>NZ_SLUI01000012.1 GCF_004339805.1 Anaerospora hongkongensis | reverse complement strand
TTTTTATTCTTTTTCGCCTATATTTTATCTGCTCAAGCAAAGAAGGCTGCCACAAAACGCTTTTTTTCAAAAAGCATTTTGCGACAGCCCCTTTTCATAAGTATCGATTAACTCTTTCCGTTGCTATCCTCGTTATTGTCATTTGAGGGTTTCAGGGCCGGTACGGCTATGAGCCTTTCAAGTGACGCTTTTGGGGCAAGATTCCCCCGCTCTATCTCAATATTTAAAAGGACGACTAAGATTCCCCGCGCAATCAAGCCAATCAGTATTAAGAATACAAAGTCAATATATGGCCCGAGAGGGGTTAGATAGATAAAAACATTCAATCCATTTAGGATCATATAGAAAAATACAAAAGCAATCAGACCAGCCCAAACAACAGTTCCTATAAAGAACCTCTTCCAGGAATTTGCATACTGGTAAACCAGCATAGCATACAGAGGTATTATGGTCAAATCGCTCACAAAAAAGTTCTGTTGTAAAGGAGCCATCCTAAAGAACGTCGACCAAAGTCCGATAAGTTCACCAATGGAATCATATACGGAAAATGCTACTGCCACTAAAGAGCCAAAAAGCAATAACTCGACAAGCCGTTTTTTATCAGCTAAATAGAAAAACAAAATATATGTAAACATAACAAAAAGAAATAAACCAATCCATATCGGAGAAAGAAACTGCTCGGACAACCACTTCTCCACAACTATCTTATCTAAGTATTCCGATGTTTGCCTAAGATGTTCGTTAGTAATCACAGGCTTACACCTCCTTAATACATGCTGAAATTATTTTATCCAGCTATGTATTTCCGTATCCTGCACCGTCAAGATAGTTTTTGCAAATTAAGCGACGTGACGACAAAACAACAGCGCTGTCTCGATTCAGCTGAGATAGCGCTGTTGTTTTGTAACAAGTATGTTTTACTATTATCTGTTAGTTTTGAAATACTCTAACGCTACTTCCGGGAAGAGCGCATAAGATAATACATCCTCAACTGAAGCATTCGGGTAACCATGATTAGCCAGTTCCGTTTTCAAGGCTGTCATCTGCGGGGCGATATCATCAGCAGGGCGATGGTTAATGACTGTTTCATCGCCGATGATAAGTTGTCTTATCGCTGGGTCAATCGGGGCTGGAGTGCGTCCATACTTGCCACGAACAAGATCCTTTATTTCTCTGGGCACTACCTTATAGCGACCAAGCATGACATTAAAAGCAGCCATCGAGCCCACCATCTGGCTAGTCGGCGTTACAAGCGAAGGATAGCCAAGATCGGCCCGGACTCGCGGCATTTCTTCAAGCAGTTCCGGATATTTGTCTGCCATGCCTTGCTCTTTCATCTGGTTTAGAAGATTCGATAACATGCCTCCTGGTATCTGGAAAGATAATACCTTTGTATCAATATCAATCGCCGTATTGAGTTTAAAGGTATCAGCAATGTCTTTCTTTACTCCCCGAAAGTGGTCCGCAATAGGGTACAAGTTCTCTTTTTTAATCCCCGTATCCCATAACGTACCTTCCAACGCTGTTACGATAGCTTCGGTTGCAGGCTGAGACGTGCCCATTGAAAAAGGCGAAAGTGCACAATCCACTATATCCACCCCGGCTTCGATAGCTTTTAGATAAGTCATTGAAGCCATGCCGCTGGTATAATGCGTGTGAAGGTGGATCGGAAGACTGATTTCTGCTTTCAAGGCAGCTGCTAAATCATAAGCAGCATATGGAGCTAAAAGACCGGACATGTCTTTAATACAAACCGAATCAGCACCAAGCTGAACCAGTTCACGGGCAACCTTTAGAAAACTTTCTGTATTATGATAGGGGCTAATGGTGTAGACAAAAGCACCTTGAACATGAGCGCCCGCTCTCTTCGCAGCTTGCATTGCCACTTCTAAATTGCGAGTATCGTTAAGCGCATCAAAGATACGAATCACACCGACGCCGTTATCTACGGCCCGATTAACGAACTCTGTAACCACATCGTCCGCATAGTGATTATAGCCAAGCACATTTTGCCCACGCAACAGCATTTGAATGGGAGTTTTTTTTAATCGGCCTTTTAAAGTTCTTAAACGCTCCCAAGGGTCCTCTCCCAAAAAACGGAGACAGCTGTCAAATGTCGCTCCACCCCAAGCCTCTAATGCCCAATAGCCTGCCTCATCCAGTTGTTCTAATACCGGTAACATATCGGTAATTCTCATACGAGTTGCGGCTAGCGACTGATGTCCGTCCCTTAACACCGTCTCGACAATTTTAAGCGGCTTTTTCACCATCTATCTCCCTCACTTATTTAGTACACTACTTTTAGACTCTGATACAGCAATCAATTGCTTTCCTGCCAAACGAATACTTTCAATCATCTCAGCAATTTCTTGTATCGCTTTTGCTTGCTCTTGCGTGATTGTGCTTTCCTGCTCAACATTCTTTTGAACAGTTTCTACTGAGCTACGGAATTGTTTCAGTATATTTGTGATATTCTGGGTAGAGCTTTGGCTTTCATCAGCAAGCTTCCTAATTTCCCCTGCGACGACAGAAAAACCGCGCCCCAAGTTTCCTGCACGGGCCGCTTCTATAGCGGCATTCAACCCTAATAAATTAGTCTGCTGAGCAACTCTCCTGATAATGCCTAAAATCGCAGATGTACTCTCAACATCTTTCGCAACTGATCGGGTAACTACAGCAGTCGCTTGACTTGTTGCCGCTAACTCTTGTGAGGATGCAGCCACTTCCTCTATAGCTTTTGCGGACCTTTCAAGGGCATTATAAATAAATTCAACTTGTTTATGAATTTGTTCAGCCTTAATTCGCTCTATCAACCGTTCAGCCTCACGTGCTTTGGCAATTTTGACTGCCTCTGTAATTGATCGCTTAATTGAAGCAATACCTGTGGGTACTGCTTCAGCTGCTAAACCATAATCTCGTGCAACTTTAACACCCGTGTTATCCCCTGCAATCGCTGTAACGCCTTCCCGTGATAGCTCTTGTATAAGGAGACTTACTTGCTCAGCACTTTGCCAAGGACGCATGAGAATTTCCCTGTCTAATATCCGGATGTTCTGTTTATTGTCTTCAAGTAGACTATGATGTGCTACAAGCCCAATCTTTTTTGCACCATTACTCGCTAACCGGTCTGCCGCTTCTAAAATATCAGCTATACTAGCTGTAACATCAACGACCGTTATATCAGATAATTGCTTAATATTTTCAGCCGCTCCCCCTCGGCTTATAACAAGCCTAATATTGGGGTGTGAAAGAACTGCACCTTTAGCCTCCAACATAGTACTCAATTCAATCTTTAGAGGAATGCCAATGTCAGCGCTTACTTCGGCTGCAATAGCGGCCATCGATTGGGACAGCGCAACAAACAATATCTCTTCCATTCTATCCCTCTTTGCGTTAATACGATAATCAATCCCCCCATAGGCGATACTCCTATAGGGGGACATCAAGGTTAGCCTCTTTGTGCTAATTCCTTTTTAATTAGAGGCTTAATACCGCCACTTGTTAGTATATTCAACATATATTCTGACATAGGCTCAGCCTGAGCGGTTTCACCGGTTGTTTCGTTCGTAACTTTGCCAGACTGAATGTCAACTGATACGCTATCTCCTTTTTTAACTCTTTTACTAATTTCTGGACAAACCAGTACAGGGACACCCAAATTAACAGCATTCCGGTAGAAAATACGTCCAAAGGACTCAGCCAGAATAGCACCTGCCCCTACTGCTTTGAGGGTGATGGCAGCATGCTCGCGGCTCGATCCGCAGCCAAAATTGGTGGAAGCAACGATAATATCGCCTTGCTTAAACTCCTGCACAAAGTTCGGATCCGCCCCTTCCATAGCATGCTTAGCTACATCTTCTATATCAGTTAATTCTACAAAACGGCCAGGATATATTTGATCCGTATCTATATTCGCGCCGAAAACAAACGCTTTCCCTCTTGCGATTTTTTCCATCATGCAACACTCCTTAGTCCAGATATTGAGTTGGATCGGTTATTTTACCTTCCAGAGCAGAAGCCGCCACAGCCGCTGGTGATCCCAGGAATATTTCGCCTTTGACATGACCCATTCGTCCAGGGAAGTTCCGGTTTGTGGAGGAAATACAGGTCTCTCCTCCGGCAAGCATTCCCTGATGAGTACCGAGACAGGATGCGCAGCCTGGCGTAACAAATGTTGCACCGGCGTTGATCAGTGTCTTCATATAGCCTTTTTCCATTGCCTGCAGCAATACATCCCGGGAAGCAGGTACAACAATCAACCGGGTACGGGGATTAATTTTCTTGCCATCTAAAATTTTAGCCGCAATTGCAATATCTTCAAGGCGTCCTCCCGTACAGGATCCGAGATAGGCCTGATTAATTTGTCTTCCAACAAACTGGGTAATATCATGTACGTTATCAACACTGAATGGTGCAGCAACTTGGGGAGCTAGCTTGGATACATCGAATGTATGCTCTGCCGCGTACTGATATCCAGGGTCTGTTGTAAACACTTCATACTCACGCGTAACGTTTTCTTTCACAAAAGCCATAGTGACTTCGTCCGGCTGAATATATGCCGTCTTAGCTCCCATTTCTGTTGTCATATTACACAGAGCCATTCTTTCCGAAATGCTAAGCTGCTGAATAACAGAGCCGCCGAACTCCACCGCTTTATATACGGCATAATCTGCACCGAGTTCACCAATAGCATGAAGGATGATGTCCTTAGCATAAACACCTTTGGGCAGTTGGCCTTCAAAATTAATGCGG
Organism: Anaerospora hongkongensis; assembly: GCF_004339805.1. Lineage (GTDB taxonomy): Bacteria > Bacillota > Negativicutes > Sporomusales > DSM-15969 > Anaerospora > Anaerospora hongkongensis. The sequence continues at coordinate 149,256 of NZ_SLUI01000012.1, read as the reverse complement.
ATTATCTCCGGAACCCGGAACCAAAGTTTACCTGTGATTAAAATAGTCGCCAGATCAGTTGCACCAACTCCCGTACCAAAGGCGCCAAATGCACCATGAGTGGTTGTATGTGAGTCAGTTACAACAATAAGTTCACCCGGATAAGAAAGACCACGATCTGCCAGGACCTGATGGCAGACACCTTCATTGATATCGATTAGTAAATCAATGCCTTGATCCCAGCAGAACTCACGAAATTGCTTTTGATTGTCAGCCTGCGTAATCGTTGACGCAGGAGCGTAGTGATCCAAAAACATAATCACTTTACTAGGATCGTAGACTCGATTGCCACCCATTTCAAAAAATGAGCGCACCGTCTGAAGATACAGGTCGTTAATACCTGCCATATCGATAAAACAATTCACGATTTCGCCTGTTGCAACAGAGTCTTTGCCAGCCTTTTTTGCGAGGATCTTTTCAATTGCGTGCATAATAAACCTCCTATTTTCAACGCTTTATATTTACCACAAACCAAGAATCTTCCACCAAAATGACCCGATTCCAACCCAAATAATCATGTTAACAACTGACACCAGGAACCCAATCTTCCACCATGTTCCCTGATCGACATAGCCCGCACCAAAGTAAATGGGCGCCGGACCGGCTGCATAGTGAGTGAGCGACATACAAAGGTTCGACATATAGGCTAATGCAAGCGCCACAAGGAACGCTGGCGCCCCTGCTGCAACTGCCACAGCCGCAAAGGCCGCATACATAGCAGTAATGTGAGCAACAAGGCTGGCAAAACCGTAATGTGCATACATGTAGATAACCAAAAGGATAACAAAGGCTTGCATCCAGGGTACACCCACCATGCTGGCGCTAACCAGCTTTGCAAACCAAGGGATGAAGCCAAGCTTGGATAAATAATCAGCTAAGCCAATCAAAGCTCCCATCCATATCAACGTATCCCAGGCGCCTGTTTCCGTTAAAACATCCTTCCACTCTAATACCTTAGTTACCATCATAACCGTAACGGCAAGCATCGCCACAACAGTCGCGTCAAGCTTCGTATATTGAGAAGTACTCCACAGAACCAGTGCTCCTACGAATACAGCGGCGACAATTTTTTCCCCTATAGACATAGCGCCCATTTGTTCCAGTTCTTTGGCAGCTATTGCTTTTGCTTCCGGTGTTTTCTTTACTTCGGGAGGATAGAACTTATAAAGAAGGTATGGCACAACAATAATAGATAAAAGTCCGGGTACAAGAGCAGCTGTTGCCCACAAGCCCCAGCTAATATTAATTTTCAACGTATTTGCGGCTAGTGAAGCAATGAGCGGATTACCTGCCATCGCGGTCATGAACATGGCCGATGTAATGGTATTTCCCTGATAAGCCGTTTGCATTAAATATGCACCCACTCTTCTAGCCGTGGAGCCGGGCTCAGAGCCAAAAGCGGTCGATAAGCTTTTTACAATAGGAAACAGTATTCCGCCTGCCCGGGCAGTGTTAGAAGGAGTTGCAGGGCTAATAATGAGATCACTTAGTACGATGGTATAACCTAATTTTAGTGTGCTGTCGCCAAGGGCGCGAATTAATACATAAGCAATACGGCGGCCTAAGCCAGTTTTGATAAACCCTTTGGCAAATAAGAATGCAGAAACAATAAGCCAAATAGTCCCATTGCTAAAGCCGGATAATGCCTCAGCTGGTTTTAAAACCCCAGAAAGAGCTGTAAACGTAACGCTAATAAAAGCCAATGATCCAATAGGCAGCGGCTGCAGAATAAAGCCTAGGATTGTCGAAACAAATATGGCCATTAGTTTCCATGCTTCCGGTTTCAACCCAGCCGGTACAGGTGCAAACCAAATGGCCGCACCGATCGCCAGAACTACAAGACTACGTACCATGTTGTTCACTTTTTTAACCTCCTCATCGTTATAAATAGTCCGTGAACCTAAATAGGAATTCCCCCTGCGTAAGAATCCTTCCGCCTCACAGTTATACAACTTGCAATAACCATGCCAAGTCCTAGAGCACCGTATTTTATTCATTAGTTGCGTTTATCAGAATCTTCGTGCAACATTTTTCGTTGCAAATAGTTGCAAATTGTCGTTGCATTAGTTGAGTGCGCAACATTTACATTATTTCATTGTTTAGCCAAAAATTTTTAACGTAAGGAACAAGCTCTCTTTACGTATTTTTTTATGTTGCATTATTCATCATACAATTTATAATGAAGTTATCGTTGCATTTCGTTGCATAAGGAGGCTGGCTATATGGCGCTTATCAGTTTTCTGGCACCTGATAATTCTTTATTAGAAAAAGCCAAAGCTGCGCTAATTAATAACCATGATGATATACCTGTATTCAAAGGATTACTCAGCGAGGGTGTGGTTGTCGCCTCATCGCTATTAGATCAGGGAACCGAAATTATTATTACGCGTGGCGGCACCGCATCGGCTATCCGAAATGCCGGAATCCCAGTTACAGTAGTTGAAGTTCCGATAACAGGTTTTGATATTATGCGTTGCGTGGAGCAAGCTAGAGACCACGGAAAAGTAATCGGAGTAGTAACTTTCCCTTCCATGATCGTGGGGATAGAGTGTTTGAGTTCCATCTTAGATGTAGAGCTTCGACTATATCCCATAAAAGATGAATCCGAAGCTGATCACCAGGTACGAACAGCAATCCAAGATGGAGTCCATGTTGTAATTGGCGGTTCAATTACCGTAAAGTCTGCGAACACCTTAAATTGTCCTAGTCAGCTAATCGAAAGCGGCACCGAAGGTATCTTGCAAGCAGCAAAAGAAGCAAAACGAATTGTCTATGCCCGCGCCCTGGAGAAAGAAAAAACCGGCCTCTTTCAGGCCGTACTGGATTATGCATATGAGGGAATCATATCAGTCGATAATAAGGAGTTCATCACTGTTTTCAACCCTATTGCAGAGAGAATCAGCAACATTACATCCAGCGAGGCAATTGGTAAACAGATCTCACAGATTTGTCCTAACATGGAATTGTCCAAAGTTCTGTATTCAGGCGAGGATGATTTAGGACAAATTCTCTCCATTAATGGTATAGATGTACTCTGCAACAAGATTGCCATTAAAGTAAACGACAGCGTTGTGGGGGCTGTGATTACTTTCCAGGACGTAAAATACATTCAGAAAATGGAGGAGAAAGTTCGGTCAAATATTTATGCGTCCGGTCATGTAGCCGACTTGACCTTTGATGATATCGTTGGCAATAGCGATAGTATCAAACAGACGATTGCAGTCGCTAAAGATTATTCGTTAACCAATTCATCCATTTTAGTCATTGGTGAAACAGGCTGTGGTAAAGAAGTTTTCTCTCAAGCAGTTCATAACTATAGCCGCCGTCACCAAGGACCATTTGTTGCCATTAACTGTGCTGCCCTCCCAACTCACATTTTAGAAAGCGAGCTGTTTGGTTACGTCGGGGGGGCTTTCACTGGGGCAAACCAAAAAGGAAGGCCAGGACTAATTGAACTTGCTCACGGCGGAACCCTCTTTCTTGATGAAATTGCCGAAATGGATTACATTACCCAAGGAAAACTCTTACGTGTATTGCAAGAACGAAAAGTCATGCGGTTAGGAAGTGATCGGGTAATTCCTGTCGACATTCGAATCATTGCCGCAACAAATAAAAATTTAAAAGATCTTGTCAACGAAAACAAGTTCCGGGCCGATTTGTACTATCGTCTGAATGTTCTTCAACTCAAAATCCCTTCATTACGCGAAAGGAAGGAAGACATTCCCGCTCTCGCCCATTTATTTCTAACTAATCCGGAGGACACGTTTAGACGGCGATTAAAGTTTTCCCCCGCAGCGCTGACAGCGCTTACACAATATGATTGGCCAGGCAATATTCGTGAGCTAAAAAACATCATCGAACGGATTACGGCTATACACAAGCAAGAACTAATCGACGCGTCCTCCATCCATCTTCATTTAGATGATACCAAGCTGCCATATAAGTCGCCCAAACACAAACCAAGCGAAATAGATGAGATTAACGAAGCTCTATCGTTAGCAAAAGGGAAATATGTAGAGGCTGCCAGAATCTTAGGGATTGACCGTACGACCCTGTGGCGTAAAATAAAACGGCTAGGCATAAAGTAAGCTCCTAAGCATAGAGTTATCAGAAGAACAAAAAAACGACCACTTGGTATAAAAAGTGGTCGTTTAGGCCGATAGTCGCCAGTATGTTTAACGAGCCATAATTCGAGAAAAGAATTATGGCTCTTAGTTTTACCAAGCCTTGGCTAAACTTTTCCCTATCAGCTCAACCAGCGAATTGAGAAAGCTCATTTGAACTTTTCCCGCGTAAAGTCTATCAGTTTTTTTACATCAGAATAAATTTGTCTCCCTCGTTTTGTAACAATACCAGCCCTGATTTCTAGTCCATTCGAAAACGGAATAGCAACAATTTTTGGATCGTCTAAAACGGTTTCCCGCATTAAGAAGGTCGACGCTATTTTTTTATTTACCAAACTCTTTACCGTATGCAATTGCGCCGACCGTAAAATTAAATTAGGCTTTATTCCGGCATCCTCAAATGCTCGATAGACCATCTTATTGACAAAGAAGCCTCCTTGGAGCATAACGAGTTTTTCATACACTAAATCCGACACTTCGACTTGCTTTTGTGTGGCTAGTGGATGATCAATATTGGTGCAGAAGCAGCATTCGCTATCAAAAAGTTTGGTGTAATGCAAGCCACTGCAATAATCTGCTTCGTAGATTGTAATCGCAAGATCTATTTCCTCCTGATCTACCATTTGTAATGAATCCATACCACCTAATTCAACAATTTCTAAACTTATTTCCGGATGTCTACCCTTGAATTCTTCAAGGATTATAGGTATTAAGTATGAGCCGACTTGTACAGGGATAGCTAACTTAATATGGTTCTTGGTGTTTACAAAGTCAAAAATATCATAGTTTAATTGTTCTACACTATGTAAAACTGCCGCTATTTTGCTTAAGAGGAATTCCCCTTCTTGTGTAACAGAAATTTTTTTACCGTCCCGCTTAAACAAATTCAGACCGGTCTCTGCTTCTAATTCTTTCATTGAAACAGTAATAGTCGGCTGCGACACACACAAGCTGGTGGAGGCTTTCGTTATGTTTTTCCACTTGCACACTTCAACAAAATACTTCATTTGCGTTATTGTCATTTTTTGCACCTCCCAATCCGCCGACAAAAGCGAATTGTAAATTATTATATCATTCTATATAGTTAAAACCTATTAACAAATAATAAATTTGTATTTTACGGTTTATTGCTCCGCAGTAATAATAACTGTAGCGGAATAAATTTTTAGGAGGTTTTCTCATGTTGGCCAAAAAATACTTTCCGGAGTTTACCCACAAGCTGGTGGATGTCGGAGATGGGATCAAAATAAATACTTTCGTTGGCGGTCAGGGGAAAGAGGCTATTTTACTTCTGCATGGCCACCCGGAAACTTGCATAATGTGGCGATTCATTGCCCCGAAACTAGCTGAAAAGTTTACGGTCGTACTTACCGATCTCCGTGGGTACGGCGATAGTACGAAGCCACAGGGGTTACCTGACCATTCCAATTATTCAAAGAGGGTGATGGCTAATGACCAGGTAGCTGTTATGGAGCAGCTTGGTTTTTCAAGATTCCACTTGGCCGGGCACGACCGCGGAGCTCGTGTTTGTCACCGTTTACTATTGGATCATCCGGAAAAAGTATTAACATGCACATTGATGGATATTCTCCCCACTTATGATATGTATAGAGATACTAACCAGGAGTTTGCAACAAAATATTGGCATTGGTTTTTCTATATTCAGCCAGATGGGTTTCCAGAAAAATTACTAAGCGCCGATCCAGAATTTTTCATCCATTTTAACTTGCAGCGTAAAATCGGTCCAAAGGCACGGGAGAGGTTTTCAGAAGAAATATTACAAGAATACACGCGATGTTTTTCTGACCCCATGACGATACACGGGATTAGCGAGGATTACAGAGCCTCCGCAACCATCGATATGGAGTATGATCTGCTCGACAGAGATACAATCATCAAAACGCCTTTATTAGTTTTATGGGGTGCCAATGGTGTTGTCGGAAGTTTGTGGGATGTTCTGGCAGGGTGGCAGGAACGGGCAGAGAATGTTAGCGGCTTTGGCGTTCCGGAGTGTGGACATTTTGTTCCTGAAGAACAACCGGAAATCGTTTTAGAAGCGATGTGTAACTTCTTGACGAAGTATAATGAAGAATAAAGTTTAAAGCACATGTGATAATCCCATACTCGAGAAACACAAAGAAGCCTCAACCCTTAAAGTTGAGGCTTCTTTTTATTTTTAACAAAAACGAAGCTTCATGGAGGAAATTAATTCTATTTTGCGTCTGGATTTCGTATTTTACTTTAATACCGTCAGACTTAACTCTTTCTATGCTATAGCTTAGAAAATGAAACTTTTCCAGTCATAAACAAAGTGGTATAGTACTCAAGGACATAAAAACCAGCTGGTTTATGAGCTAGGAAGAAGGCTAAAGATGAATAGAGCAATAATCACACTCATGTGCTTAGGCTTGATGATTGATGGAGGGGCTAATGGCTTGGATGAACGTCTATTGGGTGATTATATACAAGAAGGACGCACCGTTTTGCGAAATACATCAAAAAAAATGGCGACAGCATTTAGCGATCAAACGTGTTATCAGTGCGGTTACTGCTGCAAAGAAATGCCCTGTATGTATGGAAAATGGGATGAGGCCGCTCATCAATGTTCCTATTTGGAAGTAGCGGAAGAGTTCTCCGAATACAGTACATACCGCTGTTCCCAATATGACACAATTATTAGCAAAGAATCTGCTAAGAAATATCCGATGTTTGGCGGCGGCTGCGGACGGCCTTTACTAAACCCGGACCGGGAGCGAATTAAACAGGATAAGTGCTAATCGCTGATAAATATCACCAAACGACAAAACAAAATGGATGTCCTACCGGGTCAAGCATGACTGTCCACTCGTCACAGTACTGTGTATCAGCCTTCGTTGCGCCACAGGAAATGGCGTGTTTCACAGCACGTTCCAGCTCTTCTTTACTTTGTACTGCAAAGTCGATGTGCAGCATCTGCTGCTGCGCATTAAGTTCTTCCGGCCAAACAGGCGCAACGTAGTTACTGTTGGTTTGAAAGGCGATCTTGACACCGCTGAGCGGAGAACGGATGGCTAGAAAATCCTCTTCCTCTACCAAATCCTTTTCCCATCCAAGCATCCGGATATAAAAATCAGACAAAGCTTGAATATCAGGGCAATCCAGTACAATTGATTTCATTTTGATGGTGGGTATGCTGCTATTCATTTACTGCTCCTTTGCAATTGGTTGGCTGTAGGCTTACCGCCATGCTAACATCCCGGAAATCAGGCCATAAATGGAAAGGTAATTTTATGCTTAACCAAGCGCTCCAATAAATGTTTTCCCAAATTCAACACACTCTCCGGCTGTCTTTTCATCCGGATTCCATAACCCTTTAAGCCCTTCGTTCACCACAGTGAAGCCGCTGTCTTTCAAAAGCTCGTTAAGTACTTTAACCGATTCCCCGCTCCAGCCGTAAGCCCCAAAGGCGGCTGCTTTTTTATTTTTAAAGCCCAGTCCTTTTACCTCTTCCATTAGACCGGCCACTGAGGATAAAATCCCTTTATTTACCGTAGGCGAGCCAACTAAAATAGCTTTTGATTTGAAGATTTCCGTAATAATATCATTCTTGTCACGCCGGGCCGTATTGTACAGCTTAATATTGACACTGGCATCGGCTTGTTTAAGACCCTGGGCAATTGCCTCTGCCATCTTGCGGGTCCCGTCCCACATGGTATCATAAAAAACCGTGATTTGGTTTTCCTGATAATCGGCTGCCCACTCTAAATACCGGTTTACAATTTGCAGTGGATTGTCCCGCCAGATTACGCCATGGCTGGGACAGATCATGTTCACCGGCAGGTTTAATCCGACAATCTCCTTAATTTTGCGCTCAACCATCCGGCTGAACGGAGTGAGGATATTAGCGTAGTACTTCATACACTCCTGGTAAAGCTCGGCCTGATCAACCAGATCGTTAAACATATACTCCGAAGCATAATGCTGACCAAATCCGTCATTGCTGAATAACAGGTTATCGCCTGTTAAATAGCACATCATGGTATCCGGCCAATGCAGCATTGGTGCCTCGACAAAGATTAATTCCCTGGAGCCGATATTCAGCTTATTGCCTGTTTTAACTACCTTAAAATTCCAGTTCTGATGATACTGGCCTTTTAATGATTTTACGCCATTGGCAGTACAGTAAATCGGCGTATCGGGGATGTATTTCATTAATTCGGTCAAGGCACCGCTGTGATCTACTTCACCGTGATTAATAACGATATAGTCAATGCTTTCTAATGGTATTTCTTTTTGCAGGTTGTCCACAAATTCTCTGGCAAACGGCAGCCATATAGTATCAATCAGCACATTTTTCTCATCGCGGATAAGATAGGAGTTATACGTCGATCCTTTGTGTGTGGAGTACTCTTCTCCATGAAATTTCTTTAATTCCCAGTCAATCTTGCCGACCCACGTCACATTTTCAGTCACCCTAAAACTCATTTTAACAACCTCCTTATATATAGAAACTGAATTGCCCTCCGAATGTTGTCTATCTCTTATTATAACAGATAGGAGCGATTATTCTTTGACTCAAATCACAAAGTACGCCTAATCAAATGACACGGAACCCCTTTTTCATACAACCAAAGCTCAATTGCAGTTTTAAACTGCTAATTGAGCTTTTTGACATACAATTTCAACACCAATTATTGCGCAAAAATTTTATGTCGCTTAACATAAGCTATGAAATTCTTGACAAGTGGGCTGAGGGACTGCATCGAGAGGACAGCAATACCTAATATCCGGGATACATTCGGTTCCAAGGGCATTATCTTCACCTTTTCAGAGGCTCCCTGCAGAACCAAATCGGACAGCATACTAATGCCAAGCCCCCCGGAAACCATGCTTAGCACGACCGGATCATCGGCTGAAGCAGCAAGCATTTTGATCGAAATATTGTTTGTCTCCAATGCCTTTTGCACATCAATATCTTTCATAAATGATGGCATGATAAAGGGAGCGCCTTCAAATTCTTTTAGCGCAAAAATTGTTTCTTGTGCAGTAGGATATCCTAGTGGTAACACCGCCCGGTAATAGTCTTTCGCCAGCGAAACAAACTCATGTTTACATTCTGTCCCACTGCAGGCAAATATCATATCCACTTCTCTTTTTTTCAAAGCATTATAGAGTTCTTCTCTGCCCAACACTACCGTTTCAATACTCACTTTGGGATGTTCCAAATAAAACCCGCTCAAAAGAGACGGCAGCCAATTGCGTGCTACGCTGGCATAGGCTCCTATTCGGATAATTTCCTGCCGCCGGCTTTGTAAGCTGCGCACTTCATTGCGGATTTTCTGTTCGGCAGCTGCGAAATCCTCAAACAAGGGCAGCAGTTTTTCTCCTTCTGGTGTGAGGCAAATACCAAACCGACCTCGCTTGAGTATAGTGATTCCGATATCTTTTTCCAGGCTGTCCATCATATGAGTTAAGCCGGACGGAGTATACCCCAGACTGTCTGCAGCCTTTAGAAAACTGCCCGTTTTTAATGTACTTAATAATACTTGAATCTTCTTAGCATCCATAAAGCCCTCGATGTATGAGATTTCGTATTCAAATTATATGAAAATTTGTCACATATGTAGTATAAAGTGTCGCTAGACACTTTGTAAACGCATCGCTACAATATAACCAAACAAAAAGCAAAATGTATGGTACAAGCTAGCCGAGCAGCAAGCCAGTCAGGCAATGAATCAGGATGTTTAACTTACGAGGAGGTTCCTATGCGTTATTCAGTTGATCCGTCTGTTTTTGAAATTAATCCCCGTATTAAATTCGGCATTTTGGTAGGCAGAGCCTTAAAAAATTCAGAGACCTTGCCCAGTGATCAAGCCAGGTTACGGAACGCAGAGCAAAAAATGCGCGAAAGCTACCAGGATACCCAGGTAAGGGAGCTTCTCAATATCTCCCTGTACCGGTCAATCATGACAAAAGCGGGTATAAACCCCAACAAATACCCGCCCTCTGTCGAAGCAATGTTTAAGAGAATCATAAAAGGAACATCCTTGCCGGCGATTAATGCCTTAGTAGATTTGTGTAACGCCATTTCTATTGAACAGATGATCTCGTTAGGAGCACACGACTTAGCTGACATACATGCGGACTTAGAAGTTCGCTTTGCCAAGGAAGGAGATCTCTTTCTGCCTTTTGGTGCCACCGACTACGAATCAGTCGATGTAGGTGAGCTTGTGTTTGCAAGTGGAAATAAGGTTCAAACACGAAAGTGGATTTGGCGACAAAGTGAATTAGGAAAAACCACCATTGACAGTAAAAATCTCTTTTTTCAATTAGTAGGATTTGATGATGACAAGGGCGCCAGCCTCAATAAAGCAATGGAGGATATTGCGCACCTAATTACCGAAAGATTTCAGGGTTCTTGTGAACGATATATTGTTGACCAGCATAATCGCAGCATTGAGTTCTAAATTTTCAATAGAATGCAGCGGGAATTCTGGTATATAATAGTAATAGGGACTAAAAGCAGCGCAGCAAAGAAAGGCTTGAAAGATTATTATGAAATTAAGGCAGGAAAAAAGGCGGAAAAAGAAATCCCTCTTTGGCAGCATACTAGTATGCTTACTCATTCTGCTGGCTTGGGCTGGCTACCGCTATGTTCATAAGCCGCCTGCCGAATTACCCAATCAGCGTCCTGTGACGATACAGCCTCCTCCTGCTGCTAATCCGATTCCAAGCATTCCGGAAGCTCCTGCTCCCCCGCAGCAGACGACTGTCGAACAGCGTTCAATCGGCTCACAGCGCCATACTCCGGATAAACCCATGATTGTCGAAGATAATTCGGCTGATTTGTCCAGTCATACGATGTCGATTAAACGGGAAGAGAAAAAAGGCTTCCAAGTGATGCCAGGCGTAAATGTAAAGAGCGGTGTTGTCCATATTCAATTGGACGAAGATAAAGACCGGACGATTGAAATTGAAAAAAACCCGGATAACTCGAACAGCGATTATCAGGTAATTATGAAAAAGAAGTTTTAACGTTACGCGAAAACAGCACACAAAAAGCCTGACTTACTAACAAGTCAGGCTTTTCTTATATCGTTACCAACTTTTCTCGCCAGGCGGTAAAAAGCAATTACGGGTTCCCCAACAAGGTTGTCCGCGGGCACCTTCGAATTCATTGCAATCTCATACGCCCCCTAAAAAGCCCGGACATTTACTCATAAAACCATGCCAAACTCCTGCCGTTGTTTAAAGCATCATATAGAAAATTGACACGTAATGCCATTAGAAAATTCATCAGCCATTATCAATGCTTCTTTTTCGATTCTATTAAATATCGCAATACTTTTCGCGTAATCCTTATTAAGCATGGTTATTGCTTCTTTTTTTGTTAATGCCAAATGCGTAAACCACATCTGCCTCATATCGCCTACAGACCAATTGGGATTAATGTGATTTAAGAAGCAAACGATTTCCTCTGCATTTTCATACCATCTTTTTTCCGCATCTGCTGCCGCCGAACTATCACCGGCTTTTGCCGCTTTCACAAGCTCCGCTGCAATAACCAAATGATCTGTTATCAGGCGTTCAAACTCAGCAGCCACTCTATTTCCATAGAAATGATTAAAAACTCTTCCAAAATCAGGTGCGTTACGCAGAAGCCGATTCGTAGTTTGCTCTAAATCAGGCAAATCATAAACAATCCCCATAATAACCATCCTCGTCCAGTAAACATGCTGTGACCAAAGGAGCCGAAAGCAATCTCGTAAGTGGACTTCCCGTTCATTTAGACAGCAGTCTTCGTTATAATAAAACTCTGGCATATAATCCTCCCCTATGAATAGCGTTATATGCCATTTTATGTTTTGGACATGCACAGGGTGATAAAGTTAGCGACTGCTAATAAATTGCTACAGTAAAAGCAAATTTCCATAAAAAAATGAGATTGATTAAATGGATCAAACCATTCAATTAACCTCATTTTTTCGTTATGCACAAAGTTCAATCTCCAAACACTGCTTCTGCTGCAGTACCAGTGATCTTTTTACTCAGCCGGGGTAAATAAGGCCACAAAAACAGCGATCTTCCCAGACTAAATACAATAAAAGCTAACCATACTCCGTGGTTTTGCAGATACGGTACCAGAAACCACAAAATGAAAAAATACACCACCAGAGAGTAAATCATAGAATTACGGATTGGAGCGGATTCCGTAGCTCCCACAAAAATCCCATAGAGCTGCAAGCCCCAAAAAGCCGCCAGCGGGAATACAGCAATCCAATAACAATACTGATAAGCAATCTCCTGAACATCCGGCAGAGTTGTAAATACCGCGATCAGCGGCCCCTGCAGGAATAGTACGCTCACCGACAGCAGAATTGCCATGCCGCCTCCCCATAGGGCAGTTAAGGTAACCGTCTTGACAAACAGCAGCGCGTTTTTTTCTCCCATTGCTTGGCCAACAGAAACAGTGGCAGCATTGGAAAAACCACTGAGCAAATAGGCAATTACATAGTGAAGCTGCAGTAATACCGCGTTCGCCGCCAAAATAGTATCGCCATAACGAAGGCCATAAACGGCAAAGTAGTTAAATACTGCCAGCAGGCAGGCCGTACGGATAAATAAGTCGCCGTTGACCTTCATCATTTTCACAAGCGCGGTAGAGTCAATGATACTTTTGACCGACAAGCTTGCCATGCTGATCAGCCCGGTTCGGGCAATCAGTGCCATCCCAATAAAAGCAGAACCAACTTCGGCTATGAGCGTAGCCGTTGCAACACCGTCAGCCGACATGCCAAGCCCGGCGACAAAATACACCGCCAGTAGCATGTTGAGAATATTCATTGTCACCTGCAGGTATAGGGATAGTTTTATCCTGGCCATCCCCATCAGCCAGCCGGCAATGACATAGTTAGCCAAAGCAAAGGGAGCTCCCCATACCCGGATGTCAAAATACATGCTGGCCACCGCCCACACGGTTTCATTCGGTGACATCAAAGCAAAGGCGGCAGCTTTCAACGGTTGCTGGAAGAGCACCATCAGCACTCCCATGACCAATGCCAGCACCAGCGGCCTAAACAGCGCCAGCGAGCTTGCCTGCTTTTCTCTGCGTCCGCTGGCCTGCGCACTGAAGCCGGAGGTACTGACGCGCAAGAAGCCTAGCAGCCAGTAAAGTGTATTGAAAATCAGGACTCCAATAGAAACACCGCCAATATAGGAGGCCTGCGGCAGTCTGCCCATAATTGCGGTATCCACTACGCCCAGCAAGGGAGTGGATAGGGAAATCACCGTCAACGGTAAGGCCAAAGCCAGGAAGCGTTTATGATCAGCCCACGTGACAGTTGAAGCCTTTGCCATTAGAATTTGAAGTTACCGATCAAGTGGTAAGAATCCTTATAGCTGCTGAAGGTTGATTTTCCCTGATCATAAGGCTTTAGGTTATAATAACGGGCTTCAACATTGGCATTTTTTGCGAACACATATTGAGCACCAAAACCGTAGCCTTTGGCACCGTCGCCACCAAGGCCGGTAGCACTGTTGCCGCCGCTTACGACTAATGTCCCTGGATTATTGTAGGAATCTACAGCGTAGTTGCCTAGGGCTAAATAGTCAAAACTGATACCAAAGGTACCGGGCTTACTGTTGTCGATGCCTTTCCAGAGCAGACGTCCCCAATAGCCGTGATCCTGAGCTCCCGCAGGAAGCTTACTGTCGCTGTTTTTAACATATTCACCGGTAACGGTGAAAACACCGCTCTTCGTTGTAAAGCCTATTGCCGTTTGCTCTAAATCATATTGTATTTTCTTCTTATCCTTGTCCAGGAAATTATTTGACATGGTATTTAGATGTGCCACAGTAATATTGGTAGATGGTCCAACATTTACTTTTAAATTAGCAAGAAAAGCATTAGTAGTATTACCACTTGCAGTATATGCAGCAAGATCACCATAACCAGCTAATAACTGAGCATTGCCGAACTGATAAGTAGCCATTGCTCCATCAACGGAGTTATAGTCCCAAAGGAGCCCCTGACCTAAGGCAGGTAGCGTACGTCCAACAGAAACGGTTGCTTCTTTATTTTTCCATTGAAACTCTGCCCGATCAAAGCTTACCGTATTATTTTTGGAGGTTTTACTTAACTCATTTACGCCTCTAAAATTTGACCGGTTAGTTGCGGCAACCCGACTCAGTAGAGTTATATTTTCAGCAACTTCAGATGAGATATTCAACCGCACCCGCTGCTCCATACGAGTGGTATTTTTTGAGTCAGTATTTTTGGCACTTTGATTCCAGTTGCTTTGGTAGCGCAGTCTGGCATCACCGCTGATTATTACGGAGGACTTGCCTTTTTCCAATTTGGCTAAGCGCTGTTCTGTGTTATCGGTGCTGCCCATATTAAGTTCGGGCGCAAATTCAGCCTGCAGCTTTTTAATTACTGCTTGCTCTTCGCTGCCGGCTTTATCTGCTTTGGCAATAGCCTTAGCAACAATCGCCGCCATCTCCACGCGTGTCAGCATAACATCTTCCCGGTAAACACTGCCGCCGAAGCCTTCCACGATACCGGCTTTAGCCAGTTGTCCCACCGCACTGTACGACCAGTGATGCTCGGGGACTACTGCAAATAAATTAGCCGGTGCAGCCAGTACCGTCCCTGCTACACTCATGCTGAAAACGGCCCCAATTGCTAATGCTATGTTCTTTTTCATAAAACCTCTCCTCAATCCGCTTAATAACTACTACAGACTATACCGGTTTCTCCATATGAACCAGTTCATAAGAACCACCTTCATCCAGAGTAATGGCAAAGCCCTGGCTTTGCCAGAAATGAAAACCGCCCGGCAGAAAGTGATGCGTATGCAGATATATCATCCGGTAGCCCTGTTCACGGCAAAAAGTCTCCGCTATGGTAAGCAGCCTGGAACCAATCCCCTGGCGTCTAAGCGTCTTATCAATATAGCAGCGGCCGACTTCCGCCGTTGTTCCTGCAGGATAGCGACCTTTTAGCACGGTTATCCGGTCATTATACTCACAAATCGCGATTGTACCAACAACAGTGCCGTCAGGAGAAAACGCTGCCCACATTTGATTGCGGACAGGCTCAATATATAGCTTGGCCAGTCCTAATACATCAGCGGTAACAGCACTTTGACCTTCTTTACAAAATAGGTCCTGCAGTTGTCCCAGCAAGAAATTCTGTACACTGGCAATATCATTATGCTCAACTCTGCGAATTACTACATTACGGGTTTCCATCATGACCTTCCTTTCATACCTGGCGGAATTTGTACCTTGATGAGCTAAAGCTTTAATAAATGGCAGGCAGCACTGTGGCCTGGGCAAAGGTCTTCCAGTACCGGTTTTTCTTGTCTGCATATTGCTATACTTTCCGGGCATCTGCTCTGAAAAGGGCAGCCTGGCGGCAAGTCAAGCGGGCTTGGTATTTCGCCCTCCAGAGGTCTGACCACTGTGCCTTCTTTTTTCTTTACCGGAAAAACCGCCTGCAGCAGTGCTTTTGTATATGGATGCCTTGCCGCCTGCAGATCACTGCCCTTAAGCACTTCTACGATATTGCCGAGATACATGACAGCAATACGGTGACTGATCTGCGCTACCAGTGCTAAGTCATGACAGATAAAGATCATCGATACATTCTTTTCCCGCTGAATGCGGACCAGCAGTTCGATAATCTTTTTCTGCACCGATACATCCAGCGCACTGGTTGCCTCATCACAAACGAGAATCTCCGGCTCAAGCGCCAGCGCTCGGGCAATCCCGATACGCTGACGCTGCCCACCGCTCATGTTGCCGGGATAACGGTCGGCAAACTCTTCCGGCAGCTCAACCATTCGCAAAAGCTCGCCAGCCTTGTTTTGGACATTACAGTCTTTGATCAGGTTGAAATTACGTAACGGCTCGCAAAGAATGTCTTTAATCTTCATTTTGGGATTAAAGGCTTGTGACGGATCCTGAAATACCATCTGGATATGTCGCCGGCTCTGCCGCATGCGCTCTCCCTTGAGCTTCGTCAGATCCTCACCCTGAAAGCAGATAGCCCCACTTGTCGGCGCATGAAGCTGCATGATCAGTTTTACCAGGGTGCTTTTACCGCAGCCGCTTTCACCAACAATACCAAGCGTTTCGCCCCGGCAAAGCGTCAGTGACACATCATCACAGGCCGTCAGCATGCGTCCGTCTGCTGTGGGAAAACGTTTTACCGCACGATCAATGGTTAAAATCGTATCCTTGTCAGCTGACATAGCTTTTCCCTCCAACCTGCGGTACCGCATCCAAAAGTTCTTTCGTATATGCTGTCTGCGGCTGGGCAATAATCGCATCGGTCCTACCCGATTCTACGATCTCTCCATTTTGCATAACAATCAGCTTATCGGACATATAAGCCGCTACGCCGATATTATGGGTGACAATGATAATTGCCGTTCTATCTTGGCGGCAAATCTCCATCATTTCTTTTACTACCTGGGCCTGTGTTGTGACATCCAGAGCCGATGTAGGTTCATCTGCCAACAGAAGCCGCGGCTTAAAAAACATCGCCATTGCCACTCCGACGCGCTGCCGCATGCCGCCGCTCAGCTCAAAGGGGTAGCTTTTCATAATGTTTTCCGTATTAGGCAAGTGCATTTTTCTAAGCATAGCTTCTGCCGCTTTAGCTGCTTCTTTTTGGGTTAGCGACGTGTGTTCACGAATATACTCGATGAACTGGCTGCCGATACGGGCAATGGGGTCAAGCATGCTGCCGCTGTCCTGAAAAACCATTGTTGCCTTTGTTCCACAGAGACGATTCCACTCAGCAGGGGTATTTTCCAATAGATTTTTATTTTCGAAGAGAATTTTTCCGCCGCTTACCCGGCCTTCATGCGGCAGGCAGCCAAGAATCGCGCGGATAACCGTTGTCTTGCCACTGCCACTTTCGCCTACAATCGCAAGAACCTCACCTTCATCAAGCGATATATTTACATTCCGGACGATTTCACATTCCCCATAGGATACTGAAAGCTCCGATACCTCTAGCAACATTTCAGTTCTCCTTCGCGTGTGTTATTTTTTAGCGGGTTTAATCTTATTGGTCAGCCAATAATAATCGGACGGATACATTTGAGCGCCTGCAATTGAGGTTGAACTGATGATGTTTGTTTCCGGATATCCCAGAAACAGCGCCGCTCCGTCGTTCATAATAATCTGCTGAGCATCAATCATCAGTTGACGGCGCTGCCCACGGTCGAATGTTGTGGATAGTTCAGCGAATTTTGCATCTAATGCAGGATTGCTGTATCCGGAGCCATTCTGCGGATTATCGCCGTTTTTATTTGTTCTCCAGTACCAATTTAAAAAGATCTCCGGATCACCGGTGTTGGCAGTCGTAATATTTGAAATCACAAGATCATATTCGCCATTTATCCCTATTTTATCAATTAAGTTATAGTCAACTGACTTGATTTTCACATCGAAGCCAACCTTCTTCGCATCAGACTGCACAGCCTCAGCATAAATAGGCAGCTCAGCACGGCTGTTGTATACGACAAAATCTACCGTAAGCTTCTTGCCGTTTTTTTCTAAAATCCCGTCTCCGTCAGCATCCTTCCAGCCCGCTTCGGCCAAAAGCTGTTTAGCCCTTTCGATGTTATAGCTGTTGGGGTCCTTGAGCTGATCAAAACCATAATCCATTGACGGCGGTACAGGAGCCTTGCCTTCAATAAAGGTTCCTTTCAAAATAACTTCATTGTACACTTTTCTATCGCAAGCACTAATGAACGCCGCACGAACTTTGGGATCACCTAGAACGCCATTATGATTAATCCGGGCCAGTACCGTACGCAGCGAGGCAATTCTGTCAATGTGAAATTTGGCCTTATCGTTAAACAATCCAATATCACCTGCCGCAATATTAACGGCCATATCCACCTCTCCCGACTGCAGCGCCATTGCCCGGGTATTCGGGTCATCAATGGACGGGATTTCAACCGTTTCATAGGGAACCTCGCCATCCCAGTAATAGGTGTTTTTTACCATAACTGCTTTATCTTTTACGAACGATTTGCACATGTAAGGCCCCGTACCGATTGGCCCTTCCTTCGCAAAGCTGCGTGCCGGTTCTGCCGTTACATCGACGATTAAAAAGAGGGGATCAGCTAAAAATCCCGGCATATTGGGCTCTGGTTTTTCCGTTACGATGGTAAGATTTTGGCCTTCCGCTCTCATCTCTTTATATTTGAAAAACGTTACTGCCCGCTTGTTTTTAGCAAAGGCTCTTTCCAGGGACGCTTTAACCGCGGCAGCATCCAGCGGCTTACCATTCGAGAACTTTACACCTTCTCTAATTTTAAATGTCCAGGTCATATGGTCAGCACTGATTTGCCCGTTTTCAGCCAGCCACGGCTGTACATTCATCTTCTCGTCAAATTTTGCCAGGCATTCTCCAATACCATACCGCATAACAACCCAGCCAAAGTAGTTTTCCGTTGGTTCCAGGGAATCAGCAAAGTTAGTTACACCGATTCGCAAGGTCTTGGCATCAGCCTCTTTTTTACTACCTCCGCCGCACCCCGCAATAAAGACTGCTGCCAGACATATCATCATTAATACTAAAGTCAACTTTCCCAATCTTTTCAAGAAATCTCATCCTTTCCCATGTGTTTTTCCTTTAATTTGATCGTTGAGGATCCATGATGTCGCGCAGGCTGTCTCCCCATAAATTAAATATTGTTACCACCATCAGGATTGCCGCACCCGGATAAAGCATCAGCCAGGGCGCTGTCTGAATATGCTGTCTTCCCTCATTGAGCATCAGGCCCCATTCCGGCGTAGGCGGCTGTGCACCAAAACCCAAAAAGGATAACCCCGCCAATTCCATGATCATTGTCCCGATATCCATCGCCGCAGTAACAACAATTGTTGGCAGGATATTCGGTAGAATATGCCGCCAGAGTATGTGGAGCGGTCTTGACCCGCTTGTCACCGCCGCATCAATAAAATCACGCTGGCGCAGTTTCAGCGTAAGACTGCGCCCTAAACGGGCGTATTTAGTCCAACTTACCGCTGCCAATGCTAGAATGGCATTGACGATATTGCCTCCCAGCATGCCGGCAATAGCAATAGCCAGCACAATCCCCGGAAAAGCCAGCATCATATCAACAATCCGCATGAGTACAGTATCGACCTTGCCACCCATATACCCCGCCACTACGCCGATAGAAGTTCCTACTGCCGTTATAATGGCAACCAGCGACAGCGTCATCATCAGTGATGTACGCGCTCCATAGATAATACGCGACAGACAATCCCGGCCTAGCTTATCCGTTCCAAATAGGTGGTCGTCAGAGGGCGCCTGCAGGGACTGCCGCATTACCGCATCAAACGGATCATAAGGAACCAGCCAGGGTGCAAAAACAGCAAAGCTGAGGATCAAAAGGACCAAAAATGTATAAAGCCAAAATAAGAAATTATCCTTTTTCAACTTTTCCACTCAATTCCCCCCTTTCTTCAGCCGCGGATCAAGATAGGTATAAGAAATATCGACAAGCAGATTCATTACCATATACAAAACAGCAATCCAGAGTACAAAACCCTGTACGAGAGGATAATCGCGCATCTCAATGGCATGTACGGCCATTTTGCCAAGTCCTGGCCAGGAAAAGACCATTTCAATGACAGCCACACCGCCCAGCAACCAGCCAATCTGCATGCCGAGGAGCGTAATTAACGGCAGGCAGGCATTCGGCAGCACGTGGCGCCAGAGAATTTTGTATAGAGGAAAGCCCCGTGCCCGCGCCCCGGTGATATAATCCTGTCCCAGTTCCTCTAAAACCGCGGTACGCACCTGCCGTGTATATTTTGCTGCCATAGCAATGGCCAGCGTCAATGTAGGAAGTACGATCCTGTCAAAGGATACCACTCCGCCCGCTATCGGGAACAATCCCCACTTTAGCCCCAAAACATATAACAAAATGAGTCCTACCCAAAAACTCGGCATGGATACTCCCAAAAACGAAATTCCGCGAATCAAATAATCCAGCGGACGGTTTCGGTATACTGCGGCCAGTATTCCGCCTGGAACTGCCATCAGCAGCATCGTCAGCGTAGCTGAGGCTGCGAGCGCCATAGTTCCCGGCAAACACTGCCAGAGACGTTCTGCTACCGGCATTTTTGCCGAATACGACATGCCCATGTCTCCCTGCAAAACTCCTGCCAGCCACCGGAAATACTGTACATGAAAGGGCTTGTCCAGCCCCAGCTGGGCCCGCGTCTCGGCAATTGTTTCTTCGGAAACAATTGAATCAGCTACCTCCAGCAGCATCTCAACCGGGTCACCTGGTGATAGAAACATCAGTGAAAATGTCAGCAGACTGACACCGAAAAGGGTAATCATCATTTGCAGCAAACGATGCAACAGCTCTTTTCCCTTCAAATCGTCCTCTCCTCTCTATCAAATAAAAAATCCGCATAGAATTGTTTCTTAACACTAAGAAAAAATTCTATGCGGATTTAGGCAAACTGCCTACTAAGCACACTGCGGCTAAATTGTAATATAACAAAACACAGGCTGCCCCCACATTCATCTCCTTATCGCGCGTAAGTCAACAATGAATCTTATTATAAGCAGGCTTTCTGGCTCATAGATCATTGCCTTTGCTTCTGTCTTCCCAAAGGTTTCTTCAGTGACATTTTTTGAAGCAGGCTCCCTATTTACAGCTGCGGGACAGCACGGGACTTTCACCCGTTTTCCTCTCATCGTACAGCAGCAATCGCTGCTGACACTTATAACGTTTCTATATGAAATTGTCATTCTTCACAAGTAGCTTTAGCTTTTTATTGCTGCTTTTTATCAATTATTTAATATAGATTTTAGTTATACTAGTTTCATTCATTTCTATTAACCATCAATAGAAATGATTATTTGGTCCATAGTATCACTAATAGCAAATCTTGTCAAAGAAAATGTGGTTTTTTATCATAATTCCTGTATTTTTATTTAGTAAATATCATTTTTATATTACTTATAGCAAGCTTGATACAAAAGTTTAACTCCCCGGTCAATTTCGTCACTGTCGATTCCGCCAAATCCCAGCATAAGCAGTTTCTTTCCGGTTTGCTTAGCCATGTAGGTTTTTGACAAAGGGAAAAGCCTGATCGTTTTCTCTTGGGCCCGCTTGATCAACTCTGCCTCAGAAAATACGCTGTTCAACAATTCCAGTACAACATGCAGCCCCGCTCCCTGCCCGATAATTACCGCTTGCTCACCAAAGCGCCGGTGAACAGCTTGTACCAGCGTGTCATGTTTTTTCTTGTATAGGATGCGCATTCTACGCAAATGACGGTCCCAGTATCCTTCTGCCATGAACTTGTACAATGTCTGCTGTTCTAATAAAGCTGCACTGCTGGCACTTTCGTAAAACAGCTGCTGATACCGTTCCAGCATCTGTTTCGGCAGTACCATATAACTGACTCTGAGTGCAGGCGATAAAACCTTCGAAAATGTTCCGATATAGATGATGCTTGCCTGAGGATGGAGGCCTTGCAGCGCCGGAACAGGGCTGCCCTGGTATCTAAGCTCGCTGTCATAGTCATCTTCTATAATAACTCCGCCTACTGACTCTGCCCACTCAATGAGCTTCAGCCGATTGGCAACAGGCATAATATGGCCCAGCGGAAATTGATGGGAAGGGGTTACATATACCACTGTACTGCGAGATGCCTGCAGCGCACTGAGATCCAGTCCGTCAACATGCACCGGAATAGGTGCCGTGGCAAACAAGTGATTGTGGAAAACTGTCCGGGGAATAAAATGACCTGGTTCCTCAACAGCCAGCAAGGAATGATTTGGTCTCAGTAATGGTACAATAATGGAAAGACTGTCCTGAAGACCGGCGCAGATAACGATTTGCTCCGGCTCACAGATGACGCCCCGTGATCGGGCCAGATAGCTTCGAATTTCACTGCGCAAAGCCCAATCTCCCTGCCGGCTGCCGTAGCCGGCAAACTGTCCCGGCTCATCCCGCAAACACCCGGTCATTAGCTTGCGCCACAGTGCAGCCGGAAAACTTTCCGGCGCAAGGCTGGCGGGGTGAAAATCAAAGTTATATACTGGCTGTCGCTCAGATAAAATCTTTGAACAGGTATTGGATTCCGGCAAAGAAGGCGGAAGAAATTCCGCATCCAGCAGCGAAACATAATAGCCGCTTTTGGGCTTGCTGTATACGTAGCCTTCAGCCAGCAATTGCTGATAAGCATACTCTACCGTATTATGGCTTACAGCTAACTCAGCGCATAAAGCCCGGATTGACGGCAGCCTGGCGTGTGGCTTCATAGTTCCCGCTGTTATTTGACTTTTTATCTGGTCATAGATCTTGCTGTGTAAAGGCTGTCCCTGCTTATCATCTAACAGAATCATTACTTTCACCCCCATCAGTAGGTAGCTACCATCATTATAGGCATGCTAGTAAATCAACGTCAAACTGTCCTTGTATTATTTCCGCGAATTGACCCTTTAACCAAGGGTAGATTGCCATTATACTGTAGACAAGCAGTAGAACAGAAAGGGTGTATTGAAATGCTCAATGAAAAATTGCTGTCCGTTCTTGCCCATCCTGCCGATGGCGCTATCTCCATTGTTACCAATGGTGCCGATGGTCCTCACGTAGTTAATACCTGGAATAGTTATATAACGGTTACTAGCGAAGATAAAATGCTAATTCCCGCTGCCGGCTTTGTCAAAACTGAGCGCAATCTCAACTTGAACAACAAAGCTACTCTTTCTATTGCCAGCAGAGAAATTGAAGGCTATCGAGGAAAAGGAACAGGCTTTATTGTAGAGGGAACTACCCGGTTCATAACCGCTGGCGAAGAATTCAACCATATGAAAGAAAAATTCTCCTGGATTCGGGCAGTATTGGAAGTAACGATTGTCTCCGCCAAACAAATGCTATAACGCTAAGCCAAGCAAAACAGGCCGGTTACTGTGCTATCAGTGACCGGCCTGTTTCTTTTACAGTTCTTTAAAGGGTCTGCTGCGTTGCCTTGACAACATTTTGGAGAACTACTATCATATCTGGTATACCAAAATATATGGCATTATACGCAATTACGAACGAGCAAAGAGAGGTTTTTATAATGGCAGCAACAAAACCAGACTATAAACGTTTTGGATTTATTCCACAGCGCCAACAGGGCCTGCTTCTTATGCGGCTGCGCAATCAGGCCGGCGACATGACGGCAGATGGTCTGCGCAACTTAGCAGACCTGGCTGAGAAATACGGCAATGGTCAGGTACACTTGACGCTTCGCCAGGGGATTGAAATTCCTGGCGTAAAAGAAGAGTTGTTTGAGCAGGCTTTACAGGCTGTAACGGACGCAGGTCTCTCACCGGCGGTATGCGGTCTCAGGGTACGCCCGGTAGTAACCTGCCCAGGCAATGCTACTTGCCCCTACGGCCTGATTAACACAAAAACACTCGCCAAAACTTTAGACGAGCAATTTGTTGGCCGTGATTTACCGGCAAAAACGAAGTTTGCCGTCAGCGGCTGTGCCAATTCCTGCACCAAGCCACAGTCGCACGATGTCGGCTTTCGCGGTGCTCTGGAACCGCTGGTGAAACAAAGCAGCTGTATCAGCTGCGGTGCCTGCGTTCGCCGCTGTCCGGCTAAAGCAATGAAGCTGGAAAATAAAGCATTAGTAATCGACTACGAAAAGTGCTTATCCTGCGGGGTCTGTACACGCCTCTGCCCGAAGAAAGCCTTAGCAGCGGGCAAAACTGGCTATCATATTTTTGTCGGCGGCAAAGGAGGCCGTTATTCCAATGACGGCGCCCTGCTGGCAAAATTTATCCCGGAAGATAAACTAGCCACTTACCTCGATGCCATTTTACAAACTTATAAAGAATTGGCCGCTCCCGGCCAGCGTCTAAGTGCTGTTTTGGCAAAGGAAGGAATCGGTCTTATTAAAAGCAAGGTAGAAGAAAAGTTAAACTAACCTCTATTAGGCCGTGCTCGCGAATAACTTCCCGGGCACGGCCTAATATGTTACAGGGACGTTTCCGCCGCCACCGCGATTCTTCGCACTTTCTCCCGGTTGATTCCCGTCAACTGGGCAATTTGCCTGCCCGATACACCACCATTTGCCAGCAGCATCCGCACAAGTTCAACTGCGCCACTCAAATTCTCGCTTTTGCAAAGCTCTGCAGACGTCCATTTCCGGTCCTGCAGATAAGCAGCAATCAGCTCAGTTGGATCTTTGCGCACCGTTTGGGTCGCAGCCACTTCTAAAAACTGACGCGGCTCCTCCTGCAAATGAAATTCCTGGAAAAGCTGAAGCGCCTTGGAACGATTAGCGTCAAACAAACTCAATGTTTCGTCCATCTCCGGCGGTATGCCTGCGTCTGGGCAGCAGCCCATATACCAGGAATAGCTGCTCCAGGGGTACTCAAGGGTAAATTCACCTGCTATCTTTACTGGGTTATTATGTACATACCGGATAGCACAGAGTAAATAAGACTCGTCTTCAATCGCTTCGCTGCGGAAACGGTCCTGAAATACAGGTCCGATGCAATGGTGTTTTTTATTAAAATAAGCGGCATAGGTAACGCCAATCCGTTTCATCAGAATATACAGAGGCTGTTCGACTTCCTGGCAAACCATATGAACATGATTGTCTAAAATGCAGAAGGCGTACAACCGGCCAGCAGCACTCTGCTTTTTTTGCAGCATGATTTCCATAAAACGCTGCTTGTCTTCATCATCAAGAAAAACCGGTCGACGCTCATTGCCCCGCAGCATAACATGGTAAATACCCGATTCGCTCTTTAGTCTTGCCTGTCTGGCCACTGTTATCACCCCGCTTCATTGTAGCATGGCTGTCAGAACAGTGTCAAAGGAACCGTCCCTGTGACATTATTGATTTTAGTTTCACAATACCCGTCCTCCTGGCAGAAGAGAGCGTGCAGCTCTACCACTTGCAAATTTGCCAATGCAAAACTGCAAATCTATTGGCAGCTTCACGCAATGCCCCTCCTCATTGGAGGGGGCTTTTTTTATTTGCAACTCTTTTCCCCTTATAAACACTGACTCGCGTGATTTTTTTCACAGAACTGAATTTGCGGCATAACTCTTGCAGTATCAATTGACGAGTTGAAAGAAGGCAGAAGTCAAATCACAGCAAATCAGAGGAAACCAGGAGGGACGATTATGAAAAAGCCAATCCTTACATCAGAGGAAGCAGTTAAGCTGGTCAAATCAGGCGATACCCTGGCGGTGCAGGCCTTTGTCGGCTTTTCCCATCCCGAGGAATTAAGCATTATGCTGGAACAACGCTTCTTAACAACAAGCGAGCCCCGGGATATCACCCTGCTGTACGCGGCAGGCAATGGCGACGGCAAGGATAAATGTGCTAACCGCTATGCCCATGCAGGCTTGCTCAAGCGGGTTGTCGGCAGTCATTACAATCTGGCGCCAAAGCTGGGAAAGCTTATCGCGGAAAACGCCATTGAAGCTTATGCACTGCCGCAGGGAGTCATTCTCCATCTGTATCGGAACATGGCTGGCCAAAAGCCCGGCGTCATTACTCCCGTTGGCCTTAAAACCTTTGCCGACCCACGGGTCGAAGGGGGCAAGCTCAATTCCCGTACCACGGAAGATCTGGTAAAGGTTATTACGATCGAAGGCAAAGAGTATCTCCACTATTTGCCGCAGAAAATTAATATCGCTTTCATCCGGGGCACTACTGCCGATGAATTAGGCAACATCACTATGGAAAAAGAAGCGGTACTCCTGGAAGCTTATCACCTGGCTCTGGCCACCAAACAACAGGGCGGCATCGTCATTGCCCAGGTGGAACGCCTTGCAGCCAAGGGCAGCCTGCCGCCGCAGCAGGTTAAAGTGCCTGGTGTCCTGGTCGATGCTTTGGTAATCGCCAGGCCCGAATATCATTGGCAGACCAACGCCGTCGCGTACGATCCCTCGCTATGCGGGGAAGTACGCCGGCCGATGGGCAGCATGCCGGCCATGGAAATGAGCGAACGCAAGGTCATCGCCCGCCGCTGCGCCTTCGAGCTGCGCCCCGATGTTGTGCTCAATCTGGGCGTCGGTATGCCGGACGGAGTGGCAGCCGTAGCCAATGAAGAGGGATTGATTGATGAAATCACCCTGACCGTGGAATCAGGCCCACTGGGTGGAGTACCTGCCGGCGGACCGAACTTCGGCTCTTCCTTCAATCCCCTGGCAATTCTGGAGCACCCCAATATGTTTGATTTTTATGATGGCGGCCGCCTGGACCTCGCCTATCTTGGGCTGGCTCAGGCCGATGAGGCAGGCAATATCAATGTCAGCAAATTTGGTTCCCGCGTTGCCGGATGCGGCGGCTTTGTCAACATTACACAAAATGCCAAAAAGGTGGTATTCTGCGGTACGTTAACGGCCGGCGGCCTGGATGTTGCCGTGGAAGACGGCAAATTGCGCATCATCAAGGAAGGCAAAAGTAAAAAATTCATCAAGAAGGTAGAGCAAATCACCTTCAGCGGTGCTTATGCCCAGGAAGCCGGTCAAGCCGTACTATACATCACCGAACGGGCTGTATTCGAGCTGACCAGGGACGGACTTGTACTCACCGAAATCGCGCCCGGCGTGGACCTGAAAAAAGACGTATTAGCGCAAGTCGAGTTTCCCGTCAAAGTTTCTCCGAAGTTAAAACTGATGGACAGCCGCATTTTTATTGATACGCTCATGAATATCAAGCCGGAAATACTGGCTAAAGCCTAAAACAAACAATGCAAAGGAGTCGATACAAATGGCACTACTCACGGACGACCAGCAGGATCTGCAAAAAATGGTACAGGAATTCGTAAAAAAAGAAATTGCCCCCAAAGCAGCCCATTACGATCATACGGAAGAATTTCCTTGGGACAGCATTCAAAAGATGGCCGCCCTGGGACTGCTGGGCATCCCGATTCCCGAAGCCTATGAGGGCACCGAGCTAGACACCGTCAGTTATATGCTGACTATTGAGGAAATCTCCAAAGCCTGTGCCGCTACCGGTGCTATCCTGGCTGTTCATACCTCGGCTGGCACCATGCCCATCCTGCTGTTCGGCACGGAAGCGCAAAAGAAAAAATACATTCCCCCTCTGGCGACCGGCGAAAAGGTGGGAGCCTTCGCGCTGACCGAGCCGGGTGCCGGCTCGGATGCCTCCCGCGTAACCACCACGGCTGTACTGGACGGCGATGACTATGTCTTAAACGGTACAAAATGCTTCATCACCAACGGCGGCGCTGCCGAAACCTATGTGGTCTTCGCTTCCACTGACCGCACGAAGGGCGTGAAAGGCATTACTGGCTTTATCGTGGAAAAAGGCACTCCTGGCTTTGTCATTGGTAAAAAAGAAGAGAAAATGGGTATTCGCGCCTCTTCGACTACCGAGCTGATTTTTGAAAACTGCCGTATTCCTAAGGAAAATCTCCTTGGGAAAATCGGCGAAGGCTTCAAGATCGCCATGGTCGTCCTGGACGGCGCCCGTATCGGCATTGGCGCTCAGGCGGTTGGTATTGCCCAGGGCGCTTACGAAGAAGCGCTGCAATACGCCAAAGTGCGCGAACAATTCGGTAAGCCCATTGCTGCTCAACAGGCCGTGTCGTTCATGCTGGCTGACATGTCCATCGAAATTGAAGCGGCCCGCCAGCTGGTCTATCACGCAGCTGCGCTGAAAGATGCCGGCCGGCCTTATGGCAAGGAAGCAGCTATGGCCAAAACCTTTGCATCCGATGTGGCGGTAAAAGTAGCGCTTGATGCCGTACAAATCATGGGAGGCTATGGCTATTCCCGCGAATATCCTGTCGAACGGATGCTCAGGGACGCCAAGATTACCCAGATTTATGAAGGGACCAATCAAATTCAGCGGGTAGTTATTGCCGGACATATCCTGCGATAACAGGAAAGGAGGATTACCATGCCTATACACAACTCTCTGGTTATTGAACGTCCTTACGGAGAAATTGAAGTCGGTGAAACAGCTTCTGTCACCAAGACGATTACCGAAGCGGATATTATCAATTTTGCCGGCACCATTGGCGATTTCAACCCGATCCACCTCAACAGCGAATATGCCAAAACCACCATGTTCGGCGAACGCATTGCCCACGGCATGCTGACAGCTTCTTTCATTTCTACCTTGGTCGGCACTTGCCTGCCCGGCATCAACGCCTTGTATCTGTCGCAGGAAGTGAAATTTGTGCGGCCGGTGCGGATTGGCGACACCATCACCGCCTATGGCGAAGTCCTGGAAAAGCATGATGCCAAACAAAGACTAACGCTGAAAACCATCATCACCAACCAGCGCAATGAAGTGGTCATTGACGGCAAAGCAGTCGTTATGGTCATGAAAAAAACGCCAGCAGCTGTGCCGCCGGAAATATCGCATGAGGGAGAACGAAAATGACTTATCGCAATTTGCTTTTTGAAAAAGAGGACTCCATTGGTCTCCTTACCATCAACCGTCCCCAAGTGCTGAATGCCTTAAACAGAGAAACCATGACAGAAATCAGCCAGGTGGTAGGCAAAATCGCCACTGATCCGGAAGTGGCTGTACTCATCATCACCGGTGCCGGTGAGAAATCCTTTGTCGCCGGGGCGGACATCAGTGAAATGCGGACCTTATCAGCGCTGGAAGGGCGCGCCTGGAGCAAATTCAGCCAGGCTACCTTCAATGCCATTGAGAATTTGCCGCAGCCGGTCATTGCCGCTGTAAATGGCTATGCGCTGGGCGGCGGCTGCGAACTGGCCATGAGCTGTGATATTCGCATTGCCTCGGATAAAGCCAAATTCGGCCAGCCGGAGGTACTGCTGGGAGTGGTAGCAGCCTTTGCCGGTACACAGCGCCTGCCCCGTCTGATAGGAAAGGGACGTGCCAAAGAGCTACTGTTCACAGGCGACCAAATTGATGCTGCTGAAGCCTGCCGGATCGGCTTAGTCAACAAAGTAGTGCCGGCAGGCGAATTACTGACGGCAGCCAAAGCGCTGGCAGCAAAGATTATCTCCCGCGGTCCGGTAGCTGTTCAGCTCTGCAAAGCGGCTGTGAATGAAGGGCTGGATATGGACCTCGAATCCGCTCAAGCCTACGAGGCCGAAGTCTTCGGACTTTGCTTTGCAACCGCCGACCAAAAAGAAGGGATGAACGCCTTTGTAGAAAAACGGCCGGCCAAATTCACCGGCAAATAAGCAAAAAAACTGGCTAAGGCCGGACAACAAGAGCGGCGGCGGGGCTGCCCTTCCGCCGCAATAAAAAAAATGCAGGTTAATCCAAATTTAAATAAGTGAGGGATGCATTTATGGAAGTACTGGCCATATTTTTAAGTTTGGGCTTACTGATGTTCTTTGCTTATCGCGGTTTCTCGGTTATCTTGTTTGCACCGGTATTCGCCTTGCTGGCCGGTGTTCTGTCCGGTCTGCCGCTCCTGCCAACTTATACCGAAATTTTTATGCCCAAAACGGTCGCCTTTGTTAAGAACTTTTTTCCTTTATTCATGCTCGGAGCCGTTTTGGGTAAAGTAATGGAAGATTCCGGTTCGGCCAGAAAAATTGCAATCATGATCGTTAGAACTCTTGGTAAGGAACGGGCCGTCATGTCCATCATCACTTCCGGCATCGTACTCTGTTATGGCGGTGTCAGCACTCATGTCATTTCCTTTGCCCTCTATCCACTGGCAGCAGCGCTATTCCGGGAAGCCAATTATCCGAAACGTCTAATTCCTGCCTGTATTGCCTTTGGTGCTTTTGGCCTAGCCATGGATGCCCTGCCCGGCACGCCACAGATCCAAAATCTTATTCCCACCATGTATTTCGGCACAACCGGCTATGCTGCCCCTATGACCGGAATGATTGCCGCCGTTCTGCTCTATGCCGGCGGCGTCAGCTACATGGAATGGCGGCGTAAAAAACTGGTTGCCGCCGGTGAAGGGTATGGCGAAGGCCATATCAATGAACCTGACCCGCGTAACGCACTCGGGGACGACGAACTGCCTAGCGGTTTGATCGCCGTGTTGCCGCTGCTCATCGTGCTGGTCGGCAACTTCGTCTTTACGAAATGGATTGCTACCTGGGACCCTGCTATTATGAAGGGCGTAGCCACTGGTGCAACCCTCAAAAGCGTAACAAGCATCTGGGCTTTAATCATTGCCCTGACACTTGCCATTACCGCCTGCGTACTCATGAACTACGGAAAATTCCAACGGGTAGGCGGCTTTGGCAAAACTTCGCAAGTCGCTATCCTGGGTTCCCTGCTGGCTGTCATGAATACAGCCTCAGAAGTAGGCTATGGCAACGTTATTGCCATGCTGGACGGCTTCAAGAGCGTTTCCTCCTTCCTCATGACCATTCATATCGGCGACAGTCCACTGCTGTCAGAAGCCATCATGGTTAACGTCATCGCCGGTGTCACCGGCTCGGCCTCGGGAGGTCTCGGCATCGCTATGGAACTGATGGGCAAGACTTACCTCGAATGGGGCGTAAGAGCCAGTGTCAACCCTGAAGTACTGCATCGCATCGCCTCTCTGGCCGCCGGTGGTATGGATACCCTGCCTCATAACGGCGCCGTCATCACCGTTCTGGCTATCTGTGGCTTAACCCACAGACAATCCTATGCCGACATTTTTGCACTCACTATGTTAAAAACGAGCGTAGCCTTACTGATGGTTATCCTGGTCACCCTATTCCCTTTCATCGTATAAAAGATTTTAAATAGGCCTGAACAGCAACTACTGCTTTGCTGTTCAGGCCTATTCTTTCGCTTATTTCCGTTTGCGTTTGCGGATAATGGTTGTCACATCAACGCCCAGGTTCTGCGCAGCTTCTTTCAAAGAATTGCAGTTGCCGATCGCTTCCTCAATAATTTGACCCTCCAGCTTTTCCACCAATTGCTTCAAGTGGGTATGAGGCTTCCACAGGCTGCCCACAAACGCAGCGTCCTGCTGAATAGATCCGCCGTCCGGCCTGGTTAAACCGCTTATCGCAGGCTCCTTATTGACTGATTCCATAAATTTTCCAGGCAAATGCCTGAGTTCAATACCGGGTTCATCAACAACAACGATCAGGCCTTCAATCAAATTCATCAATTCCCGGATATTACCGGGCCAGCAATACGCGCACAACGTCTCCATTACTTCCGGTGATATCGTCTTGGTCCGTTTGTGCCGGGTGTTGCATACGGTAAGATAATGAGCTACCAGTGGCCGGATATCTTCTCTTCGCTCCCGCAGCGCCGGAATGCGCACAGGGATAACATTCAGCCGGTAATATAAGTCTTGCCGAAATAACCCTCTTTCAATCAATTGTCCAAGGTCCATGTTGGTAGCGGCAATGACCCGCACATCGACAAAAATTTCCCGGCTGCCTCCAACGCGATAAAACTTGCCTTCCTGCAGTACATTTAAAATCTTTGCTTGCAGCGGCAATGGCATATCCCCTATTTCATCCAAAAAGATCGTGCCTTTATTGGCCAGTTCAAAAAGGCCCACTCTGGTTTTTTTGGCTCCCGTGAAAGCGCCTTCTTCGTGGCCGAACAACTCTGATTCCAATAATGTATCCGGAATGGCGCTGCAGTTAACATGAATAAAATTGCCTGTGGCGCTGCGCTCGCTGATCGTATGAACAAATTTGGCCAAAGCGGTCTTACCGACTCCTGATTCTCCGGTAATCAGCAGCTGCAAGTCGGTGCCAGCCACCTTAATGACTAATTCATACAGATTTTCCATAATACGGCTGCGTGCCAGTCGCATATTGACATCCAGCTTGGCCGTCTGCATAGCTTTTAGTTCGCGCTGAAATCCGTGAGCTAATGCTTCCGCGCTTTTCAACTTCTCATGAAGCATATTCAGCTCTGAGATATCCCGGACATTAGACAGAACCCTGACAATTCTCCCCAGACCATCACATAGGGGGGTAGCAGTGACTACTGCCTCCGTACCATAGGGATACTTAACTACGGCGCTGCTGACTTCCTGCTGTGCCAGTGCCCGCAGGGTACAGGACTGAGGAATTAGGCCCTCTTCGACCAGTTCTTTAAAATGCTTTCCAATGATGACATTCCTTTCTAAACCACAAATGTGAAGAAAAGCCTGATTGACTGCCAGCACTCTCCCCTCGCCGTCTGCAACCACCATGCCATCATAGGATGTATCAATAAACTTCTGTACTCCGATAATTGAATCAGCCACCTCGCACCAAAGATGATGAGGGTTATCATATTCATCAATCTTCCGGAAGAATACGTCAAACCACCCAGGCGGCTCAGCGCAGGGAATAATATCCAACAGGTATTTATCGACTAAGGAGGCTTTACCGACTTTATGAATAGCCTTGTCAACAAACCAATCAAGGCGCAACCACGGAAGTATCGTCTTCACGTTTTTGCCGTCCACAGCCTGGTTCGCTAGCAAACCTGCCGCCCTGTCGTTGGCAAACCGGATAATATGGGCCTCATCGACGACAACATGGGCCCAGTAATCTGCCAAAGAGTGGTTGTTAAGCATTTGACCGCCTCCGCTTGTTAAATCATACCTAACCTTTACGATTAGTAAGAATATTCGACCCAATCGACCCATCTCCCTGCGCTCTAAGTAAAAATCAAACCTGCCAGGCATGCGCTCTTCCTACCGGCAAAGAAAAAACAGGCCTTCTGCTAAATCAGAGGCTTGTTTTTTGTCACAAGGACGGTTATTGAGCTGATTCGTCTGTCAAAAGCTCAATGGTTTGCAAGACATCCTCAGTAAAGGTGAGCTTTTTATTATCATACATCCAGACTGAATCATTATCTGTTTTGTGCACGGGATTACCCCAGCTAAGGCGTACTTGGGCTTTTGTCATTCCTTCTTCTACGTTGCCGTTTTCAATTTGGTACCACAAGGTATGGGACCAGCCGAGGCTTGGCCGCGGATCTTCGGTAAATAGCGCATCTTGCCAGGGAGCAGTATCACTCCAGGAAGAAGCGGGAATATTTGTCCAGCTATAGGCAATCGGCAAAATAGCTTTTTCCCCATTAACGGAAACGACCAGCCAAATCGGTTCATCCGATGAATTGCCTGCATATACGTCTACAACAGTAGCAGCTCCCCCGATGGAAGTCGAAACCGATTTAGGAATTTCATCCGAGCCAGGAGTATAAAGTCCTGCCAGCTCTCTAAATTTAGGGTAAATGGTTTTGCCTAAAAACTGCTGTCTGGCATTCGTTAGGTCGGCAGTCAGCACCAGGCCTTCCAATTGGCCTCGCATCGTACGGCCAACCAGCTTTTCACCCGTTTCATCAACTTTCATATAAACCATAAATTCTTGCAGATTGGGTCCTGCAGGATAAGGAATAACTTCGGTAACAGTTACTTTTTTACCCGCATGCTGTGCATACGGAATGCGTACAGAACGGTCGCCGGTAAAGCCTTTATTAGCCTTATCTACCGGGAAGATTTCGTAGCCGGCCGATTGCTTATCAGCAGGCAAAGCAAGAAAAGTGAAACTATGCCCTGTCCATTGTTCTGTCGGCAGATTGGCTGCAGGGGTTTCACTTACAGGCGCTGCCCACAAGGTCCCTACTGATCCGAATGCTACTAGTAAGCTCAATACCAGCAAAATGCGCAAGTTAAATAGCTTCATGATTTCCTCCTTATTTAATCCTCGTCTCACAAAAAGTGTAATCGCAGCATGAGATAAGCGTACAACTCCACCCTGCTTTTATTTTAGCATAGGCCTGGCAGTGTGTCAAAGGAACCGTCCCCGTGACACAAAACGACAAAAAAGAAGCTGCAAAGCGTGTGCTTCGCAGCTCTATGCAGGTGCTTAGAATGTGTATGACATCCCCACAATAACATTACGGCCAGGCATTGTATACCAATTCCCTGGGGTATACGAACTTGCTGCAGAGTGTTCTGCATAAAATTTATCAAAAATATTATTTACTTTAATAAACGCTTTTGCTTCGCTATTAACTTTATAATTTACACCAATATCCCAGATCCAATAAGAGTCACAGGGAAAGAAGGATTCAACAGTTTCCTTACCTTTACGATCAATTGCTGCTCTACCCTGAATTCCAACATCAAATTTCCCCTCAACATAATCTACACCTATATTAATTGCATGCTTTGGAATATAGCCACCTGCGTTGATTTTAGATCCACGCGATTCTTTCATATTTGTATAAGTATAGCCCATGAAGGCACTAATTGAGTCGCTAATTTTTTTATTTAACTGAATGTCCCATCCTTTTGCATCTTCATCCGTATTATTGAACTGATTTGAATTGTAGTTGTATTGAATAACATTATCCGCTTTCCTTTGAAAGATGTTCGCAGACATTACTAACGTATCATTAAAGCGATGATTGATACCAAACTCTTTTGTGCTACCATCTTCAGCTTTTAAGTTAACGTTTCCATGGTTTGCATTAAATAATTGATATGGAGTAGGCGCAACAAAAAACTCACTATAAGATAAATAATAATTAGTTCGGTCACTTATCTTATACCCTAAATTAAGCCGTGGTGTAGTGTTATTACCTGCCAAAGAATGTTCATCGTAACGCAAGCCAGTTGTTAATTTCCACTGTTGATCGAAATTCCATTCATCTTGCACATATAGCGCTTTATTGTTTAGTGTTAGGCCATTTGTAGAAACCACGTTGTCCCTCGTATAGTCAACACCCGCAACCATGGTATGTCTTGTATCAACTTTCCTTGTAATTTGATCTGAAAAGTTCAAAGTATTGACTATGTTCTCCCATGGGGAAGCATACTGTCCTGAACCCCCATCACTCAAGAATTTATAATGACTATTTTTAAAAGAAAAAACATTAGTAGTTCTATCATTAATCTGATAATTATAAACTACATTCCAATCATAATCGTCCGCTGTTCCTCTAGTATTTCCACCGCCAGAGGCCCCATCAAAATACATCCACTTAGACTTGTAAGAATTATAGGATAATTTGATATCCGATTCATTGTTAATTTTTTTGCTGACTTTAAATCCTAATGTATCTGAATTCAGCGACTGAGGAATGGTAATGCCTCTTCCATCCTCTGCATCTCCCAATAGACTCTTCTTCGCTACCACACGATAAGTCCAATCATTCTTAACACCTTCATTTAAAAACGAGTACGATTCTCCACTAAAGTTCCCTCCGCTTATCTTTAAAACACTTTTATCTTCTTGTGGATTACGAGTAATGATATTAATGACCCCACCTTTTGCATCTGAGCCATAAATTGCAGAGGCAGATCCTTTTAATATCTCAATGCGCTCAATATTTTCCATATCCATATAAGTAGTTGCAGGAAAACTTAGACCAGCATGATTAGCCCTGACGCCGTCTACTAATACCACTATATTGGGTGATCCATTAATTTTTAATCCATTACTACTATCAAAGCCAGCTCTACCATAGTTAGTCAAAGTAATCCCTGGAACATCACGCAATGCCTGTTCTAAATTAGCATAATGCTGTTGCTCAATTTTCTCCTTATTAATTACTGAAATGTTAGCATTTGCCTCAAATTGTTTTACAGGTATTTTCGTCGCCGTTACCACCACCTGATCCAGTGCAAACTCTTGCTGCTCTTCAGCGAAAGCGGCTCCCGGAGCCTGTAACAATACCGCACTTGTTACGACCATAGCACACAGCCATGCTTTCCGGTTTATTCCTCTGTCTTTTTGTTTCACTTACCTCTACCTGCCTTTCAAAAATAAAAAACTCTTCTGAACGCATTCCAGAAGAGTAAGATAGGCATAAAACAGCGCCTATCATGTAATCCCCTCCCCATCGCTCGCGGGTCAAACGGTGATTGACATATAGGCAGTTCTCCTGGCTCCGGATCATCATTCGCCCAAGCCTTCCCAAGATAAACTCTCAGTGGCATCAATTGGGTCTACTCCCCATTACAGTGGCGGGACCGCGCCGGTTTTACACCGGACTTCCCTATTAAGCCCTACGGCACCTATACCAACTTTTTCAATTATATGTAAATTATGTATTGTACTTAAGTATTTGTCAATATTACGGTAATAATATTTGTCCCCACCACTTCGTTTTTCCAATATGTCATTTTAAAGCATACTGTTGCTTAAAGACTTTATAATAGCATTTCACTTTCACCCTCTTACCTTATTGTATTTATTTTTAAGTACATTTGTATTGTTTTTAAGGCATTTAATATGTAACTTTTTATACTTTTTCTTAAAAATTAATGTTGTTTTAACGTAAATTTAACAAATCACTCTAGACATTGTTGGATTAAAATGGTAAAATTGCTTCATAATAATTTTTAGGAGGGACTGCTATGAATCGAGTAGTTGGTTACTTTGGCAACATTTTGTTTCCTTATGGACTTTTAGCGCTAGGCTCCATTGCCTTTGCTTTAACTGCGCTGCAGTCCTTCGATCCTTATCCGCTCTCATTAATTGCGTTCTATCCCTTATCCAGCCTTATCCTCATTTTTGCTGACAAGATCATTGGTGTTAAATAGTTCCCTCGTTGTAAAAAACGGCAAGGTCCAATTCCATTTGGACCTTGCCGTTTTTATTCCTGTTCAGCTACAGCTTTTGATCGAAATTCCATAAACCTTAAAAATTGTTTCACTCGGAATACCGTTATCCAGCAGATAGACTAAATCACCATTTGTTAATTCATTAGGACTCATAAAACGGGCCTTATCAACATCAATTCCATATTGAACGCACTCGACCGGTGTTGCCTTGCGAACAACACAAGCACTTGGTTCCTGCATCGGTAGCGCCTCCACTTTTGGTATTGAGCGGGCGCTTGTTGCACATGCTAAACGGATACCCATATGCTCCCTCCTTGATTTACTCATCGTGTCCGGTTCATAAGAAAAAAAATATAATTGCTTGCGAACTCTTACTATAAGATATTATTCGACAATACCTGCCAAATTTCATTTTGACAAAAGTCCGGTTATTCTAGGTCATAGGTCTTAATTTTTATGCAGTAATTTGTGTATTTCCCCGCTTTTTCTGTATAAATACAAAGCTCCTCGTACACCGAGGAGCTTTGTAAGCATATGTTAACTGCGTCACCGCAGTAGTTTTAAAGCCTCTTCTTCCGCCGGGATGCGTATGGCTAGCAGCAATATGCCATTAGCAACAGTAGCCGCTGCTGCCGTTACCCAGCAGCCAAAGATCATCGGTACTGCGGCCAGCTCTAAAGCAACTGCCAAATAATTGGGGTGAGGAAGATACCGGTAAGGGCCGCGGCGAACAGCAGTCGCACCGGGTATTACCAGGATGCGTGTATTCCAATAGTGCCCTAAACTGTAGATGCACCAATACCGCAAAAATTGAGCCGCACCAAAAACCAATAGCCAGAGAGGCCACCAGCTGCTAAGCTGGGGTATCCCGGCAAGCGCTTCCGTCATCCAGCCTGCCAGCCAGGTGCCATGAAGCAGAAAAAATAACGGATAATGCCTGGTGCCATACTCTTTGGCTCCTAAAGCCACCACCCATTGCCGGTTACGCCGGGCCAGCGCCAGCTCAGCCAAACGCTGAACAATTAGAAACAGCGCAATACTATAAACCAACCCTTCTACCATTTGAATAACACCTGCTCAGCACTAAAGCCTGGCCCTAATGCCAGCATTACGCCATAATCACCAGTCGGTGGATTTTTTGCCAGAAATCTTTCCAATACAAACAATACGGAAGCACTGGACATATTGCCATATTGTCGCAGGACTTGGTAGGCTTCCGCTAATTGTTCGGAATTAAGTCCCAGGCTGTCGCTATAGGCTGCCAAGACTTTTGTTCCCCCCGGATGAGCAACAAAATGCCGTATGCTGCCTGTTTCAATGCCCCATTGCGCGCAAGCCTGTTTGAGCAGGCCGGGTAAATATTCACGGACTATTGCCGGAATATCCCGGGAAAACCGCACCTTTAAGCCTGTCTCCGACATATCCCAGCCCATAATGTCTTCCGTTTCCGGAAAAAGAGTACTATAGCTGCCAAATACCACCGGTCCTTTTTGTTCAGGCACCAAAACAACTGCCGCAGCGCCATCACCAAAGATGCTGGAACCAACGAGGTTTGATTTTGAAAAGTCATTGCGCTGGAAAGTAAGACTGCAAAGCTCAACAGCAACAAGCAGCACAGGCTCCTGTGTTGCAGCAGCAAGCTCGGCAGCCCGGGCCAGACCTGTTACACCGCCTGCGCACCCCAGTCCCCACAGAGGTAGACGCTTCGCATGGACTGATAGACCCAATTTTTGAATTAACTTGCTATCTATAGTTGGTGTAGCAATCCCTGTGGAAGAAACAAACAACACAGCGCCTATTTTTCCCCGGTCAATACCGGCTCTATCCAGCGCAGCATTAGCAGCAGCTTCGGATAATTCAAAAGCAATAGTTTCATATAGTGCATTGGCCTCAGCAAAACTGTGCTGCGTTCGGTACCATTCCAGCGGCTGAGCAAGATATCTCGCTTCAATTGAAGCATTCTCAAAGACGGGCATCAGTCTTTCCAGGTGAGGCAGTCCTTCGCGAAACAAGGCCGCCGCAAAATTGCGTATGTCACTTTGGCATACCCGGTTTACCGGCAGGGCAGTACCAACAGCAGCAATTGCAGGAAATATCATGAATTGTCACCACCACTCTAAATTTTGCTACATGAATCTAACTTACATTATGAAATTTTTGGAAAAATAATGCCTGCTACCTGTAAGAAGAAAAAATGAACGTGAATTATCGAACTACATAGACAACTAATCCCAGCAGGTATATAATTTAGGAGAACAGACCTGGTAAGACCACCATACCACTTACATAGGGAGGGTATTAGCTTGGCAAAGTACAACCCGGTAACAGACGCGATTATTAAAGAATTGCAGACCATCATTGGAGAAAAGTATGTGCTCACTGATGCTGACAAGATGGAAAAGTATTCTCACGATGAAGTGACTGATCCTAAGTATGTAAAAATGCCCGAAGTTGTGTTACTTCCTTCTTCAGCACAGGAAATTGCCCAAGTTATCAAACTGGCAAACCGTGAACACATTCCTATTGTCCCCCGCGGAGCCGGTACGGGCCTCGCAAGCGGCGCTGTGCCTTTCAAAGGCGGTATTGTACTGTCGCTGGAAAGAATGGATAAAATTCTGGAAATCGACACAGAAAACATGTTCATGACCGTAGAGCCCGGTGCTACTACGGAAAACGTTCAGCAGGCTGCTCGGGAAAAGGGCTTCCTCTATGCAGGTGATCCATGCAGCGGTGACAGCTCCTTTATTGGCGGCAATGTTGCCACAAATGCGGGCGGTAACAAAGCAATTAAATATGGTACTACCCGTCAGCAGGTAAACGGAGTTGAACTCGTTACTGCCGAAGGAGATATCGTAGAATTAGGTGGTAAAACAAAAAAAGACGCCTCCGGCTATAATCTCACCCAGCTGGTCGTCGGCTCTGAAGGAACGTTGGGCGTTGTTACCAAAGCCATTCTAAAACTGGTCCCACTGCCAAAAGGCGTTATTGATTTACTGGCCATTTTCCCGGATCTGCCCTCTGCAATTGGCATCGTCTCCAAGCTGATGGCTGCCGGCATTACTCCTACCTCTGTCGAGTTCATGGATAATGCAGCTATTAAATCCTGTGAAAAATTCTTAAATGAAAAATTGCCGCACAGCGACAACGGCTTTTATATTATTATTCAGGTAGAAGGCGACAATGAAGATCTCCTGGATGACCAGGCTGTCATTATTGATGAAATGTGTACCGAAAACGGCGCCTTAAGTGTATTGGTAGCAGATCCGGCTAAAATATGGAAAGCCAGGAAAGTATTTGCCGAAGCAGACCGTGCACTTAGCTTGATTTTTTCAATGGAAGACTTGGTTGTACCGATGGACAAAATCCCTAGCGCTATTGAAAGAATAAATGCATTGGGACAAAAGTACGGTGTTGCCATTCATTGCGCCGGTCATGCTGCCGATGGCAATATCCATGCCAATCTGCTAAAAGAACAGCTCAGTGATGAAAAATGGAATGAATTATTACCGGCTCTGCAGCAAGAGCTTTATACCATGGTTTATGAAATGGGCGGCAAGCTCTCCGGTGAACACGGCATAGGCTATAAGCGGGTTAATTTATTGGAGCAATTCTCCAGCCCCATTGAGCTCAAGATGATGCGTGCTATTAAAAAAGCGCTTGATCCTAACCTGATCATGAATCCCGGCAAAGTTTTTAATGTAGAATAAAGAAAAGGCCTGTTTGGTTAAACCAAACAGGCCTTTTTCCTTATTTCTTCCCTCCAGCTAACCGCTTGAGTATGACATAGCCAATAATTCCACCGCCTAGCCCGGTAATGAGCTGCGGCCACCCGAACATTGCAGATAAAGCTGCTGTTACTTTTGCCGGTAAATCAACCCATTGAACTACCCAGGCAACCATAACAAACATTGCAGCAGCCTTGGCTAATGCGGCAATTCCCACGGCAGGCCAATAGCCTAAAAAGCGATTTCCCATATAGTAGCCTAGAACATAGGCACTATTAGCAGCAGCAACGGGCAGAATAAAAATTGGCAAAGGCAGGACTTGCTGCAGATAAGCAATTCCTGGCGCAATCACCGCCAGTACGAGTGCCAGGCGCCAGCTCGCTCGCTCCACAGCCAGCAGCAGACAGGCATTGACAGCACTGCCAATCACAAACATGGAGATAAACGGTGGCACCGGCACAAACAGTCTGATAGACTGAAAGATCAGCATGATTGCCAGCAGCAATGCCGCCCTAGTCAGGCGTTGATGATTCCGCACGATGTCCCTCCTTGGAAAACAGTCTATCACCCCAAGCCATTACGGTTTGAGGTGATAGCGTTTTTTATAGTGTGAATGAATTTCAAAAAGATAAGCCCCATAAAGACTTCCATACTAAGAAATCCACTATTTAATTGACTCGGAAGATTTTGCCCGGATTCATAATGTTATTCGGGTCGAGGGCCTTCTTTACAGCTCTCATCATTTTGAGTTCTACCGGATTAGTGAATTTCTCCATTAATTCCAGCCGTTTGTAGCCTATGCCATGCTCTCCTGACAGCTTGCCGCCAATGGAGTAGACAAACTCGTATATTTCTGCCTGCAGCAAGGGCAGCTTCTGCTCCCACTCTTCCATTGGTACGTCCTCTTTTAATATATCGGCATGAACATTGCCGTCAGCCGCATGGGCTACGCAGTGAATGGTTAGTTGATAGCGTTCACCCAATTCGGTAAGTTTCTTTACCATGCCGGCAATTGCAGCCACAGGCACTACAATATCCTCTGCTGAAAAAATCAGGCTCCGCGCCCGGTTCGCTTCACCAAACGACTTCCTTGCCTTCCAGATCTTTACCGGATCAGCCACTAACACAAAGCTGGCTCCATTAGCCGAGCATAATTCATCAATTTCCACACATTGATCTTCAAGCGCTTCTTCACTATCGCCTTCAATGGAGACAATGATATAGTTGCCGGTATCACTATGCGGCAGCTTCTCATTCAAATAACTTTCGCAGCACCGGATGCCTTTATTGTCCATAAATTCTACGCTGACAGGTAAAATTCCCGCTTGCAGGATTTTGGCTACAATCGCAATCGATGCCTCTACATTGGGGAATACAGCTAACAAGTCCATTACTTTTTGTGGACGGGGAATGATTTTAATATATATTTTGGTAATAATGCCTAACGTACCTTCAGAACCAATCACCAACTGCGCCAGGCTGTAACCGGTTGCATCTTTTCTTACTTTGCCACCGAGTGTAACGATATCCCCCTCGGCGGTTACAAGCTCAATGCCCAGAACCTGCTGACGGGTGGTACCGTATTTTACCGCCTTAATTCCACCGGCATTCGTGGCAACATTTCCGCCAATAAAAGAGCTGTCCCCGCTGGATGGTTCCCCCGCATACAGATAGCCTTTGTCATGAGCTGCTTTCTGCACTTCACTTGTTCTGACGCCTGGTTCCAGCACCATCAACAAATTGGCTTCATCTATTTCCAGTATCCGGTCCAAGCGCTCAGTCGAAACCATAATCCCGCCGCCAAAGGCAACAGCCGCACAGGCATAGCCAGTACCCGCTCCCCGTGGGATGATAGGCAGCCGTTCACGATTGGCTAATTTTACAATAGCGGCTATTTCTGCTGCACTGCCTGGCAGCACCAGCACATCTGGAAAACCCACATACTTTTCGCCTGTTACGGCATCATGTGAGTAATCCTCCATTTTGTCCTTATCAATAATCACATATTTTTCTCCCGCTATTGCGCTTAGCTCTGCCACAATCGCAGGCGTAACTTGTCCATACTGTGTCATACTCGTCCTGCTCCTCTCCATCCCCGCGTCTTCCAATCTCTTTCTAATCCTGCAAACCCAAATCGAGTAAATTTCCGGCTTCGTCAAAAGAAAGTTCTGCCGGCTCACTGAGCAGCGTAATGCCAGGCAGTTTCAGCGCCTCTTCTACCAAAGCTTCGGAGATCTGTAGTTTGCCCAGATGCAGCGTATCGGCAATTCGAACAATGCGCGCCTGTTTCTGATCTTTGGCGTTGCAGGTTTTAATCGCCGCCAGCAAAGCATCCTGATCGCATTCTAAGATGGTCGGCATGTGAGTCGGTCCAACAACGGTTGACGTTAAGCCATTCGCATAAGTCATAGAAAAGTTAGTTTTGTTAACCAAGCGCCTGGTGGCAAAGTCCGCTGTACCCATACCATTGGCATTGCCGTGCGTGCGTTCCGTCAAGTCGAGCACAACCATTTTAGCAATTTCCGGTCCGCCTGAGGCATACGGTGTGGGATATCTGCCGGTAATATTCGGATCCATTCCGTCGCCGGAAATATCTTTGCCAATCCGGTCAAGCACCAGCACATCAATTTGCTTAAAAGGCAGGCTGGCCATGTTTGCCTTAGCTTCCACCAGCAGCTGTCTATCTAGTTCAATAAACTCTTCCGGTGCGGCGGCTGCGACTTTACTGATTTGATCATAGGCGTTCTCCACCGTTGCAATACCAAAGAGAATTTTATTAGTCGCCAAGATTTGCTCGGCCATAAGTACAATGTGTTCGGCCATATATTTAAAGCTGTAAGCATGGCAGGCTTCAGCCCCTTTTTGTTTACCCAGGCCAATGGTAAGCATTTTCACAATACCGCTTTCGTTATTGCCTCGAAAAGCAGTATGCGGTTTAACCCGGTTGAGTACCACAATACCATCGGCTTCATAGGCCTGCTTGTCCATATAAACGGGCAGCCCGTTCGCCAGGCGGCCAATTTCCACCACTTCCATGGAAGATACAATGGGGCAGCCTACGCTCTGCGGTGTAACTCCCAGGTTTGCCAAAACGTCCTCCTGGCCTTCGGCAGAAGCGCCGCCATGACTGCCCATCGCCGGAATTACAAAAGGCTTTGCTCCCAAACGCTTTAGTTCACTGACAATACCTTGTACGAGTACAGGCAAGTCGGCCAGCCCCCGGCTGCCTACCGCCACGGCAATGCGCATTCCCGGCCGGACACGCTCAATAATATTGCTTTTATTTAATTCCTTGCGCAACTCTCCGGCAACATCGGTTAAACGATCTGACGGAAAACTCTGGCTAATAGTAGCCATTTTAGGCAAGGGCACATCTTTTAGTAACTCTTTAATAACATCCACGCCCGATACCCCCTAAAGTAACATTTTTTGCAGGTTTCCTATATTCATTTTTCTTTGCCAGCAGACAAAGTCCTGCTAAATTGTAAGCCACCACGCTATATGCGGTCAAGCCCAAGCAGGACTTTTCAAACTTTTCTAGAATCGACAAAAAACTACGTTAATTTACATTAACAAAAATACGATCAGTAAGGAGGGCTACTATATTTTGAAAATTGGACAAAAAATTTGGTTGTCACTTATCACTATCCTGGGCCTGCTGCTTGTGATTGGCTGTTATTCCGTTTGGTCAGCAATTACAGTTGAATCAAGTATTACCAGCATCCAGGCAACCAATACCCGGGCAATCACCGCCGCTAAAGCGGAAAATGAGTATACCGGTGCAGTATTGGAAATTAGACGCTACATAGCAGACGGCGATGAAAAGTACAGCAAGAACTTTGAGGAAAAGCTAAACTCCGTAATTGCGCTGGAAAACCAGCTGCTGACATTAACGCCTGCGAGTCAACGCAGTCAGGTGGAAAAACTGATTAGCGACACCGAACAATATCGCAATGGTGTAGTTTCCCGCTTGATTCCGTTACTCCGTGAGCAATTCAGCCAAAAGCTCGCCGGTAATACGGAAAAAGCAGCTTTAGCCGGTCAACAAAGTGCTGCCGT
Source organism: Anaerospora hongkongensis (assembly GCF_004339805.1). GTDB lineage: Bacteria > Bacillota > Negativicutes > Sporomusales > DSM-15969 > Anaerospora > Anaerospora hongkongensis. Next base: position 104,806 of record NZ_SLUI01000012.1, on the reverse strand, counting down.
AACCCGGGAATTAACACCTTTTGCCCAGTCCATTCAAAAAATACTTCATGACAGTGTAGAAGAAAACTCCAAAGCAGCCAGCAGCGAAGTAACTCGAGTAAACAGCGATGTCGCCAGCGGAGTGAAATTCTCCGTTATTCTCGGGCTTTGCGCTACGGTTCTGGGATTAGCGATGAGCTATTTCCTAACCAAGCAGATTACCGCCCCCATTCAGGTTGTGACTGCAGAAATTAATACCATGGCTTTGGGTGACTTCACCGCAGAAGACAATACCGCACTTAGTTCCCGCCGTGATGAATTCGGACAAGTTGCTCAATCGCTGTCACAAATGAAAACAAATCTGAAACAGTTACTTGTGACGATTCAGGAAAGATCCGAGCTTCTATCTGCGGCTTCAGAACAGTTGCAGGCCAGTGCTGAACAATCTGCCTTAGCTTCCACACAGGTTGCCAACTCAATTGTTGAGGTTGCCGGCGGTGCCCAAACCCAGTCTCAGGCAGTAGAGCAAACCCTCGTTCAGGTTGACCAAACTGCCAGCGACGTTATTTCAGCCGCAGCCAACGCCCAGGAAGCCACAAACCTCTGCAAAACAGCTGCTACCGCAGCTGATAAAGGCGGCACACTTGTTGACTCTGCGCAAAACCAGATGTCTCATATCAATCAGACGGTTCAATCCTCCGCACAAGTCGTCGGCAGACTAGGGGAACGTTCTGTGCAAATCAGTGAAATCGTCGATACGATTACCGAACTCGCCGAACAGACTAACCTCTTAGCACTGAATGCTGCAATTGAAGCGGCCCGTGCCGGTGAACAAGGCCGAGGCTTTGCCGTCGTTGCCGATGAGGTCAGAAAGCTTGCAGAGAAATCTGCCGAAGCGGCAAAGCATATTGCTGAATTAATTAGAGAAATCCAATCTGAAACGAATCAAGCTGTAACAGCAATGAACAGCGGCACGCAAGAAGCAAAAGTAGGCGCTCAGGTTGTTTCTGAAGCCGGGGCAGCTTTCCATGATATAGCGGAAATGATTGCGACAATTACCGCAAAAGTTACGGATATTACGCAATCCACCAATCAACTGTCTATCGGCAGCCAAGCAATTGTCACTGCTGTGCAAAGCATTGATTCGATTACTAGAGCTACCTCAGCTGAAACGCAAAGTGTATCAGCAGCAACTGAAGAGCAGACGGCATCGATGCAGGAGATTGCTGCGACCAGCCGTACATTGGCAATGATGGCTGAAGAGCTGCAAGGCGATATCCGCAAGTTTAAAGTGTAAAAGACGTTAAAACAAAAATGAGAAAAGCAAGCCTTTCATGAAAGGCTTGCTTTTCTCTCTTTAGCGCCTCAGTCGCTGATCGACAATATTCCAGTCAAGATTGCGGAAAAATGCATCGATATAATCGTGGCGATTCAATCCGTAATCAAGCATATATGCATGCTCCCATACGTCCATTACTAAGAGCGCTGAACCGCCGCTCGGATGGCCGGTGTCATGCTCATTGATCCAAAAGTTGATCAGCCGGCCTGTAGCATTGTCCCTGTACAACACTGCCCAGCCTACACCGCGCATCATACCGGTAGCAATAAAATCAGCCTGCCAGAGGGCCAAACTGCCGAAATTAGCTTCAATACGCTCCACTAAATGGCATTCATCATCTACTTCACCATTGCCGCCCAGATTAGCAAAATAATATTCGTGCAGACGCATTCCATCGTATTCCCAGCCCAGCCGCCGTTTCAGTTCTGCATATTCCGGTGTGGAACCTTTTCCTTCAGCAATCAAATCTTCTAACGTTGATAAGAGTAAATTTGTATTTTTTACATATCCTTCATATAATGTAAAATGATTTTTCAGCAACCGGTTGCTGAATCCCTCCATCCCCAGCAGATGGGAATAATCCTTTACTTTATACACCATATTCATACCTCCTTTCCCCTGTCACTCTATTATTTTATGTTCTGAAACAGTTGCTGAACCCTTTATTGTAAAAAAATTCAGGCCGCAGTATGATAGATATAGCAACAAATAAAGTGAGGTGCTGAAAACTTGAAAATCGGCAAAGAGTTTATGGAGAAAACAAAACACCGACATTTGGAAAACTCCGATCAGTCATTAGGAAAGCCTCAACCTTCTCTCGAACTGGAATATGATCCGGCTGCACAGGTTGTTGACCTGCCACAGCTGCAGGATCTGCAAATCGATCCGCTTGCTGTCAGCACAGCTATTCAGCAGCGCCGGTCGGTCCGAAAATATGCTGGTCAGCATCTCTCTCTTGCCGAACTTTCTTATCTGTTATGGTGCACACAAGGAGTACAGAAGGCACTGCCGTCTCACACCCTTCGCACTGTACCTTCGGCAGGAGCCCGCCATGCTATTGAGACTTGGCTGGTCATTAATGACGTCAGCGGCGTCCAGCCCGGCTTGTACCGTTTTATTGCCAGCAAGCATCAACTGTCACTCGTTGCTCACTCCATTGATAATGATATTGCCGATCAAGTAACCAGCTACTGTTCGAATCAAGCTTTCATTAAGTCGGCAGCAGCACTTTTTATCTGGGTAGCTGTTCCCTATCGCATGAGCTGGCGTTATGGCGAGCGGGCCTATCGTTACCTGCATCTTGATGCCGGACACATCTGCCAGAATCTTTACCTGGCTGCTGAAAATATTAATGCCGGTGCTTGTGCCATTGCCTCTTATGATGATGATCAATTAAACACCTTCCTAGGTCTCGATGGTGATAACGCGTTTGCCATCTACCTTGCCACCGTTGGCCGCAAATAAATTTAAAATATATTGGAGAGAAACCATGTCTACTGAATCAACCAACCGCTACTCAATTCCCTTTACCCCTCTAGAAGATCGTATTTCTCAGGAAATGCCTCATCTTTCAGAGTCCCTCTGCGCTTTACGCACAGCAATCGGTGAAGATGATTTTGAGAAGTATATTAATTCACTGGCTTCCCTGCGCAAAGTAGATGATCAGTTATTGATCATCACCAGAAAGGAAATGTACCGTTCCGTGATCACCAGCCGCTTTTTGCCGGCACTTAAATCCGCATTTGCCGTAAACTTTATTCGTATTGTAAATCAGTAGCAGCTTACTTAAACAAAAGAGCAGTGGCTAAAATATGCCACTGCTCTTTCTATTACTGCTTTTGCGCCTTGATTAGCTCCAGAATCCCTGTCTCTTTTACGGTCTTAGTAAGTTTTTGACCATCTATCTGCCATTGCTCCGCCGTTTCTTTCGGGCCTAAATACTGTAACTGCAATCCCATATTATCTACACTTTTCTTAAACTCTGGATCCGCAATCATTGCTTTCAAACCATCAGCTAGTTTAGTTCTTACATCAGCCGGAATTTCCTTAGGTGCACTGATAGCAAACCAGATATTAAATATCATATCAACACCTTGTTCTTTGCAAGTCGGCACATCTGCAAATAATGGATCAGCAAGTCTTTTCTCATCTGTTATTGCCAGCACTTTGACCGTTCCATTTTTAACATACTCTCTAATTAATGCCGGTGATACAATCGCCATCTGAATATGTCCACCTAACAAAGCAGCTACCGTTTCTGAGCCGCCGCGGAAAGGGACTTGCTCCATACTGCTCTGGGTAGCTTTAGCAAATGTCTCTCCAGCAATATGGCTTAGTGAACCAATGCCTTGATGTCCGAACTTTACTTGTCCCGGATTCTGCTTACCATATTCAGCCAGATCCTGTATATCATTCCAAGGTTGATTCGCCAATACCACAATTAACCATGGTGTTGTGGTGACTTGTGCTAAAGGCTCTAATGCCGTCGGATAATTAAACTTTGTTGCGCCAAAGAGTGGATTTAAGATTACTTCAACGCCGGAAAGTCCAATGGTGTAGCCATCCGGATTAGAACTGGCTACTTCATTCAACCCAAGGCTGCCGGTGCTGCCAGGTTTATTGACAACAACTAAAGGCTGTCCTAAATGCTTGGCGGACACCTTTTCTAAACCGCGCGCTACCAGGTCAATAGCGCTCCCGGCACTAAAAGGAACAATTATCGTTACGGGCCTGTCCGGGTATTTGGTAGCGGCAGGCAATTTGGCAGTTTGCATACTTGCACACCCTCCTATTGCTACTGATATCACTAAACATGCTAGCACCCAAAAAATAGTTCTTTTTTTCACTCCTTGGCCTCCTTTTTTAGTTAGCTATTAGATTGGATTTAAATAGATTTTAAATATTATTGTTTTTGTGTTTTAATCAGTTCTAATATACCGGTATCGCGCACTGTTTTAGTTAATTTCTTACTATCATCCTGCCACTTTGCAGTCGCTTCCTTCGGTCCTGCAAAATCCAGTTGGTATCCCATAGCTTCGACACTTTTCTGAAACTCAGGAGTAGCAATAATGCTTTTTAAACCTTCAGCTAATTTATTTTTAATATGGGGAGGAAGTTCTTTGGGGCTTGCAATACCAAACCAACTGTTAAACACAATATCATAACCCTGTTCTTTAAAGGTTGGAACTTGCGCAAACACTGGGTCATTCAAGCGCTGATTATCAGAAACAGCCAAAGCACGCAGTGTACCATTTTTTAAATGCTCTTTAGCCATGGCTGGAGAAACAAATGCAATTTGTATATGCCCCCCAAGCAAAGCCGCAATTGTTTCTCCACCTCCGCGAAAAGGTACCTGCTCCAGATGGCTTCCTGCAGCTAAAGAAAATGTTTCCCCAACAATGTGACTAAATGACCCAATTCCTTGATGTCCAAACTTGAGCTTCCCTGAATTTGTTTCACCATAATCAATTACGTCTTTGACATTATTCCATGGCTGATTCGCTTGAATGACTAAAACTGATATTGAACTTGTAGCTTGGGCGAGCGGCTCCAATGCGGAAAGATAATTATATTTTGAAGACCCATATAACGGATTAAGTATTAATTCCACACTGGAAATTCCAATCGTATAGCCATCCGGTGCAGCTGCTACTAATTCATTAAACCCCAGGCTGCCTGCACCTCCCGGTTTATTAACAACAACCAATGGCTGTCCTAAGTGTTGCATTGCTGCCTTTTCCAGTAATCTCGCAATAAGATCCGGCCCACTGCCGGCACTAAACGGAACAATCACAGTAATTGGCCTGTCGGGATACTTGGGAGTATCTGGCACTTTTGCAGTTTGCATGCTTGTACAACCTCCTATTATTATCATACCAATCAGTAAAGCTGCCACTAACCATACAAAAGTCTTTTTTCCCACACTCTCGCCTCCATTCCTAAACTCTGATTAACAGCTTTCCCCCTTTCTTTCACCTTGCATTTTACGAAACCACCTGGCCGTATTATAGAGCATAATAATGGCACCAATGGATAAGATGGTCGCTGAAATAGGCCGGCTGACCAATGTCCATACATTCCCATTGCTGATAATTAAACCCTGCGTCAGTCCCCGTTCCAGCTCAGGCCCTAATACCAAGCCAATCACCAGCGGAGCCGGTTCAAAGCCTGCCCGGCGCAGCAAAAAACCAATTACGCCAAAAATAATAACCCAGCCCAAATCAAAGATACTATTGTTAATTGAATATGCTCCTGTTAGTGTAATTGCCGCTACTAGCGGCATTAATATATGTAACGGTGTTTTTAACAGTTGAACAAATACGCCAATCATCGGCAAGTTAATGATGAGTAAAATGACATTGCCGATATACATGCTGGCAATAAGCCCCCAAAACAAATCAGGCTGCTGCGTTATCAGCGCCGGACCGGGAATAATGCCATGAAGCATAAAGCCGCTGAGAATAATTGCCGTCGCCCCGCAAAAAGGCAGCCCCAGTGACAGTAAAGGAATCATCGTGGCCGAAATGGCAGAATTATTAGCCGCTTCAGGTCCTGCGACACCTTCAATTGCCCCATGCCCAAATTCAGCCGGGTTTTTACTAAACCGTTTTTCCACTGCGTATGATACGAAGCTGGCAATCGTTGCTGCTGGTCCAGGCAGTAGCCCTACCAGGAATCCAATAATTCCTCCGCGTACCATCGGTGTGCTTGAGCGGCGCATTTCCTCCTTGGTTGGATACAAATCACGCATGCGAATTGTCGGCACGGCTGGTCGAATATGAGGTTCCGTCATGACTGTAATGATTTCACCAATACCGAAAATGCCCATAGCAAGGATAGATAAATCAAAGCCACGGTCTAACTCGTCGATGCCAAACGTAAAGCGGCTAATCCCGGATAAACTGTCCATGCCGACCGTACCGAGCATAATACCGGTAGCTGCCATGAGCAATGATTTTAAAGGCGATGTACCTGACAGTTTGGATAAAACCGCCAGGCCAACTAACGCGATAGAAAAATACTCGGGGGGTCCGAAAGCCAACGCCGCCTGTGCTAATGGAGGTGCAAGCAGTGTCAACCCAATGATGCCGATGGTCCCCGCGATAAAAGAGCCGATCGCAGATACCGCCAAAGCAGCACCCGCCCGCCCGCGCTGCGCCATAGGATATCCGTCCAGGCAAGTGACTACTGAAGCGGCTTCGCCGGGAACATTCATGAGAATAGAGGTAGTTGATCCGCCGTATTTTGACCCGTAATAAATACCGGCAAACATAATCAAGGCTGACGTACTTTCCAGGCCATAGCTAAACGGCAATAAAAGCGCGATTGCACTGATCGTATCAATTCCCGGCAAAACGCCTACGAGAGTTCCGATGACAACACCAATAACGCACGCTAATAAATTTGCCGGGAGAATACTAATAGAAAACCCCTGCAGCAATAAGCTCAGTACTTCCAAACTTTCATCCCTCCCTTATGGCAGCGGGACCGCCAAATATCGTCCAAATACCAAATAGCATGCAGCAGAACTGATAACGGCAATCAGCAAAGGTTGAATCCAGCCCGAAGTATCCGTAACCTTTAGTAAATAGAAGAGAAGGATGAAGGTAGACAGTAAATAGCCAATACTGCTTAACACCACAATATAAAAAATAAAACCTATAATGATAAAAATGAATTTTGTCCAATCTGCCTTTTCACAAGGTATTGCCTTGCTCGACCGTGCTTGTCTGACCAGCAGCAGCGAAGATAACAACACAGCAGCACTTCCAGCCAAATGCGGCAAGAAACCGGATTTTGGCGAACTTAGCGTCCCAAAGGCGAGTTGTTGCGCCGCATACAAATAAGCACTACTTCCAAGTAAAAACAACAGCGTTATTATTTTTTCGATCATTTTGAACCACCTTTGTGTCCGAAGTTGCTATCCCAGGAGCAAATGCTATTGTAAAGACTGTGCCTTTTCCCGGTTCGCTCTCTACATGCAGAGATGCTCCATGGCGTTCAACAATTCTGTAGCAAATCGCCAAACCCAGGCCAGTGCCTTTTTCTTTGGTGGTAAAAAAGGGAGTACCCAATTTTTCTTTAATTTCCGGGGAAATACCGCTGCCATGATCCCGAATCGATAAATACACAATTCCTGCTTGTACTCTCGTGCGAATCTCTATCACGCCCGCAATGCCAGCCATTGCATCCAGTCCATTCCTAACCATATTTAAAATAAGCTGCCGAATACTGTTTTGGTCAACCGCAACAGTAGGAATATCCTTAAAATCAACTTTAATCTCACAATTGTTCCGTAATGCATCCGCCCGTAACAGAGGATAAATATCCCGGATGATATCGTTCAGGTTGATTTGGCTGAACTCCATTGCCCTGTTTTTTGCCAGGGATAAGAATTCGGTTATAATACTGTTGGCACGATCAATCTCATCAATCATCAGTTCCAGATTATCTTTTTGCTTGCTGAATTCGGCTTTTTTACTCATCAGCTGTAGCAGGCCGCGCACGGTGGTCATTGGGTTGCGCACTTCGTGAGCAATACTTGCCGCCATTTCACCAATAATATTCAATCGATCCAAGCGCGTCATCTTCTCAGTCTGATCACTGATGTATTTTAATATAGGAGTAAATTCTGTAATCTCACTGTTAAAACTAACGGTACGCCCCTCTACTATCATTTCGGCAAATAACTGCAAATCATTTTTCAGCTGAATGAACAGCTCTCTAAAAACAGCAACACACACCAATAACATAATAAATGCACCTAAAAAGGTGTTCAGTGTCCGTTTCCAGATTGCCCCGTAAACCGCATCCTGATTGATTGACGCAAAGGCATGGCCAACAATAACACCTTTATTTTCGATCGGTCGAACGTAGGTGATTACACTTGCGCCATGCCATATGAGTGAGCTTTTCTTTTCAATTAACTCAGGCTGGCCAGTCTCATAAACAGTGCCAAACTGATCCGGCTCCAAGCCGACAAGCAAAAGCGTATCAGCTGTAGGGCCGATAGCAATAATACTATTTTGAGACCGGGAATAAAAGCCATATTTAACAATGTTGATTGGTACTACGATGTCACCAAGTATAGACTGCAATTCTTCATTTGCGATCATAAGCTGCCCGTGCGCAATCTCAGCAGAATCAGAAAATTTTTCGGAGTTTACAATACCGGCACTTTTCTGGACAAGGAAATCGGTAATGGCAATGAGCCATTTGATATTTTTATCATTCTCTTCCTGTAGGGCTAACCAATGCTGGTAAGCCGTGATAGTAATCATTAATACTACTACAATACAAACAATCTTGAAATTCAGCTTTGTTGCCAGGTTAAGTTTCTTCACCGCTTTGGCACCTCTTAGCGACTAAATTCCAACTCTATCAGAAAATTCGTTTGCCTTCGCTATTTTTTTTGTATTTTATACAATTTTTTTATTTATGCTAGTGTTCGCTAATAAAAAGTTAAATCCTTCCAAGGAATGCGAAAGATTCGACAAATATTGAATAGTTCGTCAATATACAAAACACACCTGCCCTATATCTTAGGACAGGTGTGTTTTGTATAAGTAGTAACATAATTAATTTATGTTACCATTTTCCAACTACTATATGAAATACGCTATTATTACATTTTATCCTTTATTTCGCCAAATTTTTCTTTTTTTTGCGATTGTTTTACAAATTGAGATTGATATAAATATCATCAAGTTCATCTTTGGTAATCCCAATATAAGTTAACGTAATACTAGGAGCAGAATGATTGAGCAGTTTTTGAATTTTGGTTACATCTACGCCGCTTTTATGTGCCCAATAGCCAAAAGTTTTTCGTAGTGTATGGGTACCAATTGCCTCGCGAATACCGATATACCGCGCTGCATGATTAATGATGCGGTAAGCTTGGATCCTGGTAATCGGCCCGTCTCCTTTTTTACTTTTAAAAAGCCAGCCGCTTTCTTCTTTCACGTGTGAAAGATATTCATGAATGGCCTCCTTACATGTATCGGAAAGAGGAAAATCTTTAATTTTTCCTGTCTTCTTTTCTCTGATAATCACCCTGTTTTTGTTCTTTACATCAAATATCGTTAGCAACAATAAATCGGAGATTCGCAAACCGCTGTTAATCCCCAGCACAAATAGCAGCCAGTTTCGCAAGTTCTGCGCTTTTAAGTATTCTTTCATCGCATCAATTTGCTGCTTGCTTCGAATAGGCTCTACATACTCCATACAAACTACACATCCTCAACATGCTTCTTATTACCATTTCATTATACATTATGTTACTTTTAATCACAAAAATAATGTAACATAAATTAATTGTGTTACATTGCAGTTTTGATGCCGCTTTTCTCTATATTTTTTCTGTAAAACGCAATCATTTTTGCCTCCAACGATACCCTGCCCTTCAGGGCTTGGATATACTAATTTGCTCAAATTACAGTACCTAATTCGCAAAAAAACAAGGAGGCAAAAGGATGAAACTGACTTTAGGAATGAAAACGATTGGGTTCTTTTTACTGGTGGTGCTGGTAAGCGCAGTAGGGTCTGGTATTACGATGTATAAAATGAGCCATGTGAGTGAGGACTTACAGGCAATTCAAACACGCAGTCTTCCTACCTTAATGAAAACAAGCCAAGTGGCGTTTAATGCTGTTGTTGAAACAAGCAGCATACGCGGTTTCTTACTAAATGGCAAACAGGAAATGTTCGACAGCTATAAGCAAGCATCAAATGATAATGAAAAACTGGAAAAAGAATTATTCGCTCTGGCTGTGAATGAGGAAGGAAAAAAGATCCTCGCCGAATTAAAAGCACTGGACGATAATTATACAATTATTGCGGAACAAAAAGTGGTTCCCTTAAAAAGAGCAGGCAAGGACCAGGAAGCTTTACAGGTAGCTACTGATGAACTCACACCTGCAGGACAGGCTCTCATAAAAAAGGCAGAAGAATATTCCAGCTACCGGGAAAAGCAAATACAGGAGACCTTTGCTGATGTTATGGACAGTATGAGTTTCACAAGAACACTCACAAATGGTATTAGTATGTTTTCTATTATTCTCGGAATTACCATTGGTTTTTTCAGTTCCCGGGCAATTACCCGTCCTGTACACGGGCTATTACAAATTGCTCAGCAAATTGCCGCCGGCAATCTCAATCAACAAGTCGAAGTACAACGCAATGACGAAATCGGCGATTTACAAAAAGCCTTCAAAGCAATGATTGCGAACTTGCGGGAAGTTGTCCGTAATGTACAGGCCAATGCCGAGCAGGTAGCAGCTTCGTCCGAAGAACTGACAGCCAGTGCTGAGCAGTCCGCTCAGGCCGCCGATCAGGTAGCCCAGTCTATCACCAACGTCGCAAAAGGTACTGAGAAACAATTAACAGCGGTCAATGAAACCGTAGCTGTTGTAGAGCAACTATCAGCAAGCATTCAGCAAGTTGCTGCAAACACAAACATTGTAGCCGCCAACACTGATCAGACTGCGCAAGCAGCTACCAGCGGCGGCGAAGCGGTCAACTCCGCTATTTCACAAATGCATGCAATCGAGACAACAGTAGCCCATTCAGCCCAAGTCGTTGCCAAGCTTGGTGACCGCTCCAAAGAAATCGGACAAATTGTAAACACCATTTCCGGCATTGCCGGCCAAACCAATCTGCTGGCGCTGAATGCGGCTATCGAGGCGGCCCGGGCAGGTGAACAAGGCCGCGGCTTTGCCGTAGTAGCCGAAGAAGTACGCAAGCTCGCAGAACAATCGCAAGAAGCGGCTAAGCAGATTGCTACGCTTATTAGCGAAATTCAGGTAGATACTGATAAAGCAGTTGTGGCAATGGAGGCCGGTACAAGAGAGGTTAAGGTCGGCACTGAAGTTGTCAACAGTACAGGAAAAACATTTAAGGATATCATTGTCCTGATTGAGCAGATGTCTGCCGAAGTCAGGGAAATTTCCGCAGCCATTCAGCAGATGGCAAGCGGAAGCCAACAGATAGTAACGGCAGTACGGGAAATTGACGCCGTCAGCAAAGATACCTCCGGCCAGACACAAAGTGTCTCGGCTGCTACGGAAGAACAATCGGCCTCCATGCAGGAAATTGCTGCCTCCAGCGAAGCCCTCGCTAAAATGTCCGAGGATTTGCAAGGCGCCATCAAACGCTTTACACTATAATTCAGCTGGCAGACCGGTTACCAAGAAGGACGCACTCTATCAAGGATGTGCGTTCTTCTTTATTACTTGTAGAGCGTAACAGCTTATCATTTCGGACAAACTAATTTCTGAGGTGATAAAAATGTTGATAGCCGTCTGCCATTCGTGTAAGCAACTGCTGGCCAAGAGCGTTAATGAAGAAGCGGTTATAAAAGCTGCCGAGAAGCATCTGGATTCCAACGACGACCATGAAATTATTATCGGCGATGGGGAAGAAATAACCGAGGATCAATTGCTCGACCTAACTATCGCCGAATTGGAAGAGGGTAAGCCTCTTCATTGACAAGGATTTACAAAAATGCTACTATTATAACAATTTGAATAGGCCTGAATAGGTGCCCCTTGGGCGGCTCCGCCACTCCACCGAACTTGCAGTCCGGAAGAGGATTGGCAGCTTTTCAATAAACCGGTCGTTCTGCCCTTCCTGAATGCTCAGGGAGGGTTTTGTATTGTATTGAGGTGTTGTAATGAATAAACAAAAGTGGCTATATTTGCTTTCCGGCTTGCTGGTTACGGCCATGTTTTTAGCACCTGCCTTAGCGCCTAAACAGCAGGACCGCATGAAACAAGCAGCGCTCACCAGCAAACCGCAGCGCATCGTATCAATGTCACCAGGCAATACGGAGATTGTGTTCGCTCTGGGCGCCGGCGACCGGGTTGTAGGTGTAACCAGCTATTCCGACTACCCGGAAGAAGCCAAAACCAAACCTACGATTGGTGGCTACCACGCACCGGACGTGGAAAAGATTGTGTCCCTCGCACCGGACGTGGTATTTGCAATGACAGATATCCAAGCGAAATACATACAAATTCTACGACAGGCAGGCATCCGGGTTGTAGCGGTTGAGCCCAAAACACTTCCCGAAATTTTAAACGCGATAGACATCATCAGCGAAGCTCTTGGTGAAGAGGCGCGGGGCCGCCAGCTCCATCAGGAGCTGGCAGGACAGCTTGACCAGGTCCGGCGTCAAGTTGGTACAGCACCGGCTAAGCGCACTTTCTTAGAGGTATGGGATACTCCCCTCCTGACTGTAGGCCGTCAGTCTTTTATTCACGACCTGATTACCCAGGCTGGCGGCATCAATGTCTCAGCCGATAAAAACGTAGATTATACGCCCTGCGATATCGAGCAGCTCTATGCTTACAATCCTGAGGTGTATGTTGTGCTTAGCCACAGCCGCGAAGACATCCGCTCTGTAATAACCAATCCCAACCTGGCCGCGATTCAGGCGGTAAAAACAAATCAGGTTTTTTCCATTACCGACGACCTTTTACAGCGTCCGGGGCCACGCAGTTTTACCGGCTTAGTTAAATTAGCAGAAATTCTGCATCCGCAGGAAATGAAAGAACGGGAGAAAAAATGAAACAATTACTAACTCGCCCGCTGCTGCTGCTCAGCCTGGCACTTCTGCTGCTGGCGGCACTAGCCCTCTATATGCTCACAGTCGGAACGGCTGAAGTACCAGCTGCTGCAGTGTTTTCGGTTATCGTCCACAAGCTGTTCGGCCTGAGCACTGCTGATATATCTTCTACCGAACAAATTATTATCTGGAATATCCGCTGGCAGCGGGTAGCACTGGCAATGATCGTAGGCTGCGGATTAGCGGTTTCAGGAGCCTGCTTTCAGACGATGTTTAAGAATCCACTGGCTGATCCTTTTGTATTGGGCGTTTCGTCCGGAGCAGCTCTTGGGGCAGCCCTCTCAATCGTCACCCGCCACACCGAATTCATGATATTCATGGCTTTTGCCGGTGCAATTCTGAGCTTGACTCTTGTATATTTCTTCGGACAGCGCAGCATCCACATCCGGGCCGATCAACAGCTGCTGTTGGCCGGTATTGCCTGCGGCGCCATGCTGAATGCAGTATTAAGTGCACTAATGGCCTTGCATTCCGGTCAAATGCAAATGATTTTATTCTGGCTGATGGGAAGTCTGACCAATTATATGGACAGCCTGCTTCCCGTTCTTGTCATTGTAGCGTTAGGTCTTACGACCGCCCTCTTGTATGCCCGTGATCTGGATATACTGGCTTTAGGTGATGAGGAAGCCCGCTTCTTAGGTGTAGATGTAGACAAAGTAAAACTTTTTCTGCTTGTGTCAACTACCTTAATGACCGGAGCCTGTGTCTCGGTGAGCGGCATTATCGGATTTATCGGGTTGATTGTTCCTCATCTTGTCCGCAAATTGGTGGGTCCCGAGCATTTTGTCCTATTACCGCTTAGTGCTGTCTTTGGTGCCGTTTTTCTGTTAGTCGCCGATGGTTTAACCCGGCTGGTCCCCCTCATGTCCGGCATCCCTGTAGGCGTAGTAACGGCTTTGTTTGGCAGTCCGTTTTTCCTCTATGTATTATATACCGCCGGCAGGAGAGTACAGCAATGAGCATTCTGGATATACACGCCTTAGATGTTGGTTATCATTCCAAAACAATACTGCATAACATTACTTTGACGGTCGAAGAGGGGCAGTTTATCAGTGTTATTGCCCCAAACGGAACTGGTAAATCCACTTTATTAAAAGCAATTGCCGGCATCTTAAAACCGCTTGCAGGTACAATTTGCCTCAACAACAAAGCTCTGACCGACTATAGCCGACGCGAGCTGGCACAACAAATTGCCGTTGTCGGCTCAGAAGTTGCCATGCAGGAGTACACGGTCCTGCAAATGGTCTTAATGGGGCGCTTTCCGCACATCCCCCGCTTTTCCGGTCCTACCCGGAAAGACTATGAAATTGTCCAAATCGCTATGCAGGAAGCAGGAGTATGGGACAAGCGCTTTCGCTCATGCAGTGAATTAAGCCAGGGTGAGCGGCAAAAAATTATTATTGCCCGGGCATTGGCTCAGCAGCCCAAGCTGCTATTGCTGGACGAACCAACTTCTCATCTCGACGTTTCTAATCAATTCAGCATTCTCCATTTAATCAAAAAGCTGGCCATAACGAAAGACATGGCCGTTATCGCTGTTATGCATGATATTAACCTGGCAATGCAATTCAGCACCGATTTGCTGTTATTAAAAAAGGGGCAAATACTCGCTTACGGCAGCAGCCCCGGTGTTGCGACCGCCGAAAATCTGCGGAGTCTGTATGATATGGAATTTACGCTGCATTGCGATGCAGCAGCCACTTATGTCCGGCCTAATATTACGGAGTAACAATTGCTGAAAAAGGAGGAAGGGGAATGACCAGCCAACTGCTAAAAACCGGCGGGACACTGTTTGCCGATGAACATTCCATCATTTGCAGATTTCCTGCTCCCCGACTGACTTTAAGCACGTCATTATATAACGGCGGTTACCTGATGGCTGAAGCGGTCTTTAACCATCGCCTGAGCCTATTCGTCAATTCAGAGGCAGACTTGCCCGGTGGCAATTTAGAGAACTATTTGGCGTTAGTAGCAGCAGAACGCAAGCTGAACCGGGATTGCACCACTGGGCTGCTGACTAGTGCCGAAATGCACTGCCGGGGTTATCAAGCCTTGAGTTACCAGAATCTAACAGTAGAAACCCTGGCTACTGCCGGAGTTGACCAAAATGCCGCCCGTGCAGGTGAGCCTGCCTGCTATTATGAAGATAACGGCCGCTATCACCCTGTGGGCGGCACCATCAACATCCTGGCATTTACCAATGCCAAACTGGCTCACGGCACCATGGCAAAAGCACTAGTAACCATTACCGAAGCGAAAACGGCAACTCTCCAGGAGCTTGCGGTCCAAAGCTGCTGCACCCAGGGAAGCGCTACCGGAACCGGCACGGATGGCATCATTTTTGCTACCGATCCCTCTTCCACACTGGCTTGCACTGACGCAGGCACTCAGTCCAAACTGGGGGAGCTATTATCCAGAACAGCAAAATCGGCAATTAAGCAAGCTTTGGCACTGCAGTGCAGGATCGACCCCCGCCGCCAGGGTTCGATACAAGAACGCATCAGGCGGCTTGAGCTGGCAGCAGACAGCCGCGCCGATTCAATACCCGACTCCGGCCAGGCCCGTCTATTACTGGCAATGAGCCACTGTGCCTGGCAGGAATATTGCTGGGGCCTGCTGGGGATATCCGAACTGTATCAGTTCCTTTCCTATCTGGAAACACCGTCTTTGCAGCCACTTGGCTTGTCCTTATCAGTAGCGCTGCGGACAAAAATCAGTGCCCTCAGGCAGGAGCTTCACTTGTCGGACGGAACGAATGGAGAAAATTTCCCCGAATATTAATTAGAAAAGTCCTAAACAAAAAGCTGTTTCCAGCTAATGCCGGAAACAGCTTTTTGTTATTTATTCTGGCTATATTTCACAGGAATGATGATGAAAATCTTCTGTCTCAATCTGAATAGTGGCATGCTTGATGCGGAATTGTTCTTCCAGCAGGCATATGGCTTGCTGTAATAGTACTTGAGTATCCACATCTTTCTCAACCAGCAAATGGCAAGTCAGCGAATCCCTGCCGGAAGTAATAGTCCAGATATGCAGATCATGTACTTCCTTCACCCCTGCTAAGTTTGTCAGCGCTGCCTTTACTTGCTCCCAGTCAAGCGTTGGCGGTGTCCCCTCAAGCAGGATGTGAACCGCATCGTCAATCACCCGCCATGCCCCTCGCAAAATTAGCAGCGCTACCAGTACACTGATAATCGGGTCAGCCGTATACCAGCCGAAGAAATACATTAGGAGTCCGGCACCTATTGCTCCGACTGAGCCCAGTGCATCTCCTAAAACATGCAGATAAGCACTTTTGAGATTGATATTCTCCTCTACATCACCGTGACTGTGCAAAGTCCAGGCACTTAAAAGGTTTGCCAGTAAGCCAATCAGCGCAATTCCCATCATATACGTACTGTTGACCGGCGGAGGAGCCGAAAAACGCTCTGCCGCCTCCCAGATAATTATTCCGGCAATCGCAAATAAAGTCACGCCGTTCGCCAGCGCCGCCAGTATTTCAAAACGATAATAGCCATATGTTTTCTGGGAAGAAAGCGGCTTGGCCGCCAGATAGACGGCAGCTAAGCTAAGCGCAAGCGATCCTGTATCACTTAGCATATGCCCGGCATCGGACAGAAGAGCAAGACTGTTTGTAAACAATCCGCCCAGAAACTCCAGGATCATAATGCCTGCCGTAACAAACAGGGATATGATTAGCGCCCGTTTGTTGCCCGGCTCTTCTCCATGAGAATGGCTATGCAAATGGTTATGGCTGTGGTGCGAATGATCATGCATGATGATTCTCCTTATATTCCCGCTGACTGTTTTCTGTTACTAGTTTGCTCATGAACATCAACCGCAATAACCTCACTTGTGCTGAAAACATACAGATACGTTTCTTTTACTGGTCTCTCCAGTATCGTTGCAACAGCCTGAGCATACAAGCGAAGCTGTGTGGCGTACTTACCGGCCAGCTCCTGCCCCGCCTTTACACGGTCAGTTTTATAATCAATCAACACCAGTCCATCACCATCATCAAAGATACAGTCTACTATCCCCTGAATAAATATCTTTTCGTCTTCGCCCTGCATTTCTCCATAAAAATCCTCAGCCGGCACCAGTAAGCTAAAGGCCATTTCTCGTTTGGACCAGGCCGATCGGATCAGCCGCTGTCCCAGCCCGGAGGAGAAAAATGCACTCACAGCCTGGGTATCTACTGCGGAAACCTCTTCAATAAGTAAAATCTCTTTGTTCACCAATTCCTGCACCTGACTGGCAATACCAGCCGGCGTAATATCGCGTTGCCAGTCTACCTGCTGCATGACGGTATGCATAATTGTCCCAATTTCCGCGCCGTTCAATTTTGTACTTTTATTTTGAATAAAACGGGGACGGGCAATGACCGGAGGCTGCTGCCAGGCTTGGCTTGCATCTTCCCCTGTTGTTTCAATGCGGCGCTTAATTTCCGTTACCGACAGCTTAGCCGGTATCCCCAGTGCATTTTCATGGCCATACTGCCAGTTAAGTGCAGGAAAGACCCACTCGGAACTGTCGTCAGCAGGCACAGGTTCCAGTCGCTCCACTAGGTCCAGCCAGGGATGACGCTCGTTTGTTTCACCCTGCAGTCCGTCAAGATCCGCCGGGCGGTAAATACGGATATCCCACCGGCTGAAATCGGCAGCCAGCTCCCCTGCCGGTTCTCCTTCATGCCCTCCGTACCGGCGCACAGGCTCACCATCGGGGTGGCGGGCAATAGCGGGCATCAGCCAGTCAAGATATGTTTTTGCCGTAGCGATCTGCGCATCAGGTAATGCTGCTGCCAACCGTCCGGTGTAGCGGCACCATTGAGCACATTTCTCGGCCATTTCCGCCGCTGCTCCGACCAGGATCAGTTTCTCCCGCGCCCGCGTTAAAGCAACATAGAGGATTCGCAGTTCTTCGGCTTTGGTCTCCATAACCAGACGGTGACTGATCCCATGCCAAGCCAGCGTCGGATGCTGGAATCGCTGCTCAGGATGATAGCGATAAGGCCCGATGCCAAGGCTTTTATGCAGCAAGATCGCTTCCCGCGTATCCCGTAGGTTAAATTCCTTCCCTAGATCAGCCACAAACACTACCGGAAATTCCAGCCCTTTACTTTTATGGATACTCATAATCCGTACGACATCTTCCCCTTCACCCAGCGCCCGGGCAACGGCCATATCTGAACCATCATCTAAAAGCCGGTCAAGGAAGCGTAGGAAACGAAACAGACCGCGAAAGTTCGTCGCCTCAAACTGGCGGGCCCGGTCATAAAGGGCCTGTAAATTTGCCTGCCGGATAGTCCCTCCCGCCATACCGCCTGCGTAATCATAAAAGCCGGTATCGCGGTAAAGACGCCAAATCAATTCCGCTACACCACGCCGTCTGGCGAAACTGCGCCATTGGCGCAGCTGGTGTAAAAATCCGGTTACCCGCGCACGCTCCTCATCACTTTGCTCAGCTTGGCAATAGCTAGTAACTGCATTCCAGAGGTCACCACCGTCGGCCAGCCGGATTTCTGCTAAAGCAGCCGCCGAAAGACCGACCAGCGGTGAACGCAGCACTGCAGCTAAATGGATATCCTGACGGGGATTATCAATAACGTTAAGCAGCGAAAGCATGATCTGCACTTCTGTTGCCTGAAAATAGCCGGAATCCTGCTCGGCATAGGCAGGAATGCCAAAATAACGCAGTGCCTCCAGCAAGATAGCCGCTTTGCCAGAAACGGCCCGCAGCAGCACTACCATGTCCCGCCATAGCAGCGGTCGCCAGCCTGCTCCTTTATCATAAACCAGGTACCCTTGCTGCTTTAACTCCAGCATACGCCTGGCAATCAGCCAGGCTTCCTGCTCAAAACGGCTTAGTTCTTTTTTATTCTCCACAGGCTTATCACTTTTCGCCTCTGCCGCACTTTCTGCTTCCTCGCCTTGCTCTTCTGCCGTTTCTCCGCCGCCATCCCTGTCGATCAGATGAACCTCAACCGTGTCGGACAGCACCCTGTCCTTTGTTGCCGGATAAACTAAACCGGCATTTAAGTACTCCTTTTCACCATAATCCATTTCAGCAGCATTTTTCGTCATTACTTGTTTAAAGAGAAAGTTAACCGCATGCAGTACGCCAGCCTGACTGCGAAAGTTCTGGGAAAGATCAATGCGCCTTTGCCGCCCTGTGTCCTCAAGTGGATAACAATTATATTTATTCATAAACAGACCCGGCTCTGCCAGCCTGAAACGGTAAATACTCTGCTTCACATCGCCGACCATAAATCGGTTGTCACTGCGCGCTACCAGCTGGAGAATGGTCTCCTGGACACCATTGGTATCCTGATATTCATCCACCATAACCTCAACATACTTGCTCTGCATGTCCTGTGCTACCGGCGATGGCAGAACCTGCTCCGGTGTTGCGGCAGGATCAAGCAGAACTCTAAGGCAAAAATGCTCCAGATCGTGAAAGTCAAGCAGGCCTTTACTGGCTTTTGCCTGTTGAAAGGCCTCCTGATAAGCCAGCGTTAAATCAATTAAATCTTGAACAACCGGACCGGCTGCTGCCATATCGGCAAGTAATTCCGCCTGAGTAGCGGAAAAATACAGCTCACTCGTCTTCTTTATCAGGGCCTTCGCCCGTTTTCGGCCATTTTGCTGAAACTCTTTCGCCTCATCACTTACTCCGGGCTGTTTCTTACGCGGCAATTCTTCGAACTTACAGTGGCTGAGAGCTTCCGCCAGGTGCTGCCAGCCGGACTTGGCAGCCGCTAACACTGCCGTTAACTGCCTTACATCGTTTTCCAAAACAGGCTGATAAGCTTCCGGCTGACCTGGTTTAGCCAACTCGGACAGCATTACTTCGTAATGCGCCAGCGCCTGCTCCAGTTCAAAACCGATTTTCTCCCTAATAAGCTGGGACCAAACCGTTGCATCAATAGAAGCTGGCTCAACTGCAATAAAAGCCGTTGGCAGTTGACGCAGCCAGTGTTCAGGCCAGGGGTGGCTGCGGGCAAAGTTGTACAATTTTAGTATCAAACCGGCAAGAGCCACATCATCGCGTTCACCGCCATAATGCTCAATAAGGCGATAAAATGCTTCATCCCCAGTCTCATAGCGCTCACCGAACAATTTGTCCATTACGTCAAACTGTAATAATTTGATCTCTGCTTCACCAGCCAGACGAAATGCCGGATCGAGATCAAGCCGGTAAAAGTACTGCCTGACTATTGACTGGCAAAAAGAATGAAGTGTTGATATAGAAGCTGCATTAAGCAGCAGCAATTGCCGCTCAATATGCTGTCTGTTATCACCTGCTGCCAGCGCGGCAGTTAGCGCATTGCCTACACGGGTCCTCATTTCAGCGGCTGCCGCCTTCGTAAAGGTAACAACCAGCAACTGGGTAATATCAACCGGATTTTGTTTATCTAATAAACGCTGGATAATACGCTCTACCAGAACGGAAGTTTTTCCTGATCCGGCAGCAGCGGCTACGAGTAAATTTTGGTTGCGGCTGTAAATAGCCTGATGTTGTTCCGCTGACCAGCTCACAGCGTCTCACCCCCTTCGATTCCAGCCAAACGCATTAAAGCCTCTTCATCTTCCATATCGGTAAGTACACGGAATACATTATCCGGCAGTAACGCGTCAAACTGACAGACCGGTTTAAATTCGCAATAGCTGCAGGGTGTGCGGTCCTTCAAATTGTAAGGTTCGATAGCAATATGACCACTGATAATATTGGCAGCTGTTTCTTGCAGCAGCTGGTGTACATGCCCTAAAAGCAGAGAGAATTGTTCGCCGGTTTTTAGGGTACTCCAGTTATCAGCGCGGAACTTTTCATTTTTCAGCCACACCCGGATATATTGCGACCAGCCATCGATGCTGGTATCCAGCAGTTTTACCACTGCCGGCTCTGCAAGTACCCAGCCGGGCATTTTAAGCTGGCTGCTGATTGCCTTCGCAATTTCCGCTTCACTCATTGGGCGCTTTCCAGACACCTTGGGGTTTTTCAGAAAGTAATATAAGGCTCCTGCCGGAATCAGGTCGCCGCCTCCCAGCAGCGGCCCGGCGGCCTGACAAGCTACCAGAAGATACGTCAGCAGCTGCAGCTTTAATCCATAATATACATCCGCTAGCTTTACCCAGGCACCGCCGGATTTGTAATCAATGACCAGAATATAGGTCTGTCCGTCATGCTGCGCCTGATCAAGCCTGTCAATCTGACCTGCCAGTTCTACGATCGTACCATCTGCCAGTGTAAAAGTCAGTGGCGGCCAGTCCGAACCCGACCGGCCAAAAGACTGCTCAAATACGGCAGGCTTAAAAGCACTGGCACCGTCAAAGTTCATCAATTGTCCCACCGAGCGTTCTACTGTCCGGTCGAGACGGGATTTAATATGCTGGTACTGACGGGAGCTTAGCAAAATTTCGTTTTGCAGCTTTGGGGCCAGCTGCTCTGTGATCTCCCGGCATCGCTTAGCTGCTTCGACGGAAGATAAGTCTTGCCACCTCAGCCCTTCAGCTGCCAGACTGTCACCGAAGGCTTTTAAAACGGCATGCAGGAACTGTCCAAAATCTGGGGCCTCTAGCCGAAAAACAGCCCGCGGCTTAAGCGCTAAGCCATACTGGGAAAAATATTGAAAAGGACACGCCCGGTATCCTTCAAAACGGGTAACACTGCCTCTCAGTTTTCCTTGTTTGCAGTACAGGCGGCGGGCTACTCCCTCTGGCAATGCTGCAGCCTGATTTCGATGAAACAGCCCGGCAATTGCCTGACGCATCCCGTCCTGCATAGCGGGATTTTTCTGCGCCCAATTATACACCTGCCACCACACCGGATTTGGCTGCCCGCCGGTTAATGCAGCTCTCAACCCACCTGCCATCGCTGACAGACTGCGGCGGGGGTGAACGATATATTCTCTTTCAGCGCCTTCCGGTGTCTCTATCGGCAGTGTGCGCCAGCTTCCCACGGCCTTCAGCCGCTTCAGCCTGCCAATGACCGGCGAAGGCTCCAGTGCTTTGCCTTCGGCATCTGCTAACGGATAGCTCACCCAAAGGTACCGGCTTGCCCTGGTAAGTGCCCAATACACAATAAATTGTTCATGAAAAACATCGGGCATAGAACCAGGTGCCAATTCTACACCGCAATTAGCCAGAAGCTCCCGTTCACCATCGCTTAACAGGCCTTCTTCCCTGCCCCGCTGCGGCAACACGCCATCATTGACACCCGGCACAAAAACAGCCTTAGCTTCCAGTGTCCGGCTGCGTTCCAGTGTCGATACCGTTACATAATCAAGGCCTGGCGGGATTAAATTAAGCGCCAGCCCTTCCAAGCCTTCACCGGCAATTTGCGCATATTCCTGCAGCGTCATCGGTTCTTCGCCGCAGGCTTCCACCAGCTGATCCAGCAGATTAATTACGCTTTCCCATAATTGACGGTGTTCGCGCCCTTGATCGAGGTCTTTCTTTTCTTCAGCCTGGACGGCCCATCTTTCCAGCTTTTCCGGTACTCCCAACTCCACTAGAAGCTGATAAACAGCTGTAGTATACTCAATTACGGTTACAGCTGCTTTTACCTGTTCCTGAAATTGCAATAAAGGCTGGGTAACAGCAGCGCGGATGGTATTTACTTCATCCAGATATTGCTGCTGTACTTCACTGACATCACTATCTTCGTCCAGTGATAAACGACGGACAAACGTCCATGGTCTGTCATCAGTCCACCGGCTGCCTTTCAGTCCGAATTCTAGACAGTAATTTTCCAGAATATCAATTTCACTCCGTTTTAATGGAAATAACCCGGTTTTTAAGCAACGGAACAACGGGTCATACTGCCAATTCTCGCAAACCACTTCCAGGGCCGAACGAATCAGTTCCGCAAGGGGATGATGCACTGCCGGACGGCGGCGGTCACTAAAATACGGGATATCGTAATCGGTCAGCACCATTTCCAAAATTTCGCTATAGCTTTCACTATCGCGTACTAAAACAGCAATATCACGCCAGCGATAGTGCCGGTCACGGCACAACCGGATGATTTCCCGGGCAATTCCTTCTGCTTCCATCCGCCGGTTAGCCGCTTCCGCTACGACTATGGCACTTGCCTCGCCCGGCCATTCACAAGGCTGCGGTGCAGCAATCTGCTCTTCCAGAAACCCCAGTACCGGAGCGGCAGTAAACCGTTTTCCCGGCACCAGCTGCTGCTCTGTCCTTGTCAGACCGTGGCTTGCACCAAGCTTCACAAGCTCCCGGTACGTGTGATGCTGCCGGTGAAACAACGCAGTTTCTTCTTTGTGCTCTGCCGAATTGGGATTTTCCAGGCACAAGCTGACAGTAATGTCGCTGGCAGCGCTCATGAGAGCGGACAACACCTGGTACTCCTGTGGGGTAAACCAGTGAAATCCGTCTATCCAAATTCGGGCCCCCCTGATGAGGCCGGCGCTGGGAATCCTGTCTGCAAGCATTGTCAATGTATCTTCCGGATCGGTATACCGCCCCTCCAAAAATTCTTCGAACCGTTGGTATAACAACCCCAGGTCATGAACCTTGGCTGCCAGCGGAGCTTGTCCAAGTAAATCTTCCATTTCCACTAACCGTTCAGGTGAAACACAGAAAGTTTTAAACTCCCAGATTGCACTGGCCAGTGTCTCAGCAAAAGTGCGCTGCCGTGCCGCCCTGCCCAGTATTTTCAGTTCTTCCTGATGTTTAATGAGCAGCCGCCTGAGAACTAGCCGCTTACCTAAATCAGTAATTCTTGGTCTTGCCCCGCCGCCATTTTCCAACAATACTTTATGAGCCAAACGGCGGAACCCCAGAACATGCGCCCGGGTAAAGCCGCCACCTTTCGCCTGGGCGGCCAGCAGCCGCTCCGCTTGAAAAGTCGCCTGCTCCGGTACTAGCAAAATGAGCGGTGCGCCTTCAGGCGCGGTATTAAGTTCATCTATGATCTGCTCAAAGCAAACACTGGTTTTGCCTGAGCCAACTCTCCCCAGTATAAGGTTAAGCGCCAAAATGGAACCCTCCTCAGTTACGCGTTATTTGCTATATTTGACCCCGAACATACATTTTCCTCTCCCAGCGTGAAAAAGGAACGTTCTTGCCAGCGTGCATCCTATATGCCGGCATGAACGTTCCCATGATAAAAAACTGCTAATGCAGTCCTTGTTTTCGCAGCTTACGACCTTAGCGCACGATCACCAGGCCCGCTGTCACCAGTACCATTACCGCAAGCATAGCGTAATCGCGGCTGCCTAGTGACACATTGGCCGTAAAACTGCGCGCAGTACCACCAAAGCCTCTGAGGGCAAGACTCATCGCCATTGTTTCTGATCGACTCACTGCCCTTAGTACCAACGGCTCAACAATAGCCAGGTAGGAAGTGAGGCGGCGGATGATGCTGCCTTTTGCAGAATAGCCTCTACAGGCCTGTGCTTCCTGTACTGCACGGCTTTCTGCTATAAAATCAGGTACAAAGCGCAATGCTGCCGTAAACATAAATGCATATTCATAAGGAACCCGGCATTGGCTGACAAGTGCAGCTGTTAAATCCTGCATCCGGGTAGTCGCCAGCAGCAGCAGAAAAACTTCTGTCATCGAAATCATGCGCAAACCGGTAACCAAAGACAATTCAATTCCACTGCCCAGAAGATACTGTAAGCCTGCCAGGGCTGCAGCGAATACAGATAACGCAAGCAGCGCCCTGGCTGTTTTCGCCAAAGCTCCGGCCAGAACAATAAGTGCCAGTTGACCGAGTACCAGCAGAACAAGACCAGAAACCGTATAAAGCAGCAAAGACCATATTGAAACAGCCAGGGTCAATATGAGCTTAGTTAATGGTGCAGCTTTGTTCACTGCCGGTCACCTCCCAGCTTGGTTTGAAGTTTCTGATATAACTCATCTATGGACATAACACATTCTTCACCTGGAAAGACTTCCAGACTGATAGCAACTGCCTGAGGATAATCCAAACTCCATTCGGTAACCGGATAGTTACCGCTGAACAAATGCCGGGGGGTATTGTCAAATACTTTTTCCCCTTCGGCCATGACAATGACCCGCTGCGGATAACGGGCGATAACTTCCATATCATGTGTGACCAAAATAATCGCCATTCCTTGCGAATTCAGCTGCAGCAGCAAATCCAGAAGCTTTTGCCGCTCACAGCTGTCCTGACCACTTGTAGGCTCATCCAGGATCAGCAGCTTAGGCTGCATTGCCAGCGCTGAGGCAATCGTCAGGCGCTGCTTTTGTCCTTTCGATAAGGTTGGCGGATAGGCTCCCGCCAGCTCCGTCAAACCGGTTAAGGACAGCGCCCTGTCAACAGAGTGCTTTATCTCCTCCGGTGAAAAACCTAATTGCTCAGGCCCAAAAGCAGCTTCATGAGCTACAGTATCGCGAAAAATCTGCCTGTCGGGATTTTGAAAAACATAACCGATATGCCGGGCCATGTCAGCCGGTGAAAAGGCAGCCGTATTTTCGCCATTAAGCAGCACACTGCCTGCGCTTGGTTTCTTTAAGGCCGTCAGCAAACGGGTAACGGTGGTTTTGCCGCTGCCATTGCGTCCGGCAATTGCGAGAAACTCGCCTGCTGCCACATGCATACTGACATTTTTCAGCACAGGCTGCTTATGGTTATAGCCAAAGGTGACTTCACGCAGTTCGAGCACTTCGGGCCACTCCCTTCTGTTCAAACGCCAATAATTGCCGAATTTGTGCGGCAGCCTCACCAGGTGAGGTCCAGTCGCCTAACTGGGTTTTCGCCTTTTTTTCCAGCATAAACTTTAGTTTCCATAATGTCGGCACAGCCTCTGCGTAGAGCTGACAGTCAACCATGGCGGTCAAGGTTTGTGTAACCGTGCCGTTCAAGGCAATTGAGCCATTCTCCATCACTATAAGCTGCGTTGCATAGGGCAAAATATTCGTTAACTGATGTT
Source organism: Anaerospora hongkongensis (assembly GCF_004339805.1). Lineage (GTDB taxonomy): Bacteria > Bacillota > Negativicutes > Sporomusales > DSM-15969 > Anaerospora > Anaerospora hongkongensis. The sequence goes on along the minus strand of NZ_SLUI01000012.1, from coordinate 78,943 downwards.
CAACAACAACAATCGTTTTGCCATGATTTTTGTTCAAGTCGCCTAGCAGCCGGTATAGCTCCAGCGTTCCCTCCGGATCGAGGGCTGATGCCGGTTCATCGAGCACAATAATCTCCGGTTCTGTTACCAGAATGCTGGCAACCGCCAATCGCTGCCGCTGTCCGCCGGACAGCCCGGCAACTTCTTGTTCCTCCTTGCCGGATAACCCGACCATTGCCAAAGCCTGGAGCACTCTCCCGGCGATCTCCTGCCGCGGTACTCCCCGGTTTTCCAGCCCGAAAGCAACTTCTTCCGCTACTGTCAGCGCAACCAGCTGGCTTTCGTAATCGGCCAGAACCGTTCCTACCGTTCCGGCTAAATCGGCCATGCTAATCTCAGTCGTCTTTATCCCGCCTACCCTCACGCTTCCGGCCATACGTCCGCCAAAATATTGGGGTACCGCCCCTGCCACGGCCAGGCAAAACGTAGTTTTGCCGGCTCCTTCCGGACCGGTAACAACCGCAAACGCCCCGGCGGGGATAGTGAGGACAATATCATTCAAGACAGGCGCGCCCGTAGAATAAGCATAGGAGAAATGGTCAAATACTATTGCTGTCATTCGCTCTTCCCCCGGGAATTAAATAATTTTTGTGCGGGAAAATAAAGTAGCTGCGTAAGAATCATATTCACTACCGCTACTGCAAATACTACCGGCAGCATTGCATAAAGAAAAACCGACATAGGCAAAGCCAGGACCAGTTTCATAATGGTAATAAAGGTAAGGCCGCTGGCTACCGTACTGATGAAGGTAGCTACTGCCGGCCGCAGGTTATAGCCGCCCAGCGTCATGTTCATGGCCGCATGGGTAATTAGCGCGCATATAATAGCCCCCACTGGCTCGCTCAGCAGATTGCCATAAGGAAAAGCTGATTTTGATAGTGGAATTTGTACTGCCCCTGCAACCAAGCCAATGCCAACAGCCTGCCCGAGTGTGGGTCTGGTGAGATTAATAGCAATGCAATACATGGCAATCATCCAATTCGGTGTAATACCGCCAACACTGGGAGTCACCAGTTTTAGAATTGCACCAATAGCCAGCAGCAGGGTAGTTACTGTTACCCAGCGGTAATTCCCCCCCTGAGCCTGAGTATACGTTACCATTTGTTCTTGCTGTTTATTTTCCATTATCATACGCCTCCTCATCGTTTTTTTAAAATCAAAAAACCCCTCGTTCCTACACTAGTAATTAAACTAGTAGTAGGGACGAGGGGTTAACCCGCGGTGCCACCCTGCTTGGCTGCTACTAAAATAGCAACCCTGCTCAGTCAAAGTACAGGAATACTGTTCATTCCGATACCCGCTTCGATGATAACGGCAGAAGAATGCCGGCGGAGCCTACCCCGTACCAACGGATCGGACCGCATCTCCCAGGCCCATTCGACATGCCGAGTCTGTGCCAAACTTCCACTGCCATTGGCTCGCTGTAACACTCCTGCTATGTGTACTCTTCCTGGTCATTGATATTACCTTATCCAGTTATGTATTGCTTTGACTATAGCAGAAAAGACAAAGCTCTGTCAACAAAAAAATAAAAATGATAGAATATGCTCTTTTGGCCAAACTATTATACGGAGGTGTTTACTATGGATGGATTTGTGTGTTCATCTTGCTACACTTGGCTGGCCCCTCAGCATACTGACTGTCCCAGCTGCGGAGTACCGGTCATCATCGAAGGCGCTCAAAAAAATATTATTGATCATCTTCAACCCAATTGTCTGATTCACCGTTATGACGGTTCAGATATGCTGGAGCCGGCTGTTATCGTCAAAGAAGGCAAAACCAATATGAAAGTAGCAACCAAACTAAAAGAATATGCCAAGCCTGTTACCGTATCCAAGCAAAAAGTCTATCGTTTTGATCAGAATCTGCTAAGCTCCATTCAGGCACTGCGCAATGAGCGCACAGCCACTATTAACCGCTATGATATTATGATTCAGTCTCATTGGAAAAAACTTGAGACTTATCAATAGCACTGCCAGGTCTTCCACGCCTCTCCCACTGCTGCTCCGGGAATCACCGGGTAACCGCCGGCACATAATGAGCGTTCTATGGCATACAAGGTTAACACAATTTCGTTAATGCAGATATTGCCCATATGACCGATGCGGAAGGCTTTCCCTTTCAATGCCCCTATACCACCGGCAACAAAAACATCATATTGTTCCATATTGGCCCGGAAGGCAGTATCCTCTACACCTTCCGGGTATTTTATTACACTGAGGGTAGGTGCCAGCGCCTCTTGAGCAGTAGCCAGCTCGAGTCCGATTGCAGCCAAACCTGCCCGAATGCTGGCTGCAATCCGGTTGTGCCTGCTATACCGTTCTTCCAAGCCTTCGGCAAGCACAATTTTAACGGCTTCCTGCAGCGCAACAATCAAATTGACTGGGGGAGTGGAGAAATACAAGCCCGGATTCTCCATAATAGGCAGCCAGTTCTTCCAGTCAGAATAATAGCCCGGCACATTGCCCAACTCCTCCCGGCGCTGCAGGGCCCGCTCACTGAATGCAACCATCGTCAAACCAGGCGGAGTGCCAAAAGCCTTCTGACAAGTCGTAACAATGACATCAATGCCAAAGTCCCGCATTGGTTCAGGCACGGCAGCACTGGCACAAACTCCGTCCACAATATACAGCGTGTTAAATTTATGGGCCAGCTGCCCAATTGCCCGGATTCCGGCCATCGCACCTGTCGAAGTGTCGACATGGGTCACGATGATGGCTTTATAATTTTTTGCCTGTAATTTTTCCTCTATCAAAGTTAGCGGTACTACCTGTCCCGCCGGGCAAGTCAATACTTCAGCATGTATCCCCAAGGCTTTGGCAATTAAGCCAAACCTGTCGCCAAAGACACCGTGCGAAACTACCAGCACCGCTTCACCGGCACGAACCGTATTAAGCAAGCCCATTTCCATAGCCAGCGTTCCCGCTCCACCGGTTACAATGATGTGATCTGCCTGGAAAATCTGCTTCAGCCCAGTTAGGCACTCCTTGTAGATGGCAACAAAGCCACTATACGTATGTCCGTAAGTTTGAATCGCCATCGCCTGGCGAATCGACTCGGCTACGGGGGTCGGTCCCGGAATCATTACTAATGGGGCTTGTTTTATCATATTCATACCTCCTGTCAGCTTGATGAATCAAACAATACGGTGTAATCAGGAAAATCCCTTCAGGAAATTAAAATAATTTTCTGTCAATGACGAACCTCATAATACTGCAATAGTTCACTCATTGTAACAAATTGATATCCCTGTGCCCGGAACTGGTCAATCAGCTGGCCTACTGCCTGGGGAGTCGGCATTTTGTCCTGACCATCATGAAACAGGAATATACTGCCTGGCTTAACATTCTCACTGGCAGTTTTGACGACCTGGCTGACGGAAGGGCGGCTCCAGTCACGGGTATCCACAGTCCACATTACCGTGGTATAGCCTTTTTCCTGCAGCTTATTAACCAATAAGTCATTATAACCACCACCGGGAGGTCGAAAAAAAACCGGTTTAACGCCAACCTGTGCCAAAATCAGTTCGTTACGTTCAACTTCCGCTAAATACTGCTCCAATGATATTTGATGCAGAAATTGATGGCTATAGCCATGATTGCCGATTTCATGCCCGTCAGCAATAACTTGCTTTAGTAAATCGCCATGAGTTTCGGCATTGCGGCCTAATATAAAAAACGTTGCTTTTACCCCTTTTTCCCGCAATACCTTTAATAGCTCAGGCGTTGTGCCGGGATGAGGGCCGTCATCAAATGTAAAAGCAACTACCTTATGAGTTGTTGGCACCTGCCGGATAATTTTATTTTGTTTTTCCAAGCTTCCCAAAGTCCCACCCGCCGCGAGTATTGCCAATACCGTAATCATACTCCACAGCCGCAACCCTTTATATTTCATGATTGTTCCCCCTTTACCGGCTACAACTACTATTACGCTGAAATTCGACTGCATATGACTACCTAGCCGCCAATATAATGTGATAGTGCCGTGCTAACTGATGCGGTACCCGTAGAAGGGGGATGACATATGGTAGGTCCTTGGATAAAATCTTTTTTTTCGTATTTGCTGGTTTTCTTATTAACAACATCGGCAGTGGTAACTGCAGCCCCCAAACCGCCCACAATACACGCAAATGCTGCTATCCTGATGGATGCCAAAACCGGCGAGGTTTTATTTGCCCAAAACATACATAAGCGTTACGCTCCCGCCAGTACGACAAAAGTACTTACAGCAATTATTGCCATTGAAAGCGGACGTCTGGAGGAAGAAGTGGAAATTAGCCTCCGTGCCGCAGGAACAGGCGGATCATCCATGCATCTTTATGCCGGCCAAAAGTTATCCCTGCGCGAACTTGTCACCGGCCTTCTCCTGCGCTCCGGCAATGATGCCGCCGTTGCGATTGCCGAGCACCTTTCCGGATCAGTGGAGGAGTTTGTCCTTGCAATGAATGCCAAAGCCCAGTCTTTAGGTGCAGTCAACAGTAATTTTCGCAACCCTCACGGCCTTACCGCCGTTAGCCATTATTCTACAGCCTTTGACCTTGCCTGGATATCCCGTTATGCACTTACCAATCCTATTTTTGCGGAAATTGTCAATACACGGGAAACAACCATTGACTGGCTCGACCGGCGCGGCAAAGAAAAAGATGCTAACTTGCGAAATACTAACAAATTACTGTGGATGCTGGAGGATGCCGATGGTGTAAAAACAGGCACTACCGGCGAGGCCGGTCCATGCTTAGTGTCCAGTGCCACCCGCGGCAATCAGCGGCTGATTGCGGTAGTCCTGCACGATCACTCCCGCTGGCAGGACTCTATGCAGCTGCTTAAGTACGGTTTTGACAGCTTCGATATATATGAATATGCCGATGCCGGCGATATTGTTGGTCCTATTACGGTCGAAGGTGGTACGGCCGATGCGGTGGACGTAACAATTAACCAGGTTGCTGCCGTAATCGTCAAGCCAGAAGACTATCCACATGTTACCGTTGAGCTCGACTTGCCGGAAAAAATAAAAGCCCCTGTTTACCAGGGGCAGAAAATTGGTGAAGTTATCTTTTTTGTCCGGGACAAAGCAGTAAAGACCGTAGATATTATTTCCACCAAGGATGTTGCAGAACAAACTCCCACCTCAATCTTTTTTGAGTATCTGCTGTATCTGTTCCGTATCGTGTCCGGCTGGGGAGTATTTTAATTATACCGTTTTACGGTTTGCGGTAGAAAAAGGGCATATAGCTTTGGAAACCGATATCCCGGAAATTTAGAATTGCTTCTGTTCCACCAACAAACAACACGCCGCCTGATTTTAGCGAGGCAAAAAAGCGCCGGTACAACGCATCTTTTGCTTCTTCCGTAAAATAGATAACGACATTGCGGCAAAGAATGAGGTCAAAACCGCTGTCAAATTTATCAAGCAGTAAATTATGACGACCGAACTCAACGCGGGACTTAATATCTTCGCTAAGCTGAAACGTACCGTCAACCTGTTTAAAATACTTGCTCAGCCGGGGAGTAGGCATATTTTTCAGTTCGTTCATCGTATAATACCCTTTTTTTGCTTTCCCCAGAATCTCCATATCTAAATCAGTTGCCAGAATACGGTGTTTGACTCCCGGTGTCAGTTCATTTAAAATCATTGCAATAGAGTAAGGCTCCGCGCCTATTGAGCAGCCGGCACTCCAGATACTTAGTTTTTTATTTTTATTGAGCAGGTCCGGAATGACCTTTTTCTCCAATTCATCGAATTTTTCGGGAGTACGGAAAAATTCCGTCACATTAATGGTGAGAAAATCGATAAATTCTTTATACAATTGAGAATTTCGTTCCATCATATCAAAAAAGCCCAAGTATGTTGTAGCTCCGTGACGGGTCATGAGATTCGTGATGCGCCGCTGCATTTGTGTTGGTTTATAATCATTCAGATTAATGCTGGATTTGGTGAAAAGTCTTTGCTTAAATGTTTCCCAATCTTTTTCATTACTCACGTCAAAGCCCTCCGAATTGTAGCATGTATGGTATTATATAAGCCTGCTACTTCGACAAAACCTAGACATTCTCCTACCAAAAAGACAGGGCTCTACGCCCTGTCTTTTGGTTTCATCATTTTTATTTTTTTGCTTTGTTAATAAATGAACCGTCAATAAACTTTGTCAAATCAGGTGCCTGGCTCAAAATCTTTTGATTTACATAGAAAGCACCGGCCCGTTTGCCTACTTCAAATATAGTTCCCGGCTTTTCCTTAGTTCCGTAGAACTCCAGGTTACCTGCAAGGTCGTAGAATTTAACGGTTTTAACATCAGCGGCTACATCTTCGGATTTCATTTTAAAGGCTGCGGCCAAAATCTTATTCGCATCTTCCGGATTCTTGTTCAGATAATCAGTCGCTTCGGCGAGAGCGTCAACGAGAGCCTGCACAGCTTGCGGATCTTTCTGCACTAACTCCTCCCTGACAGCCAAAACATCAGCAATCAGGCCAGGAGTATCCTTAGTGGTAGAAAGTACACGGTCACCCGCAGCCACTGCTTTACTTAAATGCGGTTCCCAGGTTACGGCCGCATCAACTTTACCAGCCATAAAGGCTGATGCCGCCTCACTTGCTTTCATATCTACCGCTTTAATGTCACTATCCGTTAGCCCGGCCTTTTCTAGTATGGTAGAAAGGAAGAAATGCGATGCAGACCCCCTGTGAAAAGCAATTTCCTTGCCTTTAAGGTCAGCTACATTTTCAATACCGCGGCCCTGTTTAACAATAAGGCCGTCGGCACCGTTAGAAGAATCAAAAGCCCAGACAAATTTCATTGGTACACCTTCACCGGCAGCGGAAACAGAAACATCCAGTGAGGCGGCCATTGCCTGAATACGATTGGCAACAAGCGACTGCTTCCGGTCGCCAACTCCCTCAATTGACTGCAGTTCAACATCGAGACCCCTACTTTTAAAATATCCTTTTTCTTTAGCAATAAATAAGGCCCCATAGCCGGTCCAGGGAGTATAACCAATAATTACTTTTTTCTCAGTCTTCTCTGTTTTGGGCTGCGCAGCTGGATTGGAAGCACACCCGGTGACGGCCAGAACTGCTGCAGCTGCCAGCAGCAATAATGCCAGTACTTTTTTCCTCACAGACATCTCCTCCATAAATGAATTAGCTTGGTACTATGAATTCGCCACTTCTTTATCATTTCCTTCCTTTAATTAGATAAAATATTAGAGTGTTAATAATGCAATTTAAAAAATAAACCCCTATCCCGGGATTTATTTTTTAAATTGCATTATTCTAACGGCAGCCAGATAGAAAAGCTCGTACCTTTACTTAACTCACTCTGCACTTCGATCCTGCCGCGATGATTGTCTTCAATTACCCGGTACACTACCGCCAGTCCCAACCCGGAACCATCTTCTTTGGTCGTGAAAAACCGCTCGCCAAGACGAGATAAATGTTCCGGCCGGATTCCCTCTCCTGTATCCTGAATGAGAACAAAAGCCTGCCCATCTTCGCGCTTAACAGAGATAGTCAGCTTCCCGCCTTTCGGCATTGCCTGGATAGAATTTGTGCATAAATTCAAAAATGCTTGCTTTAGCTGCGCCCCGTCCGCCATTATCCCGATACTTTCTGTCTCAATAAACTCAATGTCAACTCCATTATAAATTCCCCGTCCGCTTGCCAGTAAATATACACTGCGCAAGATGCCCGTCAAGCTGCATTTTGTCCTTCGCATGGAATGAGGTTTCGCTAAGCTTAAGAATTCACTTATGATTACTTCCACACGGTCCACTTCTTCTACAATCAGCTTGCCGTATTCATGAGCCTTCGGATCCTTGGTTCTGCTTGACAATAGCTGCATAAAGCCGCGAATTCCCGTTAGGGGATTACGCACTTCATGAGCAACGCTGGCAGCAATTTCTGCTACTGCATTCGCCTTCTCCGCCTGTAGTGCCATTATATCCACTTCACGGTCACTAAGTTGCAATACCTTTCGGTAAACAAGCACGCCGATCAGGAGAATCCAGAGCAGAACGGCAGGAATTTCATAGGTCAGTAAAGCCGCCACCGGGGAATACACCGCGCTGGTAGGCTGCGAAAGCACAACTGCGCCCTGATTATCTGCCAAAGGACGTGTTACTACCAGCCGCCAGTCTTTTTCCAGCACGCTTGTCTCCGCTAGTGCTGCCTGGCGTCCCTGCAGCGCTAGTTGAATCGACTCCAGCCTGCTCAAACTTGTCCCGATGTACTGCGGATGAGAGAAAGCAATAATGACCCCATTAGTATCCGTCACCCCCAAGAAGGAATGCTCCCGGTCACTAATTAAATCAGAAAGCATATTATTCAGTCTATACGGGTCTATCACTGCCTGAATGATTCCTGCAACACCCCCGTCCTGCACGAGGGGAACGTAAACAGCCAGCGCCCGGCTGCCCAGCTTAGTATAAAGTTCTGAAATTCCCGGTTTTGAACTTTTTAAGGCTTTTTGAAAATACTTATCCGGGCTGTTTAAGGGCTGACTCAATTGCTGCTGATGCGTCGAATAAACAGTCTGTCCCTCAGAATCGATAATACTGATTGAGCTGATTTCAGGATAATCAATCCCAATTTTTTGCAACCGATTCAGCGTTCCCAGATTGGCTCCAGTGGGCGTAACCGGATCAACGGCAGTTACTAATACTTCTTGAATTCTGGCAAAATAGCTGTTAACCCGATCAGTACCATGATGCAGTATAGAGACATTCTTATCAACACACTGCTGTTGCACGCCCTCTAGTGTCATTGATATCAATCCCACTGTACACAGCAAAAAAAGCAATAGAATACTGCCGAAACCCCATTGCTTTTCTCCATAAATTTTTTTCCCTATCACACTTGCACCCGCCTCGATTTACCTATATTTTCCAATATACGAGGATTTTCCTATTATTTCAAGTTTATTTTTTATATTTATAAATATTTTACAAAATTAAAGATAAAAAAAAGAATCTGCCCATATTTTATGAGCAGATTCGACACGTTCTACTATAAAAGCTGTTCTAGCGGTGTATAAGCAATCTTAAGAGCATCCGCTACTGCTTTATAGGTAAGTTTTCCGTCCAGAACATTGATGCCTTTAGCTAAGCCGGCATCATGCTGTACAGCTTGTTTCCAGCCTTTATTGGCGATCTGTAAAGCGTACCCCAAAGTAGCATTTGTCAAGGCAAAGGTCGATGTACGGGCAACTGCACCGGGCATATTTGCTACAGCATAATGGACAACTCCGTACTTCGTATAAGTAGGATCGCTATGAGTCGTTACACGGTCAATGGTTTCCACCGACCCGCCTTGATCTATGGCAACGTCAACGATTACAGAACCGGGTTCCATCGTCTTAACCATATCATCGGAAACGAGTTTAGGCGCCCGGGCTCCGGGCAGTAATACGGCTCCAACCAGTAAGTCTGCCTTTTTAACCCATTGCGCAATATTGTAGCTATTGGACATTACAGTTGTTACCTGACCATTGAATAAATCATCCAGTTGACGGAGACGGTCAGCCGACAAATCGAGTATTGTGACTCGGGCCCCCAGGCCTAATGCCATTTTAGCAGCATTCGTACCAACAATACCGCCGCCGACTATTACTACCTGCGCCGGTTCTACTCCTGGAACGCCGCCAAGGAGTACGCCTTTTCCGCCAAAGGGCTTCTCCAAAAATTGGGCACCCACCTGCACAGACATCCGTCCGGCAACTTCACTCATCGGTGTCAGGAGCGGTAAAGAATGATGCGGACCTTCTATTGTTTCATAGGCAATGCCAATTACCTTTTTCTCCAGTAAGGCCTTTGTTAATTCCGGTTCAGGAGCCAAATGAAGATAAGTAAAAAGAATTTGCCCTTCATGAAAAAGCTCATATTCCGGAGCAAGCGGCTCCTTTACCTTCATAATCATTTCAGCCGAATCAAAAAGCTGTTTTTTATCACAGATAATTTGCGCACCGGCCTTAAGATAGCTCTCGTCAGAAAACCCGCTGCCCAAGCCTGCATTTTGCTCAACTAAGACAGTATGTCCGGCCTGGCGAAGCATTTCAGCTCCAGCCGGTGTAAGAGCAACTCGATTTTCATTGTTTTTAATTTCCTTTGCAACTCCAATAATCATATAAAACCCCTCCTGCCAATCATTATATTTTCTTACCAGGTGCCGTTAACTATTATTGCAAAAAGCATGCCAAAATAAAAACACAGCAGCATTAGCTCGTGCTAATGCTGCTGTGTTAACTTTTATTTCCAACACTGGAATTATTTCATTCCAATTGGAAACTTTTAATTCCAGTAACCTATTTCAAACTAAAGCTTTCTTTATTTTTCTGGCATTCTACAATCAGCTTATCTAAGCGGGCACTCAAAAACATGACCGCGGGATGATTCAAATTGCCTTGCTTTTCTATCACTAACGCATTTAACTGATTGCGCAATAACTCAATTTCCTGCTCTTGTTTCGTTATATTACTCATTGACGCTTAAACTCCTTGCCTGCTTATTGTACACTTGTTCACGCCGCCAGTTAAACCAGGATGTGTCCTGCAACGGTCGGGCAGGATGTCTGGACAAAGGTCATGCGTGGATTGTTACAGGGGGCAACATCAAAAATTATTGAAAGCCTTGCAGCACTGCTTCCAGAACCATGGTTGTCGTCACTGAACCTACGCCACCTGGCACAGGGGTAATGAAGCCGGCTATGGGAGCCACGTTTGTAAAATCAACGTCACCAACCATTTTCCCGTCAACTTCGTTAATTCCCACATCAATGACCACTGCCCCGGGTTTAATCATTTCCATTTGCACCAAATTGGCTTTTCCCACTGCAGCGATGACAATATCACCTTGTGAAACGACTGCAGCCAGATCCTGGGTCTTAGAATGACATACCATTACAGTAGCATTACGTGCTAACAATAATTGAATAAGCGGTTTGCCGACAACATTGCTGCGGCCGATTATAACTGCCTTCCGGCCGCTAAGCTCGATATGATAATGATCTAAAATAGCCATTACGGCGCGTGGTGTGCAAGGAGCGGCTAAACTCTTCCCGGCTGCAACCAGGCCAATGGTTAACGGATTCAGTCCGTCAATATCCTTATCTGGCTGGATATGAGCTGCAAGCAGATCTGCATCAAGATGCGCAGGCAACGGCATCATTGGCAGTATCCCTTGTACAGCCGGATCAGCATTGAGCTCAGTAATTACCTGCAGCAAATCAGCTTGTGAAACTTGTGCAGGCAGAGCCTTAATAAAGACAGCAAAACCCATATCACCGGCTAATTTAGCCATACGGTCCGTATAAATCCTGGAGGCCGCATCTGCGCCAACTATTACAATCGCGAGTCCTGGTATCCTGTTTTGCTCAGTCAACGAAGCAACCCTTGCTTGTATATTCGCTTTTCGCTCTGCCGCTACCCGTTTTCCATCTAATAATACTGCCATATAACTCCTCCTAAAAAAGGCCGGTAATGCGCCCATTTTTGTCTACGTCGATTTTTTCAGCAGCAGGGAACTTTGGCAGGCCCGGCATTGTCATAATATCACCAGTCAGCATGACAATAAATCCGGCTCCGGCAGAAACCCGTGCCTGACGCACGGTGATAACGAAATCCTGCGGTCTGCCGAGCAGATTCGCATCATCAGAAAACGAATACTGGGTCTTAGCCATACAGATCGGCAAATGGTCGTAGCCCATTCTCTCCAGCTCTGCCATTGTCTTTTCCGCTTCTTTTGTAAAAACAACACCCTTTGCGCCGTAAACTTCACCAGCGATAGTCCGTACTTTATCTGCTAACGGGATATCAAGCGAATAAATGGGTGCAAACCGGGCACTGCCGCTATCGGCTAATTCAAGCACTGCCTGCGCTAATTCGAGTCCCCCTTGGCCGCCTTCTGCCCAGACATTGGAGATGGCTACCGGTACACCGGCTTGCTGGCAGATTGTCTTAACTGCAGCCAATTCTTCGTCAGTATCGGTGGGGAAGACATTTACTGCCACTACTGCAGGCACACCAAATTTCGAAATATTTTCGATATGTTTCTCAAGATTGGCCGCGCCTTGAATAACGGCCTGTACATCAGGTATGGTAAGCGCGGTTTTCGGCACCCCGCCATGCATCTTTAAAGCCCGAACCGTGGCGACAATGACTGCAGCCTGAGGTTTGAGACCCGCATAGCGGCACTTGATATCAAAGAACTTTTCTGCTCCCAGATCCGCACCGAAGCCGGCTTCGGTAACTACATAATCACTTAGTTTAAGAGCCAGCTTTGTTGCCATAACACTATTACAGCCATGAGCAATATTAGCAAAGGGGCCCCCATGGATAAATGCCGGAACATGTTCCAGGGTCTGCACCAGATTCGGCTTTATTGCCTCTTTCAGCAAAGCAGCCATCGCACCTTGTGCCTTCAGCATCCCTACAGTCACAGGCTCATTATCATACGTATAGGCCACCACAATGCGGGCCAGACGCTCTTTCAAATCCTCCAGATCAGCAGCCAGGCACAATATAGCCATTACTTCCGAGGCCACAGTAATATCATAACCGTCTTCGCGCGGTACACCATGCGCTTTGCCGCCTAATCCAATGATAATATTTCTGAGAGCTCGGTCATTCATATCGACGACCCTCCGCCACACAATACGGCGCGGATCAATACGCAGGGCATTGGATTGCTGAATATGATTATCCAGCATAGCGGACAGCAGGTTATGAGCACTGGATACGGCATGCATGTCGCCGGTAAAGTGCAAATTGATATCTTCCATCGGCACTACCTGAGCATAGCCACCACCAGCAGCACCGCCTTTTACCCCCATACAAGGGCCAAGGGAAGGTTCCCGCAAAGCAACTGCCACTCTTCTGCCTAACTTTGCAATTCCCTGCGCTAAGCCTACTGTTGTGGTCGATTTGCCTTCCCCGGCCGGAGTCGGAGTAATTGCCGTTACCAGAATCAGCTTCCCTTCCTCCCGCTTGGCTAATTTTTCATAGATATCGAGACTAATTTTGGCCTTATATTTACCATATTGTTCAATAAATTCCGGTTCAATCCCCAGTTTATCGGCGACTTGCCCGATTGGCAGCATTTTGGCTGCCTGCGCTATTTCAATATCACTAAGCATATTACATCCTCCCGCTCTAGGTTTCTGCGTCTGTTTTTTATTCGTGCTGACAATAAGCTTTCCTGCCGGTTCGCTCTAGGAAATTTTTCTTGACCCTCCGGATCTTATTGGAACGATTTGACATAACATAACAAGAATAAAGATTATTTGTTTCACCAATACTAGTATCAGAAAATCAAGGAGGTGATTTCTTCATGGCACGTAGCAGAAAACCTGTCAATCCCGCTTCTGAAAATGCACTCGACCGTATGAAATTCGAAGTTGCTTCCGAATTGGGTATTGCCGAGCATGTTCGCTCTAATGGCTGGGCTACTATGACTTCAGCCGACTGCGGTCGCGTTGGTGGTCAAATGGTCCGCAAAATGATCGAACAATATGAATCCACTTTATCCTAAGCTGCCGGCTCCACAGTGACTGGCGGTACACAAAAAGGGTGGCCTTGGCCGCCCTTTTTGTTTTTTATCGTTTCCGGGCAAGAATTTTACTGAGTACTGCTCCTTGATACGTATTGACGATATCGGCTGCAGTCAAACCGCCTTTACGGGCCATGGCAACTCCATACCGGATATTGTCAATCTCATCAATGGCATGAGCATCAGGATTAATAGCAAACATAACGTCCTGGTTTTTCGCTTGCTGATAAAACCGCCAGTCCAGATCAAGACGATATGGATTAGCATTGATCTCTATTATCGTGCCCGTTTCACCTGCAGCGCGGATAACCGCCGCCAAATCCACATCATATCCTTGCCGGGCCAATAAAATGCGCCCTGTAGGATGCCCCAGCATCGTAACGTACTTGTTTTCCATAGCCCGTTGAATACGTTTGGTCATATCAGCCTCGCTCTGACGAAAAGCCGAGTGTACCGAAGCAATAACAAAATCAAACTCAGCAAGAATTTCATCAGGATAATCAAGTGACCCATCGGGGAGAATGTCACTCTCAATACCGGAAAAAACATAAAAAGCTTCGTTTGCCTCATTAATTCTGGCGATTTCCCGCCGCTGTTTCTGCACATCCTCTACCCTTAGGCCCCGGGCATATACAGCCGTTTGACTATGATCGGTAATACCGAGATAATGCCAGCCCCTTTGTTTGCATGCCTTGGCCATATCAGCTACTGCAGCGGTACCGTCCGAATAAGTAGTATGAGCATGAAACATCCCCTTAATGTCCTTCAGGCAAACAAGCTCAGGCAAGCTGTTTTGGCGGGCAAGCTCGATTTCATCACGTCCTTCCCGCAGTTCCGGTGCAATGTACGGCAGCCCAAACTGCCGATATAACTCTTGTTCAGAAGATATAGACAGCACCTTACCATCCAAACCGGTTAGACCATATTCATTGATCTTTACATCCCGTTCTTTTGCCAGGCCGCGTAGTTGAACATGATGCTCCTTACTGCCGGTAAAATGATGAAGACATCCAATGAATTGATCGGGAGGTACGACGCGAATATCCAGGTTCATACCGGTAATGAGTTTAAGCGTGATTTTCGTAGTTCCTTTGCTGATCAGCTGCTGCACTCCCGGCATTACAGCTGCCGCTTCACTCACCTGATCAGGCTGGGTACTGGCAACAACAATATCAATGTCCTTGACTGTTTCCATACGACGGCGGATGCTGCCTGCCACCTGAGCTTGCTCAATAAAAGAATGAGCCCGTAAAAACTCAGCCAGTTTTTCAGCAACCGGTAAGGCATCGCTGAGCAAAAAGCGCCCTTGAAACTTCTTTAAATATTCAATTCCCTCCAACAGCTTGCTTTGCGTTTTTTCGCCAAAGCCCGCTAAATCCTTTAAGCGATTCTCGCGGCAAGCGTACTCCAGTTCACCTACTGAGTTAATTCCCAGTTTCTCATGGAGAATCAAAGCCTTTTTCGGCCCGAGGCCCGGAACCTTTACCAACTCAAACAGGACGGCGGGAACAGCCACTTTTAATTCCTCATAATAGCTTAATTGGCCGGTAGCAGCGTATTCTTCAACTTGCTGGCCAATTGTTTTGCCGATACCTTTAATTGTATTCCATTTTAAGGCTAATTCGGCCATTTCCATATCCGCTTTATCGATTGCCCGGGAGGCAGTATGATAGGCCTTAACTTTAAAAGGGTTTTCGCCCTTTAGTTCGAGAAAAACGGCGATTTCTTCCAACACCCTGGCTAACTGGTGTTTGTCGGACATCGCAATAGCCTCCTTTATTACTAGTCTTAAAACAGCTGTTCTCTATTGTTCAAAGGTTACAGTGATTACCGATCCGCTGCTAACGATACTATTTGCTTCCGATTGCTGGCCGACAGCCAAGCCTGTTCCGACAGGAACAAAAGCCAAACCCGCTTTCGACAAGAGTTCTGCCGCCTCCCGAATGGTTTTGCCTTTCACATTCGGCACAACCACTTTGCCTTGTGGCACATCCTGCCGAACAGGGCTGACCGGTACAGCAGGCTCCGCCTTTTTCTTGGCTGGCGGGGGAGCAACCTGCGCCGCCAGTTCAGGATGCACATTCAGATAGCGCATAACCTGCAGCATAATTTCACTGAAGATAGGAGCAACAATCTCTGCACCATAGTATGTACCAACAGGATCATCAATAACAATGAGTGCCACAACCTGCGGATCTTCAACAGGCCCAAACCCGGCAAAAGAAGATATATAATGATTATCTTCATAGCCGCCGCCAGACTCCTTCAGTTTTTCTGCAGTCCCGGTCTTACCTGCGAAACGATAGCCCTTAACAGCCGCTTTTACACCACCACCCTCGGAAACTTCTTTTTCCATCATTTCCGTAATTATTTTTGCCTTTTCCGGATCAATGACCTGCCTGACCGGGGTAGTGGCGCTAACACTCTCGATCGAATCATCCGCATTATGGATTTCTTTGATAATATGCGGTTTCAACAACAAGCCGTCATTAGCAATAGCCGCCAATGCGGTTATCAGCTGCAGCGGTGTTACTGCGATCCCTTGGCCGATGGACATTGTCGCCACATCAACGTCACGCATATCACCTGGCTTAAATAAAATGCCCTCTTCCTCACCGGGAAGATTAATCCCAGTTGCATGCCCGAAGCCAAAGTTACGGGCATATTCCATTATTTTGGTACTGCCCAGCCTAAGTCCAAGCTGAACCATCCCGGTATTAATCGAATTCTTAATAATATCGACCAGCCCGATATTGCCATAACTGTCACCGCTCCAGTTTTGGATACGGCGGCCTGACACTTCAACATAACCATTATCAATAAACCGCTCATCTGCCCGGACTTTACCCTCTTGGAGTGCAGCGGCAGCCACAAGCGGTTTAAAGGTAGAGCCCGGCTCATAGACAATCGAAACAGCCCGGTTCTTGCGTTCTGCCTCGGAATAACGACTAAAGGAATTAGGATTATAGCCGGGACGGCTGACCATTGCCAAAATTTCTCCTGTCCGGGGATTCATGATAATTGCCGTTGCTGCTTTGGCCTTGGTTTTAACCATTGCCTTATCGAGACTTTGCTCTACAATAAACTGAATGGTGTTATCAATGGTAAGATATACGCTTTTCCCTTGCATACTAGGGGAAAAGGTTAAAATCGATTTAAAAATGGGAACGCCATATCCGTCTGTTTCCAACTGCTGCTTTTGCCGGTCCCCTTTAATCGTCTTGTCCAAAACAGACTCAATCCCATCCAGGCCGATATCGTCAGTGCCCACAAAACCTAAAATATGAGCAGCCAGACTGTCATTAGGATAATAACGCTTGCTCTCTTCCACAAACTCAAGTCCTCTGATTTGATGCTGCTTGATCAGGCTTTCAACCTGCTTGGCCTTCTCAGGCTCCAGTGTACGCTTGAGCCACATAAAGCTGCTGTCAACAGTAAGCCGTTCTTTGAGATTAGTCTCACTCATATCAAGGACAGGAGACAGCATAGCTGCAATCTCACCGGCATCCTTATTGAGAATCTTGGGATTAACGTACAAAGATTTTGTTACACCGCTGATCGCCAGTTCCCGGCCCATCCGGTCGTAAATCGTTCCGCGCGGTGATTGAAGCGCTCTGCTTTCCTGCAGCTGCAGCCGTGTCTTCTCTGCCAGCTTAGTACCTTGTACCAGCTGTAAATAGCCCATACGGCCGACAATTCCCAATAGGCAGATAAGAATAATGAAAAAAAATAAGGCAATCCGTTTTTGCGGTGAATCTGCCAATTTTGTCATAACGAAATATCCTCCAAACAGCGGGGGATAAGATATCTATTTTATCGTCAATCCCCGGTTATAGTTATTCGGTGGTAACCAGAATTTTCCTCTAACCGCACACTTTTCGTCTAATTAAAAAAAGCAAAACTGTCAAAGACCTGCCGAAAGGCTGGCTCGTATTCCGCCCGCCTGCCGATTGGCGCAGTAGCAGTTAAAACATATACGTCAGGATAGCGGCAGATCAGCATTTGCTGCACGAAGTATTGCTGCTCCCAGGATAAGTTCCAGGTAAATGTCAAATGGTAGTACGGCCCGAAGGCATGCTCCACCAGCTGTCTGTCTAGTAAGCGATACTGCCACAGCAGCTTAGACTGGTTCATCACCGTATTATCCACATAATCAGTCAACGTAAATTTAAGGGGCAGCTGTTGATGAAAAAGTGTCAGCACATGAACTTCATTCTGCAGTTCAGGGGCATTCACAAAAACAAGAAACTCGCTGTTGTTCTGGTCAAGGCTTTGCCAGTTTTCAGGTATGGTAAATTCAAGCTTATGGCTGTATTGGCGATATATTTTTGCCGCTGCATCCTCAGACGTCACCAACAGGATGACCAGCAGCAGTATGATAACTCGGCCCATACTATACCCTCCTTAGCCCGGATAACCCTTTCCGTAAATATTACATAAAATAAACACATATTCCTGCGAAAAAAATAAAAAGACTTGGTTTTTAATCCAAGTCTTCGTAACCCTATTTGCTAAAGGACTGGCTCACTTTTGATTGTCGGCTCTCGGCTCGCTTAACTTCACGATAATGCGTAATCCACAGGCCAAGCGCCAGTACAGCAACCGTAATAGAAGCAGGTATCAGCCAGCCCGGCAAAGCATGCTCCAGAGCAGGCCCTATTTTAGCATCACTGATCATCATTTCCCCGGCAGTCCAGGCAATAAGCCCAGCGCCTGCATAAATGACAATCGGAAATCTATCCATAACTTTCATCAGTAAACTACTGCCGAAAACAATCAGCGGAATACTGAGAGCTAACCCGGCGCTTAGCAGCAAGTAATTGCCATCGGCAATAGCGGCAATCGCCAGTGTATTATCGAGGCTCATAACCAGGTCGGCAATTATAATCGTCTTAATTGCGGCCCAATAGGAAGCAGAGGCTTCCACACTTTCCTGATGCTTTTCTTCAACTAAAAGCTTAGCGGCAATCCAGACCAGCAACAGTCCGCCGGCAAACTGAAGATAAGGGATCTGTAACAGCATTACTGCTACGAGTGTCAATAAAACCCGCAGCCCTATCGCTCCGGCACTACCCCACAAAATGGCCATCTTTTGTTGCTTTGGCGGAAGACAGCGGCTAGCCATTGCGATAACCACCGCATTATCACCACTTAGCACGATGTTCACCATCATGATACCAAATAGTGCGATTAAGAACTCCATTTTCCTGCACTTCCTTTTCTACTAGCAAATTTATAAAGGAAAGATCCTTTTGCTTCGTCCGATACGGCACCGTCCTCTCGTTATTAGTACCACGTACTAAATATAAGTTTAGCAGACTGACCACCAAAATGCAAGACTTCTTGTATCCTCATTTCATGTATACAATTTGCAAAACGTATACTTATTCCCTCAATTTACATTAATATACTATTTTTTCACTACGCTGTCTTATTCCAGGTAAACAAAATACCGCGCTGGCCGCCCTTGCTCCACCGCGGTATTGCAGGCCCGCCTCTCCCCCCTGTAAAACAGCGGCTTAGTTTGGAGGCTGCCTGCCATCATATTGAGTAAGATTATTAGCATTAATAGTTGCCAGTATTTTATCTGCATAGTTGGGATCTGTGGCATATACAGGCGCCAGGGTGTAAACAAATTGCTCCACATTATCGAGAAAATCCAGGCAGAGCGCATAAGCCGGTTCTTGCGTAATGAGAATACACCAGTCCTCTACCGCTTCTCCCAGGCTGGTATAATCCTGAAATTTTGCTGTTACCGTTAGCCATTCGCCATTGATGTATTCTTCTGTTACTTCTTCAATATAGGAGCCGCTGCCATTGTATTTACGGCCAAACAGATTGTAGTTGCCGATACGATATTTTCCCCAGCCGCTCTCCAGCGCAGCCTGTGCAACACATACACTTACCGGCAGCCGGTAAGCAGGGCAGACCGAGCATGCCGCCGGAGCCAGCCAGGCAATAAACTCATCCGGGTCCATCGTTTAACCTCCTTGCTGATCGATTCTATAACAGTACATTCATCGCGTTGCTTTTCTTCAACCCGTTAAACCTACTATATAATATGAATCTCCCGGCAAGATGGTCAAACTATTTTCCAGGAAGCCACCCCTCCTCAAGCATTCGCATCACAATTAATGCCGTATTTTCGGCATCATCCAGCGCAAGGTGATAAAAGCCTTTACGTTCAATTTGGCGCTCCTCAACAGCATGCTTTAACGAGATCCGGCGTTCATGCCGGTAAAACGCTTTATATTCCTCAGCCAGATCAATATAATCAGCCCAGTTAAAGGGACAGGGCAGCTTATATTTCGCACAGCAGTTCTCCACCACTTCCCGGTCGGAATTTCCCCAGGCTACTAAGCCGGTTTCACCGGCTTTATACACTTCAGCCAATTTTATCAGCATGTCACCGAACGGTATGCCCGCATCGATATCTTCCTGATTAATCATCGTCAAATTCTTACAAGCTGGTGACAAGCGGGGAAAGAACAATGGTCTGACAAAGGTCTGATACCGCCAACTGCTTTGGTATTCAGGCAAGGTCAACAAGACCGCACCGACCTCAATGACTTCCTGAAAAAACCCCCGCGGGCGACCGCACATACTGTCATGAGTAGTAAATTCAAAATCAAAAACCAGATAATTCTTGTAATCTGCCGGCACTATGAGACCTCCACTTTTCTAACCACTTTTTTAGAATATATTAGCTGTAAACTTCCAACTTCCTGCCGTACGAATTGCGGATGAGATGGACCAATCATGAAAAAACTAAAGAATAAGCACAGGAGGTGAAAGATATGGAGCAGTCAGACAAAAATTCATTTTCCTCTATGTCCGACCATAATGCCGGTTTTGAGCAGCCTGCCGAAGCTCACGAGCAAACAGGTTCCCCCCCAGCAAAACGCCTGATTGGCGGCACATTCTCAAGCATCTCCGACGCGGAGCTGATGCTGGCAACGCTGGGATCAGAAGCTGCCGACTATGAAGAAACAGAATAATACCCGCAACCATAAAGGGAAGCCTGCGCGGCTTCCCTTTATTAAATACTAGAACTTGTAGATAAACTGTGTCTTCCAGAACGAGTAGCTGTTTTTGTCATCTGTTCTATCCGTAATCGTGGCATGCTGAATTTTAGCGGTCATATTTTTGCTTAAAGCATACCGGTAACTGAAGTCCAGTGTTTTAGCAGCATTAGAATTTCCTTCATCTACGGTATCAATCGCAGTGTAGGCGGTATAGAATGCATTTTTCTGGTTCTCCCAGTATTGGACAGTAACGTTCTGGTCGCCTTTCTTACGCAGTGCCTGCGCACCATACACCGCCTTCACGGTGCCGAAAGCACCGCCTGTAGTTGCCTCCTGATTTTTGCCATATTCGGCAGCCATGGAGAATTTATTGGTGAACTGCCAGCCTGCATAAGTGTAATAGTATTTCGTCAGATTTTGATTTTGTTTCCAGTTTCTAAAAGTGGCCGCTCCCACATTCCAGTTAAGCTTGCCGGTTTTGGAGGAAATATTGATTGATTCAATATCGATATTGGAGAATGCCGAGGAATAAGTTGCATATGTGTCTACCGTTCCATCATCGTTATATTTTAACGCAGTATCACCACTCAGTCCATCGAAAGCATAGCCCCGTACATCACGGGTAAAGCGGCCATGCTTAACATCAAAATTCAAGCCGTTCCAGTTCCAGGCCAGCTTAGCTCCATCATAACTAAAGAAAGCACTGTCTACCAGGATATCTTCTTTATCTAGATCTAAGGCCTGGCGGCCAAGCGTAGCCTTTACCGCACCAAGTTTAGTAGTAGCAAAGAAACGGTCTACTTCAGCACCATAGGTATTGGAGCTGGAACTTCCATACGTGCCGGCGGCAATAGCATTGGCTGCTCTAAAATTATCCTTAGTCGGAGCAATATTGACAAGCCGCATGCCGATCGTAGTATTTTCATCGATTTTGGCGGTACCGTTCATGCGAAACCAGGATTGTTCCGTATTGGAACCCTTTTTAGTAGCAACATTATCCATGGACTTCCACTTCTGCTGCACCAGCAGCGAACCGGAGAATTTAATGTTGGACTGGTTTTGCTCAACCTTGGTTAGCCGGGTATCAATCTTATCAATTTTATTCATTTCCAGGGCATATTCGGCCCCGAGCTTATCAATCAAGGCCTTTTGAGCAATATTTGCTTTTGACTGGTTTTGCATCGCCTTATAGACAATTTCGGCCATTTCATAGCGGGTTAGTGTTTTATCACCCTGGAAAGTGTTATCGCCATAACCATCGATAATGCCTGCCTGAGTCAGGTAAGAAACCGCATCATATGACCAGTGCTTTGCCGGTACATCCGTAAAATTTGCTGCCGGTGCGGCAAAAGATGTACTGCCGACGCTAACTACAAAAGCAGCCGCAAGTGCCAGAGATAAGGATCTTTTCATAATATATAATTCCTCCCTAAAAATATAAATAAAAAAATGAATAATAATAAATTTTTCTCAATTCATTCTACAATGGCAATATTGCGAAAATATATATTTTGGTCATTGCGATCTTTCTGTTCATTTTGGTTCCTGAAATCGCAGAGAGGCAGTAAGGGAATTTCCCTTACTGCCTCTAGTGTTACGCCTTAAAGATTATATTAGCGTTTAATCCCGTAACCCGGGCAATCTGCCGCTGAGTTACGCCTTGCACTTTTTTCACCTGCTGGAGGAAACTATTGCGCTCTCCTCGCTTCATCGTACTCAGGCACAAAATGCTCTGACCTGCCAGCAGGTGCTCCAGATAAGCCCTCAGCTCATCATCGCTTTTTCGTTCCTGCCTGTCAATATCCAGCACCCGTTGAAATCCCTGACGGCACGTAAATTCCCGCAGCATAGTTTGAGCAATTTCTTGCTCTTGGGAAAACATATTCAAAATATATGCCGTATCGGTTAGGACGTCAATAGCTGAACGTTTCCTATAGTACTCCTTACAACTGCTCCAGCTATATTCTTGAGGCTTTATAACAAGCTGTGCCTCAACCGGGTGATTATGGATATAACACAGGACAGTCAACAAATAGGCATTGTCTTCAACTGCCTCGCTTTTAAACCGGTCCTGAAAAACCGGCCCTGTTCTGTCATACTGTGCATTATACCAGCCTGCATAACTGACTCCAATCCGTTTCATTGTTGCAGCAATACTCTCATCCTGCTCCTGCAGCAATAAGTGGACATGGTTTCGCATCAGGCAGTATGCATATAGCCGAAAAGGCTGCTGCGCCTGCACCCTTTTGATAATATCCAGAAATCTCCCGTAGTCTTGTTCGCAGTGAAAGATATCCTGCCGGTTGATTCCTCCCGTTAGGACATGATAAATTCCACTCCTGGCTTTTTCTCTGGGACATCTCGGCACCGTCATCACTTCTTTCTAAGCATTGTTATTAAAACAAAGTGAATCATACTTTTTCCGAAAAAACTTTCTTATCTTTATTTTTGCCCGAAATTTTACAATCTAAAAAAACAATTTAAATCATTTAAGCTTAACAACTGCGTTTTTTGACAGCAAACAAAAACCTTGTCGATACGTACATGTTTTGATATGCTTTAGCTATAATGATTAATCAATAAAGCGAGGGTGACCAGATGGATTTAGTCAAAAGCCTCCAATGTGTTCACTGCGGAAAAGAGTATGACCCCTCTGTCGATGCGCTATATTGCCCTTCCTGTGGTTATAACGATGGAATCCTCAATGTCGTTTATGATTATGATCGTATTAGTAAGCTATTTAACCCGGTATCGCAGAAGGAGTGCCGTGTATATTCCATGTGGCGTTACCTGCCGCTGCTGCCAGTTCAGGATGCTGCCACTATTCCTCATTTACAAGTTGGCTGGACTCCGTTATATCAGGCTCCGTTGCTGGCTGCCGAGCTAGGGGTTAAAACCTGTTACGTGAAGGATGAGGGCCGGAACCCTACCGCCTCCTTCAAAGACCGCGCCAGCTCCCTTGGTGTCATTAAAGCGCTGGAGAAAAAAGCGGCACGCATTACCTGCGCCTCTACTGGTAATGCGGCTTCCTCGCTAGCTGGCTTTGCTGCTGCCGCCCAACTGCCTGCAACAATTTTTGTCCCGAAAACGGCGCCAGAGGCAAAAATTGCTCAGCTTTTAATTTACGGCGCCCAGGTATTCGCCGTTGACGGCACCTATGACCAGGCCTGGGAACTATGCATGGAAGCCAGTGCAGAATTCGGCTGGTACAATCGCAACTGTGCTGTCAATCCTAATCTGATTGAAGGTAAGAAAACGGTATCTCTCGAGCTGGTAGAGCAAATTCTGGCCTTAGGCAAAGACATGCCTGACTGGATTGCCGTCTCGGTAGGTGATGGCTGCACTGTGGGTGGTGTCTATAAAGGCTTGTGGGAAATGGTCCATTTGGGCTTTATCACTAAAGTACCTAAAATATTAGGTGTCCAGGCTGAGGGCTGTCAGCCATTTGTGACCGCCTGGAAAAACAATGCCCCGCTCACGCCTTGTGAGGCACGGACGCTGGCCGATTCTATTGCCGTCGGCCACCCCCGCAACTTCACTAAAGGCCTGCAAGCCATCACACAATCAGCAGGAGCATACATAGCGGTAACGGATGAAGAAATACTGGCTGCTATGAAGCTGCTGGCCCGCAAGGCAGCGGTCTTCGGTGAGCCGGCAGGAGTGGCTGCTGCTGCCGGAGTCCAGCGTGCCGTACACAGCGGAATCATCGATAAACAGGAATCGGTTGCAATCTTGGTAACAGGCAATGGCCTTAAAGACATTAAGAGCGCCGTAAAAGCAGCAGGCGCTCCGGTTGTAATCCCGCCGTCCCTCAACGCGGTAAAAGCGATAGTCCAATAATCTTTGCGGAAAACTTTTCTTGCCGAACTGCCACCGGCAGGATAACCATTTCCGACTCGCTAATTATAGAAAAAAACAGCTTGCTTCAAGCAAGACATTAGGGGGAGAACAAATGCCGAAAATTCCGTTTGGGCCAACCTATGATGAAATGCTGTCACCCGAATTAATTGCTCCCGAAGTGCGTTCCAAGGCAGTTACAGCACTGCAGGATAATGAACTAGACCCCATTAACCTTTTTAATATTACGTGGAAAGACCGTACAAATAACGTACGCAAAGTCGTCCTTCCGCCTGCCCTTACCGGCATAGACGCCAATGTTGTCGTAATGCTGGGCACTGGATTCCCTTCCGGTTCCCATAAGGTTGGCCCCGCTTATGCAACGCTGATCGAAGGGATCGTAGATGGCGAAATAACACCCGATCATACTATTCTTGGTCCATCGACAGGCAATTTCGGCATTGGTACTGCCTATATTTCAAAACTGCTAGGCCTAAAAGCTGTTATTATCATGCCTGACAACATGAGCAAGGAGCGTTATGAACGCATCAAAAAATATGGCGGTGAGCTTGATTTAACGCCGGGCTCGGAATCGGATGTTATACTCACGCTGGAACGTACCCATAGCTTAATGAAGAATCCCCAGAATAAGGCACTGGCTCAATTTGAACTGCTATCCAATTATCGTTTTCACCGGCATGTTACCGGAGGAAGTGCGATTGCCGCTGTAGAGGGGGTAGGCAACGGACGCATTGCAGGCTTTGTTTCGGCACCGGGCTCAGCCGGCACTATTGCTGCTGCCGATCAGATTAAATACGCATTCCCGGAAGCCAAGATTGCCGCCCTGGAGCCATACGAATGCTCAACGCTTGCGAATGGCGGCCGCGGTCAGCATCGCATCGAAGGCATTGGCGACAAAATGTGTACGCTGATTCATAATCTCCTAACTACCGATTTTGTTATCTTAATCAAAGATGAAGAAACGATTCAAGGCCTGAAGATATTTCATGACGGCCTGGAAACCCTTGTCGGCATGGGCGTCGACCGTGAATTAGCCCAAACGCTGCAAACCTCCTTTGGCCCTTCCGGCCTGTGCAACGTAATCGGCGCGATTAAAATGGCCAAATACCTCAAACTTGGACCTGGCGATAATGTCGTAACGGTTGCTACCGACGGCTTTGATCGTTATAACTCCGTCTTAGCCGAAATGGAACACCGTTACTTGGAAATGGCGCCGTTTGTTCTGGACCGCTGGGCCAAAGATATTTTTATCGGTGCCCAGGACGATCAGGTTTTTGACTTCCGCCGCAGCGATAAAAAAGAACAGCTCTTCCAACAGAAAGAGCAGGATTGGCTTAAATTCGGTTATTCCAAAGAGTACCTGGACAGTATGCGCGAGCAATCGTTCTGGGATAACGAATACGCAAAAATTAAAGGCTATAACGAAAAAATTGCCGCCCTCCGCTAATGAAAAAGGCCGCCACTTAATAGTGGCGGCCTTTTTAGGCTCTTCATTTCCTTTCGGCCCTTCTGGAAAAATGCGGTCCTCAGGATGGGTTATCTGTTGTTTTTAAAGAACTGCAGGGCTACCTCCGGGAAAAGCGCGTAGGACAACACATCTTCCATAGAAGCATTTGGATAGCCTTGTTCTGCGAGCTCCTTGCGCAGGTTAACGAGCTGAGGAGCAATGTCGTCAGCAGGACGGTGCGTAATAATTGGCTCATCACCGACGATTAATTGGCGGAACTCAGGATCAATCGGCGCCGGTGTACGGCCATATTTGCCGCGGACAATATCTTTAATCTCACGGGGCACTACTTTATAGCGTCCCAGCATGACATTAAATGCTGCCATTGAGCCGGTAATCTGACTGGTAGGAGTAACCAAGGGCGGATATCCCAGATCAGCCCGTACTCGCGGCATTTCTTCCAGCAATTCAGGATAACGGTCAGCCATTCCCTGCTCCTTCATTTGATTGAGCAGGTTAGAGAGCATTCCACCCGGAATCTGGAAAGTAAGAACTTTTGTATCAATGTCAATTGCCGTATTTAACTTAAAGGTTTCGGCCAGTTCTTTCTTAACGCTCCGGAAATGATCGGCAATGGGATACAGCTGTTCTTTCTTAATTCCCGTTTCCCATTCCGTTCCTTCCAATGCGGCAACAATTGCTTCTGTTGCCGGCTGGGCCGTTCCCATCGCAAAAGGAGATAACGCGCAATCGACAATATCAACCCCGGCTTCAATGGCCTTCAGGTATGTCATGGAGGCCATACCGCTGGTGTAGTGAGTATGCAGCTCAATGGGTACCTGAATATCTGCTTTTAGTGCCTTTACCAGATCATAAGCCGTATAGGGGGCTAATAGGCCTGACATATCCTTAATGCAGATTGAATCCGCGCCAAGCTGAACAAGTTCTTTTGCAACTTGCAGAAAGTTTTCCTGCTGATGATAGGGGCTTATCGTGTATACAAAAGCTCCCTGTACATGGGCACCGGCGGCTTTAGCTGCTTTCATAGCCACTTCCAAGTTGCGGACGTCATTTAAGGCATCAAAGATGCGGATTACACCGACGCCATTATCAACAGAGCGGTTCACAAACTCTGTTACTACATCATCGGCATAATGATTATAGCCAAGTACATTCTGGCCCCGGAGCAGCATCTGAATCGGTGTTTTTTTGAGGTGCTTTTTTAAAGTCCTCAGCCTTTCCCAGGGATCTTCATTGATAAACCGGAGACAGCTGTCAAAGGTAGCTCCGCCCCATGCCTCAAGAGCATGATAACCTGCCTCATCCAATTGTTCCAGAACGGGAATCATATCGGTTATTCTCATCCGCGTTGCCGCGAGTGACTGATGACCATCGCGCAATACAGTTTCTACAATTTTGACCGGCTTATTATTCATAGGCTTTCCTCTCCTCTTTCCGCTATTGCCATTAACCGGGATTTGACTGCTCCCGTATACGATTTTTGCATATGGAAGCGGTGTACGGGCCGCCCCACTGCCAAATAATCAAGTGTGCGCCGTACTTGTCCCTGTTCAACCAGGTACTCCAGATAACGGCGGGCCGTAACTCTGGACAGGCCCGCTTTTATGGCAATTTCCTCGGCCGATTGCGCCGCTTGCTGACCTACTAAGAAATTAATAATCAGATCCCTTGTCTGGCAGTTATAGTTCTTAGGCATCTTGCTGAGTCCTACATGCATTCTGCCGCTCCCTCTGGCTGCCAGCGAATCGATCTCCATTTGGCCGAGCCGTTTTTTCTTGCCTGTTTGTAAGCGGAAATCCCGGTACGCCTCCAGTACAGACCGATATCGCTCAAAGGTAAATGGCTTGGTAATGTAGGCAATAATCCCCTGCCGGAAAGCTTTCGTCACAGTTTGAGCATCGTCAGCCGCAGTAATCATAATAACATCAATCGGCCATTCTTCACGGCGAAGTGCCGTTAATATTTCAATTCCGCTTTTCTCCGGCAGATAATTATCTAAAATAATCAGGTCAGGCCGAATTCTGGCTAACTGTTCCAGCGCCTCATCGCCTCTGCGCACTATTTTTACAACGGCAAATCCTTTTACTGCCTCCGTATACCTCCGATTAATTTCGGCAACCATGGGATCATCTTCTACGATTAATACGCGAATATCATCCATGCCTGTCATCTTTATCTTCCGCCGTTACAGCGGTCTGCGGATGACGTCAATAATTGTCCCGTCACGGTACTCAACTACGCCGACGACTTCATCACTAAGCTCAATTGGCTCGGGTGTACCTGCCAAATCGTAAGCAATTTTTTTCAAGTCCTGTATCGACATGAGCGGCAGACCAGATTGCTGAAGATTGGCAATCAAGTCCTTACGCAGCGGATTAACCGCAACACCACGCTCTGTTACAATGACATCAACCGTTTCGCCTGGAGTAACTATCGTATTTACCCGGTCAAGTACCATCGGCAGACGGCCTCTCATCAGTGGTGCTACGACAATAGCCAGATTTGCTCCGGCAGCGGTATCGCAGTGACCGCCGGAAGCTCCCATGATCGTACCGTTTGAGTCGGTGATAACATTAACGTTAAAATCGACGTCTACTTCAGTTGCACTTAGAATAACTACATCCAGATTATTTACAATCGCTCCGCCATTGTGGGGATTCGCATAAAAAGAGGCGGACATCTCCTGGTGGCGGGGATTGTTTTTGATAGACTCAATAGAGGGAATATCAAAGTCCTGCGTGTCAAAAATTGTTTGGATTAATCCCTGATCCAGCATATCAATAAAAGGCGCTGTCACACCGCCTACCCCAAAACTTGCCGTAATTTTATGGGCAAGCATTTTTTCTTTAATAAATTTAGCAGCTGCCAGGGAAGCTCCGCCGCTGCCCAGCTGCAGGGAATAGCCATCTTTAAAATAGCCTGAGTATTCAATAACGCCTGTAGCATATTCGGCAATCAACAGTTCTCTCGGATCACGGCTGATCCGCAGCGCTCCCGATGCAATACCTTTAGGGTCGCCGATACTTTCCAGCTCAACAATAAAGTCTACATGGGTTTGCGGTATACTAATTCTGTGAAGCGGCTGTGCAACAAGGTTGTCCGTCAGGGCCACAACCTTATCGGCATAAGCGGCATCTACCATGGCATATCCCATGGAGCCGCAGGCCGATTTGCCTTCAATACCGTTTATATTCCCATGGGTGTCACAACAAGGCGCCCCCAAAAAGGCCACATCAATATGCAGATCGCCGCACTCTATCGCTCTGGCCCGGCCACCATGAGAACGGATAATAACCGGCTTGTCCAGTTTTCCTGATGTCATCAGTTTCCCCAGCTTGCCCCGGCCGCCGCTGGTTTCGATCGCCCGGATTACGCCCTGCTCAATAAACGGAATAATTTGATCATTTACATCATTAAGCGAACTGGGAGCCAGCGTCAGGCCACGAATGCCTTTACGGGCAATTGCCTCAACTACCAGATTCAGCACATAGTCACCATTGCGGAAGTGATGATGAAATGATATTGTCATGCCGTCTTTCAAGCCTGTTGCATCGATTGCCTGATCAATCGATTTCAGCAATTTTTCCGTTCTCGGCCGGCTTGCCCGGATTTTGGGGCCTACGAGACGGCCTTCCGGCACGTAAGCAAAAGGACCGGCATAAGGCTTCACCTTAGTTATGCCTGTTATTGTATCTGGAATCACTCGCCCAGCTTTGTTTATCATAAAGTGACCTCCTCCATTCTATCGTTTCAGAGCGGCGGCATAAGCCAGCACTCTCTCAGCTCTGGTAACAATCGGCCCGTCAATCATTTTGCCGTCCAGTGCAATGACGCCGGATTTTTTCTCTAGAGCCTCTTGATAGGCAGCCAGAATCCGTTTGGCCTGGATTATTTCCTTTTCTGTCGGCGCAAATACTTGATGAACAAGGCCAACCTGACGGGGATTGATAACAGATTTTCCATCAAAACCCAGCCCTTTAATCATCATGGCCTCTTCCACAAAGCCTTCCTCGTCATTCACATCAGAAAAAACGCTGTCAATTGCCTGAATGCCGGCGGCACGTGCTGCCAGCAAGAGCTCCGAACGGGGAACAAATAACTCTCTGCCGTGCTTGCTGCGGGTAGTCTTTAAATCAGCAATAAAATCTTCGCCGCCAATAGCCAGAAAAGTCATCCGGTTGCTGGCAGTAGCAATTTCATAGGCCCGGCGAAGTCCGATGGCCGTTTCAATAGCTGCACCTATTTTAATTGTCCCTGGTTCAAAACCATTGTCGACTTCAGCCTGGCTGATAATTTCATCAACCATTTTTATTTCGTCTGCCGATTCGGCTTTCGGAAGGCGAATCAAATCCGGTTTGGCCGGCAGCACTACCTTGAGATCGTCCTTACCGAAGGGAGTTTGAATGTGATTAATCCGGATAGCAACTTCACAAGGGTATTTGATCGATTTAACCGCATTGTATACCAAGTGGCGGGCCGCATCTTTTTCCGTTATCGCAACAGCGTCTTCCAGACAGAAAATCACCGAATCGGCACCATAAACACCTGCATTTTGTAATTTGCCCGGATTATTCCCCGGTACAAACATCATACTTCTCCGCAGTTTTTCCATTTAATTCCCTCCCTCTTGCAGCGCTCTGGCAACAGCAGTCTGCACTCTGGCTCTAATCGTACAGTCAAGCGCTCCTTTATCATTGGCCTGAACGAAAGCATGTTTCACTCCTGCCTCCAGCAGTGTTTCTGTTATCACTTCCCGTATCCGTTTCCCATACTGTTTCATAACAGGGCTGGTAAGCTCAATGACAATACCGTCTTCGGCTGCTGCCGGGGCTACGGTGACAATAATGTCATTAGACTCGATTGTTCCCGCCTGACCCGGTTGAAGTAAATTCCCCATAATTACACCTCCATACAAATAGACAATGGCCTTGCCATTATCGAATCAAAAAAATCAGTTAATTAGAGAGTACCATTGTACAGCCATATTGAAAACTATTTGGTCATTTCGTTCATTTTACCCTGAAATTCATGCCTCCACTCTCAGGCCGGCATTTGTTCATAATGACCATAACCTCACCGTGCAAAACCGGCCTTAACCCTTTTAGAACCAGCATTTTCTGCAGTCTATTCTTATCCGCAGCACTTTTTACCAACAATATTTTATAAACAAAATGATCAAAATAACGGCTTTTTCATCTAGATGTGCTACTCTTTACACAAGCGGTAATTTTCCGATTTTATTACAATCTTGTGTCTTTCCAAAAAGAAACGGTGATAAGGAGGGAAGCATCGGCCGGCTACTGGCTTGAAGTAGCATAATATTCCGATAATTAAACAGGAGGTAACAAACTTATGTCTTTAATGGCTTCAATGGGTTTCTTGATGGTCATTGTCTTTATGTATTTAATTATGTCTAAGCGCATGTCCGCTATGGTCGCGCTAATGCTAGTTCCTGTTGTATTCATGCTTAGCCTGGGCTTTGCGCCTCAGCTTGGCAAATGGGCCTTTGACGGTGTTAAACAAGTGGCACCTACCGGTATTATGATTTGTTTTGCCATCTTATTTTTCGGTGTAATGATTGACGCTGGTCTTTTTGATCCACTAATTAAAAAGATTTTGCAAATGGTTCACGGCGACCCGGTGAAAGTTGCCGTTGGCACTGCTGTTCTCGCCGCCATTATCTCCCTTGACGGTGACGGCTCTACCACTTATATGGTAACCTGTTCAGCTATGCTGGCCGTTCACAGGCGTATCGGACTCAACCCGTTGATCCTTCCCTCCCTTGCTGTTATGCAAAATAGTGTGATGAATATTATCCCCTGGGGCGGCCCTACCGGTCGCGTTCTGGCATCACTAGGACTTGAAGCCGGCGATGTCTTCGTTCCTCTTATTCCCGGTATGGTCGTTGGTACTCTCTGGGTTTGCTTCATCGCTTACCGCTGGGGTCTGAAAGAAAGAGAACGACTGGGAATCATCCACCTGGATAATACTGCCCATGCCGAACAAGCCGCTATGGCTGAGGATCCGGAAGTAGAAAAACTGAAACGCCCTCAAATGTTCTGGGCAAATCTTGCGTTAACTACCATATTGATGGTGGCACTAATGTACGGCGCTCTACCACTCGCAATCCTGTTCATGATCGGTACTGGTCTGGCCCTGTTAATAAACTATCGCAGCTTAAAAGAACAGCAGGAGCGCATTGTGGCCAACGGCGCAAATGCAATGCCCGTAGTTGCCATGGTTTTCGCTGCCGGTATTTTCATGGGAGTTATGTCCGGCAGTAAAATGGTTGATGCAATGGCCAAAGCACTGATTGCTGCCATTCCGCCTGAGCTGGGACCTCATATGGCCTTTATTTCCGCCCTGCTCAGCTTGCCAGGTACTTTCTTCTTAACAAATGATGCTTATTATTTCGGAGTTCTGCCCGTGCTGGCTAAAGCTGGTGCCACGTATGGCGTCAGTGCCGCTGAAATGGGCCGTGCCGCATTGATTGGCCAGGGTGCACATCTCCTGAGCCCGCTAGTTCCTTCCACCTATCTCCTGGTAGGTCTGAACAAAGTCGAATTCGGTGATCTCCAGAAATTTGCCCTGCTTCCAGCTATCGGCATTTCCGTTCTCTGGTTAATCACTGCTGTTGTCTTGGGTTATATCCACATCTAAGCCGATAGTGCTTATAAAATTAAGCAAGGAGCCTGCAAAGTACTGATCACAGTGCTTTGCAGGCTTTTTTATTACCCGATTCCAGACCTTCTATTCAGAGAAAAGCAGCCGGCAATATGCCGGCTGCTTCTTTGTTGCAATCTAGTTTTTCGTGGCGCTTACTTGTGCGGCAGCTTCATCAAACTGCTTTGCCAGCCGTTTATAAGATTCGCGTCTTTCAGCAGCATCTTTTTCGGTCTTGGCAAAAAGCTGCTCTGCCTGCTCAGGGAACTGTTTCTTCAGGGAGGAGTAGCGAACTTCGCCCATCAGGAATTCCCGGAAGTCAGCAGTAG
This sequence comes from Anaerospora hongkongensis, assembly GCF_004339805.1. Lineage (GTDB taxonomy): Bacteria > Bacillota > Negativicutes > Sporomusales > DSM-15969 > Anaerospora > Anaerospora hongkongensis. Next base: position 46,026 of record NZ_SLUI01000012.1, on the reverse strand, counting down.
GCTCTTTGGAATCCAGTGTAAACGGATTCTTGCCAGCCTCTTTCAACGTAGGATTGAAGCGGTACATGGACCAGTAGCCGGAATCTACAGCTTTTTTAGCTTCCAATTGGCTGTTGCCCATACCTACTTTTAAGCCGTGGTTGATGCAAGGTGCATAAGCAATAATGAGGGAAGGCCCTGGATATGCTTCTGCTTCAGCAATCGCTTTCAGCGTTTGGTTTTTGTCGGCGCCCATAGAGATTTGTGCTACATATACATAGCCATAGCTCATCGCCATCATGCCGAGATCTTTTTTCTTCGTGCTCTTGCCGCTGGCGGCAAACTTAGCAATAGCCGCTGCAGGAGTAGCTTTGGAGGACTGTCCGCCTGTGTTGGAATATACTTCCGTATCAAAGACGAATACATTCACATCTTCGCCTGAAGCAAGTACATGATCAAGACCGCCGAAGCCAATATCATAAGCCCAGCCGTCACCACCAAAGATCCAGTGGGAACGTTTAACGAGGAAGTCTTTATTCTCATAGATTGATTGCAGCAAAGCATGGCCAGCGGCTTCCGCTTCAAGCAACCCAATTATGTTGTCGGCGATTGCCCGTGTGTTGTTGCCATTGTCCTTATTATCCAGCCAAGCTTGCAGCGCTGCTTTTAAATCGGCATTGACAGGAAGCTGCAAAGCGGCTTCGATATCGGCAGCAAGCCGGGTTCTCACTTGTTTAACACCAAGGTACATGCCCAATCCGTATTCGGCATTATCTTCAAACAGGGAATTTGCCCACGATGGTCCATGTCCGCGATGATTGGTTGTATATGGAGTTGCCGGAGCACTGGCTCCCCAAATGGAAGAGCAGCCGGTAGCATTGGCAATCATCATCCGGTCACCAAATAATTGCGTAATCAGCTTGGCATACGGAGTTTCGCCGCAGCCGGCACAGGCACCGGAGAACTCGAGCAGAGGCTGTTCGAATTGGCTGCCTTTAACGGTTAAAGGATTAGCGGGGTTAGCTTTTGGCGATACCTGCATTGCATAGTCCCAAAGTGGAGCTTGTTCAAGCTGGCTTTCCAGTGGTTTCATAACCAACGCTTTTTCCTTAGCAGGGCAAACCTGAGCGCAGTTTCCGCAGCCGGCGCAGTCCAGCGGGGAAATAGCAAGACGGAAGCTGAGATCTTTAGCACCAATCGCTGGTTTCACCGTGAAGCCGGCAGGAGCTGCCTGCGCTTCTTCCCCATTCACCAGTATCGGTCTGATAGTAGCATGCGGGCAGACATAGGAGCATTGATTACACTGAATACACTTGTCGATCTGCCATTCCGGAACATCGATTGCAATACCGCGTTTTTCGTAAGCAGCGGTACCTGCAGGGAAAGTGCCGTCTTCCATACCAACAAAAGCGCTGACCGGCAAACTGTCTCCTTCTTGACGGTTCATCGGAATGAGAATGTTTTTGATGAAGGCAGGAACGTCAGCAGCTGCGGCCGCTTCATCCTGTACACTGCTCCAGGCAGCAGGAACATTCACTTTCACAATGGCGCTGATCCCTTGATCGATCGCAGCATTATTCATATCAACAATTTTTTGACCTTTATTGCCATAAGACTGTTCAACAGCTTGTTTTAGATATTTCACAGCGGTTTCAACAGGAATAATGTTAGCCAGCTTGAAGAAAGCGGCCTGCATAATCATATTGATACGTCCGCCCAAGCCAAGTTCCTGAGCAATTTTAACGGCATCAACCGTATAAAATTGAATGTTGTTGTCGGCAATATACCGTTTCATTTGAGCAGGCAGCTTATCTTCCAGTTCCTGCTCATTCCAAATACAGTTCAGCAGGAATATACCGCCTCGCTTCAAACCTTGCAGCACGTCATATTTGTTGACGTACGACTGGTTGTGACAGGCTACGAAATCGGCCTTGTTAATGAGATACGGCGAGCGGATGGGCTGTTTGCCAAAGCGAAGGTGGGATACGGTAATACCGCCCGATTTCTTCGAGTCGTAGGCAAAATAGGCCTGCGCATACATATCGGTATAGTCACCGATAATTTTAATGGCACTTTTGTTCGCACCGACAGTACCGTCCGAACCCAAGCCCCAGAACTTACAGGCAGTTGTTCCCGGTGTGGAGGTATCAATATCCTGACCAGCAGGCAGCGAAGTGAAGGTCACATCGTCAACAATGCTGATTGTGAAGCGATTTTTCGGTTTGTCCAGCTTAAGGTTGTCGAAAACAGGTACAATGTGCGACGGAATTACGTCTTTCGAGCCCAGACCATAACGGCCGCCAACGATTACAGGCTGCCATTCCTTGCCATAAAAAGCGCTTTGTACATCGAGATACAATGGTTCGCCAATAGAACCCGGCTCTTTCGTACGGTCAAGAACAGCAATCTTTTTCACTGTTTTTGGAATGTACTTAAAGAAATGTTCCAGCGAGAAGGGACGATACAGATGAACAGTTAACAGGCCGACCTTTTCGCCTTTGCTGTTCAGATAATCAACCGTTTCCTCAATAGCTTCGCATACAGAGCCCATAGCAACGATAATGCGGTCGGCATCTTCAGCTCCATAATAGTTAAACAAATGGTATTCCCGTCCGGTCATTTTGCTGATTTCAGCCATATATCCTTCTACAATTTCAGGAATTGCTTCATAATAGCTGTTGGAAATTTCTCTTTCCTGGAAGTAAATGTCCGGATTCTGGGCAGTGCCGCGTACAACCGGATGATCAGGATTTAAAGCTCTCCGTCTGAAAGCATTCAGTGCATCCTGGTCAACTAATTTACCCAGCTCATCATATTCGAGCACTTCGATCTTTTGTACTTCATGTGACGTTCTAAAACCATCAAAGAAGCTCAGGAAAGGGACTCGGCTTTTAATAGCGGCCAAATGGGCAACAGCGCTGAGGTCCATAACCTGCTGCACGCTGCTTTCAGCCAGCAGCGCAAAGCCGGTTTGCCGTGCAGCCATGACGTCCTGATGATCGCCAAAAATATTCAGTGAATTAGCAGCTAATGCCCGGGCACTTACGTGGAACACGCCCGGCAGCAGTTCACCGGCAACTTTGTACATGTTAGGAATCATGAGCAAAAGACCTTGTGATGCAGTATAGGTAGTTGTTAATGCACCAGCCTGCAGCGAGCCATGTAAAGCGCCTGCGGCACCGGCCTCGGACTGCATTTCAACGACTTTTACCGGTTGACCGAAAATATTCTTCCGGCCCTGCGCAACCCACTCGTCAACGTGTTCTGCCATGGGAGACGAAGGAGTAATGGGGTAAATTGCTGCAACTTCGGTAAATGCATAAGAAATATGAGCTGCTGCAGTGTTTCCATCCATTGTCTTCATTTTTCTCATCAGGTACACCTTCCTTTTTTACTTCAATTTAGTTGCTTAAACACTTCAAGCAGTAACCGCAAAACAGTTACCACAAAAAATGCAGTTAAAAAGTTGTTCACCCGTCAGCATCAATTCTCCTGGTTTTGTTACTAAAGAAGATTAAAAGCTTCAGTAATCCCGAAATGAAAAAATATTCCAACAATTTCTCTCGTGTCAAAAATTCATTCATTTCCTGTTTCAGGATAATCCCGCTAAATCTTATATTACACATGCCTAAACCACAAGTAAAATATATAATAATGATATTTACTATGACTTTTATAGATAGTAAAATAGAGGCAGGGGGTGGCCTATGGATATCCATCATTTAAAATATTTTATTGAAGTTGCTCGCCAGAAAAGCTTTAGTAAAGCTGCCGTTGCTGCTCATGTATCACAGTCAGCCATAAGCAAAATGATTAAAGATCTGGAAACCGATCTAGGCGTCACCTTGTTCAATCGCAACTCTAAATCTGTTCAGCTCACAGATGCAGGAGTCATCTTTCTTGGTCAGGCTCAGCAAGTAGTATCTATGTTTAACAATTTAACGACAGAGTTTGAGAATGAATTCAAGCTGGAGAAAGGCAGAATTTTAATCGGACTTCCACCGGTTACCGAAGCTACTGTATTTGCCCAGCTGCTGGGCGAGTTCCGGAAGAAGTATCCGCAAATTGATATTGAATTGTACGAGCATGGCTCAAAAAATGTTGAGCTTCGGGTACAGGAAGGCACGCTGGACATTGGCGTCGTCTGCAATATTCCGGATGACGCAGTATACGAATCATTCTCGCTGACGAATGATCCGCTTAGAGTCATTATTCATTTGGACAATCCCTTAAGCCGTCTTTCGGAGATAGATCTGAAGGATCTGGCCAATGAGTCCTTTGTAATTTATCGGGATGATTTCAGTCTTCATGATGAAATTATTGATCACTGTAAAATGGTTGGTTTTCAACCCAGAATTATTTTCGAAACCTCGCAACGGGAACTAATGGTTCAAACCGTGGCAGCCAATCTGGGGATAGCGTTTTTACCAAGTAAGCTCTGTGCCGAGCTTAGTTCAAAATCAGTAACCTCCATACCCCTGGCAAGTCCACAAATTTGGCATCAAATGTCCGTGATTTGGAAGAAGGGACGCTATTTGTCTCATGCAGCACAATTATGGCTTAGCTTTGCTAAGAAAGCACTTTTGCAGGGAGAGTCAGTTATTGATAAGTAGCTCCTTTTCCTGCGGTTATAGAAATGTTCACCAAGCACCCCATTACTTCCTGTATAGATAATGAAATATTTTCGATTTAAATAGCAAAAGTGCCGGAACTCATCCGGCACTTTTGCTATTTAAACTTCACTTTGTAAGCATTCATTTTCTGCAGTAGTCCCGGCCTGCCATTAGGAACAACAATTTCCCGCATAATCTCATCATACGAAAGTCCTAATGCCTCCCCTGCCGTTACTTCGTCCAGTGCTAAAGGACTGATTTTTTCAGCATTATTAGCTACCGCTAACCCGAGCAGCGCTCCTAAAAACGGTACGCCAATCCAAGGTAAATAGGGTATGCCGCCACCGGCAATGATAAAGATAGCAGTCAGCAGCACCGCACCAATTGCCATGCCATAAAGGCACTCCGGCGCGGCAAATACAGCCCGGAACTCTTGTACTCTTCGCCGCCAGCCCTTCTCCGGCTTACCCGTGCTGCGGCCTTGGCGGCGAAGCATCGTCATCACCGCCGTATGATCAAGCACTAAAAATAACACTGTAGCAATTAAGGCAACCATTGCCGCTAAAATAGCTTTTACCTGCATTAGGATTATCATCACCTGCGCACGCGGATCTTGCTGAATAGTTCCCAGCTGTGCAGTATAGATTGACAGATTCTCATGTCCCGCCTCACGATAAATAACAGGTGCTATAAAATCGACAGTGATATTGCTGCTTGTCATAATCTGAATCCGTTGACTGGGAATTACCTGTCCGCCGATAATTTGATCAAATAACTGCTCGGAGCGGCTGATTTCGTCATCCCGCATATTGGGCACAGCTGCCGCCAGGTATTGCAATTGTGCGGCCACCAGCGGAGTATTAAACTGCTGCACCTCAGTAAGACGTCCGCTTAACGTCGTTAAATTCTGGCGAGCACCCGTTACATCAAAAGCCCGTACTTTAGCTAACGTACTATTTCCTTCCGTTACAATTGTGCCAATCGCCGTCTGCGCATTGCGAGCGTTGGCCGCAACCCTGTCAAGCGAGACAAGTGCCGACTGCAGGCTGTCCAAGGTCTGGCCGGTTGTATTTAATTCCGCAATTGATCCGGCTACCTGCGGATTAACCAATTGCAGGACTTGCAGCGTTGAAGCCAAAGCGCTGAGCGCACGAGATGAATTCCCTAATTGCGTCTGCAGTCCTTCTGTACTCAAGCCGGCCATGGCACCGGTAGCGGCCTGAATCGTGCTGCCTGCAGCCTGGAGGCTTGTCAAGGTTTGTTCAATTGCCCCAACACCATTATTGTAATTATTCAGTGTGTTGATGCCGATTCCAGCCATATTCTGCGTATCCACAGCCAGGCCGGGAATTTGCCCTACCAGCTTCGACGTCTCGGTCAGCGCATTTGCCAATTGCTGCCGCGGATTCCGGTAGGTTGCAGTAAACGCCTCCTCTCCAATGCGATTATCCTTAAGCTTACGTCCTGCAGTGTTGCTTAATTGAGCAGCTGTTCCCTGTGTAATCGTTCCCTCAGCACTGCCATTGATCCCGACGCTTTTTACCTGCACCAATATATTGCCTGCATCCGTCACTGCGCCGGTAATGAGCGGCACTGCAGCCGTCCCCTGAAAGGCAATGATGTCACCGGGAGCAGGCTGATCAGTACTTTGCGGTGTAAGAGTAATCTGCGTGGCGTAAGAAGTCAGAAAACGCTTTAACTCGATCATCGTGCTGACGATATAGACCATTTCATTATTCTTGGAGTCAACAGAAACATTTTCTGCCACCGTAACAGCCTTCTCCTCACGGATGGCTGCGGCAATCCGGTCCCCTAATCGGATGACGTTTTCCGGTTCACTGCCCACAGGGAATGTAATTTCAATAATTTGCCGCTCATTAATCAGCTTTTGAATCTCTTGATTAACAAAAGCCGATTTATCAATTGCCGACAGGATAACGGTTACCGAGCCGCCATCACGAAAGGCAAATAAAACACCGTCGATTTGCATAATGCGGTCTACCAGCATACTTTTGGCACCATCCGGAACGCCCTTGATCGTCACACGGGGCTCGGTCATGATACTGATGCCTGACTTGCCTGGAACACTGCTGAATGTATTATCCAGCTGCTCATAAGTCTCCTTTGTTTTATATTCACCAGGCAGCCCTACGAAAAAGCTTGTCAGCCCGGTTATTGTAGGCCCGGTCTGCAGTTTCGCACCCGGAAAAGCTTGCTGAATAATTTTTTCTATTTCCGCACTGCCTTCTTCCCTTTTTTCTTCGCGTACATTAACAATGACATCAAATTCACCATATTCACCTACGATGGTAGTTAACGTCTTACCAAAGAAAGAATCTGCAGCTACTGAAATTAGACCGGCCACCAAAGAGGCCATCAATATACTGACGATCAGCTGCAAAACAATATCGCGATTAAATGTATTGCGCCAGAAAGTACGACTCACTACTCTCTTGACTGCAGAAAATGATTTACCCATTTATTCACCTCTTTTCCAGAGCTTAGCAGACGCAAGGGAACCGCCCAGGCAATATACAAAAGCCAGGACGGTTCCTCTTCGTTTCACACTTGCTTCTTTACCTAATCCTCTTGTACCGCCGGCCCCTTTTTCTTCCGCAAGCTGAATTTGCCGTTCTTCACATCATCAAGCAGCGTATACACTACCGGAACGACAATTAATGTCAGAACCGTCGATGTAATCAAGCCGCCGATAATCGCGTGAGCCATCGGGGCGCGGGCTTCAGCTCCCGGTCCAATACCAAGTGCCAAAGGCATCATTCCGGCTATCATGGCCAGCGTAGTCATGATGATTGGCCGCATACGGGTTACAGCCGCTTCCACTAAGGCCTGGTTGCGCTCTACACCGTCTGCCCGCCGCTGTTTGGCAAAGTCAATCAGCAATATAGCATTCTTGGTTACCAAGCCCATTAACATAATGATCCCAATCAAGGATATGATGCTAAGTGTACTATGCATGACCAAGAGACCGATAATAGCTCCGATAATTGCCATTGGCAATGCCAGCATAATGGCAAACGGATCAAGATAACTTTCAAACTGAGAAGCTAAAACAAAGAAGATAAACAATACAGCTAACGCCAATGCCATCATCATGCTGGTTACAGCCTCATTCATAGACTTGGACTGACCGGCAGCCACAAAGCTATAACCTTCCGGCATGGTAAAGCCTTTCATCTTTTTGTCATATTCTTTGTTAAAATCACCAAGTGTTATACCATTTAAATTTGCCGAGATGGTAATTTGCGGCTGATTGTCATAGCGCTTGATCTGAGCGGGGCTTGTCGCGTATACCGTATCCGTTACCTGCGACAGCCCAACCATAGCTGCTTGCCCGCCTTGACCGCGATTGCTGCTGGACAGGTAAATGTTGTTAATACTGGATAAGCTGCTGCGGGTTGCCGGATCAAGCAATACTTTCACATCATACGCATCATCGCCTTCTTTATAGGAAGACACCACTTTACCATTGAACATCGTCTGCAGTGTATCGGCAACGGATGCAGCTGAAATGCCCAGATCTGAGGCCTGATCCCGTTTTACAACCACCTGCACGTCGGGATTGCCCGCTTCGTAACTGGAAGACACATCTACTACACCTGGTATAGCCTTAACGATCAGCTTAACCTGATCTGCTACATCAGCCAGTGTTTCCATCTCTGGTCCCTGAATAATAAGCGATACAGGTTTACCGCTGGACATACCTGATTTCTTGGATACACTGATGTCCACTCCCGGAATATCACTCAATTGCTCACGAAGATCTTCAATAATTTGCACATCACTGATCTTGCGCTCACTTTTTGGAGTTATTTCCGTCAATATATCAATACTCGTCGCATTCGTTATGCTATAGGTCATTTTGACCTCAGGATTGTTGTGAATGATAGCCGACATTTCATCGGCAATCTCACTTACTGTTTGCACGCTCATACCGGGATCCACCGTTGCCGCAACGGTAATCTCGCCGGTGTCGGCATCAGGGATAAATGTCGAGCCGAGGAAAGGCACCAGCGCCAGACTGCCGACAAACATAGCCACAGCAACAAGCATTACTGTACGGCGGTGACCTAAGACCTTTGTTAGAAATTTACCGTATTTCGCTGTCCAAGTATCAAATTTATTGTTCCACTTTATCCACAAACGTCCCAGTTTGCTTGTACCTTTTATTTCGGAATGATCCAAATAGTAGGCTGACAGCATGGGCGTTAAGGTAAAGGCAACAAATAATGATACTAAGACACTGACCGCAACGGTAATACCGAACTCTTTGAAGAACTGGCCAATGATGCCGTTCATCATACCCACCGGCAGGAACACGGCAACCAGCGTAAGCGTCGTTGCCATAACGGCCAGGCCGATTTCATTTGTTCCCTCAAGAGCAGCATCAAATTTATTTTTCCCCATTTCCAAGTGACGCACAATGTTCTCGATTACAACGATCGCATCGTCAATCAGCAATCCGACTGCCAGCGATAACGCCAAAAGAGACATTGTATTGAGCGTAAAGCCTAATATCTTCATCGCCAGGAAAGAGGCAATTACGGAAACCGGGATCGCAATCCCGCTAATAATGGTACTGCGCCAATTGCCCAAAAACAGGAATACGATGGCAACCGCCAGTACTGCACCGACAATCAGGTTAAATTGTACATCTTCCAGTGATTCATGAATTGTTTTTGAGTTATCGCGGACAATTGCCAATTCAATACCGGCAGGAAGTTCCTTTTTAATGGAGTCTAAGTGGGCCTTAACATTATCCACAACTTGCACCGTGTTACTGCCTGACTGTTTCATGATGTCGATACCAAGCGCAGGTTTGTTATTGAGTTTGGTAATTGCGGTAACATCTTCTGTGGTATCTTCTACAGTCGCTATATTTTTCACATAAAGCTGGACACCGTTACGCTGTCCCACAGGAACGTTAAGGAACTGCTCTGCTGACGTCATATTTCCTACTGCCCTAAGGCTTGTTTCCCGTCTGCCGTCAGTTACTTTACCGCCGGGAGCGTCCACATTCTCATTGCGCAGGCTGTTTAGTACTTCCGGCACGGTAAGCTGGTAGGATGACATTTTATCACTATCCAGCAGAATGCGGATTTCTCTGTCCACACCGCCTTTTACCTCAGCAGATGCCACGCCATTGGCCGTCTTTATGCGTTTCGTTACAATATCTTCGGCAATAACGGTTAATTCACGCTGGCTGACGTTGCCGGTAAGTGCCAGCGACATAATTGGTGTATCCGAAGGATCAAACCGGGAAATAATTGGCGCTTTTACATCTTGCGGCAAAGACGCCTGTATCGCACTGACTTTATCGCGCACACTTTGTGCCGCCGTATCCGAATTTGTCTCCATCGTAAACTGAATTACCGTTGTTGAAGAGCCCTCGCTAATTGTTGAAGTGATATGCTCAACACCGGCCACCGTATTTACCGCTTCCTCGACCTCTTGTGTTACCTTTGACTCTACCTGTTCCGGGGAAGCACCGGGATAGAGAACAGTTACGGCAACGACTGGCATTTCAACATTGGGATATTCATCCACATTTAACGTCATGTAGCTGAACAAGCCCAAAACTACCAGCGCCATTATAAGCATTGTGGCAAATACCGGCCGCTTAATGCTGATCTCAGTAAGTTTCATGGCTTTTATCCCCTATTCTATTGCGCTACTCTCACAGTATCGCCGTCATTAATTCTATTGACACTGCTTACAATCACCTGTTCTCCAGGCTGCACTCCAGCCATAACAGTTATGGTGCTGCCATTCACTTCACCGATTTCAATTTGACGGCGTACCGCCACACCGTTATCGACTGTAAATACATAGTATAGACCTTGCTTTTGAACAACAGCGGACTGCGGAACAGTCAATACTTTTACCGTTTCCCCGGTTTCCAGCTGAACTTTCGCAAACATGCCCGCTTTCAGCTCACCGCCGCTATTATCCAGCTTAATCTTTGTTCTAAAGGTCCGGCTTGCAGAGCCTGCTTCCGGATTCATAACCTCTACCGTTCCAGCAAAAACTTTCCCCGGATAGGCATCTACAGTAACATTGGCCTTCTGACCGGTTTTCACACGTCCCAAATCCTTTTGTTCCACATTAATGACCGCATATACCTGATCGATATCCTGTACGGCCATCAGCGCTGCTCCCGGTGAGACTACCTGTCCTACTGTTGCTGTTTTATTGGCAATGACACCATCAACAGGTGCAGTAATTACCCCATAGCCGTATTGCTCATTAGCACTGCTCTGGCTGGACTGGGCACTGGATAAATCAGCCTCAGCGGTTTTCAACTTGGCCTTGGCATTATCCAACTGCTGCTCCGAGACAGCACCTTTGTCAAACAAAGTCTGATAGCGGTTGAAGTCATTCAGCGCAAGCTCATAATTGGCTTGGGCTTTTCTTACTCCGTCCTGCGCCTGCCGCGCCGAATTAGCCAATTCTACCGATTCCAGCCGAACCAGTTCATCACCGGCTTTGACCCGCTGACCTTCTTCAACCATAATCTGTTCAATTCGTCCGGCAAGCTTAGCGCTAATTGTCGCTGATATCCGGCCTTCCAGAGAACCATTCAGTGCAATGCCAGGCACGCTGTCAGCATATTGTGCCTCCGCTATCTTTACACTCAGGCTGGTTACATTGCTGCCGCTTTTGGCCTGCTCCTTGTTGCCGGCGAAAACGCCGCTATGAACTACTGCAATACTGCCAATCAGCAGTACCGCCAGCAGTATCCCATACTTTGATTTAAGCTTTTTCATGCAAGCCAACCTCCATGTACTTTACTACTTTTTTCCATACCTACCAGTCGGTATGTTCAATTCAAAAAAATTTGTTTTAGGCAGCCTATTTTTTTATCGACTGCCAAATGGTATCTGCCAGACGTTTACGCATTGCTTCCGTCTGGAATTGCTCACCTAAGGACTTATACCCCTGAATCATCGATAAAATACTGGCCGCTGAAGCATAACTGTCGCCGCAGTCCTTCACCTGCCCTGCTTGTATTGCCTGTTCAATCTTTTTTGTAAACAGCTCGCAAACGGCAGCATTGATCTGCTCCATTCTTGCCAGAACACCGGGAATTTTTCTTACTATTTCAATACCCGAATGTGCATAATCAATATTGAATTTTTCTTCTGTTCCAAGCAGTGCTGCTACGTAAGTTTCCTGCTCCTGCTTTACCAGCAGGCATTCCAAAATAGCCTGGATACTTTCATTTTTGGTTAACAGACTCATATACTTTTCTTCAAAGCGATCCAGGAAGAAGTAAATCGCAACATTAAGCAGTTCCTCTTTACTGGAGAAATAATGATAGATTCCGCCTTTGGTAATCCCGACTTCTTTAGCAACATCCATCAGGGAAACCGCGGCATAACCCTTCATTAAAAACAACCGCAAGGAGGCAATGATAATATTTTCCTTGGTCATGGTATCATCCACTTTCCACAAACTGCCGCCCGGATACCTACCGGTCGGTATGTTTAATTATCACCGATACAGGTGGGAATGTCAAGTTATATTATTGTTGCAGGGCGGCTCCTGCAGGTTAATATCGGCAGGTGTGTAGCATAATAGTAACGCTATTGTAAGTACGGATTCGAGGAGGTTTAGCGATGGATAAAAAGCAGCGCAATTTTTCTACCTGGTATCTGCTCGGTGCATTACTGCTGGCCTGGCTTTTTAACGACATGATATATAAGCCGTTTATTATCCGGGAAACGGAAGTAAGTTACAACGTATTTCTTAAAGACTTGCAGGAAGGAAAGGTGGATACCGTCGTCCTGTCCGGTGATCGCATCATCTTCTCGCTGAAAGCTGCTGAAAATCAGCCGGAATCGGCTGCTAATACCGTTCTAGTCAATGATCCCGCCTTAATTGACCGGCTCATCGCCTCAGGCGTAACGTTTTCCGCACAGGCCCAGACCAAAGGCCTGGCCGCCTCTTTATTAGGCTGGCTTTTACCGCTGCTGCCGCTGCTGCTGATTTGGTATTTTCTTTTCAAACGAATGGGCGGGGCAGGCAATACGGCCATGTCATTAGGGCAGAGCAAGGCCCGGGAAATTGAAGGAGAAATGATTGGTGTCAAGTTCAAGGATGTCGGCGGAGTGGGCGAAGCAGAAGTAGAACTCAGGGAAATCATTGAATATCTTACCGCACCGCAGAAATTTCTCCATATCGGTGCAAAACTGCCTAAAGGCGTTCTATTGGCAGGTCCTCCCGGCACAGGCAAAACTTTGCTGGCCAAAGCGACTGCCGGTGAGGCGGGAGTACCCTTTTTCTTCCTTACGGGCTCCAGTTTTGTCGAAATGTTTGTCGGTGTTGGTGCCGCCAGAGTTCGTGATCTGTTTCAGCAGGCCCAGAAAAAAGCTCCCTGCATTATTTTTATCGATGAAATTGATGCCATCGGACAAGCCCGTTCCGGTATTGGGCATATCGGGGCAAACAGCGAGCAGGAAAATACCCTCAATCAGCTGCTGGCTGAAATGGACGGCTTCAAAGCAAATTCCGGGGTAGTTATCATGGCTGCCACCAATCGCCCGGAAATTCTTGATCAGGCCTTAATCCGGCCAGGACGCTTTGATCGTCAGATTCAAGTCACGCTTCCCGCTGAGTCCGGCCGGTTGGAAATTCTCACCATCCACACCAAAACCATGCCGCTGCATGCTGATGTTGATCTCAGCCGGATTGCCAAAGTTACGTCCGGCTTCTCCGGAGCTGAACTGGCCAATATTGCCAATGAGGCATCCCTGCTTGCCGTCAGGCGCAATGCGGCCACAATAACCATGGATGATTTTGATTTGGCAATTGAACGGGTTATCGCCGGGCTGCAGCGAAAAACTCCGCTGGCAGGTGAGATTCGGAAAAAAGTTGCTTATCACGAAGTCGGGCATGCCTTAACTGCCTATTATCTCACAGGTACTGATCCGGTGCATAAGGTCAGTATTATTCCCACCGCCAAAGGAGCTTTGGGCTATACACTGCAAATGCCCGAGGAAGACCGGTATCTCATCGGCGAAAATGAATTAAAATCCCGCCTGGCCGTTATGCTAGGCGGGCGTGCTGCTGAACTAATTATATTTAAAGAGGCTTCCACCGGTGCCTCTAATGACCTGGAAAGAGCAACCGAGATGGCCCGCCGCATGGTAACGGAATTTGGCATGTCGGCCAAATTAGGACCCGTCCGCTATGCCGCTTCAGCTGCAACCTATCTGCAAAGCAGTGTAACCAGCCGGAATGATCTAAGTCCCACTACAATTTCCGATATTGACGAGGAAATCCGGCTCCTTTTAAACGATGCTCAAAACAAAGCACATACCCTCTTGACTACCCATCTGGCCGTATTGCACGAAATTGCAGCCGTGCTGCAAACTGAAGAAGTAATTTCCGGCGACCGGATCACCCGGATTGCCCAAACAATGGAGCAGCCAAACGATCAATAATTGCCGCCAAAAAGATCTATGCTTTCCGGCAGGCTTCTATTGACTACGCGGTTAATTTCAACGTTGTCCTGACCGGCGCGCAGGATAATCTCGGCACACGCCTTGGCATCACTTTCGGCTTCATGGTGATTCAGCTCAATATTCAAATGAGCGGCAACCGTTGATAGCTTATGATTTTTTAACCCGGGCCACGCCTTTCTCGCCGCTGCTAATGAATCAATAACATAGAATTCCGGAACATACAGCTGATAATGTGCCAGAGTCGCAGTTAAGACTCCCATATCAAAATCAGCATTATGGGCGGCAATGATTTCATCTGTCACGTAAGGCTTGATCTCAGGCCAAATATCCCCAAAAGTCGGCTGCTCTTTTACCATACCATATGTAATACCATGCAGATAGGAAAACGTAAATATTGGAGTCGGCGGCTTGATCAGCCACGATTTTTGCAAAACAATCTGACCGTTGTTAACAACGGCAATCCCCAGCTGACAGGCACTGTTACTCTGATAGTTAGCGGTCTCAAAGTCTAGAGCCGTAAAAGTTTCTTTCATATTCATCAGCCCCTCTCATAGGCGTAGCTTCAATTGTATAAACCCAATATTCGCTTCCGGGCATGGCAAGACCTTCTATGATAACCGGGCATCTATCATAGAAGGTTTTTATAGCCTCTTTTTGCCTGTACTACTTATACTGCAGCTTAATCTCCCTGACGGCTTGCTCCAATGCCTGCTCTGCGCTCTGATAGCCTCTCCGGGATACTTGCATAGGAGCTCTTTCATTATGATTAGCGCTAATGCTGTAATAGTGCTTGTTGTTGCGATCGGCGACAATCCGTATTTTCAAACGGTGCTTGCCGGTACTCACATCCCACTCGCCGGATGTAAGATAAACCTCTTCAAAACCGTCACCATCAAATAGCTCCCACATATCATCACTCCAAAGGCGGTTTATTCATATTACATAATATGAATAAACTTTTGTCATGGTACCTGCCACAGGAAAGGTTAATGCCAACTTACCGCCGTACTAATTAGTTTTTATTTTAAATTTTCAGTTTTTGTGTTTTAGATCACAGGCTTTTCCGATTGCTTACCCTATAATATATGGGAAAGAATTGCGTAAGCAGGGGGGCTTCTATGAAACTCAAAATGAATCTGCGGCAGGCCAGTCAAACTTATTTTAGTGTTTTTTACTTAATTACAGGATTTCTTTTCTATAAGGCGGTACATTTGCTGCCTACTCTTGGCGTGGCTGCTCTGGAATACCGCTCACCGGCAGTTGAAGCCTTTTTACCCATATCGGCCTTGCTTGCCCTTAAACAGTGGGTGATTCTTGGTGTTTGGGACCGTATTCATCCTGCGGGCTTGGCAATTTTACTGCTGACAATTTGTTCTTCATTATTATTAAAGCGGGGATTCTGCAGTCATCTCTGCCCTGTGGGAACAGCTTCTGAGCTTGTCGGTCAAATAAGGCGGAAAATTCCCTTGCAAATTTCTCCAATCAACCGGGAATTACACTATTTGCTGCTTTTACCCAAGTATTTTATCCTAGGTTTTTTTCTATACGTAATTCTTTTCGGCATGTCTATTGAAGCGGTTGTATCATTTCTACATTCTCCTTACAATACCGTATCGGATGTCAAAATGCTGCACTTTTTTCTAGAGCCGTCTGCCCTAACGCTTCAGGTTATCACCGTGCTGGTGCTGCTCTCGGTGATAGTTCAGAATTTCTGGTGCCGTTATCTTTGTCCTTATGGTGCCTTGCTCAATCTTTTTGCTGTTTTTTCACCGCTTACCATTCGGCGCGATTGCGTCACTTGCTGTTTCTGCCGACAATGCGACAGCGCCTGCCCAAACGGCATCCTCATCTCAAACGCCCATACCGTTACCTCTCCCGAATGTACATTATGTCAAAAATGCCTCGCCGTTTGTCCTGAAGCCCGTACGCTATCGATTCACTTCCGGGTAGGCGGAGTTAGGTTAAACCCCATTCACTATTCGGCTTTGGTAATTTGCTTTTTCATTATCGGTATTAGCCTGGCTAAGCTGGCCGGCTACTGGGAATCGCCCTTGTTAGCTCAGTTCTGGATCAAGTTTGTACCTACGCTCCACTCGCTGGAACACCCATAGCCCAAACGGTCCAAATCCAAGTTAATCTACAACAGGCAACAAAGGCCCAGAAGTATCCGGGCCTTTGTTATATATCAGATATTAAAGTGACGCACTTCTTCTTTCAATCGGTCGGCCTCGGTCAACAGACGGTCTGCTGTTGCTGCAATCATCTCCACTGAAGCACTCTGCTCCTCGGTAGCGGCTGCAACCTGCTGCGTTGCAGCTGCACTGGCTTCGGCAACAGCGGCAATATCGGCAATAACGGTACTTACCTCACCCGCCTGGACCTTTACTTGATGGCATTGTCCTGTCATTAGCGAGAAAGCCTCTACTATTGAAGTTACAGCCTGCTCAATATTATCAAAATACTCTTTTGTATCGCCCACGGCTGTTTCCTGCTGAAGCACCAGCGTACTTGCCTGCTCCATCTCACGTACCGCTTGGCTGGTACCAGACTGCACCTCGGCAATCAATTCGGCAATTTCTTGGCTGGACGTGGCAGCCTGTTCAGCAAGCTTCCGCACTTCGTCCGCCACTACGGCAAATCCTCTGCCCTGTTCACCGGCTCTTGCCGCTTCAATTGCAGCATTTAACGCCAATAAGTTTGTTTGCCGTGCTATGGAGCCGATTGCCTCCGATATTTGACCAATAACTTGTGATTTCTCGGCCAGGAGTTGAATCGCCTGGCCTACATTTCCTGAAGCCGTTTTATTTTGCTGCATAAGCTCAAGCTGGCGGATTACGGCATCAACCCCCTGTCCCAGCGCCTGCTGAACCACTGCCAAGCGGCTCGCAGCACTGTCTACCGTGCTGGCAATTGTCATTGCCGCCGCACTGGTTCCCTGCACCATGGTGGAGCCCTTTTGGATAGAGTAGGATTGATCAGCTGCTCCCCTGGCTAAATCACTTACGGTTACCGCCACCTGTTCGGATACCTGGCCAGCCTCGCGCGATGACGTTCCCAATTCTGCAGCAGCTGAACCTACAGACTGAGCAGAATCTTTGATCTGCCTAATTAAATTGTGTAGATTCTCTCCCATTTGGTTAAATGACCGTGCCAGTTCACTGACTTCGTCCTGTCCTGTAATCGTTGCCTTAACCGTTAAATCGCCAGCAGCAATCTGATTCGCCTTGACGGCAAGCTCCGTCAGCGGCTTGACAAGACGGCGGGCAAAAATCACTGCCGCTAAAGCAACTGCCGCCATTGCAATCAGATCCAAAATGACAAAAGTAAGGCGCAGCGATTGCAGCGGCTGGTAGACCACCATTTCCGGCACAGTAATCGCTAATACCCAGCCAGTAGCCGGCAGCTTGCGGTAGATAAGCAGCGATTCTTTACCGTCGCTCTGATATCTCGCCGAACCGCCTTCCTTGGTGAGCATGTCATTCAAGACATCTTTAAAGCCCTGTATATCGGCAAGCTTCTTCGCGATGTTATTTTCATCAGGATGGGCTAATACGATACCATTTCTATCTATCAAAAAGCCATATCCCTGACCATTCAAGTTAACGCTTTTAACTGCCTCGACAAGCTGTGTCAGGAGAATGTCCTCACCCATAACTCCTATGATTGCTCCTGACTGATCCTTCAGCGGAAGAGCAGCCGATACCACATATTGCTTAGTAGATACATCTATGTAAGGCTCCGTGTAAATCAAATTTCCTTTTGCCATCGCACCAGTATACCAACTGCGTTTGCGCGGATCGAAATCTGCCGGCGGGATAAAACCGGTGCCATCCAAAAAACGTCCGTCGGCAAAGCCTATGTAAATATCGGAGACTGTTTTATCTTCCTCAAAGGCCTTCAAATAACTCGCCGGTAAGGTTGAGCCCGCTACATGCCGGGCTGCAATGTTGCGACTGGTTACCAGCATCTCTGTTTTCGCTGCAAGCCAGCCTTCGAGTTTATACGTATGAGCATTTACTTCGGTTTGCATTTCGCGGTTAATATTTTCTTCCATCAGCTTTTTGGAATAGTTATAGCCTGTGATGGATACCGCAAGCAACGCTAACCCAACAAGCAAAGCGAATGCACTGAGCAGCTTGGTGCGTAATTTCATTTTTCCGCCTACTTTCGACAAAATTCTTTTTTACCGCTTAACATTCTATCATGCCAGCGAAGACCAGGCAATGCTGTTCGGGCCGGTATTCTGTGTATACTTTTTGACATAAGCTGAGAAATTTTTCACTTTGTTGACGTAATTTTATTGATTGCGGTATGATAAACCATGATCTACGGCAAAGAGGGAGGCATTGTTACATGCTGATTGATAAAAAAAGCAATTTTGATAAACAGGATCTGACCTTTGACGAGCTGGACGAAGGATTTTCCACACGCGAAGCTATTTCTGAGGCCAAAAGATGTCTAAACTGCCCCAAACCATTATGCCGTACAGGCTGTCCGATAGAAAACGAAATCCCTGGTTTTATTCAGTCTTTGGCTAAAGGCAATGTAGGGGAGGCAAGCGCTATTATTTCCCGTCGCAGCAATCTGCCAGCCGTCTGCGGACGAGTGTGTCCCCATGAAAAGCAATGCGAAGCTGCCTGTATTCTCAACAAAAAAGGCTGTGGTATCAAAATTGGTAAACTAGAGCGTTTCATTGCTGATTTTGATGCTGAAATGGCTATTAGTACTGTTGCCAAACCCCAAAATGCCATTGGTAAAGTAGCGGTTATTGGTTCCGGGCCGGCAGGCCTCACGGTTGCCGGTGATCTGGCCAAATCCGGCTTTGCAGTTACCGTTTTTGAAGGCCAGGCGGAGCCTGGTGGTGTCCTGATGTATGGAATTCCTGAATTCCGCTTGAACAAGGATGTTGTTCGCCGTGAAATTCGCAGAATCGAACAATATGGCGTCGTTTTTCAAACGGGAGTAGTAATCGGGCCCGATATTACGGTTGACCAGCTTTTTGCCGATGGCTTTGATGCCATATTTATCGGGACAGGCACCGCCCTGCCCCGAACACTTGACCTGCCCGGCAATACTTTACCGGGAGTTATTCAGGCAACCTACTTTTTAGGCATGGTTCAACTGGCCAATAATGGCGGTCTGAATCAGAAGGAAATCCCTGTCCATCCTGGTGACAAAGTAGTAGTTATTGGCGCCGGGAATGTCGCAATGGATGCTGCACGCACAGCCCTTAGAGTCGGTGCCTCGAACGTTACAGTTGTCTACAGACGTACAGAAGCAGACATCACGGCACTCCGCTCGGAATACGATGAAGCCAAACAGGAAGGCGTTAACTTTCAGTGGCTGGCCAGTCCTACCGCATTTGTCGGGAACAAAAAAGTCACCGGCTTAGCATACGAAATACAACAGCTCACGGACAATAATCAATTGCTTGGCACAGGCCAAACAGCCGTACTGCAAGCAGATAAGGTTATTTTAGCAATCGGCCAGCGTCCCGCCGCCCGCATTGTTTCGTCCACTACGGGCATAGAAGTGAGCGCTTCCGGATATGTCATTACGAAAGAACGGCCCTACGGTATGACAACCCGAAAAGGAGTCTTTGCTGGCGGTGATGTGGTTCATGAGCCTGCAACCGTTGTCTTGGCAATGAAAGAAGCGAAAAAAGTAGCGGCAGGTATTGCCCAATATGTGGAGGCCAAGAAACTAATCGAAGAATGTTAACAGAGAACCCCGTCCTGTTCAACGCAGGCGGGGGTTCTCTATTTTTCCAGCTACAATTCTTCTCCAAGTAACAATTGTAGCTGTATTATAAAACCACAATGGTCCTCTTAAAATATACAGAATCATGTTTCCAATAGGTAAAGATTGAGATTACTCCATTGAATCAAAAGACTGACAATAATTTAATAGAACTTAGCAAAAAGAGAAGTGTCAATTGTATTAATTAGTACCAGAAAAACCCTATATAAAAAAGGATGCTATCAGATACTGTCGAATTAGATAAATTTATAGGATAACCAGCGTGTGATTCACAAAAAAATCAAAGGAGATTGAACGGGAGCTTATGCGAATTTCATTACGAGTCAAATTACTTACCGGTTTTTTCTTGCTAATTGCCATACCTTGTGCTGTACTTGGCCTATTATCTTATCAGCAGGCGGCCACTGCTCTGCAAAATACGATTGAAGATCAGCTGGAAAGTATGGTGGCAAGCGCTGCACAACTTGCCGTGGTATCTACCGAGTCAACGCAAAAACTTGTTGAAGTAGCAGCAAATGATGCCAGTCTGCTCACAGCAATTAATTCGAATAATGGTACCGCAGCCCTGGGTGCCCTCCAGTCGCTTCAGCAAAAAAATCCTGCACTTATGGAAGATGCATTGCTAGCTGATAAAAATGGTCAAATATTGGCCTCTGCCAAGCAAGGTGTCGCTGCTAATATTACGATTAAGGACCGGGCCTACTTTACTACGGCAATATCCGGCAAAGCGGTAATCAGTGATGTCGTTATTTCCCGGGCCAGCGGCCGGGCTTCCGTCGTTGTCGCCCAGCCTGTTCTTTACGGAGGCCAGGTTATCGGCGTACTTGCCATCCCCATTGATTTTGCTGCTGTCTCACAAAAAGTAGCTGATATTAAGGTCGGTGAAACCGGCTATGGCTATATGATCGATAAAAGCGGTTTAGTTGTCTATCATCCTAATTCGGAAATGATCTTACGGGATAATTTGCTGCAAAACAGCAATGAAGATTTACGTAAGATTACCCAGTCAATGGTAGCCGGTAATAAGGGCAAATCATTTTATTCATTCCAGAATACCGACAAACTGCTGGCCTATGCTCCTGCTGGCCAGTTCTCCGTGGCAATGACCGTTCCTGTGGCAGAATACATGGCTCCTGCCAAAGCGATTCTGCGGAATACGATGATTATTATGCTTGTTGCCATTATCATTGCGCTGCTTCTCGCCTTCTTTCTAGCCCAGTCAATTGTCAAACCAGTAAATGAGCTGCGCAGCATGATGTCCAAAGCTGGCGATGGTGATCTAACCGTGCGCAGTCAAATTACCATGAAAGATGAAATCGGCGACTTATCTACATCATTTAATACGATGATTAATCATCAAAATCATATTGTCCGGGAGGTCCGGACTGCTTGCGAGCAATTGTCTGCCGCCTCGGAGGAAATGGCTGCCGCTTCTGAGCAAGTTACTTCCAGCAGCACGGAAATCTCCCGTAATATGCAGAGCGTAACCACGGATGCCGAACGTGGCAATACTGCTATGATTGAAGCTTCTCAGGCCCTTGTGCAATTATCCTCCCTGATTCAGATAGCCCGCAGCAAAGCAACCGGTGCTACGGATATCTCAAAAGAAACTGTCAATGCTGCTGAAGAAGGCCTGCGCAAAGTGCAGGAAACCATTACAAAAATGAGCTCCATTAAGGAGCAAACGCAGACTACCAGTTATGCGGTAAGCGAACTGAATCAATATTCCCAGCAAATTGGTCAAATTATTGATACAATTACTGCTATTGCCGCGCAAACCGATCTGCTGGCACTGAATGCCGCAATTGAAGCAGCCCGGGCAGGTGAGCACGGCCGGGGCTTTGCCGTCGTCGCAGAAGAAGTACGCAAACTGGCGGAACAGTCTCATCATGGTGCTCAGGAAATTACTACGTTAGTCCATAAGGTCACGGAAAAAACCGAACAAGCAGTTCAGGCCATGGAGAAAAATGTTATTCAGGTAGAAAGCGGCGTAACCACTGTCAATGCCGCCGGTGCAACACTTGACCGTATATTGGAAGCAGTATCACGAACAGTAACAGATATTGATGCCATTAGCGAAATTACGGCTGAAGAAGTAGCTAGCTCCGATCAGATCGTAAAATTAATTGATCAGCTGTCAACCGTTATTGAAAACGTCGCTGCCAGCACGGAGGAAATAGCCTCTGCTTCTGAGCAACAGACGGCAGCAATGGAATCTGTTGCCGCATCGGCAGAAGAAACCAGCGCTATGGCTAATCAATTGCAAAATACCGTTGCCATCTTTCACGTGTAATTGTCATTTATATGCAAAGAGGTCTAGGCTGCAGCCTAGACCTCTTCTTTCATCTTTAGCTCTTTGATAATATCCTGCGCAAATGGTCCAAGATCCTTGGTGGCGTATGATTTTAAAATACCTGCTCCTACCTGCGCAATAGCACTTTCAATAATAGCTGGATGATTATAACCTTTCGCCTGCAGCGTTTGTTCGATGCGTACACCGGCCTCCAAAGCCTTCTGCGCAGCAATAGTATTAATTTCAGTAACAATATCAGCTTGCCCCGTAACCACCCGGCCAATTGACTGGAATAACTTGCTGACCGCCTGAACCTGATCGGCAGGCTCCTCATTAACAATAATCACTGGATTAAATCCCAGTGCCATTTCCCCGGCATGGCCAACAAACTTGACACTCGTGCATCGTAATGGTTGTTCGGCAGCTTCCTCTACAACCTTCTGCGGCGCATTGGTCGCCATGTTAATGACAAGCATCTCTTTCTTCAGGGCATTTAATTCCCGGATGCAGGTAACAATCTCTTTATCCGGCAGCGCCAGTAAGACGATATTGCAGCAAGCCAGCTCTGTTAAGCGGCCAGCTGCCGCAGCACCGTGCAGCTCAGCTATCGCTTTCACCAATTCTGCATTGCGGTCATAGACCACCAGACGATGCTGTCCGGCAAGGCGGGCGGTTACGATTCTGCCCAGACGGCCAAGACCAACCACTCCAATTAAGCCATTATCGTACATCTTGTTCATTCCTTTCTGCATAAACTTCCTTCACTTGTTAAACTCTGCTTGCTTTTCTAACGAATTTTTTGTTATTTTACTGAAGTACATTTCCTGCGGCAGGATATCCGCTATTTTTTCTCCCTGCTGAAAAACAACTATCCGACTGGCGATCCCCATCACCAGTCTCATCTGCTGGGCAATCAGCAGAACCGTCAATCCCCATTTTTTTATTTCATCAAGAACTCTCATCAGCTCATCTAATTCCTGGAGATTCATGCCTGCTGCCGGTTCATCCAGCAGCAGCATTTGCGGATCACAGGCCAAAGCCCGGGCAATTTCCAAGCGGCGCTGAGCTCCATAAGCCAGGCTCTTTACCGTTCGATCCCGGCAGGCTGACAAACCGACTACTGCCAGGAGCTCACGCACTTTGCTTGCATTGAGCCGTTGTTCCTGATAAAGCCGCTGCCGGTAAAGCAGACCGTCCGGCATATTGGACGAAATCCGGCAGGCTCGCCCAATAATAATATTATCCTCAGCAGTCAGATCGGCACTCAACCGGATATTCTGTGATATCCGCGCAATACCGCGGACTGACCTGTCATAAGCCTTTAGGTTCGTTATCTCGTGATTGTTTAAAAAAATCCTTCCTGACGTAACCGGCTTACAGCCTGAAATCAGGTCAAAAAAGGTTGTCTTACCTGAGCCATTGGGCCCAACAATGGCAACAGTTTCACCAGCTTCTACCTGTAAGTCAATATTGTGGACGGCCCGTAAGCCTTCAAAATCTTTGCACAGTTTTTCCGCTACCAGCAGCATACTATCCTCCCCATCGCTTGCCATTGTGACTGTCTTACACTGTATGTATCAGACCGGAAGCTTATGCAAAGAAAAAGGCCCTGCCATAAAAGGCAGGGCTATTTTACAAGACCTGACGCTGCAATTTCCAGTTAAACCAAAGCTCTCCCTGACCGCACTGCTGCCAACCCTGCTCAGCCAGTTTGGCTGTAAAGGCATCAAAAGCAGCCTTGTGCTTTTTGTTTTTCCGGTTCGGACCAGCCGTATTTAGTTTCTCCAAATCAAACTTTCCTGACTTCATCACCGCAAATTCCGGATCGTTCCCTTGCGCTATCGTCTGATATTGCGCTGTTTCCTTAGGAAAAATTCCCCACTTTTCTTCAACAATGACATAAATAATTTCACAGGTTTCCCAAGTCATCTGTTATTACCTCCCTACCCATTTGTGCCAAAAAAAGATGGACATATCCAGCACCTCGCAGATAACAACAACTCCCATCATTATTGCCACTACTACCCGCTCAAGCATGGAAAATCCCTCCTATTGTATCCATCCCCGTATAACCGGAACAACATACGGATCGTAGATAAAATGCAAAAACAAAAAGAGTACCAGCCCGACTACAGCTCCTACAACTGACCCGTTAATCCTTATCCAGGCTAAGTCATCACCCACTTTTTCTTCAATAAAGCGGCTAATATCCTGCTCTGAATACGTTGACAAGGCATCGCGGGCAACGACGCCGAAAAAAGAATGTTCTCCTTCGATGATGTTCACCAGCGCCTGCTGTAATCGCTTGTCAAGCCAGTCCTGCATCTCCTGGTCGCTTTTAAATATATCCCAGTACGTCTTGGCTTGGCTGAGACCCCATACAAGCAGCGGCGAATGGTATAACCCCTTTTTCCCCGATAATTGATCAGAACTCAGTATTGCGTCAACTAATGGGCCGATAAACTGATCCAGTGGCAGGCGAAGTACTACCTGCTGCTTCCATTCTTCCAGCGAGCGGGCCATTTGCTGATCCTGCTCAAGCCTTCCCAGGAAATCAAACATCCTTTTTCGTGCCCAGCGCCGGATAGGATGACGAGGTGACTGCAGCCGCAATAACGTTGCCGTTACGTCCTGCTGCAACGCCTCCGCCAATTCCTCCAGATTCAAACTGTCCGTCCGCTCGCCAAACCAGACTGCAATTTTACCGGCCGGATTCTTCGTAACCTGTCGCTGATAACTCTTGAGATAATTCAGTATGGTCTCGCTGCCCTTATCCTTGTTAACAAGTTCGATTAGTTCTGCAATCAGGACATCCAGCAGTTGTTCATCTTTACCTTCAGCCAATGCCCATCGTCCGAAATTTTTTATCTGCCTGTTGAAAGAGGTACGATTAATGTAGTCTTTGCAAAGAGTTGTAAGATGAGAAGCCAATTGCTGCTTATCCAGGTGATCAAGAACATGCTCAATATAATTGACTACCAGAGAGGCAAACGCTTGTTTACCGCGGTCACTGTCAACCCATTCAATCAAATATTTTGTCATGCGAACTTTTTCTATCTTACTTCTGACCAGTTCAGCACTTACTAACTCCTGTTCTATCGTGTTGACAATTGCAGTAATTGTCTTTTCCCTGTTGCGCGGTATCAGGGCGGTATGCCAGGGAATACCTAACGGTTTTTCAAATAATGCAGTTACGGCAAACCAATCGGCCAGCCCGCCCACCAGTGACGCTTCCGTTACATGAAAAAGCAAATTGATCCAAAATATATCACCATAGTAATATTTTAAACCGGCAGCAGTGCCAAAACTGCATAATACGACTAGCAATACACGGTTCGCAATTATGCGGTAGCGCATGTTTTCACCACCTCACCATAACCAGTAAGTTGCAACATATATGAGTATTCCCAGCAAGCCTCCCACTACCGATCCGTTTATACGGATCATCTGCAAATCATCGCCTGCTCTTGCCTCAATGAAGGTGACCAGCTCATCATTTGTGAATTGCTGCAAACGTTCCATAACCAGCGAACCAAGCTGATTATGCCGGTTATCCAGCCACATAGTCATTTGGTGTTTAATCTGAACATCCACCTGTTGCTGCAATTGATCATTTTTATCAAGTTCTTCTACCCATTGATCAATTCGCTTATTAATCAGACGTTCTAACCGTGATTCAATTGGCGCATCCCCATCAATATGATAAAACTGATTAATTAAAGCAACGCACTGATCACGCAGCTTCCAATGAACAGCCAGCTGTTGTTTTTTCCACATTTCCACCTTTAGCTGCAATTGTTCGTCCGTCTTCAAACTCTCTACCAAACTGAGCAGCCAGCTTTGCAATTTCTTTCTCAACGGGTGCTCCGGTTCTTTGAGTTTTTCAAGCAGCTCCACCAAACGGCGCTGAATAATCACACCAAAACGAAGCGGGGTAATGTGCATAAGCTGCTCAACCAGCTTATTGAAAATTTTTCGCCTTGCCATCCCCCGTTCATAAGTAGCTTGCGCCTCAACAACCAAATCACCAAGCAGCCGCGGCGTTTGTTCGTTATTGGCCAAGCGAATCGCTTCATCTAATATAAACGTGATCAGCTTATCTCCATAGCCCCAGTGGAGCGACCACTCGATGCCAGAAGCCAGCAGGGGAGACAACTTAATTGCCGCCCCTTCCTTATGCAGCAGCAATTCCAGCGTGCGCCCCAGCTCATCGGCATCGACCGATTGAATAAACTGTGTCCCAGCCGCAGCTAAAATAGACTTAACCTCTTGTTTGCCGCCCTGGTCTTGCAAATAATGCAGCAAAAGCTCGGCTAGAGAATACCGCTTCAATGTCTCTTTAATATTGGCAGTGGTTAACAGCTCTTTTTCTACCATATCCGCCATAATACGAAATATCTTTTCCCGGTTCCGCGGGATAAGTGCCGTACGATAAGAAAAGCCCAGCGGCTTACGGAAAAGGGCAGTTACCGCAAACCAGTCCGCCAGTCCGCCAACCATCGCAGCGCCGCAGGCACTGGATATCAGGCCGCCGGCAAACGTACCGCTAAAAGGATAGCTTGCAAAATAGCCCGCCGTTACGGCAGCTAATGCCCAGTTAGCCTTATGACGATTAGCCATGGTTGTTCACCTTCTCCCAGCGTATTAGCTGTAATATTCGTTGCCCGCTCCGCTAAACCCTTGTAAACTCGTTAATCAGTATATCTTATGTATTCATAATGAGAGGTGTTCATCCGCTAATTTTTGCTTCCTAACAAAAAAGCAGCCTTCACAGGCTGCCTGATAACCATATTACGCCAAATTAGTCTGAAGCTTTTTGCTGTGGCGGCAAATGAATGGCCAAATGTTTCGCTGCCAAAGCAGCTTCGCCGACAGCCTCGCTAATCGTAGGATGAGCGTGGATCGTCGTAATCAAATCGTTAATTGCCGCCCCCATGCGAATAGCTAAAGCGCCTTCGGCAATCATCTCCGTTGCCCCTGGCCCCAGCATATGAACGCCAACCACTTTACCGGAGCTTTCTTGAGCCAGGATCTTTACAAAACCTGATTGTCCGTCTTCGATTAATGCTTTGCCATTCGCAATTAATGCAAACCTGCCTGCAATATACGCAACACCCTGTTTTTGCAGCGCTTCTTCCGTATACCCGACAGAAGCTGCTTCAGGAGTAGTATAGATACAAGAGGGAATGCTTGCGCCACAGTATTCTGCCTGTTCACCTAATGCATGCTCTACTGCGGCAATCCCTTGAGCAGACGCGGCGTGTGCCAGCATTAATTGTCCGTTACAATCTCCTACGGCATAAACCGCAGGCAAATTAGTTGCAAAATGCCGATCCACCATAATCCGGCCGCATTCAAGATTAATACCGGCTTCTTTAAGGCCAATTCCCTCTGTACGCGGCTTTCTGCCAACGGCGACTAATAGATATTCTCCGTCAATAGTTTCGACCTTATCACCTGTTACAACTTTAGCACGGTATCCTTGCTCACCTGCTTCAGCCGCTTCCAGTCTCGTCTCAGTGTAGAATTTTACGCCTTGGCGGGTAAGTTCCTGACGCAGTCTGCCGGCAAGCTCACTGTCTGTTCCGGGAAGAATCTGGCTCTGCGCCTCAACCACAGTAACTTGTGCCCCAAGCGAAGAGAATAAGGCGGCAAATTCAACACCGATAACGCCCCCGCCGATAATGATCAGCGATTTGGGTACCGCCGGCAGATTTAGAGCCTCTGTACTGTCAATAACACCTGGCAGGTCAGCACCGGGAAAAGCAAGTTTCACAGGCTCCGATCCAGTTGCCAGGATAATAATGTCGGCAGGCACCGCCTGGCCGTCTGCAACTAGCGTCCGTTCCGGCGATAAAGCTGCTTTTGCTGTCATCACTACTATTCCGTTGGCTTTTAAGAGCGAATCTACACCTTTTACAAGACGGTTAACTAAATTGTTTTTACGGTTTTGCAGTGCCGGCCAATCAATCCGGAGGTTATCCATCTGGAGGCCTAATGCTTTGCTTTTTTGCATTGTCCGGTACAATTCTGCTGTATGCAGCAAAGCCTTGGTCGGGATACAGCCGATATTCAGACAGGTGCCGCCCAGTCTTTCCTGCTCAATTACAGTTACCCTGGCTCCCAGCTGGGCAGCCCGTATCGCGGCCACATAGCCACCCGGTCCGCCGCCAATAACAACTACCTGTTTCTGCATATCTGTCCCTCCCTATTCTACGCTGTCATAAGCCTCAATAGCAGCAGGCAGCGATTGAATAACACCATTCCCTACCGCAGGTAACCCTAGCAAAACGGCACTAATAATTTCCTCCCGTGTAGCCCCCAGCTGCTTGGCACTGCGTACATGAAACGGAATACCGCTCACCAGTTTAGCAGCTGCTAATACGGCAATATAAGCTAGTTCTCCTGTTTTACTATCCAGGGCACTGGCCTTGTCAACGTTCTTAACCGCTTCCAGCCAGCCTTTGGCATGTTCGGGAGCCTCACTAAGAAAAAGTTGAAAAGCATTGCTTACCTGATTTTGCAATTTTCTCTCCTCCTTGCCTGTCTATCTACACATTTATTCCATAAATTCTAGAAATTCCCTGCCAGGTGGACCGATTATCCCTGCACGGTACTTTTAAACAGCCGCAAGAATCGTTAACTAAGCAAACGATTTCGCATCAGCTTTACCGGCAGCCAGCCAAGCACAATTACCCATGAAATCAAGACTGCCACATGCGAAAGCAATGCCGGGGAAACATGCCCGAGAACTAAAGCCCGGCAAACCTCCACACTGTGATAAAGCGGATTGATCCAGACAGCCGCCTGACCGAGCAAGGGCAGTGAGTCCAGCGGAAAAAAGATCCCCGAGAACAAATATACGGGAGTGGAAAAGATCGTAATATAATAATTAATGTGATCAATATTTTTAATAAAGCCTGTAAAAGAAAGGGCCAGCAAAGCAAATACCATTCCCGGCAATGCCAGAAAAGGCAGGATTAGTATCGACCACCAGGACTGTACAAGCCCTAGCAAAGCAATCGCAGCTAAAATCACTGTACCATAGACAAAACTTTTTACCGTAGCGTATAAGATTTCTCCCCAGACTACATCGGCGACCGTCAAAGGAGCTGCCAGCATAGAATGAAGTGTTTTTTCAAACTGAAGCCGGACAAAACTGCCATAAGTACACTCAAAGGTCGAAGCCCACATGCCTGATGATGCAATAAAGCCGGGAGCAATAAACTGAGCATAGCTGATTCCGTCAATGTTCTGTACGTAAGCACCTAACCCAAATCCCATGGCGGTCATATATAAAATTGGCTCCAGAAAGTTAAACATCGTATTTGTCCACCAAATACGTCTAAATACCTTCATATGACGTCTTAACACTCGAAACATGCAGTTACTCCTCCCTTCGGCCCGTCAGTTTTAAAAAGACATCTTCCAGGTGAGAAGTACGCAAATAGCAGGCACGCTGGGTCAACCCCCACTCAGGCAGCTTCTGCCAGACTGTTTGCCCCTCTTCGGTATAAATAAATAATCCGTCAGCCATGCGTTCCACAACTCCGCCTGAAGCCTCAACTTTCTCTGCCAAGTCTGCTGGAATTAAATCCAGCGGCAGGCGTACTTCGATACAATATGGCAAAACATGCTGTTGTACCAGTTCTTCAGGATGACCCTGGGCTAGAATCATACCATCATTCATCACTACCAGCCGGTCACACAGTTGCGCCGCCTCTTCCATATAGTGCGTTGTTAAAATCAGCGTCACGCCTTGCTCTTTTAACTGACGCAGTTTTTGCCACACAAGACGGCGGCCTTGCGGGTCCAACCCGGTAGTAGGTTCATCAAGCACAACAATCTCGGGATGATTAATCAGCGCCCGCGCAATAACCACACGCCGCTGATTTCCTCCTGACAGCGAATCTACCCGGACGCCGCCTCTATCTTCCAGTCCCATAAAGTTCAGCCACTCTTGCCCGCGCTGCCGTGATTCCCTGGACGACAAGCCGAAGAAGCCGCCATAAACCTCCAGGTTTTCCAGCACTGTTAAATCAGGATCCAAACTATCCTCCTGCGGTACAACACCCATGCGCGCCTTAATCCGGGGCGGTGTCAGCGTAATTTGCTCGCCCAAAACAGTCAAACTGCCTTGCTGCACGGTCGATAAACCATAAATCATTCTCATTGTCGTCGACTTGCCTGCTCCATTATGCCCAAGGAAGCCAAAGCACTCCCCTTTATTAATCTCAAAAGAAATTCCCTTTACCGCCTGAAAATCACCATAATACTTCATTAAATTCCGGGCTTGTACCACGATGCTCATGATTGCGCTCCTTTAACCCAGTACTTTTTTCATTATGTCCAAATCTACTCATTTTCTGCAAATTAGAAAAACCTCCGCTTATCCTGCAGAGGTTCTTCTAAACTAACATTTACGGAGCTTTATCGTCCCCCGCCAAACAGCATCCACCCTAATAAAGCAAGTAATGCAATATTCCCCATCATCCCATTCATTATTCCGAGGTCGACCAGCACATTAATTGCGGTGAGACCTCCTAGAAAAATCATCGAGTGCCTCATATCAATATACGGATGGCGCCGTAAAATCAGGTAGGCAACACCAAGAACAGCCAGGTCTATAATTACCCAAAACAAGGGATTAGGCAAAAGATATTTCACCATGCTGCCGCCAATCATAACAGCCAAAATATAAAACCACGTTCGATTCATACATTCGCTCCTTTCGGATTGTGATTTACTTATTATCTTATTCGTTCATCAGGCTTGTCATCCCTGCTAGAACGGCTGAATTCTACCTAAAAAAGCAAAGCACTCACCCAGTGGTGAGTGCTTTGCAGCTATTTGTGTACGCTAAGTTTAGCGCCTGGAATGTGGGGACACCAGACAGCTGTAGCCGGATGAGCGTTAGCAAAATCTTCATCAGGTGCCCACACCTTTCCGCATAAGTGCATAGCTGCCAACTGCCTGACAGTTGTTCTTTTGCAGAATTCGCGGACACCAAGCTCGCGGTACTCTTCCAGTCGGCCGTCAACCGGGAAAAAAGCGACATCGAGCGATTGTCCGGCAAGTTTATCCATCTCCCTGAAAAAACCATCTTTGGCTAGCGCTAGGTTCTCCTCCGTATCGCCTTTCCAGTGCCACCAGTTTAAGTCGCCGGCATGAAATATCCGCCATCCGTCTACTTCAACTAAAAAGGATATTCCCTCATCAGTAGAACCAAAGGTCGTAATCTGCAAGCCCCCTTGCTCAATTTGTTCATCCTGATTCATATAAATAAGCTTATCCGCTTTGACATTAGCTAAGCCCCCTGCCTGGCGTATGTCACTGCTCAATATATATTTCGTTACTTTTTCCTGCCAGGCAGCAATGTGCGGATTAAAATGATCGGCATGAGCATGAGAGGAAAATACCCACACCGGTTTCCCCTGTTTTAAGCGGTCCGGTGTAATTTTAGCACTATCACGATAATAATCAAAAACCAGTACCTGCTGTTCTGTTTCCACAATAAATCCACTATGATCCAGGTAGGTAAGCTGCAATTCAGATGGCATGACAATCCTCCTTCGCTTTGCATTGACTTTTACTGTAATGGTTCGAAAAAAATACCGAAACTCCTTCTGCTCAGTTCTTGTTCTCCAGACATATAGAGAAAGGGGCCGCATTTGCGCCCCCTGCTCCTAGTAGAAAAATTCAAACTTAGCCATATAGGTTTTATCAAGTGCATCAGAAGACAAGTTTGTTAGTCCCTTATTTTTCAGCTTAAAGTCCTGATACTCAAGTGAGGCAACTACATTTTTCGCTACTACCTTCTGGTATGCCAAAAACAGTACATCTACATTATCTGTTGCCTTGGTAAATACGTTAATACTAGTTGGCGGTACGTCGTAATTAGCTACAGCAGTTGTATCAAACCCACCGGCACCGCTGGGCAAAGCCCCTGCATCCACGCTGCGGTAAGACACTGACCAGGCATCAGAGCCGACTTTGGCAGGAATAACGAGAGGAGCCGCCGAGTAGTAAGCAGCCTTGGCGCCAGGGCCTTTGCCATTACTTACCTGCACAGACCACCCTTTAGGGTTAGATGACAATTTGCCGGTCGTATTATCTAAAGTGGTACTTACATAATCCGCCAGAAACGTATAGTTGCTGAACTTGTACACTGCTGCAGTGGACCAGCCCTTCGAACCGGAAAAACTGCCGCTGCTGACATTCATCGTTGCAATACTGCCTGGAATGTCCGCCCAATAATACCCCGCCTTCATAGTAAGATTATTGGATACGTTATAACTGAGTTCCCCGGTAGTCAGTTGGTTTGCATCACCATTGCCGGTGTACGGTTTAATCTCACCCGTCCACCCTCTAAAGCCTACCGTCCCTATCTTCTTATTTAATAAAATACCGTCAACCGCCATCGGCTTTCCCATTAAGCCATTGCCGAAGAAATCGAGCGCTGAACGGCCCGCACGGATGCTATCTATGCCAATTATATTTTTTGCTGAAACGGTCATTACATCAACATACACCGACGATCCGGCCGCATTATCGGTCGATCCCCACTTGTTGCCATAAGAGGTAGAAACGCGAGTCAGCCAGGATACATCTTCATTAATCGTCCCGGAGAATTTAATGCGCTGACGAAAATCGAAAGCTTCTCCGCCATGCAGCTTCCGGATGCCTGAACCGGCGGCAGGATTATCAGCAATAAATCGCATTCGCGTATCGCCGCCGACTGTGATATTCAGTTTTGACTCCATCACACTGGTTTTAGCCTCCAGCCTGTCAACTCTGGCTCCCATCCGGTTTAACTCACTAACAAACTCGACTGACAGCTTATCAATCAGTTCCTTGTTAGCCTCCGTTGCGCGCTCATATTTAGAAATGGCCCTTTCCACTACAACAGCAAATTCATAGCGGTTAAGACTTTTATCGCCCCGAAAGGTACGGTCACTGTAGCCATCAATCAGTCCCGCTTGAGCCAGCCTGGCTACGGCATCATAGGCCCAATGCGTAGACGGAACGTCTGTAAATGAACCGTTTGCTGCATAAGATGCACCTGCTACAACCGTGAAGGCAACGGCAAGCAGCCCCCTTGCAATTCCTTTTTTCATATCCACCTTTCCCCCTTGTGATAAAGATTAAGCCTGAACAGAGCTTCCTTTTCTATAGGATTTCTGAGGCATCGTGGCAAAGACGAGCGCAATAATACCGATCGCACAGATCACCACATTGAGCTGGAAAGCAGGTGTATAGCTTTTAAACATATCAAATAACGTTCCGCCCACCAGTGCTGCCGGTGAACAAAAAATTCCGGACAGCAGCATCATGGTACCATTCAATTTAGGAAAAGCTTTGGGACCATAAAAATTTCCGGTAACGGTATTAAGACATACGAAGGACCAGCCAAAACCTGCCCCGTATAACATAGCGGCTCCATAAGCCAACAGTAAGTTCTGGGCATCAATATTAATTGCCAGCAAAGAGCCTAAGAAATAACAGCATATGCCCAGCATGAAGGCAAAACGTGCTGCCATTTTGTCCATTAGCCACCCACCCATTAAGCGTCCGGCAATACCGCCCATCGTAAATAATCCCATGGCAAATGCGGCATCGGCAGGTGATACTCCAGCCCCCTTTAAATGAAGAATCCAATGAGCAGTAAAGAAAAAGAACGGAAATTGGCAGGCCAGCGACCCGATCCAAATCATCCAATAGGATTTCGTTTTATAGGCTTCAGCCGGTGTCCACTCCTCCTTTGTTGCTAAAGCGTTCATTACCCCGGCAGAGGATGAATCAGGCTTTTTGCCATCGGGAATCTGGCCAAGATCCTCGGGACGTTCTTTGATAAAAAAATAAGCAATAATTGCCGCCAGTATAGCAATGGCGGCCACAATGAGCCAAGCCTGGCGCCAATTGCCTCCATTTGATGCCATAATGCCATTCATGGCTGGTGCACCAATAAATCCGGCAAAGCCAGATGCCGTCATGGCGGCTGCCATCGCCTTTCCCCGGGAGCTGATGAACCAGCGGGTAACAGCTGTCGATAAGGGAACAATGGTACTGCAGCCTATTCCTAACCCGATAATTACACCAAAACCAATTAGATAATGCCAGGGTGCTGAGGCAAGGAATGCCATCCATAGTGTACCGGCAACAATTAGCGCTGAGCCGAATAAAAACGCAGCCTTTATTCCCCGCTTCTGGATAATTGCTGCAATCACGATTGCTGAAATACCGATGAATAAATTTAGCAAAGTAAAGCCGAGTCCAAACGTTCCCCGATCCATCGTAATTTCTTTTATCATGTACGTGTTAATAACTGCCCCGCCATAGAGTGGAAAGCCCATGTTCAGTAAATAAATAAACCAAAGCGCCCCTACCAATTTCCAGCCATAAAAGCTTTGCTGCTCGTTCATTTCTTTTACCTCCTCGCTAACGTATTCATCCGTATCGGAATGCCACTCCAAAAGTGCCTCGTGGATGTTTCCACTGTTTAATCCCTTTTTTCTTACACACTATCCGGCAGGTGCCACATTCCAGGCATCCGGCATATTCAAAATTAATTTCACCATTTTTGAGGGTATACAGCACTGCCGGGCAGACAATCAGGCAGGGTTTCTCCTTACAGTGAGCACATATGGCTTTATCCAGGATAATGTGGGGCTCGCCTTCATCGACAGTAAATTTATTCAATCCCAGCAGTTCCTCGGGACTTTGTTTTTTTATTGTCATATTGATTTAAACCCCTTCCAGCCATCAGCTGCTAGTTGGCCCATTGAAACATACTTTTTCATAATACTGTAAAGGGCCCTCGGTATTTTCTCCGGTACACTGCCATTAACGGTAAACATAAAATTCATCATTTCATTAACCATTTGGGGATAGGCTGCAAATAAGCGATTAATTTCAAAAATATGATGCCACCCCGCAAAGAAACGCTGACTGGGCATTACCATTAAGTTCTCCAGTTCCTGCATGTAAAGTGGTCCGACAGCCGATGCTTCAGTTGCTTTAATTACTGCCCTGGCTGCTGCCACACCGCTGACGATTGCCAGATCCATCCCGCGAATAATGAGGCCTGTATTAATGCCAAAACCGGCTGCATCCCCAATAATCACCAGCCCGTCCCGGTATAACACCTTTGGCATTCCACTAAGCCCCAGCTCAGGTACCAGGTGGGCCGCATATTCCACGGTGGTGCCTCCTGAGATTAAAGGAGCAATCGCAGGATGCATTTTAAAATCCTGCATAATTTCCTGTATCCGTTTCCCGTTTTGTGCAGCTTGCTCAGGATTAAATACAATGCCCAGAGAAAGGCTGCCCCTGTTGGTATACAGGAATGCACCGCCCGAAATCCCTTCCGTACAGCCAATGGCCACCCGGGCCGCACCTTCATCATGGTTAAGATTAAATCTGGCTTCAATCAGATTATCCGGCAGCTCAATGATCTCTTTGACGCCTACTCCCACCAGGTTTGCCGTAATATCAGGCCGAAGCCCCGCTTTTTGAGCAATAAAGGAATTAACGCCGTCAGCTGCAATGACCACTTCGGCATACATTTCATCTTCCCCGGCTTTGATACCCACAATTTTACCGTTTTCCTCAATCAGTTCATCAACCAATATCCCTGTTGCCATCATTGCTCCCTGCAATTCTGCTTCTCCGGCAAACCACTCATCAAAGGCAGCACGCAGCACAGAGTATGATTGTGGCACCTCGCCGCCATAATCGTAATCTACATAGTCAACCGTCATTGCGTTAGTGCTGCCAAGCATCATAATCTGCTCACGCACTACTTTTCGCTGCAGGGGAGCCCGTTTGTACAAATCCGGCTCTACCATCTCCAGAGCATACGTATATAGCCGGCCTCCGGTTACGTTCTTGCTGCCAACGCTTCCCCCCCGCTCAACAACAAGCACACTTCTACCTTCTCTGGCCAGAACATAGGCGCAGGCTGAACCGGCCGGTCCTGCACCGATAACGATTGCATCAAATTTTTCATCGCTAGACATTTGCTTCCACTCCTATCCCTTCAGATCCGGTCGGACGGTTCTATTTACTAAGTGCCTTTACCAGCAATGGAGCCACTTCATAAAGATCACCGACAATGCCGTAATCAGCAGCTTCAAAAATGGGAGCCTTCTCATTGGCATCAATTGCCACAATAACCTTTGAGTCACGAATTCCGGCTACATGCTGCACTTGCCCCGATACGCCTAGGGATAAATATAAGTCAGGTTTTACCTTTTGACCGGAGATGCCGATATACCGCTCCACCGGCAGCCAGTGATAGTCCTCTGCAACACCACGGGTACAGGCAACTTCGCCGCCAATGGCACTAGCAAGTGATTCCGCCAGTGCCAGATCTTCCCGTTGTGCCAGGCCACGGCCTACACACACCAGACGGGAGGCAGCCAAAATGTCAGCACCTTCTCTTACAATCGGACAGACATCACTGACAAAGACTCTGGCATCAGCAACAACAGCTTGCTGAATACTAATGTCACCGCTGGTACTGGCGGTCTGAGCAGGTTCTTCAAACATCCGGGGCGCCACGGTTACCAGGACCGGCAACGTAACTGACTCGGTACTGACAGCCAAACCGCCATATAGTAAACGTGTGGTCTCAAGGCAGCCCCCGGCATATTGGAAGCTTTGTGCTTCTGATACCAGACCGGCCTGCCATAGTGCAGCAATTGTTGCTGCAATGTTTTTTCCCCGTGCAGTAGCGCCTACCAGCAACACACTGGCAGCTTCCTGCCCAACAATATTGCTAATGGCTCCGGCGTAGCTTTCCGGCCAGCGCGAGTCTCCATTGACCACAACAACCTTATCGGCACCGGCCGCGATAAACCCTTCTGCTTCTGCAGCCTCCAGTGTAACTACCCCTAGGGATTGGCACATGGCTGCTTTTAATTGTGATCCGGCAGTAATGAGTTGTCTGGCAGTGTCATTTTCTTCTGAAAAAATCCATATTCCCGGCATTTTTTTCGCTCCTTTCTCTAGCACAAGCCTTCTTTCGTAAGGCTTGTAACCAGTTTGGCAATATTGTCGGCTTGATTGGGTTCTTTATATATGATGTTTTTCCGGTTCATGACAAAGCCCTTGACTGATGAGACTGTCACTTTGGGCATCAAATCTTTCTGTTCAAGCTCCAGCTCGGTCAGCATGATTTCAGCCGAAGGCTTTTTACTTGCGCCGATTACTTGCTTTAGGCTGGGGATTCGAGGTTTGTTGATTTCCGGCAATACGCTGATAACAGCCGGCCCATCCACGGTTACAACTTCAGTACAGCTGCCTAATTTACGGGTAGCAATAATTTTTGTGCCTTCAACGGCTACCTGCTGGACATAAGTAACAGCTGGAATATGCAAGAGAGCTGCCAGGCGCGGCGCAGCCTGCTGATTGTAGGCATCGGTACTGCCTTCACCGCAAATAATAAGGTCATATTCACCAATCTTTTTTACAGCTGCTGCCAATACGTTAGCGGTCACAAAAGCATCTGCCTTTTCTGCAAGGGGATCACAGATATAAAAAGCCTTATCGGGGCCGCGCGACAGCAGATCCTTCAATGAATTTTTAATGGTTCCGGTACCAAACGTGAGAGCTTCCACCGTACCGCCTAACTTTTCTACCAGGAGTGAGGCTTCTTCAACAGCATTCTTATCGTAATCGCTGAGCTTATATTTGGCGCGGCTGATATCCAGGCTCAAATCAGCGGCATTAATTCTGATATCTTGTTCATCTAAAACCCATTTATAGCAAACCAGTATTTTTGGCATTGCGCATGCTCCTTTCCTTTTTAAGCCCCTGTACGCTATCGCAGCAGCTCTGCGGCAATCATTCTCTCAGGAAAATCAGCTGAGCTGTCTTTTACAATAACCCCTTTTACATCTCTGTAATAGCGGGATGCTGCCATCTCTTCGCTATAGCCGTAGCCACCCTCTACTTGGATGACATCAATCAGGGCACCTTGACCGATACGATAAGCGTTTAATCTGATCATAGCCGCTGCACTGGCAAAGGCTTCCCCTTTTTCAATCAGTGCCGCAGCATCATATACGGCTAGCCGCAGCATATAAATATTAGCTGCCATTTCCGCCAACATGTTTTGAATTGCCGGGAAACTGGCAATTGGGCGGCCAAATTGGACTCTTTGCTTGGCATAGCTGACAGCATCCTCCATGGCGGCCTGCGCAATGCCTACAACTTGAGCGCCTTCTGCTACGCTGGCGACTGCCTGAACTTCCTCCAACAGTCCTTGCGCTCCATTTTCCGGGCCGAGCAAATTCTCCGCTGGGACAAAAACATGATCAAACCTAAGCTCTGCTGACTGACAACCCCGCAGTCCCATCTTTTCTGAAAGGCGTCCTACGGTAAGGCCAGTGGTGCTGGCATCGACAATAAAGGCACTCAGACCTTTGTTTCCTGCTTCCGGGTTGGTAACGGCAACAACAACATAAGTATCGGCCGCTCCACCGTTAGCAACATAAGCTTTTTTCCCGTTTAATACATAACCCCCAGCTTGCTTGACTGCCGTTACTTGATCAGCGCCTACAGCCGCTGCTGCAAAGGCCCCTAATTTTTCACCTTTGCACAGAAGATGCAAATAAGCTTGCTTTTGCGTTCTACTTCCCCAGCGATTAATAGCGTAAGCAGACTTAGCCGAATGATTCACTAAGATAGCTGCTACGGCTCCGCTAGCTCGGGAAATCTCTTCAACAATAAGTGCAAAACTTAAGAATCCGGCTTCTGCTCCACTATAGTCACCGGGAAGATAAAGTCCTAAATAGTCAGACTCTGCCAGCTTTTGAATAATCTCCGCCGGATGTTCTCCGCTCTTATCAATTTGCCGGGCCAAGGGACATACAAACTCCAGGGAAAAGTCCCGGGCACTTTGCTGAATCAGTTGTTGTTCTTCAGTCAATTGATAACTCATCTAATCCCCTCCTGTTCTTCATCGCCCAGCGTCTACGAATGCAGCAGCTGCCCGGCAATAACGATACGCTGTACTTGGTTGGTGCCCTCGTAAATCTGAATGACTTTGGCATCCCGCATGAGCTTTTCCACTATCGAATCTTTGGAGTAGCCATAGGAACCCATAAGCTCAACGGCCTCTGCAGCTACAACCATCGCCGAATCGGAAGCGAGTGTTTTGGCTATCGCTGATTCCTTGGAATAGGGAAGTCCAGCGTCTTTGAGGCTTAAAGCACGTCGTACCACTTGCCGTGCTGCTTCAACTCTGATTTGCATGTCAGCCAGCTTAAATTGGACACTTTGATGAGCAGCTAATGGTTTACCGCTGCCATCAAGCTGTTCTTTTGCATATTTTACAGCTTCATCCAGAGCTCGCTGAGCCACCCCAACCCCAATAGCACCTACGATGGGGCGAGCCATGTCCAACGTCTTCATGGCGATTTTCATACCCTCGCCTTCCTTGCCAAGCAGGTTTCCTGCCGGAATACGTACATTTTTTAAGAGAAGTTCAATCGTATTGGAACTTCGTATCCCCATTTTGTGCTCTGCAGCTCCGGCAACAACCCCTGGACGCTCAGACTCAACAATAAATGCACTCAGACCCTTAACGCCTTTGCTGAGATCAGTGGAAGCAAAAACCACCATAATAGAAGCATAACCGCCGGTAGTACAAAAGCATTTTGTACCGTTTAGCACATATTCATCGCCTTCTCTCCTAGCAACCGTAGTGCAGCCGCCGGCATCCGAACCAGCTGCCGGCTCGGTGAGGGCAAAGGCTCCCATGCCGCCTGCTACCAGACGGCCATAATATAATTTCTTTTGCTCCTGCGTGCCGGCAATGAGCAGTGGATACGAACTAAGTCCGTTACCACCAAGAATGGTGGCAAAGCCTGCACAGCCGTAAGCCCAGGCTTCTACGACCAGGGATTGCGTTACTGACGTAAACTCTGGTCCCCCGTACTCTTTTGGTGCAGCCATACAATTTAATCCGGCCTTTTTTGCTTCTTCTAAAATGAATTCAGGGAATTGACCTGTCCGGTCATATTCGGCCGCCACCGGAATAATATGTTCCTTCGTAAAGTCCCAGGCGAGCTTTTGAATTTTCTGCTGCTCGGGAGTTAGTGAGATATCAATCATCGTCTCATCAACCTTTCGTTTTTGCTTCTATAACCTCTTTAAGCCCTCCCCAGACTGGTTGAAAAATTGCAGGATTCATGACCTTCACATTTCTGGAAATCTGCGGTTTGAAATCCATAAGTGCTAACACGTCTTTCTCGAGATCGATTCCGGGAGCGATTTCAATTAAGGTCATTTCGCCATCCTCCAGTGTGAAAACAGCCCGCTCAGTGATATATAGTACCGGCTGATTTACCTTGGCTGCATATTGACCGCTATAGGTTACCTGCTCAACGTGCTCAATAAATTTCTTACCTTTTCCTTCCTGGAGGATAACCAGTTTTCCGTCCTGAGCCGTTACCGAAAGACCACCAGCCGTAAAGGAACCGCAGTATACTACTTTCTTAGAATTTTGGGAAATGTTAATGAAGCCTCCACAGCCCATCGCCCGTCCTTTGAACTTACTTACATTTACATTGCCCTGCTTATCGGTTTGAGCCAAACCCAAAAAGGCTACATCAATACCGCCACCGTCATAGAAGTCAAACTGCGATGTATGATCAACCACAGCCTCTCCGTTATAAGAGTGACCAAAATGAGGCAGGCTGGCAGGTATACCGCCTACTCCCCCGATCTCCGTAGTCATGGTCATCATGTTAATAACGCCCTCTTCAGCGGCAATAGCGGCTACGTCACTAGGTATGCCGACCCCCAGATTGGTAATAGCATTGGGAAGCAATTCCGCAGCCGCACGGCGGGCAATGATTTTCCGTTCATCCATCGGCAGAACCGGAATACTGTTAAGTGGAACCTTAATATCTCCGGCAAAAGCAGGGTTAAAATATAATCCTTCCGTTTGCCAGCAGGCTTCTTGATTTGTTGCAATGACGATATAGTCAACAAGTATTCCAGGGACTTTCACCTGCTTAGGATGCAGTGACCCTGCCTTGGCCAGATACTCAGCCTGGACAATAACAATCCCCCCTGATGCTTTGACCGCTTGCGCCATTGATAAAGCTTCCGTAATGGG
Source organism: Anaerospora hongkongensis (assembly GCF_004339805.1). Taxonomy (GTDB): domain Bacteria; phylum Bacillota; class Negativicutes; order Sporomusales; family DSM-15969; genus Anaerospora; species Anaerospora hongkongensis. The sequence goes on along the minus strand of NZ_SLUI01000012.1, from coordinate 4,767 downwards.
TCCCTCTTTCTCCATCGTCAGGTTTCCATGCTCATCAACGGTAGTCCCGCGAAGAAGGGCAACGTGAATAGGAAAGGTCTTATAAAACAGCCACTCTTCGCCTTCTGCTTCGACGACCCTGTTAATTGGAACTGTCGTTTTGGCATTCATTCTTCCGCCTTCTATGCGGGGATCTACAAAGGTACCGAGTCCCACCTTGGTAAACAACCCCACCCGTCTGCCAGCAATTTCCCGAAGCAGTTGGATAATCGAGCCCTGTGGCAAGTTATAAGCCTCTATTTTATTATCAATAACCAGTTTGGACATCCCTGCCGATGATCCAATATGAGCGCCGATCCACTTCTTAATCAGCCCTTCCTTCCCCAGCCGGGTTGTTCCTCGCTCTTTCCAGTCGCCGATTGCCGAAGCATGTAAAAGCGTAATATTCCGGGGACTGCCTGTTGCGGTAAAGCGCTTTTCAATTGCCTGAGCCACTTCTTCCGCCCACCCGGCTAAACCAAATCCGGTAGCCCCCAGCGTAACATTGTCCTCGATCAGTGCAGCTGCCTGATCTGCCGTAATGATCTTTGACAAGCGATTCACTTCCTTTCAAATTTTATTTTTCAACCTCCACTATCTGTTATTGCAAAAGCTGTGCCAATGTGAAATTTTTAACAATATGTCCAGCAATTCCAAGCCAAAAGCGGTACTTACTATCTTTGCAATATTCCTGAAACAGAACCTGTTTTGCAACATTTATTGATCGAATAAAAAAGGATGTACCAGTTTAGGTACATCCTTCCAAATGCAGATAGGTTTGTCAAAATCTTTTCCTCTTATCAATTCGCTGCTTTGCGCTGAAATAAAAGCGGTGCTACTTCTTGTGTTCCAAGAGCAATGTAGCAAGAATGGTACATTATTATTATTCTGTACCCTATCCTTTATTTTCTTCATATCCTTTTAACTTTCGATAAAGCACGGTGCGATAGATCCCTAAACGGTTGGCTGCTTCGCCGATTCGTCCGTTACAAGCTTCGAGAACGTGCTGAATATACCGTTTCTCGACATTTTTCATAACCTCTTTTAACGTACCGCTGAAATCAACAAACTCCAGACCCAGACGACTTGATGCGGCCCCCGGCATCGCTTTCATTACGGTCAGGTCGTCGGCATCGTATTTATGCAAACTGCCGATAACCCTGCGCTCAACTACATTTCTTAACTCCCGCACATTTCCGGGCCAATTATATTTTTGAAAAGCTTCCAGTGTCTCCGAGTCCAATTGAGCGCTACAATTATATTTTTTATTAAATCGTTCTAGAAACGTTAGTGATAATGCAATAATATCCTCCGGTCGCTCCCGAAGAGGAGGTATATGGATTGGAATTACATTCAGCCGATAATATAAGTCCATACGGAAGGTGTTTTCTTCGGTCATTTTTCGTAAATCTTTATGCGTTGCCGCGAGCAGCCGAAAATCTATTTTCCGGTTTTTATGACTGCCTAAACGGCGAACTTCGCCTGTTTCTAACACGCGCAGCAGCTTAGACTGCAAAGGAAGCGGCAGTTCTACAATTTCATCCAGAAATAACGTACCATTATGCGCAGCCTCAAACAGTCCTACCTTGCCTTCTGCGTTTGCCCCGGTAAATGCCCCTTTTTCATATCCAAATAGTTCAGACTCTACTAAATGTTCTGGAAATGCAGCGCAGTTTACAGCAATAAAAGCCTCCTGGGCCCGTTTACTATGTTTATGTATGTACTTAGCCAGCACTTCCTTTCCGGTACCGGATTCTCCGTACAGCACGGTTGTACTATCCGTCTGGGCCACGGCGTGAGCGTGCAGCAAAGCCTTTTGCATAGCCATACTTTCGGCAATCACTTCATCAGTAGAAAAAACACAGCTGCGCAGATATTCAATCTCACGCCTGCGCTGATTCATGCTGTCTCTTTCTTCAGCACTAATAAAAGCCTGATTGGAACCCTTCGGATTACTGGTGGTAATTACTACTATTACATTGCCTTCATCATCCAATACGGGAACACTTTTCGACTCCATCGTAAAATTAAGCATTGTATGAATAAGTCCACCAACAGGGCATTTTTTTTCGGCTGCTTCGAGCGCATACGATTTGTTATAATACCCCTGCTTAACCAAGTCGCCAATATTAGAACGCAGCAGCTGGTCTAATGTAATTCCCAATGTTACCGCTGTTGTTGAATTAGACAATAATACATTTCCTCTTGCATCTGTAACAAATATAGTATCAGGAAAATTGTCAAATATTTGCTCCAGATTATGTTTTACATAGGATACATGGCTGCTTGACCGTTTGGGCCGCGGCATACGGACAACTCCCCCCATCTAAACTGTCTAGGTACTAATTCGCGTTACAGATGGTGCATCCTGCAGTTTTTATATCTCATGAGCAATAAAGTTCCTTTTTTATCCATACAAGTAAGGCCTGCCTCTAACATATACTCTAAGGCTATGCTGCTATAGCGGCAACTCAGGAGGTGCATATATGACTGGCATACTATCAATTGCGGCAGGCGTAACAATGCTGCTCAGCGGAATATTTACCGTTCGCTACGGCTTAAAGCTGCTATTATGGAAAAAGCTGCAGCTGTTGCTGCGCACAGCAACTAGTACTCCCTTACGCGGCATTTTAGTCGGCACAGTTGCTGCCGCTCTCTTTCAAAGCAGCACGGCCGTTTCCTTAATTACGATCAGCTTGGTCAGTGCTGAATATTTATCCTTTCACAATGGTCTCGGCATTATTCTGGGAGCAAATATTGGCACCTGTTCAACCGTACAATTACTAACAGTCTCAGTGCCAGCGGAAGCGCTCATTCCGTTGCTTATCGTCTGCCTGCTCCTGATCACTTTTAGACGGTTTCGGTATATAGGCTTAACATTATCAGGCCTGCTTGGCATGTTCAGCGGCTTATCTTTTCTGACAGCAGGGCTTGGCAGTCTGCCGGATATGAACACCTTACTCTATGTGATTTCTTTGGCAGAAACGAATGCTTTCCAGGGAATTGCCGCCGGTATTTTGGCCACATTTCTCTGTCAGTCCAGCAGTGCAGCTACCGCAATTTTAATGGCACTAGCGGACGAAGATCTAATTAACTTAACAACAGCCGCTTACATCGTGTATGGGAACAATATTGGCTCCTGTCTCTCCTCTGTTATCGTCAGTACAGTAGCACCTGCTGCAGCCAAACGGGTTGCGTTATCGCATGTCTTATTAAATCTGTTAGGTGTACTTTTATTCTTACCTGTAACAGGTACACTGACACAGCTTACTGCAGCATTTACGTCCGACTTTCCCGGCCAAATCGCTCTGTACCATACCTTGTTCAACGTCCTATCTTCCTTACTGGTGCTTCCCTTCCTGCGGCAATTTTCCCGCCTAATCGAATTGCTGATACCAGAGAAAAAGTATCGGTAGCATACGCAGGAATCTTTTTTTCCGGGAACGAAAACACTATTATCTAATTTAATTTTTGCTGCAAGGAGTGGACCTATTGGCTGAACTAATTTTACCTGCTTTATACCGCCTGGAAATCCCGATTCCGAAGAATCCACTAAAGGCTACCAATTGCTATATCATAAAGGGGCGTGAACGCAGCCTCATAATCGACACCGGCCTAAGAATCCCCGAAGCTCAGCAGGCATTACTTGCCGGTTTGGATGAGCTGAGTGTTAATCTTAATCAGACAGACATTTTTGTTACCCATATGCATTCCGATCATTCCGGCCTCATTCCCGATATTCAATCTCCCATGTCAGCGGTCTATGCCAGTGCTGCGGATGCCGCTATTATTAATCAATTTGCCACGGTCCGCTCGGGCTGGCATAATTTGCTCGAAGCAGCCCGGTGCAATGGATTTTCCGCCGAAGAGGCGCAGCAAGCTATCGAGCGTCATCCCGGCTATAAAGGCTCGCTGGCAAAAACAATTGACTTCACGATTGTGAAAGATGGCGATGTGATTACCATTGATGATTTTCATCTAACATGTATCGAAACTCCAGGTCATTCTCCCGGACAAGTCTGCCTTTATGAGCCTGATCAAAAGCTTCTTTTCTCAGGCGACCATCTCCTGGGTGATATTAGCCCCAACATTACGCATTGGTGGGATACAGGTAATCCGCTGGGAAGTTTTCTCGACTCATTAAGCAAAATCGAACCGCTTCCCGTTAAACTGGTACTGCCAGGACACCGTCGCATCTTTACCGACTGCCAGGGAAGAATTGCTGAGCTGAAACAACATCACCAGCATCGCCTTGACGAGGCCTTCTCAATTTTATCAGACGGCCCCCTGACAGCTTATCAGGTAGCCGGACAGATGACCTGGGATATGAGCTACCGCTCCTGGGATCAGTTTCCTCCACCACAAAAATTCTTCGCCACCGGTGAAGCTCGCGCCCACCTGCGGCATCTTGAGGTTCAAGGACTTATTTGCCAGGAATTCATTGAAGGCGTTAATTACTATAAGCGCTGCTAACATAGAGGCCCTGATGGATTCCATCAGGGCCTCTCTTGTGCATATTAGTCAGGAGAGCGCCGTTGCCATAAGCGTAGGTTAAGCGACAGCGTCTGAGCGTTGCAATGGCACTCCCTCTGCCGGGCCTTTACGCATCATTCTGACTCGCCATTTTACACAAAACAAAAAAGCACTCACATTCGTAAGTGCTTTTTGCTAATCAGCGACTCCCTATCCTCCCAGGCCGTTTCCAGCCAAGTACTTTCGGCGTATATGGGCTTAACTACCGTGTTCGGG
>NZ_SLUI01000011.1:95898-162790 GCF_004339805.1 Anaerospora hongkongensis | reverse complement strand
AAGGCTATGGTTTATTTGCTATGCTCTACAGAAAGTACTCAGCTTTTTATTAAATCTTGCTTTTAAGCATTGACATTGCTTAGCAGGCTTTTGGGTAATGTCAAAAGCAGCACTCCGGGCTTTTTACCTTGGCAGCTCGTATATGCAAAGAAGGGGAGCCGCATTGCGCTTTTTGTAAAAGCGTTTTGCGACTCCCTTTTTTCCGTACCGCGCAACAAAGATACAGCTGACTATCAGCCTTTTCTTTTTTGCACTTTTTTTGCTTTATATAATTCATATCTTTTTTGGCCTTCTTCAAAGGCCAATTTTTCTTCCGGTGTATCCAAAAGAAGTGCAGGCACCACATTAGGACGCCCCTTCTTGTCCAGCGAGACCATGGTAAAGAAAGCAGAGAGTGCCTTTTTGCGCCCTTCATATTCTAAATCCTCTACTTCAACAGTTACGGCAACTTCCATAGAGGATTTCCCAACATATACAACTTGCGCTGAGCAAATAACTAAATCACCAATAAAAATCGGCAAATGAAATTCAAGTTCATCAACTCTTGCTGTAACAACATTAGACCGGGCATATCTTCTGGCTGCGGCATAGGCCGTGGAGTCCATCAGTTTAATGATTTCTCCACCGTGAATATTTCCAGCCACATTCGCCTGACTAGGCATCATTACTTCACTAATCACTAGCTTAGACTCGCCTGAAGATCTCTGCATATTAACTTCTCCTTCACATTTAAATACTCTCTAGGAAAAGGTGTTGCCGTTATTCCGGCTGAGGAGCGTCCTCAGCTTTTACTTGGCGAATCAAAATCCGATTAATGCGCATATGGCTGATTTCTTCAATAACAAATTCATAATCCTCATAAAGAATCTTCTGATCAACCTGCGGTTCAATGCCCACTCTGGAGTAAACCCATCCCCCGATTGTATCAAAATCCTCTGAGTCAAGCTTAATCCCAACAATATCACTAACTTCGGCAATCAGCATTTTACCATCGACGGAATAAGCATTACCTTCGCGCATTTCAACTAACGGCCGTTCTTCATCAAACTCATCCTGAATTTCACCAACAATTTCTTCTAATATGTCCTCAATGGTTACCAGGCCGGCTGTTCCACCGTACTCATCAACCACAAGCGCCATCTGCGATCGCTCTTTTTGCAGGATTTTCAACAAATCACTGATCGGCATAGATTCCGGAATCGCAATAACGCTTCTTACCATACTGCGAATATCAGGATTTTTTTCCTGTACTACCGCTTTTAAAAGATCCTTAATATGAACAAAGCCGACGATATTATCCTTATCGGGATCACATATTGGATAGCGGGTCAGCTCTTCTTCAATTGCTTTATTTAAATTATCGGCAAAATTGTCTTGCGCATATAAACAGACCATATCGGTCCGGGGTATCATCACTTCCCGTGCATTACGCTCGGCAAACTCAAAGATGTTGTCAACAAAAGTAAGTTCCGTCTTGTTAATAAAGCCCTGCTTGTGGCTTTCTTCCATGAGAATTCTGATTTCCTGTTCCGTATGCGCCGCTTCATGTTCATTAGCAGCCTGTATGCCCACTAAGCGAAGAATCCAATTGGCAATCGTATTTAACAGCCAGATAGCCGGATACATTAGCTTATAGAAACCGATCAAGGGCACTGATGTCCACAAGGTAACAGTGTCTGCCTTCTGTATGGCCAGTGACTTAGGCGCCAACTCGCCCAGAATAATATGTAGGGCCGTAATAACGGAAAAAGCAATAGCGAAAGACACGGTGTGCACCACTTGGGAAGAAAACCCTAAGTCAATCATAATCGGTTCAATTAAATCGGCAATTGCCGGTTCACCAATCCAGCCTAGGCCTAATGACGCAAGCGTAATGCCCAACTGACATGCCGATAGATAAGCATCGAGATGGTCTACGAGTTTTTTGGCAAATTTGGCTCTTGTATTCCCCTCGCTCAGCAAGGTGTCAATTCTAGTACCTCTAACCTTAACCATGGCAAACTCAGCTGCTACAAAAAAACCATTCAACAACACGAGTACAATGACAAACAGTAGATTAAACAGGGTAGACGCAGGATCCAATAAATTCCTATCTCTCTTCAACAGAGAGAATAGGGTTCACCTCCTCAGATTATAACAATTTACTTCACGGCAGAGCCGGGAAAAGTATTGATATCATTATAGTAATAGTTTAACAATATCACAATAGGCACGTTGATTCATCTTAAGCACGGACTCTTAACTGGCAGCCTATAGCTGCGCCCTACAGGCCCAGCTGCTGAAATCCATAATTCAATAGCTTGGCGGCATCTTCCCAGCGCCCGTCGCTGTTTAGGATAACAGCAATCAGTTCGACCCCATTTCGATTAGCGGCAGCAACCAGGCAATCACCGGCCGCTTCTGTATAACCGGTTTTAACACCATTTGCACCGATAAAGGTAGCAAGCAGTTTATTCGTGTTTTTAGCATGGGTACTTTGCCTGTTTAAAAAATGCACATCATAATCCCGAGTTGAGACGATGCGGGCAAAAGTCGGATTTTGCATACCATACGCCGTAATCAGCGCAAGATCATACGCAGTCGTATAGTGATTATATGGATCGGGCAGGCCATGCGGATTACTGAAATTCGTGCGCGTTGCGCCAATCTGTCCGGCTTTTGCATTCATTAATTTGACAAAATCCGGTATCGAACCCGCTACGCTCTCGGCAATCGCCTCAGCAGCATCATTTCCGGAAACAAGCATCATGCCATACAATGCTTCCTCCAATTTCAGCTTATCACCGGCTCTTAGCTCCAGGCTTGACCCATCACAGGCAGCAGCTTGCGGACTGACTACAACCGTGCTGTTCAGATTTCCTTTTTCCAAGGCCGTAATCAACGTTACAATTTTAGTTGTACTGGCAGGATACATAATAGCATCGGCCTGTTTGGCAAACAATACCTGTTTACCGGTCACCGACATAACCACGGCAGCTTCGGCCTCCACCTGCGGTACAGCAGCAAACGCACTATTCGTATAGAGGAAACAAAAAAGCAAGCCCGCAAAAAATCGTTGATACATGTTAGTTCTCCTATGTAGTAAATCGAATTGGTTTAAGAGCCCAGCTTATTATACAGACCCAGCAATAGCGACAGCATACCTGCTGCAATCAGCGGTCCCACGGCAATTCCCTGAAAAAAAGATACTCCCATGATGGTCCCGATAATGAGAGCCGTAATGGCATCAGGTGCCACTTGAAAAAAGCTGACGCCCCTGCCACCCAGCCATGCCGCAAAAATACCTGTTGCCACAGCCAGCACCCCTGCCGGTGTCAATAAAGAATCGGTCATATTTTTCAGACTGATCCGCCCTGATGCGATGGGAGCCAAGATGGCTAACGTCAGAATAATAATGCCAATATTAATTCCCTTATTCTCCAGGACAGGAAACCAATTATCAAACCCGAGCAGTTTAATAAGCAGCAAAATCGCAGCTGCAATAGCAACAGACTGGTTTTGTCCAATTACAGACAATGCAAGAATAAGCAGGATTGGCAAATTTTCGAATGACATAGACACACCCCTAACAGGACTATTCTTCGATTTCATAAGTATCGATATTCTATAGTGTAAACCTATTTTAACAAATTTGCCATATCCATATGGAGCATACATCCAACCATAGTGTACCCCGGCAAGAAGCCGATTAGCCTAACGCAAGCTCTGAGCGTTAGGCTAATCGGCATATACACATCGTATATTTTTTGCTATTCTTTCACCATATACGGGTAATTCACAACTATGCGCGGAACAAGCGTTTCCTTAATCGCCCGCTGACTCATCCAGCGATAGAGGTTAATCGCACTGCCGGCTTTATCGTTCGTTCCGGAACCACGGCTGCCGCCGAACGGCTGCTGACCTACAACAGCTCCTGTCGGTTTATCATTAATATAGAAGTTTCCTGCAGCATGATTAAGCGCTCTGGCCAGCTTAATAATCGCTGCTCTGTCCTGAGCAAAAATGGCACCGGTTAAGCCGTAGCTGGTAGCTGTGTCGCACTGAACCAGCGCTTCCTCCAGCTTGTCATCAGGATATACATAAACAGTCAATACAGGCCCAAAAATTTCTTCAACCATCGTCTTGAATGCCGGGGTCTTAGCCAGGATAACGGTAGGTTCCACAAAATAGCCAACTGAATCTTCGCAGTTGCCGCCAATAATAACTTCCGCATCATCAGAGGCTTTAGCATAGTCAATATAGCCTTTAATATTTGTAAAAGAAGATTTGTCAATGACTGCGTTCATTAAATTGGTAAAGTCTCGAACATCACCCATTTTGACTTTGCTGACTTCTTCTGCCAAGCGGTCTTTTACTTTTCCCCAGAGGCTTTCCGGGATATAAGCACGGGATGCCGCCGAGCATTTTTGCCCCTGATATTCAAAAGCGCCCAGAACCATTGCGCAGACAAGAGCCTCAACATCTGCCGTTTCATGTGCAAAAATAAAATCTTTACCGCCTGTTTCCCCCACTAAGCGGGGATAAGAAACATATTGACCAATATTTTCGCCAACCTGCTTCCAGAGGTCATTAAATACCGCAGTAGAACCGGTAAAGTGGACTCCAGCCATGTTAGGATGACCGATGACAAGCTTGCCAAAGTCTACCCCTCTGGAAGGAACAAAGTTAATAACACCTGCAGGCAAACCGGCCTCCACGAGAATTTGCATGAAGTAATAATTGGATAATACGGCCGTCGAAGAGGGCTTCCATAGAACGGTATTGCCGACCATCGCAGGAGCAGTGCAAAGGTTGCCGCCAATAGAGGTAAAATTAAAAGGCGTAATTGCCGCTACAAAACCATCCAGCGGACGATATTCTACCCGGTTCCAAACGCCATCCGTGTTGGCGGGCTGCTGCTTATATATTTCCTGCACATAATATGGATTAAAACGCAGGAAATCGGCCAGTTCACAGATAACGTCAATTTCTGCCTGAAACGCATTTTTACTTTGCACCAGCATGCAGGAAGCCGCTACTTTGGCCCGGTATTTGCCTGTCAGCAAATCAGCTGCTTTCAGAAAAATAGTAGCGCGATGCTCCCATGGCATATTCTCCCATTCTTCTTTCGCCGCTTCTGCCGCTTCAATGGCCATAAGCAGTTCTTTTTCACCAGCGATATAGTACTCACCCAATACCTTGTTATGATCATGTGGGCAAATCATTTTGGCTTTCTTGGCAGAACGAATTTCTTGGCCGCCAATGATGATAGGAATTTCGACCGGATTATCTAATTGCCTTTGCAATTCAGCCTCTAAAGCAATTCTTTCCGGTGATCCCGGCATGTAGGACTTTACCGGCTCATTTTTCGGCTGTGTAATTTGAAAATACGCGTTGTTCATCTCACAAACTCCTCCTCAATTGGGTTTCAATATCCTGATGATTACACTACAGAAGGTTCCACAAACAGTTCGCCCCGCTCAAAACGTCCGGCATCAAACATACCAACCGGAAACAGCGTCGGTTTCCCCAAGACCATTTCCGCCATCAGTTGCCCGGTAACCGGGGAAATCATAAAACCATGACCGCTGAAACCGGCAGCTGTAAAGAACCGGCTGACCTCAGGACTGCTGCCTAATATGGGTGTGCGGTCTGGACACATATCATAAAGGCCTGCCCATTGACGAATAACATTTAATTCTCCAAGCTGTGGCATAATTGATACCAGCTTTGCCGCCATTTCCTCCAGAAACTGCCAGCTCGATTTTATATTATAGCCCTCCGGTTCATCAGGATGACCAAGTCCCATGATAAAACTGCCGTGTGGGCTCTGCTGACAGTAAATATTATGATAAAAACTCATAACCATGGGACCCACCGTAGGTTCTACAGGCTCAGTAACTAGGATCTCATGCCGCTCAGGATAAATCGGCAGTTCAATACCGGCCATCCGGCCGACAGCTTTGGCATAGCCGCCTGCTGCATTTACAATTGTATCGGTATAAATGGTCCCTTGGCTGGTATGTACCGCCGTAATCCGGCTGCCCTCCGTAGTGATTGCGTGCACCTCTGTAGCGGTATAAAATTCTACCCCCAGGTTTTTAGCTGCCCTGGCGTATGCCTCTGTAACCTTGAAGGGGTTACAGTGCCCATCCTGGGCACAATAAGTCGCCCCAAGCAGTCCTTCCGTATTGAGCAGAGGAACAATATCAAGACACTGCTCCGGCGTTACCCAGCGGGAAGGTATGGCAAGAGAATTTTGCAGCTCCAGATTCTTTTTAAACTGCTCTACCATTTTGGGCGTATAGGCAAGCAGTAGATAGCCATTTTGCGTAAATTCAATATCAACATCTACATCCAGCAGCTGCGGCAGCTGAGACAACATATTCACACTTTCTCTAGCCAGCAGGCAGTTGGTCTCAGTCCCCCACTGCATCCTCATTCCGGCGCCGCAGCGACCTGTAGCTCCGCTTGCCAGATAGTCCTTCTCCAGCACCACGACTTTACCTGCACCGGCTTTAGCAAGATTATAGGCTGTGGCACAGCCGATAACCCCGCCGCCAATGACAACCACATCGGCAACATTAATCATGTTTTGCCCCTCCTGCTAAAGTTCCCAGCTTGATAGGGGCAACTAAGGGCCGAAATGTAGGCAAACCGATCTCACTAACCGGAATGCCGGTGGCCAGCGAAATTTCTTTAGCGATTAAAGGCGTGCAGGATCGGCCCTGACAAGGCCCCATTCCGCAGCGGCAGGCACGCTTTATTTCTTCCAGATTATATTCTCCCCTGGAAATGCGCGCACGCACCTCTTCCAGCGTAACATCTTCACAACGACAGACAATTGTTGTTTCCTTCATATTTACTGCTCCTTCTGCAGGCGAATTGCGCGTACCTCCATAGCCAGTTCATGAGGAACGGCCAACCAAAGTACATTCGTCTTATTTGGTGATTTTTGTACACGGATCACATGAGCCACCCCTACACATTCTCCGCTGCGGTTTAAGGCCTGAACGCTGGCATTGACCTCTGGCAGGGGAAGAAATTCGAAAGGAATTTTAACTAGTGCCTGTTCCTGGCTATAGGTATGGTCAACAACGAAAATGGCTAAGCCAGGACAATGCAGCATACATAGTCCGCAGCCATTACAGTTGTCAGCTGCAATGACAGGACAGTCATTTATCTCCGCAACGGTAATCGCCTGACGCGGACAGGCATCCGCACAAGGATTGCAGGGGATTGACTGCAGGCATTCACATATGGCTACTGGTCCTCTATGCAACCGTTCCTCACACGGAATATTTTGCATTTAGCTGACCTCCCCAATTAGAATTTGACTAAGTCCTGACCGGATTTTTGCACTGGCCGGACCGGCTCTTAAGGCAGCCAGCTGTTTTTTAGCGTGTTCCAACTCACTGGTTATCTCCCTGCAGCCTAAATCCGCCGCTACCGATAGTCCGGCAATTTTTCCTTCTACCATGGCAGCCGATGCTTCTTCTACACCCGATACATCACCTGCCACGAACAAATCTGGCTTAGTTGTTCGCATGTCGGCATCGCGCAGCGGCACATATCCACCCAGTTCAGCCACATACCGCATTTCACAGCCGGCCTGCCAGCACAATTCCGTAAGCGGCGTAAGCCCCACCGCCAGGCAAAGGCCATCAACCGCAATATATCGGTCAGTCCCTTCAATCGGCTGCCAGGATTCGTCCAGTTTGGCAATCGTTACTCCCGTTAGGCACTCTTGTCCGTGAGCGGACTTAATCGTATGAGATGTATAAATAGGTACGCCATAGCGGGCTAATTTGGCAGCATGCACTGCATAGCCGCCAACCCGGGGGGCAGCCTCAACCACTCCGGCTACGTCAACACCGGCCTGCAGCAGTTGATAAGCAACGATTACGCCGATATTCCCGGCACCAACCATTAGAATCCGCTTACCAGGCATGATACCATAAACGTTCATCAGTGTTTGCAGTGCACCGGCACCATAAATACCGGGCAAATCGTTATTGGGAAAAAGCATTGTTTTTTCTGCCGCACCGGTTGCAATCACTATTTTCTTAGGCCGGACGGTATAAAACGAATCTTTGCAGGCAATTACCACTACTCCATCCGGATATATCCCTGCTACGGTAGCATTTTTCCTGGTAGTGATTCCCGCCTGTTCTTCTGTTTCCTTAATCAATCTTGCGGCAATATCAATACCCCGTTCTCCCGCATACTCATCCCGGGAGCCAAAAAACTTATGCTTCTGCTTAATCAGCTGTCCGCCAAGCCGTTCTGAACGTTCGACAAGCAAAACTTTTGCCCCGGTCCGGGCAGCACTGGTAGCTGCCAGCAAACCTGCCGGGCCGGCTCCGATTACCAGCACATCTGTATTCATCATATTATCGTCCCCTTTCCCTGCTGTACTTCTACACTCATACCAGCTCTAAGGGGCTCGACACACACGCGCACATTGGGCACTCCGTCAACTGTCATCAGGCAGGAAGAGCAATTACCAATCGCGCAGAAGAGCCCCCGTGGACGATGATGCCGTGAACTGTGGCGCAGCATTTTTATTCCTGCCGCATGGAGAGCTGCCGCAATTGATTCTCCTGCCACACCTTGCACAGGGCTGCCATTATACGTGAACTGAACCATTTCCTGTTTGGGAAACTCTAAGATTGGATGATTGATAATTCTCAAGTTAAACACCTCGCCTTACTCTAATGCAAATACCGTGCCAACGTAATTCTATCAGTCGAATTTGGATCACTGCTTTGATTAATTAAGCAGGAAAAGAAAAACGCCGCACTAAGATTGCCAAGTGCGGCGTTTCTGGTTAAAACGATCAGTTTTCAGCTGCTTTACCGTCAGTTTTTTGACAGTGTTGTCAGTTTATTGACATATGCCAAGCTTTTGCATTTTATAATACAGCGTACTGCGGGGAATCCCTAATTTTTGTGCAGCGAGCGCCTTATTATGGCTCTGCTCCTCCAGTACGCGGGTAATAATTTCTCTTTCCAGTTCGGCAGTTGCCACCGGCAAACGGCCAGTCAACTGGCTGGCTCCTTCTGCTTTAACATGTTCCGGTGAAAATAAAGCTTGCGGCAAATCGGCAATGGACAGTGTATCGCCATCCGTCAAAATAACCAGCCGTTCTAAGGCATTCAGAAGTTCTCTGATATTGCCGGGCCACTGGTATTGTACTAACGCAGCCATGACTGCCGGATCAACCTTGCTAATATTTTTATTATACAGCGCACTATAATACTGCAACCCCCGGCGCAATAACTCGGGCAAATCATCGAGACGTTCTCTGAGTGGCGGCAGTACAATAGACACTACATTCAGCCGGTAATATAAATCTTCCCGGAATTCTCCTGTCCGAATCATATCTTCTAAATTACGGTGAGTTGCGGCAATTACCCGGAAATCGACAGGTATTGCTTTATTGCCGCCCACCCGGTATAAACATTTTTCCTGCAGTGTCCGGAGCAGTTTTACCTGCATTTCCCTCGGCATATCGCCAACTTCGTCAAGCAGCAGGGTTCCTCCGTTGGCTTTTTCGAGCAGCCCTTCTTTCCCTTTGCGGTCAGCACCGGTAAAAGCGCCGGGTTGGTAGCCAAATAATTCACTTTCAAATAAGTTAGCGGGAATAGCACCGCAGTTGATCGCAATAAATGCTCCGTTCACTTGACTGGCTTCGTGAATTGCCCGCGCAAACAACTCCTTACCTGTTCCGCTTTCGCCACGCAGTAAAACAGGGACATTAGTTGCTGAAACGCGCTTAGCCAGCCTTACAGCCGCTCCAATTGCCTCCCCCCGCCCATAAATTGCGGAAAAAGGATCATTTTGGGAATGGATTGTGTTGATGGTTTTTTTCAAAGACTGTACTTCCCGGTTTGTTTGCGACAGCTTTTGATTTAACTGCACCAAGTCGGTAATGTCCCGCTCGGCCGAAATTCCACCAACCGCTTGTCCGTCGAGCATAATCGGCCTGGAATTAATCAACACATGTGTTTCCGGGCAAGGGGCATGGTATTCTTCTACAACCGGTTGGTGTTGTTTCATAGCTGTACTAATTTTTAAATTTGAAAAAAAATGGTCAATCGGCTGTCCAATTATATCCAGCGCCTTTATGCCATACAACGCTTCAGCTTGGCGATTCCAGACAAGCACCCGGTCCTCCTCATCTATCATACAAATTGCTTCGTTAACCGTATCCAGCAAAGTTTCTAACCGCGCTTGCTGTAACCGGTATGCGCTATTGATCTGCTCGAACAGGTCTATCACTTTATCAAACTGGCTTGTCTCGAGATACTCCTTCAGTTCAGGAATTGGCTGAGTAACCGGCTTGTTCATGTTGTCCTCCTTCAACGCCCAATAGAGAGGCAAGAGTAAAAAATGCCTGTATCATCCGTAGAACTAGGGATGGATACAAGCATCGTTGCTTGTGTCAGATTTCTGACACTCTATTTACATCTTTACAGCAATTTTCGTTACTCTATTCCTGATTCCTGCTTTTTCACAAAAAATCTTAGCCGATTTTAATAAGCAATGATATCCAGACCAATCGAGTTTTCTTCCCACTGCGCGCAGGACAAGGCAAAGGTATTTCGCTGTAATTTACTGCAAAAAGCTTGCTGGTGGTAGAGGCAATTCTCGCACAAAGGGCTTGACGCGCTTACTTTCAGCTTAAGCAACGCACTCTTTAACACTTCAATTTGTCTTCCGTCATCAAAGCTCTTTGCCTTTTCTTCAATGAATTTTTCAATACATTCAATTAATTCTTTCGCTTCCATCTCAACCCCGCCCTTCGCTTATTGATCGAAACCTGCGATCATCATGCTTTATATAAGATGCAAGTTTTATACCAAGGTAGAGCAAGGGGCCTGTATACTCATATACGGCTAAGGACTTGCCGTAGTCACTAAAAGAAGTATATCGGGGTTACCAGCCGCCTATACTATAGCTACTATAATGAGACAGGAGGCCTTTTCTATGAAACACGCCTGCCAAGCTGTTGACCGCCAGCAGGTAAAAGCTTATTTTTCCGGCGCCGGAGTCGGCTCTCTAGCCGGAGCAGTTTACTTAATTCGAGACGGCCATATTCCGGGGAAAAATATAACTATTTTCGAAGAAATGAATATCACCGGTGGTAGTTGCGACGGTACGGGTTCACCCGAGAAGGGCTATATGATCCGCGGCGGCAGAATGTTAAATGACGAAGCCTATGAATGTACCTGGGAACTGCTGAAATTTATCCCCTCCATAACGAACCCGCAATTATCAGTTCGCGATGAAATCATTGCGTTTGACAATGCAGTCCGCACGCATGCCAAAGCCCGTTTGGTTGACGGCGAAGGCAAAATTATCGATGTTGCTTCAATGGGCTTTACCAATAAAGACCGGATCGACCTGCTAAAATTGACAGTTACTCCGGAGGATGCTTTGGGCACAATCACCATTGAACAATTTTTTTCATCCTCCTTCTTCAAAACAAATTTTTGGTATATGTGGGCTACAACCTTTGCTTTTCAACCCTGGCACAGTGCTGTTGAATTCAAACGTTACCTGCTCCGGTTCATGCATGAATTTCCCCGTATTCATACGTTAGAGGGGGTAACCCGTACACCTTACAATCAATATGATTCCATTATTCTGCCTCTCATCAAGTGGCTCCAAGCTCAAGGTGTCAATTTTTCCATGAACTGCCGGGTAACCGATCTTGATTTCAAGCCGTCTGACGGTGATAAAACAGTAGAGTACCTGCACTATATATCGGATGGAAAACCGATAAAACTTCAGCTGAAAGATACTGATCTGGTTTTTGTTACCAACGGCTCCATGACCGAAGGCTATAGCATTGGTTCGATGACTTCCGCTCCCCGCCTGGGAGCAAAGGGAGCCGCTTTTAAACTCTGGGAAACGCTCGCTGCCAAGCAGCCTGATATGGGCAATCCCGCTCCTTTTATCGAGCAGATCGAAAAATCAGCCTGGGAATCCTTTACCGTCACTTGTACCGATCCAGTCTTTTTCGACTTAATGGAGAATTTCTCCGGGAATACGCCTGGAACAGGTGCTCTGGTCACATTAAGAGATTCAAACTGGTTTATGTCCATTGTCTTGGCATATCAGCCGCATTTTATCAATCAGCCCGATACTATCAAAGTATTTTGGGGTTATGGCCTCTCTCCTGAAAACCAGGGTAACTTCGTACATAAAAAAATGTCAGAGTGCACCGGCGAAGAAATACTAACTGAATTGTGCTCCCATCTCCGGTTTACTGACAAACTGCCTTCCATTGTAAAAACATCAAATTGCCTGCCCTGCATGATGCCGTTTATAACCAGCCAGTTCATGCCGCGTACCAAGAGCGACCGGCCTCAGGTTGTGCCGCCTGGATCGACCAATCTTGCCTTTCTCGGCCAATTTACAGAAATACCCGATGATGTAGTATTTACGGTTGAATACTCTGTCCGGTCAGCCCAGATTGCCGTATATTCTCTCCTCAATTTGAACAAGGAAATTCCACCTATTCATCAGTACCAATTTGACACCCGTATACTGTTCGATTCCTTTATAACCTCATTCCGGTAAGCCGCATCGATATAAATCTTCGTTTTCCCCCTTTTACCTGTACATTCAAAAAAGGAGGGCCGCATCGCGCTTGTTTCAAAAAGCGATTTACGGCACCTCCATTGCTAAAGGTTTATTGTCGGGCTGCACGCTTCATCCGATAGCCGACATACAGGCCTGCCAGCCATAAGGGCGCAATATATAGAGAGAATCGCATGTCAGGCATAAATGCCATTATTCCCACTACCAGTACCAAAAAGGCCAAACTAAGATAGGTGGCAGCCGGATACAGTGGCATTTGAAACTCAGGTATACTCTTTTGCCGTTCCTGCTCTTTACGGAATTTAAGCTGAACGATTAAAATAGCAGCCCAGTTAATAATAATGGAAATGGTTGCGAGCGACATAAAATACAGGAATACTTTTTCCGGATTCAAATAACTTAGCAGCACTGCAAATAATGTGATTGCTGATGAAACCAAAATTGCCGTCATCGGTACGCCTGACGAATTAAGCTTGCCAAAAATCTTCGGGGCATTCCCCTGTGCAGCCAGACCATACAGCATTCTGCCATTGCTGTATAACGCACTGTTATAAGCAGATAAAGCGGCGGTAAGAACAACGAAGTTTAACAAATTAGCTGCCGATGGGATACCTACATAGGTAAAGATTTGGACAAACGGGCTGCCGGTTGCTTCAATCTGGTTCCACGGAAAAATTGCCAGAATCACCGCCAATGCTCCTACATAGAACAATAAAATTCTCCATACGACCTGATTGATTGCCCGCGGAATTGTTTTCTCCGGGTTTTGTGCTTCCCCTGCAGTTATGCCGACTAACTCAACTCCACCAAAGGAAAACATAACTAAAACCAGCGATAGCAAAATTCCCTGGAAGCCATTAGGGAAAAAACCGCCATGCTCCCATAGATTGCCCAGCCCTGCAGGCTGACCGCCATTTCCGATGCCAAAAGCAATAACAGCAATACCAAAAACAATCATGCCAATAATAGCAACAACTTTAATAATAGCAAACCAAAACTCAAATTCACCATAAGCCTTGACATGTACAGTATTAATCAGCGTAACGGCAACCAGGCATACTAACGCGGATAGCCAGGTAGGTATATCCGGATACCAATAGTTAATATAAGTTCCTACGACCGATAACTCAGCCATACCGACGACTACGTAATTAAACCAGTAATTCCAGCCAGCAATAAACCCTGGCAGCTCACCCCAATACTGATAGGCGTATTGGCTAAAGGAACCTGATACGGGATGAGCGACAGCCATTTCGCCAAGTGCCCGCATAATAAAAAAGATCACAATGCCACCGATTAAATAAGACAACGTGATTGCCGGTCCTGCCATCTTTACCACCGTAGCCGAACCATAGAATAAGCCGGTCCCAATCGCTCCGCCTAAAGCAATCATCTGAATGTGGCGATTTTTAAGACCTCGCTGAATGTGTTGATTGGTAGTTTCATTCATTTTTACTCCCCCTTAATCCATCATGGAAAAACAAAAGTCCTGCAAAGAACGGATAAATCCTTCTCTGCAGGACTTTCACATAACTATTATATACCTATTTTACCAATATAATAGTATTTTTTTGTAATTATGTTGTAAAAATGAAATACACTACCTCTTGTTGCTCCTATGCCGATTTCAACTTTTACGGTTTAACAGTTGCCTTAAACATTTGCTTGCCGTTTTTCATTTCAATGATAACTGCACTTTTTACCGCATCATGAGTGGCATTTAATGTAGTTGCACCTGTTACTGCGGGATAATCCTTTGTCTGGGCAAGAGCCTCACGGATCTTGCCTGGTTCAGCGCTGTTAGCCCGCTTAATCGCATCGATCAATACGTTTGCTGCATCATAGCCGAGAACAGCCATGGCATCCGGCATCTGTCCGTACTCTTTTTTATAAGCCTCTACGAAGGCCTTAGAAGCAGCACTGGTGTCCTCAACTGAATAGTGGTTGGTAAAGTAAGTGTTATTTAAGGCTTCAGCACCGGCCACCTCTGCCAGTTTAGGAGAATCCCAGCCGTCACCGCCGACAATAGGTGCCGTGATACCAAGCTCACGCGCTTGTTTCACAATTTTCCCTACTTCCTCATAGTAGCCGGGTACATAAAGAACTTCCGGATTAGCAGCTTTAACCTTCGTTAAGATTGCTTTGAAATCCTGGTCCTTTTGCAAATAAGCCTCTTCAATAACTATTGAGCCACCACCCTTACTAAAGGCTTCTTTAAAGAAAGAAAGCAAGCCTTTGCTGTAATCACTGCTATTATCTACCAAAATAGCTGCTTTTTTAAAATTTAACGTATTGAGTACAAAATTGGCACCAACAGTGCCCTGAAAAGGATCAATAAAGCAGACCCGGAACGTATATTCTTTTACTTTGCCGGTTTTCTCATCTACGGTTACCTTCGGATTTGTAGCTCCTACCGCCAAAAAGGGTACTTTACTGCCTTCAGCAACACTTGCTGCAGCAATTGCATTAGAGCTGGCAAAAACACCAGTTACAGCTGCAACCCTATCCTGGGAAATCAGTTTGGTCATTGCATTAGCCGATTCGGATGGTTCACTCTTATTATCCCCGATAACAGCCTGTATTTGCTTACCAAGTACTCCGCCTTTGGCATTTGCCTCCTTAATTGCCAGCTTCGCCCCATTTGCTGAAGAAGTTCCCAACGTAGCATTAGAACCAGTCATCTCATTTAAAAGTCCAATTTTAATATCATTCGATCCCATGTTGCCACAACCAGCCATAATACCTGTCAATACTAACATTACCATTACTAAAGCACTTACTTTACTCTTCATTTTTCTCATTCAAAGCTCTCCCTTTTTTAAAATTGCTTTTTCTTTGTCTGAAGTTCCCTCGAAGTAAGAGTGCTCCCGCTGCAAAATAAAAGAGTCAAATCGTAAGATTTGACTCTGAAGAACAACAAATAGGTACCTTTGCACGAAAATATGCAATGCCACCAATATGCTCTGTCCTTTTGCCTGAGAGTTTCATCGATAAGCGAAACTTACCGATTTGCACCTTCGGCGCCCTGCTGATCAGGGGCTCTCCAGAGTTCCATCCGTTTACGGTTGTCGCTAATAACTAACAATCAGTGTAAGTTATACGAGGTTCCGTGTACTTCATATGGACACAAATATTAAGTTTTTAGCACTTTTGTCTATAATAATCGTAAAACTGCATTTTGTCAAGTAAATTCCTTATTCACTTTTCCGATTATTCTTTTGCGGCTTGGTCTTTCGAAGGAATACCAATTACTGGGAAATTCCATTGGTACTTAATGCAGCAAAGCCTGAGAACGGTAGTAATGCAAAAGCAAAGATACAGCTGGGCCGCTCCGGTCAAATAAAATTGCGAATAATAAAAGCAGATTGCACCGACTATCGTAGTTATCGCATATATTTCCTGACGGAAAACATAGGGAATTTCCTTAACAAACACGTCGCGCATAATACTGCCGCCAATCCCCGTAATTACCGCTACTGTCGTTACAATAAACAAGGTATTTAGATTATGCTGAATCGCCAGATTGGCACTAGTAGCCGTAAAGGCCCCTAATCCAATGGCATCAAATATTTGAATCATATTTTTGTACTTTTCCAGCCATCGATAGGTAAAACACACAACAATTGTGGTAACTGCACTAATCATAAAAAATGTTGGATCCCGAAAAGTAAGCGGCGGCGTATTACCGATGATTACATCGCGCAATATCCCGCCACCTACGGCCGTCGTCATAGCCAAGACCAACACACCGAAAATGTCCAGTTTCTTTTGTATTCCCGTCAATGCTCCCGCAACAGCAAAAGCAATTACTCCCGTAAACTCCAGTATACTCCAGGTTGTCATTTTTCTACTCTCCTCACTGTGGTCACCAATACTCTATCCGATTTATTTTATCATATGCCGCTTAAATTTAGAAGGGACTAAAGTAACCTCTATTCAGCTAAAGTAATAGAATACTTCAGATATACATCGGGGGAGGTATACTGGAATGAAAACGAAGCTCTGCATAGGGCTGATCCTGGTTATTATTTGCATTACCGGTGCTACTGCTACGGCACTGGCCGCACCACATTTGTCCTGGCATACGGATACATTGGGTTATGACGAAACCAATGCGCTCGTTATTTACGGTTATTTAGAGAATGATGGAACCGTCGTTGTTGATAGGGTAAACGTACTCACCCTGAATATTTATTTCAGACAAAATAATACGGATTGGTGGTTTGCCAATCAGGGAAATTGGGAAAACATCCCCGTATATATGCAGCCAGGTGACACACATAAATTAAAGCTGCGGATTACAAATCCGAAGCTTTACAAGTTTGATGAATGGAAAATTACAGGTACTGTCAATTATCATTTTATCAGAACTGCCGATTTATAGAATTTACTCGCCCCGGCAAACTTCTCCGACCAGCTCCATGCTTACCTGGACGTCCATTTTGCTAAAATATCGTGCACTTACCGCTGCAATTACAGCTGTACTGGGCCCGCCCGATTTCCTAACATCCAGCTTGATACCCGGGTTGACAATAAGGTTCAGGCGATTATTGCGGGCCAACTCCTGCATTTCATACAATATACCTTTTGAACCGACAGGAATGATCTCGTAAACCTCATCATCCTTAAGCATTTGCTTAATTAGCTGATAGTGAATACAGTCATTTACCCCACCCGCTAAGACCTCCTGACCTACTTTCGGCCGACCTAAGGCGACTAGCAAAGCTTGCTGCTTTATACTATTCACTTTCAGCTGATTGCTTTGGATCATACCAACGGCCGTAACACCTAAGCCCGTCGCCACGGTGGGAAAATTCTCTTCCGTGCTTCCGGTGAGCACCACATTATTGATTCCGGCTTCCTGCAGTTCCGCTCTAATGCCTTCTATCATGTCTTTTCCGGTGGAATTCATCTCGTTGCAAATTGTGCTCGTCAGACAAATCACTTCCGCTCCGGTGCAGAGGACTTCGAGAATAGCTACTCTGGCAGTATACCGGCCGGTAATGTGCGGGGAAACCTGCAGAACATCCTGTTCCTTCATGCCCACGCCACCGCAGCTGTCACAGGCAATGACCATGGTTCTTTGCTGCCCCAGATCGACTAACGTTAAATCTCTCACTTTTTGCACATTCATTTTTTGCTACTCATCCTTTGCCCGAACTTTGATTACTGCCTCGGTGATTAAAACCCGCTCTTTCATCGTTTTTCTGTCTGCTTATCATAACATATCCGCTTTACAAATTTCAAATAGGATCAAGGACAAAAATAAAGACCTCCCTTGCGGAAAGGACAGAAACTCGCTACACTCAGACAACGTCCCTTCTATTCGCAATGGAGGTCTTTTTACCCCCTGCGGGACGGTAATTTCCGCAAGGGTTGCAAGATACGGAAACATGAAATGGTACTTTAACACCCCAATCGAGCACTCGTTCCTTTCGGCCCTTCTGGAAAAATGCGGTCCGTAGGATGGGAAATGCTCAGTTTACGTTAAGAAATTCGGTTGTCTGAGCGCAGCGAGTTTCACGAATTTTAGTAAGCTGAGCATTTCCCAAGCATTTTGTAAGACAGGCCTAGAATTTTTGCTACTTTTGTTTCGATGACAAAAGTAGAAGCCGGGCTTTTTACCTTTTTCCCTGTGCATGTAAAAAAGGAAGCTGCAAAGCGCTTATACGACAGAACAGCCTTTTTCTGCTCACATGCCTTCTTCCAAGTCCTGAATAAGCTTTCGCCCGGTATAAAATGCTCTTTCATCTGCAGCATGGTATTTTTCATTGATCTGGGACAGTAGTTTTTTCAATACGCTTTCGGGTGAAAGCAAATCATTGATCCCGGTAAAGGCCCCGAGCATAACAACATTTGTGAGCAATACATCGCCTAGCTCGCTTGCTGCCCGGGTGGCGTCAATAAAATGTCCGTTCATGCCCAGCTGACCGATCGTACTAAGCATTTCTTCCCGGCTGGGATATTGATCAACATTCAGTTTAGCAAGAATAGTAGGTACAGGAGCGGTATTAATAATATATTTTCCCTGCTTGCTTAAGAGGCTCATATACCGCATTGCTTCGAGCGGTTCAAATCCCAGCAAAATATCGGCCTGACCTTTCGGTACTAGTGGCGAATAGATCTGCCGGCTGCTGATACGCAAATGGGAAAGTACCGAACCTCCCCGCTGCGCAGCGCCTTTTGTCTCGGTATTTACCACTGTGTATCCTTCATCCATAGCACATTTGGCCAATGTCTGAGAGGCTAGAATATTTCCCTGCCCGCCAACACCGGCAATTACCAAATCCAGTTTCATTGAATAGCCCCCCTCTTGCATACCCAAATGCAGACACCGCAGCCGTTGCAGCTGCTCTTATCAATAACAGCCTTGCCATCGCTGATTGTTATCGCCGGGCAGCCAAAGGTACGCACACAAAGACTGCAGCCATTGCATACATCCTGGTTGATGGAGATATCACGGGCTACATACGATACTTTTCCTTCCCGGCCAAACTTGAGGTAACACAATGCTTCGGCAATCACAACTTTTACTCCTGCTTCTGTTGCTGCCTCCGCCAGCACTTGTGCCGTCTCTTCTACCTGGTAAGGATTGCAGTGGTATATTTTTGCTCCCATAGCCGCAGCAACTTTTCCCGGGTCAATGACATTGACATGGTCGAGAGTCAGGCTTCTGCCGCTCCCGGGATGCGGCTGAAAACCGGTCATCGCCGTCGTTGAATTATAAGCTACAATGACCGTTATATCCGCCCCATTCGCTATAGCACTGGCCAGGCCCGTAAGTCCATTATGAAAAAAGGTTGAATCGCCGATCAGTGCGTATACGGGCTTGTCAAAGCCAGCCGCTTTAATACCATACGCCATAGGAATGGAGGAGCCCATGCAGTAAATGGTAGCCTGAAGCTTCATCGGTTCAAATGTCCCGGCATCATGGCAGCCGATGTCACCGGTCACGACACCGCCGTTTTTCCGCACTACTTCCTTAAGAGCTGCGAGTAACCCCCGGTGACTGCAGCCTGAACACTGGGTACGGGTTCGTGCCGGGATATACGTTCCCTGAGCGGGCTGAGGAAACGGCTGGCCGATAACTGCACATTCAATTGCAGTTAGGACGAGATTCGCGGATAATTCACCTTCAGCCGGCAGGTATCCGTCTCTGCCCCAAATATCCAGCATAACTTTATTGGTAAAGCACAATTGTTTTACCAGCTTTTCCACAACTGGCTCTATTTCTTCCAGCACAACAATCCGCTTATACCGTTTAACAAATTGCAGCACCTTTTGCTCCGGCAGCGGCAAAGTAGACAGTTTTAAAACAGGCAGCTTTCTGCCGTAAATTTGCTCGGCCTCTTTAAAGAAGGCATAGCCGATTCCACAAGCAATAAAGCCGGTCTCGCCTTCCCCTTCCTCCGCCCAGTTAAACGGCGACGCTTCCATAATGGCCTTTAATTCTGCCTGCTTGTTATTCAGCCAGCGATGACGCATTTTAGGCCGTAATTCACCACCGTATTCTTTTTCCACTACTGCCGACATAACAAAGCGGCTGCGATCGGGTACAAATTCCACTTTTTGCTCTGGCCCGCTTTTTTCAGCGAACTCGATCATTCCGCCAGCATGATTGATCCGCATAACCGGGCGCAGCGCAAAGAGCACTTCCGTTTGCTCCGACAGGCTAAATGCGGCCTTGGTCATTGCATAAGCTTCCTGAATATCGGCAGGATCGAAAACCGGCACATGAGCATAGTTATGAATCAGAATTCGCGTATCTTCTTCACATTGCGAGGAAAGACCGCCAGGGTCGTCGGCAGAAATTAACACCATCCCGGCCTTTATGCCGGTAAAGTTAATATGCATCAAAAAGTCGGCTGCCGCATTCGTACCGTTGTGCTTCATAACGGCAAGTGATCGTTGATTCGTCAGGGAAGCACCGGCTGCCACTTCAAAAGCATGCTTTTCGTTTGCCGACCACTCGGCATATACTCCGGGATAAGCAGCACAATGATCCACAATTTCCGTAGCAGGTGTCCCGGGATACCCGGCAACCACCTTCACCCCCGCTTCAAACGCTCCTCGGGCAATTGCTTCATTACCCAGCATAAACTGTTTTTTCATCTCTTCCCCTCCTCTTATTTCATATAAGCTCCTGCCATAGCTGACACTGCATTCCTGGTATACCTTCCCAGAATCCCCCGCCTTGGCGGTTGCTCCGGCAGTTTCCACGCTAAGCGGCGGCTGGCCATAATTTCATTGACTTCAGCAGCATCCATGGCTTTACCGTTCACTCCGGTAACATTGAGCCTTCTGCCCGGTATATCGATTTCAATCAGATCTCCATCTTCCAGGAGAGCAATCGGACCACCTTCCACGGCCTCCGGTGAAATATGACCGATACAGGGCCCGCGGCTGGCACCGGAAAAGCGGCCATCTGTAAGCAAAGCAACCGTCCCATTCAACTTTTCATCAAAAACAATAGCATCGGTTGTCATAAACATTTCCGGCATGCCCGAGCCTTTCGGTCCTTCATAGCGGATAACAACCACTGCACCAGCCGCAATTTTCCCCTCAATAATGGCCGCTTGAGCCGCTTCCTCGCTGTCGAAAACGGCAGCTGTTCCGGTATGGCTGTGCATATTTTCAGCGACAGCCGAGTATTTGACTACTGCTCCGTCAGGAGCAATATTGCCGTATAGAACCGCGATAGAACCGCTTTTGTCCGACTGTTCAGGAGACCGGATAATCTCTTGCGGCAAAATGCTGTACGTCTTCAAATAATTCCGGTTCCGGTCGAAAAACCCGTCCTGCCAGAGCCGTTCCAGATTGTCTCCCAGACTATTGCCGGTTACGGTCATAACGGTCAGATCAAGCTGGTCCCTAAGCAGCCATTGAATCATCGGTATTCCACCGGCAAACCAAAATAGCTCTGTTACATATTTGCCGCTGGGCTGGATATTAGTCAAATATTTAATCTGTTGTCCAATCCGGTCAAACAGCTGGGGATCCAGTTCAAAATCCAGTTCATGGGCAATGGCAGGTAAATGAATTAGGGCATTGGTACTGCCGCCAATTGCAGCGTGAACTTTAACCGCATTTTCAAAAGCTGCAGGAGTGAGAATTTGACCTGCGGTAATCCCCTGTTTTGCCAGATTAATAACCGCTTTCCCTGCTGCCCTGGCCATCCGGCGAATATCCATAAAAGTAGCTGGCATGACAGCTGTCCCCGGCAAAGCCATGCCGAGTGCCTCAGCCATACATTGCATTGTGCTGGCAGTGCCCATGAACTGGCAGGCTCCGCAGGACGGGCAGCCGGTCAGCTGGTAATCGCGTATTTCTTTTTGCGTTGCCAGCCCTTTTTTGGCCCTTGCCGTGATCGGACCTGCTAAGCCGGAAGTGGAAATGTCCGGTCCCGAGCGCATGGAACCGCTGGGAATATGAATAGCGGGCAGATCCATCCGGGCAGCAGCCATTAAATGAGCCGGAGCTGATTTATCGCAGCCGGATAATAAAATCATTCCGTCCCAGGGAACAACCGAGGCATGAATTTCTACCATATCGGCTATCACTTCGCGGGACGGCAGAATATAATTCATTCCATCATGTCCCTGCGCCCAGCCGTCACAAATATCGGTTACATGAAATTTTGCCGGTTTTCCACCGGCTTCATAAACACCGATACAGGCCTCTTCATTCAGGACATCCAGGTGAAAACTCCCGGGATGGCTGTCTCCCTGAACATCATCAACAAGAATATGCATTTTATCCGTATCTTCTTCGGACCAGTTCATGCCCAGCCTGAGGGCATCGGACTGGAGCCACAGGCTTCGCACATCACGAAACCGCTGATTCATCATCATAACTTCCGCCACCTTCTTCTGGTATTTTAAATTAGTAAATTACCGGCTTGATCAAACTCCAGCGCCAGCGGGGCACTGCAAACTTCGATTTGCTGGTGCTGAGCCGCCTCGGAAATCATGGCTTCTGAAATATAAATTTCGCCAAGATGCAGTGTATCTTCAATCCGCACAACTCGCACCTTACTCAAATCCTGAGCATTGCAGGTTTTAACGGCGGCTGCAATTGCCTGCTGATCGGACTCTAAAATCATCGGAATACGGATGGGCTCGCAAACGGTGGAAGTGAGCGCATTGGCATAGGTACTCTCATAGTCAATTTTGTCAAACAGCCTGCGGGTAATAAAGTCTGCAGGACCCATGCCGTTGGCATTGCCATGAGTACGCTCAGTCAAATCCAGAACAACCAGTTTGCTGATTTCAGGACCGCCCCGGGCATACGGAGTCGGGTATCGTCCGGTAATATTAGGATCCATGCCATCACCGGAGATGTCCTTGCCTATCTTGTCAACAATCAGCACGTCGATTTTATCAAGAATCAGCTTAGCCATGCTGGTCCGGGCAAGCGGGAGAAGTTCCTGGTCCCGTTTCAGAAAATCTTCTGCCGGCACAGCCTCGACAACGCGGATCTGCTCATAGGCATTCTCCACTGTTGCAATGCCAAATAAAAAATTACACTGCTGAAGCTTGATTCGCGCCATGTCAACAATAAATCTTGCCATATATTTAAAGCTGTAGGCATGACAGGCGTCTGCCCCTTTCTGTTTGCCAAGTCCGATTGTCAGCATTTTTGCCAAACCGCTTTCCGAAGCTCCCCGAAAGGCAGTATGCGGTTTAATGCGGGCAATCACCACAATGCCATCGGCTTCATAGGCTTGTTTGTCGATTAATACCGCCAGCCCATTCTCCAGGCGTCCCACCTCGACCACTTCCATAGAAGAAATGATCGGACAGCCGGCAGTCTCCTCCGTAACACCCAGATTTGCCAGCACTGCCTGCTGACCTTGAGCGGTAGCCCCACCGTGACTGCCCATAGCAGGGACAATAAACGGATGTGCTCCCCGCCGCTGCAGTTCATCTACCGTAATGCGCACAAGTGCAGGCAGTTCGGCTAAGCCGCGGCTACCGACAGCGACAGCAATGCGCATGCCCGGCTTAATTTGGGGGGCAATCGACTCTTTGGCAATTTCCTGGCGCAGTGTCTGCTCTAAGTTCTGAACGACGGGAGCCTCAAAATTCTGACGGACTTTGACCATCCGCGGCAAAGGAATTCCTTGCAGCAAGCTTTGAATAATTCCGGTTGTTTCACTTTTCACCTTCATGATCTCACCTACTCTTCCCGAAAAATGGCAACGCTCTGCCGGAAGGCATTATAGAGAAGGCCCACATCAGCAGCAAACGAAATATATTGAACTCCAGCCTTCTTCCATTTCACCGCACTTACAGCATCATCAACGAAAAAGCCAATCGCGACACCGGCCTGCCGCGCCAGTTGAATCGTCCTGTGCATAGCCTCCATTATCAGGGGATGTTCTACCTGCCCCGGTATGCCAAGCGAAGCGGATAAGTCGTAGGGGCCGATAAACAGAACATCAATTCCGGGAACCGTGATGATATCTGCCAACCGGTCTAGTCCGGCCTTTCCCTCAACCTGAACAATAACGGCTGTTTCTTGATTGGCCTTTCGAAAGTAAGCAGCTTTGTCCATAGCAGAATACCGGGCGGCCCGCACATAGCGGTTGGCACCACGGCCTCCCTCCGGTGAAAACTTAGCGGCATAGACAGCAGCCTCTGCCTCCTCCCGGCTGCTTACCTGCGGAATCTGCACGGCGTCAGCGCCAATATCAAGGGCCTTGGAAATAAGCTCAGGCTGATTGCCGTACACTCTAACAACCGGGCTAATGCCGGCCAGCTTGGCCGCTCTGACCATCTCAACCGCTCTGTCCGTCGAAATTTCCCCGTGTTCGGTATCAATAATGGCAAAGTCAAAACCGGCAAATCCCGCAATCTCCAGCACGGCCGGATGGCAGAGATTTACGAACGGACCGAACAGAAATTCTTTATTTTGCAGTCTTTCTTTTAACATACAGACCTCCCCAGTCTTTCGCTCACATCGTTGGACCAATGCGCCATATAGCGAAATCATTGTGCCCCAAAATTTCTGCTTTTGTAAGCTTGCCGGATGCTACCGCAAGCATTTCTGCTAAAATGCGCTGCCCCACCTGCTCAATTGTCTCATCACCAGTAACAACCGTTCCGGCGTTGATATCCATATTATCCTGCATTCTTTCGTACATAGCGGTATTGCTGGCTACCTTAATAGTAGGTGCAATCGGCGAACCGGTCGGTGTCCCCCGCCCGGTTGTGAAAACGGCGATTTGACAGCCGCCTGCCACCATCCCTGTCAGCTGCTCAATATCATTGCCCGGGGTGTTCATATAAATCAGGCCTTTTTTCGTTACCGGTTCCGCCCAATCAATGACATCCTGCAACGGCCGCGAACCGCCTTTATACACGCAGCCCAGGGACTTTTCCTCAATAGAAGATAAGCCTCCCTCGATATTGCCGGGCGTTGGATTGCCGCCCCGCATATCAACCCCCATAGCAATAGCAGAAGCCTCAAAAGCAGCAATTGTGTCGTAGCACTTTTGCCGTACAGCTTCGGTAACAGCCCTGGCGGCAATGATATGCTCCGCGCCGATTAACTCCGGTGTTTCTGCCAAAATCGAAGTTCCCCCTAGATCAATTAACAGATCGCTGGCAATCCCCAGTGAAGGATTAGCGGCAATTCCCGAGCAGGCATCCGACCCGCCGCACTCGGTGCCGAGAATCAGCTGACTGGCCGCAAGAGGTTCTCGCTGCAGCATCGATGCTGCCAGCACCATTTGCTGGGCGGCAGCGGCGCCAGCCTGAATGGCTTTGTAGGAGCCGCCTTCCTCCTGAATAATGACGAGCTGCACCGGCTTATAGGGACAGCGTCTTGTGATTGCGGCGGCCACCTCCTGGGCTCTTACCACCTCACAGCCCAAACCGACCACAATGACTGCAAAAACATTCGGATGCGTGCCGTGACCAATCAAAGCCCGAGCCGTCTGCGCCGCATCCGGTGCAAGCTGTGAACAGCCATGCTGGTGTTCAAACCAGGTTGTTCCTTTGACAATCAGCGAGATTGCCCGGGCTACTTGATTGGCACACGCAACGGCAGGCATAATCAAAACATGATTTCGTATTCCGGCTGAGCCGTCAGGACGACGGTACCCCATGAACTCCATATCCCTTTACCTCCAAACTATAGTCTGTAATCAAACCTGAAGGTCACCACGGCCTCGCAAGCCGACCATATTATGAATATGAACATGCTCACCAGGCTCAATATTGCTGCTGGCAGCGCCGATAGGCTCGCCGTATTTAATCACCTTGTCTGTTTTGGCAATTGCAGTAATTGCAAATTTATGGCCAAAAGGAATCGTGTGCCGTAAGAGAACAGACTTCCAGTCACCATTGCAAACAAAAGCTACATTATCCCCGGCAGGTAAATCCTCAACGGCTGTGGCAACATTATCAGCCTGGTTCATGATAATTGCCTTACTTTTTTCCACCCTTGTCCCTCCTGTATCAATTTACTGTTCTTCCCGCTCAACAATCTGCAGCAGTTCGTCAATCAAAATTCGGATATGCCCCTTCACAGCTTCCAGGCGCTTCTGTTCTGCAGTCTGCAGCGGCTGCATAAGCGGCCCCATGGAGAAACCCCGGCAAGCCATCGCTGCCTTAAAGCCTGCAGGAAACGGTACGGAAAACATAGCCCGCACGGCGGGTAGCAGCGCAAATTGCAGGCGCTTTGCTTTCTCCCATTCGCCGGCATGAAATGCTTTCCATATGCCAAGCAGCACCTCTGGAACAATACCGGCGCAAGCTGTCATACACCCCTGTGCTCCCATGAAAAGTGCCGGAGCGAGCATATCTTCCCGGCCAGTCAGAAAGCTCATATCCGAACCGGACTGTTTTACCCTGTTCATATGGTGCAATAGTTCAACCATACTGCCGCTGGAGTCTTTAAACCCCACCACATTCGGCTTCGTACTCAGCAGAGCAACAATATCCCCGGAAATAGGAGTAGTAAATAAGGGAATATTATA
The DNA here is from genome assembly GCF_004339805.1 of Anaerospora hongkongensis. Taxonomy (GTDB): domain Bacteria; phylum Bacillota; class Negativicutes; order Sporomusales; family DSM-15969; genus Anaerospora; species Anaerospora hongkongensis. Next base: position 136,215 of record NZ_SLUI01000011.1, on the reverse strand, counting down.
TAAAATAACCGGTATATCCACACTATCGGCAATCGTCTCAAAATGCTTCAGCATTGTATCCTGATTCAAAGGATAGTAATAGGGAGGACATACAACCACCGCTTCGCAGCCAAGCTCCTTTGCTCTGCGTGCCAGAATAAGCGAATTTTTGATACACGTAGAACTAACTCCCGGAGTGACCGCCATCCTGCCCGCTGCCTGCTGAACGACTATTTCCATCAGCTCCAGCGACTGAACAAGCGATAAATGGACAAACTCGCCTACCGAGCTAACCGGAAACACACCCTGTAAGCCTTTGTCAGCCATAAAATCCACCATTTGGCGCACTACCCGGCCATTGATATTTCCCTCATTTGTAAATGGAGTAAGCATCGCTGCGTAAATTCCCTGCGGCTGAAACACGCTATTCCCTCCCAGCTCTAAGTTCATATATCAGAACTACGTTCATTAAAATGAATATGCTTTGTCTGTATTTTTAATTCCCCTTACGCGTCAGCTTAGGTGTATTGCTTCCAATGCCTAACGGAACTGTTATATAAGTAAAACAAGGTCTTTAGCACATTTTCCTGGCTAGTTATATTTCTCCAATTAGTAAATAATATTTCGAATTTTATAAATTCATGCTTAATAAAATACAAAAACCGCCCACCCCGAAGGATGAGCGGCATCGCCCCCGGCTATTGCTGGGATTCTTTCTTTTTCCAGACTATTTCATATCCCAGTACATCGGCAATGCGAAGGACGCGCCAAAACGGTATTGTCCCTTCCCTTATTTGCCGGGAAAATGACGGCATATCTACCGGGTGTTTATATTCTTCAGCTATTCGCCTTGCGGTATCTGTTACATTTGATCCGGCGCCAGCAATATTCCCTCTTATCATATTTTCTACCGCCGCTATCTCTTCAGCAGATACAGGCTCTTTCTTTGGCATGGTATCACCTCAACGCCATTATAACATTTATATTTAACTTTGCAAATAAAATATTTAAAGTTGGATAAAAATATATTGACATTCTATTTAAAGTTAAATATAATAAGTTTAAAGATAAACAAACGGAGGCGGTAAGGATGAAAATTATCGAGAAGATAACTCGCGACGGCGACACGCAAATTTTTGAAATAATTGAAAGTCGCAAGGAACTATCTTCTTGGTTACGTGACGCACTCTGGGATAATTTGTACAGTCAGTTTAAAGAACCTGTTTTTTATGACCCCGATACTACAATTGCCTATTATGACAGAGCAGATAAATTTCACTGGGTGGCGGAAGGCGAAACTGTGAAGCGTCCTAACGTGGCTAATATCAGTAAGTTAGTAAGCACAAACGGCGGCAGCACTGTTGTTTACGGAGATGTACCTATTATATACAATGACCACTATGGAGACTGGGAAACTGCTCTTGACTAATTCCTACAAGCCGAAACCATATATAAGAGTGAGCCGGGTTATCCCGGCTTGGCAGACGGTCACAACCACAGCCAGACGAAAGGAATGATAGCGATGACACACACCGAATTGGCTAATATGTTTACCGGCCAACGCAAGCCGGATTGTTACGGTACTGCAAGAATGAAACTTTCGGACAAACAATTAAACTGGCTGTTAGGTCTTATTCGTAAGTCAGGAATGGAGCGTTATCGTAGTAGGACAATAGATTATAACCGGTCATTGGTTTACAAATGGTCAGAAGGAAATTATGAATATGCAGTTTTTGCAAGCAATCGCACTTTAGCCAAAACCGATAAGGCCATTTACTCAAAATCAGTATTAGGCTACACCTATAGCGAAGAGTGACGGCCTCCGGGCCGGTAATGCGGCAAGCGGGGTCACAAGCCCACCGCAATTAAAAGGAGGAATAAAGAATGTCCGAAAAAATCTGCATAACATTTTACTCAGGTACCACTCTACACAAAGCCGCCGAAGAATTTTGCAGAATAGAAAATGCCAAACCAACTACCGAAAATACCTGGACCATTGACGATGCTATTAAAGCCGCTGCGCTCATTCAGTTGCAGGAATGGAATAAAAAAGCCTCTGCCGCCGAATAGGCGGTATTTCTTTTGCCCAAATAAAAAAAGCCCGGCAGCCTAAGCCACCGGAGCAGTAATCCAATCAAATGTATCAGCAAAAACTAAATTGAGGTTGATATGCACCCTCAACTTCTTCACGATATGAAATAACGTTAGTATCCTTTTCAAGTAAACCAACATATTCATCTCTAATTTCTACACCAACTACATTGGTATACTTTGATACATAAACAACTTCGCAAAATTGTTTTAATCTCTCAATTTCCGACTTGTCCCTCACTCTTAATATTAGGGATTTCATTATTAAGCACCTCCAGTAATTTGTCGAGGTTTATGCAACCAAGGCCTTGATGATGCCTAGGTAAATTTAAATCCTCAACCGTCTTGCATATATACTCAATAGCCTTACCAACGCTTCCTGTACGTCCAAGTAAGGCTCCTATTAGTCCTGTTAAAACTGGAGCAGCAAAAGAAGTACCGCTAAAAGGGTTCCCATCACAATGTCCTTGCCCTGGAGCTATTAAATTAGGTTTATTTCCGCCTGGACATCCCACACTCGAATAACTAGCAATGCCGCCACCTTGACGATCTACTGCACCAACTGTTATACTTCCATTCGCAATGCCCGGACAAGTTATACTATCTTCCGCTTGCTCGCTATTTCCAGCGGCGACAACTACTGCAATTCCCTTACTAGCCGCGAAATCAACCATCTCACATAGTTCACACTTGCCTTTGCACTTCTTTTTTCTTGGGTACTCCGAAGAAATATTTATTACATGCGCGCCTTGATCTATAGCCCACTCAATCCCCCTGATAAGATTTGTTTCTTGGGGTTTCGGCGTTCCTATCTTGGCAGAAAATATTTGACTACCTTTTGCAAAATGCTTAATTATTTTTGCAATAATAGTCCCGTGCCCAACAAAATCATTGTACCCTGTTCTAGTATAGTCTTTTTGTTCCTGGATTGACACTAGTCTTCCGTCAACGCCAGAATCTAATATGAAGATTTTTGCACCCCAACCAGTTAGTTGATTATTCACCAGCAGACGCTTTTTAATTTGAGGTTCGAAAACAATTGCCGATAAATAATCGCCTTCTTGGTATTCGCCAACTCTTGAAGGCCTTATGTTCTCTACAAAATCAAACTCAGCTATTTTTTGAGGGAACCTAGATTCCACTGCTAAAATAGGGATATATTTAGACTCAAAAATAACATTACCATGCAAACTAAGTTGCTTTTTTTGATCCTCAGTAATACTATTTTTTACTCGTAAAATGTATTCCATATTTTAGCCTCCGAAAGGCAAGCTTAAAGGTAGCTTTACCTATTTTATCGTAAAATTATACATAGAAATTAACTGTTATTTACAAAAATAAATTAAATGCTTGTTTTTGCCAATTGTTTCGACGAAACCGCGTCAACTCCTTCTTTTATTGATCCCTAAAATCGGTCAACAATTTGACACAATATTTAAATCAGGAAAAAAATACTATATATTGAGAACGATCAATAACAATAGTCAATATACAGTACCAAGTTGATAAAAATATTTTTTATGTTTTTTTAAAAAACAATGTGCCCTCAACCTGATTCCGTACAGTTTGTCCAGTTTTTGTCCGCAAAAAATAAAAAGCCCAGCAGCCGAAGCCACCGGGCAATGATTAAAATACTCCAAAGAACAATTTATTTACTGCACGCTTATACATTACCTGACCGCCGTTTATATCCTTTATATCAGACGGGTTTACATGAGCCTGGGCCTCTATGGCAGCATCTTTACTAAAATTGCGCTGTGCAGCTACAGGGATATAAAAATCCCCTTTATGCCAACCTACGCCAGCGCCTACATACCAATTCCGGTACAGATTAAGCTTATATACATCAACCTTTTGCTGCTCTTCGTTCGGCGTGACAACGGTCCTGTCTGTCTTCTCTAATGCTTGTGGAGGCAGAGCAGGATCGTTATTTTTTATTTGCTCCTGTACCTTTTTAGCTGCATCGGGGATTGTAGGAGCTGCCACGTAGTAATTTGTAACTGGCTGAATTTTACCCGCTTCAACCTGGCTGAGTTTATCCTGTAGTGCCTGGGCGTTCTGCTGGTTAATGTGTACCTGGTTCTGCAGCACGTTAATATTTTTAAGGGCATCCTGGGTAAGCAATACCGCTTGCTGATACCTGGCTTCCTGGGCGTTATGGTAGTAAACGGCACCGGCAACAATGCCAAACAGTAGCAATACGGCAATGCCAATGCACACCAATTGCTTACCTGTAAGATTTAAAGGAATCACATTCCCACCCCCTGATTTTTGTACCAATTTGCTTTGCCACGGATAACATTGCCGCCCTCGCCTCTGTCAGCTCCGTCAAAATACCACAAGTCCCACCGTTCGCATGTTGTTAACGGTCCGTAATTATCATCGTCAGCAGCTTCTGCATGGGTCATAACCCGTTGCCGGTCAATCGTCAGGTCTAACACCCCTGCCAATACAGCTATCACCTGGGCAGTAGATTCAATCTGTTGCGCTGTTGGCGGCTCAAGACCAATATTGCGCGTTGTGGCATTGTAAGCACACGCCAGTGCAATCCCGATAGCGCCGGTATTACGCATGTAAGTATGGTTTTTTACCTCTGCCAAATTTGATGTACTAATATAGATACTACCGTCAGCATCAATATTGATATGGTAGTCAGAAAAAAACTGGCCGTAATGGCCAGCAGTCCAATGCAGGTATAGTTTTACGTCCCGCCCCAAACTCTGAGCAAGCCCCCATAAATTACTCTTGCCCAGTAAAGCGAGTTGTTTCAGCTCCGCCAGTGTTACTTTTTTCAATTTCGCTTTCCTCCTCATGTAAATTTGGGCAATCTGTTGCATGCTGCATCTTCCGGATTGCGGCTACTTCCGCATCGATCACCCAGCCGATCAGAGCGGCCGGCACTAAAATACGGCGCCAGCCTAACACATCATTAATCTGCTGTATTGCGGATCGTCGCTTCTCGGCGTTCTCCATTTGATCTGCAAAGCGGTCTAATTCAAAAATAACCTTTTGAACGGATACTTTCAGGCTGCCATTTGGCAATTTGGCAAACAGCACAAAGAGCGCCATTGCTAAGAAATTAGCCGCCAGGATAACCCCGGCGGCATACAGCACGATTTGCAATTCGGTTGTAGATAACATCTATCTTCCCTCCATCCCATCCAGCCGTTTGTGAGCCGACTTTGCCGATTCCTCAACTACTACCAAGCGCCGGTCAATATGGTTTTGTTCTCGCTCAATTCTAGTCAATACCCCTTTTAATTCTTCCACGGCCTTATTAAGAGAGGATATTGCTGCTTGCAAAGGATTTATGATGAGTTGTTTGACCAGCAGCGCAAGAAAACCTATTACACTAATGATTTGTACGGTATTGCTTAATGTTAATTCCACTCTCCCGCCTCCTATTTAATAAGCATTAACACTGCTCCCCATGTGCTACCTATGACCGTTAACCAAAAATCCCATTTATCCGGTGTGCCTCTGCCGCTGTCTTTGTCGTACTGTTCTTTTAAGCGGCCTAAACATCCAGCAATCAGCCAGGCGATAATAACCGCAAACAATGGATTTATCACCAAGGCAAGCAGCGCAGCGAAATTCACACAAAGGAAAAAGCCGCCCCAAAAGTGAGCGACTTTATCTATGTGGCTGTTAAGATATGTTAGAATTTTATTAATAATTTGTACAACCTCCTTTATAAAACATAGGAAACTATTGGCTTTTGTCGAATTTTCACCTCTGAAAGGAGGTGATATACATGAATCTTGATTTATTTAAAGAATTGGAAGATGAGAAACAAATCAACAAAAAATTAGCCGTTCAATTGGAAAAAGAAATAAACACTAAGATTGGGCAGCTTGTTCAATCTTCTACCAACGACTTTGAGCGCTTTTTCAAAGAAAGAGACTTTAAAGTGCAAAAAGAACCTCGTTGTGTAACCGCTAAATACGGAAGCGCAAAAGTCAGCCTTCAATCGCAACCAGAGCATGGGTATATGGGGTACTACTTTATTTTTGACCTAACTCTGGGCCCCGATAAGTACGGTGTTTCCTTAAACCCTAAGATAGATAACCATGTCCCATCTAGTCACATTTCATCTGATACCAAAGGCGATAAAATAAGTAATCAAATTCAATTACTTAAAGAGAGTAACAGAAGAGCCGAAGATCGAATTAAAAATTTTCCTTCAGAAGAATGGTATCTCGAACTTTTGAAACAAAACAAGCGCCTTTACAAGTTTAACACCATGTATGAATTGCTGACCTTTATTACCACCACGGAACAGAAATTGTAATTTTTGCTGCAAGTTCATTCTCTAGCCATTCAACTAGCTCTTTAAGCTTATCATCACTAAAGTCTTCTAAATTCCGAAATTTCGGATTCTCAAAAAAGAATACTCGCAACGGAACTTTTACATGTATTGGCCGCCCTTCGAGTTCTTGCTTGATGGCGGCTATTTCTTTTTCTAAATCAATAATTCGGTTTAGTTTTTCATTTCTTTCTTGAATATTCATAAGTACACCTCCAATAAAAATAAGCCCTATTCAGGCCACTTTACATTTGCCAATTCTTCTGCTGTCGTGGCAGCTTCTATCTGCTCTCTTATCCCCCTGGCTGTCTGGTGCAGGCTATCGGAATAATGCGCCAGAGCTACCGACATACCAACAACCTGCACGGCATCCATTTCCACCGCTGTGTTATCCTGCATTGTCCACTCCAAGGTAAACGGCTGTTCTGCGGCAATAGCAGCCTGCGCTGCTTGTACGGCTATGGCAATACGCTGAACGCTAACTGTGTCAGAATCCAATACCTTACCCAAATACGGCACGCCTGACTGCTCCAGGCGGTCACGCTTTTCTTTAATTTCGCCCCACTTACGTTCCTTTAACTCTTCCACTGTCGGCACATATGCCGGACGTTTTACCGGCTTGCCATCTTCTCCCCGAATATACTCGCCTGTGCAATATAACGCCTGTTCTTCATCTGTTATTTGCACAAAATCTTCCGGTATAGGCGGTTCGAATGTATCAGGGTCATATCCAATAACGACAGAAACAGGCGCGGCAGTCTGGGTAATATCCTCGCCTGTTTCTGGGTCTGTGCCGATTACTGTCATAATCTCTTCTGTGTTATATATGGGATTTTTCACGCGTAGAAAATGCACGTCCTCGACTATACTTGTTTCACGCTCACCATTCTTAAACTTTGCGTAATACATAAATACCTCCTAATGCCCAACTGCATAAATAAGTGGTGTATAACTCGCGCCACCTAGTGTATCTGCAGCTTGCAGCCCTATGGTGACCGCTGTTGTAGATGGAGCGCCACAAACCTGAAACCATCCATTGTTACTACTGCCGTACGATGGTGTACGTATAGCGGGACATACGAATTTACATTCTGCCGGGAAAGCTATCGGGAATGAAAAACTAGCACTTCCTTCCGTTGTCATTGCCGCGCCGGTAAACCATTGCTCTATATCTCCGTTTGACCATTTACGCCAGTAGTAGCCTGCTCCACTTCCTGAGGTTACTATATGAGTTGTCTGATCTGTTGTAGCTATTTGTTTCCACGGACTCCAGATAGTCCCTGTAAACCATTGTCGTATAGCCATTTGCCCTGCATGTGATAGATAGATTTGCTGAATACTCGCATCGCTTGATGTAACAACTAACTGCCCGTAAGCATAAATGCCAAGCGCGGATGGGGCATCATTGCTATACGGCCCAGGAGGTGCCACGCTATAAACGCCGGGTGTAGTTATGGTGTCCCAGTCCATTGGCGCGTAACCTTTACCCGCGAATAATTCGGATACCATAGCCATTCTTTCCCACTCTGACCAAACTCCATTGTTACACGTCCGCTCGTAGCTGCGACCAGGATTAGCCCCGTAGCTGGCTGCCTTTTGATGTACGTAATCCCCAGTGTCATGGGCTGTTACAGTTATAAAAAACCAACAATCAGCATGTGCGGGTACGGGGCCGTGAGTAAAATTCGCTCCACGATAAAAACCGCCTAGCCTTAAATTGTTTAGGTCTGTGCCACTAACACTCACCGCTGGAGAGCCTATGCCGTAGCCCTTAGTCCAAGCTATTGCCGCATTCATGGCTGCGTCCGCTTTTGCCTGTGCACCTATTGCTGTTTCTTGCAGTTCCCACTCTGACCAAGTGTTACCAGAATCCGTAGAGACCCGACTGTAGTTACGGTTACCTCCAAAAGTTGTATTGGCAAGTTGTATAAGTATATCGTTGCCGTTTGATATACTTATACCTTCTATCCATCCCGCAAAGTCAGCTGGTGCATGGAGCATACTATATCCGGCAAATAGACAGTTACCACGTAACGCATTTAAATCTGTACCAGTTATAATTCTTGCAGATGGTCCTATGCCAAACCCGGCAGGTGCATGCCCACTATGCGGGGCTGCTGCATCGGCATGGGCTTTGGCGGCTTCCAGTGTCGTCGCCGGAGGCGTCCACCATGTTGTCTTGCCGGTAATCTGCTTAACCATATTGCCAAGCTTGCTCCAAAGGTTCGTTGGCGTATCAGCTCCGGCTGCAGCAGTCACGGTATCTGTAATGGTACGATTTCCTATTTTGGCATCAGTTACGCTATTATCCGGATGATCTAAAGTGGCAGCACTTTTATGTGTCGTATCCCGGGTAGCTGCAGCTTTCATTTCTGCATCAATCTTGTCCGCATTAGCATTAAAAACATCTACATTATAAAAATCATCCTGACCAGGCTTTTCTAAATTGTAATTTGTAGTATATGTCTTGGTATCGGCCATTAAGTTAACACCTCATTTCTCAACGCGTATTGTGTGAATTGCTGTAGTTGCCTATGGGTATATACATGCAAAGTCTTATGCTGGTTATACATAAGATCAAGGTCAATAATCATATTCAAGGGAACAACCCGCTCCAGCAATTCCCCCACCGTATCAAGATTTTGTTTTGCAACCAACTCTACTTTCACAATTAGGGTGAAAGTATTATTAACCAAGTTCATCCTATACCCATTGGCCCCGCATAGGTTAGTAAGTTGATTACGAAGGTTAGGGACCGTATATGGTATGTCCTCGTTATACCGGGACAGCAGCCTAAACTTTCTTACATCCAGCGTATCAGACGTTTTGGGAATAATCTTCAGCGGCTTTTCTCGCCTAGCTACGCCATTTAATGTAGCATCACGAATAAACTGATCATCGAGGACGTTTTGCAGTTCTCCCCAAACCAAATTTAATTCCGGATTTTCAGCAGCGGCGATATGCTGGAATTCCCGGATTTCTTTCATTATGGAGGGGTAATATTTGGCCACATCAACCTCACGCAATGATACTCCCCCTGACCGGGATAGAGTCGGCAGGCACTACAAAGTTACCCTGCACCCCGTTTATTTTAGTGTCCTGAATATCTATAACCCCTGCTGCATTTAATAACCTAGTTTCAATCTGAGACACGCGCACAATCAGATTATCTGTTTCATCCCAGGTCTTACTTAATTCCAGAAAATACGCATCAATGGCTTCTTCGATATAGGGCTTACTCTCGGTGAAACTCCACCCGGACTGATAGGTGATATTCGTTTCAAGGTTAATCACCTGGTTTGTCACTCCAAAAACTGTGACAACATGGTCTATTGGAGCTATGCCCAATCCATCACCGGCGTTCACCGTCGGATCTATCGCAGTCTGAACAGCATTGACCATTTCAGTGGTGGGCGCCTGCCACTCAGAATTGATAATAACCAGCTTAACGGTGCCGCCTCCCTGCCAAGCCCGATAAGGTTTTACGCCACCTACGCCTTGAATTTTTTCAACCTTTTCAATATAGTCGGCCCGATTCCCACCAAAGGAGATACGGTCAAAGCTGTTAAAATAGCGAGTTCTAAAGGCTTCCGTTTCTTCCTCATCCTCGCCGGGAATGAGTATTTCGGTGAGTACAGCTGTTTGCAGGCCATTAATGTAATCAATCGGGATCAACGCCCCCAGGTAGGAATTAGCATCACTGCCGAATGTTTCGCAGCGCAATTTAAAAATGCCGTTGCTGATTTTTTCAGTAACGACATAATTTAACTCATCCAAGCTGTACCGGCTGCCGATCGGCACATCAATATTAAACTGCCCTTTTGCAATGGCATACGTGGCTGCCGTTGGCGTTATCCCGCGCTCTGCTGCCCGTTTGATTAAATAGGTCCTTGACTGCGTATCAGCAAAGGATTCATTCAAAATCACGTCCATTTCAATATAGGCAAGCTGTAATTCTAAAGCGGCGGGGGCGAGAGCATCCCATATAACACTGCCTTCCCGCTTATCAACCGTATCCGGGACTTTAGCCAGCATACGCTGCATGATTACGTCAAATGTCAGGTTTTCATACATTACGTCACTCTCACCCCTTTCTCTGTTTCAAACATACCGGCCGTCGTAGTTACGGTAAAGGTTGCAGATACTTCCCCGCCCTTATGGGTAAAAGAAAAACCGCCAACATCTGTTATGCGGTCATCCTGGAGTAATGCTTCTGTAATTCTCCGCTTCAGCTCCGGGTATACATAGGGCAGCGGCTTGCCAAACAGGTCCTGCAATTCAATGCCGTAATTCCAGCTGTAAATAACATATTGGTAACGTTCAGTGTTGAGGATTTTGTAGACCGCCTGCTTGATTGCGTCCAGGTCATCGGTCTTCTTTGTTATGGTTTCATCGTTGATATTCATTTTGTAAGTTCGGGAAGGCTGGCTTTTTATTTGGAAGTCAGCAATTAAGCTGTCATTGGCCGGGATCATAGCCACTCACCACTCACAATATGATCAAAAACACGGTCGAGGACTATAAAATCCTGGCCGCCCTGGACTTGAATCAATATTACTTGTTCGCCTACCTGCAGACCGTTATGGACCATTATTTTTTTTCTGCCCTGGTAATCGTGGTTGTGACTGGCAAACGATGCTGCGCTGCTACCGCCTGATCGGTTCTCAGTAACATGACTCACCGTCATATCGACGTAGTGATCCCGGACAGCATTTGTTAGTTTGAAAAATTCGGCCGGCAGCGTTAGTTTTTGTTCCACCTGAATGGAGAGAGGATCAACCGTCATAACCTCACCGTACACAATGCCGGTAGGCTTGCCGGTCTTATTCGCATTTTGGGAAATTTGCTGTATTACCTGAACAAGATTATTCAAACAAAATCACCACCCCGCAAAGTTAGATTCATTAAATGCTCCTTGTTATTAAAAACGTGCTTGGCCTTTTCCACCAGCATATAGTTATTTACGGCAATATCACCTAAATCAAGCTGTACACCTATGCTGGTGCCTGCCTTTACCCGGATATCGCCAAAAGCATTGTTAATGGCTAAATTACGGGTTTTCCGATTATAAAGCTGCAGGAGGGCATCTGCTTTAGCCTTGCCGTTGCATTTCTCTTCGATAGATTCACAGTACTGCAATATCCCCCACTGCAGCTGTGTGCTGCTATCTAAGGTAATATACAGTTCTCGTTTACCGGTATCTTTATTATCGTAATACAGCCTAATCCGGTTATAGGTGCTGTTATCAATACTTGAAGTGTAACTGTAGTTTTCGGCGGTATCGCCATCGATCAGCAGGTCCAGTTTCATACTTTCAACGTCTTTCAGCGTGAGTTGGCCAAAATCATCATATAAGACATAGAGCTTCTTTTTATTCAGCAATGTTAGATCTAAGGCATTCTGAATGATATCAAACAAAGTAACATTCTCTTCAGTGCGCTTTGGTATGACATATACGGTATCTTCAATTTCCCCAACCTTCAATTTGAAGTCCGCGGCCAACATTTTAACAACGTCAGCAGCGGACTTATTTATATACCATAGTGCATCTTTATTTTTTAAGTATCGTAGCTGATCATAGGCGGTAACGCTGATAATACCGTCCTTATCCCGCTTCTTAGTAAAAACGTATCCATAGAAAACATTTTTACTATCCACTGCCATTTTGACAGTATTACCTTCTGTAAAATCAATAACATCATCTTTCAGGACATTGAAAGTTAGTTTACCAGGTACACCTTTGCGCTCAGTTTCCCATGTGATACCCTCTTCAACTACCGGTTCAAATACTTTTTCACCGTTTTGAACTATAATCTGTACACTAGCCAAATTTAATCACCTGCCCTGAAACAAGAATGTTCGGGTTAGTGATGCTGTTTAGTTTCGCTATCTCCTGCCATCGGGAACCATCACCAAGCTGTTTTTTGCAGATTTCAAACAAGGTTTGACCGGCTACAACTTTATAGGCTTTTGGTATTTCCCGGCTTGTCTCCCGCTTTTGTTCTATGCTGGCTGTTTTGGTTCCGTCTTCAGCAGTCTTTACATTCAATACTTTAGTGGCGTAGGGTTTATACTGCTTTAGCCGTACTGAGGTAAGTACATCAAAACCATTGTTAGCATCTTCAATTATTTCGTAGTCTTCTAAGGCCACTTTTAAATTAGTATCAAATAAAAAATCGTATCTCGGTGACAAGCGGCAAACAATGAATTGAAAGGGGGAAAAACTTGTTTTAAGCTGCTTAAAGCCGTTCAGGAAGTGATCAGCGCTGCGAAATCCCTCAAAGTAAGTTGCAAAAGGGTATTTTGAATTCGGCAGCAGCACTTCAAAACTAACTTCACTTAGACCGGCAGACTTCAAAATATTAACCTCACCGTCATTGATGAGGTTAATTGTCTTATTTTTATTATTTATCCTTAACTGCATCTTTGCAGGAGGGACCGGTAACTGAGTATCGCCCATAAAAAAGTAATAACTCATTCATGCACCCCCTCCGCGGCGGTTTGCATCGTTTCAATTAAGGTGTCTTTGAAATAAGTCATCATACCATCAAGGTCAACATTGCTGCTAACTGTATTTTGCACACCGCCCATTTCTACTTTGATTTGGGCCGTAGTATACCGGTTAATGACTTCCTGCTCGGCAACATCGCGCATATACTTTAAATCTTCTTCTGAAATGTCCAGCGAATCCTTCATTTTACCAGTATTAGCGGCGGTACTCGCCATATCGTTACCGAATTTACTCAGGTCAAGACCTAAATCAAAACCCTGACTGCCTATTTTACTTAAATCAAAACGGTTTGCGAATTGATTGCCTACGTCATAGGCGGACTTATACGCTTCATCTAAATTTGTCATTTGCAATTTACCAAGAACCTTATAATTGTTCGGCATTTCCCCAACCCAGCCTGACATTTGACTTTTTAATGAGGTTACAGCATTCTTCATATTAGTTCCGAACACCTTATCTATTGCGCTTGCAATGGTGCTAACTATATCAAGTATGCCATTCCCCCAGCTGACAAATAATTGTTTGGTTGAGTAAAGTGGGTTATCAAATACATTAATGAAGAATTCCACAAAGCTGATCCAGCTATTGATTAGAAAGATGATAATATTCATGATAAAGTTCCCAAGCGCATAAAATGAACCCATTATAATTCCAGTTGCAGAATACGACGTTCCCGCAAATTTATTTACTGCCGCAACGGCTAAGTAAATCACTGCGGTGATAGCAATTATACCAACTACAATCCACGTTACAGGACAAGCAAGAATTGCCGTATTTAATCCCCATTGGGCTGCCGTTGCCGCTGCAGTTGCACTTAGCTCTGTCCCCAGGGCTGCTGACCTAGCATAACTCACTAAAGTCCCTGCTAATTTGATGCTATTCGAAATCCCTTCTACAACCGCAACCCCAATTACTGCAGACTTATATGCAGCATACGCCGCTACACTGCCCCACACAATGGGCGCCAGCATAGACCAGTTATTTGCAACCACTCCCGAAACAAATGCAATTTCATTAAAAGTCTTTGCTGCAACGTTGCCCAAAGTAACTACTGCGTTAATGCCCCCGGTTACCAAAGACTCGAATCCCTTACTGTTAGCAACGGTGTTTATCATTTGCAGAACGGGTTGAAATGCCTTTAAGGTCCGATTCTCTACAGAATTCCAAACTTGACCAAAAGTTTTAGGCATTGCTGCAAATTTTGCGTTTGTTTCATCAGCGGCATAGAACATAGCGTTTTTAATAATTTGAGCTGTTATTACCCCATCTGATGCTAACTGCTTTATATTGTCAGTGGTCGATTTGGGGAAACCTTGAACATTTTGCAAATAACGCTGTATGTTCGCGACAATAGGCTGGGCATTATCTAAGACAGCATTTAATTCTTCCCCTTGTAGCTTCCCGGCCGCCATACTTTGCGTCAACTGAAGCATAACACTATCCACACCAACAGCACTAGCGCCCGCAATAACAAAAGTTTTATTAAGCTGCTCCGCAAATGCAATCAACTCATCATTGCTGCTGAACGCCTGCGCTGCTTGCATTCCCAGTTTTGAAACGGCATCAGCGGTAGACTGATAGACGCCCCGGGCGCGTTCTGCACTTTGAAATATTTTTTCCTGCAATTCTACCGTAGTTTGTTGCTTATCGTTCATCAGATCAAGCCTGGCCGTTGTTTGGGCAACAGTATCAGATAACTTTATAACTTTATTGGCACCAACAGCAGTAATAATAGCCGTTGCCGCATTTTTTAAGCTGCCAGCTAAACCGCTAGCGGCCGCTTGACCTTGATGAATGTCATTGTTTAATTGTTTTTGTGCTGCATCAGCTTCTCTTATCTCCTGCTCAACCGTATTCATTGCAATTGAAGCCCTTGATAACTCCGCTCTCGCCGCTGAAATATTGGCCGTATTAACAGCATGATTTGAAGCGTTTTGCATAGCCTCAAAGGAACTTGTACATATATTTAAAGCGTTAATCATGGGCCTTATAACCGAAGTCATGCCGTCCTGCAATTGAATCGCTGTTCTAATCGTAGCCATTAGTTCACCTCACTTTAAACATAAGAAAAACCGCTCAATTAAGAGCGGTTAATGTTACAACGTTATCTCTTTTTTCTCTTTTGGAATCTTCGACCAGAAGTCTAAGAATTTATACGCATCAAGAGTTTTTGTTACATCAAATGAAATATAGTCTGCTTCTCCATTTTTATCATAGGTAAAAATTAGATACCTGCTTTCAATCTTGCTTGTTTTTTCTTTTGACCGTCCACCCACAATAGCCCCTAACGGCCCGAATAAGACGCCACCCGCAATGGCTCTACCGATACTACTCACATGTGATTTTTGTATTTCGGTATCAGTCTTAATGACTATATCCTTGATTTTTTCTACCAGCAATTTGTAGCTAGTTTCGTTTCTTTCAAAAACAATCATATTATTACATAAGTAAATAAAGCACTCTGCTCCTTCCGCAATGGACAATCCGGATACGTGCTGAGCATTGATGCGAACTGTTGCCCCTATCGACTTTTTTCGTGCTTTTGAACCAGGGAGTTTCTGTACTTTCTCTTCTCCTTGCATACCTTCGGATGGATATAGCTCACTTACAGGATCTAAGCTAGCTCCTGTCTCTTCGGGCTTCTTTCTATTTTTGTATTTTCCAAAGAACCACACACCCAAAGATAGCATAATTACCGTAGTAATCCCGTTGCCAATCAAAGCATTAGCGCTATGGTTTTGCGTCATTGCAAAAATTGCCGTCAAAGCCATCATTCCTGAGAAGAAAAGGCCAATTAACCATTTCAAGTCAAATCACATCCAATCCCTGATATTTACCAAAAATTATATCATAGATCGGCAGTATGGTGGATCACTTATTTTTGGGCTTCACGCTTCAGCTCTTTCGCTTTTTTATCTTCAGCTTCAGTTTTAACCTGAATAGCAGCAATAACAAAAGCTTTTTCTTGCCGACTAAGGGCAAGATACTCGTGCGGCCATTTATGAAACTTATGGAGGGCGTAGTAAGCACATGTTGCCTCACTATCGCCCCCCTGTATTAGTTTTTTGCTTCTTCCACCAGATCATCCATAATAGCATTGAAGCCATTAATTTCTTGAATCTTGGCCAGTAAATCCTGATATTCCCCAGGCTTGAGCATCTTTTTCAAAAGAGCGTCCCCGCCCATGACGCCATAAGAATCCTGTAATTCAGCAGCATTAAGATTTGGGAACACGATACATTTAACGGCTAACAGGCCAAGGTATTTACTTGCATCCAAGTCCTGCATATACTGTCCTTTCTTCCCCTCAACTTGAATGCGCTTCGTGCAGGACTTCCTTAGCTGCTCGTCTTCTTCACTTGTGATGGATTGTAACTCCCATTCAATTGGCTTGCCCTTCTCAACAAACCGCTTAGATGCTGGATATCTTACCGTTTCATCCTGAATGGCGTTCGGGGCAAGAAATGCGCTTAAATTACTCATTATATCAATCTCCTCAGTTAAAATTAAAATTAACACCACTGCCAGCGCGAAGGTTATTCGCTCCAGCAGTGGTGTTCCAGGGCAAGCATTTTACATCATTCCGTTAAGAGTATTGAATTTCTCAGGCATTTCAAAGTCTTCATAAGTAAAGTCAATATCCTGTTCTAAAAATTCCCCGTCAGCATCGAAACTGGCCAGGACACCGCCGTCAATGTTGCAGCCTTTAAAGATCATCGTTTGGCGGCCAGCAGCTGACGTCGGATCGTAATTTGTTATCTGCACATCGAAATAAATGTCTTCACCGGTATTTTTAAACCGGAGCATTAGCTCATTGAAGATAGGCGTATTTTGGTAAACCGTCATAGTACCGGTGCCATTCCAGCTAGTGGTTTTATTCCCCTGGCCGGTCTTGCCCAGAATGGAAACTTTCTGTTTTTGCTTTTCAAATTTGGCTTCAAATTTTTTCCCCTGCATTAACAGGTAGCGATTGTCCTCTATGGTAACAAAACACTCAGCAAGTTTAGCGCTTACAGCATCCTTGGCCTGCATTACTTTTTGCATCTATACCCCTCCTTTCTTACTTGACGATAACCGTCATATAAAGCTTCGTCATGCAGTTAACCGGCTGCACTGGATCGGTTACGGTAACAGATTTTTTGTCATTACCTTTTGCCACAACAACATCATCCGGACTAAACTCTTCAATAGCCTGTATGCCTTCCAGCTCCTGGTGGTACTTAACAAGGTCATTCCAGAAGGAAATACGGCCGGCAGCATTGTTCTGCACTTTGCCCAAATACTGTGTATTAAACAGTACTGCAATGTCATTAGCGATTTGGTCAAGTACCCGGATAGTTTGATTCGAGTTAAAATCAATGTTCTTCTCCGGTGTGACGCTTACGAATGAATTAATATCATCCAACACATGAACTTCATCCCCAACCTTATGGAACATGAAGGAACCGGCTTTCATGGCCGCTTCTAATGCGGACTGCTTATAGTCTACAAAGAAAGTAAATTCACCATCATAATTCTTATTGGTATTTGACCGGTTAACAGCGCAGGAAGCACTGGCACCAGTTACCCAATACACAGCAGAAGAAGCAAGAGCACCAGAATCTAAAGTTTGATTCTTTATACTAATAACTCCCTCATAGTCAGCTGCCTTATCATAAATGACCGTCTGGAACTTAGCCCCTACATCATCCCTCATGCGCTTCGTATAGGCTACATATAGGCTCTTGATGGTTTCCTCTGTAGATAAGCATCCCAGAGTATTAAACTTATATGCCTCGAACTTATCCAGCGCGGTCTGATACTGCGTGCCGGTAATCGCTGCCCCGTTTGTCCCTCCGGTAAACGGTGTACCAGCTGATACCGCAAGCGTAGCACCAGGCTTAAATGTTACATAGTCATTTGCTGTTAAACCGGCTGCTGCCGTAACTGTCTGCAAATCGACTAAGTTAGTACCTAAAAACGTCGAAACATCGAATTTACTTTCATCATCGATGTTAACGGCTATCACGGTTTTAAGATCATTGCCTCGGATACCGCCATATTTAGCAGTAGCGAATGCATTCGATGCTTTAGCGGGCGAATTGTTCAGCCGGTAGAAATAACCCGTTCTGAGATTAAGGAACAGGTCACGCAATCCTTTCAACTTGTCGCTGGTGTAATCATAGCCGAAGATCTTCTGTGAATCAGCTTGAAAATCAGCATTTTCTACTGTGAAGACTTCGCCTTCCGGCCCCCAATCTAATTCAATAGCCAGGGCACCATAACCGCGATCGGAAAGAGTCGCAGAAGCCCGGACAAGGGAAATAAAATTAATATAACTCCCCGGCAAGGTTTTATTTTGCACAAGGAATGTGCCGCCGCCTAAAGCCATTAGTCACCCTCCTTTTCTTTTGGTTTATCAAATTCTTTCGTCAAAAATTCCTCAATGAGCTTGTCAACTGCGTTGAGCGTATACGGCGTGTCATCACTGAGCAGAACGGCCAGTAAGTCGCGCCGGTCTGCATACTTTTTGGCAGATAATATCTGCTGTTTGCTGAACGTGGCCGCTGGTTCTTTTTTAGCCAATCGCCTTCACCCTTTCTATAATTTCTAAATCCTCCATCACCGGATCAGGATCAATAACCTTACGGATTCGCAGGTCATAATTCACAAAGAAATGCAGCACGCCGTCAATTACTTGATGCGTCATTTTGGATCCCCGGACAAGCGCACCGTCAACCGTAATATACTCCAGTTCCGTATTCAGCATATCCACTACACTATTAACTTCCGTAGTGTAGTTTTTCAATTTTGGGAAGTAATGAAGATCAAAGGCTTGTTCCCGGTTGTAGAGCGGACCTATTTCCTGCTGCTGTCTGCCGGTCAAGCAGACAAGAAGAAAGCAGGGTTCTTTTAACCCCTGCTTAATCTCATCAATATAAATTTCGTAATTATCACCGAAGGTTTCATTCAGCTTTCGGGCAATGCCGGTCATGGTTTCGTTAAGCATTGAAAGCATCCCCCAGGTATTTCATTAATTTCCTTTCCAGGATCGCCGGGGCTTGGCTATCCAATTCGTCTTCACTAATCGTTAGCATAAATTGGCCGTTTACCCACCCCTTGCCGCCCCTGGTCCGGTGTCCGAATTCCACATAGGACGCATAACTGACCGGGTTAATAATTTCAATCTGATATACATTGCCTTTTTTGGTTACGGCCAGGGCTTTTACATAAGCAGCTGCACCGGTCCCACCGCCAAATGTACTGCTTAATTCTGCTTCGCGTTCACTGGCGGCGGTCCATCCCCGCCGTAGCGTACCGCCGTTTTTGCCTTCCCCTTCGTATTGGCCTACCGGTGTACGCTTAATAACCTTGGCCAGCAATCGGGCGGCCAGCTCCTTCGCGCAGTCCTCACAGAATTGATCAACGTCTGAACGATCCAACTTTTCCAGGCGCTTTTGTAGCTGCTGCAGCTGCTTAAAGTCGCATTTGCCCCACTTACCCATTTACGCCCACCCCTGGAACAGCTCTAGTGCAATTTCTTGATGGTTGGTATAAACGGCAGGTTTGCCGCTGCTTTGATAATCGGTTGTGACACCGTTTTGTACAACCGTTATCTTGCTACCTGGCTTAATGATAATTTCAGGCGCTATGAACAGTGTAACGGCTTGCGTAACGGCGGCCGCACCATCTGAACTTGAAGTGCTGGCAATGGTTTTGTAGGATAACCGGCAAGGCTGATCCGTTAACACAGCAACTTCCTGCTGCGTAGAAATTTTGGTATCGGGATTTTGCACCGATTGATATTCAAAAACGGTACATTTCCCTTTGTACAGGCTTTCAATGGCCTTTCGCCCTGCGCTTACCATCGGATGCACCTATAAGCGGCAAAATCAACTTCACTATGCAGCAAGTACTGCACCAAAGCGTCATATTTGGCCTCTGCGCTTGCAGAGGTGTCGAAGGTGATAGTTGTATCACCTTCGGTAATTTGCTTCACTACCGCCTCAAATTCAATTCCAACGCTTTGGCCGCTTTGCTTCTTGCCATACAGGAATTCCCCGCAGGCCATATCTACAGCAACAGAGCGAAGCCCTTCCGGTACTTCGCTCACATTGCAGTTATTTTTGATATGCTCTTCAACCTTTTCAATACAGAAACCAAGAATCCAGTCATCGGCAGCGGTTGCCATATAGCCGAATGAAGCCAGTCGATTTTTTACCTCTTCTTCCATAACAATTAGCCCTTCGAGACAATTCGGGCAATCGGAATAGCCTTATGTTCAATGTATTTCCGGGCCGCACCCACGCCGCCATCATTAACCAGCGTCCAGTTTGCGCCGTTTTCCAGTTCTGCATTCGTCGGGGACAGCGTTGCTTGGTTTGATTTGGTATAGCTGATACCATACGGAGCAAAACATTTCCGCTGACGGCTGTATAGCGTATCCTGGCCGCCGTTTGTTTTCGGATCACGACTCATTTCATACGGTACTTCTGCGCCAATGTCTTCAAAGTCAAACGCACCTTCGCCCAGAACGTAGGTGGTGTATTTCGTATATGCCGGGGTTTCACCGGCGGCAGCCACTTCTTCGACAGGCATCGAATCATCAATCAAAACAATTCGGCCGTTCCAAGATGCAAGGGTGAGCTCCCTTTCAATACCGTCAGAGTCCGTTTGTTTGAGATATGCCAGCAGCTTTAAGTTCTCCAGATTGGTTGCTACCACCGAATGCATTACAACCAGCTTAAATTTTGATTTGGCGTCACCGCTGGCCTGCTGAATAGCACTATTGAGCGTAGATGCACCAACTAAAGCAGCATCACCGGCATTGACCGTAATATCGTAGGTATGGCCGTTAACGAACTTCAGGTTATTGGCTCCAGTCATGCTGAAGATACCTTTTAGGATGCTCAGCAAAATACCCTGGTCGACTTGATCCCAGTATTCCGAAACCTGAACGGCAACATTGTCCATAAAACCGGCGCCGCCTGTAATGTCTTCGGCAAAGTCACTTTCCATCCAGGCTTTTGCCCGGCCGACAACAACAACGCCCCGTTCAAAAGTCGTGGTGCTAGTGGCGGTAATATCGGTAGTGCCGTCATAGTTTAAGGCGTCACCGTCCAACAGTCCATACATGGGCAATGTAGCGTAAGCTGTCCCGGTTTTGCTGCTGAAAGCGTTACGAATATCGCTGTTGGCCTTTAGTGCCCGGGACTTTTTCAGTTCATTTTTCTTGGTTTGTGGAATACGGCCAACATATTTGCCGAACACTTCCGGATTAAATGTTTTTGAATTAAATTTAGCCATTAATTAATCCCCTCTCTTATCCTTCTTAAATTTCAGCGCCGGGATTTGCTTCCACATAAGCGCAAAGCTCATCATAGGTCATTTCACTTGGTTTCTTGTCTGTTGGATACTTCTTGTCACTGCCCTCTTGCGGCTTAACACCCTTAAATTTAGCGGGAGCAGCGGCAGTATCAAAAAGGAATTTACTGTCTTCGCTTTCCTGCAGCTTCTTAATCTGATCAGCCAGCCCCTTAATGGATTCCCCGTCCAGCTCAGCCTTTTCAAGGTCGAGTAAAGCCCTGACGGCTTTCAGGTTTTTGGCCTTCGCTCCGGTCAGGGCTTTATCAACGGCGGTATCAATTTGCATTTGCTTGATTTTGCCTTCATATTCGGTTTTAGTGGTTTTATTGGTTTCCTGCAGTTCTTCAATTTTCTTTTGCAGGGCGGAGGCATCAACCTTTTTCAGTTCTTCCAGCTGTTTGTCACGGGACTTGATATCTGTTTCAAGCTGCTGTTTTGCTGTCACCTCCTTGTCATGCTCCGACTTGACCACATACCCTTTCAGTTCTTCCGCACTGGCGGCGGCTATTTTGGTTGCAGTGGCCTCATCCAGGCCCAGGGCGATTAATTGTTCTTTTGTCATATTTTTTTCTTCCTCCCGTTACATTTTGGATATAAAAAAGCACCCACACAAAACCTGTGTAGATGCTTAACTAACCGGTAATTCAACTAACCTCAGTTCCCACGGAACCTTAATCCCTTCTTTTTCGGCCTCTTCATGCAGCTTGATATCATCGGCAATCATTTCATCCGTATAACCAAGCTCTTTCGCTCGTCTTATGAATTCGTCTTTTTCCAAGCGGCATACTCCCTTTCAATCGTTTCCCCTATTTCCTTGGCAATCGGTCTTGGATTCTGGTTATTACAATACTCTGCCCAAGCTTCAGCAATAAATTCGCTGTACCGATTTGGATTATTATTCTTCCAGGCATATTTCGAAAGTTCTTCCGTGATTTGGTCATTCGTCCGGGCATCAAACAGTTTTTGTATGTTCTCTTTGCTGGACAATTTCAGCATCTTATCTAGCTGATGCCCCATTTCATGATCCAGGACGGATTTAACCGTATCACAGCCGATAGGATGGAATTTTCCAGCTACATCAGCCTTTAGACTTTCCAGCAGCTTAGTAATGTCGTTACCTTGAATAGAATTAAAAGTAATCCCAGCAAAGCGCCTAAATGGCTCTTGCTGTGGCGCCCAACTTGAAGCGTAAGAATTAGAAGGTACCTTTAACTTATTCATGATTTTTTCTATTTCATTATCAACATGCCGCTCTATTCTCTCCAGGCTCGCGTTAGGATTATGCTTGATCATCTGCTCCAGGTAATACTGCCGCACTATTGGCTTCATGGTACTATTACGGGCATGCGATTCGCCAACAAATCCAAACTGATCCTTCAGCTCCGGGAACTTAGCAAAATTGGCTGCTAACCCTTCATTCCAGCCATTCGCCACATCAACGTGCAAGCCTTTATAATCGGCATAGGGTATGCCCAGTGTTTCAGTAGCATATTGATTGGCTTCCTGAATGGTTTTAGCTGGTGTGAAGCTTGCTTTCACTATATCAGTTTTCGCAATTTCCTTCAATCCATCTTTTGAACCGCCATCCACAAAAGTTTTCTTCCAATCCTCATACTTCATAGAATCCGGTACATAGTAGGTTTTGCCTTCTGCATTTCGGGCAGCTCTAAAGCCGGTACTATCAGTAAAATATGGCACTGTAACCGTACGGCACCAGCAATGAAACGGCGGGGCGGTAATCCCCACCTGGTACTCTTTCATTTCAAAGATTTTACCGTCGAGGGACCGGCATAAAACAGATGTATGCCCGTCCAATGTCGCTACAATTTCATACCGCTCCACATCCAAGTCATTGAAGCAGTCCCGCTGCGCTGCAGACGCAAAAAAAGCAGATTCGGTCATGACTAACCGACCTGCATTATTTTTGGTAGTTTCAAATTTTTGGGCTATTGCTTTGATTAACTTATCCGGTGGATCACCGCGGATGATTGTCTGCGTCAGCTCAGTATGAAGTGTATTAACAAGCTGGTCCTTTGCCGTCCAACAGCGATTGGTAAAGTTTTTACCGTCAGCTGTCCAGGGATTACTAATTAAGGCTGTCAGCTGCCGGCTGCTAAACTTCTGCAAATCATATCCGACATTGAAACCGCGCTGGATTTCATAGGCAGTATGATAATAACCATCGGAATAGATCGTCCGCATGGTTCTTTCTAAGCCGTCAACCTGGTTGCCGTACAGGATTTCCACCTGCTGCTGCATTTGGAGTTTTAAGGCTTCCAGGCGGGTTATATGCACCCTGGCTGAAGCGTTTTCAAGCTGCTTGATCCATTGACCATTAACCGCGTTTTCTTTACCGTACTTGATGTACTCCTGAACTGTCCACTTGAATTCCTTCAACTCGGATGAATTCAGTAACCGTTTCGCCTCGGCAAAGCTAATCTGATTATTTTGAGCAAAGCGGCCGTACCAGCCTGCTATTTGATCTTCTAATGATTTAGCAGCCAGCCTATATTGGCGCTCCAGCTCATCATAATAGGCAAGCCCTTTCCGTAACTGCGCTTCCTCCAGCTGCTCAAACCGTTTGCGCCAATAATCCCTATGTCTCATCTAAGCCACCAGGCTTTTCAAATGCCGCCTTGTATTCATCCATTTCCGACTGTTGCTGTGCCTTCTCAGCTGCAATTTGCTTTAGCTCCTGTTTAACGTCAGCAGTCCAGGGGTGCTGACTCACGATAGTTTCAGTCGAGATAATGCCGATGGATTTCGAGCAGTTATCGATGCTCTCCGTTTCGTTGATCAGAATGTCCCGGTTAAAGATCACATTGACTGTTTCTCCGGAATAATCACCCTGGCCGGTATTGGCAAGATGCATATTCACAAACCATAAAAGCTTCTCAAAAGAGGCCTGAAACTCCGCTTCCATGCCGTTTGCGTCCAGATCAATGTCACTGTACATGCTCTGAATGTTCATTTGGTTTGGATTTCCTGCCATGCGGTCATCTTTAGCGTCGTAGCCCCGGCCGTTTTCAATCAGGGCTTTTTTCAAGAGCTTCAATATTGCTTCATAATTTGCCGCATTGACCGTAATTTCCAGCGTTTCCAAACCACCGCCGACACCATCAACCGTCCTGACCTTAACCACACCGTACTGGCTGAGGTTTTTCCGGAATTCGCCAAGGTCTGTACCGTCATAGTTCTGCAGCACCAGGATAGTATTCCGGGCATCTTCCTGCATATTGTTCTTAAAGTCGCTGATCAGATCGTTAATGCCATCCTGTAGGCACTTTACCCGCTTAATGAGCGGTATTTCCTTATTGTTAAACTTAAAGGCTACAAGAGGAATTCTGTCCCAATTGTAGCCTTTTGTGTTGCCCTCGGCATCTTCAATTTGCATATGAGCGGTTGACGGGTTTTCAACATCCGGAATTAAGCTGCCTTTCAGTATGTACCGGTGTATGCCCTGTTTATCGTAGATTTCAACCTTTGTAATGGTTACTTCCACGGAACCTTCGTAGGCTTCTACCTGGTATACCCGAACAGCAAAATCTAACATAGTGTGTTCAGCATCAGCCCAGAACGGTAATATCTCGTAAGAAGGGAAACGCTTAAACGTAAGCTCACCCTCGGTATTATAATACGGGTGCAGCCAGGCTATGCCGCCGTTTAACGCATCTTCGCCCAGATTCCGCATGGTCAGCAGGAATTGCTTATTAAAGATTGTCTGCAGCACTTTGCTGTAACTGTCGTTCTCAGCTTTAAAGGTAATTGGCTTGGCCAGCAGGTAATTCGCTTTCTGATCCACCAGCTTACCATATTGATTGTCGACAATCCGGTTGTTCGGCAGGTTTTTGATTTCTTCCAGGTTACCGCCTTCACCAATCACCATACGGCGGCGGGCTAAAATATCCTGTTCGCCGCAGTAATACCGCTCACCGGTCAGCATGTCCCGGCGCAACCGTGAGGTTTGGAACTTGGTTAATTCCAATTCAATAAATTTTAAATCGCTCATGCGGCTACCGGCTCCAGTTTTAATAAGCTGGATAAACTGCCCTGTTTGGTCTGTCCAATACAAATGTTATCACCTCCTGTTAATCAAATCCCATTCTGTTGCCCTGGCCGATTTTTTCAGCTATGCCGGTTGTTGCGTCCGGGGCATCATCGTTCTTGTTTTTGCCTTCCTTCTGGTATTTAATCATCGCCTCGTAATATTCTGGCCACCGGTCCCGCCAATTGGCCGGGAAGTAAACGTGATCCATAACCCAAGTAGAATTTGATATGATTCGGGCTTTCTTGTTTTTCGATTGGTGGAAAGTATTAATTCGTGTTCGGTTGCTCCGGTGTTTAGTTTGCAATATCCGTTCAACAGCCCTGCCAAAACCTCGGCCGCCGTTATTGCTTTCAATATCAGCTACATCGACTTTATCATCATGCAGCATTTTGGCTGTAGCCGGTTCGGTGTCCTCCATTGGTGCTTTAGTGTAAAGTACGTTCAGGACATAGGCTTCTTTTTCATATTCGCCGTAATTAATACTGCACAGGTAATCATCCCCGGTATCAGCCGTATCGGTGTAATTTTTTATTGCTGTAAATAGCGAATTACCGTTTTCGTCCATCGGTAGACGGCTATACGTTTTAAATTTAGTGTATAACCGACCTTTCAAGTCAATCGGCTCCTGCTGATAGTTAGCGGAGGCAATATCAGCACCCATTGCCTTTTTCTTGGCCTCGTAGCTTTTA
This sequence comes from Anaerospora hongkongensis, assembly GCF_004339805.1. Lineage (GTDB taxonomy): Bacteria > Bacillota > Negativicutes > Sporomusales > DSM-15969 > Anaerospora > Anaerospora hongkongensis. Next base: position 110,245 of record NZ_SLUI01000011.1, on the reverse strand, counting down.
CGGGATAAAACTTCCTCACAAAGCATAGTGCCGTCATCCTGCAGCGCCTTCATGCAGATATGACGGATTTTTGCTCCCTGCTCCCGGTAATGCTCTAAAGCCCGGCCTGCAAGATCATCTGAAGCCCAGCGGGTCATGATAATAATGATTTTTCCGCCTTCTTCAAGACGGGACAGCATCGTATTAGTGAACCAGTCCCAATGCTTCTGCTTTATATCTTCGTTATTGGCTTCCTCTGCGTTTTTGATCAAATCATCAATGATCATGAGCGTACAGCCAAAACCCGTAGCAGTACCAGTAGGAGAAGTAGCAAGGTAATTATTATAACCGCCTTCTAAACTCCATAGGTTCATTGCTCCATCACCAGGCTTAATGCGAACACCTGGAAAAACGTCCGAAAAAACAGGCTTGTAAATATCTGCTTTCACTTCCTGAATGGCATTACGGACATTTTTAGAAAACATGGTTGACAGGGTTTCATTGTACGATCCAGTCATTACCTTCTCTTGATCGTTCTTACCAAATACCCACTCTACTAGGAGGCCTGCCGTCCGTGACTTGCCATGACGCGGGGGTTCGTTAACGACTAATACCTCATCGTCCCCCTCATAGAAGTCCTGCAGCTCATAACATAAATGATTCAAGTACTGACGGTTTAATTTATAAAACTTCGGTGCTCTTAGACGGCAATAAAAAAAGAACTCACGCCTGGCAAGTTCTACCCTAGCACCTAATTGTATTAATTTTTTATCCATCGCCTTCACGAGCAAGTTTCAACAACTGCTCTTTTGTCAAGCCTTCATAAGGATTAGCTACTTTATTCTCAATCTCTAACTTATCCTTAAACATGCCCAGATGTCGGCCGAGAAGTTCAATCATTTTATCCTTGCTATGCATCTTTACCTCGATACCGTCTTTCGTTACCTTTACGCCAGCATAGAGTGACTTGGCAGCAGGAGAAAGGTTGCGTGTATCATGGAAAAAGGAGGTATATACTCCCTGTCCAAAGCATTCTGGACAAACTATATTTGGCTCCTTGGTAGCATTGTAGCCCATACCGCCAAGGGGATTAAACGGTTCTACTTCCTTACCTTCTTTGACGGCAACCGCGGCTTCAATCTCATAGTTCGCTTGCCTGGATTTAAACTCGTTCATGGTAAACTGGTACTGGAAATTTTCTCCCCAGCAGTACCGGCAGCAACATCGACGTAGCTCTACAAGCTCGTTAGTGTCCGTCATGACGATATTTTTTAGCTCTCTTAGAACTTCTTTTGCAGAAACAATACATTCGTCCTCAGCTTCTTTTATCAGCCTGTCATGAAGCTCGTTATACCTTACCAAAACCTTACCATTTTTCAATAACTCACTAGCCTTAACATCCACGACATTATCAGCCCAATTTTTACTTTTGGGATACGCGGAACGATAGGCTTCACGCTGCGACATACCTGTAATAATCGCTTGTACAAACTTCTCCTGTTTATCTGTTATCGCCATAACTTTCACCTCGCTTTCACGCTTATCAAGGATTTATCTGAGTATGCCTGTTACACGACCGCCTTTCTTGCCCCGGGGTGGCACTGGCGGATGCACAATAGCAGTATGAGTAATTTCGGGCCTAGGTTTAGGCTTATCAGTTGTTTGTGTACCTTTGTTCATCGTCTCCACCCTCCTAAAAATAGGCATAAAGAAAGACCGCCTATATAGGCGGTCATATTATGTAAACTCGTATGTGTTCGAACCAATTAAATTTAGTATACCTGATACGTCAAACTCTTGTCAACCCTCACCTGCTCTCAAAGTGCTTCGAAGTCCCCGCAAGACCTAGGTTAATCTGTGCTATCGATAGCTTTTGCATTTCCCCTTTTCGACTCCTGCCTTTGTTCTTACTCCCGCTCCCTTTTGCTGGGGGGCCTGAAGGAAGATATTCCTTAGTTGGTCCGTGTGTCCGGGCTAAATCCCTCATCATGCTCGTTACCTCATCATCTACATACGAATCGCCGTCTATAGGATAACTTACATAAACTTTGCACTGGGGACAAACCCAGGAATCACTTTTTAAATCATACATCATATCGCAACGGCAATCCTGACAATACCATTTCTTTCGCTGCTTAGCCATACAGCTTATCCTCCCTCGGATTAATTGTTTCGCCTCTAAGCGCTTGCCCTAACCACTTGGCGTATTGATGCGCCTTATCAATATCTACCTGCTCATTTCCCTTGAAATTGGCCCGGAGGCTATATTTAATCAAATTCCCTTTCAGGAATCCCCGAAACTCTTCCGGAGTCAAATACATCTGCATAATCTCAATAGGTTGTATATCGGCCTGCTGGTAATGCGTTTGGGATTTTGCTGTTCCATCAGACATAATCATGCTACCCCTTTCGTAATGTTATCAATTCTCGCTTTTAGTGACTGCATTAACGCTTCTTGCCCCGATGCCTTACGCTCTAAAGCCTGTACTGCATCTTCATCCATCGTCCCCTCTGCTACCAGACGCAAGACTACGATTCGTCGTGTTTGCCCCTGTCGGTGTACTCTGGCATTTGCCTGTTGGTCCTCTTCCAAACTCCATATTTGATCAAACCACACAACCGTCTGGCAACTAGACTCCTGAAGGTTTAAGCCGTGTCCGGCAGACTTTGGATGTAATAATAGTAGCGGTATCTTATCGCTATTCCAATCTGCTATATCCTGATTACCGTCTTTGCCTTTGCGAAGTATCCGTGCTTGCGGAAAACGCTCTTGCAACCGGCTAAGGCTGTGTTTGAAGTTATAAAACACCATAACCGGTTTTCCGTTAGCCGCCTCAATGATATCCTCCAAGGCATCCAGTTTAGCTTCATGAATCAGCTTAACGCCCCGTTCTTCATCGTACACTGCCCCGGAGGCCATCTGTAACAGCTTATTACTCAGTACAGCTGCCGTAGAGGCTACTACATCAGCATCCTGGTATGGTAACAATAAATCCCTCTCTAACTGTTTGTACAAGGCCTTGGCGCTATTATTTAGCTTAATTGGGATAGTACGGTCAACCCTCTCAGGAAGCTGCAGCCAGTCGGCTGATTTCATGCTGACAGCGATATCTTCAATCGCTTCATAAATCCGCTGTTCTGATTCCTTTTTCTGCTTCCAGTTATAAACCACATGGCCGCTGCGTTCACCGGGGATAAAATACCGATCCCGGTAGGCCGTGATCGTTTTCCCAAGTCTAGCCCCTTGATCTAGCAAGTAAATCTGCGGCCACAAGTCAATTAGTCCGTTTGGTGCTGGTGTACCCGTAAGGCCAATTACTCTTTTAATCATTGGCCGTACACGCCGTAAAGCCCTAAACCGTTTTGACTGATGGTTTTTGAAACTGGATAGCTCATCTATCACTACAGTATCAAAATCCCAGCTTGTCCCTAGCTCACTTACCAACCATTCGATATTTTCGCGATTCGTGACGTATATGTCGGCATCTGCCCGTAAAGCTCGCCTGCGCTGATCAGCGCTGCCCAGAACTTTGCTAATCCGTAAATGCCCAAGATGGTCCCATTTGTCAACCTCACGGGCCCAGGTATCATCTGCTACCCGTAATGGCGCTACTACTAGCACTTTGCCACTATCAAAGTAGTCATGCAGCAGTAAATCGATGGCCGTTAATGTCGATACTGTTTTGCTAACCTAAGCCCATCTCCAACAGTAACGCAATATATGGCGTGTCCAGTATTCGCCGTGTGGCATATTCCTGATACTGGTGTGGGATGTACTTCATTAGGCATCACCCCCTTTGCACTCTTCTATGAATTTCTCTATGCCGGATAGTGAGTCGATTTTATAAACATTATGACCTAACTTCCGAAGGTCGCTAGCCCATTTTACTTGCATAGGTTTTAACGGCTTCCCTGGTGCTTTCATCTCGACATATACCGTACGGCCGCCGGGTAAAATTATAATTCGGTCTGGCACACCGGTGTTACCGGGTGATACCCATTTAGGGGCTTTACCGCCAATCTGCTTGACGGCATCAATTAGCTTACGTTCTAAAAATGATTCACGCATTTTGTACCACTCCCTGTATCCGTAAATCCTTCACATACGCGTACTTGACATATATTACACGTTAGCATAGGCCTTTACTTAACTAAAGCCATATGCTAATTTACTTTTAACATCCGAATAGAAATAATTAGATACATTAGATACAACTGACCGCAAACGCTTGTAGTTACAATGGTCTAGCTGTTTCTAACACCCTATTTGTATTAGATACACATTTGATACACTGGATACATCAAATATCTAACTGTATCTAATAGATATCTAATGAAAAAGCTTTATTGGATACGCTCAAAAACAAGTTGCAGTCCGTATATGGGTATGCGCGTTCGGTTTTTTTTCTCTTTCCACCCAGGTATGCGACGCAGGATGTCACAAATTTCTCGTCCTTCCCATGCACGCATAGATCCTTTTTTATTCCCCAGGCACTCCGTCCATATTTGGGCGGCACATACACGCGTACGCACTTCTCCCTTATTCTCGCTATCCCACTCTTCCTCGATAGGCGATTCCAGCCACTCCTGGATAAGTCCCTCCCGGGGGTCTAGTTCCATATGCAAAGCCTGCTGCCTTGTAGCTTCCTCTCTCGATTCAGCATCCAGCGTCAAGGATTCCCCCGCCTTAAACCAGTTCATAACCTCTGCCCATATTTGGCCAACCACATCATCTGTAAGATGACTCCAGTGGCTTAGTTCAGCCTTTTCTGGATGAACTTCAACAGGCCAAAAACGCCGATTGCCAGTAGCATCTCTTAAGAAGTCTCTTGTGTTCGTTGTACCAAAAAATACGCACTTGCGAGGAAACTCCGATACTTGGCGGTCATAAGCTACTCGGTAACGGTCCTCTGTTTTGGATAAAAAAGCTTTCACTTCTTCTACCTCAGACCGTTTCATGGCCGATAGCTCGCCAATCTCAAATATCCAGCCAGACTGTAAATGCTCTCCGGCCTCTTTATTCTCAAAAGTTCTGAGACTATCGGAAAACCACTCCCGGCCCAACTTCGCCAACAAGCTACTTTTCCCGGCTCCCTGTGGGCCGATTAGCACCAGCATTTCATCAAATTTGCATCCGGGCATATATAGCCGCTTAATGGCGGCTAACAGCATCTTACGGGTTACTTGTCGTACATAATGACTGTCTAATGCTCCCAGATAGGTGATAAACAGTTTCTCGGCCCGGTCCTCACCATCCCATACGAAGCTCTCCAAATAGGATTTTATTGGATGAAACGTATTCATATGCACCACCTCCGTAAATGCGTTCTGTATGGCTTTGGATGAATTAAAGTCATGCTTTTTTGAAAACCAATGCTGCAGCCGTTTATCATCAGCTCCCAGCCAGGGCTCATACGATTTATGTGGCCGCTCCCGTTCCCGCCAGGGCAACGCCTTTTGAATGACTTCAGAGTTACCGAAAGCGTCATAAGCCAAAACACCCTGCCATACACCGTGAGATAGTAGTAGCTCTGTATTGGCCGCAGTCGGTTGGGGTAGACCTGTTTTCGCGTCAACTTCTAATTTGTCTTGCCACGAGTCATCCTCCGTATCATCGGCGGCAAATTCCTCCGATAACTCTGCCAAGCGTTCCCGCTTTACTTTTTTATCATTCGCGGCAAAGGCCATCATAGCCATGTAACTTGGTAGCTTGGTGACGTTCGTTTTCTCGTTTACCCGGTCATCCATTTTACCGAACTTGTGGAGTCTAACTAAATCAAAGGCGTTTACTTCTCTGCCGCTGCAGGGATCGCTCTCATGGTGAGAATAGGCAAAGGTGTCCTCGTCATATACTACAAACCCGCCAAAGCTTGAAGCGCCTATAAATGTATACCTAGATGTACTGCCGGCCACTTGCTCATATATGTCTGGGAGGAATTCATCAATAGCCTCACTGATCGTATAGCATCGGCAAAATGCACCTACTACGCCTTGTTTGGCTCTCGGATCTTCCATTCGCTTAGCTGACTGCTGTTTAATTGTTTCGCCTGCATGCCGCGGCCATTGCAAGGGATCACGCCAGTTGTCGTATTCAGCCAGCAGCGTACTGACGCTAACCGGATCACCTACCCCGATTTCCAGAACAGGTTCAGCGTCTAGTGAGCAGCTCGGCAGATACATCAGGCGGGCTACATCAAAAGTAGTTTTGTCAAAGTACTCCATGCCAATATTCTCTGCTAGCTTCCGGCTCACAGCAGCGTATTCATCAGGGCTCATAGGTTTATCAGCTGGCACCACCAGGCGGTATTTGGGCTTTTTGGGTCTATGACTATGCGTAGAGTATATGGCGTAGGCGTTACCACCTAATACGAGTTCTACGGTGAATAAGAAGTCATTATCCGCATGATCGGCATCCAGTGTAATTAAACTGCGTGTGTCGATGTTCTCTTTTTTGCGCCGGCCACTCCGGACAAGCCCGCCGACGAAGGCAGGCCCGTCCTTGATTTTATGCCGGGCGATATTATCCATCAGATCATACTGCGCCATAACTTCCGGTGTCCGGCGTACTTTGCGCAGGCATTTCAGAAATTCTTCCCAAGTCAGATATTCTGGTTTCCAGTTCGTATCAGCACGATGCTTACCAAAGCTAATATCAAGTTCCATGGCACAGCACCCCGTACTCCCACCAGCACAGATGCGGATTAGGCTGCACATTCGCTGGCCGTATTCTTGGTTCACCAATTAAGCCTTCTCGCTCTAATCGGTCAAATACATACTGGGCGGCCTCTTCAATTGTCTTTGCAAATACTCTACCCATAATGTAGACCATGCTTATCACCTCATCCCAATAGAGCTTCAAATGATTCCTGTACTGCCGCTCGCAAGTTGTTAACAGAAATTTTATAATAACTTTCTTTGAGTTCTACCCCAACAAACTGCCGGTCCATCTTGATTGCTTGATATCCTTCACTACCGATGCCCGCGAACGGGCTAAATACAATGTCACCTGGATTGCTCCAAAGTTCTATGCCGCGAGCAATAACTTCGAGCTGCAGTGGGCATATGTGCTTTTCGTCCTTCTCATCGCGGGCTGACCTGTATTGCAGGGTATTGTTAGGGTTAATATCCATCCAGACAGGGGAAGCGTACTTTTGCCATACGGACACGGACCGCCACATTTCAAATGGCCACGGCTCTCGCCCGCTTCCCCTGACTTTGGCCGCATGCTGGTCATAAGCCTCTCGGCTTACGTCCAGTCCAGATCCAACGAATTCTTCGAACTCACCGGCAATCGCTTCCAGGTTAATGCCGGGTTTTCGCATTGTGACGAGATAATCCGGTATGCCCTGCCGACTCATGGCACTGTCTTTTACGATCTGTTTATGCAGCAAGCCGAGTGCCTTTGTCCGCTGCTGTGCAATAACGGGGTCCTTCCAGATGCATACTTCCGAATGGTATATCCAGCCTTCGGCCTCGAAAGCGCGGATTAGATCGCCCCTAAAATCTCGGATACCGATATAACCGTGATGGGTTTTTGATGTTGGCAGATTCATACAGTGAAAACTGACTAGCCTCCCTGGCATAATGACCCGGTATAATTCCCGGATTAAGTAACGGAAGTGTTCAAAGAACTCACCGTCACTGCTGCAGTTGCCCATATCACGATCACTGTTCGAATAGGTGTATAACGAGGCGAACGGTGGAGAAAAGATACTGTAGTGAACGCTGTTATCCGGCAGACTCCGGGCAATCTCTACGCAATCGCCGTTATAGATCGCAAATTCCGGTTCAATGATTTGGTTTATGGTATTAGCTTGCAATAAACTCACTCCTCAGCCACGCCGGAATTATGATAGGTGTGGATGCTTTATATTCGGTAATATCCCGCTCAGCAGATCGGATAGATTCGGCAGTGATATCTTTGGTGTACTTAATCATTTCCGTAACCATCTTCTGAAAGTCCGCTTCTTTACGCTTGATGTTTTCGGCAGTAGCCCCCTCCCGGCTGGAGGTAATCATATGCACTTGTACAGGCATTGTTTGTCCAAAACGGTAGCAGCGACGAACGGCCTGGAATACTTGTTCAAAACTATCCGACAGTCCCACAAAGGCCATGTTTGCGCAATGTTGCCAGTTCATGCCAAATCCACAGAGCGAGGGTTTACTGACTAAAACGCGGATCTTTCCTGCGGAGAAGTCTAGCATAGCTCGTTCCTTATGCTCTCGCTTGTCTGAGCCCGTTACCTGCACAGCACCAGGGATGGCAGCCGTCAACATTTCTGATTCGATATTCAGGTCGCACCAGACCAGGAAAGACTCACTGGTGGCATTAACGATCTCAGCGCAGGCTGCTACTCTCTCAGCTACTGTTTCCCGGCGAGCCTTCAGCCTTTGGGATAATGTTTTAGCAGGCTCCCCTTCGACTTCGATAACCGTATCACTAATGGTCAGCGGAGGTAATATATACTGATCATCCGGGTAGCCAAGGTCAGACGGTTTTTCCAATACTACACCCCAGGAGGCTACCCAGCGCCAGAAAACGTCTTCAGCATGTCCTTTTAGTCGCCACTTCTGCGTTTCACCGCCATCATGAACAAAGAACATCGATAACATTTCCGAACGGCCCATGACGCCTAAAAACTCAGCGTGATTGCCAATTTCCATATAGTCATTTGGTGCCGGCGTTGCTGTGCAGGCTAGCCGATAGGGAGTATAGGCAAAGGACTCTATCAGCTCTGTACGAATTTTTCCTGTAAACGATTTGAGTATGGAACTTTCATCCAGGATAACTCCTTCGAAAAGAATCGGTTCAAAGTGGTGTAACATCTCGTAGTTGGTTACATTGATCCCCGGCTTTACGTCATTTTGGGATCGGCAGAAATGGAGTTCATAGCCGAGCGCCGCGCCTTCTCTGATTGTCTGCATGGCTACGGCCAATGGAGCTAAAAGCAGCACGTCTCCCCCGGACAGTTGATGCACTTTTTGTCCCCATTCAATCTGCATACGCGTCTTGCCCAATCCCGTGCCGGCGAATATGGCTGCCCGTCCTCGGCGTAAGGCCCAGCGGACTAGATCCCGCTGAAAGTCGAATAGGCTAGGATGAAAGTTGTCTTCATAGAAGCCTGAAGGAAATGCGATAGCACGCTTATTTAAAATAAAAGATTCATAGTCTTGCATGGATGTCACCTCCTCGTCTTTTATTACTGATCCCCATTGTTCCGCCATCGCTTTGGCAATCCCGGCGAAAGTCTTTGACCTTGTTTTCTGATCTCTATTTGGTGATAACTCATATTTGCTGTATATGCGAGAATCTCGCCTCGAAGATGTACTGTCAACCCAAAGCCCCTTTGGTTCTACTATATTGGTTGCCCTGAGCTGCGGTAGTCCGCGCAGCCATAAACAAGTTCTTTTTTTCCACGGGTCACCAAACATATATGGCTCAATTATCTGAGTGTAAGGAGGAAGCCCATGGATCTTGCCGGGCAACGGATTCTCAACGGCGACTATCGGACAATTAGCATTGTAAAACTGCAAAAAAAAACTCTTTTGCTTCACGTGCCTTTTGCATTCTGTCCTCTTGTATTACTCCCTTCACACGGAGGCGCATTGCTCCGGCGTTGGTTAAATAAGTGCAGGGCGGAAAAGCAATTATCATATCCCACTTTTCTTTTAGTAGCGGTATAACATCTTGCTGTAAATGCCATTCTGGATGACCTCCACTGCATGGTTCAATATCGCAGCTGTATGCTTCAATTCCTAATTTCCTCAACTCAATTGTCACTGCCTGACTTTCTTCACAAGCAACTAATACTTTCATGGCATCAATCCTTTTGATAAAAGTCGCATTCAAATGCGGCAGCTGACAGCGGGAGCCCTGGCGCCCACTCAATGGGCTGTCCCATTACCGCGGTTACGTGCTTAATTGAGCCAGATTCTTTGGGAACATCCAGGACAACCTCGTCATGAATATGCATTGCCGTCCGATATCCCTCGATATCAAGCCGCAGCATGCTAACTGCCAGACAATCGCGGGCAATAGCTTGTACCAGGTTTTCCACTAGTCTGCCGCCATAGGTTCGTTGAGGTAGCCATTTTTTCTTTATCTGATCCATGCCTTCAAATACAATGCCATCCTTGCCGAAATTCGGATCAGGTTTTATCTTGGCATTTACGTAGGCTAGGCTACGGCCACTTGGCAAATCTGCAAAGAGTATGCCGGCTTCATAACGATACTGCACGCCGTGAGCTAGTTTAACTGTGGTTTTCTCCCGTACCGCTGTTACAGCTGCGTTCTCTGTGGCGTACCAAAGCTTTACTATATTTGGATTGGCTTTCCGCCAATGCTTGATAATCCCCGGCAATTCCTCTTCCGGTATTCCGCTTTTCAGCGCTCCCATAGCAATTAGTGCCGCCGGTCCCCCTTGGTACCCGCAGGCCAGAACAGCAACTTTGCCTTTGGGCCTTAATGCGTAATTCTCATGGCCTTTAATGATAGTATCTAGTGGCACATGAAACATTTGGGCAGCAGTGGCCTCATAGATTTTGCCATGGCCCCGAAATACGTCCAGTACCCACTGTTCATCAGCAAGCCAGGCTACGACTCTCGCCTCAATGGCACTGAAGTCGGATACAATAAACCGGTAACCCGGCGATGGTACAAGGGCTGTACGGATGAGCTGAGAGAGGATGAATGGAGGTGAACCATATATAATCTCTAGTAAGTCAAAATCTCCAGAATAGAGGATTCCCCGCGCTCTTGCAAGGTCTTCTACTTTATTTTGTGGTAAATTGTGCGGTTGAAAAATGCGCCCAGCCCATCGCCAGGTACGATTCGCCCCACAAAATTGAAAGGTTCCCCGTATACGATCGTCAGTGCATACACTACGCTCCATGGCTTTAAATTTGTCTACGCTGGTTTTGGACATTTCCTGTCGCAGTTCCAGTACCCGCCTTGTCTGGTCGTTTGGCGCGGCATTCAGTAAGGCAGGCATTTGATCTTTGGCCAAGCCGTCTGGTGTTTCCAGTCCTTGATTTGCCAGCCATTCCTTTAGTTGAGTTAGGCTATTGGGATTATCCAGTCCAGTAAGTTCTTGTGACTCTTGGACTAAGCGAGCCCCGTACTGGTCATCACAGAGAATTGCCTGCTGCGCCAGTGACCGGTCTAGCCGAACGCCAAAATCATTAATGCGCTGATCTAGCGCCCATAAATCCCATTCATGCTTTGGCACCGGGAAGCGTGATATCTTACGGCGTATTTCTCTTTCTACTACTACATCCTGCCGGCAATACTCAACAAACTCAGCCCATTTATCCGGGTCATGGTGTGGATAATTGCGTGTTCTCTGATCGTTTGATTTTGTTGGCTTGCAAGGAATGGAGAAATATTTGATCAAATTCTTGCCGCGTGTGTCCTTCTGCGCGGACAGCTTCAACACCTCAGCGACACCGGCTAAGTTACCGGGCAAACCAAGTGTTAGGGCGTGTACGGACGTGCATTTCCACTGACGCGGATCACATGAGATATTAAAATGCCTGGCAATACAAGTCCGCTCAAAATTGGCGTTGTAAGCAGTTTTCGTAATAGCAGGGTTTACTAGATCCCGCATAACATGCTCCGGTACATCCTCAAAGGCCAGCAGGTCAATTACTCGGACAGGTTCATCATCATAAGCATAAGCAAATAAAAGAATCTCAAAGTCTGGCGCTTCCACATACCGGTATACACCACATTCTGTTAAATCAATACTGGAATAGGTTTCAATGTCAATTTGTAAAACAGACATAATCTGTTCCCCCATGATAGAAGTAGGGGGACTCCGTAGAGTCCCCGTTTTAAATTAGCTCATAAAATCTTCATCATCGCCATCATCAAACTCTACGTTAGCGAAGTCATCCTGCGCACTGGATCGTCCGCCTAGGAATTCGCCGTCCTGAACTTTCACGACGCTGTTAAGGCCTGCGGCAACACCCTTATTGCCTTTTTTGTCAAAGGGGTAAAAATTCAGGCTTACCCGGGCGTAGCATCCGGAGTAGACTTCGGTTGTATCGGTAATTTCCTGGAACTTCATTTTTCCGTCAGCACCTTTACCGATTGGCTTCACAATCTCAGGCTTAGTGTTGCTCTTGGCGTTAACGTAATAATGACCAGCAAATTCTGGGTACTTTTCCAAGTCCTTCTCGGTATCTCCGTCATGTAGAGGCAGATCCAATGAGGGGGGAATTTTACCGCCCCATTTTTTACTTTTACCGCTTTCCTTAGCGGCATCTACAGCCGCTTTTATCATTTTGAGCGTATTTTTATCATCTTTAGGAATCATCAGCACAGCAGAGAATTTTTCATCACCGCCATCAATGGATGACGGAGTGAATAAAGCAACAAACGATAGGCGTACCTTTCCGGTAATAACTTTTGTAGATTGATTGTCTTGTGTCATAATAATTCCTCCATTTCAATATCAGCAAAATCATTCTCAGCACTATTTAACGGTGGTCTACGGTCCGTTTCCGGAACCAATGCGGGCTTGCCAGGTGGCTTAATAATCAAGTCTTTCAATGTTGATGCAATGGTTCTTTTACCCCAGCGTTTTTCTAAAGCACTGATGCCCATCAACTCTTGAGGTTTTACAATATCATCTAAGGGAAATTCGGCAGCAAGCAAGGCCTCCTTAGCGGCTTTAGTGTCCTTAATTACCCGGTCACTTTTGCCCTCGACGAGCTTCCACTGTGGGATAACTGTTCCGGCTAAGGCTTGGTTGTAGGCAAAATCTTTAACATCCTTACCCCAGGATTGCAGCTGATCGGCGATAAATAGGATAGCCCCGATTTCTTCAATGGTGAGCAAAGCCGGATCTTTGAACTGATAGGATAGAACCTCCATATTCTTGTCGGCCCTGGCTTTGCAGTTAGCTTTCGCCAAGCACCATTTGCAATGATCGCCAGGATTAAACTCCCCTTTTCCTGCAAAAGCAAGCTGCGCTGCTGGTCTAACTACCTTTTCTGCCCAATAAAGCAGTTCGTCGAGTGGCAATACTTCAGTACTCACGTTGTCCCTACGTGGTTGCATGATAGTCATGCGCACTTCGCTAATATCATACAGGTAGCTGTATTCGTTCCAGGCTCCCAGGCCGTAAAGCCGCATTTGTGGATTACCTTCTGCACTAACCGGCACACCCTGACCGTATTTGAGGTCAATTACTTCTAATACCCCTTCGGAGATAATCACCACATCGCAGGTGCCGAATGCTTCTGGTACCCATTCGCTAAGGGCTATCCGCTCCTCCAGCAGTATCTGATGCGCATGTTTTGACCGGGCTTTTGCTTCCGTATAGCGCTCTTCCACTTGCTCTACATATTCCTGGATGGTGTTTTCCATTTCAGTATTGTAATATTGATCCTGTTTAACTTGTTCCAGTTCTTTAGCCAGAGCATCCCTCTGTTTGGAGTTGCATGGCGTGAGACGCCGACGGAGTTTGATCTCCGCAAGCTTATGGGCTACAGTCCCTTCATCAGCATAAGAACTGCCTTTGTCCGGCATTTTTTCTGTCAGTCGGGCGCTAGGCGGACAATTAATCCACCTAGCTGCTCCTGACGCGCTCAGTAATGCGTGCGCGGCCATTATAGATCCTCCAGTGAGGCTAAGAATGCAGCACGCTTACCTTCAGGGATAGCTGATATCGATGTACTTTCGAAAGAAGCAAGTAACTTTTTAATTGCAGCCTTACTTTCAGGAGTCTTGCCTTTCTCGACTGCAGCAGCTTTTAACTCTTCTATCGTCGGAATTTTGGCGAGCTCGTCAACTTCTTCAACAGGCGCACTCGGGTTTTCAGTGGGATCTTCAGCAGCCGGTTCTGGCTCTGGAGCTTTTTGCGCGGCAGACTTATTGCCGCGAGGGGATACGGTTTTCTTCGTTTCTTCCACTGTTTTAACCTGACCTAAGAGAGCAGTTAAAAAATCCAAACCTTTGATGTTAACGTCGATTGTAATATGCATGTAAGTTTCCCCCTAAAATTTAATTTTGGACATTCATCTGGAATACAAAAATTCCGCTGTGGGCATTTATTGCAAGATGATTTAGTCATCTTTAGCCTCTATAAATTCACCGTTAAGAAGCTTGTACCAAGTGTTGGCTTTGATAATATCTCCGTCTACCAAAACAGATTTAACCGATTCTAAGCGCCATTCAGTACCAGCGTCTATCCATTCAGCTAAGACTAACCAGCAGCCTATCACGCCTTTGGCTTTGTTTTCGACTCCTAGCCCGCAAGCAATTGACTGCTTACCTTCCACGCTGGCCGCGGACTGATAGCCGGTGTTGGTGGCCGCGGAGCGATTGCCGGTGTTGGTGGCCGCGGAGTAATCGCCGGTGTTG
>NZ_SLUI01000011.1:0-95802 GCF_004339805.1 Anaerospora hongkongensis | reverse complement strand
GTTGGTGGCCGCGGAGTAATCGCCGGTGTTGGTGGCCGCGGACTGATAGCCGGTGTTGGTGGCCGCGGAGCGATTGCCGGTGTTGGTGGCCGCGGAGTAATCGCCGGTGTTGGTGGCCGCGGACTGATAGCCGGTGTTGGTGGCCGCGGAGCGATTGCCGGTGTTGGTGGCCGCGGAGCGATTGCCGGTGTTGGTGGCCGCGGAGTAATCGCCGGTGTTGGATTCCTTTTGAGTTGACCAATCAACACGATCCAGGATAAACTTTACCCCAGCTGACAAAAGCCCGTTCAGGCCAATCTCAGCACCAATACGAATATGTGTGCAAGCAACTTTCGAATCAGCATTATCACGGTCAAAACTGCCACTGCCTTCTACTTCGGTATAGCGGCTATCTGCGGGCGCGTAGTAATTAAATACATCTAAAGGATTCTCGCAGAAGTGGAAGCCTTTGTCGCAGGCTCTGGCAACTTCTTCTTGATACTCCTGACCGATAGCGTATTGAAACTTTCTGCATTGCAGATTTTTGTCATAGCCTTTATATCCCTTGATCATTTTTAACACTCTCCTCGTATAAAACGGATATTTAATGACCATACTAGGTATTAGGGGGTTAACTGCCCTTTTGACAGTTTTAAAATGATAGTGGTATAATCATGATTAAGGTATTATTGGTGTGTTCTGAATTGGTCGCTGTTGGTAGCAGCGGCCTTTTCCTTTTCTGCTGCTAAGATCTCTAGATCTTCCAAATTAAAAGCGTTCCAGAATAATTTTCTACCTGTGCTATCACCATCGCAAAGCAATGCAATGAAGCTGTCATACATGAAGCTCGTCCCTCCTTTCTCGCCGATTATACACGGCGTTTTTCTTTTGTACGGACATTAACCAGTTCCCAATACTCCCGCGTTTTGCGAGGTATTGCTCTCGCGCAAATGATGACTGCCAATGCCAGCACAATCCCGATGCACTCCAACAGGTTCACCTCCTTTCAATGGGTTATCTGTTTGTAAGCGAAAGAAAGTCGAAATTCACGCTGATTTTTCTGACGATCTTTCTTTGATAGTTATAACCTTAATTTCCACGCCTTCCCGATCTCCGACAATCTGGGCTAATGTTTCAAAAAACTTTTGCACATCTAAACAATTGACTTCCTTTTTACCCGGCATGTTTTCACCTCGCTTTCATGTCGAGCTTTTCTTTCTTACCCTAGAAACAAAAGCTCCACTAACGCTTAAAGCGTTGTTCTTGGGTAAAAAAATAAGATCGTTGTAATTTACGCCGTATACATTCTCTATTTCTTTTATACATATAGCATCCGGGTAGGACTTCCCACGTTCCCAATTACTAATAGTATCTTTAGACACGCCAATCTTTTTAGCAGCTTCACCTTGTGTTAAATCCTTATTTACACGAGCAGCTTTTAACCCTATTTTCATACAATCACCTCCTGTCTTAAACAAATTATAAAACGCTTTAAGCGTTGAGTCAACCCCAAAAGCGTAATTTTAAAAATAAATATTGAATTTTTTACGACATAAGCATATAATTAGATCATTAAGTTTCAGGGGGATAATAATGAGCGGATTAGGCAATAAAGAAATCATGTCTAAGAATCTTAAATTTTATATGGACAAGTATGGAAAAGACAGAAATGATATTTGTACAGATTTAAATTTTAAATATTCTACTTTTACCGACTGGGTGAATGGAAATAAATATCCGCGCATTGATAAAATCGAAATGCTGGCTAATTACTTCGGTATTCAAAAATCTGATCTAATAGAAGAAAGACAGCCTAATAATCGTCTAATTGATGGTGAAGACAGCCAAACTATCAATCTTCCTATAGTTGGCCGTGTTTCTTGTGGTAATGGCTCACTCGCCTACGAAGATATCGAAGGATATGAACCAACACCTAAATCGTGGCTAAATGGCGGTGAATACTTTTATTCTAGAGTTATCGGTGACAGTATGATCAATGCTCGCATTCAGCACGGTGATCTTGCACTTATTCGGAGACAGCCCGAAGTTGAAAACGGCGAAATTGCTGCAGTAACAATAGGTGATATGAATGATGATCGTGTTTATTTGAAACGAGTTTATAAAAAGAACGGAACAATTGTCTTGCAATCAGAGAACCCTGCGTTTCCTCCTATTATCTATGATCCTAAACACGGGGATTGCCGAATTGTAGGCAAGCTTAAAAGAATTGTTATTACTATATGATCAATACATAAAAATAAAAAGACTGCCCGGTGCGCCAACACCAAGCAGTCTGAGGTACCAATAACCAAACTGGTCAATCGGCACCAACCCAATAATATTATAACCGATTGACCTCTGAAAAACCACTTATTTCAAGGAGGTCTATTTTTTATGCCCAAAATGCTCAGAGCCGCTCTTTATATTAGGGTAAGTCGTGAAGAACAAGTACTGCACGGGTACTCTATTGAAGCTCAAAAACAGGCATTGACAGAATATGCTCAGAAAAACAACTTACATATTGTTGACTATTACATGGATGAAGGGTATACAGCCAGGAAACGATATACTAAACGGAAAGAATTCATGCGAATGTTGGAAGACGTTCAAGCTGGCAACATAGATATTATCCTGTTTATAAAATTAGATCGCTGGTTTAGAAGTGTTCGTGATTATTACAAAATCCAGGACATTCTTGAAAAACATAATGTTAATTGGAAAACCATTCACGAAAATTATGATACCAGTACTGCTTCCGGACGTTTGCATATCAATATCATGCTGTCAGTAGCACAAGACGAAGCAGATCGAACCTCTGAACGCATTAAGTTCGTATTTGCAAGTAAAGTTCAAAAAGGGGAAGTATTAAGCGGAAAAACGGCTTTTGGTTACAAAATTGAAAAGAAAAAATTGGTTATTGTCCCAGAGAAAGCCGAAATAGTACGTGAAATATTCAGCTTTACTTTAAAACACCAAAATATTTCTGCAACCATAACGTATATTAAAGATACATTCGGTATTCATTTTATGCACAATACTATTGTTAGAATGTTAAAGAAAAGAATTTACATTGGAGAGCATCGTGGTGTAGAGAATTTTTGCGAACCCATTGTTGATCGTGCTGTATTCGACACTATTCAAGTTATACTAAAGAAAAACATTCGATCAAATAAATCCCGGACAACATATGTCTATACTGGTCTACTTATTTGCCCAGAGTGTGGGCAGAAACTTATATCTTCAAAAACAGTTCATTCAAATGGAAGCATATCTTACGTTTATCGTTGCAATAGGCATTACATAAATAAGATTTGTACTTTCAATAAAATAATAGGAGAAAAAAAACTCGACACTTTTTTGCTCTCAAATATTGAGCAGCAGCTTAGCGACTTCATTGCTTATCATGAAATAAAAGAAAATAATACCCCTAAAACAACCATGGCCAATGAACGTGAAAAAATACGAAATAGAATGGAAAAATTAAAAGATCTTTATCTTGATGACCTCATAGATAAACACACTTATAAGTATGAATATGAGGATTTATCCATGAGATTAAAAAGACTAGACACAAAACAAGTCCAAAAAAAAATAGATATTAATGCACTAAAATCCTTCCTTGGTAAAGATGTGAGTATAATTTATACAGAATTAAGCCGTTTCGAAAAACAAACACTTTGGCGTAGTATAATTAAGCAAATTCACTTTGACCCTGTAACATTAAAACCTCAAATTATTTTTTCCTAAAATGTTTTACTTAGGAATCTAAACCTAACGGAACTGACAGCAGCAGGAGCAACGCACATACGAACGAGGCTGACCCCAGCGCATACAGCCCGGCTGAAGAACTATGAAAGGTTTGCTCCGCCCATACCCGTAAATTCGGAGCCACAAAGCCGCCTAAATTTCCGATTGAATTAATGAGCGCAATGGCACTGGCTGCTCCCACACCGCTTAAAAAGCGGGTAGGCAACGTCCAGAATATAGGCTGGCAGGAAAAGTAACCGGCCGATGCTACGCATAATGCCAAAACGCCGATAAGCGGATAATTGGTTGCTGAGGCATATACACCTATCCCGGCACAGGTCATCAGCACAGCCGCCAAGCTGCCGCGTTTGCCGGAGCGATCCGAATACCGGGGAATTGTGGCATTAGCGGCCAAAGCACATAGCCAGGGGATTGCACTGACCAGCCCAACGGTAAAGCCTACCTTTTTCCCTAAAAATCCGGCAACTTGCGTTGGCAGGTAGAATGTAACACCATATACGCTGATTTGAATCATAAAATAAATGGCACAAAGGTACCAGACTTTCGCATTACCAAGAACGCTTACCGCACTGGCCTGTTCTTTCAGCTTGCCGGCATTTTCCTCTGCCAGTTCAGCGATTAATGCCATTCTCTCCGGTTCCGGAATCCACTGAGCTTGCTGCGGCTTGTCAACAAGATAGCTCAAAGCCCAAATCCCCACAATTGACGCTAAGATGCCTTCGACGGCAAACATCCACTGCCAGCCGTGCAAGCCCAGCATCCCATCCATATCAAGCAGCAGCCCCGACAACGGTGATCCTAAAATAAACGACAGGGGTGCGCCAAAGTAAAAGAATCCCATTACCGAGCTGCGGCGGCGCGAGCTGAACCAAAAGGTTAGATAATAAATAATCCCTGGAAAAAATCCGGCTTCTGCGATTCCCAGCAAGACCCGTAAAACCAGGAAAGAGGTTTCTGTAGTTGCATAAGCAAAGGCTGCCGCAATTACCCCCCAGCTGATCATAATACGGGCCAGCCAGACTCGCGCACCAACATAATGCATGATAATATTGCTGGGGACTTCAAAAACGGCATAACCCAGAAAAAAGATCCCTGCCCCCAGGGCAAAGGCAGCATCCGAAAGTCCTGTATCCATTTGCAGTGCCTGCTTGGCAAAACCAATATTGGCACGATCGAGAAATGCCAGTACATACATGAGCAGAATAAACGGTACAAGTTTTCTTTGAGCCTTATCCATTGCCAAATTGGCAAGTTCTTTGCTATCGGCAGATTCCATACTCATACCCTCCCTTAACTTCAAACCACATTCTTTGTTCTCATATATGAACGAAGTTCATGAAATTCAAAACAAATAACCAGGCTATTTATCTTTTAAAAGACTGATTTTTCAGTTTTTTTACGAAAGCTTCGTACTGTCTCCAAAGCTGCACGAAGCTTTCGTATTCCTTACACTTTGCCGAGCCGGCCTGAGGCAGTCTTTGCCGCTGCCTGAACTTTTCCAATCAAAGTCCCCATGCTGTCACTTGCTATTCGGATCACCGGAATGGTAACGCTCAGGGCAGCTATTGTTTTATGCTCCTTATCATAAATAGGAGCAGCAATACAGATCCCTCCCGGAATGATTTCCTGATCATCAACCGCAAAGCCCTGATTGGCAACCTTTTTTAATTCATTTAGCAATAATTCTTCGGAGGTAATTGTGTTTTGCGTATACTGTTCAAGCTCAATTCCGTCTAAAAGCCGCTTTACCTCTGCTTCCGGCAGTGCCGCTAACAGTACCTTTCCGATCCCTGTGGCATGGGCAGGAATTTTAAAACCAATCGTTCGCACAGCACTCAGTTCTTTTTCGCCATGGCATTTCGCAATATAGACGACAAAACGGCCTTCCAGTATGCCGGCATGCGTAGTCTCGCCCAGCTCATCACTCAACTTTTTCGTAACCAAGCTGATTTCTTTTGTGATATCCGTATTATTGATGCAGGCAGCACTCACCTGAATCAGTTTTAAGCCCGGATAATACACTTTTGCAGCACTGTCGCAATGAATATATTCCCGGGCAAGCAAATCCTGCAGCAAATAAGACAGCGAACTTTTGGGAATATCGAGTGATTCCTGAATAGCCGTAAAGGTCGGCGGTTTGGCACTATTCACAATATATTCAATTATATCCAGCACTCGTGAAGCAGATTTAACCAGCGTCTTTTTTCCACTCATAGAAGGCCTCTTTCTCTTACCGATTTTCAAACACTACCGCATTTATTTCTTCATTTTCCATATTTTTCCTTGTGGAATTCCCACTAGGCTGTAAAACGAGCGGCCGAAGTTTGCCGCAGCCTGTTTTACAGCAGGGCAAAACTAAATTAATTTGAACTGATCAAGTACAGAGAAAACTGCCATGGCAATCAAAAATACACCTGACACCGCTACGCAGCAAACTACCCAGGGTGCCATTCGATATTCCGGCGGCAGAACTTTCCGTTCAGCGTAGATCTGGGCCAGACACCACAACCCACAGGATAAGGCGCCGCCCAGGATGGATCCCACCATTACAATTGTTACCACATTAAAGCCGGCCCAGTTATACGCCAGTCCGCCAAGGCACATGTATACCCATACATATTTGGCTATACCGCTTTTCCCTTTCGCGCGGACCCAGCCGGAAGCAGTCCGGAAGGCTTCATAGCAGGTAGACGGATACAGCTCAAAGATACTGGATAAAACACCCCACAAAGCACACCAGACTGCCAGCCAATAGAGATAAACCAGACCGGGATGAACTACCGTCAAAAATGCACTTTGATATTCCAGCAGCTTCATGCCGGAAGGAATCAGCTGTTCCGTATGAAGCACGGCTGCACCTAGAGCCGTAAATACAACTGTAATTAGCAATAATGTGCCAAAGCTTACAATGGTGTCAATTTGCGCAGCCCGCAGCCAGGTATTCGCTTTGGCAACCTCTGCCTTTCCTGACGGCAGGTTAAACTGACCTTCCGTAACACGCAGTTTTTCCTCAATCTCTTTGTGGTTAGGGAGTCCCATTGCTCCCCAGCCTTTATTGCGGTACAGGCCCACATAACCGATATAGTCATATGTCCCGCCGCCAATAGCACCTACATATGCCACCATTTCCATACCGATACTTCTGGCAGCAACAGCCGGGTACTTGGCAGAAACCCACGCTTCATAGCTGGGAAAACTCGGTATAAGCCCTGCCAGTAGCTGGCCCCAATCAGGATTTACGGCAAAAAGGGCAATGAAAGAAGTAAGAACTTTCGTAATAACAATATATGTCTGCGTTGTTTCTACATGCTGATACGTGCCTGATGCAACGACCACCAGTGTACCAAGGATATAGATAGTGGCCCACAGGGGGATAGATAGGGAACCTCCGGTTAAGTACATGGTCATATTTGCCAGCAGGTTTGCCACACCGCCTACCCACGACGGCATACTGAGAACTGCCAGAATACCGAGCAAGACCGGAAACCAGTTCTTAGGCCCAGGAAAAATATGCCCCCAGCGGGTTATGGGGTGCTCACCGGTTAGGACAATATACCGGGTGCCGGTATACGACATAAATCCTTTAGACAATGCCCCCAGAACAAGGCACCAGAGGATGCCGTAGCCAAAAATTGCCGCACCGCGGGGTGCAAAGAAAACTTCTCCCGAACCGACAGTTGCCGATGCCAGAATCACGCCTGGGCCAAGAAATCCCAGCAAGCCCTTCCAGCCTAAGAGAAGCTTCCGGTCCGGTTCTGGATAGCTGAATAATGCCTCGCGGGGCTGTTGACCGTTTTTCGTCGTTTTACCATCGGACATAACTTCACCTCCATTTTTTTCGCTACTCCCCATGAACGGAAAACCTTCAATAAACTCCTCCTTTCCCGCCCAATGCCGGTGATGTCTCGATACGCCGCACAGCCTGGCGGCAGCGGATAAAGGCATAGGTAGAGTAAGCCGCCAAGCCGGCCGTAACGACAATTACCGGACTAGGAGCGTAAATCAACAGTACTGCCGACAGACTCCAGCCAAACACAGCAATCCACTGCCAGTTTTGCAAAAGCCGCTTATAATAGGTAAGCATTTGCATTAGCTCAGTTTTAGCTGCATCCGGATCGCCGGTACTGCAGCATGCGTTCTGCTGCTCATTCAGATCATTAGTGGGTTCTTTTAGCAATTTTTTCAGGTAATACACGGCAAGCAGCAAAAACAAAGGACCAAAAACTACATTGTCCCCGGCAATCGCCAGAACTGACAAAACAGTAAATCCCACGGCCGCTGTCCCCTGAGCAAGCAATTGCCCTCCCGGTTTCTTTCTTATCGCTGCGAACACGTTATTCACTTCCTTCATTCGAGGTCAAATATCGTTCCGGGATTCAGAATCCCATTAGGGTCCAAGGCCGCTTTAATTGCCTGCATCATTTTCAATTGAATGGGATCGGCAAACTTATGCATCCATTTTTTTCGTTTTGAACCCACTCCGTGTTCTCCCGACATCCGCCCGCCAATGCTATAGGTAAAAGCTAACAAATCGTTTACGATTTCATCAATTCTGACAGGCCAGTCTTCAGCAGCAATATCTCCCTGCATAATCGTCAGGTGTACATTGCCATCCCCCGCATGCGCAACCACTCTGCCCACAGCCTGATGGTTCCTGCATATTTGCATAAACTGCTTCATCGCACCGGGCAGCTGCCGGACAGGCACCACCATATCCTCGGGACTATGGATATAGCATTCCTCCCGGTTGGCATCGCCAAAGGCCCGGCGGGCAGCCCAGATTTTTTTTGCATCGGGAACAAGTACGGCAACTGCCCCATTTGCATTGCATATTTCATCAATCCGGCCCGCTTTTGTATCCAGCTCCTCTTGAGTATCAGTTTCAATCGTGATAATCAGATAATTACCTGCCTGTTGATAAGGGTAGGCCTCTTTCAAATACCGGGCACAGACATTAATGGCTTCATTGTCCATGTACTCCAGCGAAGTGGGATCAACCCCCGCCTTTATCAGCTTATAGACCGTTGCAATTGCAGCTTCCGCATCGGAAAAGACAGCAAGCAGATCCAGCTTATATTGTTTAAGAGGCACAAGCTTAATCGTAGCCTGCGTAATAATTCCCAGTGTTCCTTCGGAGCCGATAATCAATTGCTCCAGGCTGTAGCCGGAGGTGCTCTTATTCAGCAGACCGCCTAATTCTGTAATTTCCCCTGTAGGAGTAACCACTTCAATAGCATAAACCTGCTGGCGGGTAGTACCGTATTTAACCGCTTTATTGCCACCGGCATTGGTGGCAATATTGCCCCCGATCAGGCAGTTATCGCCGCTTGACGGATCTCCCGCATACAGCAGCCCCGCATCAGCGGCTGCTTTCTGAACATCCTGCGTCCTCACTCCTGGTTCAACGATCATATATAGATGTTCATGGTTGACTTCCAGAATGCGATTCATTTTTTCCAGGGACAATACGATTCCGCCATACAAGGGAACAGCACCGGCTGCCAGTCCAGTTCCTGCCCCCCGTGGCGTAACCGGGATATTTTCCTTGTTTGCCAGCTTGACGACTTCGGCTACCTGTTCCCGGTTTTGCGGAAAAACTGCTGCTTCCGGCAAATGATGATATCGCTCATCCGTAACTTCATCCTGGCTGTAGGGGATTAACAAATCCTTAGCGGTAATTACATTCTTCTCACCTACAGTTCTCTTTAGTTCAGCGATAATCCGTTCATTACACTGGTTGTATTGTTTCATCCAATCCCCTCCACAACTATCTGCACTGCTTTTGTTTTAAATTGCAGTTCTTATATATGAACTCAGTTCCACGTTTTCGATATAACCATTCCAATTAATTTGATTCATATATATGAATTCAGTTCACTGTTTAGAATATTCGTATTTTTTTATTTTTCAGTTTGACTTAAGCAGGAAATAGCAACTGATTAGAAATTCAAAAACAAAAAACTCCTGCTAATCCATTAGATTAGCAGGAGTTGCCTTTATACCAGCAGGCAATTAATAGTTTTGATATACAATTTCAAAAAATGCCTGCGGATGTTTACAAGTTGGGCAGACCAGCGGTGCATTGGGGCCTTCATGACGATGGCCGCACACTCTACAGCGCCAGGTTTGTTTTTCTGGTTTGCTAAACACAGTTCCATTCTCAACATTAGCAAGCAATTCTTTATAGCGCTCTTCATGTTCTTTTTCAATTTGTCCTACCCGCTTAAATAAGCCTGCAATATCAGTAAAGCCTTCAGCCTGGGCAGTTTCGGCAAATTCTTTATACATGCTGGTCCACTCTTCGTTTTCACCTTCAGCGGCTTTCTTTAAATTTGCTTTCGTGTCACCAATTCCGCCGAGTAAATTAAACCAAATTTTAGCATGGGCAGCCTCGTTGTCAGCGGTTTCCATAAAGGTTGCCGAGATTGCTTCATATCCCTCTTTTTTCGCCACAGCGGCAAAATAGGCATACTTATTTCTGGCCATAGATTCACCGGCAAAAGCCGTTTTTAAGTTTTCTTCTGTTTTTGTACCTTTTAAGTCCTTGCTCATTACAAATCCCTCCAGCTAACTATTTCCATAACGATATAAATTTCGATAGAATAATAAATATTTCCTGCCAATTGCTCCTGAAATTTTCGTAAAAATATGGCCTCCTGCTCTCTAAAAGAACAGGAGGCCACTATTCCACAATCATAGCAAGCCGTAAGCCTTCATCTCGCGGCGCAGAGCTTCCAGGTTCTGTTCACTTATTTCGGTCAACGGCATGCGGCATCGGCCGGCTCGATAGCCCAGCAGATTTACCGCTGCCTTGATGGGAATCGGATTAACCTCGCTGAATATTGCTTTTATCAGGTTTAAGGTTTGCAGCTGTAGTTGGATGGAACCCTTAATATCGCCTGCAAAAAACTTGGCCACCATATCATGCGTGTCCTTAGGGATAATATTAGCCATAACGGAAATAACCCCTTTGCCGCCTAGCGATAGTACAGGCAGAACCATATTATCGTCACCGGAATAAACGGTAAAATCCTCGCCGCAGGTATTGACAATATCGCCAACTTGGCCAAGGTTGCATTCTTTGACGGCAACAATGTTATCAATTTCGGCTAACGCTTTAATCGTATCAGGATTTAAATTTAAGTTTGTCCGGCTGGGTACATTATAAAGGACAATTGGTACTTTAACATTATTGGCGATCATTTTAAAGTGCTCGTACAGTCCTTTTTGCATTGCTTTATTGTAATAGGGGGTAACCGACAATAAAGCGTCAGCTCCAACTGCTTCAGCCGCTTGTGATAATTCAATGGCATGGCGTGTATCATTACTGCCGGTTCCGGCAATAACAGGAACACGTTTGTTAATTTGCTCCACAGCAAACTTAATAACAGCAATATGTTCTTCGTCAGGCATCGTGGAGGCTTCCCCGGTGGTCCCACAGACAACAATCGCATCCGAGCCGCCTTTAATTTGAAATTCAATCAACTCAGCCAACGCCTGGTAATCGACACCTGCGTCAGTAAAGGGAGTTACAATTGCTACTGCCGACCCAACAAATAATGGTCTCTTCATACATTAACCGCCTTTTAGTTCTATTTACTACAGCATGTTTTCAGGTAAGTTATGGGTATCTTCTCCCTGCAGAAGAGTAATTCCTGCTGCCTTAGAAGCACTTCTTGTAGTTTACTTTAAACTTTCTTCTAATCGAGTTCAGCACCGCCGCCATAACTGCCGAGCATGGGTACTGCCGCTGAAGCGATTCTATTACTCGCTATAACCCTTGCAGTGGATTAATTAAATTCTTCGCTATATTTTAGCTATTGGAGGCATGCCGGAAAGGGAATTTAATAACAAACACGAATGCAGTTACCGAACAAGAACAGTAAGGAGGCAGCGAATGAAAAAGTTATCCCAAATGCCTAATATAGGAATCACATTGGAAAAGCTATTACTTACTGCCGGGATCGACTCACCAGCTACGTTGCAAAAGCTGGGCAGTCAGTCAGCCTTTATAAAGCTGACAAAAGTTGATCCCACGGCCTGTTTGCATAAGCTGTATGCACTCGAGGGAGCTATCCAGGGACATCGCTGGCATACCTTACCGGAAGAGCGAAAAAAAGAGCTGAAGCGTTTTTTTCAAAACCGAAAAGAGTAGCCCTGTCCCTCAAATATGGTAAAATACTAAAGTAAACAAATTTAGTATATATACATGGTTATGAGGTGCATCTAATGGAAAAGGCCGCTTTATCAGAACTAGTAAAGCGAATTCGCGAGTCCCACGAAATCAGAATAGAAACTATTCCGGATATTGAATTATACATGGAGCAGATGTTGACATTCCTTAATCAGCGCCTGGATTCGCCAGGTAAAACAGCAGATACGCCGATATTTACGAAAACAATGATTAATAACTACACCAAAGACCGCTTGCTGATTCCGCCAAAAAACAAAAAATATTCCAAGCAGCATATGATGCTGCTAATCCTTATTTACCACCTAAAAGGGATTTTATCAATTAGTGATATTAAGCAATTATTTGCTCCTGTTTTACAAGACATCAACACTCCCGAGGATGACCTTATCCCGCTTGAAGATATTTACACAACCTATCTGGACCTCACTGAAAACTATCTGACCGAGTTTGGTGAAAACTTTTCCAACAAGCTGTCGTTTATTACAAATCTAACATCCCATTTAGAAGGTGAAGCCAATCATGTTGCCCGTCTTTTCCTAACCGTACTGGTGCTCATTGCACAGGCTGATCTTTCCAAGAAAGTTGCTGAGCTGATTATTGAAGGCTATTTTACTAACCCGGCTACTTCAGATGAGCTTACCAGGATGGCCTATAATATTGATCTTGACAGCGTTTTCGGACAAAACCCACGGGATTTGAAATAAGACTGACGCTATTTTACTCCAAGCAGAGCCAGCATGATTCCCCCGCTAATGGCGGTTCCAAATACTCCGGCTAAGTTAGGTCCCATAGCATGCATAATGAGAAAGTTAGAGCGATTTTCCCGCAAAGCGACAACATGAGATACGCGCGCGGCAATGGGTACAGAGGCAATTCCAGCTGAGCCGATTAAGGGATTAATTTTGCCGCCACTGCATTTATTCATAATTTTTGCCGCAATAATTCCTGAAGCAGTTCCCCCCATGAAAGCAACAAGCCCCAGCAAAATGATCTGAAGTGTGGCTAGCGTCAAGAAGCGTTCGGCAGCCATGGTCGACCCTACGGCAACTGTTAAAATGATGGTAATAACATTCATCAAATCGTTGGCAGCAGTACCGGCAAGCCGGTCAACAATCAGTACCTCTCGCAGCATATTCCCCAGCATCAGCATCGTTATCAGCGGCGCTACCGGCGGCAGCAGAAAATTCACTAATATCGCGATAACGAAAGGGAAAGCAATTCTCTCCAGGCGGCTTACTTCCCGCGCCTGAGTCATCATAATCTGCCGCTCTTCCGGCGTTGTCAGCAGCTTCATGATTGGCGGCTGAATAAGCGGCATCAACGCCATATAAGAATAAGCGGCGACTGTAATCTGCGGCAGCAAGTGTGGTGCCAGCTTCATCGTAACAAAAATTGCCATCGGGCCGTCAGCACCGCCAATAATGCCAATCGCGCCTGCCTCTGCCAGCGTAAATCCTAACGCTTTAGCGCCAATTACAGCAATAAAAATTCCCAAATGGGCCGCGGCACCAAGAATCATCAAGCTGGGATTAGCAATCATGGGTCCAAAATCGGTCATCGCACCTACACCCAGAAAAATTAATGGCGGAATAATAACAAGCTCTACTCCGCGGAAGGCATAATAGAACAAGCCTCCCGGCTGAGTTAGATCCGATCCGGGAACATTGGCGACAATACAGGAAAATCCAATTCCCAGCAAGAGAAATGGTTCGTATTTTTTAGCGAGCGCAAGATAAATCATCCCTGCGCCTACCAAAATCATAACCACGTTTCCCCACCATAGCTGAGCAAGCCCCGTCTGCTCAGCCAGTGATACCATTAGCGAAGTTATTTGTTCCATAATATTTTTATCCCGCCTTTCTCTATTTTTAATGACCGTTGGTCAGTTTGTCTTCATCGATTTTCCCCAGCTTATTTAATTGTGGAAAAAAGTTCAAAACAAGGCTGATGCCCCAAATAATAATAATACTCAGGAAAAAGTCAACAACACTTAGAATGATCGCACCTTCCATTGAGTCTGTTACAGTCATATAAACCCCTCCTTCTCATTCGTTACCAGGCCTGCCTCATGTAGTTGCAGCTTGTTTGTGTATTGTGTATACAATACATTGTATACATGAACTCTATGCATTATCGTGTTCTATACCTCGCGTCCCCTCCTTGTTAATGATGTCATCCTTTTGCCAAAACAGCGCCAGATAGTATTTCATACTACTTGATCTGGTTTAAAGGAATGAAAAATAAGAACACCTGGTTTGTTTTGATAATCAAAACAAACCAGGTGTAGAATACTTTCATCTACTGCCGCTTAAAACAGCAGACTGTAACTGCACGGCTTGTATTTGGCTTTGCGATAGGGTGGTAGCACCTTACCGATCTGCCTTATATACACTTGCCGCCACAATATTAAATTGTTGGCGTGAATATAGAATAACTTGTAATTTGATCATATCACAGACCCGGTTAGCTTACAATGAATTTTTTCATGCAAGCTGCAGCTTCATGCCTGACTAGAGCCGGAACTTACTAATTATCGTATTCAATTCTTCCGCCATTTTTGCTAACGATTCGGCATTACTGTTTATTTCATGCATACTGGCACTTTGTTCTTGAGATGCAGCCGCAACGGTCTGCGCACCAGCGACCGTTTGTTCGGCAACAGCACTAATGTTTTGAATGTTGCCTACCATAGCCTGCGTGCCTGTGGCCGTTTCTTCAATTGCCACTGTGATTTGCCCAACTACCGTCCTTACTTTGTTCAGCTTTTCGATGATAACACTAAAGCCGGTTTGCGTATTGAAGGCAACTTGCTTGCCCGCTTCAACTTCACTGTTGCCTCTACTTACGTGTAATACGGCATAATCAATGTCAGCCGTCATTTTGTTTATAATGTCGCCTATATGGCGGGTAGCTTCGGCACTTTGTTCGGCAAGCTTACGCACCTCTTCGGCAACTACGGCAAAACCTCTGCCAGCCTCACCTGCACGTGCAGCCTCAATGGCGGCATTCAGTGCCAGAAGGTTCGTCTGCCCGGCCAGGCTCTGAATAACAGTAACAATTTCACGGATATTCTCCGACCCTTGCGCCAAGGAATCAGCTGCCTTGGTAATACTTTGCATGGATTCGGCAACCGTTTCATTTTGCGTCACAATCCGGGTCAGTAAATTCATTCCCTGCCCTGCTTCATCAACAGCATTTTGGGTGTTTCCATTAACCTCAAATGCATTGGCACTCATTTCCTGAGCACTTGCCGAAAGCTCCTGGATGGTATGGGACATCTCCGTAAGGTTATTAGTATTGAGGGCAGAGCCGCTGGCAACCTCAGCAATCGAGTTGGATATAACTTCGGCTGCCCGCAATTGTTCCTCAACAGTAGCGCTTAACTCCTGGCTGGCAGCCGCCAGCGACTCAGAGTTTTGACGGATATGAATAACCAAGGAGCGAAGGGCATTCTTCATTTCAGCCATTGCAGCTGTCATATCGCTGATTTCATCATTAATCGAGGTCTGCTGACAAGCAGTGTTTGTCAGGTCAAACCGACTGATTTTACCCATTTCATCCCGAACACGGTTTAAGCGTTTGGCCATATACCGGCTGTACCAAAAAGCCAGGATACTAACAAGGATCACAATTACCGCACTCAAAATAACAACAATTCTTTTTGTCACCTTTTGCTCCTGCAGCAACTGATCAGTTGATATTTTAAGAAATTTCTCTTCGAGATCAAGTGTTCTTTCAAATTGCTGATCAATCTGCTGGGATAAGTTTCGTCCTTCCGCCAGCAGCGTGTTGAAGGCAGGATCATTGGCTTTTTTAGCATCCAGCAGCTGTCCCATTTTCAGGCTGTAGTCATTCATCATCTTTTCCAATTTCACAGCCTCAGTCTTGACTTCGGGATTCTTTACGCCTGCTACAAAAGATTTTAACTCTTGTTGGCTATCCTCAAATTCCTTTCTGGCTTGCTGCTCATAGCTGCCAACTGAATAGGCCATAAAGCCGCGCAAGTCGGCAATCCCCGAATGCATACCATCTTGTGCCTTGGTGAGCAGCAGCATATTCACGGAAGTATGAGTGATTAGATTCTCATATGTATCGCTTGCTTTCGTATACTGATAGGCAACAAAACCAAGCAAAAGCAGCATAAAAGAGATAGCAACTAAAAACATTCCTGCTAACTGAGCAACTATTGGTAATCTGCGCATACTATCTTCCTCTCCTATTTATCATTAACCGGCTAACTAATTAACTTGCCCTCCCCTCTCATTAGAAAAGACTTAGCTTGCCCCCCAAGCCTTGGGGGCTCAGGTGAAAACATAAAAAAACCAGCTTGTATATGAACAGACTCATATAGCAACCTGGCAGACATTGATATAAAATCGTTAGTCCCATAGCTTTGCGTCCTTAACTTTCGTTAAGTTTGCCGATCTAGGATACACTATTCACTTTTGTTGTTAATAGTTCTCTGAGCATCAGCAAATTCCTCTCGTTTAATTAAATTTTTAATTAATAAATAACAGTTATTATAATATTATAATAACTCTCGCACTTTCTGGATTACACTTGCAAAGTGCCGCTCATCTGGCTGCCGCCACGACCCCTCTGTCAAATAAACGTAACGTAAATAGATTAAAAATTTATCAATCAGCTGATGATCAGGTTCTGCAAAAATAAAAGGTATATAGCGCCCTAATTGATCGGGCTGCATAACATGGCAGACTAAGCCGTCTATATTGTAAAAAGAATTTCCCAGCGTTATAACCGGTTTATGCTGGAGTAACGCTTCAATCCCTACAGTTGAATTTAACGTAATAATTCCTGTGGAACGGGCAATTAACTCCGGTGTTGGATAGAACTGTAAAAACAGGATTTTTTCCTGCTTATATGCTTCTTTCAAAGCAGAATAATCGACCCTCCCAAAATCAGAAGGATGCTCTTTGGCAATAATCCATATATCTTCCTGATGTCTTTGGTTAAACTCTTTTACCCCTTTTACCACGCAACGAACAAGCTCGCTCATAGACCGGATTTCGGGGGAGTACAGCAATACCTGTGTATCGTCTTGAACCTGGAAAGGTAGAAAAATAAACTTCTTTGGCAGCGCAATTTCCTCCGGCAGGTGCTTCTGCGTAGTGCCCAGGCTCTGATACCATTTTGTTTTTAATCCCCGGCCTGCCGGTACAGTATGATAAATTTGAGCGAGCTGCTGCTCCTGTATAACGACTGCATCATAAAAAGAACGTGAGCGATTTACTAAGCTGCTTCGATAATTAACCCCGTTGGGATCCAGGGTAGTAGTGTTATGCAGATAGCCATTTTCAAAAAACAGCGTCTTTTTTCCCATTTTTTTCGCCACTCGCGCCGCACATGCCAGCGGAAGATTAATCCCATTCCAGACGCAGACAAGCTCAACCGGTGTACGGCACATATAGTGATAAAAATGCCGGGTTGCAAAACAGGCTCTGCTTTCGAGGACGGTTTGTGAGTGCAGCCAGCCGCGGATGCCTGTGAAATTGCGTTTTTTTCCCTTGATCAGCAGAAAGCGGATAATATCTGCCATTTCTTGCTCAGTAAATGCAACTGCTTCCGGCAGCGCAGGCTTGATTAGTGCACCGGAAAAATCCGATAAGCCGTAATAAATGTGATGAACATCATAGAAGCAGCTTAGGACAGCTCCCAGCTGCTGAAAATATTGTCTTTGATGCCGGTTTAAAGCTACAAATAAAATAGACTGCTTCTCCACTTGCTGCAAATGATCATCTCCCGAAAAGATTGCCTGCTTAATCCCCTAGTTTCTATTAAAGGACGTTCTTAGAATAACTCTTCTCCTGTTATTTATACGGCAATCGTTAAGCATGGTAAACGTCTCTGGCAAATAAAAGCCGGAAGTACAGGTTCGCCTTATTTACATTGACTGTAAATTCTGAGCGATTCGACTGCCTAGCTCTTTATCGGTCCTCATGAAAAGATCCAGCATCCTTCTTTTGATTGGTTCATAGACCGGACTCAACGCTTCAGCAAAGTTTGCGACCAAATGCTCTTTTTCTATCGCGGACATATTCCGGTATCTGCATCTGGCCTGATAAAAATCGTCGCCTGCTGGTTCTTTTCTAGCAATTGTTCCTGATATAAAACGGCAGACCTCTCTGCCTGTCTCCGGCGTCTCAACCGGTGTTCCTCCCCCTATCGTGTTGGGTAAATAGTTTGCCACCCCTTCGCTATACAGCCTCTGCATCGCTCCTGCCTGCATTTTGTTGTCAATCGGCCTGCGGGGCATATTCGTCGGAAGCTGCAAATAGTTAACACCGATACGGTGCCTTTGCGTATCGCCATAAGCAAAAATCCGCCCTTGCAGAATTCTGTCATTAGAAAACTCAATGCCGGGTACAAGCGCTGCCGGAGCAAACGCGGCCTGCTCTACATCAACAAAAAAATTGCCGGGATTTTGATTCAGCACCATCCTGCCCACCGGCATCAGGGGAAACATCTCTTCCGGCCAGATATGAGTTGGATCGAGCGGGTCAAAGGGTAAATTACATTCTTCTTCAACCTTTAACAGTTGTACACGCAGCTCAAACTCTACCGCATGCCCGGCTTCAATCGTGTCGAATAAGTCCCGCCGTGCTACGTCAGGATCTGCTCCGGCAAGCCGTGCTGCCGTCTTACTGTCTATTGTCGCCACACCTGCGCAGGGCTCCCAATGGTATTTAACATATACTTCTTCTCCGCGCAAATTCACCCACTTATAGGTGTTGACGCCAAATCCCTGGATGGTTCGATAACTTTTCACAGTGCCGGTATCGGAGAACAAATAGGTAAGAAAATTCATCGATTCCGGCCTTAACGACATAAAGTCCCAGAAACGGCTGGCGGCAATTATTCCGCCCCGGACATTGGTGACCGGATCAGGCTTTAAAGCATGAACTAGATCGGGGAATTGCAGTGGATCGCGGATAGGAAATACAGGAATATGATTGCCAACCAGATCGTAATTTCCTTGATCCGTGTAAAACTTTACCGCAAATCCCCGGATATCTCTTACCGTATCAGCCCCGCCCAAAGAATCTCCTGCCAGAGAAAAACGGACAAACACGGGAGTTTTCTTCTCAGGGCTTTGCAAAAAATCGGCTTTTGTATATGCTGCCATTGTTTTATAGGGTACAAAAAAGCCAAAAGCACCGGCACCTTTGGCATGAAGGACTCTTTCGGGAATTCTCTCTCTGTCAAAATGAGCAATCTTTTCCAGGAAAATAATATCCTCAAACAACATCGGTCCCCGTTCTCCCACGGTCAACGAGTGCTGGTCATCTGGTACAGGTGCTCCCTGATTTGTGGTAAGATAGCGTTTGTCCATTTCTCTTCCCCCAACTCCGCAATTTCCTGCTAAAAGTATATGGCTGTTAGAATTACTTAGAAGCAGAAATAAGACCTTGATTTGAGAGAAATTAAAACGGGATTCAGTACATTTACATGCGCCTGAGTCCCGTTCTTGTTTAAAAATCCTTATGTTCTGTTCTCTCGATGATTTCATCCTGCAAAGCTTTGGTCAAATTATTAAAGTAATCACTGTAGCCTGCAACCCGGACAATAAGATTATTATATTTCTCCGGCTCCTTTTGCGCCTCGCGCAGCGTATCGGCATCGACAATATTAAATTGAATATGATGACCATCCAGTCTAAAGTATGCCCGAATTAAATCCTTTAATTTTCTAAGACCAGACTCACCATGCACAACCTGTGGGGTAAACTTTTGATTCAGCAATGCACCGCCTGTCCGCAGCTGATCCATTTTGGCAGCAGATTTAATGACTGCCGTAGGACCGTTTTTATCTGCTCCCTGCACGGGGGAAATTCCTTCAGAAAGCGGCCGCCCGGCATTCCTGCCGTCAGGGGTAGCCCCAATAACAGAGCCAAAATAGACATGGCAGGTAGTGGGCAGCATTTCAATCCGATAAGTTCCACCAGTTGGCGTACGCCTTCCATTCACAACTTCATGAAAAATTTCAAATACCTGCAGCATAATTGCATCGGCATAATCATCGTCATTGCCATACTTTGGCGTCTTATTCAAAAGAAGCTGGCGTACTTTTTCCTGTCCGGCAAAATCTACTTCCAACGCTGCTAATAGTTCTTTCATGGACAGCTTCTTTTTATCATACACATGATATTCAATTGCCGACAAGCTGTCGGTAATACTGCCGATACCAACACCCTGGATGTAACGCGAGTTATACCTCGCTCCGCCAGCATTGTAATCCTTGCCGTTGGCAATGCAGTCGTCAATTACGATGGACAAAAAGGGCGAAGGCATATATTTCGCATACAGCGTTTCAATGATATTGTTTCCTCTGATTTTAATATCTACGAAATGGGCAATTTGCTGTTTGTACGCTGCCAATAGTTCCTTTAGAGAATTGAACTCTGCTGCCTGACCTGTTTCCAGACCAATTTTTTTACCGGTCTTCGGATCAATTCCGTTGTACAACGTTATTTCCAGTATCTTTACCAAATTCAAATAGCCTGTCAGGATATACGCCTCTTTACCAAAGCAGCCTACCTCTACACAACCGCTTGTTCCGCCCCCGCGGGCATCTTCAAGACTTTTTCCCTGACGAAGCAGTTCCTCCAAAACGGCATCCGTATTAAAGACAGACGGGAAGCCCATACCGGCCCGGATTACCTCTGCCGCCCTAAGCACAAATTGATCCGGATTTTTCCGGCTGATTTGCACATTAGTGCTAGGCTGAAGCAGTTCCATCTCCTCAACAGTATCCAGCAGCAGATAGGATACGTCATTGACGCCATCGCTGCCATCAGGCTTGATACCTCCGATATTAATATTGCAAAAA
The DNA here is from genome assembly GCF_004339805.1 of Anaerospora hongkongensis. Classification (GTDB taxonomy): domain Bacteria; phylum Bacillota; class Negativicutes; order Sporomusales; family DSM-15969; genus Anaerospora; species Anaerospora hongkongensis. The sequence goes on along the minus strand of NZ_SLUI01000011.1, from coordinate 75,014 downwards.
TCCGTATAGGTGGCACTTTCCTGCAGGGTAATGCCTACCTTGGGCGGTGCAGGCTGGTTATTAAACTTGATCCAGAAACATTGCAGTAATTCTTTCGCTTGAGACTTTGTCAGACTTCCTTCCCTGACTTCTCTTTCATAGAAAGGATAGAGATGAAGGTCTAACTTGCCTGGGCAAAAAGAATCCCATGTATTTAATTCGGTTATTACGCTTAAGTGAACAAACCAGTATGTCTGCAAGGCTTCCCGGAACGTTCTTGGCGCATGAGCCGGTACATGACTGCAAACCTCAGCAATCGCCGATAGTTCTGTTCGCCTTACCGGATCAGTTTCGGTTTGGGCTAATGCCTTCGCTTTTTCAGCATGCCTGTGTGCAAAAGTAATAATCGCGTCACAGCAAATGGCCATCGCTTTTAATTCTTCTTGTTTATCAAAAGCCTCCGCATCGTTCTGATAATCCAGTGCCTGTAATTGCTGCTCAATCTCTTTTTTAAAGTCAAGAAATCCTTTTTGATATATTTTTCCCCCAGCAACCGTATGTCCCGGAGCTCTTTGTTCCATAAACTCCGTATAAATACCCGCTTCGTAGCAGTCTTTCCAGTCAGATGTCATGTGATTGAACATAAGATCACGAATCGCTTTGCCGCTCCAAAACGGGATAATTTCTTCCTGTTGGATCCGTTTCGTTTCCTCACTGGCTCTAAAAAAGATTTTATCCCGCTTATCCATTATATCAAAATCTTCAACTGTATGGCAGCATAGCTCAGGATAGGTAGGTGCTTCCTGCGGTCCTGTTCCCCGCTCACCAACAATCAGCTCACCCTCGTTAATACAAATTGTCTTATGCTCCAGCACATATTGAAAGGTCAAAGCCCGAAGTACTGGAATGGAAACCTTGCCGGCATACTTTTTATAGGCTTCCGTCACCAACTTGGCTCGTTCAATTGATAACCGGGGAACAGTATTGACACTCTGCTCCCGCAGTTTTTTGATCCTGTCATTCATCTCTTTTACCACTTCAATCAACCTCCAATTTGTACATTTAAACCAAATGTCCGTAAGCCTAGCTGCATTGCCTCCATTTGCTTAGGTGACGGAGGCTCCAGGGCGGAAAGCTGATAGTCTCTGCCCAGCCTCATATATTTATTCGCAGCAATGCCATGATAGGGTAGTAAAAAAACATCGCGAAGCTGCAGCGAAAACAGGAAGGCGCCCATCGCTTGTAAATTCGCATCATCATCATTTATGCCCGGGATGACTGGAACCCGGATCCAAATAGGCTTACCAAGCTTAGCAAGCTTCTGCAGATTTGCCAGTATCAGTTTATTGGATACGCCGGTATACTTTCGGTGCTGTTCCTCATCCATCAGCTTCAAGTCATACAAAAACAGATCTACCGCATCTTTTAGTCCGGCAATTGTCTGCCAGGAAGCATATCCTGAGGTATCTACAGCAGTATGAAGCCCCCTTGCTTTACAGACAGTAAGAAGAGCGGTGAGAAACTCCGGCTGCATCAAGCATTCTCCCCCGGAAAACGTGACACCGCCGCCCGATTCTTCATAAAACACCCTGTCTTTTTCAATTTCTTTCAGTACCTCAGCTTCCGTCATTTTTCTGCCAACCTGCTCGATAGCCCCCGTGGGGCAGACTTCGACACAAGCTTCACAGCCAATACAGTTCGCTGTTTCTTTTCTTACCGTTTGCTGCCCAACCTGCATCGCTTCCTGTGGACAAATTTTGATGCAGTCTGTGCAGCTAATGCATTTATTGTCCCAAAAAATAATTTCCGGCCTGAGCGCAATGCTTTCCGGATTATGACACCACAAACAGGCTAAGGGACAGCCTTTTAAAAAAACGGTTGTGCGGATGCCCGGTCCATCATGTATGGAGTATTTTTGAATATTAAACACCGTTCCTGTTATCTTAATCACCTACAATTCCCTTGTACTTATCCGTATCTATTGCAATAAACATGCCAAAAATTCTTACCCGGCCAAAGCCAGGCATCCTTCACTATCATGTGCTAATAATATAAAATGTCCCTAATTTAAGACGAAAGATCGGAACATCGTCTCATTTTAGGGACAAAGTCAAGCTATCATCGGCTGTCATTAATCATGATTTCCCAGCTGATATTATGCTTTCTCATCTTATTATGCAAGGTCTGCCGTGGCATGCTTAATAGTCTCGCAGCCTTTGCGCCATTCCCGTTCGCTTGCCTTATGGCCTGTTTGATTATCTGTTTTTCGTAATCATTAAGCTTAGCCTCAAGGGAGGTAATCATTGGATTTTCCGCAAATTCATCAGCCGTACGCGCTGCTGTATATAACGAGCAGCTTATATGCTGAGGAATATCAGCAACATCAATTGTATTGCTTTCCGTGAAGTTCATGATACTTTCAATAGCGTATTGCAATTCCCGGATATTGCCGGGCCAGTGATAGGCCTGGAGAATCTGTAAGGCTTCGGAAGATATATCCGCTACCTGCCTGCCCACTTTACCGCTGTACATGGCAATAAAATGCCGGGTAAGCAGCGCAATATCTTCTTTCCGCTCCTTCAATGCAGGAATATTCAACGGTATCACATTTAAGCGGTAATATAAGTCTTTCCGGAGCAGCTTTTGCTCTACCATTTTTAGCGGGTGTTCATTGGTGCTCGCAATAATCCTGACATCAACAACTACCGTACTAGTCCCGCCAACTCTGCGGATAACGCCGTCCTGTAAAACACGCAGCAGTTTCCCCTGCAGTTCCATATCCATGGAGTTCACTTCATCTAGAAATAAAGTTCCGCCATGGGCAAGCTCAAAAAGCCCCGGTTTATCTTTCGCGCCTGTAAAGCTGCCTGACGTAGTCCCAAATAAGATACTATCCAAAAGCGTATTTGGTAATGCTGCACAGTTTTGAGCGATAAACGGCTGACTTTTCCTTTTACCCCCATTATGAATCGCCTGAACCAATAGTTCTTTCCCTGTACCGGTTTCTCCATAGACCAAAACCGGTGAATCGCTGTCGGCAATCTTGCGTGCTCTTTGCTTTACATCCTTTATCGCTCTGCTTTGGCCGATAATATCCTCGAATGTATAAGTAACGCTATTTCCTTTATACGCTTTTTCATCGTGCTTTTTCTTAAACAATTCCGATTGCAAGTTCAGGACTTTCTCCGAGAGTTCTTTTACCTGCGTTAAATCCCGGTAAATTTCCAAGGCACCGACAATTTCACCCTGCTCCATGAGTGGAATTGTCGATGTCAGGGTAGATACTTTTGCCCCCTGGTAATTCTGATAGGTTTGTACATAATCAATGATCGGCTGCTTATTTTGCAACACTCGGTAAAACGTGCTGCTTTCCGGGGTAAGTTCAGGAAAAATTTCCAAGATGTTTTTCCCGATAGCCTTCTCCTGTGTTATACCCGCTATATTTGTGGCTGGCTCATTATAGAAAGTAACAACCGCGTTTTTATCAACGACTAAAATGCCCTCATCCAAATGCTTTAACACCGATTCAAGCAGTAATTTATAATCCATATCAGTTCACATCCCTTTATTGTCTCAATTCGAACTGTATAATTTAACTTTAACATAAAAACAGCAAGGCCCCAATTAGTTTTTAAAAATGAATTGCGGCCTCGACATTATATCATCGTATGCAATTCAAGTTTTTACCGTTTTTTACTACCGATTATTCCCTTAGCTATACTCACGATTTATCCAGAATTTACATATCATAATATGTAAATCTTTTTTATTATGCTACGTGGAACTCCAATGACAAAGGAGGTCGGATATGTGGATACCTTAGGACTGCAGCTTGAAAGAAATCTGGCTGGCACGGTGGCTGCCAACAGTAATGTAGTATTTGAGACAGTCGTCAGTAGTTTTGGTGCAATCAGTTATGATACTTTAACGGGTGTAATAACCATAAATAAACCTGGAAGATATGTTGTCAATTGGTGGGTAGCAACACAGGCGGTTGCGGGTACAACAGGAATTTCTTTTTCCATTGTAACTTCACAGGGAAATGAATTAATTGGTGATACACCACTTAAGACAGGCGGCGTCGTCGGTTTTGCACTTATTCAAGTCGCAAGTACACCCATGACATTCAGCTTAGTTAATCGAACCGTTTCCACGGTCTCCTATTCAACAATAGTCCCTATTCAAGCATCCCTGGTGCTAATTGAAATACCTGAAGAGACGGGGGCTACTGGTGAGACTGGCGCCACAGGTGCTACTGGCGCATCTGGCGAGACCGGCGCCACTGGGGCCACCGGCGAAACTGGGGCTACTGGCGAAACCGGGGCTACTGGCGAAACCGGGGCTACCGGTGCTACTGGTGAGACCGGGGCTACTGGCGCTACAGGCGAGACTGGGGCTACTGGCGCAACCGGTGAAACCGGCGCTACTGGCGCAACCGGTGAAACCGGCGCTACTGGCGAGACTGGTGCCACAGGTGCCACTGGCGAGACCGGAGCTACTGGGGCCACTGGCGAAACTGGGGCTACTGGGGCTACTGGCGCTACCGGCACAACTGGCGAAACGGGTGCTACCGGCACAACTGGCGAAACGGGTGCTACCGGCACAACTGGCGAAACGGGTGCTACCGGCGCAACTGGCGAAACGGGTGCTACTGGCGCAACTGGCGACACTGGGGCCACAGGTGCTACTGGGGCCACAGGCACAACTGGTGCAACCGGCGAGACTGGTGCTCCTGGGGCTACTGGGGCCACAGGCACAACTGGTGCAACCGGCGAGACTGGTGCTCCTGGGGCTACCGGGGCAACTGGCGAAACGGGTGCTACCGGCGCAACAGGTGAGACGGGGGCTACTGGGGCTACCGGCGAAACGGGCACCACAGGTGCAACCGGTGCTACTGGAGCCACTGGCGAGACTGGGGCTACTGGCACAACTGGCGCTACCGGCACAACTGGCGAAACGGGTGCCACCGGCGCAACTGGCGAAATGGGTGCTACCGGCGCAACAGGTGAGACGGGTGCTACTGGCACAACCGGCGAGACGGGGGCTACTGGCACAACCGGCGAGACGGGGGCTACTGGCACAACTGGCGAAACGGGTGCTACCGGCGCAACAGGTGAGACTGGGGCTACTGGCACAACCGGCGAGACTGGGGCTACTGGTGCTACAGGCGAGACGGGGGCGACAGGAGCCACCGGCGAGACCGGGGCTACTGGGGCAACTGGCGAGACTGGGGCTACTGGCGCCACAGGTGCAACCGGCGAGACCGGAGCTACTGGAGCCACAGGTGCAACCGGCGAGACCGGGGCTACTGGAGCAACCGGCGAGACTGGCGCAACAGGCGCAACCGGCGCGACTGGCGCTACCGGCGAAACCGGGGCTACCGGTGCTACTGGCGAGACTGGCGCAACAGGCGCAACCGGCGAGACTGGTGCAACCGGCGAGACTGGGGCGACAGGCGCAACCGGGGCCACTGGCGCAACTGGCGAGACTGGTGCTACAGGCGCAACCGGGGAAACGGGGGCTACTGGGGCTACCGGTGAGACCGGTGCTACTGGCTCAGGAACTATGATTCCTTTTTCATCCGGTTCTGTTATTGCCTTAAACACACTTGCAGATGGCTCAGCAGGAGTCCCTGCACTATTGGGATTCGGCAATTCTAACAGCGGTCCAGACAATCTTGGTCCGACTATAGACCTTACGAGTAATGGCGCAACACTAAATTTTGCTTTTTCAGTTTCCAAAAGTGGAACACTATCTTCCTTTGCTGCCTTTTTTACTCTATCGGATCCATTAACAATTGTGGGGACAACAATCACTATTTTTGCAGAGCTTTATGAATCAACCACGGGCGGTAATATTTTTACGCCTCTTGCCGGCAGTACGGTAACATTAGTCCCGCCTTATACCGGTACACCCCAGACAGGTGACAGCGCCAGTGTCCTTACAACTGGGCTTTCTATACCGGTAACTGCTGGTTCCCGGCTGCTGATGGTCTTTTATGCAACAGCTACAGGCCTCAGCCTGGCAAACTCATTATCCGGTTATGCCAGCGCAGGAATTACAATCGATTAACCGCTAACGACAAGCCCGCGTTACTTGTATGAAGCAACGCGGGCTTGGTTTTATATAGCTTGAAATATTTCACAACATGGAACAAGGCTGCAAAGGCATTTTATTCATTATATAGAATAATTGGAATTATCTGGATAAAAATCACGAGTTTTGTTGGACAAGGGTAAGCATTTGCTATCCGGCCAATAAATCGGGGTAATCCTCAAAACATAAGGAGGCCTGGGATATGTATACCAAAAAACTTATGATTGCGGCCTTGACTGTTGTGGTCGCAGGGTCTATGCTGTTATCCGGCTGCGGACAGAAGGATTCCAAAGCTACAGAAGCTCCAAAAGAGGGGGCAAAGTACAAATTCCGCCTGGCAGAAAGCAATCCTGCCGAGCATCCGGTAACGTTAGGTGACAAAAAGTTTGCCGAGCTGGTAGCAGCACGCTCTAACGGCCGTATTAGTATTGATGTTTTCCCCGGAGCGCAGTTAGGGGAAGAAAAGGCAGTTCTGGAACAAGTCCAACTGGGTGCCATTGAATTTACACGCGTAAGCTCATCACCGTTAGGTGAATTTAATAAGCAGATGAGCGTATTTTCATTACCCTATATTTTTGACAGCGAAGAACATATGTGGAAATTCCTAAATGGTGAAATGGGCGAAAAAATGCTGAACGATCTGCAGCCTTCCCGTATGAAAGGCCTGGCCTATTACACTGCCGGTGCCCGTAGCTTTTACTCACTTAAGCCGCTTGCCGGCATCGACAGCCTCAAAGGCTTAAAAATCCGTGTGATGCAAAATAAAATCAATATGGAAATGGTTGCCGCTTTAGGTGCCAGTGCAACACCCATGCCGGCAGGAGAAATATTCAGTGCGTTGCAAACAGGTGTAATCGATGGAGCGGAAAATAATTATCCTACTTTTGTTGCGCAAAACCACTATCAGTCTGCAAAACACTTCATTTTGGATGCCCATCAACGAATCCCTGAAGTTTTATTAATTAGTAAAGTTGCCTGGGATAAACTATCCCCGGACGATCAAAAACTAATTAAACAAGCCGCGCTGGATTCGGTTGCTTATCAACGGGAAGTTTGGGCAAAAACGGAAAAAGAAGCAGAAGACAAGATCCGGGCTAATGGCGTGACAATTACGGAAGTAAAAGACCTTAAGCCGTGGCAGGCTGCTGTTAAGCCGGTAATTGAAAAGTACGGTGCTGACTACAAGGATGTCCTTGACAGTATCGATAAGGCGCGTAAATAACAAGAATAATAAAACACTGCCTAACCAGGCAGTGTTTTATTATTCCCGTCATGCTAAGTCAACCTTACAACGGCAGCCTAATGCCTTGCGGAAAGCTAAATACATTACAAGGATCGTAAGCCTCCTTTACCTCTTGCAGTCTGCGCAGATTACTTCCGTAGTAAGCCTGTTGATATTTTGGGGTTAAGCTGTAGGGGAAATTAATATACGATCCGTTAGTGATGGTATAGATATAATCAAAGCCCGCTTCTACCCACGCCCGATGCCTTGCGGCATCGCGGCTGTCGTCCCAGGAAGACACAATAGCGATAATATAATCAGCCTGACGGTCAGTAAACGCGTTATCATTCATCATATCTCTGACAGCTCCACCCAGTGAATATACGCGGATAGAAGAATTCCGGCTGGTCGGTGCTTTATCCATAATTTCGATAAGGTTTGCCAGTTCAGCCTGTGAAAACCTTCTTTGGACAAATCGCCCTGCTGCCTGGAATGCCTCCTGTTTAGGATAGATTGCCCCAATTTTTTTTACAGCGTTAATGAACGGTATATATTGAAAGTTTTCAACGGTTATGCCTGGTATCTCTAAAAGCGGCTGAAACAGATGGCGGGCTTCTTCCAGGGAACCGTAAAAAAATGCATTTACCCATGCGCCGGATTGAAAAATTCCGCCAAACATACTCACCCGGTAATCCAGTCCAGGCAGCCAATTCTGCCATACCTGCAGAAAACGATATCTAGCTGCTTGATTATCATCCCAGCGTAATTGGATAAGAGTAATTTTATCGACTCTTTTCACTTTAAATTGATAGTCGGTAACAACCCCGAAATTACCTCCCCCGGCTCCTCTTAACGCCCAAAATAACTCGGAGTTGCAATCTTCACTTACAGTCAGCCTCCTTCCTTGATAATCAATCATCGTTGCTGCCAAAAGATTATCTGCCGTCAGCCCTAAGTAACGGGTAGATAATCCGATTCCGCCGCCCAGAACCAATCCGGAAATTGCAACCGTAGGGCATGTTCCTCCTGGAAAGCCAAAACCATACTTCGCTAGACATTCATATAAAGGCAATAATCTCGTGCCAGCCTGCACTCTTACCGTTTCATCACTTGTGTTTACGCATATTTGGTTCATTGGCGAAGTATCAATTACCATTTTACATGTGCCGTTTGAGTAACCCTCATAGTTATGGCCGCCCGAGCGGATTCTTAACCTCAATCCCTTCTCGCTTGACCAGCATATCGCATTCGCTACGTCATATTCATCAAAGCAATATACAATAATTGCCGGATATTGTTCAATGGCAATGTTATAATCCTGTCTGGCTTGCTCGTACTCAGGATCTCCCGGTACTACAACCGCTCCCGACAGCTCCTTACAATTCAAATTCTTCACCTGCCTATTTTACCTTTTGTGTATAATATGTAAATTAGAAAATTATTGCTACATCTGTCGTCTAAAGGAACTGCAGGAGGAGAAAAATCACTACATGGAACCGGCAGGCAAAGGCATTCTGCCATGTGTATCGAATAAAAGCACATAATATAGAAAAATTCCCTAATTGTCACAAGAAATAATACGAAATTGCTTTACAAATATCGAGAAGCGAGGTGCATAATGGCAAAATTCAAATTAGCACTGCTCGGCTGCGGCTATCTTAATGAAATCGTAGCTAATGCAATAAAGGCCGGTTACCTGCCGGACTATGAGTTAATAGCAGTGATGGGCAGAGATTATGAGCGGGCCAAGGCTTTCGCTGAGCATCACGGCTGCAAAGCTTGTGCCAGTATTGAAGAGCTTATGGCCGAAAAGCCCGATTTTACAGCTGAGGCCGCCTCTGTAAAAGCCGTGCAAAGCTATTGTGAAACAATCCTAAAAAGCGGTTCCAACATTGTTGTCTTATCGATTGGCGCCTTCGCCGACAGGGAGTTTTACGAGCACATAAAAGCAGCTGCCACGCAGTATCAGCGCCGGGTATATATTGCCAGCGGTGCAGTGGGCGGATTTGATATCCTGCGCACGGCAGCGTTAATGAGCCCCATTACCGCATCCATGTCCGCTCAAAAGGCCCCTTTATCACTGAAAAACACCCCCTTATTCACGGATGATCTCCTGCACATTGCAGCTGAGCAGCAAGTTTTTGCCGGTACGACCAAAGAAGCTATTTCACTTTTACCAACCAAGGTAAATGTCGCAATCGCTACTGCCCTTGCCAGCGCAGGACCGGAAAACACAACAATGAATATAAAAGTGGTTCCCGGTTTTCAAGGTGATGAATATAAGATCGAGGTACAAGGTGAGGAAGTCCGGGCTGAACTCCATATTTATTCCCGTACCAGTGCGGTTGCAGCCTGGAGCATTGTAGCGGTTTTACAAAATGCGGCTGCTCCGATTGTATTCTAGGAGGTATTATTATGTTTAAAAAGCTGGTTGCTATTGAGCCGTTGAATCTTACTGCTGCCGCTAAACAACAGCTTGTTGACTATGCACAAGAGGTTACTCTTTTCCCGGATATTCCGCAAAATGATCAGGAAATCATCCAGCGTATCGGCGATGCTGATGCCATACTGCTCAGTTACACCAGCCGTATCGATAAAAATATTCTTGCTGCCTGCCCCGCAATCCGCTACATCGGTATGTGCTGCAGTCTATATTCGGAGGAAAGCGCCAATGTGGATATTCGGACTGCCCGGGCAAAAAATATTACGGTAACAGGCGTGCGGGACTACGGGGACCAGGGAGTTGTCGAATACGTAGCAAGCGAGCTGATCCGCTACCTCCACGGCTTTGGAAACAAGCAATGGCAGGAAGTTCCGGTGGAACTGACTGATTTAAAAGTAGGCATTATTGGCCTTGGCACTTCGGGACAATTGATTGCCCAAGGTCTTCAGGCCCTTGGAGCGGATTTATATTACTACAGCCGCACCCGTAAACCGGAACAGGAGGCAAGCAATATTAAATATCTCCCCTTGAAGGAACTGCTGACTACTGTAGATGCCGCTTGCACCTGCCTGAATAAAAACGTCACTTTACTGCACGAAGAACAATTTTCCTGGCTGGGCAATCACAAGATGCTGTTTAATACGTCTATCGGTCCGTCGCACGACATACCTGCACTGACTAAGTGGCTCGGTCAGGGTACTAATGAATTTTTCTGTGACACTGCAGCCGCACTCGGTGATCCTACCGGCAAGCTGCTCGATAATCCCCATGTAAATTGTATCAACAAGTCCTCAGGCCTTACGAAACAAGCCTATATCCGTCTAAGTGAAAAAGCCCTAAGAAATATAGCAGATTATCTCCAGGATAATTAGTAATCGAAAAGCAGGACGACCTCAACCCCGCTTACGCATGGGTTGAGGTCGTTTGCTCATCAAGCGCTTTTTGTACAAACACCTTAATTTTTTCGGCATCATCCATTTCGAAGACCTGCTGCAGCAGTCTTTCAGCGCCAAGTTTATCAATACCGCGAATCACACTTTTTACTTTCGGTATAGAGGCAGCGCTCATACTCAACTCATCAATTCCCATAGCGGTCAGCAGCATAGCCGCTCCTGGATCACCGGCCATTTCACCGCACATCCCTGCCCAGATGCCGTTTTCATGAGCTGCCCGGATGACACCGTCTACCAGCCGGAGAATTGCCGGATGATAATGGCTGTAGAGCTTGCTAACCCTGGCATTGCCGCGGTCTACCGCCAGTGTATACTGTACCAGATCATTGGTACCGATACTGAAAAAATCACAGTCTTTGGCTAACAGCGGGGCTAAAACAGCAGCCGCCGGAGTTTCCACCATAATTCCCAGCGGAACATTTCGCGAAAAAGCCTTCCCTTCCCGTTCCAGTTCCTGGGCAGCCTGAGCGATAAAGGCTTTAGCCTTTCTTATCTCTTCTGCACTGATAACCATGGGCAGCATAATCGCAACTTTACCGGAAACCCCCGCTCGCAAAATAGCCTTCAGCTGCGTCACAAACAATTCCGGACGGTCAAGCGATATGCGAATAGCCCGCCAGCCTAAAAATGGATTATCCTCCTGACCGATATCCAAATAGGCCAGCGGTTTATCCCCGCCAATGTCCATTGTACGGATAATACACAAAGACTGACCACACTGCTGAACTACCTGCCGGTAGAGTTCGGCCTGTTCATCCTCACCGGGAGGAAGATTTCTTCCCATAAACAAAAACTCGGTGCGGTATAAGCCAACTCCCTCACAGCCGAACTCAACGGCTCTTTCCATATCGCCAGGCACCCCGATATTCGCAGCCAGCTGAACACGGTACCCATCCTGCGTAATTGCCGGCTCACTGACCTGTGACAATTGAACAGCCAGCTGTTCTGTTTCTTGCCCAATCTGCTGCTGATAAAAGGCCCGTACTTCCGGCGAGGGATCAATGATCACCTCGCCGTTTTTTCCATCCAAAACGACTTCCAGACCTTCTGTTAACAGGGAAAGATCATTGATTCCGACAATCGTCACTAGACCTTTGGCCTTTGCAATAATTACAGCATGAGAAGTAGTACTGCCGTGCCCCAGAATTATTCCCTGCAACGTTTCATTGCCAGCTTCCGCTAACAGCGAGGGTTCAATTTCCTTAGCACAAAGAATTACCCCTGCACTGCCCGTGCTTATACGATCAACCTTCAGGAGGATTCGCGCAACTCGCCGGCCCACATCCAGCACATCGGCAGCTCGCTCCCGCAGGTACGGCTCGTCCAGAGAGGCAAGCATCGCCGCATACTGCTCTGCTACTGCCAGCATCGCCTGCGGTGCTCCTTCTCCTTCATCCAGCTTTTGCAACACCGTAGCTTTTAACGCCGGATCGATTAGCATCGTTCTATGAGCTTCAAGAATTGCGGCTTGAGCAGAATCGCCTCCGCCTGCTGCCTTCTGAATCATCCGGCTCAGCTGTTCATCAGCCTCAGAGAGAGCAGCCAGCAGCTTCGCTATTTCCTTTTCGGGAGTTTCCCGCGAGTACCCGTGAAAATAGTCCGACAGGTCAGTAGCTACCGTTTTGATTCTGCCAATTGCTGTTTTGGCTACTGCTCCAATTCCTTTCAGGGTTTTCATCCTGCCACACCTACTCTTCGCCGAACTGACTTTCAATCAGTTCGGATAATGCAGCAATGCAAGCTGCTTCATCTTCGCCTTCGGCAATAAGCGTAACTTCCATTCCGCCTGTCAAGCCCATTGTCATGACGGACAACACGCTCTTTGCGTCTACCGTTTTATTATTGCCGGTCAGAGTGACTTTGCTGCTGAACTTAGCGGCCGTCTGAACAAACTGTGCCGCCGGCCGGGCATGCAGTCCCAGCCGGTTGGTTAACTTCAATGTTGCTTGCTTCATCTTTTGCACTCCTTCCCCGCTGCAAGCAGCAGCTATTTTTTACGCAATTCCCGTGCGCCTTCAGCAGTGGCCAGCACCTCAGCAAGCGCGCTGCCAAGCGAAGCCTGCACTACAGCACTGACCGTGCCCTCCAATACCGGCGCATCTGCAATCTGCACCCGCTCGCGCAAGTCTTCAGGCAAAAACTCCAGCGCAGTCTCTGCACTGAGTACGGCACTGCCCAGATCCACAGCCACCACAACACCATCACCGGTATCCGCTTTTTCAATCGCTGCCGCAATTCGTACAGCATCGGTACCGATTGCACCGTTAGCACCTCCGGCAGCAATGATTTTCTGACCATCCCGGGCCATTTGTGCAGCCATTTCCACGATTCCTTCTGCAGCTTTCGCACTATGGGACACTACCACAATACCGACCAATTACAGCACCCCCTGCTGTTTTCCATAAAATTCGGCGAATGCGGTGAGAATAAGCGCCGCCGAAGTTGCACCGGGGTCCTGATGGCCTAAGCTTCGTTCCCCCAGATAGCTGGCCCGCCCTTTGGTAGCAATAATTGTTTTTGTGTATTCCACCCCTTTATCTGCAGCGGCTACAGCTAAATCCAGGCACTCCCTGACCGATCTTCCTGCTGCCATTCCCTCACGAAAAGCAGCTAAAGCCGGTTCCAGGGCATCAAGCATGGTTTTCTCCCCTTGCGTTGCTTTGCCCCGTTCTTTGATGCCCTGAATGGCAGCCTCCAGTGCGGCAGCCGCAGCCGGGGCGTCCATTTCCTGTTTCCCCGCTGTCACGGCTGCAGCCCGCAGGAAGGCCGTTCCATAAAGGGGTCCTGAAGCACCGCCGACTGTAGAAATAAGCGTCATTGCGGCCGTCTTCAGCACTAGGCCGATGTCTGCCTCTTCTGGCAAAGTACGCAGTTTGCCGCTCACTGCCTCAAAACCGCGGGCCATATTGATGCCGTGATCGGAATCGCCAATGGCCGTATCCAGACTAGTTAATAAATCCTTGTTGCGAATAATTGCTTCACCGATGTATTCCATTGCCGCCACGGCTTTATTGCTCACGATGATTTCCTCCTTATGCCTCACAGTAACCTTCAGTTAAAATTGTACGAAGGCGGGGGTATCTGCCGGAGCCAGCAGCAGCTCCTTCAGTTCACTGTCCAGCTTGAGCACAGTAATGGAGAAACCGGCCATTTCCAGGGATGTCATATAATTGCCTACATATGTTTTCGCTACTTTTACACCCTGCCCTGACAATATATCCCCTACTTTGCGGTTAACGATGTAAAGCTCCATCGTAGGTGTTCCGCCAAGACCGTTAATCAGCACTGCTACTTCGTCCCCTGCTGCCAACGGCTGATCCTTTAGAATTTTTTCCATTAAATGCGCTGTAATTTCATCGGCTGAACGCAAAGCTTCGCGATGCGTTCCCGGTTCACCATGAATACCCATGCCAATTTCAATTTCATCATCGGCCAGTATAAAACTTGGCTTGCCGGCGGCAGGAACCGTGCAGGGTGCCAGTGCCATCCCCATTGACCGGATGCCTGCAATCGCTTTTTCCGCCGTGGCTTTTACTTCAGCAAGACTGGCACCGCTTTCCGCTTTTGCACCGGCAATCTTATGCACCAGTATAGTACCAGCTATTCCGCGCCGCCCGATTGTCCACGTACTATTTTCAACAGCCACATCATCATTGACAATTACTTTTTCAACTTCAATACCTTCCGCTGCTGCCATTTCCGCAGCCATATCAAAATTCATGACATCACCGGTATAATTCTTAATGATAAGCAATACCCCTTTGCCGCCGTTAACCGCTTTAATTGCTTCAAATACCTGATCGGGAGTAGGGGAAGTAAATACTGCTCCAGCCACAGCACCATCCAGCATACCTTTGCCGACAAAGCCACCATGGGCCGGTTCATGCCCACTGCCTCCGCCGCTGACCAAACTGACTTTCGCCGCCGGACCGCCTGAACGCACCACTACATTGAATCCTTCTACCCGCTTAACATACTGGGGATGAGCCTTTACTACGCCCTGCAACATTTCTTCTACTACATGATCGGGATTATTGATGATCTTTTTCATACGTTTTCCTCCATTTCATCATTTCATCTCTCACTGATCTGGATGTAAAAGGGTTTGTTAGGACAATTCTATTGATTACTATAGCAACAACCGTGCCAAGGCCAGAAGCCTTACAAATAAAGCTGCCGTAACCGCCGCCTGTCCATAGCTTGGTAAAAAAGATCAATCCTTACAAAATCATTTGATACATTTTACCTATTTGGATCTTTTTTCCCAAGAAAGCATTTTCATCAATCCGTATTTTCGTGCTTTTGCTGCAACGGTTTTATGCGTTACCCCCAATGCTTTTGCAGCACGATTGAAGCTGCCATACCGGACTAACGCTTTTTCAATAATCTCTCTCTCATAATCAGCCCACGGTAAAATAACTTCACTCTCTGTATGGCTGACGCCTGAGGCTGCCGGTAACTCCCGCAAATAAACAGGCAAAGTATCAAACTCAATATAAGGTCCGTCAGCTAAAGTCACCATTCGCTCTACAACGTTCTCCAGTTCCCGCACATTGCCCGGCCAACGGTAACGACAAAGTGCTTCCAGTGCCTCTTGCCGGATACCGCGAAACGGCTTATGCAGAGAACCGGCATGCCGGTTCAAAAAAAATTCAGCCAGCAACGGAATATCTTCCTGCCGTTCCCGCAATGGCGGCAGAAAAATTGGTATCACGTTCAGCCGGTAATAGAGGTCCTCACGAAAAGTGCCGCAAGCCATCATTTGTTCTAAGTCCTGATTCGTTGCCGCAATAATGCGGACATCAGCCTGCAGTGTCTCCTCACCGCCCAGACGTTGAAACTCTCTTTTCTGCAAAACCCTGAGCAGCTTAACCTGCATACTCCTTTCCATGTCACCGATCTCATCTAAGAAAAGCGTACCGCCGTGAGCAAGCTCGAACTTGCCAGGTTTGCGTCTAACAGCCCCTGTAAAAGCCCCCCGCTCATGCCCAAACAGCTCACTTTCCAGCAGCGCAGCCGGAATAGCCGCACAATTGACCCGAATAAAAGGCTTGCCAGCTCTGGGGCTGGCAAAGTGAATACCTTCTGCCACCAGTTCCTTGCCTGTACCGCTTTCGCCGCGGATTAAAACAGTGGCTGCGCCTTCGGCTGCTTTACCGGCAATGGCCAGTGCCTCTACCACCTTGCCGCATCTCCCAATAAACCGGTCAAAAGCCTGAACCGGCTTACGGCTGCGCCTGAGTTCCTGTTCCAAGTATTCCGCTTGTTCGGTTACTTGATGCAATTTATCGATCAATGCTTCTACTTCGAACATATTTTTTACAATGGAAACCACACCGGCAACTTCGCCATCCACAATAATGGGAGTCACATTGGCGGCGATTGTTTGTCCATTGGCTTTGCGGCTGATGTGACCAAGGACAGGCTGGCCGGTTACCAGCACTCTAGCCCTTGCGCCGCGTGGGGAAAGAAGGGATATGAGTTTTCCCTCAATATCAGACCTCTCCATTTTGGTTATACGCAAGTAGGAGGGATTGACGTAAGTAATCAAGCCCTGCGCATCAACAACGCAAATTCCGTCTTCCACTGACTCCAGAATCAGATGCAGCCGTTCCTGTAATTCCCGCACCGTCCGCAATTCACCCATCGTACGTTCCAGAGAAGAAATATCTTCAAATATAGCCACAGCCCCCTTGGCTTGTCCTTCGACAATAATCGGTGTACGATTCGTAATCAGGACTGAGCTGCCGGAAACTTGCCGTGAACCGATCTCCGCCGTCATTGTTTGCCTGACAATATGCAGGCGGGTATCAGGAATAACCTCCTGCACTGGTTTGCCAATTACCACGCTCGCATCCAGCTCCATCAGCCGGGCTGCTGCCGGATTAAAAACAGTAACAATATCCTGCTCATCCGTTACCAGCAGACCATGCGCCAGACTCGCAAAGATTTGCTCAGCAGCTACCGCCTGATCCTGCAGCATTCTGTCCACTCCGCTGAGTGTCACTGCATCCAGCAGGGCAAAATCGCTTTCCAGCAGCTGTGCTAAAGCCTGAACTGGCTCAACTTTTTCCGCCTGATCTGCTGAAATCCAGATAGCATCACCTGCCCGGATATGCAGCGCCACCAGCGGCAATAAGCTGCTTGCAGGAATTTTATTGCCCTTTTGGTCATGAATATATAAAATTACGCCGTACCGGTGCTGCAGTTGTGCGGCCTGCTGGACTACCATAGCCGCTACCCTGGTATGCAGCCCCTTTTCATGGCGGATAATCGTTTTCAGCATATTGGCTTCCTCCCGCTATTTTTATCGGTATTTGGAATATTCATAAATCTACTACTGCAGGAATAGTTCGCCATAACCGGTAATAGGCTCCTTCAAGTTCAAAAGAGAAAACTATGCTTTTCCCTTGTATGACAGTATACTTCTTGGCGCATTTGTACTATATTAATAAAAAGGAACTACAAGGAGGACCGTAATGCTCATTTCAGGAGAACAAAAATTACTGGCGGTTCTAGCCCATCTGGCTTATTTACTGGGAGGAATCGGCTTTATTATTGCCCCTTTGGTTATTTTTTTGCTGCGAAAAGAAGATGCTTTTGTCTACCATCATGCCAAACAGGCCTTAGTCGCTCATCTCGCCATTTTAGCTGCTTCAGTCATAACCGGTTTATTATGTGTCGCGCTGATTGGTTTTCTGCTGATCCCGGTAGTAGCACTGCTCTGGCTGCTTTTGCTCATCACTTCGATTATCGCTGCTATAAAATCGGTTGATGGTCAGCTCTACGAATACCCCTTCATTCAAGGGCTTGTTCACAAATTAGACTAATTAGAAGATCAGCCTGACCTATCACTGGCAGTAAATAATAAAACGCTATTTTCATTAATGAAAATAGCGTTTTATTTTATCTTTGGAATGAACGCTGCCACGCAACAGCAAAAGTTTCTTACTTGTTTAAGCCAAGTGCTTGTGCGGTTGAGGCGTGGATCTCGCTAATCAGCTCCGGATTCTTCGACAGTGCTACTCCATAAGAAGGAATCATTTCCCGCAGCTTCGGTTCCCATTCCTTCATCTGCTGCGGGAAGCATTTTTTCATCAGTTCCAGCATAACGGAAACAGCAGTAGAAGCACCGGGGGAAGCGCCAAGCAAAGCGGCTATTGAACCATCAGCAGCGCTGATAACCTCTGTGCCAAATTGCAGAGTGCCTTTACCGGCAGCCGTATTCTTGATAATTTGCACGCGCTGTCCAGCCTCCAGCAGCTCCCAGTCCTCGCTCTTGGCATTGGGAACAAAGTCCCGTAAATCTGCCATCCGTTCTTCCTTTGACAGCATAACCTGCCTGATCAGATAGGCCGTGAGTGAAACATTGTTGACACCGGCTGCCAGCATCGTGATGAGATTATCGGCATTTACAGAGGTAATTAAGTCGAACATGGAACCAAATTTCAGGAACTTAGGGGAGAAACCGGCAAACGGACCAAAAAATAAGGATTCCTTGCCATCAATTAATCTTGTGTCCAAATGAGGAACAGACATTGGCGGAGCACCAACAGGAGCCTTCCCATACACTTTGGCATGATGCTGTGCGACAATTTCCGGCTTCTGGCATACCAGGAATATGCCGCTTACCGGAAAGCCACCAATCCCCTTGCCTTCGGGAATACCCGATTTCTGCAGCAAATGAAGGCTGCCGCCGCCGCCGCCAATAAAGACAAACTTCGCCGTATGCCTTTCGACCGCCCCGCTGGCCACATTGCGTACTTTCAGTTCCCATGCACCATCAGCAGTGCGCTTAAGATCATCCACATTATGCTTACATTTTACAACAACATTTTTACGCTGCAAGTGAGCAAACAACATGCGTGTCAGTGCACCAAAATTAACATCCGTTCCGGTCTCGTATCTTGTTGCCGCCATCGGCTTGTTCATGACCCGGTCTTGCATAATAAGTGGAATCCATTCTCTTAATTTTGCCGGATCATCAGAATACTCCATGCCTTGAAATAACGGATTTTGCGCTAACACTTCAAAGCGCTTCTTCAAAAAAGCCACATTCTGTTCGCCCTGGAGCAAACTCATATGGGGAAGTGGTACAATAAAGTCCCGCGGATTGCGGATTAGTCCGCTATTAATCAAATACGACCAAAACTGCTTGGAAACCTGGAACTCTTCATTGACTTTAATTGCTTTGCTGATGTCAACCGTACCGTCAGGCTGTTCGACCGTGTAGTTAATCTCACATAACGAAGAATGACCTGTTCCTGCATTATTCCATTCATTGGAGCTCTCCTCACCCGGGCCGGCCTGTCTTTCAAATACTGTGATTTCCCAGTCCGGCACCAGTTCCTTCAGCAATGCTCCCAGTGTAGCGCTCATAATTCCGCCGCCGATTAGGATAACATCTTGTTTCTTTTGTATGCTGCTCATGCATGATCATCCTTACATTCAAGATTTGCAGGAAAGTCGTCGGCGTCCCTGCTTAGTCGCCACACCATCTGCCGGTTTAGCGGCAAAATATTCCCGATTTCTACAATATCTACAAGACTTCTACCATAAGGGTAGCATTATTGTTTAAATATTTAAAATATCTATTCGCTATTATACAATAGGCGTACGCTATGACCTTCCGGCCTTTTTCGGCAGCCGGATACAACTTAACTGCTATTGTTTTGCGGTTTTTTAGTTTTTGGGCTGAATTCCTGTAAAAGCATAATTGATTAATACTTCAATAAAAGCTTCATCGATTTTCTCCCCCGTTACCAATAAGCGATAAAAAAGCGGGCCATAGAGTAAGTCAATACAAAGTTCCAGATCTAAATCCTGTTTTAATTCGCCTCTTTGCACGCCCCGTTCTAAAATGCGCCGCGAGTCGAGCCGCCGCGGTGTAAAATACCTGGACCGGTATTCCTCTGCCAGCTTCCGGTCAAACTGTCCCTCGGCAATTAATTCATTCAACACCTGTCCTTCCCGGCTGGTTAAAAAGTTCGCCAAGTTAGATACCTGAAGCACAATATCCTGGAAAACCGAACCGGTATCCGGTACGGGAAGCCTTGCCATCGCCGCAGACAGAAAGCCATCCATAACCACTGCCGCTTTATTAGGCCACCATTTGTAAATGGTGGCTTTACTGACCTTAGCCCGTTCAGCAATTTTTTCAACAGTCACAAATTCAAAACCATTCTCCAGCAATAAATCATATGAGGCAGCAAGTATGGCTTTTTCCGTGGCGGCGTTCCGAGGGCGCCCTTTTTTCTTTTCCAATACAATACCTCCCGGCTATATTTTTCAGCTAAAACTATACGTTCATTATACTAAATATTTTTTGCAAAGGGAAACAAAACCCTCTTTACAATACTAAACGTTCAGTATATAATATGCATATCAACAAAACTAAACGTTCAGTATTTGTATTGTCAGGAATCTTATGCTGAATGAAAAAAATGTAAGGCAGGGATTTCATATGAATAACGGATTAACCAAACCCCAGCAAATTCCCCATTGGGTCACCTTACTATTAGCTGTCGCATGTGGGGTAATTGTTGCTAATCTCTATTATGCACAGCCATTAGTTGGCCCGATCAGTATGGCAACTCATCTTCCTTTGGCATCGTCTGGTCTCATCGTAACATTGACACAAATCGGTTATGTAGCAGGCCTGTTATTCATCGTTCCGCTCAGCGATCTTTACGAGAATCGCCGTTTAGTGGTAATCACTCTCGGGATCGTCGTTTGTGCATTACTGGCAGCCGCCCTTGCCGATAATGGATCAGTCTTCCTAATTGCAGCAGCGTTTATCGGACTGGGTTCCGTAGCTGCGCAAATCCTGGTTCCCTATGCAGCTCATCTGGCAGCAGAAGAACGGCGCGGCCAGGTAGTAGGCAATGTAATGAGCGGCTTACTACTGGGAATTATGCTTGCCCGGCCAATAGCAAGTTTTATTGCCGATTTCTGGAGCTGGCAGGCAGTCTTTCTGCTCTCAGCAGCTGTTACAGCCCTCTTAGCCGGCATGCTGGCCTTTATTCTGCCAGAACGCGCCCCGGCACCAACACTAACATATCGTGCTTTACTGGGTTCCTTGTGGTATCTCTTCTCAACAAAAGCGCTGTTACGCCGCCGTTCCTTTTATCAGGCTTGCTTATTCGGTGCTTTCAGCCTGTTTTGGACGATTATTCCACTATGGCTGACCGACCACTTCCGCTTATCCCAGCAGGGAATCGCCTTATTTGCACTTGCCGGTGTGTCTGGAGCCATAGCTGCCCCGATAGCAGGCAGATTGGCTGATAAGGGCTGGACAAAACGCCTTACAGGCTTGGCTATTATCATTGCAATTCTTTCCTTTCTGCTAACCCTTGCAGCTACAGGCAAATTTGAGCTCTCTCTGGCACTGATGGTTATTGCCGCAATTACGTTAGATATGGCCGTATCAGGCAATCTCGTTCTCAGCCAGCGTGTAATCTATTCACTCGGCGCTGAAGTTCGCGGACGGGTAAACGGAATATTTATGGCTGTTTTCTTTGTCGGCGGAGCAGTCGGTTCGGCGTTAGGCGGCTGGGCCTATGCTTATGGCAGCTGGCCCCTGGCAGCACTCTTTGGATTAAGCATGCCGCTTGGGGCACTGTTGTATTACTTTAGTGATAAAGAAAGGTAACCACAATATCCGGCCAAGCAGCATGAAAAGCCTTACCCCTCTATTGATTCGGTAAGGCTTTTCATGCTGTCGTGCGCCGCTGCCTCCATGTCCGTACTGGCGCAAAATGCGCCTGCTGTCCAATATAAAATACTGTTAGACCAACAAAAAACTCCCGCCTCTGCGGGAGTTTTTCCCTTACTGTTGCAATAACGGCAAGGCAATATAAAATACGCTGCCCCGGCCTATTTCACTTTCTACCCAGATACGCCCGCCGTGCATGTCTACAATTTCTTTAGCAATAGCCAGTCCCAGGCCGGTATTGCTGCCAACACTATGGATGATCGAACCTCTACCGGCATAAAACCGGTCAAATATTTTTTCTAATTCCTCAACAGCAATTCCCACTCCCGTATCCTGAACGGCAAAAACAACTTCTTCTCCATTCGGATCAGTCCGGGCATCTACTGTAATTCTTCCTCCGGCGGGAGTGAATTTCACTGCATTATAAATTAAGTTAGCAAATACCTGTTCCAGCCGGAACCGGTCAATCTTAATCGCCTTATCCCGTATCTCATCAGGTACTTCCAGCAGCAGCTTTACATTCATCTTCGCCGCATCTGCCTGGTAAGAATCCAAGATTGCTGTTAGAAACTGTCCGACTAACACCGTTTTCCATTCCACGGTCAGCATCCGTGATTCTAGTTTGCATAGTGTAAAAAAATCCTCAATCAGATTATTGAGCAGCAAGGTTTTATTGTGAATGACCTGCAGCGCCTTTTCCTGATGTTTTGGCTCATTGGCTACGCCATCCAAGATGGCTTCCACATAACCGCGGATCATCATCACCGGTGTGCGTAAATCATGAGCAATATTACTGACCAGATGCTGACGTGCCTTTTCCATACAAGCCAGTTTCTCATTCTGCTGCTGCAAAAGAAAAGTGGTTGCCCGAAGCTCGCCAGTCCGCTCCATGATCTGCCGCTCCAGGCTTTCATTGATGGTATTAATTTGTTTATTGAGAAGGTTCAGCTCTTCATTCTTCCGTGAAATCAGCAGGGCAGCTTCTTCTTTTTGCTGATACAGCAGCCGGATACGCTGCAACAGGATAAAGGCCTGGCAGCTAAGATCCACCAGTTGTCCTGATACGCCGATGGAAATCGGCATGGCCAGTATGCCCAGCGACCGGAGGGCATCAGCAGTTAATGCTAAAGCCCAGGCGCCAATGCCTGCTGCATAGATACGCGCTTCCGCATTCGTCCGCAACTGCCCCCAAAATACATAAAACAGCAGAATAATATTGAGAAATAATGTGATCAACGCAACTTTCACTAAAAATACGCTCTTGCCTGGATCAATGATCACTTGCAGCATTCCACATACAGCACTTATAAAAAGCAAATAACGAATTCTACGAACCAGCTTTATGTGACGCTCTTGTACGATTGATTCTAAAAACCAGATTAAAAACCCCTGTCCAAATAAAGCACCGGCCATTGTCACAAGCATTAAAACCTGTGATGATTTGATCAACGCTTGAATGTTAAAAATCCCGCTCAGGCCTACCATACTGTTACAAACCGCGCCTCCGGCAAAAGCGTAATAACTTTTTAGACCCTTATTACGCAAGGCCATAATAAAGGCCACGCCGCCGCCGAATAACCCGAGAAAAACGGCCCCCGTTCGGAAAAAGTCCAGCTTGGTGCGGCTTTCTGTAATCTCTAGTAAACCGCCAAAGCGCGGCATGGCCCCCAAACCGATAATCGGTCCGTTGGAATGAATTCTGAGATAAACATCTTTCCCAGCTGCTTTTTCCGGCAATTCAATTAAATGCATGGGGAACCAGGGGTTATAAGCCGTTCCTTCCGGTACAGGGATTTCCCCGCTCTGATAAATTCGCTTTCCATCCATCCAGCACTCAATATGATGGTTCACTGTCACCAAAAACAGGATTGGCTTGGCATAGTCTATTGACGGCAGTATGCCATGCAGCCATAATACACTCTTACCATCCCAGCCGGGAGGCTGCCCGGGGAATTTTGTATCCAGCCATACTTCGGGCTCCCTTGGTGCCACAGCCCATTCCAGCCGTCCGTCGGCCATAACCGGCGAATCACCCCAGCGGTAATGCCAGCCATCATGGATGTACAGTTCAGACTGCTTCCCACTGATCCAAACAACAGCGAGAACCGTAACCGTAATAATAAGAATAATAATAGCAATAAAAAAGCTGTAAGCTCCTTTGAAATTACGTAACTGCAAACTGCTCTCGCTTTCCCGCCGGAGTCCTTCCCAGTCCCCGCTGCGCCCAAACACTGTTAAACTGATAGCCCGTTCCCCAGGCCGTCAGAATATAAGTTGGCTGGGTTGAGTTATTTTCAATTTTTTTGCGTAAATTGCTGACATGAACCACAACGGTACGCACATCTTCATTGACGTCTACCGACCATACCTTCCGGAAAATATCTTCAGCACTGAAAATAATCCCCGGATTTCGCGCCAGCAGGACAAGAATATCAAACTCTGTTCCCGATAGTTTCACAAGATGCCGGTTGTGCCACACACAGCGGCTGGTAATATCAATACACAAGCTGCCATACTGCAGGATCTCATGAGCCTTTTCCACTTTATTTCTCCGGCGCAGATGAGCCTTCACCCGTGCCACCATTTCACGGAGACCAAAGGGCTTGACAAGATAGTCATCACCGCCAATCCCCAGCGCAATCACTTTATCACTTTCTTCTCCTTTACAACTCATGAAGAGAATGGGAGCGTCAACGAGCTGACGCAGCTGTGCGCAAACTTCTACACCATTTAAATCAGGCAGCAAATTATCCAGCAAGATTAAATCCGGCTGATACTGTACGGCTGCCTGAACTGCGCTAACCCCATCATGCACGCTCAGTGTACGGTACCCTTCTTTTGATAGGTACATACTGACAAGTTCACATATCTCAAGCTCATCATCGACAATTAAGATAACCGTCTCCGCCATCTTGCCACCCCTAAAAATCAAAATATTTTAAAAGAATCCTTTCCAGATAATTCGACATTTACTTCGCTAAACTCCTGCTGGAAGCTTGGTTTCCCGAAGATGATACAAGGATGTGCCTACGCCGTAATAAACCCAAAGGTACTGCCATCCAGAGGCTTTTATGGCGAAATTATCTTGATCAACGAACAAAATAGGTAAATTACTCCATTTACAAAGATTTATAAAGATTTATAAACTTCACCTTAATATTTCCTTATCAATCTTTAGTTGTAACGGATAATTAGTCGTATTACGATAAGAGTGGAGAAATAGGTACCGCCATGAAAGGACGACAAATTATGAATCAGCTGCAAGCTTCAAACCAGCTCCCAGTATCAGCTCCAGCCCTTCCTGAAAAGCCGCCATATATGAATTTTAACGCTGGCGAACTAACCTGCAAAACGGATATTGAAGGACTCGCATTTGATTTTAATTACGGCGCGCGCATCAAGGTCCCTGCCGGCAGCTGGCGCGTTAAAATAATTGATAAAGATGCCTGTCTTACGCTTTATGATGCTCCGGCCTCCGATGTGCTTGTCACCAGCACGAAAAAGTTTTTCATTAATTTTCGTCTGGAGGTTTACCGCGACAACAAGCTCATGCTTAGCCATGACTATAATGCCGCCCGGAAAAAGGTTCTCATAAAATTCCCTGTCGGCACGCTTGGTGATATCATCGCCTGGTTTCCTTATGCTCAGGAGTTTAAATATAAACATGGCTGCGAAGTTTATTGCGCCATGGCGCCTGAAATTGCTGAGTTGTTTAAGCCCGCTTATCCCGATCTCCATTTCATCGGTCCTGAAGAACGACCTGGCGAAATATATGCTTCCTATTACATGGGAATTTTTTTCCCCTGTGATGACCGAATCCATCAACCCGTCGACTGGCGGGTTGTCGGGCTGCAGCGAACCATTCCCTATCTGCTGGGCCTTAAACCAGAAGAAGTTCGTCCACAGATTGTTCCACCTGATACAACGCGGCTCATTCCAGAGCCGTATGTCTGCATTGCCGCTCAAGCAACAACACAGGCAAAATACTGGAACAATCCGACAGGCTGGCTCAACACCATTAAACATCTTAAGGAGAAAGGCTACCGAGTCCTGTGTATTGATAAAGAAATCTGCCATGGCAGTGGCAGCCGCTGGAATACCATTCCTTACGGAGCAGAAGACTTTACCGGCCCATTGCCGCTCACGCAACGGGCAAGTCTCTTGCACCATGCCGATTTCTTTGTGGGCTTGTCAAGCGGCCTCTCCTGGCTGGCCTGGGGCATCGGCAAGCCGGTTGTGCTAATCAGCGGCTTTAGTTTGCCTAACATGGAGTTTTATACACCCTACCGTGTCATTAATTATCATACCTGTAACGGCTGTTTCAGTGACAGCAGCCTCGAATTTGTTCATCACGACTTCGCCTGGTGCCCGCGCCATCAAAACACTGATAGACAATTTGAATGCACGCGTCTCATCACCTCAGGACAAGTCAATGCCATGATTGATCGCCTGATGGTTGATTACCAATTAACCCCACAATTAAGGAGGAGTTCTAATTATGGTAAACAGCAAGAAAAAAAACAAGCTCACCGCCCAGCAGACCCTTTCCATTCTGATGGCGGCCGTAAACGGGTTTAACAGTATTGCCCCCTTAACGCTGCCTTTGGCTGCCATCACGGCGGAGGACACTCCGTTCCAGCGTCAATTCATCCAAGAGGACTTATATTCCCAACTGCCTAATGGCGGCCAGATTCTGGATAAGCTATTCTTCAGCACAGCTTATGCCTACACTCGTGAAGTTACCTCAGGTATGAGCGTGAACGAGGAAACACTAACCAACACAGATTATCAGGAAATCTATAGCGGTGGCACAGCAATATCCACTACAATTACAAATTCTGGACGGCAAGCAATATATAGCGGCGGTACAGCCACATCTACAACGATTAACAGCGCCGGTCAGTTTCTCTCTGGCGGCACGGCAATATCTACATCACTTGAATCTGGTAGCTATCAATTCGTTGGCTCCTCGTCAACTGCAAGTTCAACAGTCATTCATAGCGGCGCAATACAAGCAGTAAGCAATGGTTTAGCAACCTCTACAAGCATTCTAAACGGCGGAGTGCAGGAGATATACAGCTTTGGCTCTGCTACCTCGACAACCATTGGCAACGGCGGTACACAGATTGTAGACTCCGAAGGCAGCACGACTTTGACAATCATTAACAACGGTGGTACGCAAGAAATTAATACCGGAGGCAATGGAAATATAACAACTATAAACAGTGGTGGCATTCAGAATGTACAAAGCAGCGGTACGGCGACTTCGACAACTATCAACAGCGGTGGCCTGCAGAAGGTAAGCGGAGGTCTAGCCGTCTCTACAGATATTCTAAATGGTGGTACGCAGAGCATAATAGGCTTTGGCTCTGCAACTTCCACCACTATTCAAAGTGGTGGCGTACAAGCCGTAAACGCTGATGGGAGTGCAAGTTCAACCGCCATTAACAATAGTGGGAAACAATATGTGAACTACTATGGCAGGGCGACATCGACGACGATTAACAGTGGCGGTGCACAAGATGTAAACTGGGCGGGTAATGCTGCCTCGACAACCATTAACAGTGGCGGTACTCAAATCATAAACTCAGGCGGCACTGCCAGCCAGTCGATTATCAACCAAGGCGGAGTACAAATCGTAACTCAGTTTGGTAATGTAACATCAACAACTATTAACAACGGCGGGATTCAATATTTAGAGAATAATGCCGAAGCGGACTCTAATATAGTGGGTTCTGGCGGCACCGTGGCTCTCCGCAGTGAGGGTAATGCATGGTTATACGATATGCAAATTAATGGCGGTACTATCCGGTTAGCCACAACAGGAACTATCGGCAACAACATTACTCTGTCTAATCCACAGGGATCAGCCAACTTTGTCATCAATACCGATCTTGCCAATAACCAATCTGATCATATTACCATTGAGGGCGGTTCTACTACAAATACAGTAAAGGTTAACTATGATCCCAACTTCGGACAGGGATCTACCATCTCCGGTTCGGCCCGCTTTGCTACTGTAACGGATGAGGCTACCACCTTTACTGGTGTTGCCACCGATTCTGGTGCCTACCGTTACACTCCCATCCTATCTTCTGTTTTAGTCAGCAGCGGCGATAATGGTGCCGAAGATTTCTCAATCCAGTCCGTACGTGAAGATCATGTCGAATGGTATATTACCGGCTTATCCAGCGGCGGCGCCAGTGAAACGATGTACACCGCCCATGATGCGGTTGCCAATACCCTCACTCTCTGGCGCGATGAGAATAACCATCTCATCCGGCGCATGGGTGATCTGCGCACAGGGTCCGGCCAAACCGGCGACTGGGCCCGCATATACAGTGGCGAGCAGGAATCGAACAGTAGTAATGGCAGGCACACTACCCAAAAATACACCGCCCTCCAAGGCGGTCATGATACCAAGCATACCTCTGACAGCGGCACACGCTTTACCGGTTACACACTGGGTTACCTAAACGCTGATGCCACCATGGAGCGCGGCACTGGCGATGCCAGCAGCATCTCGCTTGGCGCCTACAGCAGTTGGTTTGGCAATAAAGGCCACTTTCTTGACCTTATTCTAAAACAAGGCCGCCTCAGAAACAGCTTCACCAGCTACCTGGAAAACGCTGACAATACCCGGGTAGATGCGAGTTACAACAACTGGGGCACCAGCCTGTCTGCCGAATATGGCCTTCGTAAACCACTCAATAATCAATGGTATCTGGAGCCTCAGGCAGAAATCACCTTTAACCGGATTACCAGCGCAGACTTTACCGCCTCTGACGGTACCTCGGTAAGTCAAGGCGGCTTAAACAGCGTGATTGGCCGTCTCGGTGTCATGGTTGGTAAGACGGTTAAGCAAAACAGCTTTTATCTGCAAGCCTCCCTGCTCCGCGAGTTTAACGCTCACTCCGATGTCACCATGTCCAGCGGCGGTAATCCCCCGGTTACCATGCGAGAAGATCTCAAGGAAACTTATATGGAATTCGCCCTAGGTATAACAACGGCATTTAACGATAATACCAGCGGCTATTTTGAAGCCAGCAAGACTACCGGTGATAAGGTCAGGACCCCCTGGCTCCTGAACGCCGGGTTCCGCAGAAGCTTCTAACCCAACGAAACTATTAATTCTCAAATCCCTTGTTGTATTTTCTACAACAGGGGATTTTTTTACATTTCTATTTGCAGTTCAAAAAAAAGACGCAAAGGAATTAGTATCCTCTGCGTCTTCAAAATCAATTACGGATTAGGTAGTCAAATGCACCCAATGCTGCATTCGCACCGGAACCCATGGCAATAATAATCTGCTTATACGGACTATTTGTGCAGTCCCCGGCAGCAAATACTCCCGGCACATTTGTTGCACCATGGCTGTCGACAATAATTTCACCAAACCGGTTGCGCTCTACTGTACCATTCAACCACTCGGTATTGGGAACAAGGCCGATCAGGATAAATACACCCTCCAGTTCGAGATGGTGAATCTCCTCAGTACCACACTCCATATAAGACAGGCCATTTACCTTTTCATCACCAGTAATCTCGGTAGTTTTAACATTTGTTAAAACGGTTGCATTAGGCAAACTGTACAAGCGCTTCTGCAGCACAGTATCCGCTTTTAATTCAGGCATAAACTCCAGTACAGTCACATGCTCCGCAATACCAGCCAGATCGATTGCCGCTTCAACACCGGAATTGCCGCCGCCAATGACTGCTACCCGCTTGCCTTTAAACAAAGGACCGTCACAATGCGGGCAGTAGGCAATCCCTCTGTTCTTGAACTCAGCTTCCCCTGGCACGCCAATGCTGCGCCAGCGGGCCCCCGTCGAAAGAATTACCGCTTTACTCTTTAAGACAGCGCCATTTTCCAGCTCAACTTCCACAAGTTCTTTCTTGGTCAAGCTCTTGGCACGCTGCAGTTTCATTACATCAATCTGGTATTCTTTCACATGTTCTTCCAGATTTTCTGCCAGTTTGGGCCCCTCAGTATATTTCATACTGATAAAGTTTTCAATTCCCAGCGTCTCTTTAACCTGGCCGCCAAACCTTTCAGCAACCATGCCTGTTCGAATGCCTTTTCTCGCTGCATAAATAGCTGCACTGGCTCCTGCCGGTCCGCTGCCTACAACCAGAATATCAAACGGGTCTTTTCCTTCAAACTCGCTTATATCAGAGCTGTCACTGATCTTGGCCAGTATTTCCTCCACGCTCATGCGACCGCTGCTGAAAAACTCACCATTCAGGTAAACCACAGGCACAGCCATAATATTCTTAGCCTGGACCTCTTCCTGAAATACAGCACCGTCCACCATCGTATGCGTGATGGCCGGATTAAGAACACTCATCAGATTCAGTGCCTGGACAACCTCCGGACAATTATGGCAAGACAGGCTGATATAAGATTCAAATTGATAGCTGCCTTTAACCGCCCTAATTTGCTCGATTATTTTTGGTTCGACCTTTGGTGCCCGGCCGCTGACTTGCAGCAAGGCCAGCACCAGCGAGTTAAACTCATGCCCTAGAGGAATCCCGGCAAAGGTTATGCCATTATCTTCTCCTGCACGCTGAATGCTAAAACTAGGCGTTCTTGGCAGCTTTGTTCTCTCGGTTGTAATTAGAGAAGTCATCGAAGCAATCTCATCTACCAGAGCAATCATGTCACTAGATACACTGTCGCTGCCTGCGCTGACTTTAATCAGCACACTGCCTTCCATC
The DNA here is from genome assembly GCF_004339805.1 of Anaerospora hongkongensis. Lineage (GTDB taxonomy): Bacteria > Bacillota > Negativicutes > Sporomusales > DSM-15969 > Anaerospora > Anaerospora hongkongensis. Next base: position 44,889 of record NZ_SLUI01000011.1, on the reverse strand, counting down.
AATTGCAGATATTGAGATAATTGTGCTTTTATATCTCCATCTAGCAACATAGAAACCACCTCTTAAATTTTGCCGACAAGATCCAGGTTTGGCTTCAGCGTTGCAGAGCCTTCACGCCATCTGGCAGGGCAAACTTCGTTAGGATTTTTCCGCACATATTGAGCGGCTTTAATTTTGTTAAGTAATGTACTCGCGTCACGGCCAATACCGCCGGCATTGATTTCTACCGCCTGAACAACACCATCGGGATCAATGATAAACGTACCACGGTCAGCAAGGCCTTGCGCTTCAATCAGCACTTCAAAATTTCTTGATAAGGTATGCGAAGGATCCCCAATCATAACATAGGTGATTTTCTTGATTGTCTCTGAGCTGTCATGCCATGCTTTATGAGTAAAGTGAGTGTCAGTAGAAACGGAATATACTTCGACTCCCAGCTCTTTTAACGCATCATATTGATTTTGCAAATCCTCTAGCTCTGTAGGGCACACGAACGTAAAATCTGCCGGATAGAAGCATACTACACTCCATTTTCCTTTAAAATTGGCTTCTGTAACTTCAACGAATTTCCCATTGTGATAAGCCTGCGCCTGAAAGGGTTTTACCTCAGTTCCAATTAATGACATAATACATTACCTCCGTTTATAAATTTTATTTTTGTAACTATTGCTTAAGCAAAAAACTAACTAAGCAATAATTATTATCATTTGATTTATATTATCTTATAAATTTTACTAAAGGTCAATACTTATTTTGAAAATTTTACAAATAAAATACCAGCAATAACTACAGGACAACTTTAGATAGTTTTTTCCACCCCTCTGCCTAACTATACTCACCAGCACAGAATTACAATAAAAAAACTCCTGTCAAATTCACTTAGGAACTTGACAGGAATTGCCGTCAAATGCTTGTTTTGCTTTTTACCCTTTCGCATACAAGCTTCAATGCTTGTAAAACAGCAGGAATCCTATTGCTTTGATGCGATCGTACAACCAGTCCGCATTTTCTGCATCGTGTGAAATAGCGTTTTTTTTCAGGACTGTTGACCGGGGTGATATCTACGTTTTCAAACCTCAAGCTGCCGCACTGGCATTTGTTTTTTGGGCTGTTTCTAAACACGCGCTCCTCCTTTCAACGAACGATTTCAAGTTGGATGCATAGAGTTTTGCATACATCTTGGTATTTTCTATCAAAACCTATTACTCGCTACTTGGTGGTTTATATGTATATTAATAGTAATACGAACGATTATTCCTCACAAGTAAAGATTAATAAATAAATATCAAGATTTTTTTATACTTTTTGACCTATTTATTTCTTGACAAAAAGGAAAAAGGTCCTATTCCCTTTCACAGGAATTAGGACCTTTGTTGCATTATTCTTTTTTTCAAGAACTATACTTGCAAATTCAAGCTTGCAGTTACTTCGCTAACTCCATGAAAAGAAGCGGATGGTTTTTCCCTGTCCCGTCTAGTTCTGAACGCCCAGTGGTGTGAAAGCCAATATGTCTGTAGAAATCAACAGCTTGTCCGTTTTCTTCATTAACATCGACTTTTGTAACCTGCAGTTCATTTACAGCAAATGCTACCAGTTGTTTGCCAATTCCTTTGCCGCGCTCACCGGCATCAATAAACAGCATTTCTAATTTGTCGCCGGCGACTCCGATAAAGCCATTAATGGTACGCTCCTCGTCCTGGTAGCAGTATAAGTCTACAGCACGAAAATACACCTCTAAAATTAGTGGTTTATAGAATTGGATATCTTCTTCCGTTATAAAGTCATGTGTAGCCCGTACAGAGCTTTCCCATATTGCAATAAGCCTGTTGTACTCACTAGCCGATGCCTTTGTTATCACAACATCACCCCTTCAAAGATAAGCGGCTTATCTTTCAACTCCTCGATCACAAGTGCTTCTTTATAAATGAACAGTCTTAGTGCATGCTGCTATTGGTATTTTTTACCTTACTATTCCAAATAGGAATAGCCGTTGCTAGAACCAGAATAATTAATAATAGGAAGGCCATCTCATTGGTAGCCGCAAAACCGCTTGGACCATCACCTTTTATGACTCCTGACAACTGAAGGATAATCCCCAGCAGACCTATGATCGAACCACCTGCAACAAGTCCAGAAGATAGGCTAATACCATTAGCAATTTTTCCTTCCTTCTCCTCTTCCGATTTTGAAGCACGTTCTACAAAATGGCGAAGAAATGCACCGATCAAAATAATCGAGGTTGTCGATATTGGCAGATAAAAACCGATCGCCACCGTCATAATAGGCAGTCGTAGTAAGAACAAGACAAACCCCATCACAACTCCAACGATAATCAGCGGCCACGGCAGCTGGCCCGACATGATCCCTGCCGTTAATGTTGCCATCAAGTTAGCCTGCGGTAGGGCGAATGGTACATTATCTCCCGTCAGCGCAAGCTGGCTGGAAAGCAATAAGATAACACCAATTACTACTGCCACACCGACTACAGATGCAATCGTAAAATATTTATCCATTTCACCGCGGTGGCCGCCAATGATAAAATTGACCTTTTGCGATTGACAGTAACCGCCAGCTATGGAGATGGCAATGACGATAAAGGTACCGAACAACAGCAGTGACTTGTTATTATCCGGGTTTTTCCATCCCAATACTACAAACAGTAAGGTCACAATTACCAAAGATGCTATGGTCATTCCCGATACAGGAAGATTCGATGTACCAATTGTTCCGGTTAGGCGTCCTGAAACAATAACAAACAGCAGAGATAGAAATAATGATAAGACAGTCGCACAAATTGCCATTGCCACGTTACCGCCAGAGATCAGAAAACCAGCGGCAAAGCCAATGACCACTCCGCCAATGAGAATGAGATTGGAAATAGATGATCCACTCGCACCATTAGATGATTTGGCATTTAGGGTTTCTCTTATCGATGAAATGATCGTGGGAATCAGCTTGATGGCACCAATCAGTCCACCGGACAGCATCATCCCGGCACCAATATATTTCACATAGCTGCCCGCTATGTGTTTTACCTGCATAGCTTTAATAGCAACCTGCTGATTATTCCATACTGTTACTCCGTCACTCCCAAACGATGCAAAATAGCCAATTAAGGGCATAATGCCGAAGTTAGCTAGTATCGAACCGGCAAACATGGTGATGGCAACTTCCAAACCGACAATAAAGCCGATTCCCACCAATAAGGGATTTACTTCCACTTCAAATTTCCATTTGTAAAAACTCTCATTTACAAAACTGATTACCGTATTCGCTGCATTAAAAAAAGATTCGGTGACAAGGGTTAGCAGTCCGCCAATACTGAAGCCAATTCCCATGTATTTGACAGATTCTCCGGCACCTTCTGAGGCAACCAACGTTTCTGATATAGCCATTGACTCAGGATACATCAATTTACCGTGCTCTTCAACCAATAAATAATTGTAAACAACGGAGGCAATACCGATGCCAAATAATACTCCACCGACGCCGACCGCAAGGCCTTCCAGGAAAGATACCTGCGCTCCGATTAATAGAATCGATGGCAAAACAAAAATCATGCCGCTTGCAACCGATTCTCCTCCACTGGACATGCCTTGAATCAAGTTTTTGCCAAGAATACCTTTTTGCTTGGCAAATGCAGCAATAAAGGCGGAACCAATAATAGCTCCCGGTATGCCGGCGGCCACGGTAAGGCCTGATTTCATCCCGGAATAAGCAGTAGATGCTGCAAATAGGGCCGCCAAAAGAATACCAATGATTAATACGGCTGCATTTCCGCCAAGCTTAGAGCCACGGGAAATGTAAGGAACATAGTCTTTACCGTCTATGCCGCCATATGCACCTTTCGAAAGCTTGTTGTCCATATCAATGCTCCCAATCGTTTATTTGTTGCGCGATGCTTACAGCTTTCATTTTGCGTTTTTCAATACTTCCAGCAAGTATTCCCATGTCCGCTGGACAGAGGATATGCTCATATGCTCATTGGGCGTATGAACATCATACAAATTCGGGCCAAATGAAATAGCATCCATTCCATTAAACTTTTCCGTGAATAACCCGCATTCCAGTCCGGCATGTATCGCTGTAATATGCGGTTTTTTCCCATACATCTTTTCATATACGTTTACAAAAAGGGTTCTTATTTTTGAATCAGGGTTGTATGCCCATTCCGGATAATCGGCTTCACTGACAACACTGCCGCCATTTAGCTGTGCGGTCACAACCAGTCTGTTATACAAGTCCGTTTTCAGGCTTTTAACGGAACTTCTGATTGAACTGATAAATTCAACAGCGTTCTTAGTGGTAGCTACTACTCCCAGGTTTAACGAACTTTCTACCAGTCCCTTAATGTCCATGCTCATGGAAGTAATACCATTGACCACTACATACAAATAATTGACTACCTGTTGAGTAGCTTCTTTTGACAGCATTGCCGGAGGTAATGCAGGTAAGAGCTCAAAAGCCACTTGTACATCCGGATCGGCTGTTCTGAGTTCGGCAGCAAACATGGTGCCACATTCCGTTATTGCCTGTTCAACAACCGCCTTATCCTGCTCACGTACTACAATCACCGCATCTGCTTCCCGCGGGATAGCGTTATGCTTCGCTCCACCTTGAAGCGAGACAAGCCCAAAATCTGTTTTTGCTAAAACAGACATCAGAGTCCGGCCCATTAATTTATTGGCGTTGCCGCGTTCCTTATCAATTTCCATCCCCGAATGTCCGCCCTTCAGGCCTCTCACCTTAATGGCATAGGGAATTAACGTCGTATCGGTCGTCGCTTCCCATACCGCCGGAATGCTGGTTCTGGCCGTAACACCTCCGGCGCAGCTTACTAATAATGTTCCTTCTTCTTCAGAGTCTATATTGATGAGAATTCTGCCATCTACATGGCTGGGTTCGAGGGCTATTACACCGTCCATACCGGTTTCTTCCGAGGTCGTTACCACCAATTCGATTGCCGGATGTAAATACTGCTTGGAAGCCAGGACTGCCAGGCCCATAGCTACCGCAATTCCGTTATCTGCGCCTAACGTCGTACCCGTTGCATAAATCATGTCGTCAACAATTCTCAGCTTGAGTGGGTCCTTCGTGAAATCATGTTCACTATCCTTATTCTTTTCACAGACCATATCCATGTGTCCCTGTAAAATTACAGCGGGGCTGTTTTCATATCCTGATGATGCTGGCTTTTTTATAACAACATTAAGTGCAGCATCCTGAACATAGTCCAAACCATGCTTCTTAGCGAAAGCTACCAAATAATTGCTAACCTCTTGCTCATTGCCCGATCCTCTTGGAATCTGAGATAGCTTTTCAAAGTATTTCCACACTTCAACTGGTTGGAGATCGTTAAGTATTCCTGTCATATTCTTACTTCCTTTCTTTATTAAGCTTCCATTTCATGACAAATACCACCACTGTCAGCTCACCTGACAAGACCGCCTCCTCCAACTTTACAAATTGCTCATAAAACCCGAATAAACTCACAATTCCAAGTTATATTGTAACATTCTTACTATTCTCTTCTATAGGGGCAGATTGAACAGAGATTTTCCCCATTGTTTGTTCAAAATATACAGCACAAACTCAAACCCCTTTATTTTGCCCACTCTCCATTACTGTGTGCCCGCTGGCGCCGTCAAAAGAGTGTCTTGTGCCGCCTGCTCAAGATCGCGCAGCAGGTCCTGATAATCTTCGAGACCTGCATGGAAGCGTAATACGTAACCATCCGGCATGGATGTAACTTCCCGCTTGGCATGTACCGGCAATACAAGTGACAAATGTCCGCCCCAGCTCTCGGCAATCCAGAACAGGTTTAGCGCATCGGCAAAAGCTTCGACTTTATTTGCAGGAATATCCGGTTGAAAGATAACACTGAAAAGGCCGTTTCCCTTGCCGAAATAGTATTGGAAACGCTCGTGATAAGGCGAGGTCTCCAGCGCCGGCGAAAGAACGCCGGCAGTAAATGGCTGCGTTAAAAACCAGTCCATTAGTCGTTGAGCGGTTTCAGCATGTTGATTCAGCCGCTCTTCGGTCGAGTCAAGTCGGTGATAAAGCCGTGAGCAAGTCGTTGGTGCCACTGCACCATTGCCGGTTGCGCGCAACTCGTCAGCAATGTGCTGTAAATCTTGCGGGTCTTTGGCAATGACAACCCCTGACGGCGTATCCCCATAACCGCCTTCGTATTTTGTCGTCGCTTGTATGACAATATCTATGCCGTGCTCAAGCGGTAAAAAGCGAATATGACTTGCCCAGGTATTATCCATAACCGTTCGCAGCTCGGCGTTCTTTGCAATTGCTGCAATCCCCTCAATATCGGGGATTTCAAAGGTGCCGCTGCCGGGAGCCTCAAGATAGACAAGCAGCTCCTGCCCCTGAGAATATTCACTGGACGCTTTTTCTAATACGGCGCGAAATTCTGTTGCCGAAGCACCTGCCGGATAACGGAATGGCTTGATGCGTCGCCGGTTTAGCAGCCGAAGCATCGGTCCATATACACAATCGGGAATAAGTACCGCTTTCGGTGCCAAGGCATCTAACGTTGTGGCAATTGCAGCTAATCCTGACGGGCAGATAACAGCCCCATGGCCGTTATGCAATGCAGCAATTTTTTTGCATACCGCTTCAGCTTCCGGTGTCTGCACAACACCATATTCCGCTCCGCCATAGGACGCCCTGCCGCAGCCATCTGCCTGGCGATAAGTCTCAAGGGTAGGAAATAAAACAGAGCTTTGCCCCCAGGAGCCGGTTTGGGAAAAAGGTCCGGCGTCACCAAGTCCGGCTGGATTTGGGTGCCCGCTAACCTCATAAGGATCGGAAACAGGCGTATGTAATAGGCGTGTTTTTGCTGCGCAGCTTGCGAGAAATGCCTGCCTTGCGCTGCATTTGTTTAAAGCTTCCGGCATTTTATTCATTAGAGGAACTCTCCTAACTTTGTAAACATATTTAGCTCCATAGTTCTTTTTCCCAACAAATAAGTCCTTTTTTATTTCACACCTTACAGTCCCATCATTTTGGAATGCCAGCCTAGCGATTCCTTTATAGCTCCCGCTTTTAGACAATGGTATAATGAGGTTGCCATGGTGTGCTAAAAAGGTACGGAAGGAAACGACGCTGATGGACAAAGCAAAGCTTGCGGAAATGATAAATAATAACCCGAATGCCATCGCTCATCTCGAACATCCGTCAGATGAGTTGAAGCTATTGGCCGTAAGAAAAAACGGACTTGCCCTACAGTATATCCAAGCTCCGACTAGAGCGATGCAAGAGGCAGCAATAGAAAATAATGCCCGGGCCATCCAATACATTGGCGACCCAACGGAAGCAATGCTGATAAAAGCAGTAAACGCCGGTTGGAATAACCTTGCTTATATCCGGAATCCAAGCACTGAACTGTCCAAATTAGCGCTGCAGCAAGCAGGCTGGGCGATTAAATACGTTACTAATCCAAGTGAAGAACTGCAGCTATTAGCCGTAAGAAAAAATTTTGATGCCATCAAATTTATAAAAAACCCTTTTGAAACGGTACAAGAAGAAGCCGTAAGAATAAGCTATGACGCTTTGCGCTATATCAAAGACCCTGCCCGCACCGCCGAGCTTATCGCCATCAAAAAGGATGAACGGGCAATACGGCTGATCAATAATTTAGATAAAAACAAACTGCTAGAGTTCGTAAAAGCAAACATTTTAGTGCTTAAATATTGCAGAACTGATATAGAAATCTCCCAAGACGAATTAAATCAAGCAGTGCAGGAAGTATTAGCAAAAGAAGATGTTGAAGAAAAATATGTCCGTGATTATCTAAATTGTAATATGTGCGCTACAAATAGCGACGTGATCTCGATGGATAAGTTACAGTTTATTTATCGTCATGGCAGTAAAAAAGCGAAAAAAATAGCCGTAGATGAAAAGCTTAAGCTAAAATAGGTGGGATATACGATGAATTTTACCGATACATTAAAAAGTGTTGATTTGGTGCTGGCAATAGGGGAAGTACCGTTAATTGTGGGGGAAACAGGCGTCGGCAAAACTGCTTTAGCCAAAGAACTTGCTCATCAACATAATTGGAGCTTAATTGTCATTGACGGCAATCTTTTAAAAGAAGGCGAAATAGGCGGACTGCCAACGATAGAACCTTATGCAAGCGTTAATCCACAAGGAGACAAAGTTGAAAAAAAAGCCACCATATATGCCGTTCATCATAAACTCAGAGAAATTGATGAAGAAATCCTGAATGGAAAAACGGTTCTTTTATTTATCGACGAAGTGAACCGTTGCGAGCATACCGTCCAGCAAGAGCTTATGAATCTAATCCTAAACAGGGAAATTAATGGCTATACGTTACCTAACAGTGTAAAAATCGTAGCGGCTATGAATCCCTCCGGTAAATATGGCACGGATTTTGATTACCAGGTGACTGATATGGATGCCGCACAAGAAAATCGCTTTGTGTGGTTACATATGGAACCCGATTCTGCCCAGTGGATCGATTGGGCAATCACTGCAGGTCTTGAGCAAAAAGTGATCGAGTTTATTTCTACATTTCCCGAATATCTGCATAAAGTTAACACAGATGATATTCGGGCAACACCCCGCAGTTATGAAAGAATTTCGGGACTGTATAAAGTCTATAAGCAAAACCAAGATTCAATCTCCCGCTCTGTATTTTTAAATGTGGTTAAAGGAAATGTCGGCAGGCTCATCGCAGAAGAGTTTGTTGCTTTTGCTGAGTCCGATTATCCCCCCCTGTTTACTTACGACGATGTATTTGCCGGAGAGTCCCTGTCTGACCTTGTTAAGGACAAGATCAGGAAAGAAAGTCATACAAGGCTTTACCTTGCCGCTAAGAACATTCTGCAGCATGTGGAAACAACCATTCATAATGGTACTCATGATCAAACTGTTTCGATTGAACGCTTAATCGAGCTATTAAAAATATATCCTGTCGATTTGATGATCGGTATTATGAAGGATATCAAAAATAACTATGTCGAGACATATCAGTATGCAATAGAAAACGAAAATTTTGTAGAAGCTTATTTTGCAGCTTATCATTCTTTCAGGAGATAAATCGATGGAACTGTATTTTGCTGATCAAGCAGCTATCCTTTATGAACAAGCTTATGCCATTGTCGACCGCTACCTAAAAGCTAATCAGCGAAAAGAGCAAGCTCAGCTGCACATACCCGAAAACTTTAAAAATGAGTTTTTCCGCTTAGTAGACAAAGTGAATGCCAGTCTGCTGGAAGACAAAGATCAATTTTACGGGTATTTTATGTTACAAATGCCGCGAGAGATCCGTTTTGATATCAGCAGCCCCACCGCTGTAAATTTTAGGGATGCAAAGCATGTCATCTATTTTAATCCCATCATATTCCTGACGCTTACATTTAAGCAGATGGAAAGTGAAATTAAACATGAAATTCTTCATATTGTATCGCTGCATTTCCTCAGAGCAAAAGCTTATCTGCACCGCTACAGCACCTTAGCTGTGAATATTGCCATGGATATCGTGGTAAATACCTATTTAGATCATCTGCCGCCCTATGCCACTACCTTAGAATGGGCTAATCTCAACTTCTCCTTGAAGCTCTTGCCCTTCGAGCCTTTTGAATATTACGTAGAGGAAATTCAAACTGCGTTGGATTTGCTGGAGGAAACGGAAGATGGCCCTGAGGATAATCACAATCGTGATGAAGGAATCGCCATGGCCTACGACCCGGAAAAAACTCATGCCCTTTGGAACGATGCCAGCGAACTGGATGAACAAACCTGGCGGGAATTCACCGAAAAACTGGTTAATGCTTCGCTAAAGGGAACAATTCCAGCCTATGTAGAAAGCTTAATCACTTCTCTGAAACAAAATAAAGGTGAACTGCCGTGGAATCTCTATCTGAAGAGACTACTGGGCACTGTGGAGAGCAAGCATAAGAAAACGATAACACGAAGAAACCGCCGGCAGCCCGACCGGCTGGATTTGCGCGGCCAACTCAGAAGTCATAAAGCTAAAATTGCCGTTGCTCTTGACATTAGCGGCAGTATTAGTGACGCAGAGTTTAATCAGGCGATCCAAGAAGTCCTTCGTATTCTACAAAACTACCCGCATGAGCTAACCATCATCGAATGTGACGATCAAATTAGACGTGTGTATACAGTCAACACAGCCAAAGATATCCAGCCGAGGACTAAGCAAAGAGGCGGTACGAGATTTACGCCTGTTTTTGAATATGCAAATACAAAACGAGTGAATTTGTTAGTGTACTTTACCGATGGCAACGGAGAGGCTAAGCTCCTGACGGTACCAAAAGGCTATCAAATACTCTGGGTTATTTCCGGGAAAGGCGATATGCTGTCCTTACAACAATCCTATGGAGTAGTAAAAAAGCTTGCTTACCAGGAGGGCATAGACGCTGTATTGGATGGCAGCGATGTTGAAAAAGGCGGCTTTTCGATGAATAACCAGGAACGATTAGGGATTTGAAATCAGTCCAGCTTTAGGATAACTCCTTTTCAAAGTATATCGCTTTTGAAGGAATGCCTTGTAAAATTCAAAAAATCAGACAAATTACTAATTTTTTTAAAACTGGTAGTTGAAGTATGCCATGTAAAGCTATATGATTAAGGTATAGGATGCATTGCATAATGTATACATGTTTTGATAATTTAGACTCATTTCTTCAGATAGAGTTACAGTCGTTGACGCATCCACCTAACAAAAGTGTACTTTTAATTTCAAGAAAAACGAACTAGTTTGTATTCTGCTGCAAGCAGTAACCAAAAACCAACGTTACCATTCGCTGCAGCAGTAATGTTAGTTCTAATTACTCTATGGAAAGCGCTTTATCAATAAATTAAGAGGAGTGGAGTGTATTGGCTATTAACGCTAAAAAGTACTGTGACGAGCTTTATCAACGGGTTGTCGAACGAAATGCAAACGAACCGGAATTTCACCAGACAGTCAAGGAAGTACTCGGATCTTTGGTAGATGTCCTCGATAAGCATCCCGAATATATTGAGTTAGGAATTGTTGAAAGGATCGTAGAACCGGAACGGCAATTTATTTTCCGGGTACCTTGGGTGGATGATTCTGGCAAGGTACGGGTCAACCGCGGCTTCCGGATTCAATTCAACAGCGCAATCGGTCCTTATAAAGGCGGTTTGCGTTTTCACCCGTCTGTTAATGCCAGCATTATCAAGTTTCTCGGTTTTGAACAAACCTTTAAAAATTCACTGACAAGCTTACCGATGGGCGGAGGCAAAGGTGGATCTGATTTTGATCCTAAAGGAAAATCGGATGCAGAGATTATGCGATTTTGCCAAAGTTTCATGACTGAGCTATATCGTTATATCGGTCCTGATATCGATGTACCGGCAGGTGATATCGGGGTTGGCGGCAGAGAAATCGGCTACTTATTTGGACAATACAAGCGAATAAGGGGCAGCTATGAAAATGGCGTATTAACCGGCAAGGGCATCTCCTATGGCGGCAGTCTGGCCCGCCCGGAAGCTACAGGCTTTGGCATCGCGTACTTTTGCCAGGAAATGCTGAAATCAAAAGGTACCTCCTTTCAAGGTAAAACTGTTGCCGTTTCGGGATTCGGCAATGTTACCTGGGGCACGGTCAGAAAAGTTACGGAATTAGGCGGCAAAGTTGTTACCCTTTCCGGTCCCGATGGATATATTTACGACCCCGATGGCATCAGCGGTGAGAAGATTGCTTACCTGCTCGAAATGCGTGCATCCTGCCGTGACAGGGTCGAAGACTATGCCGATAAATTTGGTGTCAAGTTCTACCCCGGCGAGAAACCCTGGGGCGTTAAAGTCGACATCATTATTCCTTGTGCCACGCAAAATGAAATCCAGCTTGAAGATGCGCAGAAAATCGTCGCTAACGGCGTAAAATTTGTTTGTGAAGGTGCAAACATGCCTTGCACCAACGAAGCGGTTGATTATTTTCTGGAAAGCAGCGTGTATGTTGGCCCGTCAAAAGCCGCCAATGCAGGCGGTGTATCTGTCTCCGGCCTAGAAATGACACAGAACAGCATGCGGCTGGCCTGGTCTTTTGAAGAGGTCGACGCCAAACTAAAAACGATCATGCTTAATATCTATAAAAATGCCAGCGAAGCCGCAGAAGCATATGGTCACAAGGATAATCTGGTCATCGGCGCCAATATTGCCGGGTTTATCAAAGTCGCGGAAGCTATGTCCGCACAAGGCGTAGTATAAAGGAAATTTTTATATTTCTCACTAAAAACGAGGGGATATGAACCGATCTGGTTTCAATATCCCCTCGTTCCTTTTGCTGTCACCCAAACCTATTTATAAATAATCCCTTTAAAGCTTCTCCCATCGACCTTGGCCTCAATGGCTGTTTCCCTTCTCACTAACTTTACATATTTTGTTTGCTGCAGGACTGGCTGGCTAAGCAGCCACTCCCAGTCAAGCTTCGCCTTTTCCTTATTATCATATTGTATATGGAAATAACCCATATTTGTGGCCGTTAGGTTATGAAAGAAATGACTTCCCAGCGAAGGTTCCGGACGAAGCTCTTTTGTATCAACCTCTACAATAAGCTGAGCCTGGGACATTTGCTCCCATGCCAGAGGAATGCCTAACCACCGGTCTGACGTACCGATTCGGCCAAAGCCAATCAGGATGCAGCGGCGGCCCTCATTTGCCAGCATGGTATTCAGTTCACCGATCTCGTTCGCAATTTGAACGCTGTCACTCAAATCAAACGTCCTGGGATCAACAAAAATAATATCATGGATACTTTGGTAAAAACCGTTGCCGATAGTACGCTCACTAAAACACCAGGAGTCTCTCGGTTCATCAAGAGTAACCTGCAAGGCTTCCCTGCCGATCACCATCGGACGGATTTGCAGGAAATTAAATTCTTTAGGCTTACCTTTATCCTTCGGTATATTTACGGCAAATTCTATTTCGACATTTGACCCAAACGCTTTCATCCCTAGATTCATAAGATCTTGAATAATTTGCGTCAGCGGTAGTCTGTTATATTTAAGAATCGGCGCAAATGTCACTATTTTGGGTCCTGGTTTATGGACACTATCATATATGCAGTCATCTTCAGCCGAATAAGTACTGCCAGTATACTCGAGCGATTGATCCTGACTCGCCTGAGAAATTGGCAATTTCTCATAAATATAGTCTTCACCGGCCCGCACTGAGATATCAGACGAAGTTTTAAGATTTACAGCATAAAACGCATTTTGCGCCTTTTTCAGATACTCTTCCGGAGTTGAAATTAGAGGATTCAGCTTCGGATGAACCGGTGAAAAACGGTATACCCGCTCCCCCTCTACAATTGCTTTTCCCAAGCCCAGAGCCAGACTCACTGTTCCTTCTTCCGGTTTCATCGGATAATACGGATAAAAGTTATAGGATTGAGCTACACCGGAAATAGCCGGGTAATAGAGATCACCATAGAGTTCCCCGACCAGTTGCTGGATGAGAACAGCCATCTTTTCTTCTTGAATTCGAATATCTGCGTTTTGGGCATATTGCACAGGTGCAGCGTAAAAGACAGAGGCATACACCAGTTTAACGGCATCAGAAAGTTGTTTGAACCGCACTTTCGGGTCGTCATGAATATTCGGTACTACATAGGTATGGTAAATCCCGGCAAAAGGCAGTATGCGGGAATCTTCCAGAATGCTTGACGACCGGACAGCAAGCGGGCATTTTATATATTGAGTCAATACGCGCAGGTTTTCTTGGGTTGCAGCCGGCAAATCACACTTCAAAAACCGTTGCGCAATTTCCTCTTCCGTTGGCTTTTCGGCAATAAAGGAATATAGATCATTCTCGGCCATAAACTTCTCAAAGATATCACTACACACAACAAATGAGCGGGGCACCTTAATCGTAATATCTTCATATTTGTCCGCCATGCCGGCTTTGGCAATCAAAGCGTTCATAAAAGCAATTCCTCTTGCTTTCCCGCCCAACGAACCTGTCCCCAGCTTAATAAAGGCATTGTCCATATCTTTCTTGGAAAGCCCTTCAAAATCAAGAATCAAGCCTGACTGATATCGCAAAAAATAATCATTTAATACTTTCAGGATATAGGCCCGAATCACAGAAACATTTTCAATGGGCCCTGGCGACACAAATCGTAATTTATCCGCCACTTCAATTTCCGCTCTGGCCCGTAACCAGCGCGAGAAATGAGAGTTTGACGCATGATAGTACAGGCTCTCATCAGGCAGGTCGCGAATTATCTTTTCGAAATTCGTAATGTCCGTTGCTTCCGCAATGATTCTGCCATCCGGATACCGAAACACAAAAGAACCAAAGCCGTAGTCCTCCAGAATATAATTTCGTAAATCCTGCATTAGATGGGATGAATTTTTATTCAAAAAGCGCAATTTGGCCCCACTGGCTTTGTCCGCATTTTCCAGTTCTTCCGACTGCAGCAGAAACGGAATATCGGCAATCATTTCCCGTACTCGCTCAGCCAACTCAAAGCCAGCAGTTGGATTCATAACGCCATCCTTAGGAAACCTTACATCAGAGATTACACCGAGCAAGTTATGACGATAGGTAACCAATAAGCCCATCGCTTCTTCGTAAGTTTCGGCAAGAAGAATCTTCGGTCTTAGGCGAACTCTGAGCAAACCGTGACTGACATTCATAGCATGCAGCAACAGGCATCTGGTCTGCGTTAAAATTTCTGTATAAATGATCGGCAAAATCTGCGAGTAATAGATTGGTGAATCTTCCACAACCAGGATGGCCTGAACGCCCAGCTTGCTGTCGGCTTCTACATTTTGCTGGTCTTCAATGTATTTAATAATGGCGAGGAGAACCTTATTATCCCCCGACCAGTGAAACACCCTGTTAATACAGCTAACATTCCTGATACGGGTAATCATGTCCGGCGTCAGCCGGTCATACGACAGCATAACAATCGGAATGTTGGGATAGGCTTCATGGATTGCTGCTTCAAACTCATAGGAACTCAGATCACTAATCCGTGACATCGTGATAATCAAGTGGATGGTTGTCTTTTGCAATGCTTCAAAAGCATCTTCACTGTTATCTACCCAGTGAATGCGGGGTATTATGGGGATACTCAGGTCATTAAACTGATGGTAAATCTGCTCAACCAGCTGCCCGTCTTCTTCCAGAATATAGGCGTCATACTCTGTAGATATCAGCAGGATCTCCGTAACCCTGAATTTCATTAAGTCATGAACTCCCGAAAACCGGGTCTTCATGTCAACAAATTTATCCATAATCCATTCCCCCCGGTAACTTTCTCAGTCAAGCCGTCTCTATTCAGTATATCCTAATTGAGCATGACTTTGTATCTTTGCCTTCGATAAAAAATACCACCTTCCGGCAAACCGGGAAGGTGGTATTTTTTATTGAACTGAGAAAACCTGCTTATCAGTATTCGCTATAGTGAGAATAGAGATAGATCCCTATAGCGAAAAAGACGCCGCCCAGACCGGCTAAGATAAGTGCCGCTTCTACTGCCTCACCGTTCCAGACAGCTGCCCGCAGCAAAGTGTTGATTGCTCCGATCGGAAACCATCCGGCAATCAGACTCAACCAGGCGGGCAGGTTTTGCACAGGAAAAAACGATCCGCCAAAAAAGGTCATGGGGGTAATGAAGAAACTGTTTACCAGGGAAATATCATCTACCTGCCGGACCAGCATCCCCACAACCAAGCCCAGTGAGCTGAAACAAAAGCCGCCCAGCAAGACACCCGCGAACCAGGCACTGCTCTTAATGCCAATGCCAAAAGACAGGAAGCCCACAACCAGGATCAAGCTGCCAAAAATGACAGCACGGCTAATGCCGGCTAGAACAATCCCCCCAACGGCGGCTGCATGGGACACCGGACTTAGCACCAGACTGTGAAAATGGCGAAAATACAGACGTCCGGCGCTGATGGAGGAAGCTGTCTGCTGAAAGCCATTCGTCATAACCGTCATGCCAATAATGCCGCTTGCCAAAAAGGGCAAATAACCACCTTCAACACTGACTCTGCCACCCAGCCCCAGGCCAAAAGCAAAGAAATAAATAAATGGAGAGATTATGGAAGGGAAAACATAACCCATGCGGCCAATCTTTTTCCAAAGCAGCAGCATTTCCCTGCGGTATACCGCATAGCAGCCCATTAGTTGATTTCCCCCTTCGCTAATTGAATAAACAAGGCTTCCAGTGCTTCTTCATTACTGGCATCGCCGCCATAGCGCCGTTGAATTTCTTCCGGAGTTGCCACCAGCGCCAGCCGTCCTGCCTTGAGCAAGGCAATATGGGCACAAAGCCTGGCGGCCTCCTCCATATAGTGGGTCGTTAGCAGCATCGTCTTACCCGCTGCCGCCAAGTCCTGGATAATCTGCCAGATCTCCTGCCGGACATCAGGATCCAATCCTACCGTCGGTTCATCCAATAACAACAGCTGCGGTTTAGGCAGCAGTGCCCTGGCAATTAAAACACGGCGCATCATGCCCCCAGACAGCCTGCCGACCCGTTTGTCGCGCATTCCCTGCAGCGAAAACGCAGCAATTGTTTCCTCTACCCGCTCCCACAAGGAATCCAAACCAAATAACCGGCCATAAACGGTTAATGCCTCGGTTACCGTCAATTCCCGCTCCAGATTGGAGTCCTGCGGTACAATGCCGACAAGCCGCCGCAGCTCTTGTGTCTTCCCGGCGGCATCAATCCCAAATATCGAGACTGTACCGGCAGTCGGCCGTACCAGTCCGGCGACAATTTTCATCAAAGTGGTTTTCCCTGCCCCATTGGGACCTAACAAGCCGAAAATCTGTCCGGCATCAACATGCAAACAAATATTATCAAGCAGCATATGCTCACGGTAGCGCTTTGTCACACCTGACAAACTCAAGGCATACGAAGGCTCAGCAGCAAAAGATTTTTTCAAGGTTTCCTGCACTCTTTTTCTCCCCACTATTTCTTCTTATTTATAATTCGAGCTGTGTCCAGCAGACTTATTCATGACGTCCTTGACATGCCGGACGTATGCAGCCTGAATTGCCGGGTTTTCACCCAATCCATGCCGCTTTATTTCTAATTCAAAACCGGCAGCAGTCAGAACGGACTTGGCCGAGCCTTCATCCTCTCCCTCCATATCCTTCAGAACATGGCTGCCTGCCACCAGCATAAAGGGCTGAAGCCGCACCTTTTTGACACCGGTGCGCTGTAATTGCCCGACTACCTGCTGCAGCGTAGGAAAGCCTTCTACTGCATAAACAAAAACATTTTGCTTGCCAGCATCCTGCAGCTTCAACTGCAGGGCCGCGTAGGCAGCATTAGCGGGATGAAGGCCGCCATGCCCCATTAGTACCACTGCTTCGTTAGCGTCAGTCATTATGTCAAGCGCGTCGATCACTGCCAAGTAATCATCAGGCAGCTCTTCCTGTCCCATATAGTAAAGCAGCGGTCTGCCAAGCTCCAGGCGGCAAAACTTTTGCGAATCCTTATACTCATTCACGATGTTCCGGATCTTTTCATACTCTTCGCCTGCGATGATATGCAGCGGCTGAATATAAACCTCACGAAAACCGTCTGCCAGCAGGCGGTCAAGCGCCTGCCGCTCATTGTCGACTTGAATACCGTCACGCTCAGCCAGACAGCGAATGATCATCCGAGAGGTAAAAGCACGGCGAACCTCATAACCGGGAAAAGCGGCTCGCATTTTTTCTTCTATACTTTCTATACTGGCTTTACGGGCTTCGGCATACGTAGTACCAAAGCTAACGACTACTATTGCCTTTTTGTGAAATGCTTCGCCAGTCCACTTCATGGTTCCAGCCTCCCATACTTTTGAATTCATGGAGCAGCAGTCTATTTGACCACTGGTTCGCCATGCTCCTGTAGAACGTTGGACAAAAAAGAAGACTCAATCCACATTCACTGCGATTGAGACTTTTTCCGCATTAGTTAGGTTTTATCTGCAGCTCGGAATAACCTGTAAACTGTGCTAAAAGCCCATCCAGCGCCTTTTCAACATTTTTCAGATTTACATCTGCCGGATTATGACGGTTCGTTAAGTGTAGATCAAACCCAAAGATTTGTTTGTTATCTGCCACAAATGCGCGGTTGTTGCCGACGTTAATCAGCGAAATCACCTTTTTTTCAAACAGTCGTTGGGCAATTTCTTTATACAAATCCATATTAGTGCTGACCGGTTCTTCCGTTACGATTTCCACAGAAAAAATCCGGGACGTTTCATCGCACGACATACACATAGCTACCACTTCCTCATCTCAATTGCTGAAAACACAGTTCGCACTCAACGTTTTCGCCATAACTATTGTAACATTACCGAGAATGATTTTCAACAAATATAAAGGCAAGCATACGCTGTCGGCATTGCACAATCAATTGTTTACTATTACCATCTTAAATTATATATATCACTGTAAAACTGTAAAGGAAGGACAGCTAAAATGGAAGAATTAATTTTACAGAAATACATACGCAAACTGCCTATACAAGTTCCTCCGGCGAACAGTTTGTGATATGATGGTAGAAGCATCACTTTCTTATCAAACAGAATGCACTATTTCGATGGATTGGCTCATGCTATTAGGAATACTATAATTGAAACTAAGAAGGGATTACAATGAAAATTGGCTTTTTTGATTCTGGCATTGGCGGCTTAACTGTTCTTGGTCACGCTTTAAACATACTTCCCTTTGCAGAATATGTTTATTATGCCGATATCGAACATTTACCATATGGCGAAAAGACGAAAAACGAAGTAAAACAGTACGTCCAGAATGCGCTGGACTATTTGGCCGAGATCAAAGTAGATGCCGTTGTTGTTGCCTGTAATACGGCAACCAGCGCCGCTGTCGGGAAATTACGAAAGCGATACAGCTTTCCAATTGTTGGAATGGAACCTGCCGTAAAACCGGCTGCTGCGTATTGTAAGGAAAAAGGCAAGAAGGTCCTGGTATTGGCAACCAGTTTAACACTGCGGGAGGAGAAATTTTATCAGCTTGTTCAGCGGCTTGATGCTGATGAAACCGTTGATACAATGGCCTTAGGCGGTCTGGTTAAATTCGCCGAACAATTTGAGTTTGATACTCCTAATGTCCACCACTATTTGCAACAGCAGTTTGCGTCATTATCACTTGCCGATTACGGTGCGGTCGTGCTTGGATGCACACACTTCCCCCTCTTTAAAAAGGTTTTGCAAGAATGGTTTGCTCCGGACACCCAGTTTTTCGACGGAAGCGCCGGAACGATAAATCACCTGGCAGATATATTAAAGCAACGGGGAATCGCTCCCAGTATTGATGATAAAATCAAATTTGTCATTACTGACGGCAAGCTTCCGCCAAATGATGTTGATTACAAAAAAATTCTGCAAACCTATTTACACACCATATAACGCTATTTGCAACAACAGACTCCTATCAACCGCTCGGGTTTAATAGGAGTCTGTTATTTTGCGGCTGCAGGTGCAAATTAAATTCAACTTTGCTTGCTGCCGCTGCAAGCTTTGAATACCGAGCCTACTCTATCATGCAATCCAAAATACCCGGCGGCCATCATAACCGTAGGCTTTACTTTTAAGGCGTCCGGCGTTCCGTTATCCAGACAATTCTCATCACCGTAGGCAGCAACAATCTCACCCAGAAACATTGTAAAATCAAAGATGGGAATCGTTTGTATGACTTTGCACAAATAATTGACAGGACATTCTTTTATTAAGGGTGCGTTACCCGCTTCATCATAAAAGGATTCGAAAATTTGAGACTTGTCTACCTTATGGCCGGAAACAGTTCCGCAGTAATCGGTCTTTTCTATCAAATCTGCAGATGGAATATTAACACTAAAGTAACCAGTCTCCCGCACACCGGCTGTAGTATAATGAGAATTTTTTAATGATATGTACAGTACTGGCTTTTGACTCACAACGCCATAGGCTCCAAGCGTTGCATAGTTCGGTTTTCCGCTAACAGTCGCTCCTGCTAATACCGTAATATACGGTCCAAAGGGGATATTGGCTATTTTCTTTTTCATTATCGGCACGCTCCTTTCGATGCTAGCTTTTGCCACAGCAATGATTTTATACGATTACCGATTTATGCTGTAACATACTGCAGCGCAATTGAAGCATAAATTTAAATTTTAGCAACTGTAATTTTTTGTATTTCAGTTGTGCTCTACTCTTTTTCAACTTATACTGATAATGTACACTCATAGTGGATACTCACTGTTGATGTATACATATAAAAAGGAGGTTTTACTTTGGAACAAAGTCAAAGAAATCTTCGATGGTATAACCTAGCCATCATGGCCTTCATTATGGTATGGGGATTCGGCAATGTTGTTAACAACTTTGCTAACCAAGGCTTAAAAGTCATTGTCTCTTGGATACTGATTAACGCTTTGTACTTTATCCCCTATGCCTTAATGGTAGGCGAGCTTGGCTCAACCTTCAAAGATGGAAAGGCGGGCGTAAGCACCTGGATCCGGCTTACCACCTCACCCCGGTTTGCTTACTTCGCCGGCTGGACTTACTGGGTAGTTCACATTCCTTATCTGGCCCAGAAGCCGCAGATGATTTTAGTCGCCTTTGGCTGGGGTGTACTGCAAAATGGTACCTTCACCAAAATGTTCTCACCAATGGTATTACAGTTATGTACATTGGCATTATTTTTCTTCTTTCTTTGGTTTGCATCCCGCGGAATAACATCGCTGAAACGGATTGGCATGATTGCAGGAACCTCGATGTTGGTTATGTCTTTCCTTTACGTCATCTTAATGTTAGCCGCACCAGCAATTCGCGGCGTATCTGTTGCAACTACCAATTGGGGTTGGGAAACCTTCATTCCAAATTTTGATTTCACCTATTTCACTACAATTTCTATGCTTGTATTTGCCGTCGGCGGTGCAGAAAAAATATCGCCCTATGTGAATAACACCGTAAATGCCAGCAAAGAATTTCCTCGTGGTATGATTATCCTGGCTGTTCTTGTTGCTTTATCCGCACTGCTTGGATCACTGGCCATGGGAATGATGTTCGATTCTAACAACATTCCCAAAGATCTGAAAATGAACGGTCAATACTACGCTTTCCAAATGCTTGGCCAGTATTATGGTGTAGGTAACTTCTTCCTCATTCTGTATGCTTTCGCCCAGTTTTTCGGCCAGGCTTCAGCTCTAGTCTTCTCAATTGATGCACCGCTTAAAGTCATGCTGGCTGAAACCGAATCTAAATACATCCCGCAGGTCCTTACAAAAACCAATGAGTTTGGTGCTCCCATCAACGGCTACAAACTAACTGCCATCTTAGTTGGTATTTTGATTATCATACCGGCTCTAGGTATCGGCAATATGAACGACCTGTATAATTGGCTGCTCGATCTCAACTCCATTGTTATGCCAATGCGTTATCTTTGGGTATTTGTCGCCTATATGGCGCTGCGCCGCATCGCCGGTCGCTTTACCTCAGAATACCACTTCATACGGAATTCCAAGCTTGCCTTCGGCTTTGGGCTATGGTGTTTTATCTTTACTGCCTTTGCCTGCATTATGGGCATGTTCCCGAAGGGCATAGCCGCGTATACCTCTCAATGGTATTTCCAAATTTCACTGAATTTGTTGACACCATTCATCCTGCTGGGCTTAGGGTTACTTCTGCCCAGTATTGCCAAAACGGTTAATAAAAAGATTTCAGGATAGCATCGTTTAAAAAAGCTGACAGGCTCGCTACGAGCCTGTCAGCTTTTTTTATTCAATAATTGTCAGTTCTTTTTTATAATGCGTTAATAACTCACAGCCATCTTCGGTAACCAGTACCAAGTCTTCAATGCGTACGCCTAACTCTCCCGGCAAATAAATACCTGGTTCGATTGAGAAGATCATACCCGGCCTTACATATTCGGAATTGGCAGCCGAAACATCACCCCAGTCATGCACATCCAGGCCAATACAATGCCCGGTACGATGCGTAAAGTATGCGCCAAAGCCCTTACCTGTAATATAGTCCCGAGCAGCGGCATCAATGTCTGAGAAGCGGACATTGGGCCTTACCATGCTGATTGCCCGCTGATTGGCACTTAAAACTGTCTCGTAGACCATTTTTGCCCTAGGCGTAACGGATCGAAAGAAAAAGGTCCGTGTCATATCGGAGCAATAGTCGCGTTTGCGGCAGCCGATGTCAATCACGATGCTGTCCCCGCTTTTTACCTGGCTGTTATCAATCTTGTGATGAGGGTTGGCACCATTCGCTCCGTAAGAAATATTAGGCGCAAACGAAAAACCCGACGTGCCTAGTTCTTCATAGATACTAAGCAGCAGCTGCCCCAGCTGCTTTTCTGTATGCATTGCCGGCAACAGCTTAACAAGCGCTGCCATTGCCTGATCATTACTAACCGCAGCTTCCCGCATAAGAGTAATTTCCTGCTCATCCTTAACCATCCTCATAGAATCAAGAATAAAGGAACTATTGCTGTAACGCCCCGCCCCGCCCATTACTTCCATCAAACGGAGTAAGAAGCGCGAAGGCCACTTTTTATCAATGCCTGTTGCTTTATCCGGATTCAGTCTTTCTGCTATCAGCCGCACAGGATCATCCGTATCAGCATACCGGATTACCTCAACACCCAGATCATCACGCACCGGGAATAACGTATTAATAAACAGCTGCGGCCCCTGCTCACAGCTTAACAGTAACACCAGCAGCCGTTCGCCCGGGCTGAACCATTCACCTGTCAAATAGAAGATGGATGCCGGGTCACAAACCAGCATCTGGGGAATACCGGCATCTGCCATTCGCTTTACTGCCTGTTTCATTCTTTGTAAATTCATACTAATCTCCCTTAGCGAGTATTTCCTAACTATCTTCTGGCTTAAGCTACAGTTTCCTTTTTGGTTTCCTTTTTATCCTTATAATTGGCATGCCAGAGTATCAAAACAATCTCACCAGCCTGAGTGACAGTGGGGACGGTCCTTTTTTATCAACTTTGTGACAAAAAAGGACCGTCCCCACTTGTCCACGTTAGAGGAAAGACAGTAAAAGGGGCTCCTCTGACCTGGCTAACGGGGAAGCTGGTATAATACATCATCATATTCCTGGCTTTTTGTTAGTTCCTTCTTGGCAAACGGACAGACAGCAATGATTTTTTTATTGTCTTCCCTTACCCAGGCGGCAAGCTTTTGCAGCAGCTGCCGGCCAGCACCTTGGCCTCTGAGCTCATCAGATACAAAAGTATGCTCAATCGTAATGACATCCTTGTCTGCCGAAAATATCATTTCGGCCAACGGGGCTGATTCCGAATCCCCCACATAGAAACTCTTGCTTCCTTTTTTAACAGTTAACAAAATGTACACCTCTCTGCTTAAAATTCCTTGTGTTTAATAACATCTTTTCGTTATGACCAGACTTCCCGCTTGCCTAATATCCTTCCCATAATCGATCCTCATCATTGTGAAAATCACTCACACCATATACACTTGTACTCCCGCATTTGGGGCAACATTCCAGGTATCCGCCATCACCAATCGGCTTCAGTATTGCGCCTTCTGTATTAAACACTTTTCCACACTTTGTACATTTTACAACTGCCATTTTATCGCTCCTTAGGCTTTATAATACGTATCACATAGACGTGATTGCTGGTAATCTTTACTTAGTCTCACTTTTTATTTCGATCATCAGCGCGTGTCTCCTGCTTTTACATTAATAGCATAACCCCGAGAAATGCGCACGGGACAAGCCGACTGCAGTTTGCTACCCAGCGCAAGCATGTCAACAGAATTGTATCCGGTTAACTCTATACTGGCGAATCTGCAGAAGCAGCTGAATGGAACCTTCCATAAAAACAAACTAAGTAGACGTAACTGCAAACGCTGCACTGCGTCTACTTACCGTAGAACCTTTATTACCAGCTTGTCGCTAAAAGCTTGATTTTTACTGGAATGTCTTTTATTCGTCTTCAAACATCTTGTCGGCAATAAAGGAAAGCTCGGTCGCCATCGTTGCCAGACTCTGGCTCGCGTCAGTCATTGCTTGCACTGCCTTTGCCTGTACGGCAATGAAATCATTTATTTCTTCCGTTTTCCCTTTTTGCCTTTGTACTACCTGCTGCATTTGATTTAAGGAAGCTGCAATGGTTTTTACCGAATCGGAACTTGTCAAGGCTAATTTCCTTATCTCCTGGGCCACGACAGAAAAACCGGCACCATTCTGTCCTGCACGTGCCGCTTCAATAGCTGCATTCAGCCCTAATAAATTTGTCTGAATTACAATGTTTTTGATAAACAATACAATCTGATTGCTTTGCTGGATTGACTCCTCCAGCTCGAGATTTATGGCCACCAACTCTCTACTGTTGCCCACTACGGAACTGACACCGCTATTTAGTCCTTCCATTTCTGCTGACATTTCTTCCGAAGATGCCGCCAAATCATTTGAGATTGCCTTAATTTTTTGCTGCGTATCCACCGTCTTAGTCGTGGTTATACATCCGACAACTTTATCGCCATCCTTAATCGGAAGTGCGCAGGCTACATACGGCACACCATAGGGAGATTTTTCAGCACTTACAATTTTGGCAACCCGTCTGCCGGTTGTTAAACATTCCAGGCTTGCCTGACCTTGGACAAGCTCTCCCGGCTTTTTTGTGAGTTTAGCGGCCTGAGCATGTGATTTTAGCGTTTTATTGGGAATGTGTACGGTATATATGCCATTTTTAATTACCGCAATTCCCACATCGTCCGTAATTGCCAAAGGTATATACGGAGCTAATATGGTAAACATATCCAGCAGTTCTTCGCCCGAGTAATGCATCAATTCTTATCCCTTCCTTGCTGTTATACATCGGTTTAGGCAAATATAGCAGGCCTACCGGCTATTACCGTCAGGCCTGCTATTACTAGGTTAAACTATTACCAAAGCCCTAATACTTTCCACCAGGTAAGACCAACCACAAAATAAATCGTCAAACCTACTAATGTCACAATATGGCCTATTTTCCACCAGGTTCCCTGTGGTACATAACCGGCACCATACAGAACAGTGCCGACGGCATTGCCGTAATGCGTCATTAAGCTGGCAATCTGTGCCGAAGCAGCACACAGCAGCAATAGAGGGATGGCCGGAAGCTTAGCGGCTGCGCCCAGGACGAAGATTACCGGAATAAAAGTAACCACAAACGCAATGGTTGAAGCAAACAAGTAGCGCGGAAGAACAGTAATAATAACGAGTGCTGCAAGTACAAGGATGGGATCTAAGCCTGTAAAGTTTAGATTTTGTTCAAACACTTTGCCAAGCCACACAAAAAACTTCGTTTTATTTAACCCATTTGCCAAAGAAATAATGCCTGCGTACCAAACAAAAGTACTCCACGCCGGTTTGCATTCTAGCACTTTGTTCCAGGAAATAACTCCTGTCAGTATGCACATAGCAAGTAGCCCAAGCGCAACTGCCGTCGAGTCAATTTTAGTTATAGAGCCTGTTGCCCAGCCGATAATAGCCATGACAAACAAGACTGCCAAAATCTTTTCACGTCGACTCATAGGTCCAATTTTTTCGTAGCCTTCTTTGGCAATCTTTTTATTATCTACATGCTTAATGTCAGGCGGATATAAGCGATACACCATATACGGTACGATCAGTAAGCATAGTCCGCCAGGAACTATCATGGCAGTTGCCCAGCCCATCCAGGATATATCCGCATGCATAATGTCATTTGTCAGCTTAATCATCATGGGCATAATTGCGCCGGCAGTAATAAACATCGTCCCGGTTATTAAGCTGTTCTGATACATAAGAGTCATCAGGAACGCACCAATCCCGCGCGGGTTTTGCTCCGGCTTCGAACCTAACGTAACCGACAGGCTTTGAAAAATCGGAAATACCAAGCCGCCTGTTCTCGCGGTATTCGAGGGAATTGCAGGCGACAAAATTAGGTCGGTTACCGTAGAAATATAACCTAGCCGCAGCGTAGAATGGCCCAGCTTGTCAATCAAAAAATAAGCGATACGGCTTCCCAGCCCTGTTTCTACAAAGCATTGTCCGATAATAAAAGCAGTCAGTACCAGCCACGGTGTAGTCTCTCCAAAAGCTTCCAAAGCAATTTTTGTTTGACCGAAAAATACCGATACGGCTCCCATGGCTGTAATCAATACAACGGCTTCCGGTACTGGTCTTAGAATAATACCAAACACGGCTCCCAAATAAACTGCGAGTATCTTCCAGGCTAACGGATTCAAACCACTAGGGACAGGACACAACAAAACAAGACAAGGTATCAATAAACAAACAAGCCCTTTAATCATTTTTACTTTAGAGTCTGAATTCGCATTTATAGGTGTTACTGTACTCATCTTCTTCCTCCAATTGAATTATTTAGATTCAATTCATTCAGGATAACCAGTGTTCTTTTAAAATCAGTATCTGCAACCAACTATTTTTTAAACAATTTACTGGGTACGTAAACCAACCCTTCCATAATTGGCTTCGCTGTCCGGCAAACCCCGGCCTGCAGCAAATCCCACTCGCCGTTGAGAAGTTTCTTTAAATTGACGAATACCTCTAATATGCCGGAGGGATGCCCGATACGAATTTCCCCGGATTCTCTCGCCTGCGGGCTAACTACTTCATTAACTACCGTACCCTCAATGCAGGCTGCCGTTGCCAGACAGATCCCGCCGGTAACCGCATAGGTTTTGTGCATGACCGCCAGCGCCTTGGTTCTGGCCAATAAATCAGTTTCCTGGGCCTTAACCATTTCACCATTCGTAGTAAGATAATCTGCCGGAGCGGCCACGAAGGCTACTTTCGGCACTGCCGAGCTTGCTGTTTCCTTACTTTTGGCAAGTCCCATCATGACTGCTGCACTTGTCCGGATGTCTTCCATTATCTCAAGGATAGCAGGATTTGTTTCCGTATCGACAGGAAGCTCCTTTCCTGTTAAGCCAATATCCTCTGCTTTGATAAAGACCGCGGGGTTAGCAGCGTCGACCAAACTTACCCTCACCTTTTTACCACTGTTCAAGGTAATTTCGTCAACGACATTGCCAGTAGGTAACAGCTTACCAGTTTTAGATCCGGCTGAATTCAGAAAATTGAGAGATATCTTGGCACCAGTACCCGGTACACCGGCTATGGCATAATCCCCTTCACTAATCACTTCCCCATCCTTGACCGGAACTGAAGCCTCTATTACTTTGCTGGTGTTGGTGTTATATATCCGTACCCGTGTGATAGGCTCCTCGGCCGGTACTAACCCCTTGGCGATAGCAAAAGGGCCAACCGCCGAAGACATATTGCCGCAGTTGCCTTCATAATCGACCACAGCCTCTTTAATGCCCACATACCCGAACGTATAATCAACGTCTACCCCTTCCCGGCTTGAAGGAGCAATCAGTGCTACTTTGCTGGTCAACGGGTCTGCTCCGCCTATACCGCTAATCTGCCTTGCATCAGGACTGCCATAGATACTCAGAATCACCTGATCCCGCAATACGGGATCTTCCGGCAAATCGCTCATCATGAGGTAGGCACCTTTGCTGGTGCCTCCCCGCATGAGGACTGCCGGGACTTTTACATACTCTCCCACTTAGCCTTCCTCCTACTTTGTATTCTTGGCAACATAATTTAGCAAGCCGCCGCTTAACACGATTTCCTTCTGACGTGGTGTCAAGCTGCATTTTGTCTTAAATTCATAACCTTTGCTAACATTCTTGACCACGATAATCTCTTGCTCAACAGCCTGATGCACATGATCAATCGCCAGTTCATCGCCGTCTTCGATACGGTCATAATCCATCTCATCTTCAAAAGTGAGCTGCAAAATGCCAAAGTTCACCAGATTGGCGCCGTGAATGCGCTCCACGCTCTTAGCCAGCAGTACCCGCACTCCCAGATACATCGGACACAAAGCCGCGTGCTCACGGGAAGACCCTTGACCATAACTAAGTCCTGCCACAATGACGCTGGCTTTACCTTGCTCCCTGTTTGCCTGGCATTTGGCGGCAAATTCGGGATTCATATGATAAAACACGTAGTCTGCATATTTAGGAACATTGGAACGGTATTTTAAGAACGGACCGGCAGGCATAATATGATCGGTAGTGATTTTATCCCCAACTTTGATACCAACCTTGGCACTCAAGCTTTCCAGCATCGCCGTATTTTTTGGAGGTTCACCGATATTAGGACCGCGATAAACTTCAACCGCTTGATCCTTAGAAGGTTCCACAATGAGAGTATCATCAATTTCATATAACTCTGGCAAAACTATGTCCGGATAGGTTAGTCCCAAATCACGGGGATCGGTTACTACTCCGGTTAGCGCAGCCGCTACGGCGGTTTCAGGACTTACCAGATAAACCTGACCGTCTTTTGTCCCGCTTCTGCCTTCAAAGTTACGGTTATTGGTACGTAAGGATACACCTTTTGTTTGTGGTGCCTGCCCGCAGCCTACACAAAAACCGCAAGTTGTTTCGAGAATACGCGCACCGGCAGCTACTAGCTCGTGCAAGGCGCCATTTTTAGCGATCATTGCCAGCACCTGCTTACTGCCGGGTGCCACGCCAAAGCTTACATGAGAATGTACCTTTTTGCCTTTTACCATGTCAGCTACCATCATAATGTCCCGATAGGAGGAATTGGTACAGCTGCCGACCAATACCTGATCCACCTTCAAGCCTGCTACCTCGTTAACAGTTTTCACATTGTCCGGCGAATGGGGACAGGCGATATGGGGAACCAATGAATTTAGATCAATTTCAATTACCCTGTCATATACGGCATCTTCATCAGGGCCTAAGAGCTGCCAGTCTTTTTCCCTGCCCTGGGCTTTGAAGAAGACTTTTGTCATTTCATCGCTGGGGAACAAAGAAGTGGTAACTCCGAGCTCTGCGCCCATATTTGTTATAGTAGAACGCTCAGGCACGGTAAGGGCAGCCGCTCCCGGACCACCATATTCTATGACGGTACCCACGTTGCCTTTTGTCGTCAGAATTTGAAGCATCTTCAGGATAACATCTTTGGCCGAGCACCAAGGCTGCAGTCTACCTGTAAGATTTACACGAATTACCTTAGGATAGGTAAGGTAAAAAGGGCCACCGGCCATAGCCACCGCTACGTCCATCCCGCCTACTCCCATAGCAATCATACCAACCGCACCGGAAGTGGGGGTATGGCTGTCGGAGCCGATTAAGGTAAGGCCTGGACGGGCAAACCGTTCCAAATGCACTTGATGGCAAATGCCATTGCCTGCCTTAGAATACTTAATACCATGCTTATCCGCTACAGTCTGCAAATAACGGTGATCATCCGCATTTTCAAAACCGTCTTGTAAGGTATTGTGATCGACATAGGATACAGATTCGGTTTTGACTACAGGTACCCCCATTGCTTCAAACTGCAGGTAAGCCATCGTCCCCAGTGCGTCCTGCGTAAGTGTCTGATCAATGCGTATGCCGATCTCGTTTCCTGCTTTAGGAGTTCCTGTTACCAAATGTGAACTTATAATTTTCTCGAACAAGTTTTTTCCCATTTTATCCTCCCTTATCAGGTGAAAAGCCTAGAGATTAATTTCAGAATTATTTAAATTCTGAAATCAGTGTAATATAATATTTAAAATAAATAAAATATTTAATTTTTATTAATCTCAATAAAATTCTCTTATTCTCATGTCCGTAATAAGGTACTGATTCATACTTAATACAACGCATAAAACAGGAAGCTTCCAAAGCTTGGAAGCTTCCTGTTTCTACGGTTAGAACACCGCCCCGGGCTCTGTGCTTAAGGCAGTGTTATCCCCATTCTCATTAGTAATGATTTGTCGTTTATATAATTGCTTTGTAAACCGGAATAGCAAGCACGGCAAAAATTGTCGTAATACTTACCAGGATTGCAGCGTATTCCGTATCGGCTTCATACACCTTGGCAAGTACCGTAGTATGCGTCATAACAGGCAAAGCTGCTTGAATCACAAATACTTTCTTCATTAATTCGGGAATGGGAATAAAAGCAGCCACTAACAGCACCGCAAGTGGTGAGATAATAAAACGGCCTGCCAATAATACTAAAATATCCTTGCTTATTTTTGTTTTTTTCAGATTCACACCGCACATAGCCATCCCGATAAAAAGCATCGATAAGGGGGTAGTCATGGCCCCCAAGTATTTGCAGGTGTTCATGATAAACGCAGGCAGATGAATTTCGGAAAAAATAAACAATACTGCCAAAGCAAAACCCATAAACGGAGGCGAACATACTCGTTTTAGGGTTTGAATGCTTATTAATTTAGCCGGTGTCATTTTTCCTGACAAACTGATGGAATAGTTGCCCAAGGTCCAAAAGAGAAAGGCATTTGAAAGAAAATAAACCAGTACATAGGGCAAGCTTTCTTCCCCGAATAGTGCTAAATTGACCGGTACGCCCACAAATACCGAACTTGAACAAAAAAATGCCGAGCGGAAAATGCCTTTTCTGTCATCAGGTAAGTCCAACAGATGCGATAATATATAACTGACCACAAAACTGGTAAGCATCGCCATGATAGGAACAATAATACCGGAAATAAGCTGCATAAAATTCGCTTTATCAAAAGTACTTAATAGATTCCAAATCATATAGGTCGGTAAAGCTATATAATTAACCAGCTTAGGAATTAATCTAGAGGGTTCTAGTTCAAACCATCCTTTGACATTCAGCCAATACCCTAAAGTAACCATAATTATGATGCTCAACAACCCTTCGACCGCATGCAAAAAAACCATATATGCCACCGCCGCTGCTTTTCTATTTGCGTATCATTATAGCAAAAGCTAACCTATAAAAATAATAGGTAAAAGTTCTTGTTGGCATAGGAGTAAATTATATAAAATAACGATCTGATACAACAAAGCCCAGCTGTTCATTTACAGCTGGGCTTTGTTGCAGGTATTTTGCAGTGCCTTAGGGATCCCAGAAGCTGCAAAAAATCTATTAACTTAACGAACATGGCAGCACCATGGCAGATTACTCTATTTTCAAGATTTGATGAATTTGCCTTCTTCTAACTCCCGGAAAGCAAGCTGCAATTCTTCCCGGGTATTCATAACAATTGGACCACCCCAGGCAATGGGTTCCTGCAGCATCTCCCCGGCCATCAGGAAAAACCGTATACCCTCATTGGAGGCTCTTACCAGGAATGTACCTGTTTCATCAAATAATACAGCATGCTTGGCCGGGATTAATCTATCGCTGCCAAAGGTTCCTGCTCCCTGAAAAATATAAATAAACAGAGTTGCATTTGCTGCAATAGCAAGTGACCACTCAGCCCCGGCACGCACTTCTACATCCAGCAGCAGAGGCTTACAATATTCGCCTTCCATGGCTCCGGTTTTGCCGCCATAGATCCCGGACAGGATGTGTATCTGCCGGTCTCCTTCATCAATAACCGGGATGTCCTCCTTACGTATCCCGTGATATTTTGGGGGCACCATTTTATCTTTCGCCGGCAGATTGAGCCAAAGTTGGACCCCAAGCATTCGCTCACTGGCCTTTGGCATTTCCTGATGAAGAATTCCAGCGCCGGCCGTCATCCACTGGCATTCGCCAGTTAAAATCCTTCCTGTATTTCCCAGACTGTCTCCGTGCTCAATTTCACCTTGAATGAGATAGGTAATCGTCTCAATGCCACGGTGCGGATGCCAGGGGAAACCTTTGATATAATCGTCAGGGTCCACCGAATCAAAGGCATCCAGCATGAGAAAAGGATCAAATTCTTTCGTGTCGTCGCGGCCAATTACTCTCACCAGTTTGACGCCGGCTCCGTCCACGGTATGTTTTCCTGTCACAATTTTGCGGATCGTTCTCAGTTTGTTCATGCCAACCTCCTTGTCAATAAAAAAAGAAATCGTCTTACCGATAGCTCCATCTGCCAGTATTGAAATTTAGCTTCTGCAGGCGGAGCCGCTGTTTCTTTTTCGATATTTTTCCCTGTCCCCGTGTTTTATTGCATATCGCCGTTTTCCTTAAACGCTATTATATAACAAATCCTTGCTTAGTAGTATTCAGTCTTTGTTCAATAAATACCTTTCACCTTCAAGCATTAGAAACGCACAAAAAACCTCAAGCCCTGTAAAAAAACAGGGCTTGAGGCAAAAGGAGGCGCATGCGGATCATTTAATGGTTGCGGTCAGTTTACAGGAATCTCCACCGAGACATAATTGAAATGTGACAGTGGGGACGTTCCTTTTTTGACAACTTTGTTTTGACAAAGAGGAAGCATCCCAAACTAGCTACCCATTCCTCACCTTTTAGTCTTCACTTATCCTGCCATCAAATTGATTCTCGATAACAAAGTCTATGCTAACAACTTATTGAGCTGATTAAGGTGACTATCAAAAATAACACCTAAGATATCATTTCAATATAACAACTTAAAAACAAAAAATCCTATTGCACATACCATTGTAACTGTACTAATCAACAGTGGGCCAATACCGATAAATTTTCCATTTTTAAATAGAGATTTGGATGTTAGCAAACCAATTACAGCTCCAGGGATTGTCCCAATACCCGTAAAAAGTAAACCTAGGCATATAAGAAGGACCGTTCCCTTTAATCCTAGACTGATATAGTCACCAATATCTAACCATACACCTTTTTGACCAACAACAACTGTTTTAGTTGCAATATATGCTAAATCCAATATACCGTTCAACAGATCTGCCAAACTCATTTTTGCGTATTCTTCGGCTTTTTGCCTTGCCTTATTTTGCTGACTGGAAAACCATTTGAAGAAGAAGCCTGGGAGCTATATGTACCGTTTCTTAAAAAATCATCATATTGCTTGCGAGTATCAGGATTATATAGTATTTCATAAGCTTCTCCAATGTCGATAAATATTTTATGAGCATCATTATTTTTATTTTACATCCGGATGATATAGTTTAGCCTTTTCGCGATATGCCTTCCTTATATCCTGTTTGTTAGCTGTCGGAGGAACACCCAATATTGAGTAATAATTTTTCATTGCATACTCCAAGCTTTACTATAATTTCGCTTTGTTACTAATTAAATATTCATTGCTGAATCTCCTTTATTTACCACAGCAGCTTCGATATACAACGCTTTATAGTATTATTATACAGAATACCACCCTACCCATCTTCCTCTTATTCCGCTTATCAGGCATCTTAATGCCGGATATTTTTTAGGATTATCTTCTGGCTGTTATTACTTTTACAGTCTCCACCGAGACATGATGGAAGTGGATGAGGCACCTAGGGCCGCTACCATCCCTTTACTTGAAAAAAACTCGCAAAAAAACCTCAAGCCCTGCAAAAACAGAACTTGAGGTCAAAACCAGCACCGTTACCAGTGGTACGGTTCTCCCCGGCTAATCCGGAAAGCCCGGTATATCTGCTCCACCAGCAGCAGGCGGATCATTTGATGAGTAAAGGTTAGTTTGCTGAAAGACAAGCGTTCTTTCGCCGCTTTGCGAACTTCGTCGGACAAGCCAAAAGCGCCGCCAATGATGAAGGTAAGATCACTCTGCCCTTCCAGCCCCAGCTTATCAAGTTTCGCTGACAGCTCTTCCGAGGACAGAGGCTTTCCAACCAAATCAAGCACCATCAGATAGCTTGAATCTCGTACTGCCTTTAACAGGCGCTCGCCTTCCTTGGCGAGCGCTTTGGTTTTTTCAGCATCCGACGGGTTTTCCGGCATCCGCTCTTCTTCTACTTCGATAATCTCCAGCCGGCAGTAAGGACCAAGACGCTTTACAAATTCGGCAATTCCTGCCGTTAAATACTTCTCTTTAATTTTACCAGCCGTTACAATCGATATTCTCATTATTCAGCCGGCATCTCTTCTAGAAGTACGGAAATGGTCTGCACCTGGCCGTTGCGGCTGAACTGAACTTCAACCTGACTGCCCACAGGCTGGGCATCCAATACGGAACGCAGGTCTGCTACGCTGTTCGTTTCCTGACCGGCAACTTTCAATACAATATCGCCTTCACGGATACCCGCTTTGCCGGCAGGTCCGTTCTTCGATGCTTTCGCAATATATACACCTTTGTCAATGTTAAGATCGTAGCCGTATTTAGCGGCTGCACTCTTATCCAGAGCCCCCACACCCAGATAAGCCCGGATGACACGGCCCTTTTCAATTATGGACTGCAGAATAGGACGAGCTGAGTTGATGGGAATGGAAAAACCGATTCCCTCAACCCCGGCAACCGAAATTTTAGCACTGTTAATCCCGATGACAACCCCATCGGCATTTACCAGGGCACCACCAGAGTTGCCGGGATTAATCGCGGCATCCGTCTGAATCAGCTTAAACCGGCGTTCCCCGATTTCCAGTGACCGGTTAAGCGCACTAATCACACCAGCCGTAACACTGCCTTTAAACTCCAGGCCCAATGGATTGCCAATCGCAATAGCCGGCTCTCCGACCATGACTGTATCCGAGTCCCCGAATTGAGCAGCAGGCAGGCCGGTAAGTTCTACTTTCACCACTGCCAGATCAGTAGCTGGGTCTGTACCGAGAACTTTCCCGGGAACAGTACGTCCGTCTGCTAACGAAACAACAATTTCCTGGGCATTTTCTACTACGTGATTATTCGTGGCAATGTAGCCATTTGCATCAAAAATGACGCCCGAACCGGTTCCCTGCTCAACAAGGACTTTCCGGTTATAAAAATCCCGGGCGTATGCTTTATTGGTTATCCCGACAACGGAAGGTCCTACAGCCTGCGCAGCCCGGACGATAGCCGTATTGCGGGCATCAGAGATACTAGCCTGCGCTGTAGGCGCCTTCAAGCCGGGGACCTGCTGCGCTAGATTCGGCATTTGCGGATTGGGTTTGGCGTAGAACTTCCCACCCCAACTGTATACCAAACTGCCGCCGATAACGGCACCAATCAAAGCAATTACTAAAATAGGTGTAATTCGTCTAGACATCATTTCAACCTCCTCAGCGTCATTCAGCTATACTCGCTGTTTGATCAGGAAAAGTAAGATGAAGCGAAACGTCCATCCCTAACCGCAGCCCCTGAGAGCTTAAAATATTGCCCACAGTTTCACGGGCTAGTTCCGGGCGATTGTTTTCTTTACTCATGTGGGCCAGAAAAACATGCGTATGCGTTTTACGGGGCAGCCGGGCAATCGTCCAGGCAGCATCAATATTGGAAAGATGCCCCCGGTTGCTCATGATACGCTTTTTCAACGGCCATGGATACGATCCTTTTTCAAGCATCTCCGTATCATGATTGGATTCAAGCACTAGAATATCAGATAAGGCCAGCGCTTTTTTTACGCTCTCTGTAACAAATCCCAGGTCGGTAGCAACACTGCACTTATTGCCCCGGCAAAAGAAATTGAACCCTACCGGATCGGCAGCGTCATGGGAAATCGCAAAGGGTTCTATTTTTACCGTGCCAAGGTCAACACTCTCCGGCAAGCCGCGAAAGCACTCATAAGGCAGAGGCTCTTTGAAAGGCATTGCCTCCCAGGTTGCGGGACGGGTATATACAGGCAGACGGTATTTTTTCAGGAGCGTCGGCAGCCCTTTAATATGATCACTGTGCTCATGGGTAATGAATACCCCATCAATATCTTCAATAGCTGTACCGATTTCTGCAAGGGAATTCTTAATTCGCCTCGCGCTGATACCGGCATCAATCAAAATGCTTGTATGCTCACTTTTCAGGAAAATAGCGTTGCCAGCACTGCCACTGGCTAAAACATGGACCTTCACTGTTTGGCACCTTCTTATTGCGTATTAACCATGAGTAAATTCGCTTTTTAAGGGCCAAAATCCTCTTTATCCATTATTTCCCGGCAGGTAATTTCAGTAAAACGGCCTCCCTCACAGCCTCAGGCAGCGCTGCCAATAAAATCGTAATAATCTCCTGCAGACGCTGTTCTGTTTTGGCTTCAAACCGCAGCGTAAACAACGGCTCGGTAACGGATGAGCGTATCATCCCCCAGCCATCGGCAAATTCAATTCGCACACCGTCGATGAGGTTCGGCTTATATGCGTCGAGCCGTTGCGCTGCTTCTGCCAGAATTGCTTCCTTATCATTCCCTTTGTAGGGTACACGGATGTCCGGCGTCAGCAGGTAATTAGGAATGGCATCAGTCAGCGCCGACAAAGAGCCATGCTCATCGACAAATTCACACACTTTCAAGGCAGCAAACATACCATCATCATAGCCTAGCTCGCGAAAGAAAAAATGACCGCTGATTTCGCCCGCAAAGAGTGCCTTTTCGCGCAAGAAAGCAGCCTTACTGAACGTGTGGCCTGCCCGGGCCATTACCGCCCTTCCGCCTGCTTTGGTAATTTCCTCTGGTACTACCATCGAGCACTTGGCATCATAGACGACAGTCCCCTGCCCGCCTTCCAAATAATATTTACCCAGCAGCACAATAATGTCATCATTATCAATTGCCCTGCCATTTTCATCAACAAAGCCCGCTCTGTCACCATCACCATCAAAAGCGACGCCCAGCCGGGCACCGGTCTGTCGCACTTTATCTCCGAGGGCGGTCAGGTTTTCAGCTAAGGCCGGGTTAGGCGGGCGGTTCGGGAAAAGACCGTCGGCATCGCAGTAAAGTTCAATTACTTCATAGCCGGCGGCTCTAAACAAGGCCGGAGCAATACGGGCAGTAGCTCCGTTACCCGCATCTACCACTACTTTTAGCGGAGTAAAACGGGCCTTGGCAGTAGTATCAGCGATGTAGTCACTGACAACGGCTTTGGGCACGACCTTCCCTGGTCCGAAGACACGTTCATTGCGTTCGACCATGCGGGCAATTTCTTTAATATCCGCTTCTGTGACAGGCTGAGCACCAAAGACGAGTTTGAAACCGTTATAGGCACCCGGATTATGGGAAGCTGTAACCATTACACCGCCGTCAGCATTCATAACCTTCATTGCATAGTAGAAAACCGGAGTCGCTACCGTGCCAATATCGATTACCTCACAGCCTGATTCAGCAAGGGTGTCCAGCATAATCCGCTGCAGTTCGGGAGTTGACAGACGGATATCTCCCCCGACAACGACCCTCCGTCCAGTCAGTTTAACCCCTACTGCCAGAGCAATACGGCGAGCCATAATCCCATTCAGCTCTTTTCCGGCAATACCTCGTATATCACAGGCATGAAATATGCTCATTGTTACTCTCCTTTTACCAACTAGTATCACCGTTATTGTAGCACGATCCAGGAAAATGATACAAGCGGCCTCCCTTGGCTCCGATTAGCGGGACTAAGTATTTCCCGGCAATAAAAATCTCCTATATTATAAAGGAAGATCCCGCTGTTACATAAACAGCGGGATCTTCCTTTATACCATTATACCATTATTTATGGCTTTCGGCACGCATATGCTCAGCTGCCCATTTGTGCCATTCACGCTCAAAACTGTCGTAATCCATGCCTAATACATCTGTAATCGCCTTATCAGGTTTTTTACCGCCTTTTAATTCCTGCATAACCTGGTTAAGCTTATCGTCACCCTGAGTTTCAGCAATATACCGGATGGCGGCAAGCGAAGAACGGTAAGCCAGCGACTGATCAGGCAGATTATCGAAGTCTTTGTCCAGTTCAGCCTGAGTATAAAATTTCTCTGGTTGTTTATTGCTGTTGGACAGCCATTCATAGCCGTTTGTCTTATACTCCATATACTGAGCCAGGCCTTCGGTAAACCAGCGGGTATAATTCCCGTTGGTCATATGATCAAAGACCAGATGCGTAAATTCATGCACCATAGGACCTGAGCGAATAAATTCATCCGTCGACTCTCCTGCCTTCAGCCAGGCATGCGGCGACAGCAGCTGAATTACGCCTCCCCAGTAGACACCCATTGCACTTTGGTCACCTGACCAGCCAAACACCTTATTCATTTCTTTGCGGTCAGGGTAAACCAGAAGCAGTGTTTTTTCTGTGGGTGCAGAACCAAAAGCAGCTTCGACAGGAGCGTAAGCCGCTTCCGCAGCCTGAGCTACCATTGCTACCGTATCGGCATCATGCACTGTATATTTAATGATAAAATGAGCCGTTTCAAAGGAAGCCATATGCCGGGCCTCATAATTCATTTTGGCTTGCGCCATATCACGAGCCAGGGGGTACAGCCACATCCGCGGCGCCCGCACCGGCACGAGCATAACGAGCAGCACAATTAAAACGAGCATAGAAATAATAAATCTCGGGTTCTGTACGATGCTGCGCATAGTACCCCCTCCTCTCTCTAGAAAAAACAATCAAAAAATTGACTCAATTTAGCGGTCTCAAGAACCGCATTCTGCTTAGATAAATAGTATACCATAGCCGCAGGCCGGCGCCTACCGGTTATTTATGTAAACTAACCAATGCGACTCCGGCACTTGTACCCAACCGCGTTGCACCTGCCGCAATCAAGGCCTCTGCCTGCTCCCTGGTGCGGACTCCTCCGGAAGCTTTTATGCCCGCCTTATTGCCTACTTCTTCTTTAAATAGCAAAATATCGGCCACTGTAGCTCCTCCTGGTCCGAAACCAGTTGAGGTTTTTACATAATGGGCGCCAGCTGTCACAATAGCCTGACAGGCCTGCCGTTTCTCGGCTTCGGTCAGCAAGCCTGTTTCCAGGATTACCTTCACCACATTTCCGTCTGCCGCTGCCACCACTGCTTTTATATCGTCAATTACCGCCTGCCACTGACCGCTTTTTACAGCACCAATATTCATTACCATATCGATTTCATCAGCCTTATCGGCAACTGCCGTCTGGGTTTCATAAACCTTGACTGCAGTCGGCGTAGCTCCTAACGGGAATCCCACTACTGTTGCAGTTTTTACACCCGTTCCTTTCAGCAAATGCGCTGCTAAAGCGACATAGGCAGGATTCACGCAGACTGCGGCAAAGTGATACTCGGCAGCTTCCTCACAGAGGCGTACAATATCATCAACTGCAGCATCCGCCTTTAACAGTGTATGGTCAATATAAGAAACTAGTTCCATATTCCAGCCCTCCCCTATTAAAGAAATACTTCGCTATTTGCGGCAATATTCCTACTAACAAGAAAAGCCCGGCATAAGCCGGACTTTTTCGAACGATTAGTTTGCTTTCTTTTTCTGACACTCGGGGCATACACCAAAGAAGTAGAATTGTTGTCCCGTTAGGCGATATTCCGTCTGATCGGAAACCTTGCTGATGAACTCCTCCAAAGCTACACCAAACAAGTCATCGACACGGTTGCACTCCAGGCAGCGAACATGAGGATGGCTGACAGTTTCAGCATCATAGCGGAAGCTGTCCTCGCCTACGTTTAAAATCTGTACTAATCCAATTTCATGCAAAATATCAATCGTTTTGTACACCGTTGCCAGACTCATCGTAGGATAGAGCGGCTGAAGCTGCGTAAAAATCATTTCAGCACTTGGATGAGATTTGGTTTTGGTCAAAACCTCATATATCGCCAACCGCTGGGGAGTGACTTTAAAGCCTTTATCCCGTAACATCGTTGTTACACAGAAATCCATAAAAACACCTACTTTACAAATAATTAAATCCAATTAAAAGTCATTTTCGGATAATTATGTCTTAATCTTACATCTCGGCAAGAACTATTGTCAAGAGGCAATAAAAATACCAGCCTCACCAGTAGTGATGAGGCTGGTATTTTTATTGCTCTTATTGCATGGATTGCTGTTGATTCTGGCTGAATTTGGATTTTGCCTGGGCAATATCCTGGGGATTGGCGTTCTTTACATTATAGTAGCCTTGTTGCTGCATATAATCAAAAATTTGTTTTTGCTGGCTATATACATCACCAAGTACCGTCATATAATCACGACGAAGCTGTTCGCTGCTCGCTTCCTGAATGTAAGTATTAAGTGAAGATGCGCAGTGTTTGGTTTCGTTCAAACAAACCTGCAATAAATCGCGGTCAGCAATCTGCATACCTTGGCCTTGCATTTGGCCTTGTCCTTGCTGCTGTCCCTGTTGTTGTCCTTGCTGTGCCATTCAAATCCCTCCTTATTGTAAAGATTGTCCTGCGTTTAAATGCTTGCTAACCATTTGAACATGCTGCTGGTGCTTTTGGGCCAGCTGCTGCAGCATTTGCTTACCCTGCTGATCTTTCATTTCGCTGGCGAAATGATTGAAGGTTTTCACACTGGTTTGGTGACCGTCAAGAAAATCTTCTAATTGCATAAGCTCTTTGGACGTTAACATGAGTCATTCCCCCCTTTCAAATTCACTACAGCATATAGCATGCGCTGGTTGAGGAAATATATGCCTAATTCAATTCGTCCAAATATTGGGAAAGGGCTACCCGCAGTAGCGGGTAGCCCTTTCTTTAGCCAGCTTATTTACTGATAGGCAGTGATTCTGGTTTAGCTTGTTGTTCAGCTCTGATTGCGAGCCAGGTGCGAATTGCATCACCGATAACAAAAATAACCAAAACAATCATAACAGCACTGGCTCCCGCCAGCAGATAATTATTTTTTGGCAGATAGTTGGTGGTAATATTCATATAACCTGCAGCAACTGTTGTAACGGCCAGGAAAGACATCGGTACGATCGTCGTCCATGCATATTTGCCTTTTCCCATCCGGTAAAGCACTGTTGTACCGATTGCCAAGGCCATACTGGCAAGTAGTTGATTAGCCACACCGAAGAGCGGCCATATGGTCGAAATTGATCCGCCGTACAGCAGGTAACCCCAGGCTAATGACACAGCTGCACTGGCGAAAATAATGCCCGGTGTCCAGTGAACATTTTTCAGCGGGGCATATACCATACCACCTAATTCTTGTACAAGATACCGTCCTACGCGGGTACCGGCATCAATCGTTGTCAGGATAAAGAGAGCTTCAAACATAATGGCAAAGTGATACCAGAAGGACATT
The DNA here is from genome assembly GCF_004339805.1 of Anaerospora hongkongensis. Taxonomy (GTDB): domain Bacteria; phylum Bacillota; class Negativicutes; order Sporomusales; family DSM-15969; genus Anaerospora; species Anaerospora hongkongensis. Next base: position 4,021 of record NZ_SLUI01000011.1, on the reverse strand, counting down.
AAGCTGCTCATACCGGGTATTTTAGAAAAGATATGGGCCATGCCAACTGCCAGGGAAACAGCTCCGCCGGGACGGCCGGCCACATTCTCCCCTACCATTTGGGAAAGAATCGGCAGTTCCTCAATCTTCATTCCCAGTGTATTGAAAACAGCAGGTGTTGTATTGATCGCAAAATAATCGGCCGGAATCAGGCTGGTTGCCGCAATCAGCGCCATGAGTGCTACAAAGGATTCAACCAGCATGCCGCCAAAGCCGACAACCCGGATTTCCGCTTCATTAGCCAGCATCTTCGGCGTTGTACCGGTACCAATCAGCGCATGGAAGCCGGAAATCGCGCCACAGGCGATGGTAATGAACATAAACGGCCAAACCGGTCCGGGGATAATAGGACCACCACCGTGTATAAATGGTGTAAGGGCGGGCATGTGAATCTCGGGCCGGACAATAATAATACCAATTGCAAGCGCCAGGATTGTGCCGATTTTCATATACGTGCTCAGATAATCGCGCGGTGCCAGCAGCAGCCACACAGGCAGAGCGGCAGCAACAAAGCCATAAATCGCCATCATAATAGAGATTTGGCCGCGGGTAAAGGTAAAGTAAGGTGCCAAAGCAGATTGTTGAACCCAGGGACCAACAAAAACAGCGGCCAGCACCAAGGTTACACCGATAAAGGATCCCTCACCAATCCGGCCGGGACGAATATACCGGAGGTAAAGTCCTACAAAAATAGCGATCGGAATAGTAGCAGCAACAGTAAAGGTTCCCCAAGGGCTGTCATACAGTGCATTAACTACCGCAATACCAAGACCAGCCATTGTAATAATCAAAATAAAGAGTACGGCAATACTGGTAGCAAGGCCGGAGGCTTTGCTAATTTCTTTTTTGGCAATCTCAGCTACCGACATTCCATCATGGCGGACTGAGGCAAACAGAATGATCATGTCATGAACCGCACCGGCAGCCACAGCGCCGATCAGCAGCCACAGCGTACCAGGCAGATAACCGAATTGGGCAGCAAGAACGGGGCCAACCAACGGGCCTGCGCCTGCGATTGCCGCAAAATGATGACCAAACGTCACCCACTTGTTTGTAGGGACATAATCACGGCCGTCATTCTTCACGACGGCAGGGGTGGGACGATTGGGATCCAAGGCTAATACTTTAGCAGCCATGAATGCCCCGTAGTAACGATAGGCTAATGTAAGAAAAAGTGCAGCAATAATAACTAAATAAATTCCATTCATAACCATATGCTTCTTTCCTCCTTTATTAGTAAATGCTTTTCAGCAATTCTAATAATAAAAGAAGTAAGTCGCATTTAACAGAAAAATCAGCCAAACGGAATAAAATAACCGGCTAACAGTAAAAAACAACCGTTCAATAGAAATGACCGTAAGAAGGCTAATAGGCAATCGAAGCTTCATCGATCGCTTGTACCTTACCGATCTCTGTTAAATCATGCATCAGCTTATGCACCGCCAGATCTTTTTGCTTGGCTTCCAGCATAACATCAAAATCCTGATCCAGCTCTTTTGCCTGTTTGAGAAAAGCAATAAATTCCCCGGCCTGAATATAATCGGCATGGGCCCGAATATTCTTTCCATCTTTAGGACTGGACATATGAATTTTCGGAATATCGCTCCCCCAAGTCGCGGCTATATCCGGCCACAATGTCGCCAGGTCTTCTCCGCCGTTGCAGCAATAGTGGTGGTGAACATCCAGTACCATCGGCGCTGCAACGCGCTGGCAGAGTTTCAGCACATCCCGGGCAGTATACGACTTATCATCATTTTCAATGATCAATCTGCCCTTAATCGCCGGCGGCAGCAGTTCAAACTGTTCTCTAAACCTGTCTAGCGCCTTTTCTTTATCTTTGTAAGCACCGCCTACATGAACGACTAGCTTGGCTTCACTGCCAAAGCCCATTGCATCAAAAATGCGGGCATGATAGGCTAGGTCTTCAATGCTCGCAGCAATGACCCGCTCATCTGGGCTGTTTAGCAGGGTAAAATGATCAGGATGCGCACTTACTCGCATCGCATGCTGACGCACATAGTCACCTATTTCTCTAAGCTCACTGGCAAATTCACTGCTGTAATCCCAGCCGGCTGCTTCAGGATGAGTAGCAAGCGGAATCAGTTTCGACGTAAAGCGAAAAACATGGATGTCATGAGCCGCATTATATTTTAAAACACGCAATTGATTAGCCAGATTTTCCCGCGTAAGCCGTCTGAGGCGATTGATGCGGTCAGCGGGCTCTGCAATCTTCAGCAGATTTGTAACCGTTACCGTTTTGTTTGGTGACCCTTCCATAATATTTAACGCCATTGCTACATAACCAAACCGTATTCGCATGTATCTTCCTCATTTATGCTTGATACATCTAGCCTTCCTATTTCAGGCCCAAGATATCCTTAATTTCCTTAATTTGCCCCTTGCTCACTGGAATTTCAATGCCTGGGGCACCTTCCACCTTCAGCCAGTAGGTCCCCTTAAACCACGGTACCACTTCCTGCACTTTATTCATATTAACAATATAGCTTTTGTGAACACGAAAGAGACTGGTCATCTTTACGCGTTCCTGCAATTCCGTCAGTGTGCCGTCATAACAGAATGTACCGTGAACAGTTACAACTGAAATTCCACCAGCCTGGACATAAGCATAAACGACATCATCATAAGCAACCAGCATGATTTTTCCCTGTTTATTTACAGGCAGTTTGTGCACGTTAATCTTGCTTTTGGTCAGCGTTTCATCAATCCGGCTGGCCGCTGCCCGCCATTCGTCAGGCAGATATTTGCGCAGCCGTTCGATAGCGCCGATAACCCGGGTTCCTTCAAAGGGCTTTAATACGTAATCCACTGCCCCTACCTCAAAAGCCTTGACTGCATATTCGTCATAGGCCGTCGCAAATATAATCAGTGTATCCGGCAATATCGCCCTAAGAACAACCGCAGTTTCCAGCCCTGTCATCCCCCGCATCTGCACATCCAAAAAAATGATATCCGGCTTTATTTGCGCAGCCAGGCTGATCGCTGCCGGACCGCTGTCTGCCTCACCGGCCACTTCTATGCTGCCATATTCCGATAACAAATACTTCAACTCATCCCTTGCCGGAGTCTCGTCATCTACCAGCAATGCCTTAAGCATCTTCTTCCACCTCATCAAACAATCGTTTCGGCAGCCTGATTGTCACCGTTGTTCCGAGTCCAGGCTGACTGGCAATATGCAATCCCTCACCATATTGCCCGCACAACCGTTCATGCACATTGATCAGTCCGATACTTTCCCCCTGAGGCCGGCTGAGTGGATGACTTTTGGTCAAATCCATCCCCACACCATTATCACTAACTGTAATCAGCACACTATCGGCTTCTTCCATCACCTTTAAAATAATTTCCCCACCGTCCTCCTTGGGCTGCAAACCATGTTTGATCGCGTTTTCCACCAAGGGCTGAATGGTCAGCGAAGGAATTCGATACTGCATGGCGGTTTCCTGGACTGCTTCCCGGATATGCAATTTTTCACCATAGCGGGCCTGCTCGATTGCCAAATAGGCTTCCACTTGCGCCAGTTCTTCTCCGATAGGAATATTATTGCCGGTCTTATGCAGGGAAAACCGGAACATCGCCCCCAGCTTAATCAGCAATTCCCGGGCCAGGTCAGGTTTTGTCCGTATCAAAGATGTAATGGTATTGAGAGTATTAAATAAAAAATGAGGATTAATTTGCGCCTGAAGAGCTTTTAGCTCCGCTCTTGCCGCTAATTTTGCCTGACGGTCAATCTCGGTCAGTTCCAATTGGGTAGAGAATAGATGGGCCACACCGGCAGCAAACACAATATCTGCATCGCCGACCATATTCCCCCGGGTATAGTACAATTTCAGGGTACCGATAACTCTCCCGGCTTGCTTGAGCGGTATCACTACAGTGCTGGATAACCGGCAGCGCTCACAGTAACAGCCGATCTCGGCACTATTCTGGGCAATAAACATTTGTCCGGATTCCAAGACATACC
>NZ_SLUI01000010.1 GCF_004339805.1 Anaerospora hongkongensis | reverse complement strand
GTCGGTAACCTTTTCAGTGAGTCTTGAGACTCAGCTAGTAACATGCCCTTTTAGGGCTTAATCAAGCCACCCGTTTTACGGGTGGTTAGTGACTTGGTGTAAGAATCCAATCAGCTAAAAAGAGATTCCTTTTTCAAAATACGAAGAATGTATCTAATATAGATTTTATTTATACAATAAATGGATTGTGAGACAGGAATAATGTTAATTTGGAAGATACAGAATTTTACCAAAAATAGCAAGAATTTAACAGAAGATACTAGTGCTTACTTTTATTAACAGGTATAAAAAATATTCTTTGTTCTATAGGCCAAGACTAATTGACTATAGTTATTTTTTATGGTATTTTTATGATGCATTTCTTAAATTATAGGAGGTAAATGAGTGAGCAACAACAATGATCAAAAAGTACAAATTGTGGTGGCCGATCCGTCTGCACTAGGGCTCTTTGGTTTGGCAATGGTATGTTTCGTTGCAGCATCGCAAAAATTAGCTTGGACAACCGGTATGTCATTTGTTATTCCCTGGGCTATTTTTCTTGGATCAATTGCACAAATGATGGCGTGCGTATATGATTTTAAGCACAATAATCTGTTTGGTGCAACTGTATTCGGTGCTTATGGATTATTCTGGATTTCGATGGCTGCACTTTGGCTGATTAAAATGGGTGCATTTGGTGCTGTTCTTGCTAGTGCTGTTGATGTAAAGCAATTGGGCTTTGCTTTTATCGGTTACCTGATCTTTTCACTCTTCGGTACTGTTGCTGCTATGGAAACGAATAAAGTTATTTTTTCCATTATGTGTTTAATCAACGTACTTTTTATTGGTCTCGCCATTGATTCTTTCGGAATGGGTGGACATTGGGCGCATGCAATGGCTGCCTGGACAGAATTGGCTATTTCGCTGCTTGGATTTTACGGTTCAGGAGCAACTTTCCTGAATAAATGGTTTGGAAAAGCCTTTCTCCCTGTTGGCAAGCCTTTCGGTATTTTTAAATAATCCCAGCATTAAAAACGAAAAGTTCTTCCTCAACTGCAAAGTGAGGAAGAACTTTTTTTTCACCTAGATAGAAAGTAGTAAAATATAGTAAAATAGACGTAGTGCTTTTTATTATGCATAACAAGAGCGCTATTTTATAAGATAAGTAGTAGAAATAAATAGGCAAAGGTGATATAAGATGACTAAAATCGCAATAATCGGCGGCACTGGTGTGTATGATCCACGTATCCTGGACAATGTACGGGAAGAGCAAATTGACACGCCTTACGGAACCGTAAATTTCAAGGTTGGAGAGTTTGCAGGAAAAGAGATTGCCTTTATTCCGCGACATGGAAGCAAACACTCCATTCCACCGCATTTAATTAACTACCGGGCGAATATCTGGGCTATGAAAAAGATTGGTGTACAGAATATTATTGCAACAACTGCTGTTGGTTCGCTCAATCAGGCTATGAAGCCAGGAGATTTTGTTATTATCGACCAATTCCTGGATTTTACAAAAAATCGTACCACAACGTTCTATGAAGGTGGAGAGCGAGGGGTCGCCCATTTGGACGTAACAGAACCCTATTGCGCAACTCTTAGAGGAAAATTACAGCTTGCTGCGCAGAATTTAGGGATTGCAATCCATACAAAAGGAGTGTATGTTTGTACGGAGGGGCCGCGCTTTGAAACTCCTGCGGAAATTAAGATGTTTGCTAAATTAGGCGGCGATTTGGTTGGCATGACGAATGTTCCGGAAGTAACATTGGCCAAAGAGGCTGAAATGTGCTATGCTACAGTATCGATGGTTACAAATTTTGCCGCAGGCATCTCGCCACAACCGTTAACACATAATGAAGTCGTGGAAACTATGGCAGCCAATGCTGAAAACATCAAAAATTTGATTATGGAATGTATTACTATGCTTGAGCCAAACACGGACTGCAGCTGCCAGGCGGCGCTGGCTGAGTATGGCGGTTTTAAATTATAGTAAAGCGGTGGTTCCCATGAAATCAATGAATTGGAATAATCAATGTTTAACTCTTTTAAATCAGACTTGTCTGCCACAAGCTGTCCAAATGATTGAATGCAAAGACTGGCGGGTTGTGGCCGAAGCAATACGGCGGCTGGAAGTGCGCGGGGCCCCGGCTATTGGGGCCGCAGCTGCGTTCGGTCTGGTATTAGGCGCTTATGAGATCCAAAATGATCAAGGTGATTTTGAACACAACCTGCGGCTGGTAGCTGAGGAACTTAAAGAGACGCGGCCGACAGCAGTTAACTTGTCCTGGGCAATTGACCGTATGCTGGCAGTAGTGAGTCGTTTGGATTCTGCCGTCAGTACCGGTGCTATCATTCAGGCATTAGAAGAAGAAGCACTTGCTATTGCGGCCGAAGACAGGCAAGTAAATAAAAGAATAGCAGAATTTGGCGCAGCCCTTTTTGAACAGACTGGTATGTCCGTGTTGACTCATTGCAATGCTGGTGCATTGGCTACCGTTGACTTTGGAACAGCGCTTGGGGTTATCCGTCAGGCCTGGAGCGAAAAACGGATTAGCAGGGTTTATGCCGATGAGACTCGTCCGCTGTTACAAGGTGCGCGTTTAACGGCATGGGAACTCAAAGAGGATAATATTCCGGTTACGGTGATTACCGATAATATGGCAGGCTGGGTTATGAAAAAGGGGATGGTTCAGGCTGTTATTGTCGGAGCTGACCGAATTGCCTTAAATGGTGATGTTGCTAATAAAATTGGTACATATAGCGTTGCCGTACTGGCAAAACAGCATCATATTCCTTTTTATGTTGCGGCACCGCTATCTACTTTTGACTTTTCTATGGAAACCGGGGAAGACATTCCCATTGAGGAGCGCAACCCTGAGGAGGTTACCACATTTTGTGGAATAGCTTGTACACCGGCAGGCGTAGATGTATTTAATCCTGCTTTTGATGTTACCCCGCATCATTTGATTACAGCTATTATTACGGAATATGGTGTTCTAAGGCCCTCTTATCGTAATGCAATTGATCAGCTAAAACAACAGAGAGGTGGAATATAAATGATGAAATCAATCGTTCGGGATATAGCTCTGGCAGCCCAAGGTCATGATAAAATTAATTGGGTTAAGGAGTTTATGCCTGTTCTCAATATATTAAATGAGGACTTGTCCAAAACCAAGCCCCTAGCTGGTAAGAATGTGGTTATCACGATGCACTTGGAAGCAAAAACTGCCTATTTAGCGCTTGTTTTAAAAAATGCCGGTGCCAATGTTTGTATTACCGGCAGTAATCCCTTATCTACACAGGATGATGTGGCAGCCGCTTTGGCTGAGCAGGGAGTCACTGTTTATGCCTGGTACAATACTACAGAAGAAGAATATGAGCAGTTCTTGCATCATGCTTTGGATACTAAGCCCGATATTATCATTGATGACGGTGGAGATTTAGTTGCGCTGCTGCATGGAAAACGCTCGGAATTGGCGGCAGGAATTCTCGGCGGTTCAGAAGAAACTACAACAGGTGTCCTGCGTCTGCACAGTCTGGCTGATGCTGGAAAACTGAAGTTTCCAATGATAGCCGTTAATGATGCTAACTGTAAATATCTTTTTGATAATCGCTATGGAACAGGCCAGTCTACGTGGGATGGAATTATGCGGACTACCAATCTTACCATAACTGGTAAGACAGTGGTTGTTGCGGGGTATGGCTGGTGCGGCAAAGGGGTTGCCATGCGAGCCAAAGGACTTGGGGCAAACGTTATTATAACTGAAATTGATCCTGTTAAAGCTATTGAAGCTGTTTTTGATGGGTTTCAAGTTATGCCTATGAAGCAGGCAGCAGCTTTGGGAGATATTTTTGTTACGTTAACAGGCTGCAAGGACGTTATCATCGGCGAACATTTTGCGAACATGAAATCAGGTGCATTATTGGCTAATGCAGGTCATTTTGATGTTGAAATCAATAAAGAGGATCTTGCCCGGCATGCTGTTTCTATTAGAAAAGTTCGGAAAAATATTGAAGAATTTACCATGCAGGATGGCAGAAAAATTTATCTGCTTGCCGAGGGACGCTTAGTCAATCTGGCTGCAGGTGATGGTCATCCGACAGAGATCATGGATTTGTCTTTTGCCATGCAGGCTTTATCCGTATTATATATTTTAGAAAACCATGCGAAGATGGAGAACACGGTACACAAATTACCGCATGAATTAGATTTAAAAGTAGCCGCGTTAAAACTGCAGGCTATGAATATTGCCATTGATCAACTCACTGCGGAACAGTATAACTATTTGCACCAGGCTTAACGCAGGCGGAGGCATGTTTTGAAAACGATAGGGCAGCTAAAAAAAGAAATATTAGTAACAGGTCAGAACTTACTGGAAAAGAATTTGGTTGCAGGAACGTGGGGGAACGTTAGTTCCCGCACGCCCTGCGGGCAGATGATTGCAATAACGCCTTCAGGACGCAATTATCGGGATATGCAGACAGATGATATTATGGTTGTTGACTACCAGGAGCGAGTGGTTGAGGGGATCCTTAAGCCTTCTTCCGAACTCCCATTACATACTGCCATTTATCAGGCTCGTTCGGATGTGCAAGCGATTGTCCACACACACAGTATTTTTGCCAGTTCCTGTGCAGTTGCCCGGAGAGCTATTCCTCCCATTATTGAGGATTTAGTTCAGCTTGCCGGCGGTGAAATTGAAGTAGCTCGCTATGCTTTGCCAGGCACGAAAGAGCTCGCTGCTAACGCTGTTTTAGCATTAGGCAATAAAAATGCGGTTCTTTTGGCTAACCATGGTGTAATCGGCTGCGGAAAATCGTTACATGAGGCGCTTACTGCTTGTGAACTTGTCGAAAAAGCGGCACAAATCTTTATCTATGCGAATCAGCTGGGGGGCGCTGTCGTATTAAGTCAAGCAGACGTAGACAGCATGCATGCCTTTTATCTTGAGCAGTATCGCAAACGACAGGAGGTTGTAGCAAATGAGTAAAATACTCTTGAAAAATACTGAGTTTTTAGCAGCGAATGGAAAGATGCAAAAAGGTGATATCGCGATTGAAGGTTCTGTCATCAAGGAGATCGGCGGGATAACAGCAAGCTGGCAGGCGGATAGAGTCATTGACTGCACGGATAAGCTGGCTGTTCCCGGCTTTATTAATACGCATACCCACGCAGCGATGACACTGTTTAGGAGCTATGCAGATGACATGGCCCTGATGGACTGGCTGGAGAACAAAATTTGGCCGGCAGAAGCCAATTTAACTGCTGATGATGTCTATTGGGGAACTCAATTGGCAATTGCGGAAATGCTTAAATCGGGAACGACGACATTTGCCGATATGTACTTCTTTATGCCGCAAGTTGCCCAAGCAGTGGAACAAAGCGGCATTCGGGCAGTTTTAGCAAGAGGGATGGCTGGTGTAGCTCCCACCGCTGAACAGGCGTTGATTGAAAGTGAAACTTTTTACCGGGAATGGCATAATGCGGCTGAAGGGCGAATAACGGTGATGTTAGGGCCTCATGCGCCTTATACTTGTCCGCCTGCATATTTAAAAAAAGTAGTTGCGTTGTCGGAAAAGCTGGGCGCAGAGATTCATATTCATCTTGCAGAAACAGCCGGGGAAGTAAAAACTTGTATTGAAAAGCATGGAAAAACGCCAATCGCCTTAATGAATGATTTAGGTGTATTAGACCGTGGAGTACTGGCAGCTCACTGTGTTCATGTTTCTGCGGAAGATATTCAAATTATGAAACAAAAGAATGTTCGTGTTGCTCATAACCCTGGCAGCAATATGAAGTTAGCCAGCGGTATTGGACCAGTTCCTGAAATGCTGGCAGCCGGTCTTAATGTAGGCCTGGGAACTGATGGTGCGGCCAGCAATAATAATCTTGATATGCTGGAAGAAATGCGGCTGGCTGCGATGCTGCATAAAGTGCATCGCGGCGATCCCCTGCTTATTCCGGCGTCAACGGCCGTCAGCATGGCTACAACCTTTGGTGCGAATGCACTTGGACTTGGTCAGGTCACAGGTAGCTTACTTCCTGGCTTTAAAGCCGACATAACCTTATTTGACATGCGTGCTCCCCATTGGTACCCACGCCATGACAGGGCATCGCTGTTAATATATTCTGCAGCCGCTGCTGATGTGCACACCGTTATCGTAGACGGTAAAATTTTGCTGGATAACCGTACGCTTACAACAATTGATGAAGAACAGATGCTGAAGGAAGTACAACAGCGTGGCATGAGACTTATACAATAGATGAATTGGCAGGAGGAGAGAATTAGTGTATACCATTGTTTACTCAGAAGAACTGGCACCTAGTGTAAAGCTTTTTCATGTACAAGCGCCTCTGATCGCAAAAAAGTGCCAGCCAGGGCAGTTTGTCATTGTCCGGATGGATGATGAGGGTGAACGAATTCCGTTAACTATTGCTGATTTTGATCGCGAGAAGGGTACGATTACGCTTATTTTTCAAGAAGTTGGTCACAGTACGCGGCAGATGGGCAGCTTAAAGCAAGGGGATCAATTCCTGGATGTGGCAGGACCGCTGGGGAAAGCCACGCATATTGAAAAGTTCGGCACTGTCGTATGTATTGGCGGAGGCATTGGTGTAGCGCCTGTGTATCCGATTGCCAGAGCGTACAAAGAGGCGGGCAACAAAGTTATTTCGATTATTGGCGCCCGTAATAAAGACTTATTGATTCTCGAAAAAGAAATGGCAGCAGTCAGCGACGTTTTCCATATAACGACTGATGACGGTTCTAAGGGTCGTAAAGGTCTTGTCATCGATCCGCTTAAAGAGCTGATCGAAGCAGGAGAAGAAATTGCTGTCGTTATGGCAATTGGACCAGTAGTCATGATGCGCAGCGTAGCGGAAGTTACCCGTCCGTATAGTATCCATACGATTGTAAGCCTCAACCCGATAATGGTTGATGGTACGGGAATGTGTGGCGGCTGCCGGGTAAGCGTTGCCAATGAGAATAAATTTGCCTGCGTTGACGGACCGGAATTTGATGCTCACGAAGTTGATTTTGCAGGACTAATGGCCCGGCAAAGAATGTATCATCATCATGAAAAGCAAGAACGTCCTCAAGGGGGTAGCTGCAAATGTCATGGGTAAAAAATAAAATGCCGGAACAGGAACCGCAGGAAAGACGGAGAAATTTTTCGGAAGTTGCTTTGGGGTATGCACCTGATACGGCACAAAGCGAAGCGAAACGCTGTTTGCAATGCAAAACTGCCCCCTGCCGTCAAGGCTGTCCGGTAGGGATAAATATCCCGGAGTTTATCAAGCATATTAAAGATGGTGATTTTGATTCTGCAATTGCTGAGATAAAAACAAAAAATAACCTTCCTGCAGTATGCGGCCGTGTGTGTCCGCAAGAAGATCAATGCGAAAAATACTGCGTTGTCGGCAAAAGAGGCGAACCAGTAGCGATTGGCAGATTAGAGCGTTTTGCTGCTGATCAATTCCGCTTATCAGAAACTAAGCAGCCTGCCCAACCGGCTGAACTTAACCAGGGGAAGGTTGCCATTATTGGAGCTGGCCCGGCAGGACTGGCGGCAGCTGGTGATTTAGCCCGTTTAGGCTATAAAGTAACCGTAATGGAAGCCCTGCACGCTCCTGGTGGTGTCTTAATGTACGGCATCCCGGAATTTCGTTTGCCCAAAGAAATTGTTGCCAGCGAAATTAATGAATTAAAAGAGCTTGGCGTAGAAATTATGGTTAATGCTATTGTTGGAAAAACATTTACCATAGATGAGCTGTTAAACGAAGAAGGTTACGACAGTGTGTTTATTTCAACAGGTGCTGGTCTGCCTCACTTTCTGGAAATACCGGGTGAAAATCTGAATGGTGTTTACTCGGCTAATGAATTTCTGACGCGGGTTAACTTAATGAAGGCTTATAAATATCCGGCAGCAGGCACACCTGTACATGCTGGCCAAAATGTAGCGGTTGTGGGAGCTGGCAATGTTGCGATGGATGCTGCCCGTACTGCTTTGCGGCTGGGGGCCGAGAATGTTTATATTGTCTATCGCCGCTCAGAAGATGAAATGCCTGCCAGAGCAGAAGAGAAGGAGCATGCAAAAGAAGAAGGCGTTCAGTTCCGACTGCTTACAAACCCTATGGCCATAGTTGGTGACGACAAAGGCTGGGTAAAGGGCTTAGAATGCATTCGCATGGAATTAGGTGAACCGGATTCATCGGGACGCCGCAAACCGATTGCCATTCCGTCCTCTAATTTTGTTCTTGATGTTGATACTGTTATTATGGCAATCGGGCAGGGCCCCAATCCACTTGTTCAACAAACGACTCCGGGGCTGGAGGTAGATCGTCGCGGTAATATCAAGGCTGATGAAAACGGTCAAACATCTAAAGAGGGTGTTTTTGCCGGCGGTGATATTGTTACAGGAGCTGCAACCGTTATTTTAGCAATGGGAGCAGGGAAGAAAGCGGCTCTTGCTATTCATGAATATATCCAGAAAAAGAAAGGCTGCTAACAGGATTTAACGGTTTTTTTCTGGAACTAATAGAAAGAGTACGGATTCTTGAGGAAGGTGACTGGAAGTGGAGTTTCGCCAAGCACAGCGTATGCAGGGCCTGACATCGGCTATTTTTACTGAAGTAGATAATTTGCGCAAAGAGCAGGTTGCCGCAGGCAAAGATATTATTACGCTTAGTATCGGCAGTCCTGACTTAGCACCTGCGGGTCATATTATTGAGGCTCTGCAGCAAGGGGTGGGGAACCGGAATAATTATGGCTACACGTTATCCAAAGGAATACCTGCTTTTTCCAATGCAGTTTCCAACTGGTACAAGAGCCATTTTGATGTTGATCTGGATGCACAGACAGAAGTGTATTCGCTTATCGGCTCTCAGGACGGACTGGCTCATATTGCATTATGCCTTGTGAATCCTGGAGATGTGGTATTAGTTCCTGATCCCGGATATCCGATTTTCAGTGCCGGGCCGCTTATGGCCGGAGCGGAATTGTATCGGATGCCTCTAACGGCGGCGAATCATTATCTGCCGGATCTTTCTGCAATCAGTGAGGCGGTGCTGAAGCGGGCAAAAATGATGATTATTAATTATCCTAATAATCCGTTAGCTGCAACTGCACCGCGCGAATTCTTTGAGCAAGTCGTCGCATTTGCCAAACGCTATAATATATTGGTTTGCCACGATTTTGCTTATAGTGAATTGGTTTTCGATGGCTACAGACCAGATAGTTTCCTTAGTATTCCTGGCGCAAAAGAAGTCGCTATTGAATTCCATTCCTTGTCGAAAACCTATAATATGGCTGGCTGCCGTGCTGGAATGGTTGTTGGTAACAAAGAAGTTATTGCTTTACTGGGCAAAGTAAAGTCAAATTTCGATTATGGGATCTTTCAACCGATTCAACAAGCTGCTGTAGCCGCTTTAACCGGACCGCAGGATTGTGTTAGAGAGACGGCATTGACTTATCAGCGGCGTAGAGATATTATTGTTAATGGATTGAATCAAATGGGATGGCAGGTTAACCGCCCTCAAGCTTCGATGTATGTTTGGGCTCCGGTTCCGACGCAACAATCTTCTTTTGATTTTGTTGTGGATTTACTAAAACATGCAGGTGTGGCATTGATTCCGGGCAGTGGGTTTGGTCAATTTGGTGAAGGTTTTGTCCGAATTGCTCTCGTACAGCCTGAAGACAGGTTGTCGGAAGCTGTCCATCGTATTGAATCATGGCTGGGCAAATTATAATGAGGAGAGAGCTAGCATGCGAGCCTTAAATTTTTATTCTTCGAACTATCATAGTCAATTGGTTTGCCGTCGTAAAACCTGTACAATTCGTTTAGGCGATAAAACCCATAAATATACAGAAGGCGATATCGTCTGGGTTACAGTAGGGAAACGCTTTGCACAGAAAAAGAAAATATTTACGGCGATGATAGATCGTGTTCTGGTTAAACCCATTTCCCAGCTTACCTCAGATGACCTTCAAGGCGAAAACCCGGATATTGCCAGTGTGGAAGATTTCCTGGTTTTTATTCAGTCTATTTACGATAAAGTAATCACACCTGGTGACATTGTTACCGTTGTATATTTTTCCGAGATCATTGAGTAAATGATTATAGATTAGACGCAAAAGGAGTGCTGCTCAAGTGTTAGAAATTAAAGTTCCTATTGGTGTATCGGGTCGTCATGCCCACGTTTCGCGTGAACATTTGGATATTCTTTATGGAGAAGGCTATGAACTTACTTCTATTAAAGAATTGTCTCAGCCCGGGCAATTTGCTGCTCAGGAAACGATTGATTTAGTAACCGAAAAAGGATCCTTTAAAAATGTCCGCATCTTAGGACCGGTTCGCAGCAAGAGCCAAGTGGAAATTGCTCTGACTGATGCTGTCAAATTAGGTATTAAACCACCAGTTCGTGATTCTGGAGACCTTACAGGCTCTCCCGGTGTAACACTCGTTGGACCGAAAGGCTCTGTTCAATTGCAAGAAGGTGTTATTGCCGCCTGCAGACATATTCATATGACTCCAGCAGATGCAGAAAAAATGAATTTGACTGATAAAGAAATTGTTCAGGTGCGCTGTGGCGGGGATCGGGGACTTTTGTTTGATCAAGTCCTTGTCAGGGTCAGCCCATCGTATCAGCTGGAAATGCATATCGATACCGATGAAGGTAATGCAGGCATGGTAAAAACCGGCGAAATGGTAACTGTAATTAAAAAGTAAATTCTCCAATACCCCGCGCGAAAGCGCGGGGTATTTTGTATTCATTAATATATTTCTGCTAAAAAGCAGGATTTTTTAACAAATTTTAGAATATATTGATAACAAGAACAAGAACGATGTTCGGTCAGTGGAAACGGTAGGTGATAAGTTATTGGATAAACAAGTACAATATACGGTAGCTGCAGTAGACCGCGCCTTGGAAATCTTAAATTTATTAGGTAAATCTTCACGTGAACTGGGGATAACGGAACTGGCAAAGGTGTTAGGCGTGCAAAAAAGTACGGTTCACAGCTTGTTACAAACTATGCTGGCACGGGACTTTGTACAGCAGACGGAATCAGGGCGGTATGCATTGGGTGTTAAGTTATTGCAGCTTGGTGAGTTGTTTGCTCAGCGGCTTGATATTCGAACAGTAGCAAAACCGATTTTGACACAATTGGCAGATGAGACAGGAAAAGTTGCTTTACTGGCAGTGCTGTCAAAACAGGAATTAATTATTATTGACAAGGTTGAGCCTGAGCGGCCTTTTCTGATTATTCCCAAATTTGACTTCAGCCTGGCTTTTCATAGTACGGCTGTCGGCAAAGTCCTGCTGGCTTTTGCCGCCGAAGAAATTAGAGATGCCATCCTGGAGAAAGAGCTGGCTCCTTTCACTCCTTTTACAATTACTGATGTCGATGAAGTTAAAACAGAATTGAATAAAGTATATCTTGATGCCTATGCGATAGGCTGCGATGAAACAATCGAGGGCGTTACTTGTTTTGCAGTCCCTATTTACAATGCTGCCAATCAGGTTGTTGCCGCCTTGTCGGTATCAAGTGCCAGCTCTTTAGTAAACTTTAATGGTTATGACCCGATACTTGCAGTTTTAAAACAAAAGGCGGCCATTATTTCTCAGCGTCTCGGGCAACAATCATAAAAGTAAAGCCTTATATTTTATTAGTTTAAAGGAGGAGTTTCAATGCCAAGACCTGTATTTACGGAAGAACGCTGTAAAGGGTGTGCGTTATGTACAAAAGCATGCCCCAAAAAAATTATTGAAATTTCCACTCGCTTTAACAGCAAAGGATATCAGCCTGCGACCTGTACGGATGAAAGTAAGTGCATCGGCTGTTCCTTGTGCGCAAAAACATGTCCTGATATTGTAATTGAAATCCATAAATAAATTCAGAACGGGGGGATCACTGTGTCCGAAAAGGTACTAATGAAGGGGAATGAAGCCATTGGGGAAGCGGCTATTGTTGCCGGCTGCCGTCATTATTTCGGATATCCAATAACACCGCAGACCGAATTGACCGAATATATGGCCAAACGGATGCCGCAAGTCGATGGCGTATTTGTGCAGGCTGAAAGCGAAGTTGCTGCCATTAACATGGTATATGGAGCAGCGGGAGCCGGAGCCCGGACCATGACATCGTCTTCCAGTCCAGGTATTAGTCTCAAGCAAGAGGGAATTTCGTATATAGCGGGTGCGGAACTGCCTTGTGTGATTGTCAATATCATGCGCGGTGGACCCGGTCTTGGCGGTATTCAGCCTGGTCAGGGAGACTACTTTCAAGCTACTAAAGGCGGTGGACATGGCGATTACCGCAATATCGTTCTCGCGCCTAACTCCGTACAAGAATTAGTTGATATTACAATTCTATCCTTTGATTTAGCAGATAAATATCGGAACCCGGTCATGCTTTTGGGGGATGGGGCTTTAGGGCAAATGATGGAACCGGTAGCATTTACTCCCAGCTCATCTGTTCCACCGGAGAAACCTTGGGCTGCAGGAGGAATGCGGGGACGTAAAGAGCCTAATATTATTAACTCGCTTTATTTGCAGCCAGAGCAGCTGGAAAAGCACAATATACGGCTGCAAGAGAAATATGCAGTGATTGAAGAAAATGAAGTCCGTTATGAAGAATTACATACTGATGATGCAGAATTAATTATCGTCGCCTATGGAATCACATCACGAATTGCCAGATCAGCAATTGAAAAGGCACGGGCTGATGGTGTAAAAGTAGGGATGTTAAGACCGATTTCACTTTGGCCGTTCCCGTCTGCTCCCTTGGCAAGACTTGCATGTTCAGCCGAGGCCTTTCTTACTATTGAACTAAGTGCCGGCCAAATGGTGGAAGATGTCCGTTTGGCGGTTAATGGGGCCAAACCAGTATATTTTTATGGGCGTACCGGCGGCATGATGCCTAATCCCAAAGCCATCTATGAGCAAATTCTTAACGTCATGTCCGGTAAAGGAGGTAAATAGAGTGTCTGATAAAATCTTTCAAAGACCTCAAGCCTTAAAAGATGTTTCGTTTCACTACTGTCCAGGATGTCATCACGGTATTATTCATCGACTGGTAGCCGAAGTCATCGACGAATTAAACGCCAGCGATAAAACGATTGGTATTGCACCGGTAGGGTGTTCTGTTTTGGCATACGAATACTTTAACTGCGATATGTTTGAGGCTGCTCATGGCCGTGCGCCTGCTGTTGCTACAGGCGTAAAACGTGTTCATCCAGATGCATTGGTCTTTACCTATCAAGGCGATGGAGATTTAGCTGCTATTGGCTGTGCCGAAATTGTTCATGCAGCGGCACGAGGCGAGAAAATCACTACTATTTTTGTTAATAACGCGATTTATGGAATGACGGGAGGCCAGATGGCGCCTACCAGTTTGCTGGGGCAAGTTACCAATACTTCTCCCTATGGCAGAAGCGAAACCAGTGCGGGATTGCCAATTCGCGTATCAGAAATGCTGGCTACATTAGATGGGGCAAAATTTATTGCCCGTGTTGCCGTTAACAATCCGGCGAATATGGCTAAAGCAAAAGCTGCTATTAAAAAAGCTTTTGAACTCCAGCAAAAAGGAGAGGGTTTTTCTTTAGTTGAAGTGCTGTCAACCTGTCCAACCAATTGGGGAATGACTCCATTGGATTCGTCCGAGTGGCTGGAGAAACATATGATTCCTTATTATCCGCTGGCAACTTTTAAGACTCCTGAGGGGGTATCGAAATGATTCATGAAATCGTTATGGCAGGTTTTGGCGGGCAGGGGGTTATGCTCATCGGTCAGTTGATGACTTACGGAGGGATGCTGGCCAATAAACAAGTATCCTGGATTCCTTCGTATGGACCAGAGATGAGGGGCGGAACGGCCAATTGCTCTGTAATTGTTTCTGATGAGCCTATTGGTGCGCCGATCGTATCAGAGCCTACAGCTGTAATTGCGATGAATTTACCTTCTCTTGACAAATTTGAACCCTTACTTGTGCCAGGTGGAGTTTTAATTATAAATAGTTCCCTTATTGAGCGGAAGGCCAAACGTGATGATATTCACGTTTATTACGTTGCCGCAAATGACATTGCAGCTGAACTGGGGAATGCAAAAGTGGCCAATATGGTCGTTTTAGGGGCTTTACTTGAGGCCACGGCTGCAGTGGACAGCGATTCGGTGCTGCAGGCATTTGCCAAAATGTTTGCCAAAAAGCCGGAATTGCTGAGCATTAATCAACAGGCACTCAGTCAAGGTGCGAAGAATATAAAGAAATAGCTCTCTTTAATGAAAAAATCCCGGCCTAATCAGCCGGGATTTTTTCATTAAAGGGCTTATTTTTCCCCTATGAAGGATTTCTTTACCACATAGCGAATCCATTATAGATAATGAAGCTTTAGGTGGTCGATTCAGGTGAGTCAAATATCTCTCTATACAGCGATGCTGAATATGGCTATTGATACAACGCCCTCTGCTTTTATCGCTACTGATATGCTTGGAAATATTACGCATGTGTATATTTCGAAACAATCACAGCATAAACTACAATATCTGCTTGGTCAAAATGTCTTTCGAGTCAGCCGCTTGCTTTTTGGCGGCGATCGAGCTGATCAAATCATTGAAAACTGGCAGAAATGCGTTACTGAGCGGAACTCTGCAGAGATTAACCGCTTTGAGCATATAACATCTCACGGCCTTCCTGAGTACCTGGAATGGCGTTTTACGGCACAACCAAACATAGATAAAGTTATTATCTATATCCGCAGTACGACTGAAAGTGTTTTGATCGATGAAGAATTTGTCTGTTTTACGGAGCAGCATGAATCGGTTAATCGAGAGCTTTGCATTGCCATATCCAATCTCGATTTTCACTTAATGGATTTGGAGCAGGCGCGGAAGAAGCTTGCTGCTCTTTACCGGATAACGGCAATTGCCCAAAAAACGGTGAATGAGCACGAAGTGCTGGAAGAGATTCTCGATGGTATTACCCGGGAGCTTGGCTTTACCAATGCGGCAATCCTGTTGCTTGATGAGAATACGCAAGAATTAAAGGCACGTGCGCATCGTGGTTATCCGGAAGGAATTTGTGTACCCATAGGGAAAGGGATTACTGGCTATGCTGCACTTCATCGTGAATTAGTTTATGTGCCTGATGTCACAAAGGATGAGCGTTATATATCAGGGGCAGCTTCAGGCGTCAGTGAAGTCGCGGTTCCTTTAATTGTGGATGACCGGGTAATTGGTATTCTGGACGTAGAGTCATCGCAGGAAAAAATACTGCAGGACTATGATTTGGACATGCTGCGTTCCTTAGCCAGCCAAATCGCCATGACGATCGATCATGCCACACACGTTAGTAAAGTGGAAGTGCAGGCTATAACGGATGGAATGACAGGATTGTTTAACTACCGGCACTTTCAAACAATCCTGGAACGGGAATATAACCGGGCTACCCGTTATAATCGCATGATGTCACTTATTATGATTGATATTGATCATTTTAAAATATACAATGATACTAATGGTCATTTGCAAGGTGATGAAACATTACGCAAAGTAGCAGCATTGATTAAAAGCTCCTGCCGGGATGTTGACTTCGCTGTGCGCTATGGTGGTGAGGAGTTTGCTCTGCTGTTACCGGAAACTTCGGTTGAAGAAGCACAGTCGATTGCTGAGCGTATTCGTCAATCCATTGCTCAATATCCGTTCGCTAACCGCGAAAAGCAGCCGAATCACTGTCTTACGATAAGTCTGGGGATTGCTAATTATCCTACCGATGCTACTACGGTACTCGAACTGGTTGATCATGCTGATGCTGCGCTGTATCAAGCTAAGCATTCGACCCGTAATTGTGTATGCTTGTACCGCAGATATACTAATCCGCTATAATTTTTAACAAATTTCTTCTGCAATGCCAATTGCTTAAATGGTGGTGTCTATTCCAATATGCATGAAACTTTTGATGATTGGAAAACTTATTCACTGGCTGGAACCGAACAGGAAGTTCGGTTTATTGCTGATGTACTAAATCTTCCGTCACACTCTTTAATCCTTGATCTATATTGTGGTTATGGCCGTCATGCAATAGCCTTGGCGAAACGCAACTATATGTTAACCGGTGTTGATGCCACACAGGATTTTCTCGATATAGCCAGCCAAAAGGCGCAAGAGGAGGGTGTTGAAGTCACTTTTCGCCAGCGGGATATGCGGGAACTGGATTATTGCAATCAATTCGATGCCGTAATTAATATGTTTGCTGCATTTGGCTATTTTACTGATGAGGAGAACTCACGGGTATTGCAGCTGGTTGCTCAGTCGCTAAAACCAAATGGTGTTTTTTTAATTGACTTATTGAATCGGGAATGGATGGTACATAATAACCTGAATCGTTACTGGCGGCATCCAAGTGGTGAATATGTACTTTCTTATAAAGTGGAACTAAACCAGGGCATCGTTACGATGAAACGTCAGCTGATTAATCAAGTTACTGGTAAAAAAATGCAATATGAATTTGTTTTGCGGGCCTATTCCTTAACAGAGATGACGGATATTTTGACGCAAGCCGGGTTGTCAATCGAAACTACCTACGGTGGCTTTGATTACCGGCCGTATGATGCAGAAGCTCCCCGGATGATTATCCTGGCCAAGAAAACATAGAAAAGTAACTGCATACGTGATCAGTGAAAAAGACCATCCATGTTTATTACATGGATGGTCTTTTTCACCCTTCGCACTGATCTTCATAAGATAATATAGGAGGTCAGTGAGAGGTGATTGCATGATTGTACGTGTCAATGGAACAAATCACGAAAAAGGACGCCCGGTAAAAGTAGGCCTTGCTTTAAGTGGCGGGGGATTGCGAGGCGCCTCTCATATAGGTGTATTAGCGGCCCTAGCGCGTGAACGTATTCCGATTGATATGATATCCGGCACAAGTGCCGGGGCTATTATAGCGGGAATGTACGCTTGTGGTTATACGCCAAAACAAATGGTGAATTATGCACAGGCCTTAAAGACAAATGAATTAATTGATCTTAAGGTTACCGTAGGAGATCTGATCAAACATGGGGCAAAGTGGCTTTTTAGCGGAAAATTCCGCTTTTGGTCTGTTTTACCGACAGGCTTAATTAAAGGGGATCGTATCGAAAAATATTTATATAATTTTTGGCAAGAACGCACTGTACGGGATACGAAAATTCCTCTTGCCATTACAGCAGTGGATATTAATTCGGCAGATACGGTATTTTTTACTACGCCTATACCAGGCAGGCGGGATATACTAAACGCCCGGTATTATCACAATACATCACTTGTTGAAGCCGTACGGGCAAGCATATCTATTCCTGGGGTTTTTTTTCCTAAGAAATACCGGGGAATGACATTGGTAGACGGTGCAGTGAAGAATAACCTGCCTACTGATATTTTGCGTCATATGGGAGCAGATATTGTGATTGCTGTTGATTTAGGCTATGACGGTCAGCCAAATAATGAGATTAAAACTGTTGGTGAAATACTCATGCAGTGTATCGAGATAATGGGGCGTGAAGTTACGCTTTTAAAAGGAAGCCAATATGCAGATGTTGTAATTCGCCCTGGAGTTTATGATTTGGATATGAAAGATTCCAATTATATGCTAACGGCAATTGAGCGTGGTGAAAAAGCAACAAAAGAAAAAATCAATGAAATTAAAAAATTGCTTCCTTAGTCATCTGCAACAGGCAAGCCAGGGAGCAGGAGGGGATTGTTAGTGGCAAAACGAGGCATACCACCTCTATTTCAGGAGCTTTCAGAAAATGATAATATTATAGGGATTGGCGAGGGACATAAATGGATACGGGGAGAAAACACCGGGCAAAAAGCGACTGTGGTCTTAGTGAGAAAAAAGCTTGGAAAAGATAATTTGCTGCGTGGTTCGATCATTCCCCAGCGGCTTAATAATCGTCCGACCGATGTAATTGAAGTTGGCGATATTCGACTGTATAACGACCGAACAGGAATGATGCGGCCTGCCCGGCCAGGAATCAGTATTGGACATTATAAAGTTTCGGCAGGCACTTTGGGAGCAATTGTAAAAGATCGCCTGACAGGAGAAACATTGATTCTATCGAATAACCATGTCCTGGCTAATAGTTCTGATGGCACAGACGACAGAGCTGCCGCTGGCGATATAATCTTGCAGCCAGGCTCAATTGACGGGAGTAGCGATCCCGCAGAGGCAACAATCGGTTATTTAGAGCGGTTTATACCATTGAACCGGCGGGTAGCCGCTTCGCAGTGTCCTATAGCCAAATTATTTGAAACAACACTCAATAAATGTATTGCAATTTTCCGGCCTAATTATCAGATAAAAGTACTCCGGGAGAATGATGCAGTGAACGTTGTAGACTGTGCAGTTGCCAGGCCGGTGAGTGAAGCTGTTGTTACAGACGAGATCTTAGGTTTGGGAAAAGTAGCCGGCATTAAAGAACCGGAAATCGGCATGGAGATAAAGAAAAGTGGCCGCAGCAGTGGAATTACTTCCAGTTTTATCTTAGCAACCGACGTAACTGTACGAGTAGACGTAGGTAATAAAGAGTATGGCATCTTTACTGATCAAATCCTAGCCGGACCGATGAGTGTGCCTGGAGATAGCGGCTCATTGATTCTAACAGAAGACAATCATGCTGTTGGCTTGTTATTTGCTGGCTCAGAAAAAGTCACAATGCTGAATCGCATCGATCATGTGTTCGATGCCTTAAATATTCGCTTCTAGTCGTTTAAAAACCAGGAAGAACTCCTGGTTTTTAAATTTTAACTAAAAAAAGAATTTTGAGAATATTCAAGAGGATTGTAGGACGCATTTCATACAAAAAAATGCTTTTTTATAACTTCCGATAATTTATAGTTATCGGAAGTTGACAATGGATTTAGAATAGGTTACTATCAAATTAGATCATTGTGAGGTGTTTAGTGTTGCAGGTAAAAACAAAACAATTTTTTCTGCGAGAAAACGAATTTATTGAAAATAATGAAAAGCTAACGGAAAAAAGCAAACGCCGTATGAAGAAATCCAAAGCCGATAATACACTGCGTGCTTATGAAGCTGATTGGCTGGATTTTTATGATTGGTGTTTCCATCATGGTCACCAAGCTCTGCCGGCCGAACCGGAAACAATTGTCAATTATATTAATGATCTGGCTGACGATGCCAAAGCCAATACTGTTTCCAGACGTTTGAGCGCGATTTCGGAAAATCACAAAGCTGCCGGCTGTGAAGAAAATAATCCATGCCGTGGCGGACTTGTGAGAAATGCCTTAGATGCAATAAAAAGAGAAAAAGGAACGATCCAGCGAGGTAAATCCCCTCTTCTCATTGAGGATTTACAAGATATAGCCTGCTATTTCGATACTGCAGATATTGCTGGAATCCGTGATAAGGCTCTTCTGCTTACTGGGTTTATGGGAGCCTTTCGCCGCTCGGAGCTGGTTCGGATTGACTTCGAAGACTTAACGTTTGCCCGTGAGGGGGTTATTATCCTGGTTCATCAATCCAAAGGTGACCAGGAAGGTCAAGGCGAATATGTCGCCATCCCTTATAATTCCGATTCGGATGTTTGTGCAGTAATTGCGCTAAAGGAATGGATTGCGGCAGCTCAAATTAAAACAGGTGCCCTCTTCCGGCCTCTAAATAAGTACAAGCAAGTTCGACCACAGCGCCTGACAGATAAATCGGTAGCGCTGATTGTAAAAAAATATGCTGCTCTTGTGGGACGAAATGCTGATGACTTTGCCGGTCACAGCTTAAGGCGTGGTTTTGCAACCAGTGCAGCTCAACATGATGTGGACGAACGCACGATTATGCAGCAAACCAGGCATAAATCGGAAAAAATGGTTCGCAGATATATTGAGCAAGGTAATTTGTTTAAAAATAATGCTCTAAATAAAATGTTTTAAGAAAATGCCTGTCGCCATTCTAGGCGACAGGCATTTTCTTAAAACAAGTATACATAATATTTATTATCGGACCTTACTTACTCTTTCTGTCTAATGCTTGCCCAGCCGGAAATATCGGCGACTGGAATGCGTAAAGTTTGTCCCGGATATATTTGGACAGACTGATCTAAATGATTCGCTTGCTTTATCACCGCAATTACGTTCCGAATATCTTCCTGCTGTGTAGTATGTTTCGCGGCGATATTCCAGATGGTATCGCCTTTTTCGACAACAACCGTTTTATAGTGAACTACAGCTTCTTCATTAAAGTCAGTAAAAACATCGACCACTGATGTGGCTAATAGTACGAGGAAGAATATAAAAGTAAATTTATTCAACATTCATCAACACCCCTGAACACTTGTTCGCTCTCTTGGATTTATCATAACATAGTACATATGTTCTGGTCAAGCGATTTATGACTATTTTTCGAACGAGTGTTTGCGTTTTTATGCATAAATTGGTATAATAGGTTATGAGTTTTATCCGTTGATTAGGAGTGGATTCCTGTGAATAAAGAATGTTTGATAAATAATCGTCAGAAGCAAATTTTAAAACATATTAAGGATACTCTGCGTTCCAAAGGCTACCCGCCTTCCGTCAGGGAGATCGGTGAAGCAGTTGGTCTAAGTTCCAGTTCAACTGTTCATGGCCATTTGGCAAAATTAGAAGAGCTGGGCTTTATAAAACGGGATCCGACTAAGCCTAGAGCAATCGACGTACTCGATGAAGCTCCCTGGCGGCAAAAAAGCCTTACTCCTATACCGCTGATCGGGAAAGTGACAGCGGGGCAGCCTATCTTAGCAATAGAAAATATTGAAGAAACCTACCCCCTCCCTACCGAATTAGTTGGCGAAGCGGAAACATTCATGCTTACCGTTCAAGGTGATAGTATGATAAATGCCGGAATTTTAGACGGCGATCTGATTATCGTCCGCGTTCAGCGTTCAGCTAATAATGGCGATATTATCGTTGCCATGATTGATGAAGAAGCTACCGTAAAGCGTTTTTATAAAGAGCACGACCGGATCCGGCTGCAGCCGGAAAATCCCGCTTATGAACCCATTTTCAGCCGTGATGTTACAATCTTAGGAAAAGTGATCGGAGTTTTTCGTCTATTATAGACAGTAAACCCGCAAAAAAGCAACAACCGTTTCACGGCTGTTGCTTTTTTGCTTTTTGTGAGGCTATGATTCTCTATTCTATTTGGCATTTTGCTTGGGTAATGCCTTTATTCCAACGCGGATGACTTTATCGACTGGTTTAAATTCATCATTTGCCAGTAATTCACGACTAATTTCCTTATTATCATTTGCTTTTTTTATACGGTATGTGGTAACTTGAAAGCCCTTCTGCCCTTCCACCTCGGTAATCTGTGTACCCAGGTCGAGCGTGGAATCTTGCTTAATAATCGTTCTGGGTTCAAGTACCTTCGTATCCGTCGCAACTACTTGAATATCGGGACGGTGCTCCAGGCGTTTCCCCAGGATGTAAATAGTTAACTGATTGCCACTAACCTCACTTTTAATATATATATTCCCTTCAGAGGAATTTTTAAATTGAAAATCCAGTAAATTATCAGCAACTGTTGCATCTTGACCAATTGGTACATAGCCTGGCGGATAAAAATGCGAGGTTCTTTCTTCAATAACCATATCGGCCAGTAATACGGCATTGTACAAGGTGCTGCTCACCTGACAAACACCACCGCCCCAATCAGGTACAATCTTACCTTCAATAAATACTGGGGCTTCCTTATAACCATATTCGGCAAGACGAGGGCCTACATTACGGTTAAAAGAAAAGATTTCGCCTTGTTTGACAAGCATACCGTTAATACTACGAGCTGCCAGTGAAATATTTTCAGTACGGTTTGCATTAAACGCATCAAACTGTGTGCTGTAAGAAGCAAGCAAACTATCAATAGACTCTAAATCAGCAGCAAAAACAGTGGGAGTAATTTCCTCTACCACTAAGGGTATAGAAAAATTTAATTCATTATTAAACTGGGCAGTTACAGTTTCAATCGTTTTAGGAAGGGAAAGTCTTCTACCAGTCACTTCCGGCACAATAGAAACATCTACACCACTGTAGGCGACAGTCGCATTGCGAGCATTTCTATCCAGCGACTGAGCAATGATCTGAAGGATCGACTCCAGCTTAGTAGCGTCGTAGGCAACTGTTATTGGTATAGTAAAGCCACGATTTACAGTTAAGTAACGCTCTTGCAACTGGTGAAACATATTGCCATTTCGGCCTACTTTATAGGCCTCTTGAGCAAGCGATGATGCATCTATTGATAAACTGATTTCGTCGGCTGAAATGGACCATGATTTGTCTTTATATTTGAGTTCAATTGGCTGTGACATTTTAGAAACGATTTTTTCGCGGATTTTTTGTTCCGCCTCGTTTACTGAAAGGCCGCCAACTGGAATATCTGCTACGGTAACGCCACTATAAATTTCATTTGCGACGATGAATGCGGTATTAGCTGCAACAAAACTGATAATGCTAAATATAATAATTAGTCCTAAAAACAATATTAAATTCGTTCTGCGCGTAGTTGTTGCAGACATTTCTTACACTCCGATCTGTATTCCACTGCTAAGAATAAAGCCCCCATTAGCAAGGGGGCTTTTACTTATTAGACTAAATGCTCATTGATAACTCAACAAATTTTCCTGCCAGCTTTGCTTTCTGAAGGACTTCTTCTGTAATTTCTCCACCTTGCTCAATGATAACCATTCCGTTATCTGTTTCAATGCGACGGTTAGCTTTTTTGCCTAAAAGATATTTGCGGTGCTTATCGTCAAATTTCCGGGCTGCTTCTGAGCTAGCTTCATTCGGAGCAGCCGGCGCAGCAGGTACTTCAACCGGTGCTTCTGTTGCTGCCGGGGTCGAGACTGGTGCAGCTACGGGCTCAGGTACTGCTACTGGTGCAGGTTCGGCTATGGGCTGAGCAACAGTAGCTGCAGCTAAAGGTGCCTGCTCATCGGTATTTTCTTTTATGATCAGTACATCTTTACCATAGGTAAGAATGCGTTGGGCAGAAATCTCAGCTGGCTGTCCTGCTACGTCTTCTATTTCACAGGCAGTAATTTGCCCAGCATCATCAATAAGAATTTCCGTTACTTTGCCGTGAATACGGCCGCTTTTGGTCAAAATTTTAGTGCCAATTACTTTTATATCAGCAGCTAGCAATTTCTCAAATTCAGGAGCAGTTGAAATAGATGCCACTGCACTGCTATCCTCAATTGTTACAGCATATTCGCCAATACCGGTAATTGCTGAAAAAGGGAGTAATTTGGCCTCAAGGTACCATTTAACTTCGTCTCTAACCAGGGCGGTTACAATACCGCCATTTGGGTTTATCACCAGGCTTTTAACATTACCTAGCTCCTTGCCTTCCATTATGCTAATGACCGGTAATCCAAGAATATCAGTGCTTTTTTTCATATAAATTCATAACCCCCTATTAATTTTTAACTATATTAAATTACGCCACTCGCGAAATTCGGCATTAATTTCGTCCAATATATTAGCTGGGATTTTATGATAAGGAATGAGTCCAAGACGATGATGAATCAAGGCATTTTTAATAATTCGTAAATAGGCAATGGTATTGATAAATTCCTGTTCAAATTGATAATCAGCATGTACGGCTACATTAGCTCTTCCATCAACAAATACTTGGATAGCATCATCATAGGCGCCTAATTGTTTCAGGATATTGCCAATTTCAATCAAAACAAATGGGGCAGCTGCATCTTCCGGAAAAAGCTGCAATATGTAGCGGAATGCTGCCAGCGCTTCTTCATAAGCCTTATTTTCTTTATGCAAAAATGCATAATCAAGCAGGGAATCTAAATCCTGTGCAACCGGTAAGACCGGTTCGAAGGGATTAGACATTCGTTGAGTCATGGTACCAGCAACCTCTGTTACATTATGATAATTTTCACGATAAATATCCAGCTCTTGAGCAGCCACAGATTCTTCAGCAACCGGCTCTTGAGCAGCCACAGGTTCTTCAGCAACCAGCTCTTCAACAGCCACAGGTTCTTCAGCAACCAGCTCTTCAACAGTCACAGGTTCTTCAGTAATCAGCTCTTCAATAGCTACAGGTTCTTCAGTAACCGTCTCTTCAACAGCCACAGGTTCTTCAGCAACCAGCTCTTGAGCAGCCACAGGTTCTTCAGCAACCAGCTCTTCAATAGCTACAGGTTCTTCAGCAACCAACTCTTCAACAGCCACAGATTCTTCAGCAACCGGCTCTTGAGCAGCCACAGGTTCTTCAGCAACCAGCGCTTCAACAGCCACAGGTTCTTCAGCAACCAGCTCTTCAATAGCTACAGGTTCTTCAGCAACCGGCTCTTCAATAGCTACAGGTTCCTCAGTAACTAGCTGGGTCGCAAATGGCAAAGGTATAGCATCCGGTTTTCCAGGGGTAAAGCCTATGTCTTCCACAAGGGTTGAAAAAGATGGCGCCGCTTGTGGTGCAGGTTCATCCGTTTGCGCATCTTCGTAATAAGCAACAAAATAAGCAAATATAATGGCAAAAACAGCCAGCACGCCAATCGTTCCGGCTAATCCGGCAAACCCAACAATAATTCGTGGAAGAACAAGACTAAGAAATAGTGAGCAGATACCACATAGTGCCAGTGGTTTGATTCCCAAGCGAATGCCTAGAATGCGATTAGCTAGTTGGTGCACAAACAGCGTGGTAATCACTATTGCGAAAGTTGTAATTAGTGTATATTCCACACAATCCCACCAAACATGGTTTTTAGATACGTTATCTCATTCGACAAGATTAATTATTTTCCTGTCGAATAAAAGGCGTCATAATAAATATGTAAAGAAAATTATACTTTTTTATCGAGAATTGCCGAAGCTGCTCCCATCACGCCAAGCACAGCGTGTTCAAAGGTTAATCCCCCCTGGAGATAAATACTATACGGCGGTCGCAGCGGACCATCGGCACTAAGCTCAATTGATGAACCTTGCACAAAAGTACCCCCAGCCATTATCACGGCATCAGAGTATCCGGGCATAGCACTTGGTTCAGGACGCACAAAAGCATCTACTGGGGAGTAACTCTGCAGGCCCTGGCAAAATGCAATCATTTTTTCCGCAGAATCTAATTGAATGGCTTGGATAATATCACTGCGTTTTTCATCAAAAGCCGGTGTTGTTTCGTACCCCATCAAGGAAAACAGAGCAGCGGCGAAAATAGCCCCTTTGATGGATTGTGCTACAATATGTGGTGCTAAAAATAATCCTTGAAAGAATAGCCGATTGTCACTAAGCGTTGCACCTACATGGCTGCCAATACCCGGTGCAGTCAAGCGGCAGGCTGCCAGTTCAACCAAATCAGCCCGTCCTGCAACATAGCCGCCGGCTGGTGCAATTCCCCCGCCGGGATTTTTAATTAAGGAGCCTGCCATAATGTCAGCCCCTACTGCCGTTGGTTCCTTTGTATCAACAAACTCACCGTAGCAGTTATCAACAAAGCAAATGCAGTCTGGTTTAATTTGTTTAATAAAAGCACATAATTCAGCAATTTCAGCAATTTGCAGAGGCGGACGCATACTATAGCCCCGTGAACGCTGTATTAAGACTAATTTGGTTTGGTCGCTAATGGCCTGCTTAATAGCATCATAATCAACCTGATCATTCAGCAGGGGAATTTCATTATAATGAATCCCGTATTCTGTAAGTGATCCTACTGAAGGACTAGCAGAACCTATGACTGTCTGCATAGTGTCATAAGGAGCACCGGTGACAGCCAACAGCTCGTCTCCCGGTCTTAAAATACCAAAAAGTACGGAGGCCAGAGCATGTGTACCGGAAACAAAATGGCTGCGAACTAATGCCTTCTCCGCCCCACAAAGCTTTGCCCAGACCTCATCCAATTTATCTCTGCCGGCATCACCATAGCCGTAGCCGCTGGTGCTGCGAAAATGATAATCCGATACTTGTAATTCACGAAAAACATGTAGGAGTCGTTGGGTGTTATGTTCAGAAATTTGGTCGACAATCGCGAAATAAGGTTCGGATTGCCGCATTGCCTGCTCACGGTACGCTAGAAGCGCGGAAGAAAAATCGTTCACTTTTACTCATCTCCTGTGAAGTAACAACTAAACCGGGTAATCATTTCCGGAGCGGCAGATAACGTGATATAAATACCTGTTTCACGATATTCCGTATTGTGAACTTCCCCGATGTCATAAAGTTGTGAAATTATACCTGTGTCATTATAGGGTATTACCAGTTCTATGTCAACTTTTGATTGACGGAGAGTCTGCTGAATCAAGTCGAGCAGTTCCGGCAACCCGTGTCCAGATAACGCGGATATACCGACACTTGCGGCGTCGGACTGAAGCTGCTCTGTAACAAGTGGATTCTGGGCGGTATCCATTTTATTGTAAACGGTCAGTGTCAGTTTATTATCAGCACCAAGCTTACGGAGCACATCATGAACTGCTTTCATTTGCTCCTGGAAGCGTGTATGACTTGCATCGACAATATGTAAAATTAAGTCTGCTTCCAGCACCTCTTCCAATGTAGCCCGGAAAGCGGCAATAAGCTGATGGGGAAGTTTTTGAATAAAACCGACAGTATCTGTTAAGAGCATCTCTTGTGAATTCGGCAACGTTATTCGACGCGTAGTCGGATCTAATGTGGCAAATAACTTATTTTCCGCCAGTACGCCAGCTGCGGTTAGCGCATTTAATAAGGTCGACTTTCCTGCATTTGTATAGCCTACAAGCGCGACCGTAGGAATTCGACTGTTGATACGTCTTTTTCGCTGCAGAATACGCTGTTTTCGAATGGATTCAATTTCTTGTTCAATATCACTGATCCGGGAGCGAATCCGGCGTCTGTCAACTTCTAATTTTGTTTCTCCCGGCCCTCTTGTGCCTATTCCGCCGCCAAGCCGGGATAGTACCAATCCCTGGCCGCCTAAGCGGGGCAAATTATACCGCAGCTGAGCTAGTTCGACTTGCAATTTACCTTCATGACTGCGGGCCCGCTGTGCAAATATATCAAGAATTAAGGCTGTCCGGTCGACAATCTTACAGCCCAGCTCATGTTCCAGATTTCGCTGCTGCGCTGGTGATAATTCATCATCGAAAATGACGATACTGGCTCGTTGCTCCTGACGTAGATGATTAATTTCCTCTACTTTCCCTTTTCCGATAAATAAAGCAGCATCTGGTTTATCTCGCTTTTGCCAGGTCATGCCTGTTACAAGAGCGCCTGCTGTTTCAGCCAGCTGCTTTAACTCCCGGAGTGAATCCTGTACATCCCAGGCTCCTTGTCGCTCCACGCCTACGAGAAAAGCTCTCTCAATGGAAACCAGCTCGTCAGTCTGGGCTTGGTCGTCAAGTTGACGCTCAATCTCAGCTGTTAAATAAACAAGATCAATGCGTAAGAAGTCATCCACCGTTAATGGACCAACAGTTTGTACAATATAGTCACTTTTATTTGTTCCGTTAATAAATCCAAAACTGACTTGAGTCGGCTTGCCATCTTGAACACCAATGGCGGCCATCAAATCAAAGCGCAGCTCTTTTAATGACGCCACATCTAAACTGCTAAGCTGACTGTCGCCGCCGGGGTGTGTATGTATGCAGCGAATGCCGCATAGCCGTGAATTTGCTCGGCGTCCTTCTGCATCTGGAAGACTTACTGTACGAAGATCGCCAATTGCCACATGGGTAATTTGTCCCCTTCTATTTATGTATAAGGCGATTTCTCGTTTACTATCTTCTGTTAATCTGGCTAATATAGTAGTTAGTTCATCTGTTATCGTTTGTCCAAAAGGAATTTGCTGTTCATAAATTGCTTCAAGCTGCGCAATGTAGCTTTTTTTTAATCCTTTAGTATCTCCATAAATTTCGGCCATTTTCGCTCACCTCGTCTTATTTAATTTGATTTATCTTGTCCAAAATCCTGCCAATAGAGATAAGACTTGGTTTTTTTACCAAGTCTTATCTATCTCTCCAGACTGCTAAGTTCGCTCATTAATAAAATAAACATCAGGACATAGACAACAATTGTTGACGTCTTCAGCCAGCGGCTGGAAGCAGAAAGACCAGGAAGGTAAGAACGTATCTTATAAACGTTAAGCATAAGGAACTGAAAAAAAGTAAACATACCGGCTAACGTAAAAATCAGGGGACCGGGAAAATACCACGCCCAGTACAAAAATACTCCCCATATCAGGCCAGCCAGAGACAACATGAACTTACGACGCACCCTTTTACAGGCGGACTCTCTTCTTTGCGTGCGGGATAGCTGCATCATATTCCTCCTCGGAGTTTATTATGAGAAGGAGGTTCTGCTTTTATTCCCTATCTATTCCTATACGTTACGTTGTTTTATCTCCTTGCCGTCCTTCGACTGTGAGACAGTTTCCCGGCACAACAAGCAATATCCTTTTTCATACGATTGCTGACGCAAAGTAAGCGGATAAGCGGTGCGGAATTCTTGTTCTCCCAGGATGCGGCCGTTCTTCTTGCCGATTATATAGCCGGCAAAGAATGCCAATAATACCAGAACCAGCAACTCAAACATGATTGTTCACCACGGTGAATCGCAATAATCCG
This sequence comes from Anaerospora hongkongensis, assembly GCF_004339805.1. Lineage (GTDB taxonomy): Bacteria > Bacillota > Negativicutes > Sporomusales > DSM-15969 > Anaerospora > Anaerospora hongkongensis. The sequence goes on along the minus strand of NZ_SLUI01000010.1, from coordinate 150,595 downwards.
GCATAAGCCAGCACGATGCCTGTCACTACAGGGAAAAACAGCGCTTCATTCAGCCACCAGGCAAAGAGCAAGGCACATACAGCTGTTAAAACACACTCTACACAGCCTAAACGGCAGGCATAATTACGCTGGCCGCTGTGGGAATCAACATTTATATCAATACAATCATCGATAAGCTGCACTGCGAATACCAGGGCCAGCGAAAACACTGTGATTTCCCAGCCTAATAAGAGCAGACTGATGAATAGCGTCAGCAAGGATTCTTGCCAGCCTGTCAGTCCTAGTGGAAAACGACTCTGAAAATCATTAAACATTCCGATAATATAACTGGCAAAGAATAAGGAAAGACTGATATTGCTATTGATTGCGGCAGCAATGCTAAGAAAAAATATCGCATAAAACATGGTGCCAGGTCCCAATATATTCGTCCAATTCGCCTGTCCGGCCAAACGATCCTGCTCCTGATCCAGGTAATCGTCAGCAAGCTTTACAGCAATAGCACAGCAGGCTACCGCCGCAACAATGCAGATAAAGTCAAATATTGCGAGCCACATACGCTTTCACCTCTTTAAAGCCATCACTATACAATGCTGAAATTGGAATAACCTGAGCATGCGGAAATTCGGCGGACAATCGGGTGATATTTTCCTTAACCATTGGCAAATCAGTTTTATTAGCCAGCATAATATAATTTTGACGAGCAATTCCATATTGATAGATTTCCTGATCAATTTGCTGATCCTGCACTTCATTCTTGCGCATGCGGGATAAATCAATAATATGTAAAATGAAGTCTGCACAGCGTACCAGGCCCAGCGTTTGCGCCATTGCACAACGAATAGTTTGATCGCTGTGAATTTGTTCGGATATTCCGCATGTATCTGTTAATTTAAACATTACCGTTGCTTTACCAATCGGCATTTTAAGGACCATAGACTGTAAGAGGCGCGTTTTATGCAAGGCCATGCTGCATAATTCATTTTTGGCATCGGCTATCGATAAGTGACGGCAGGTCAGCAGCCCATCATAACTGCGAGCAGTAATGTCAACTGATTTGCTGCCAAGAAAACAGGCAAAATTCAGTGCAAACAGAGTTTTGCCAGAATTGGGATAGCCAACTATGACGCACTCTTTCATGTCTTCACCTCCGCAAAATCAGCAATCTCCAATAACATTAGCTCTTCCCTTGTTATATGCGATTTTGCTATTAACCGGACTGCTTGCTTGCGTATTGCCTTTTCGATCATATTTCTCACAGTCCGGGCGTTACCAAAATGATTATCTGCCTGTTCTTTCGGCGACTGCAAGCGCTTCAGAAGGAAAAGTTTTGCTTCATCACTTAGCTGATATTGTCGTTGCAGGCACATCTTTTCAGCAATTTTCATTAACTCATTCTGGCTGTAATCGGCAAAATGAATATGGATAGGGAGCCTTGAACGCAGCCCTGGATTTGTTTGCAGGAATGCTTCCATTTCCTGCTGATAGCCTGCTAATATGAGAATGAAATCATCCTTTTTGTCTTCCATCGCTTTCACTAGACAGTCGATTGCCTCTTTGCCAAAATCCTTTTCCCCGCCCCGGGCAAGTGAATACGCTTCATCGATAAATAAAATTCCGCCTTGCGCTTTTTTTAACTGCTCCCGTGTTTTTTGTGCAGTATGACCAATATACTCACCGACAATATCCGCTCTTTCCACTTCTATTAGATGCCCTCGGTTTAAAACACCCATTTCGCGAAATACTTTACCAATAATCCGGGCAACTGTAGTTTTCCCGGTACCCGGATTCCCCTTGAAAATCATATGTAAAACCATAGGATCTGCGATTAACTGTTCTCTTTGTCTGCGTTTTTGTATTTCAATGAATGCATGTATTTCGCGAACTAAGCTTTTTACTTCTGTTAGTCCGATTAACCCGTCTAATTCACGGAAGATATCTTCAAGTCTCTGTTGAGGAGTATTGGCCGTGCTGGTTGTACCGGATTTTACTTTCATGTCCATTTCCCTCAATTTTCGAAAGGCTTCAACAGGAGTTATTGCACCATCAGCCATTGCTGATAATACATCTTGAGGCCATACTGTTGTCATTTCCATCACCTCGCCTCAGTGTCATCGGTGATATATAGTATATGCTCGAGTGTCTAAAGCGTGAAAAAGTCCTGAGACTAAGTGTCTCAGGACTATTACTTACGGATTATTGCTTTTTAGCTCTTCCCGCCTGTCATGCTGCAAATTGGGAGACAGCGGCCGAAAAGGCGTAATGGTAGAAATGGCATGTTTATAAACCAACTGCTGCTTGCCCTCATTCTCCATTATTACTGTAAAATTATCAAATCCTTTAACTGATCCACGGAGTTGAAAACCGTTTACCAAGTAAATAATTACCGGAACGTTTTCTTTACGAACTTGATTTAAGAAGCTATCCTGTAAATTAATCACTTTTGTTGTCATGGATACTGATTCCTCCGCCACATTTGTTTTTACTACTTTATTCTACTAAAGTTAAAATCTTCCTGCAATAAGGCTGTAAATATATGCCAGCATTTTATTATACTCCGGAAACGAGTCTGCTTCGACCCATTTAATATATGGCATTCTACGGTACCACGTCAGTTGGCGCTTCGCAAAATGTCTTGTTGCTTTTTTTATATTTTCTATCGTAGTTGGTAAATCACACTCCCCCTGCAAATATTGGATAACTTCTTTATAGCCAATTCCTTGCATAGCCTGACTTCCAGGTGATACGCCCTGATCCAGTAATCGCTGCACTTCCTCAATCAGGCCTTGTGCGATCATGATGTCAACGCGTTTATTGATGCGTTCATATAACAGAGGTCTCTGCATTGTCAAGCCGATTACAACCGCATCATAGAGCAAATTGCCCTGTCCCACGCTTGTCGTTTCACTTACCGTCTTTCCTTCAACTTCATAAACTTCCAATGCGCGAATAACTCTGCGGACATCGTGAGGATGAAGTTTAGCCGCTTTTTCTGGGGAAACTTGTGCCAGCATATTATGCAGATAGTAATGATCGTGTTCTTTAACGATATTCTCCAGCTTTTGGCGAATGGCTTCATCACCGGCTGTTGAATTAAAGCAATAGCCCTCTAACAAAGACTTCACATATAAGCCCGTACCTCCTGCTAATATAGGTATTCGGTCCTGGCTGTTTATAGAATGAATAAGTTGTCCGGCTTGCTGTTGAAAATCCACTACACTAAAAGGTTCTGTTGCTTCCAGTATATCGATGAGATGATGGGGAATGCCCTGCTGCTCGGCGGGCGTAGGTTTGGCAGTGCCAATATTCAAGCTGCGATAAACCAGCATAGAATCGCCTGAAATAATCTCGGTATTTAATTTTTTTGCCAGATCAATGCTGACCTGTGTTTTACCAACAGCAGTGGGCCCAACAATGACGATTAATCTCTCCATATTATTGCCGGACCTCCATTATGCCATATTGGACACTGCTGTACTTCCCGCCGGCAAATTGGCTAAAGCCAAGACGCTCAAATTCAGAGCTGCCTTGCATCTCTTTTAACACAATCCGCTGCCTGGCTACCCGCTTCGCCTCTGCCAGAGTAGCGAGGGAAAGGGGGCGTTTATCTGCAAGCAGGCGAATCGGCTTTAAATTGGAGCTGCTTTCAATAGGCTTGCGAAACATTGGATCAAAGTACACAATGTCATAGCATTCATCCGGCAGAGAGCGGAGATATTCTTCTGCATCCGCCTGTACGACTTCAATGTTGCGCAGCGCTTCCGTGATGTCCGGAGATTCACCGATAAACTCTGTTAAACCAATACGTGCAATCAATTCGATCAGCAGCGAGTTTTCCAAACCGGTTACCTTACCAGACGGTCCAGTAATAAAGCTGGCAACAATGGCATCTGTGGCTAATCCTAAGGTGCAATCTAAAACAGCCATGCCGGATTGTAATTGCATTGCACTGATCATATGGTCATGTTTACCATTTTTGAGATTTTTTATACGTAAATCAGCCATACTCAAATGGAAAAAGTAGTTTCCGTCTGGTGTATAAATGAACGGCCCTTGCTTCGAAAATATCAAAATTACATTCACTTGAAAGCTTTTTTGTATAGCTGCAAGTGAGTTTCTGTCACGGGGGATAAATTCAACCTGAAGCTGCCCGGCGGTTTCACGCGCAGCTTGTTCAACAGCTGCTGTTGGATGATAGCCTGTGGTTATCACAAAATTCATATGTTCACCTAATTATGTTCGTTTAAACATTTTTGCCAGCTCGTCAGTAGAAAAACGGATAATTGCGGGTCTGCCGTGTGGGCATGTAAAGGGTAGGGTTGTTGTGCAGAGCTCGCCAAGGAGAGCCTGAATCTGCCTCATATTTAAAGTATCACCGGCTTTTATGGCTGCACGGCAGGCGGCTATTTGCAGGATTGCATGACGCAGTTCCTGTCCGGTTGGTTGTTGATTGTTGCGAAAAGCCATAATGATCTCCCGCAGGGTTGCCTCGATATCAGATTGGGGTAAGTCGGCAGGAAGCTCACTGACCCTAAGTAAGCTGGGACCGACCTGTTCCAGTGAAAAACCCAGCTCACGCAGTGTGCTGTCATTTTCCATAATAATATGAATATCGTTCTCATCTATTGTTATCAGTAACGGAACCAAAAGCTGCTGCGCCGGTATTCTTCCGACACTCTGGCTAAACCTGTCATATAAAATCCGTTCATGCGCGGCATGCTGATCAACAATAAACAAGCCATCTTCCCCTTGGGCAATAATATAGCATTCACTTACCTGCCCCAAGGGCCGCAGGTTAAATTGCGCTTCCGAAGGTGATTCCTGATGAGGTAAACTCTCATAATTGCTTTGAAGAGCAGAATCAACACCAGCCAGATCACTTTGCTGCAGACGGGCAGTTTGGGCCGCTTGGATCGGCAGGGAATCTTCCTTCCACAAGGAAGGCGCGGGTTTGTAGGCCGGTATCACACTTGCCGGAGCGGTATCGGAGGGTTTCCAGGCAGACACTGGCGGAGTGTGAGCAGCCCGAATCGGCGTCGCAATCGCCAGCGGTGCATGCTGAGACGTCAATGCATTGACAATTGCCCGGTACACTGCACGAAAAATACTTTGCTCATCGCTGAATTTTATCTCACTTTTTTGTGGATGAACATTTACATCAATGGTTTCCGTCGGAACTGTGATATGCAAAATAGCCAGCGGATAGCCCGCTTTGGGAAGCAGTGAATGATAGGCATTATCTAAGGCCTTGGACAGCATGCGGCTGCTGACTACGCGATTATTTACCACAAAAGTCTGCCATTGACGGCTGCTCTTTAGTAACGTCGGTTTGCCAACAAAGCCGGTGACCTCGATGCCATCCTGCTCATGGCTTACACTAAGCATTTCCGCAGCTGCCTGGGGGCCATATAGACCGGCAGCCGTTTCCAGCAGATTTCCGTTTCCGGGCGTAGACAGTACCAGTTTATTATTGTTCAGCAGCTTAAACGCAATAGCGGGATGGGATAAAGCTGCTTTGCCAATAACAATGTTAATATTGCTGCTTTCTGTATTAGCCGACTTCAAAAACTTTTGCCGGGCTGGAGTGTTGAAAAACAGCTCGCTTACGGTAATTGTTGTGCCAACGTTTGCTCCGGCCTCTCTTACCTGTTGAATAACTCCACCGGCAATCTCAATATGAGTTGCTAAAGGAGCATCGTGCTGGCGGGTTATCATGGTGAACTTCGAAACGGCGGCAATACTGGGCAACGCTTCCCCGCGAAAGCCTAACGTTTGAATATGATATAAATCCTCTACAGCTTGAATTTTACTGGTTGCATGACGGAGAATCGCCAGCTGAGCATCCTGGCTGTTCATGCCAATACCATCGTCAGTAATGCGGATGTAGGCTGTGCCTCCATCCGCTATTTCGATTTCAATCTTAGAACTGGCAGCATCAACAGAATTCTCAATTAGCTCTTTGACCACTGATGCAGGCCGCTCTACTACTTCACCTGCAGCAATTTTATTTGCCGTATTCTCGTCTAGAATATGAATCATTGAGGTCATCCTTGTCCGACCTCCTCCTTGGCTTGATTATGAAGCCGATACAACAGATTCATCGCTTCAATCGGAGTAATGCTTAATATATCAATACTACGCAATTCATCAGTAACTGCTGAAGAAAAAAGACTGGGGCCAGCGTGATTGACTGAGGCTGTTGCTGCCGCAATTTGCTCGAAACCGGCTTCTTTATTTGTCTGGCAGCTTTCCAAATCAGCCAAAATTTGCTGGGATCTCTGTATTAACTTTTTAGGAAGCCCTGCGAGCTGGGCGACATGGATACCGTAGCTTTTATCTGCTCCGCCGGGAATAATCCGGCGCAGGAAAATAACTTCGTTGCCACGCTCCTTCACAGCAACAGTAAAGTTTTTAATCCCCGGGTACTGGTCGGCCATTTCGGTTAATTCATGATAATGTGTAGCAAATAATGTTTTGGCCTTTATGCGCTCTTTTACATATTCAATTACAGCCCGGGCAATGCTCATCCCATCGAAGGTACTGGTTCCTCTGCCGATTTCATCTAAAATAATCAGGCTGTTGCCTGTTGCATATTTAAGGATATGAGCAACTTCATTCATTTCTACCATGAACGTGCTTTGACCGGTGGCTAAATCGTCACTGGCACCAACGCGGGTGAAAATCCGGTCAACAGGGCTGACGAAGGCTTCTCTGGCCGGAATAAAGCTTCCTATCTGGGTCATTAAGACCAGAATAGCTACCTGCCTCATATATGTAGATTTGCCAGCCATATTGGGTCCGGTTATGACAGCAATTTCCGTGTCGTAATGATTGAGTGAGACATCGTTCGGCACGAACATTTCCCGGACTAAAAGTCTTTCGACAATGGGGTGGCGGCCATCTTTAATATGGATTTCGCGATTGGTGCCGATGACCGGTCGAACATAATTATATTGAAAGGCGGCTTCGCTCAAGCTGATCAAGGCATCAAGGATTGCTATCTGTCGAGCCGTTTCTTGTATTCCTTTTATCTGACACTTAATCTGTTCCCGTATTTCGTTCAGTAGGTGATATTCAATCGTTACAATTTTCTCCTGAGCGCCGAGGACTTTGATTTCAAACTCTTTCAATTCTGGAGTAATATAGCGCTCGGCATTGGCAAGTGTTTGTTTCCGGATATAATGGGCAGGAACCGCAGCGGTATTCGCATGCGTAACCTCTAAATAATAGCCGAATACCTTGTTAAAACCAACTTTTAATGATTTAATACCGCTCTGCTCTTTCTCGCGGGCTTCCAACTCCTGAATCCACTTCTTACTATCACTGGCAATGGAGCGCAACTCATCTAATTCACTGTTATAGCCCGTTTTTATCATGCCGCCGTCGCGGACAGATAACGGAGCATTATCCACAATTGCTTTATCGATCAAGGCAACAATGGCTGCATGCAAGGGTGTATTGTGACAAATCCGGGTAAGAATTCCGGATTGGGTCTCTGCCAGATTAGCAATGATGTCAGGCAGAACAGCCAATGATACTTGTAAGGCGTTTAAATCACGGGCATTGGCGGCACCAATTTCAATCCGGGTTACAATTCTCTCAAAATCGTAAATAGCTGCCAGCAGCTGTTGAAGTGATTTCCGGAGGATGGGTTTTTCTACAAGCTCAGCTACCCCTTCCTGCCGGGTTATAATTGGTTGTGCATGGAGCAGCGGATATTCCAGCCACTTGCGCAGCAGGCGTCCTCCCATAGCGGTTTTCGTAAAATCCAGCACATCCAAAAGCGTGCCTTTCTTCCCCCCGTCCCGGATGTTACGGGATATTTCCAGGTTGCGCAAACTGGAGGCATCTAAGATCAGGTAATCATTGTTGTCCAATTTGACAAGATGATTGATATGGGAAACATCACATTTGATTGCTTCGTGCAAGTAATGCAGCAAGCAGGCGACCGCAAGATAGGCTATGGGGCAAGTAGGAATTTCCACCGCATCAAAATGCTGTCTTGGCAGCTCTCTTACGTCCTGAGTGCTGGCTAAGTCCAGTGCTGCTATTGAGCAGCTGGGAATACGGGTCTCTAAGAAATTCTCGATTTGTTTTTGCAGCGGAACCGTGTTGATCCAAACCAGTTCAGCCGGGGACAAGCGAAATAGATAATCACACAAAGTCGCAATACGGTCAGCGCCGGTAAACGTTGCCCACGAGCATTCGCCGGTAGTAATATCGGCTGCACATATGCCAATGATTTCTCCTTCACCGTACACTGTAACCAAGTAGTTATTGCTTTTGTCAACTAAGGCTGCTTCGGACAGAATCGTTCCGGGAGTAATAATTTTAACTACTTCCCTGCGGACAATTCCTTTTACCTGCTTGGGGTCTTCTACCTGCTCACAAATTGCGACCCTGAACCCTTTATTGATAAGTCTGAGAATATAGTTTTCAGCTGCATGATAGGGAACACCGCACATCGGAACACGGTTGCCTGCTCCGCCATCTCTGGCAGTAAGCGTTATCTCCAATTCACGACTGGCAGTTTCTGCATCTGTAAAGAACATTTCATAAAAGTCACCTAGTCGGAAAAACAAAATTTCCTGGGGATGGCGGCTCTTAATCTCCCGGTATTGTTCCATCATGGGCGTATAGGTTGGCGTCATCTCTCATCTTCCTCTTCCGCTAAACCATTTGGCCCTTAAAAAGCCATGTTTGGGCCTGCATGATTTTAATCATTTTTAAATCTCCAATACATTCCTCGCCTTTATCCCAAATAACAATTTTATTAGTACCGGTTCTTCCCATCCAGCGGGAAGCATCATTTTTACTGGGACCTTCTACCATTACTTCCACTATCTGCCCTTCTGACTTACGGTTAATGGCTAAGCTAATCTCATTTTGGATGTCCATCAGCTGCTGGAGACGAGCTTTTTTCACCGGCAGCTGAATTTGCTCGTCCATACTAGCTGCCGGAGTTCCTGAGCGGATGGAATACAAGAAGGTATAAGCGGCATCAAATTGGATCTCTTTAATAAATTCCAGCGTTTCGGCAAACAATTCGTCCGTTTCACCGGGAAAGCCGATAATTAAATCAGTTGTAATACTTGCGTCCGGGACTAAATCTCTAATTTTCTTTACTAACTCTATGTAATATTCGACCGTATAACCGCGATTCATGCGCTGCAAAATCGCGTTACTGCCAGATTGAATCGGTAAGTGAAAGTGCTTGCAAATCTTGCTGCTCTGCGCAATGGTTTGAATAACCTTATCAGACATATCTCTGGGATGAGAAGTCATATAGCGAATACGGGCAATCGATTGAATTTTATCAACAGCTTGTAAAAGATCTGCAAAATCAACATTTTCTTCGCTGTCTTTCCCGTAGGAATTAACATTCTGGCCTAGAAGGGTAATTTCTTTAAACCCTTCCTTACCAAGCTGCTCAATTTCCTGCACAATATCTTGTAATGGCCGGCTCCGCTCCCTGCCACGCACATAGGGAACGATGCAGTATGTACAGAAATTATTGCAGCCATACATGATGGGTACCCAGGCTGAGATTTGATTTTTCCGAATGGTAGGAACTTCAGGGGCAAGCCGTTCGGCCTGATCCCAGACCGCAAGTACTTTGTCCCTTGATTGCTCAACTTCCTGCAGCAGCTCGATCAGCTGATGAGTATTGTGTGTGCCCATAACAATATCAATATGGGGTGCCTTTTTAAATAATTTGTCACGGTCTTTTTGCGCCATGCACCCTGCAATACCAATAACTAGATTCGGATTTAAAGTCTTCAAGCGCTTAAGTTCGCCAATTTTTCCATATATCTTTTTTTCTGCGCTTTCCCGCACGCAGCAAGTATTAATTAAGATAACATCAGCCTGTTCCATGTTATCGGTATGTTGATAGCCGGTGCTCCGCAGTTGACCTGCCAGGCGTTCGGAATCATTCTCATTCATTTGGCACCCAAATGTATAGGTGAAAAAATATTTTTCTTTTCCCAAATCCGCTACAGTATCTGTCTTTTTATCTGTTGGCCCGGAGAAAACTTTTATATGATTCGACATTTATCAACAACTCCTAGAATTATCCTTCAAGTTATTATACCCGAAATAAGTAGGTCAAACAAGGCTAGTACCTTGTCAGGTCTAAAACGCTAGGATAATAACTACCATCGAGGCCGTTCCTGCCTAAAGACGACAAAAGAGCCCAGTTCACCGGACTCTCTCTTACTTATGAATAAATGAAATTTTCGCACTTTCACACAGCTGCTGTTAGGTTGCCGCTTGATTAATCAAGTATGCTTGGTGCAGTTCCTTCTTTAAAACTGCGGTATTTATCATAGATAATTCTCAGCGCGGTTATAATAGCTTTTTTGGCGCTTCCCTGATACACTTGATCAATTAATCTGAGCGCTTGGTCAGGACCGTTCTTTAAGGATTGTCCCACAAGCATTAATGATACATGACGGCGGGCGACATGCGTGGCTAGTGTGCAGTCTGCTTCAATGATTTCTCCGGTATCGATATCAATAACCAATATAAGTCCAATTACTTTGTACATCTCACTTGCTGTAATGCCTGTTGGTAGTTTGGCATAGCCAGAAAACAATACATGTTTAATTGGTTTCTCCATAAACCCTCCTGCTGGCTTATTCAATACTAAGCCGTTTTACTTCAATATTTACTTCTTTTACCATCATGCCTGTCATGTATTCTACCGTTTTTTTGATGCGTGCCTGAGCCTGGTGTACTACTTCCCAAATAACATTTCCATATCTTATAGTTACGTCTAAAGAAATCGAAATTCCTTTCTCACGGTCATGAGAATTTTTAATAATTATTTGCCCTGTCCGTGTAATTGCCAAATCACTAACTGCTACATAATCAACAATAGCAGAAATTGCTGCATCGGAGATTAACAGTTTCCCATAATAGCTAAATGTCGGCCTGACGATTGACTTTTCCCCTAAACGGCGTTTTTTATGATGCGACTTTTTAAAGAAGATTTCCAATGGATCAATTAAATATCCTGAAAAATGCGGCTTTAATTCAATTGTAGGGACCGGTATAATATGTTTGCCTTCTTTAAGCCGGCTTTCCCTGGCCTTGGCAATCTCAGCTTTCGTGGCAATATCTTCAATCCGTATAACCGTGCCGATATCCGGCAAATCCAAAGCAGTGGTAATCTTTTGAATCATATTAACCGAGGTTCCCAGAATTAAAATACGCTTAGGCTGTACTGACTGTATCGCTTTCCGAACTTCTTCGGCATGCCCGGCATCCATAAAAATGGCTCTTTTGACTGCCCTAATCTTACTAGGTTCTTTTTTAGCTGAATATCCGGCAATAATTTTGCTGTCCTTGATTAGCAAGCCGTCATCAATAATAGCGTCTATATTGTTTTCATGGGCAACAATAAGAGCCCGATGACTTTTGCCCGTCCCACTTGAGCCTACTAACGCAACGACATCCATGTCCAGCCTCCTCTATTAGTCGTACATAAAAATAAAACACCTTTTTACAGGTGTTGTCAAGTAGAAGAATTACCTGTTCGATTATTTGCGGTTCTTGCAAGACGCAATTTTTCCTCTAATTCAGTGATTTTCGCATTACGACACATAATAACCTTGGCATAGCGGCAGTTGTTTTTTTGTAGTCGCTCATTCTGAATTTCAAGATTATTAACTTGTTCACGCTTTTCCCGCTCTAAAGAATCAATTAGATTCATCAGCACGCGGCGGCTAATACGCAATGCCTCCACTTTATCTTCCAAATCTTCAATTCTGGCGCGAAGTACCTCAGCCAGGTTCCTATCTTCGCCCATAATCAATCCTCCTAAAGTTTCTATACAAGGATGTTATTCGTGCGTAGGCTTTTTTATGTCTGAACGTTTTTGGACAGCGTGCTGCAAATTGACCGCAAGCTGATCCGGAATGGTAAATATTCCCAGATCTTCAGGAAACCTGCCGGGAATCGCATGGAAATCAGAACCACCGGTAATGACAAGCCCGTTTGCCTCTGCCAAAGCGGCGTATTTGTTTGTTTGCGCCTCATCATGGCTGGGGTGATGAACTTCTAAACCATCGATCCCAAGTGCAATAATCTCCTGAACAATTGCATCACTGCCGACTAGGCCGGGATGAGCAAGAATCGCTAATCCACCTGCCAGGTGGATTAAATCGATTACCTCTTTCGGACTCAGCTTATAATGGGGAATATAAGCCGGGCCATTCTTTTCCAACAACCCGTTAAAAACATCCTGGACAGTTGAAAAATACCCGTTTTCTACCAACGCTTTTGCTACATGCGGTCTTCCCAGTGCCTTGGCTGTACCTGCTATTTCTTGTACTCTGGCAAGTGATATATGATAACCTAACTCTTGTAAACGTTTAACCATTTTTTCAACTCTTGTAAGCCGATCCTGAATAATAAGCTGTAATTGCGCTTGGAGAGTCAGATTGGTTACGTCAATACAATAACCTAAAACATGAACTTCATTATACGGTAAATCGGTGCTGAATTCAATGCCGGGTATGATCGTCAGCGGCAAAATATTGCTGTGGCTGACTAAAAGCAATCCATCTATGGTATCGTGATCTGTAATAGCAATAAACGTAAGACCTCGTTCAACAGCTCTTGCTATGACTTCCTGTGGAGCCAGACGTCCATCGGAAGCTGTTGTATGGATGTGTAAATCGGCAGCCATAGAAAATCACACTTTCTGCAGGGTTTCCGCCAGGTAAACAAGCGTTCTGACACCTACTCCGGTTGCACCTGCATTATGATAGCCCTTATCTTTTTGTGTAGTAACAGTGCCGGCAATATCGATATGTACCCATGGCGTATCAGCAGCAAATTGGGCAATAAACAAACCGGCTGTTATCGCCCCGGCATGACGTCCGCCGGAGTTCTTTAAATCGGCAATGGTACTTTTAATTAGTTCCATATAATCTTCGTCATTTGGCAGCTTCCACATTTTTTCACCGGTATGCTTAGCTGCGTCCAGCACTTGCTGACACCAATCATTATTGTTGGAGATCACGCCTGAAGTCGTTGTCCCCAAAGCAACAACACAGGCCCCGGTTAATGTTGCCAGATCAATTATTTTGGTTGCTCCCAGATAGCGTGCATAGGATACGCCGTCTGCCAAAACAAGCCGGCCTTCAGCATCCGTATTGATTATTTCAATCGTCTTCTTATTCATTGCCGTGATAATATCACCCGGCTTAAGTGCTTTTCCGGAAGGCATGTTTTCTGTGCAGGGAACAATGCCAATCACATTAACCGCCAGCTTTAAGCGAGCAATTGCTGCCATTGCTCCCAATACCGCAGCTCCACCGCCCATATCATCTTTCATATCTTGCATGCCTTCACCAGGCTTCAGGGAAATTCCGCCACTATCAAAAGTGATGCCCTTTCCGACGAAGGCAACCGTTTCATTGCTCGTTAAATCTCCCATATGCTTAAGCACAAGAAGTTTTGGCGGCTGTTCACTTCCCTGGGCGACTGCGAGCATTGCCTCCATATGTAAAGCCTTCATATCCTGCAATTCCAACACAGCAAGCGACATGCCGTACTGCTCGGCCAACCGAGAAGCTTCCTCGGCCATACGAGTAGGTGTCAGCACATTTGCCGGATGATTGACCAGATCACGGGCGAAATTAACACTCTGTCCAATAATTACCGATTTTTGAATTTGCTCTTCACTAATTTGCTCTGTTTCCGATTGGACAATTAGCACTTCATCAATTGCCTGCAAATTATCTTGATTTGACTTGTAGTGATTAAATTGATAAGCTCCTAATACAATTCCTTCGACAAGCGCTTGCGCGGCTGCTAGGCCCTCCTGGCTGCGATAATGACCATAATTCATGGTGGCTATTGTTGCAGGCCGGATTTGCCGGGTCGCACGCAGCGCAATTGCACTTAAGGCACGGATTCTATCCGTAGTCATTGCTTGGCGTTTCCCCATGCCAAGCAAAAGCACACTTTTCGGTACAATTTGATTTAACGTATAAATGAACGTTGTTTTTCCATACTCTGCTGGATTCGGCAGTGTTTTGCCTAGCGCAGAAATTTGTCCTCTTAATGCTTGGTCCAGCTCTTGCAGCCCCGCTGCCAAAACGGCTTCATCTTCAAACTGTCCAATTACCAGAACATCACATGGTATATTGATAAGTGCTTCTGATGTAATTGTAATCTTCAATATAACGTACCCCTTTTATTATTGTATACTTATATTATAGTATGTCATAAACACCTTTGCAAAACACAAAACCTGTTCTTTACGAACAGGTTTTTTATTCTACCTTGGTTCTACTATCAATTTAATTGCCGTTCGTTCTTCACCATCAATCATTATATCGGTAAAGGCAGGGATACAGATTAAATCAACACCGTGTGGGGCAACAAATCCTCGTGCAATTGCTACTGCTTTTACCGCCTGGTTTAGTGCTCCGGCGCCGATGGCTTGCATTTCAGCGCCTCCCCGTTCTCTCAGCACTCCAGCCAAGGCACCTGCTACAGAGTTGGGGTTAGATTTTGCTGATACTTTTAATACGTCCATGTCCTTTAGTACCCTCCTTTGAATAATCAAACAATGAGGAAATTATCGAATGATATAAAATATTCTTTATTAACTAAAAAATACCTCTATTCAAAAGAGAAAATTTCAAATATTTACAATAAAATTCAATATATTTACAAAAAAAATAAAGAGACCACGGTAAAGTCTCTTTTAATAGGCGCTAATTATTTATTAAACACCAAAACCCGTCCATCTTCTCGGATCCCGATTAAGCGATTGACAGTATGGTTACTCTTCACGTTCTGCAGCATGTTGTCAATCAGTTCTTCTTGAATAAGCAGATCTTCTTCCAGCATGGCATCGTTATTGTCTGTAACTAGTACATCACGGAATTTATCCCGGAGTAGCGTAATTAACAGAGTTATTTCCCCTTTGGATAAGGTGGCAACATCACGCGATACGACGAGCATAGTTACACGATCGTAGCTGCTTAGCTGAACGTCGGCTTTATGCTCACCGGCACCTGATAGCATAAGGTAAGCTTTTATGCTGTTTAATACCACCGTTTTTATTGCTTCAAACTCCTGGGCGGTCAAAATACTTGACAACATAAATGTAAGCTTAATAGAATTATGCAGCGGATCGAAACTTATTGTTCCAATTTCCGGGTAGCGAACTAAAATAGAAATAAGTAAATTAACGCCGTCTGATATTTGTTCATCGTCTTGTGTATATTTAGGCATAGTGTCACCGTCCATCCAATAAATAAAATAGCATGTCACACATAATTGCTGAGGATACATATTCTCTAATGTAATAGCAATTCCTGCTTTTAATTATTGGAAAAAACAAAGGACCTTGTAAATAACAAGGTCCTTTGTTTTTATTTTGCATAATCAACGGCACGTGTCTCACGAATTACCGTTACCTTTATTTGACCCGGGTATTCCAGTTCACTTTCAATCTGTTTAACAATATCACGTACTAAACGAATAGAAGCTAAATCGTCAATTTTATCTGGTTTTACCATAATTCTGATTTCTCGTCCAGCCTGAATAGCAAACGATTTTTCTACACCATCAAAGGATTCTGCAATTTCTTCCAATCGTGTTAACCGTTTTAAATAGCTTTCCAGTGTTTCTCTGCGGGCACCAGGGCGAGCAGCGGAAACAGCATCAGCAGCAGCAACAAGCACAGCTTGTATAGTTTTAGGCTCTTCGTCACCGTGATGGGCTGCAATAGCGTTGATAACCTCGGCAGATTCACGATATTTCTTCGCTAAATCGGCACCGATCGTTACATGTGGTCCCTCTACTTCATGGTCTACTGCTTTACCAAGATCGTGCAGTAAGCCCGCACGCTTAGCCAGCATATGGTCAACACCTAATTCAGCAGCCATAACACCAGCCAGGTGAGCAACCTCAATGGAATGCTTCAACACATTTTGGCCGTAACTGGTACGGTATTTAAGGCGGCCAAGTAATTTAATAACTTCAGGGTGCAATCCATGGACACCAGTTTCGAAAGTAGCCTGTTCGCCAGCTTCTTTAATCTTTTGCTCAACTTCTTTTTGGGCTTTTTCAACCATTTCTTCAATACGAGCTGGGTGAATGCGTCCATCAGTAATCAATTTCTCTAAAGCGATACGCGCCACTTCACGGCGAACGGGATCGAAGCCTGAGAGAATAACAGCTTCAGGGGTATCATCTATGATGAGATCAATTCCCGTAAGTGTCTCTAATGTACGAATATTGCGACCCTCGCGGCCAATGATGCGGCCCTTCATTTCGTCATTCGGCAGAGCTACGACAGATACAGTAGTTTCGGCTACATGGTCTGCAGCACAACGCTGAATTGCTAACGAAATGATTTCTCTCGCTTTCTTATCGGCTTCTTCCTTCGCCTGCTGTTCCAGATCCTTAATCATGATCGCTGTTTCATGTTTAATTTCTTCCTGAACATTTGCCAGGAGTAAATTACGGGCGTCTTCAGAAGTTAAACCGGAGAGCCTCTCCAGTTCAGCTAATTGCTTGGTATACAATTCATTGATTTTTTCTTGACTTTTATCTACATCAGCCTCTTTGCGGCTGAGAATCTCCTCTTTCTTTTCTAGAGAGTCGATTTTCCGGTCAAGATTCTCTTCTTTTTGTACCAAACGTCGCTCCAGGCGCTGAAGTTCATTGCGGCGCTCCTTACTTTCTCTGTCAAGTTCGGTGCGCAGTTTATGCATTTCTTCCTTGGCTTCAACTAAAGCCTCTTTTTTCTTCGATTCGGCAGAACGCCCGGCATCTTCTAAGATTTTCTTTGCTGCATCTTCAGCTGCGGCAATTTTTGCCTCAGCAATATTTTTGCGAATATAATAGCCGACTGCAGTACTCAGAATACCGACGATGACAGCAGTAATAATAATCTCTACGATATTTTCCACCTCCTTTAACTACATAATATTAGGGAAAAGCCGAGTATAAAACTCGGCTTTTAAAAGCATCATGAAATTGCTCCCTTATGCTTCAGGCTCTTAAAAGTAAACAAGCAATATATGGTTACACGACTGACTACTTTAATTGTAAATGTTTTTCAAAGTAGTGTCAAGTTAACCAGAATTGGAATTGCTTAATCCTGTCTGGTAATCTCATTAATAACCTTGACTACAGTTGAATCGGCAAATCCTCTTGCAAGCAAAAAGCGGGCCATCTTATGTTTAACCAACTCAGTCTGTCCGGCAAATTTTCGTTGTGCCAAAGCGAGTGCCCGACTATACTCGTCCTGATAATTATAATCTGCAATATCGTCTTGAATGAGGCTTAGATCCAATCCACGGCTTTTCAATTTAGCAAGGATATACTTTACGCCGTGTCTTTTGCTGCCGGCGTATGAGGCAAATAGTTGCCTGCATAAAGCTTCATCGTTTACATAGCCGCGCAGCCGAAGCTTATGTAAAGCAGCAGCTACCTCTTGCTCATTCCATCCTTTACGCTTTAATTTTTCGCGTAATTCTTTTTCACTGAGCGACCGGCCTGCAAGCATTTTTACAGCATCCTGCAGAGCTGTAGAACTATTCGGTATCATCTTCTTCAGCAGAGACTGTCACGCTCATATCACCAGTCGACAGGGATTGACGAA
Organism: Anaerospora hongkongensis; assembly: GCF_004339805.1. GTDB lineage: Bacteria > Bacillota > Negativicutes > Sporomusales > DSM-15969 > Anaerospora > Anaerospora hongkongensis. Next base: position 132,960 of record NZ_SLUI01000010.1, on the reverse strand, counting down.
TTTTGCTTTCGATTTCATTTGCCGTCTGCGGATTGTCTTTCAGATATTCTTTAGCATTCTCCTTGCCCTGCCCTAAACGGGTACCCGCATAAGAATACCAGGTACCGCTTTTAGCGATAATCTCCATATTAGCACCAATATCAATAAGACTTCCTTCACGGGAGATACCGACACCGTACATAATATCAAATTCGGCCTGCTTAAAGGGCGGTGCAACTTTATTTTTAACTACTTTTATTTTAGTGCGATTCCCTATGACATCATTACCGGCTTTAATTGCCTCACCCTTACGAACTTCCAGACGAATGCTGGCATAAAATTTCAACGCCCGTCCGCCAGTGGTGGTTTCCGGGTTGCCGAACATAATGCCGACTTTCTCGCGTATTTGATTAATAAAGATCGTGGTCGTTCTGGATTTGCTAATGATACCGGTGAGTTTTCTTAATGCCTGGGACATTAGACGGGCATGAAGCCCCACATGAGAATCGCCCATTTCTCCTTCTATTTCTGCCCGGGGAACAAGTGCAGCAACAGAGTCGATAACGATAATGTCAATCGCTCCGCTGCGAACCAGTGCTTCAGCAATTTCTAGAGCCTGTTCGCCATTATCGGGCTGAGAAATGAGCAAGTTATCAATATCGACGCCCAGCTTCTTGGCATAAACAGGGTCGAGTGCGTGTTCGGCATCGATAAAAGCAGCAATTCCGCCCAATTTTTGCGCTTCAGCTATTACATGGAGAGCAACTGTTGTTTTACCTGAAGACTCAGGTCCGTAAATTTCAATAACCCGGCCGCGCGGTACGCCGCCAACTCCTAAGGCTATATCTAAAGCCAGTGCACCTGAAGGAATTATCTCTATATTCATTTTAGCCGCAGCTTCGCCGAGTTTCATAATGGAGCCCTTACCATGATCTTTCTCAATTTGGCGAAGTGCGTTTTCCAGAGCCTTTTGCTTGTCCATTCTTGTCCTCCCCAAGTTATTACTAAGACAATTGTACAAACGTTTGTTCGCAGTGTCAATTTATTTTAATTTATAAGGAATCGCCTGTACATTATCGGAATAAAAATGTAATGAATCAATGAAAGGCGGAGGTGTATCGGATGAAAGAAAAGATTCATCCACCCTACTATCAAACAACCGTTACATGTGCATGCGGTAACTCATTCGAAACCGGGTCAACCAAAAAGATTGTAAAAGTTGATGTTTGTTCAAAATGCCATCCCTTTTTTACCGGCGTGCAAAAAATTGTCGACACCACAGGACGTCTGGAGAGATTCACTAAGAAATACGGCTTGGATAAGCTGTGATGAATTTAACGGCCACGGGCAGGCTCAACATTTACTCGATAGCCCTTTATTGAGTTTTTATGCATTACTGATAAAACCCGCTCAGCAACATCTTCCGCGATATCGACAAAAGTAAACTTTTCATAAATATTAATGACACCAATCATATTGCCCGATATATCTGCTTCTTCGGCAATCGCTCGCACCATATCCTCGGGACGTATCTTTTGTGCTTTGCCAATATTAAAGAAAAGTCGGACCATTCCCGGCTTGCCGCCTGTATTGCTGAATGCAGGCGCTTTTTCTTCTTTGTCCTTAAAACCTTCCTGCCATAGCTTTAAAGCTGCCGCTGCAAGATCCATTGGATCATAATTCACAGCTAAATCAGCAACAATGGAATGATAATCAGCAAAATTTTCTTGTTCGGCCGTTAGCATCAGCTGACTTTTAATAAGATCGCGCTGCCGCTCGAGTACATCTGCGGAAGACGGCAGTTGTCGTCTCATGATACGCGCTTTCACCAGTTGTTCGATTAACCGCAGCTGGCGGTACTCACGGGGCTCGATAAAGGTGATGGCAACACCTTTTTTGCCCGCTCTCCCCGTGCGGCCAATTCTGTGGACATAAGATTCAGGGTCCTGTGGTATATCATAGTTAATTACATGCGTAATATGCTCAATATCAATACCTCTGGCAGCTACGTCTGTTGCAATCAGAATTTCAAGCTTTGCATCGCGGAACTTACGCATTACGCGGTCGCGCTGTGCCTGACTTAAATCGCCGTGCAATCCGTCTGCCAGGTAACCCCGTGCCTGAAGAGAAGCAACTAGGTCATCGACCCCTTTTTTGGTACGGCAAAAGATAATAATACGCTCCGCATCTTCTACGTCAAGCACACGGCACAAGCCCTCCAATTTGTCCCGCGTTTCGTAATAATACTGATCAATCAATGGAACGGTAAGCTGTTCCTTGCTGATCGTTACTGTAACCGGCTGCCGCATATAACGCTCTGCCAGCCTTCTAATTGGTGTCGGCATAGTGGCAGAAAACAATAATGTCTGCCGGTTTTCACTGGGAATGTGCCTCAGAATATTTTCAATATCTTCAACAAATCCCATATCCAGCATTTCATCTGCTTCATCTAAAATCAGCATTTTAACAGAATTTAGTTTAATGGTGCCTCTGTTAATATGATCGAGAAGACGTCCTGGAGTGCCGACAACGACTTGAACGCCAAATTGTAATGCTCGTATTTGCCGATCAATTGCCTGTCCACCATATATGGGAAGCACTTTCATTTTTTTAAACTTACCTATTTTAGCCAGTTCTTCCGATACTTGAATAGCAAGTTCCCGTGTTGGGGTAAGAACTAACGCTTGTACAAACCGTTGATCGGTTGCCCTTTCTACAATAGGTATGCCAAAGGCAGCAGTCTTGCCAGTACCGGTTTGAGCCTGGCCAATAACATCATGCCCTTCCATAACCAACGGAATCGTTTGACTTTGGACCGGAGACGGTTCCTCAAAACCCATGGCAGCGATTGCTGCCATAGTTTTTTTACTTAATTCAATAGAGCCAAAAAGACCTGATTCTTTCAACAACATTTCCTCCTTATATTTCAAGCGCATATCTTCGCAGTTCAAATAAAGCTGCCTGTGATGTGCGTTGTTTTATTTCTTTGCGTTCCCCTGAAAACTGAAATTGGAAGCAGCGACTGCCTTTCGGCCCATCTATAGCAATATAAACCAGGCCCACAGGTTTACCGGGAACTGCCCCGCCCGGACCGGCTATACCCGTTATACCGATGCCAATTGAGGCACCAAATTTATTCCGGATATTTGCAGCCATACTGACAGCGGTAGGCTCGCTCACCGCACCGTGAGCTTCTAATAGGGTATCCGGCACACCGACAAAATCGCTTTTTATCGCATTGCTGTAGCAAACTATTCCTCCAATTACGTAATCAGAGCTCCCTGCTATGTCAGTCAAGCGGCTGCTAACCAAACCACCCGTACAGGATTCAGCTAGAGACACAGTCAAGCCTTTCTCTCTTAGCAACCGGCCAATTACCATTTCAAGTGAATCAGAATCCCCGCCAAACACCAAATCCCCTAACCGTTCCAGTATGATCGGTTCAATCTGTTGAATTGCCATTTGTGCTTCACTGGCATTCTCTCCTCTGGCAGTAAGGCGAATATGAATTTCGCAGTCCTTTACTAGCAGAGCAATTGTGGGATTGCTTTGGGCTTCAATTAAATCCTTCAGTACAACTTCCAAACTGGATTCACCGATCCCATACACCCGCAAAACTCTGGACGCAATAACCCCCTGCGCCAAATACCGGCGATTTAAATAGGGAACTACCTCTTGACTGAACATGGCCTTCAATTCATTAGGCGGGCCAGGTAAATGAATAATACTCTTGCCTGCCTCCTCGATGATAACGCCAGGAGCTGTGCCGCAGTTATTCGCCAATATAATAGCATCCCTAGGAGCAAGGGCCTGTCGCAAATTGCTTTCAGGCATATCAAGGCCGCGGCTGCTAAAATACGTTTGTATACTGGCAGCGCTTTGTTGGTGCAGGCAAAGATCCCGGTTCAGTAATTTTGCCGATACCTCTTTGGTTATATCCCCTAGAGTCGGCCCTAGTCCGCCGGAAGTGACCACGATATCCGCTCTTTGTAAGGCAGCAGTAAAAACCTGGGCCATCCGTTCCCGATTATCGCCAACTGTGGAATGATACATGACGTTAAATCCCAAGGCATTTAATTGCTCGGAAAGCCACGCGGAATTTGTATTGATAATTTGGCCTAATAATAATTCCGTACCTGTGCTGACAATTTCTACAATCATTGTCGTGCCTCCTTATTATTAGCATTCGAGTAGGTTAAAAAAAATCCTTTTTCCTTTGCAATCAGCCACGATGCCAACGCAAAAAACAAAATAGTAGGAAATCCTACTATTTTGTTTTTAAAAATGTATTATAGTTTTTCTGCTACTAAATCATAGGTAAAACCTTGCATAATCTTTACTTTTACAATTGTTCCGATTTTTATCTCTGCTGCATTTTCAATGAAGATTTGACCATCAACGTCAGGTGCTTCCCGATAGGAGCGTCCAAAGACAATATCGCTCTGTTCAAGATTTACTCCTTCTACCAGCACCTCAACTTCCTGACCTTCCATGGCACGGTTAATGTCTTCAGAAATCTGGCATTGGAGAGCCATTAAGTCATGATAACGTTCTTCTTTAATTTCTGGATCAATTTGGTTTTCCATTACCCCAGCAACGGTATCCTCTTCCTGGGAATAGGTAAAAATACCGATATGCTCAAACTGTTGTTCAGAAATAAATTGACGCAAGGTATCATAGTGCTCCTGTGTTTCGCCTGGGAAACCAACAATAAAGGTTGTCCGGATTGCGACGCCGGGAATCCTGCTGCGGATTTTCGCAAGCAATGTACAGATTTCCGCTTTAGAATCGGGTCTGTTCATGTTTGCCAAAATATCATCATGAATATGCTGTAACGGCAAATCGATATAATTACAGATTTTCGGTTCCTGAGCGATTAAATCAATGAGTTCATCAGAAAAATATTTTGGATAGCAATACAATAAACGGAACCAATGATCGCCTTCTATCTTTACGAGTTCTTTCAACAGAGCTGTAAGTTGAGGCGCACCGAACAAATCACGCCCATAACTGGTTGTATCCTGAGCAATTAAATTAATTTCCTTAACACCTTCAGCGACTAACTGGCGTACCTCGGAAACAATTGATTCCATTTTTCTGCTGCGAAAGCTTCCTCTTACCCTGGGGATAATACAGTATGAACAGCAGTTACTGCAGCCTTCCGCTACTTTTACATATGCACTATAGCGGGGGGTGGTTTTTATGCGAGGCATAGTTTCATCATATAGTGTATCGGCTTGTCCGACTAGCATAATTCGTTCGCCGGCTAAAACAGAGTCAACCGCTTCCGTGATGCGATGCCAGGCACCGGTACCGATAATGGCATCTACTTCCGGCAGCTCATCCAGCAATTCTTGCTGATAGCGTTGACTGAGACAGCCGGCAACGATTAAACCGCGGCATTTTCCAGTAGTTTTATATTCGGCAAGTTGTAAAATGGTAGCAATTGATTCGTCCTTAGCGGATTCAATAAAACTACAGGTATTAACAATGAGTATATCGGCATTGGCCGGATCATCGGTCAATTCAATCTTTCTTTCAACCAGCATACCTAACATAATTTCTGTATCGACAAGGTTTTTGGCACAGCCAAGGCTGACAAACCCGGCTTTTAACATAATACTCTCCCCCAAATCATTTACCTAACCGCACGGTTTGCACCCAATTATCCAAAAATTTGTGCTGTTGTTCAGTAGTAAATTCAAATTCCTTTTCAAAAAGCTTTACAGCTTTTTGTTTATAATCTTTATATTTTTTTAACTCCGGATTGGTTGGTATGAAATAAAAGCGATTTTTATCCAAGGTTTGATAAGCTTCCGCTTGTAAAAGCCAGTCAATAAATTGTTTGGCTTCCAGCTGATGAGAAGCATTTTTTACCAAAGCAGCTCCTGTTAGTACATATGCAGTTCCTTCGCCCGGATAAACAATCTGCAGCGGAAACCCTTCCTGCATATAACGCAGGGCTTCACTTTGAACTGCTATTGCAACATCACATTCACCCATTCCTGCCATGCGGATCGGAGTCGCGAGAAATTTAGCATATTGAATCATCTGAGGATGCAATTTTTTAAAAAACTGCAGAGTTTGCTCTTCGCCATAAATACTAATAAAAGTATATAATAGATTAGCTGCAGCATCTGCCGCAAGAAAATCTGTCATAGCTAAGCGCACTTTGGTATCACTTGATAAATTCGTCCAGTTTTCAGGTAGTTGCTCCGTTTTTTTTAAGTAGTCCTGATTGACAGCAAAAATGATTGGATCAAGCCAAAGCCCGGTCCAAACATCCTGTTCATCTTTAAAACGGTAGGCAACAATGTCAGTCTGTTCTGATGCATATGGCTCCAGCAGATTAAACTTGCCAACCTGCTGCAAAACAGGTTTAGCCGTCACAACTGCATCAGCTCGCGGATTGTTTACTTCATTTTTCAGCCGGTTAATAAGCTCTTGCTCGCTTAAAGGGACTAAATTTACTTGGATGGCCGAGCTTTTCTCGAACTGCTGCGCTAACAGTGCAGCTTGTTCAACAGGCAGACTGGTGTAAACCGTCAGGCTGTTAACATTCTCTTTTTTTGTACGTCCTGCAAATCCTTCTAAGTATGTGGTTCCTACCAACACAATTACCAATAAAAAAACAGTCATTAATAATATAGGCAGATACCGACGCATAAGGCACTCTCTCCTTACACTAACGTATATTTGTACAAGCACTAAATTATATTATATCTGATTGTAACTTGCTAATCAATATAATTAATTCGTATTGCCGGCGGGAAAAGGTGCGGAACACTGGTTAACTTCGATAAATTCTCAGCTTAAGTTATTCCCAATTTTTTATAAATTATGTACAATATAATAAGTGCATAAGAAAGGAGCTGCTATACATGAGTGATCGTCCGCGATGGATGACCATCTTCCATCCTGATTTAACTTGGCCATTGTTTGTGATTGTAGGTTATTTATTTTTAGTTGCCATCGGCAACTTGTTAGCTGCATATAATAACCTCGTATCACAATCCAATCTCGTAATGACATTCGGCAATCTGATATCCATGCTGTTATATGCCTTGCCAGCCTATGGACTAATAAAATTAAAACCCTGGGCGCGATTTTTAGAATTAGCTCTCTCTATTCTGTCTGTTATTTTAGGTATCGTTCTCATGCTGCAGGGAATGCTGGGAATGGGTGTGCTTGTCGTTGTCCCGCACGGTCTCATTGCGATTTACCTGTTGTCAGATACATGTAGAAAATTGTTTGCCATAAAGCCTGATATTCAATAAACCACAAAAAAGCAAGCTAGCGGCGGCTAGCTTGCTTTTTTGTTGATTGCTTCTGTGCAGCAGATGGCTTGCCTGGTTTTTTATGTGTCAGCGCTCTTGGCTGAGCAACATTTCGCTTTGGTCGAATGAGACATTTCGGACCAAAGCCAATCAAATCTCCCCGGTGAGCTTTGCTTAATGCTTCAAAAACAAGTTCGTAATTCTTCGGATTGCGGAACTGCATCAAAGCCCGCTGCAGTTTTTTTTCATGAGGATCTTTAGCAACATAGACTTTCTCACCGGTCAATGGATTCAACCCGGTATGATACATGACCGTAGATAAGCTTCCTGGAGTAGGGATGAAGTCCTGGACTTGCTCGGGCTGGTAGCCGATATCGCGTAGAAATTCAGCCAATTCGACAGCCTCTTTTAAACTTGAACCCGGATGACTGGACATGAAGTATGGCACTAAATACTGTTCCTTACCGAGAGCAGCATTCGTTCGCTTATAGGCATTCATAAATTTTACATAAGTTTCCTTACCCGACTTGCCCATCAAACGTGTTACTTTAGCTGCAATATGCTCCGGCGCAACCTTTAATTGCCCGCTTACATGATGTTCGCAGAGCTCCGTCAAAAACTCATTATCTTTGGCAGCCAGCAGATAATCGTATCGTAATCCTGATCTGATGAAGACTTTCTTTACTCCCGGGAGAGCCCTCAGGGTTCGCAGTAATTGCAAATAGTCGCTATGATCGGTAGCGAGATTCTTACAAGGGCTCGGGGCTAAACAGTGCCGTCCCTTACAAGCTCCCCGAACTTCCTGGTGACTGCAAGCCGGCATGCGAAAATTGGCTGTTGGTCCACCGACATCATGAATATAGCCTTTAAAGTCAGGCATTTTTGTAATTAATATTGCTTCGTCAATAATGGACTGTTGGCTTCGGCTTTGAATAATACGGCCCTGATGAGATACAATTGCACAAAAACTGCATCCGCCAAAGCAGCCACGATGACTAACTAAACTGAATTTCACTTCCTGAATGGCGGGTACACCGCCATCTTTTTCGTAATTGGGATGAAAAGTACGTATATATGGCAAGTCGTAGATTTCATCCATTTCTTCAGTAGATAGCGGCAATGCCGGGGGATTCTGTACAATAACAGTCTCACCGTGGCGCTGTATTACCGTTTTTCCCCGAATTGGATCCTGCTCTTCATATTGTATTTTGAAAGCTTTTGCAAAGGCCTGCTTGTCTAAATTTACGGCTTCATGAGCAGGAGTTTCAATATAATCCCATAAATGCTCTACATCATCTGCCGGATAACAAGTGCCGCGTACGTCACGAATATGCGCTACGGCGATTCCCTGGGAAAGCTGTTCAGCAACCTCTTTTATTTGCTTTTCTCCCATGCCGTAAATTAATAGGTCGGCTCGCGAATCAATCAGGATCGAGCGCCGAACACTATCTGACCAATAGTCATAATGCGAAAACCGTCTTAAGCTGGCTTCAATGCCACCAATAATCAGCGGTATTTTCTTCCAGACCTCCCGCACCCGATTGCAATACACAATCGTGGCCCGATCGGGTCGCCGCCCAGCCTGTCCGCCCGGTGAGTAATTATCGGTACTGCGATATTTTTTAGCGGCCGTGAATTTATTCAGCATAGAGTCCAGATTTCCTGCAGTAACCAAGACAGCCAGACGCGGCTTACCAAGCCGCTTAAAGTCAGCGGTAGAACGCCAGTCGGGCTGAGCAATAATGCCAACTTTATAACCTTGCTTCTCTAGCAAACGCCCGATAATGGCCGGTCCGAAACTGGGATGATCTACATAGGCATCACCACTGATTAATAAGAAATCAAGTTGCTCCCAACCGCGATCCTGCATGTCTTGTTTACTTGTCACCAAAAATTGTTTTAACATATCATCTCTCCAGTAAGTAAATAGGACTTGGAGTACATACCCAAGCCCCAGGAGTATCGTTAATCTAACGCGTGAATTTTTTAACTACAACTTCTCCGAGAGAACCCAGCTTTCCAACCGGTTGTCCATTATGAACTAATTCGGCGGCACCAGCATTGCCCAATTTAACAGTAATAGTTTGCTCCGCCTCCCATGTTTTTAATGCGCCAGCTTCGACCATTCCCTCAAACACTTCTTTACCGTCAACAGTAATTTGTGCCCAGCATTCAGCAGTAAACTTTGCGGTAACTGCGACTGGTTTGGTTTTAGCAGGTTGCTGTGCAGGCAGGGGAGACGGTATTGGTGCTTGTGCTTGCGACTGTATGGGGGCCTGCTGCTGAGCAGGAGCCGGAATTCCAGCCTTTGGCTGAACCGGATTTGATTCTTTGCCGGTCGTAAGCCACCAGGCACCGGCAGCAAGAATAACTGCTGCTGCGCCAAGTATAACCCATTTGGTACCAAAGCTGCCGGAATTAGCAGCTGCCGGGCTCGCATCAGTCTCTGGCATCGGTGGCTCAGCAAAAGTTTCACTAGGCGGAAGTTGCTGTTTTCTATACAAATCAACCATTTCCTGGCCATTTAGTCCTAAGTAATTAGCATAATTTCGTATAAAACCTTTCAGATACACTTCACCAGGGATTACGGTAAAATTATTGTTTTCAATAGCACTTATGTATAATGCGCGAATACTCGTAGCAGCTTCTACATCTTTTACCGTCAGACCTCTTTTTTCCCTCTCGGATAGCAGTATTTCTCCTACCGTCTCCACGAAACTACCTCCTCCAACTATTGTACAAAATCAATTATTGCCGTGATTGCTGTATCGGTCAGCATTAATTATCTTACGGAATTAACTCTTTATACTATTATTGCCTGAAATATTTCGTATAAACCTGGTCAGATGTCATGATTATTTCTCTTGCCTTACTGCCTACATTGGGGCCGACTATCTTCAATTCTTCCATAGTATCAATTAATCTTGCAGCTCGCGTGTAGCCAATCCTAAATTTACGCTGCAGCATAGATACAGAGGCTTGCCCGGTTTCGAGGACCATTCGCACAGCTTCTTCCAGCATTTCATCTTCGAACTTGTCCTGTTCTTTATCGTCAGCGGCTTCTGGGCAGCCAGCAGTAACTTCCTCGGTATATTCCGGTTCAGCCTGACGTTTGATATACGTAACTAGCTCTTCTACTTCGTTGTCCGCAATAAAAGCGCCTTGAACCCGGAGAGGTTTAGCAGCTCCTACGGGATAAAACAGCATATCTCCTTTTCCAAGTAATTTTTCTGCACCGGCCATATCCAGTATTGTACGTGAATCAACTTGTGAGGATACAGCAAAGGATATACGGGAAGGAACATTTGCTTTTATCGTACCGGTAATGACATCAACAGAAGGTCTTTGGGTTGCAAGCACCAGATGAAGTCCGGCAGCGCGAGCCATTTGTGCTAAACGGCAAATCGCATCTTCGACATCAACAGGAGCAACCATCATTAAATCAGCTAATTCATCAATTATAATGACGATCAGCGGCAGCTTGTCATCGACGGTAACTTCATTATACCGGCTGATATCTCTTACGCCTGTAGAGGCAAACAAGGCATAACGCCGCTCCATTTCCTGAACAGCCCAGCGTAGAGCTGCTGCCGCTTTTTTAGCATCCGTTACTACCGGAGTCAATAAATGAGGTACGCCGTTGTAATTAGAAAGCTCAACAACTTTGGGATCAATCAATACAAACTTCACTTCGCTCGGGTGTGCACGGAATAAAATACTGGTAATTAACGTATTGATGCACACACTTTTCCCGGAACCTGTGGCACCTGCAACGAGCAAATGAGGCATTTTGGCCAAATCTGCTATAATCGGCATACCGGCAATATCCTTGCCTAAGGCTACGGTCAGGCGGGAAGGGGCTTTTTGAAATTCTTCGCTTTCCAGCACTTCGCGTTGATGTACACTGGCAACATCCTTATTAGGAACTTCAATCCCGATTGCGGCCTTGCCAGGAATTGGAGCTTCAATGCGCACACCCGGAGCTGCCAGTTTTAATGCAATGTCGTCTGATAAATTGACAATCTTGCTCACTTTTACTCCCGGGGCAGGCTCAAGCTCATAACGGGTTACTGCCGGTCCCTGGCATGTATTCACGATTTTTATACTTATCCCAAAGCTGGCTAGCGTTTCTTCGAGAATCCGGGCATTATCGCCGACTTCTTTACTTTTATTTTGTTTTGGCTTTAGTGACTTCTTTAATAGGGTAAGCGGAGGAACCGTATAAGGCTGAGTTCCAGCCACAGGAGTAACTGTGGCCGGTACCGAATTTGGCATATCCGCATCTTCAGTTACAAGCGGTTCATCCGGTATAATAACCGGCTTATTAACCCGTGGGGGTGCTGCTGAACGCTCAGTCTGCTCTTTCTCTTGATTATAGAATACGGTTTTTGACCGCTCGTTCTCTTCATAATGCTCTGCCATCTGTTCATAAGTACAGGCAATGGCCTCTTTAGCGGTCTGTAAGCTGTCTGCAGCCTTTTCTTTAGCCAGTAATAAAGCTTTTGCCAAGGACCATGTAGTAGCCAAAAGCAAGGCAGAAATTGATAATGCAATCAGTACAATTAAACTGCCGTCTAACCCAAATAATTTGCGAAGTGAAAACAAGGTAATTCCACCGATGAATCCGCCACCAGGAACAAGACTCTCCGGTAAAATCTCTTTGCTTTCAGCGATTACAAAATGATGGTAGATAGTCAGCAATAAAAAGTAAAGTAAAGCAAGCCCCCAAAATCTTGCGGAATAAACAATTGGCTGGCGGCTCCAAATATACCGGGAACCGATAAGAATGGCAACTATAGGTAAAATGACTGCTCCTACACCAAAAGTATACTTCAGCATTTTACTGATAAAGATACCAACAGGTCCGGCATGAAAACCAATTAAGCTGATAAAAGATATAAGTCCTGCGGTTATATACAATAGTCCTAACAATTCATACTTTAATTCCGAATTAGACTCTGTAATCCATTTCAACAAGCCGCACCACCTCTGAAATTACGTATATTCGACAAATTTATTTAAATCCCTTTCCTTTTCCATAAAAAAGGAAAAGCTCTCCACATGAAAGCTTTTCCCTTCTTTTCTTAGCTAGTTGTCTGTTCGTAAGATGGTTTATAAGTCAACAAAGTTCCCGGCTGGAACTCTGCCAACAGATAATCATCAGGGCAGGTGGATATTAGTTTAACAATTTTTGACTGGTTAGGTGAACACCTTTCCACAATAACTTTCTTACCGGCCAAATCGACTTCTTCATAGACAGGCGCTACCGCCGCGCTTTGCTCCTGGAAAATAAGTTCAGAAGGGATAATGGTCCATAATACCATTATTGCTTCAACCCCTTACTTTCCTTTTGGGCTTTAATTAACTGCTGTAGTTTGACAAGCGCATTAGAAACACCGCCGACTTCGTTGATTAGGCCGTAATGAACCGCGTCCTTGCCGACAACATTCGTGCCAATATCGCGGGAAAGCTCTCCTGTCTTAAACAATAGTTCTTTCCATTTCTTTTCGTTGATACTGGAATGGCTTACAACAAATTTATTAACTCTATCCTGCATTTTCTCTAAATAGTCAAAAGAACTGGGAGCGCCAATAACCATTCCGGTAAGTCGAATCGGATGGATTGTCATGCTGGCACTTTCTACAATAAATGAGTAGGTGGCTGACACGGCAATCGGAGCACCGATGCTGTGTCCGCCGCCGAGAACAATGGAAACGGACGGCTTAGACATGCTGGCAATCATTTCTGCAATCGCCAAACCGGCTTCAACATCGCCCCCAACCGTGTTTAACAGCAGCATTAACCCTTCAATTTCCGGATTTTGCTCGATAGCAACCAGTTGCGGCATAATATGTTCATATTTTGTGGTTTTATTCTGAGGTGGAAGCACCATATGGCCTTCAATTTGTCCGATAATTGTCATTACATGGACATTTGATTTAGCAGTAGGCACCTCAGTACTGCCGAGTTCCTGAATATTTTCGACGGCTGTCCCTTTTTTTGCTGAAGCTGACCGGTGTTTTTTGGGTGTCTCTGCCGGTAAAGCCGGCTCAGTGGGATTTTCCGGATTTGTTCCAGGAGGAGCTATAACAGGGTTGTCATTATCTATCATAATTTCCCTCCAACTAGTAATATCCTTACTAGTATGGACCCGGATTCAAGTTTCATACCGAAATCAAAAAGATAAACCGAGGATTTAACCTCGGTTTTGGATCAGACTTCCATGATTATTGGTAAAATCATAGGCCGGCGGCGTGTTTTTTCATATAAATATTTCCCCAATACCTCACGGACACTAGTTTTAATCGAAGCCCATTCGGTAATACCATTGACCTCACATTTTTCCAGAGCCTGCTTTACACGCTCCTTTGCCTCTTCCATTAATTGCTCTGATTCCCGTACATAGACAAAGCCACGCGACACAATATCAGGTCCGACCAGTATCGAACCACTTTCTTTATCCATTGTAACAACCATGATTAGTATACCATCCTGAGATAACTGGCGCCGGTCTCTTAAGACAATATTGCCAACATCACCAACACCTAGTCCATCAACAAGGACACTGCCAGCTGTTACTTTGCCGCTCAACTGTCCCTTTTCACGTGTAAATTCGAGAACGGATCCATTATCAGCCAGGAAGATGTTTTCCCTAGCCATTCCTAAATCCTGTGCTAACTTAGCATGTTTAATTAAATGGCGGTATTCTCCGTGAACGGGTATAAAAAACTTGGGCCTCACTAGGTTATGGATTAATTTTAACTCTTCCTGGCTGGCATGACCGGAAACGTGAATACCTGCCTGAGACTCATAAACGACTTCAGCACCTTGGCGGAGAAGGTGGTCAACATTACGATATACCAGTTTTTCATTACCGGGAATAGGTGTTGCGGAAATAATTATCGTATCCCCCGGAGCAATATCGACTTTTTTATGATCCGACATCGCCATGCGCGTCAACGCCGACATTGGCTCTCCCTGACTGCCTGTTGTTATAATGACAATTCCTGAAGGCGGGTAATTGTTTATTTCATCAATATCAATCAATACGCCGTCCGGAATATGCAGATGTCCGAGTTCAATCGCGATAGTGACAATATTAATCATACTGCGACCTAAGATGGCTACTTTTCTGTTATATTTACAAGCAGCATTAATTGCTTGTTGAATGCGGTGGATGTTGGAAGAAAAAGTAGCAATAACAATGCGTTCGCGTGCCGTCCGGAATGTTTCTTCAAAGGTTGCCCCCACCGTTCGTTCACTCATTGTGTAGCCAGGACGTTCGGCATTTGTACTGTCGGCAAGCAAAACGAGAACGCCTTGATCACCTAACTCCGAAAACTTATGCAAGTCACTGCTCCGGCCATCAACAGGGGTCTGATCAAACTTAAAGTCCCCGGTATGAACAATCGTCCCCACCGGTGTTTTTATCGACAACGCCACAGAATCGGCAATACTATGATTGACATGGATAAAACCGATTTTGAAATGTCCTAAAACAATTTCATCACCTGCCGCGACAGTATGTAAAGCACTGTTGGCAATATTGTTTTCTTTTAACCGGTTACCCACGATTCCCAAAGTCAGCCGTGTTCCGTAAACAGGTACGCTCAATTGCTTCAGTATATAAGGTAAGGCTCCAATGTGGTCTTCATGTCCATGAGTTAAAATAATAGCACGTACTAAATCCTTATTTTCGAGCAAATAGGAAATATCAGGTATTACTAAGTCAATACCCGGCATGCTATCCTCCGGAAACATCAGACCCGAATCAATTACGATGATGTCGTCCCCGCAACGAACGACAGTCATATTTTTTCCGATCTCACCAAGCCCGCCAAGAGGAATTATCTGTAATTTTTGCGGTAATTTGGCCAAAAAAAGTTACACCTCCGAAAGATCAATTGTAAAATAAAGCAAAAAACAGCGAAAAGACAACCCTATTTCTCTATACCGCCGCCCATGTCGAAATAGTTAAGGACTACGCCGTTCCGTCCACTTGATTTTTATTATATCGTATTCTGGCATTTACAACAAGTGGCAAATATACTAGGTTATTATATGCAAATTCCCCTTATAAATACTTCAGCCATCCCCTAAAAGGGGATGGCTGAACTTTACGCCAAAGCGCCAACATCCTGCATCGCTTTTTTTATATAATCCACTTCACTGTCGGTTGCTTCCACCATCGGCAAGCGAAGCGGTCCCGCATTCAAGCCAATTAGATTAACTGCTGTTTTGATCGGAATAGGATTAGTCGTCACAAAAATAGCCCGGAAAAACGGGTGAAGCTCTAAATGAATTGCTTGAGCCTTTGCCAGATCCCCCTGGAAGAAGGCTGTAATCATCTCTTTCATTTGCTTACCAACAATATGTCCGGCAACACTAATTACCCCTGCTCCGCCAACCGCTAACACCGGCAAAGTAAGGCCGTCATCGCCGCTATATACTAAAAAGCCCTCTGGTGTAATCCGAATAATTTCGGAAACCTGATCAAGGCTTCCACTGGCTTCCTTAACAGCGATAATATTTTTACATGCAGTAAGCCGTGCAATAGTTGGCGGCAAAATATTGGAACTTGTACGGCCTGGCACGTTGTATACAATGAAAGGCAAAGCACTGGAATCGGCAATTGTTTTAAAATGTTGGTAAAAGCCCTCTTGAGTTGGTTTATTATAATAGGGACCGACAAGCATAGCACCATGGACACCTAGCTTTTCAGCTGCCTGCGTTAGTGCTATGGAAGCACGTGTATCATTTGACCCTGTGCCGGCAATCACCGTAGCTTTATCGCCAATAGCATCCAGCACACTTGAAAATAACCTGAGTTTCTCTTCATTGCTTAGTGTTGCAGACTCACCGGTACTTCCAGCAACCACAACTCCATCAGAACCATTTGCAACAAGATATTGGGCTAATTGCGCTGCTGCAGCATAATTTACAGTTTGGTCAGAATTAAATGGGGTAACCATAGCCGTTAGAATTCTTCCGAAATCTTTCATATTATCCTCCCCTTTAATTGGATAAACCGAACCGTTCATGCAAGGCCGTAACAGCTTTATTGACATCATCGTTTTTAACAAGAACTGAAATGGATGTATGAGAATCGACCGTCTGCAGAATCGGTATATCGTTAAAAGATAACGCTTCAACAAAATTGGCCATCACTCCAGGAACTTCACGCATTCCGCCGCCTACTACCGATACTTTGGCACAGTTGCGAGTGGTTTCGACCTGATAGCCAAGAGCAGCTAACTTAACAGTTGCCGCATCTGCTACGTCTTCCATAACCGTAAACATGATTAACCCCGGATGCACATTTATTAAATCAACACTGATTCCACTTTCGGCCATAGCACGAAATACTTTAAAACTTTCATTGTGAGTCGTTGAGGCCTCTAAAATAACCTTAATCTGCATAACCCCAGGCAGGTATGTAACTCCTGTTGCTACACGATCAGACACGGCTGTTTCACTGGTTTCCTGCTGAACAACATTAGTGATCAATGTGCCTGGCGCATCAGAAAATGTAGATTTAACCACAAGCGGAATATTTTTTTGCATAGCAATTTCAACAGCCCGCGGATGAATAACTTTTGCCCCCTGATGAGCCAGCTGACAAACTTCACCATAACTAATTTGGTCTAATATTTTGGCATTTTTAACAATTCGTGGATCAGCGGTCATTATGCCGTCCACATCGGTATAAATTTCAACTAATTCTGCATTAAGAGCCGCTCCCAATGCCGCAGCAGTAGTATCGCTGCCGCCACGCCCCAGTGTGGTCAGTTCCCCATCAACAGTCATCCCCTGAAAACCGCAGACAACCGGCGTTTTTCCTATTTTCAAAAGATTAATCATTCGCGTCGGGTCAACTTTTAAAATACGTCCATTATTAAAATTATTATCAGTGATCATCCCTGCCTGGCCACCGGTCAGCATAACCGCATCGATACCCGCAGCTTGCATTGTGCCAGCCATAACAACGGCCGATATCATTTCACCGCAGTACATAATTTGATCAAGTTCTCTTGCGGCAATGTGCTTATAAGCATTTTTTGCCACGCCGATCAAGGTATCTGTTGCATAGGTGTCACCTTTACGTCCCATAGCGGAAACTACCACTACGGGACGATAACCTTGCTGACGTGCCTGTTCAATCTTTGCCAAAACCATTTGTCGAACTTCCGGTGAGGCGACTGATGTCCCCCCAAATTTTTGCACGATAATACGCATTCTTTGCACCTCAAATTAAGTTTTGCTCAATCATATATTCGGCAATTTGCAAGGCATTTAAAGCTGCGCCCTTTCTTATCTGATCACCGACAACCCACATGTTGAGGCCGTGAGGTACGGAGCTGTCTTTACGAATGCGGCCGACAAAAACCTCATTTCGGTCTGAAGTATATAATGGCATCGGATAGATCATTTCATCTGGGTTATCTTCAACAATAACCCCCGGAAAAGCTGCAAGAAGCTGTTTTGCATCTTCAACGGATAAAGGACCTTCAAGCTCAATATTAATAGATTCTGAATGGCTGCGGAAAACAGGAACACGGACAGTTGTTGCCGCTATGCCGATAGTAGAATCTCCGAGAATTTTATGTGTTTCATGAACCATTTTCATCTCTTCTTTTGTATAGCCATTTTCCAGAAAAACGTCAATTTGCGGTAAGAGATTAAAGGCAATCTGATAGTGTTTAGGCAAGCTTGCGCTAGGCAGGATATTGGCAACGATAGGACGGTTATCGATTGTTGCCTGCACCTGTTCATTTAACTCATCGATAGCCTCTTTACCTGCCCCGGAAACTGCCTGGTAGGTTGATACAATGATCCGTTTTATTTTTACCCGGTCATAAATAGGCTTTAATGCCATTGCCATGATGATTGTTGAGCAGTTTGGATTTGCTATAATGCCCTGATGATCATGAATTGCCTGAGGATTAACCTCTGGAACGACAAGCGGAACATTCGGATCCATACGGAATGCACTTGAATTATCAATAACAACTGCTCCCCGTTTCACTGCCTCAGGAGCAAGTGCTTTACTGGCTGCTCCACCGGCAAACAAGGCAATCTCCACATTCTCAAATGATTCAGGTTTTGCTTCTTCTACAACATACGTCTGTCCCATAAAGTCAATGGTTTTACCAGCGGAACGTGCTGATGCCAACAATTTTAAATTGGCGAAGGGAAATTCTCTTTCTTCAATCAATTTTAAGAATTCTTGCCCGACTGCTCCAGTAGCGCCTAAAATTGCTACATTATACTTTTTCATCATTACCACTCCATTCAGCATTTAATCCATTACATGTTCCAAACCACACACCAGGCCGCTTATTGTCAGCACTTTTTTACAGGCTAGTACAACGCCCGGCATAAAGGACTCACGGGAAATTGAATCATGACGTATGACAAGTGTCTGTCCCAGGCCGCCAAATATTACTTCCTGATGGGCTACATAACCTGGCAGGCGTACGCTGTGCAGGTGGATTCCAGCAAGATTTGCCCCTCTGGCTCCAGCTAACTTTTCTTCTTCATCAGGATGACCCTGCTGAAGAACTCCCCGCTTCTGAGCAATAAGCTCGGCTGTGCGCAAGGCAGTGCCCGATGGAGCATCCAGCTTTTGATCATGATGCAGTTCAATTATTTCAACATGGGGAAAATATTTAGCGGCGTCTTGCGATAATTTCATCATTAAAATAGCACCAACTGAAAAGTTTGGTGAAATAAGTGCATTGACTCCGTTTTTTGTACATAATTCACGGATTTCCGTTAGATTTTCTTCTGACAGGCCAGTAGTACCAACTACGGGACATACTCCGCTGTTCAAAGCAATCCGGATATTGTTCAGTACTGATTCCGGCCTAGTAAAATCAACCATGACTTGTGGTTTTGTTTCATTAATTATTGTTTGCAAATCGTTACCGATAATTACGCCAATTTTTCCAATACCAATCAAGTCACCAGCATCGGTTAAGTCAGATTTTACATCAACAGCCCCAACAAGCTGCAACTGATCATCTGTATGTACTGCCTTTAAAACCTCTCTACCCATTTTTCCATAAGCTCCACAAACCAATACGCGAATCACAAAAGCCACCTCCGAAAATTAAAATAAGGCAGTCGGTAGAGCTAATCTCACCGACTACCTTATATAGGCAGAAATAAAGGACATAGAAAAATACAGTGATTTCCCTTTATCCTAGTGAGATAGCGCTCCACCAAAGAACAACCTTCAGTGACAGTTTTAGCACCTATTCGATGTAAAACCAGTGTGAAAGACCGGCATCATTTCACACTTCGGCAATCAACCCTTTTCTTCCAGTTCATCGACACCACTCTTCCTGAAAGTACTCCTGTTGACCGCACCTCTACCTTAACCCTGTACAGGATGAGGTCTATTTATTTTACGTTCATTGTATAATAATGGTTACATGGAAGTCAACAAAGTTTTGAACTTTTTATTTGTATTTTACAGTTCATCTAAAAAATTCCTGTTTCCTCTTGCCGCATTCCCTGATTCCCAAAAAGCAAATTCTCTTAATAAAATAAGGCCGCCTATTATTTCAGGCAGCCTTTAATGCTAAGTGTTACGCCCGCATTTCCATGCGCAAACGGTCGGCAATCATTGCCATGAATTCCGAATTTGTCGGTTTGCCTTTTTCGAGTTTTACGGTGTAGCCGAATAGGCGGTTAATCATATCAATATTCCCTCTGTTCCAGGCAACTTCGATCGCATGACGAATTGCTCTTTCAACCCGGCTCGGAGTAGTGGAATATTTTTCGGCTATCATAGGATATAAAACTTTTGTAACTGCCCCAAGCAGCTCGACTTCTGATATAATCATCATAATAGCATCACGCAAATATTGATAGCCTTTAATATGTGCTGGTATCCCTATTTCTCGGATGATATTGGTAACTTCTACATCAACCGACTTTGCTTTGATCGCCTGCGCCGTAACCTGCGGACGCTGTGCGGTTATCATCCCGGCAAGCTGCCTGATTCGGCTAACTAAAACTTCCATATTAAATGGTTTTAGCACATAATAATCAGCACCTAATTCAACAACACGCTGCGTAATTGTTTCCTGACCAAAGGCAGTCAACATAATAATCTTAGGCCGTTTGCCACCGGCAGTATTAATCCGTTCTAATACACCAATGCCATCCAAATGGGGCATAATTATATCCAGAATAATGACGTCCGGCTTCTTTTCCTCGATGATCGATATGATTTGTTCGCCATTATAAGCAACCCCTACGACTTCAATATCAGGCTGCTGGCTGAGATATTCGTTCATGATTTCGGAGAATTCTTTATTATCATCCGCAAACGCCACTTTGATTCGTTCTTTGAGCACTTGAACATCCTCCCTGCATCGTTTTACAATTTTCAAATTCGACAAAGTTACGTCAATTCCTTCCTTTACTGGAAAAAAATCCAAATTTCTTCACATTGTATACTATATTTCACTTTGCTGTGAGAAATAGTACGTTTAACGGCAAAAAAGACCATTATTCCCACTCAATGCAGAGCGCGGTCGTAATGATCTTTCCTGTTTTTTAAGAAATCAACAGTTCTGCTTGTTTTTGATAGCTGAATAATTTATAAGCGGTTTGCTTATTTTTGGGAGGAATGAGCCCACTTTCCATTAGCATCCAATCAATGAACGTGCCATAGCCGCGAGTTGGATCATGAACAAAAACATGAGTAACTGCGCCGATCACTCTGCCATTTTGAATAATAGGACTTCCGCTCATCCCTTGAACGATTCCGCCTGTTTTATCCAATAGCCGCGGGTCGGTAACTTTAATAACCAGGCCTTTGCCTTCGGGGGCTTCTTGATAGTTAACTTTTTGTATTTCAATTGAAAACTTCTCGATGGTTTGACCATCAACAACAGTCAGTATTTCCGCCTCACCTGTTTGGATCTGACTCATAGACGCAACAGGCAAAGCTTCAGGATACAAGTTATTTTCGATCGGTGTATTCAAGTTTCCATAAATACCAAACGGGGTATTTTTTTTAATATCTCCCAACAACTGGCTTTCTTCAATGAAAACACCAATTTTTTCACCAGGCTGTCCTCTTTTGCCATGCTGAATTCCTGAGACGGTTGCTAAAACGATTTTTCCCTGATTACAGTCAATCGGCTGGTTAGTATCGCTGTCAGTGATTACATGTCCTAATGCACCATAATTTTGCGACTGGGGTTCAAAAAAGGTTAATGTACCAACGCCGGCCGCACTGTCGCGAACGTATAATCCTATCCGGTATCTTTTGGTATCCTTGCATAAAACAGGTGTTAAGCTGACATGCAGGCGATTATCGCCACGTTTAATTAATACATCAATAGGCTGTTTGTTCCTGCCGCTCTCGTCAATAAGCTCAGCCACTTGCGCATCACTTTGCACAGGATTGCCGTTAATGCTGAGCATCACATCTCCTACGACAATTCCACCGTCTTTAGCAGGCGTGACGTATTGATCATTGGTACTTAATACCGGCGATATACCTACCACTATAACGCCTTGAGAATGCAGCACTACTCCAATTGAATGACCGCCAGGAACAATTTTAAGCGATGGCAGCACATCTACTTCCACTGTGCGTACGGGAATCAAACCCAATAATTTAAAATCCACAGTTGCTTTGCCACGGTTGACTGATTCTAAAGAGACAGGACGGGAAAGCGAAAAAGCGGATAACGGTGATTGCAGACGAACGGCTTCATTTTTACCGTCGTCTACGGTGACTGTTAAGGGGAAATTGACCGTAAACAAGGCCGTTTCGCCCTCAATAACGCGCATGTGCGGAGGAAGGCCGTAAATATGACGGAATTGTGGAGAAAAAGCAAAGGCAACAATGAGTGTTGCAATGAACAGGCCTACTATTGATCGCCGGCAAATGCCTTTCATATTTGTGCCATCACTCCCTTTGGTTACTAATTTAATCCTTTGACTTGCTGTTGTTTTTTTTGATCGTAAATTAAAGATTCCCGAAAAAAAAGCGGATTATTCCGGAGTTATTAGCATAGATTGTCAAATATGGCTGCTAACGTTGATTTTACACGTAAATAAAGCGCAAGCTCACGCTTGCGCTTTATTTTTCCATATTTCTTTTTTTATTTTAGCTGCAGCGACCAATTGGGCGGTGTTTTCCAATGCAATTGGCGTGATGCTTTTACCTGCGATCATACGAGTGATTTCCATAATTTGTTCATCAGCGGACAGCTGATGAACCGTTGTATACGTCCGATCCCCCTCGGTCACCTTCGTAATATAAAAATGACCGTCGGCCATACAGGCCATCTGTGGTAAATGAGTTATGCACAGTACCTGCTTATTACAAGCTGCCATAGCTACTTTTTCAGCAACCATCTGAGCAGTTTGTCCGCCAATACCGGCATCAATTTCATCAAAAATCATGACATCAATATCATCACGACTAGCGCATACTGTTTTAATAGCAAGTGCAACCCGCGACAATTCGCCGCCTGATGCGATTTTATGCAATGCCTTCAGTTCTTCGCCTAAATTAGCGGAAAACAGCATTACCACTTGATTATTACCGGTCCCCGTATACTCATTTGTTCTGGTGATCTCAAAAAGCAGCCGGGCATTGGGAATTCCTAAATCCGCTAAATGGCCGCAGATTTCTTTTGATAATAGTTTACTTGCTTCACATCGCAGCCGATTCAGTTCATCAGCTGCTGCCTCTAATTGTTTGTGCTTTGTTATCCTGTCTTTTTCAAGTTCGGCAATTCTTTCACCAGCATTATCAATTAGCGCCAATTCTTCCAGTGCTTGTTTGTAATAGCTGACGATCTCTTCAATAGAAGCACCATATTTTTTCTTCAGCTTATAGATGATATCCAGACGATCTTGCAGTTTGGCAAGCCGCTGCGGATTAAACTCAAAATTATCACAATAACTGCTTATTTCCATCGCCGCTTCATCCAGTTGATAAAAGGCTTCCTGAATCATAGTCAGCGAAGCTGTTAACTTGGGATCATACCGGACAACAGTCTCGATTTCTTTTTTTACATCAACCAAAGCTGCAATAATGCCGGAACTTCCTTTACTGCCTGTATTTAATAGTGCATGAGCATGTTGAGCCGATTTGGCAATTTTTTCAGCATTCCCCAAAACCGTGACCTGTGCCTCCAGCTCCTCTTCTTCACCAACTTTAAGAGCAGCTGCAGCAATTTCCTGGGTTTGCCAGGTAAGCATATCGATACGCTGTTCCCGCTCGCGTGATCGTTCACTCAACTGGGCCAGCTCATCTGTTATACGAAGCCACTGCTTATAGACCTGCCGATAGCGGCCAAGCTGATCACTAATTCGTTCGTCAAACGCATCCAGTAATGCCATATGAGCCCCCGGACGAAGCAGCGCCTGGTTTTCATGCTGGCCATGCATATCGACAAGCAGCTCGCCAAACTGCCGCAAAACTGCAAGCGGAGTCTGGCAGCCATTCATCACAATTGTATTTTTTCCGTTTCGGCTTACGCGGCGGCTGATAATAAGAGTATCTTCCTCAAAAATAATACTTTGTTTTTCCATCAGGGCTTTGACGGCAGCGTTGGCAGCGATTTCAAAAACGACTTCAACACGAAAAAAGTCGCAGCCCGTACGAATTGCATCAACTGATGCTCTCCCGCCGAGAACAACACTAATCGCATCAATCAAAATTGATTTTCCCGCGCCTGTTTCACCTGTCAAAATGTTGAGTCCGGTAACAAATTCGATTTCTACCTGCTCAATTAAAGCAAAGTTGACAACTTGTAATGACTTTAGCATACAAATTCTCCTTTAAGATAGCCAAACTATTGCAATAACCGGTGAAATTTAGCCAGTACTTGAGGAGCTGCCTCTGGCGGCTTTACAACAATAAAAATTGTGTCGTCACCTGCGACCGTTCCCATAATTTCCGGCCAGCGAACATGGTCAATCGTTGAGGCCACGGCATTGGCTGCACCAGGCAGCGTACGGAGAACAACAATATTTTGACTATAGTCCATGCCTACGATTGAGTCTTGAAATATTCGTTCCATGCGTGACTGGGAAAAAATGAGATTTTGTTCAGGCGGTGCAGCATAACGATAACGGCCTTCTCCTGTCGGGACTTTAATCAACATCAATTCTTTAATATCACGGGAAACGGTGGCCTGTGTGACTTCTATCCCGTCTTTCCGAAGTGCCTCAGCTAATTCTTCCTGCGTTTCTACAACATGATTTTCTACTAACTCTTTAATCTTCGCGTGACGCAAAGCCTTCACGCACTTCACCCCTCTTTTTTTCCACTACGTATAAAACAGGCGGTTCGTTTACTTGATTGAGCATTTGCCAGCAGCCTACATGAAATTCCGATTGCGGCAAGCTGCTTACATGTTTAAAAACCTGATTATTTTCTTCTTTGCCTGGTGTATGTCCCGGATAAGCTACTATTGTAATAATACCATTTTTATTCAATAGTTGAATACTTTTGTTGATTGCCTCAATAGTGGTTTGTCCACGCGTTGTGACCGCATGATCAGCGCCAGGAAGATAACCAAGATTAAACGTTACAATATCAACCTTTTCCTTAACATATTGATCGATAGTACAGTGGCTGTCTAAAATACATTCTACTTTGGTAAGGCAGCGATTGTCGAGCAGCAATCGCCTGGTATTGTTAATTGCCTGTTCCTGTATATCGAAGGCCCAAATACGTGCATCCTCGCGGGAATGCTGCGCTAAAAAAAGCGTATCCCTGCCATTGCCGGCAGTTGCATCCACAATACACTTTGCCTGAGTTAAGCGCATCAAAACAGCTTGGTGCGCCATATTAAGTGCTCCTGCAAAACTCATATTCAATCATCTCGCCGCAGTTTGCTGTGAAGAGTCTCGTAAAAGCCATTATCCAAAAAACGTACCAGCCGTGCCCTGAGCGGCGAGCGACGCACTAAAATACTATCATCAGCCATTAAGCTATAGACCTTCTGCCCGTCAACAGTCAGTGCCACGTCATCATGAGTTGCTGCCTGAAAGCTGATTTTTACTATTTCTTCTTCAGAAATGATAAGTGAGCGTGCATTAAGAGAATGAGGACAAATCGGTGTTATAACAGTAACTTTTAGATTAGGACTAATAATAGGGCCGCCGGCAGATAAAGAATAGCCGGTTGATCCTGTCGAAGTAGCGACAATTAAGCCATCGGCAGGATACGTTTCCGTAAACTGTTCATCAATAAATAAATTTAAGCGAATAAGTCGGGAAAAACCACCTTTTGCCACAACGACGTCATTAAGAGCAGGCGGTAATGCTATCGCTTCCTGATCACGGGTTATTACCGTTTCGAGCATAAGCCGTTCTTCAATTCGATAGTCTCCGGTAAATAACTGGTCCAAACCGGCTTGAATCTTAGATACCTCAATATGCGTCAAAAAGCCAAGCTGTCCAAGGTTAATACCGCAAACCGGTATTTCAGCAGAAGCAACTTCTTTTGCAACGTTTAATAACGTGCCGTCACCGCCTAAGGTAAGTGCTAACGAAATTTTATGAGGCATCTCTTTCCGGCTGCAGGCTAACTCAGGGTAATGAAGTTCGATAGCCTCTTCTTCCGGTATTAGTACTTTTATGGCGTATTTCGCACAATGCTCTATAACATGCTTCAAAATGGTACTAACAGCTGCCTTCTTCGGGTTAGGATAAATACCGATTATTTGCACAGCAGTTCTCCCCTATCCTATAAGTTGGGAATGTGACTCTTCTACGATTTCATCTACTTTTGTATGTGTTATCGTTTCTTCTGTTCCTTGATTTGTTAATAAAACCAGGTATTCAATATTTCCTTCCGGCCCTTTTACCGGAGAATAGGTAAGATTAACAGGATATAGCCCAAGTTCTTGTGCTTCATCTAACACTTTTTTAATCACACTTTTATGTACCAGCGGGTCTTTTACAACGCCTTTCTTGCCTACCTTTTCCCGGCCGGCTTCGAACTGCGGTTTAATTAATGCAACCACTGTACCGCCTGGAGCGAGCAAACTCTTCACTACCGGCAATACTTTCGCTAACGAAATAAAGGCGACATCAATTGATACAAAATCCAAAACCTCCCCCAGAGACTCTACCGTCACATGGCGGATATTGGTACGTTCCATATTAATGACACGGTCATCCGTCCGCAGGGACCAGGCTAACTGACCATAACCAACATCAATTGCGTACACGCGTTTAGCGCCATTTTGTAAAGCACAGTCAGTAAAACCACCTGTAGATGCACCAATGTCGGCCATAACTTTTCCTTGCAAATCAAGGGAAAAGCTGGCAAGTGCTTTTTTTAACTTTAATCCGCCGCGGCTGACATAGCCAATACTGTCACCGCGAACAGTAATATCTGCCGTTACCGGTACAAGAGTGCCGGCCTTATCAACTTTTTGGCTATCCACATAAACCAGACCGGCCATGATACTGGCTTTTGCCCGCTCACGGCTGGCAACCAGCCCGCGGCTGACAAGCAACACATCCAAACGCTCTTTCATTAACGCACTCCAAACTGCTGGTGAAAAGAATACACAGATTCAGCAATACCTTCAGGCGTCATACCATACTTAGCCAACAGTTCGCTCCGTGACCCCTGTTCGATAAATTGGTCCGACCAGCCGAGTCTGAGGATCTTTACCCAATTAAGATTATTTGTGTTAATATATTCCAGCACTGCCGAGCCGAAACCACCCGCTAAGCTGTTATCCTCTACCGTCACAATAGCACCCGTTTCACGTGCCAGGCGGCGAATCAACTCGCCATCAAGCGGCTTAAGATAACGGGCGTTAATAACCCGGCAGGAAATCCCCTTTTGGGCTAATAACCCTGCAGCCTGCAAACAGGGGTCAACCATTGCACCGATGGCCAGCAGGGCCATCGTCCCCTCGTGAATCAGCTCTTCGGCTTTTCCTACTGGCAGGATCTCAAGCTCTTTCGTAATATCCGCGCCTGTGCCGCTTCCACGGGGATAGCGAATTGCAACAGGAGCATTCGTATGAACTGCGGTTGTCATCATATTGCGCAATTCTGCCTCATCTTTGGGAGCCATAACAATAATGTTGGGAATATGCCGCAAGAAAGAAAAATCGAAAACGCCATGATGCGTAGGACCGTCTTCCCCAACAATTCCTGCCCGGTCTAGTGCGAATATTACCGGCAGTTTTTGAAGGCATACATCATGTAAAACCTGATCATAGGCTCTCTGCAGAAAAGTAGAATAAAGCGCAACTACAGGTTTTTTACCCGCAGCAGCAAGTCCTGCAGCCATAGTTACGGCATGCTGCTCAGCAATGCCTACATCCCAGAAACGCTTAGGATATTGACTTGCAAATTTTTTCAAACCCGTACCTTCCGGCATTGCCGCTGTTATAGCAACAATATCAGGATCTGATTCGGCAAGCTTTATCAACGTGTCGCCAAAAACTCCCGTATAAGTGGGATTGCCATTACTTTTACTAATCGCCCCTGTTTCAACGCAAAAGGGACCAACCCCATGAAATTGGGCAGCATTGCACTCGGCCGGCTGGTAGCCTTTTCCCTTTTGAGTGATGACATGGATAAGAACAGGCCCGTCAATATTCTTGGTCTGCTGGAGTACCTCAATTAAAGAATTAATGTTATGTCCGTCAATTGGTCCTAAGTATGTAAAACCCAGCTCTTCAAAAAAAACGCCAGGTACAAGCAGATACTTTAGGCTGTCCTTCACTCTTTCGGCAGTTTTGGCAACACTGTCACCAATTGCCGGGATACGTCTAAGCAGATATTCTATATCATGCTTTACTTTCGAATACGTAGATGTTGTCCGCATCTTGGACAAATACTCTGATAAAGCACCTACATTCTTTGCGATCGACATTTCATTATCATTTAAAATAACAGTCATCCGCGTGCCCAAATGTCCGGCGTGATTCAGGGCCTCAAAAGCCTGACCGCCAGTTAAAGAACCATCGCCAATAATCGCCAGAACATGGCTTTTCTGCCCCGAGAGGTCTCTGGCCAACGCTAGTCCGAGCGCTGCCGAAAGGGAAGTACTCGAATGTCCTGTTCCAAAAGCATCATGCTGACTTTCATTGCGTTTGGGAAATCCGCTGATGCCGTTTAGCTGACGGATAGATCCAAATTTTGTGCGCCTGCCTGTAAGTATTTTATGAATGTAGGCCTGATGACCGACATCCCAGATAAATTTATCCTTAGGGCTGTCGAAGACTTTATGAAGTGCTAAGGTAAGCTCAACAACCCCTAAATTCGGCGCCAAATGGCCGCCATTTTTGGCGATTGTCTGAATAATTAAATGCCGTATTTCACCGGCTAGTTTCTCTAATTGTGAGAAGGATAATTTTTTTAAGTCTTGCGGCTGCTCTATCGTGTCCAGCACAGTGACCAAATGGGATCCCCTCTTTTCCAATCAAGCATCATCTTCTACAAACTGATACCTTATTTATAATATACACTAAACATATAAGCGATAAAAAATCCTAGTACAGCCCCGGCCAAAACTTCCAGCGGTGTGTGTCCCAGTAATTCCTTCAACCGTGTATCATGAACCGTATGATCGGTTTTTAGCTCTTTCATTAGTTTATTCAATACTTTTGCCTGTTTGCCTGCAGCACGCCTGACGCCTGCTGCATCGTACATGACAATACTGGCCAAAATTACAGCCACTGCAAATAAGGAAGACTCGACCCCGTCATGAAAGCCAATTGCTGCTGCCAAACTGACTACCAGCGAAGTATGGGAACTTGGCATTCCTCCGGCCCCAACCAGTCGCTCTGCCTTAAATTTTTCATGTTTCCAAAAAGCAGTAATTGTTTTTAAGATTTGAGCAATTGCCCATGCCGTGAATGCAGTCATAAGAATGACGTTTTTACCAATAGCTGCCCAGAATTCTGCCACTAAGATACACCTCAACTGTCCCGATTCAGCAAATGTTTGACTAAACTTCGTAATATGTCTGCTTCTGATCCAAAATCCTGCAAACTGGCCAAAGCCCGATCTACCGCCTGCTGCGCTAATTGATTGGCGCCTTCAAGGGAATATATCGTCACATAAGTAGCCTTATGATTGCGCACATCACTTCCCACGGGTTTGCCGATTTTTTCCTGGGTACCGACAACATCTAAAATATCATCCGTAATTTGAAACGCAAGACCAAATTGTTCTGCATATATGGTCAAATTCTCCAGCTGGGCGGCAGATGCACCTGCTAAAATGGCGCCTGAACGGATGGAAGCTCTAAATAACGCGCCTGTTTTCGCCTGATGCATAAATTGCAGCGTCTGAGCATCCAGTGTTTTACCCTCAGACAGCAAATCCACTGCCTGACCGCCGACCATACCAACTGCACCGGCAGCCCTTGCCACTTCTTTTGCCACTTCTAGTAATACAGCAGGCTGAACACCAGGCTGCGATAAGCAAACCTCAAACGCGGCCGTCAGCAGCGCATCACCTGCTAAGATAGCCATCCCCTCACCATATACAATATGATTCGTTGGCTTTCCACGACGGTAATCATCATCATCCATTGCCGGTAAGTCATCGTGAATCAGGGAATAGGTATGAATCATTTCCAGGCTGCACGCAGCCTGCAGATAATTACTGCCCGCTGCTCCTACCGCATCAGCAGCAGCCATCAATAATATGGGCCGAAGCCTTTTCCCGCCGGCGAAAAGACTGTAGCGCATAGAATCGAATAATACTTGCGCATAGGCATGTTCGGCTGGAACTAGCTGTTTTAACGAAGCATCCACTAGTTCTGCTTTTTCACTACAATACTGTTTTAACATTTACTCTTCTCCTCAGAAAACAGCAGCGGTTTTTCAACAAGTATCCCCTGCTCCTTTTGCAATATCTTATCAATTTGCTTTTCTGCTACAGTTAGTTTTGTAAGGCAAAGCTGAGAAAGCGCAACGCCTTGGGCAAACTTGTCCAAAGAATCTTCAAGCTTCAGTTCGCCTTTTTCCAACAGTTTTACAATTACTTCTAATTTTCCAAGAGCTTCTTCAAAACATACGTCTTTGATATCATTTAATTTAGCCTCCATAGCCATTAAGCCTCCTTTGTCGAGCAAACTCTAGCATATACTACCCCTTGGGCCAAAAGGATTTCCAGCTCTTGCTCACTGCTGATTTGACTCGCGTCGCGGACAATCTGTCCTTCACTGGTACGCGTTATACTGAAGCCTCTGGCCAGTACGGCAAGGGGGTTGAGCAGAGCCAGCTTTTCTGCTTGAATAGAAAATGAATGGTTCTTAGCGGTTAACTGCTGCTCCATGGTTTGTATAAGACGCTGACGCAGCAAATCCACCTGCTGCTGCTTATCGGCAAGTAAATTCATCGGTCGCTGTAAGGCAGCACTTTGCCTGCACTCCATAACCTTGCGCCGCTTCTCTTTAACAATTGCTTGCATATGTGTCCCCATTAGACTTTCTAGGGTCTGTATATACCTGCGCAGTTCATAGATATCGGGCACAACGATTTCGGCTGCCTGGGAAGGGGTTGCCGCCCTCCGGTCAGCAGCAAAGTCCGCCAAAGTAAAATCTGTTTCATGACCAACTGCGGATATTACCGGAATTTGCGAAGCTGCAATTGCCCGAACTACCCTCTCATCATTAAAGGCCCATAATTCTTCTAAAGATCCGCCGCCGCGGCCGACAATTAATACATCTACCTGCCCATACAGATTAAACGCTTGAAGAGCGTCAACGATCTGTCCAGGTGCTTCTCCTCCCTGGACCTGAACGGGAAACAGCACCAACGCAATTCCGGGATGCCGTCTCTTTGCAACTGTGATAATATCGCGTACCGCAGCCCCTGTTGGTGAAGTGATAATGCCTACTGCACGCGGCAAAACGGGAATAGGCCTTTTGCGCATTTCCTCAAAAAGCCCTTCAGCAGTTAATTTTTCTTTAAGCTGCTCATAGGCCAGGCTTAGTTCGCCAACTCCCTCTGGAACCATCTGATCAGCATATAATTGATATTGACCATCACGTTCAAACACGGTAACTGTGCCGCCGACAACCACTTTCATACCGTCCCGCGGCTCATATTTTAAAAACTGGCTCCTGCTGCGAAACATAACTGCTTTAATCGTAGCATCGCTGTCTTTCAAAGTAAAATAACAATGCCCCGAATAGTGGCGTTTAAAATTTGAAATTTCACCACGCACATAAATAGAATTCAGGGTACGGTCTCTGTCTAAAATATGTTTTATGTAACGCGTAACATCCCCGATTGAGAAAATCTGCATAAATTCACCTTAAATTAACAGTTATATTCTAATGATATACTAAATAGCAAAAAAAAAATAGAGGCTGATAAAAAAGCCCCTAGTACCTTTGCAGCTCTAAAACCGTAGGATGATGGCGAGGCTATTTTTCGCAAACCAAGGCAAAGAAGCGCGGCATACCGGACGTATGCTGACTGACGACAACGAAGGGTTGCGAAAAATAGACCGTCAGCATTCACTGGAGCAGGGCTGACAAGGTACTAGTACCTGCGGCCAAAGTAGCGTTGTGCTGAGTAACCGCTGATGGTGCCCACCACAAACCAGAAGACATATCCCGGTGGTACTATATGACCAACTATAACTCCAATTACTGCCCCAATAAGGGTATACAGCAGCATGGCAGTCACCTCCGGCATTTGCATTTGGTATATACTATGCAAACTCAAATCCGGCTGCTACAACTGCCGGGAGGCAAAATATGCCGCACCTACGGCATTGTCTGAACTATAGGCTGGCTGGGGAATATAGAGTTGGACTTGCTTATTACTCAGTTTATCCTGCAAATAGCGACGGATGAATAAATTGGCTGTCACGCCGCCCACAATCAGTACCTGTTGCAGCTGGGTCACAGTAACAGCTTGGCTGATCAACTGATAAATCGATTCGGCAATACACAGTTCCACTCCTGCAGCTACCGCCGCCCCGGCTTCTCCTTTAGCAATCAGCCGCTGTGCGTGGGATTCTGGTCCTGAAAAACTAACGTGTAAGTTTTCAGCAGCAACCGGAATAACACTGGCCTCTCCACGACCGGTACCAGCAAGTTTTTCCAAGTGAGGCCCGGCAGGAAAGGGAAGCCCCAGTGCAACTCCCACCCGGTCAATAAACTGCCCGGCATGCAAATCCCGGCTTTCTCCCAGAATGGTTATTTGGGGGTTAGTTTTTCCGCCAATAACTTTTACAATTTCCGTTGTTCCGCCAGACAAATGTAATGCTAAAAAATCATCCGCCAGCGGTCCGGCAGATGACCAAAGTCCAGCATATATATGATTCTCCTGATGACTAATACGATGAACCGGTGTCTTTACCGCCATGCCGATTACCTGAGCATAACCTTGTCCCACTAAAAATGCTGGCATATAAGAATCAGCTGTTGGACGCGGCTGGCAGGAAACACCAATCGCCGAAAACTCATACGAATCCGGCAATTCGGCAATGGCCTGTTCCAGTAGAACCGGTAAGTTCCTAGTGTGCTGAAAGACCATTTCCGATTGAGCAAGACCCCTGCCGCCAGACTTTACTGTTAATATACGGCGGCAGTCGGCAAGTAAATTGCCCTTATGATCCATGATGGCAATGGAGGTTGTATAGCAGCTGGTATCGATGCCAAGGTAAACTTTCATCATTAGCCTTTTTTCTTAACCAATGAACCGAGAATGCCGTTAATAAAGCGGCTTGAATCTTCTGAGCCAAAGGTTTTTGCCATTTCAACTGCTTCGTTGATCGCAACATTAGGAGGTAATTGCTCTTCACTAAATTTCATTTCATAAATAGCAATACGGGCGATATTTCGATCTACTGCAGCCATTCGATCCAGCTTCCATTCGTTCGATGAAGATGAAATAATGGCATCAATTTCCGCAAGGCTATGCTGCGTCCCATTGATCAGTTTTTGCGCATACTGCCTGGAACTTTCACTAATTCCCTCATGTTCGTTAATAACTGCTTCCATCGCTGTTTCTGTATTGACCTGATTAAAATCCAATTGAAATAAAGCTTGCACTGCAACTTCTCTAGCTTTTCTACGACTCATAAGTCCCTCTTTCCGTTACCTGTGGTAACTTGGCGGTAATAATTTATCCAGAATATCCATAATATCTTCTTTTTCATCTATTCGCTTGCCAACAACATAGCCGGCGCCAACACAAAACACGATAAATACCGTTTTGAAAAATCCAAAATGCAGTACCAGTATCCCAAAAAGGAAACCAAATACTGCCCCTGTTAGTTTACCGCCATGGTGCTGCCATATTTCCATTAAGAGTTGGTTATTCATTATGCCACCTCTATTCAACGCGATGTTTTGTTTTAAAATCATTCGAAATATTTTCTACTAAGATCCTCACATCAGCAATTTCAACACCAATCGTATGTTTAATATGCTCATGAATGCGCTGCTGTACTTCGGCGGTAACCGCAGGAACATTGCTTTCGGGACTGACAATTGCTTTTACATCTACAGTGAGTCCCTGTGCAGATTGACCTACAGTAACCTTAACTCCCCGCACACCTTTAGCATGGCGGACTGCTTTACTGACCAGATTCTCAATAGCATCAATCGATATATGTACATCACCCATTGGATTGTGATGCACCAGGGTATCTTTCGCAATCCGTGAACGGGATCCTGCCAAAAGCAGCCGGACACTGATCAGCAAAAAAAGTGCTCCCGCTAAAGCCGCTTCCCATTGTCCATAAATATAGTAAAGGCTTGTCCATACTAATTCCAAAGGAATGAGGCGAAGTCCCATTAAAACTACGCCTAACGACAAAAAGGCCAGGACAAATGTATATATTGTGAGTATCACTCTATCAAATATACCCATGTTAACTCCTTTCTAGCGAACGCGAATATCTTTTTCTTCACCATCCTGGCCAAACCCGACCCCTTGGATGTGAATATTGACTTCAACAACATCAAGACCAGTCATTGACTCAATCGCTCTCTTTACGTTTTCCTGAACGCGAAGAGCAACATCAGGAATACGAACTCCATATTCAACAATGATATACAGGTCCACGGCTGCTTCTCGTTCCCCTACTTCCACTTTAACGCCCTTAGACAAGTTCTTTTTACCAAGCATTTCTGCTATTCCGCCTACTAAACCGGCACTCATTCCGGCTACACCGGTTACCTCAGTTGCCGCTAAGCCGGCAACAATGCCAACAACTTCATCTGCTATACGGATAGAACCGACATCATTATGTTCTGTGCGTTCAACTCTGTCTCGTTTCTCCAAAACCAACCCTCCCCTGCATAATCTATGGCACAATATATTACTGTTACTAGCAGTTTATAACTCTTCCAGTATACCAAACTTCTTCCAGTTTTACAATTTTGAGGCATATTATCACTAATATTCCTAGTATTGCCTGTTCGGTTCTAGAAAAAACAACAGCAGCCCAAAAACTTACGTCAGACTGCCGGCCATCGTTACGGCATTAAGGTTTAGCACTGATTGTAATATCCTCCGGCTTAATGCCTGTTACACGGCTTATTGCATCAGCAACCTGAATTACTTCCTCCCGTGATAAGGCAGATGTTTTTACTACTGCACTAACCGAGTTTTCTCTGACAAAGACCAATGCATCACTAAAACCACGGGCCTTAATCAGGTTTTCCATTTCCGATTCGCGCTGTTTATCCAGGGCCATTTTCAGCACCGATTCCTGCGCTTTTTGCCTCATATCTTCCGTCTTGGCATTTTTCAGAATATCACGAATGAGATCAGAACGTTCACTGCGAACTTTGTCTCTTTCCAAACGATATTCCGTAAAGAAATCGGGGGCACTTACCTGAATGGCACTATTATCCGGCGTAACCTGCTTAGTTACCTGCATAGCATTGGTTCGATCCACTTTTGCTTGTTTCGCAGAGTCTGCAGCAGTAAAAACGACGACCGCTGTTATAATAACAAAAGCGGCTCCAACAAACAACACCATTTTTTTCCTGTTTGCCTTTTTTATTGATAAGATCATTAGTCTTAACCTCACTTTCTTTGTGGAAGTACTGTAATTTTATAGGGAGCAACTCCCATACCCGCTTCTACCGCTTTCGTCAAATTGGCTTTTACCGTTGAATCACCAGCACCCTCGGCAATTACTAATATCCCTTTAATAGATGGTTTCGTTTCTTTGACCATAACCGGATGATCGGCACCATTCTCTCTGCTCATTAAAATTTGTTCACTTTCTTTGCTTTCTGTAGTAGTCCTTACTCCGCCGCCAGTATCTTTTTCTTGAATTGTCTTATTTTCCTTTATTACATTTTTAGCATGTTCCTGCGAACCTGTATTTTCCAAAGTTATGCTGATAGCGACAGATCCAGCCCCCTTAACCTGCGACAAGACATTGGCCAGCTTTGCCTCTAATATATCTTCATAGCTGCGATTAATGACAGCGGCAGGAGGCTTAGTATCTTTACCACTCTCAGTACTTTCTTTTGGCTGCTGCCTGTCAAACACACCTCCGGCAACGAGCAGGCCCACCCCCAAAAGACCAATCAGGATTAACCGCATATTAATTACGCCGTCCTGTATTAATTGGGAAGGCCATAGCCGTTTCGCTTTGGCTGCCCACTCCCCCATTGTATTCATGCTCTCTTTTCCTCCTTAATTTAAGCGTTGGATGGTTAGTTGATCTTCACGAATCGTGTATAGTTCAGTTATCACACGCCGGATTTTATCACGCGTGACCGCTGATAATTCAGACCTGTTTTGAGCAGTAGGTGTATTAATCGTTATTTTTTGAATTTTACGGCCTGTATCTGCCACACCCGGCTGAACATATAGCGTAATATGCTTAATAGCACCTATATTTTTGCTGCCCTCCTGATCGTTAGTATCAACGGCAACCCTAACCTCCGCAATCCCTTCAATAGCCATTACCAGTGCGCGGATTTGATTCGCCAAATCTTTGCGGTACATTTCATGAGTTAACTGACTGCGACCTTTGGCAGCTTCCCGGGAAATTCGTTCCACCTCTGTTGATTTTGCCGCCGGATTGCCAAAGACAGCAACCGGTTCGGGCAGTAACTGGCTATGCAGAACATGGATTAATGGATTCAAAATAGACAGCATAATAAATAAACCCATAATCACCCGGACAAACCGCTGCATGCTGCTGGCGGGTAGCAAAAACTCTAAAAATGTGGCAAATAAAACGACCATTACAATGCTTTTAACCCATTCGGTTATTTCTGCCATCATGTCAAATCCCGCCTTATCGCAGCATTAAAGCCATACTGCCGGCTCCAATAATCATCGTAATTGCTAGAAACAACATTAATGCTACCGTAAGCAGGGCACCAAATACCAGTAGCAGGTTATTGCCGATGCCATCCAGGCATTTAGCCATCCGCTCATCCCCCATCGGCTCAATCAATGCACCTGCAACCTTGATAATGAGAATTAATGAAACAAGCTTAATCACCGGCAAAATGCACAGCAGAACAATCGTCAAAACACCGAAAATCCCGACAGCATTTTTTAGCAATAAAGAGGCTCCCATGACCAGCTCTACCGTATCTGCAAACATTTTGCCGACAACCGGAATAAAGGTAGCCGTGGCAAACTTTGCTGTTCTAAGGGCCAGGCCATCCGCAACACTGCCTGTGACTCCCTGGATGCTGATAATGCCGATAAAGATAACCATTGTTAGCCCTAGAATAATCATACTGGCTTGCTTAAATACACTAGCCAGATTATTGAGGCGGTATCGGTCCGACAAGTAATTTACACACTCTAGCACACCTGTTAAAAAAAGCAGCGGCAGCACAATATCTCTTACAATTACACTGACAGTATTGATTACAAACAACATTAGCGGCGTAAACAGCGATGCGGATGTTATTGCCCCCATGCCGGCCAGCAGCGAAATTAGCAGCGGCAGCAAGGCTTCCATAAATCCGATCATTGTCTGTACTGTCTGTCGGACAACGCCCAGCGCATTATAGAATGCCGTTAAGGCAATCACCGTAAGAAAAACAAAACAAATCCCATAGGCTAATAGCGAAATAGCAGATCCTTCGAACGAATTCTGCAGATTTTGCAGCAGCGCACAGAGAACCGCCAAAAACAGTAATTTGCCCATTAGATGAATATTGGCGGCAAACTCTTTAAACAGCCGGGAAATTAATGACTGCATAACCGTTTGCCAGTCATATGACAAACCGTTGCTGGCAATATCCTTTATCGTTTGCGGGGACAGCAGGGGAAGCTCTTCGTTTAGTTCATGATTTACATTGCTGATGAACTGATTAATATTTTCAGCAGATAAGGTATTGAATAATTTCATGCTGAGTTCTTCCGTTTCTGTGGAAGCGGCCGAACAAATACAGTAGTTCATTAGCAGCATAATTGTTATGATCACAACTCGCATACTAATTCCACCTTACGGCAATAATCGTACAATTGTATCCAGCACCAGAGCGATTATGGGGATTGCCATTATCATGACTAATATTTTTCCGGCAAATTCAATTTTACCGGCAACGGCTCCTTCGCCGGCATCCCGGCAGATTTGAGCACCGAATTCCGTAATATAAGCAATACCAATAATTTTTAAAATAGTATTTAAGTACATTTGGCTGATTTGTGCTTTTTCTGCCAAGTCACGGAATAAATTTAATACAACACTTAGTTTGGAAAGAACCATGAGAAAGATAATAGAGGCAAGCGTAATACTCAGTTGAACGGCAAGTTCCGGTTTTTGTCGCTTAATAATAAGAATGAGTAAGGTTACAACAAAACCTAGTCCAACAATTTGCACAATCTCCATGCCGTACACCCCTTAGAATAGCTTAAAAACATCCTGAACAGTAGTAAACAACCGGCCCAGTAATTGTACGACCCATACTAAGACTACGGCAAAACCGGCTAGAGTACATAAATGTGCCATATCTTCCTTGCCAGCCTGTTTTAAAGCGGTGTGAAATACCGAAATCAAAATTCCAACACCGGCAATTTTAAAAAGTAAATCCAGTCCCACTTGTAATGCTCCTTTCTATATCAGCATAATAACAGCTGCTAAACCACCGCAAACGCCCAGATACCGGTACATCTTCATATTGGGATCCCGTTTGGCAAGAGCTTCTGCTTCGACTTTTTGCAGTTGACCTTGAATCAATATTAATTTTTTTTCTTGTTCTTCGCGGTTCATCATGCCAAGATTACTACTAAACAACTGAATAATCTCCAGCTCTGTTTTCTCGAGCAAAAGCTGCTCTCTCATATCCTGATACATTTGCCAGAAGGCCAGATCAGGAGTTGTTCGTGCATTGTCCGTTAATGCACAGCCTGTACGGTGAAATAAGCGGGCAACCGGTCCGTCCACTCCGCCGGCGCTTAATCGAAAAGCCTCACCTAACGGTATGGCTGAAACACAAATATACGACTGCAGTGCCGCAAGGCAGCTAAGCAGCTGGCGTATTTGCCGGGGCCTTTCCGCATAACGCCAGGCCAAATGAAACCCGATAGCAATACTGGCAGACAATAGCAACACACTGCCGGCAATCTTTAACCACATATTTTCACTCCCCCTTTTCGGCTATATAAGCTTTCGCTGCTGCTGGCAGCGATAATCTGCTCAATAGTACCAGGGTGGGGATGATCACTTAAAACAACATACCTTTCAAAATAATGGTTCTGAATTAATTCACCCACATAGGGCCTGTTTTTTATGTCTTCCTGACTTTTTCCATGAACACTGGCCACAACAGCAACTCCGCTGTGCAAGGCTTCCCGGACGGCATTACAATCTTCAGCACGTCCAAGTTCATCTGTAATAATGACTTGTGGAGACATGGAACGAATCAGCATCAGCATTCCTACTGCTTTCGGACAGCCATCGAGAATATCAGCACGCGGCCCTAAGTCCATGGTAGGAATACCATCACGGCATGCGCCAATTTCTGAACGCTCATCCACAATACCTACCTGCCACCCTGGCATTTTCAGCCAGCTTATCCCTGTGCTGAAATACCGTGCAATATCGCGCAGTATGGTTGTCTTACCGCAGCGTGGCGGCGAGATAATTAAGGTACTAAGCGCAGTCCCTTCTGCGCTTACAAGATAAGGCATTATTGGTTTGGCACAGCCTATTACCTGCCGGGCAATGCGAATGGTAAGAGAACTAATATTTTTAAGAGTTTTTATCGTTCCTTGCTCAAGCAGCGCCTGACCGGCTACGCCGATACGATGACCACCATGTATCGTAATGAATCCGGAGCGTAATTCTTCCTCAAAAGCATACAATGAATTTCTGCTGATGATTTGCAGAGTCCGCTGCAAATCATCATGACTGCAGATTAGTGCCTGCTCTTTCAGTTCAGTTAGAGTTCCTGCCTCAGTAAGCATATGGTCAGTAACTCCCATGACAATCAGCACAGGCAAGCCCGTCCGTAGACGAATCTCAGTAATTTGTGTTTTGTATAGCGAAGATAGCTTTTGTATACCAGCCGCGATTCTTGGCGCAATAACCGGGCAAATTTGTTTTTCCAGAGCAGAATGATCGTCCATAGGCCACTCCTTTCTTTACATAGATATGGTCCAAGACGCAACTTTATGCTCAAAAATAAATAAAAAAAGACTTGGTATGTACCAAATCTTTTTTTATTTATTTTCCTATTTCAGGCCTTATACACCAGGGTGCATCGTATGGCGGGTATCAAGGTTGTCCAATTCATCTTCATCAAAGGCCAGAGTGTTATCATAGACTACTCCGCCGCAATGTGGGCAGGTTACTTCAATGGCATCCTCATCATCTAAAATATCGGCATCAAAGGTGACTTCCTCATGGCAAACAGGGCAGGCGACTTCAACGAAATCGTCTTCGTATTCTTCTCCTAAATCGGAATCTTCATAGGAGTCGACATAAACCTCATCTTCCAGATCAGTAAGATCTTCATCAATTGTTTCCATATACGTTTCCAAATCTTCTTGTGCCACATTTACACATTGGATTTCTTCGGCAAAACTGTCTAAAACATCGACGATTTTTAACAGCATTTTTCCTTCTGCAGAGTTTTCATTTAGATTTAAACCTTTAGTCAGTCCCTGCAGATAGGCTACTTGCTCTTTTAAGTTTCCCATAAATATAAAGCCCCCTTTTGCTATGCTGCTGTACACCGCTATTATTCCCGGCTTCAACAAAAAACATAACAATGGGGGCAAGCAAATTTATGCTCTCTCGATATATTCGCCGCTGCGAGTATCGATTCTGAGGACATCGTCGGTATTAATGAATAATGGCACCTTCACTGTATAACCGGTTTCCAGCTTAGCAGGTTTCGTACCGCCTGTTGCAGTGTCACCACGGATGCCGGGATCAGTCTCAACCACGCGCAGTTCAACGGAGTACGGCAGCTCGACACCAATTACGAGACCTTGAAAGAACATGACTTCAATGTTCATATTTTCTTTTAAGAAATTTTTAGCTGCACCCAATTGGTCACTGGTCATGATAATTTGTTCAAAGTTTTCATTATCCATAAAATTATATTCTTCGTCACTTTCATAAAGATATTGCATATCGCGACGATCAATATGAGCCTTAGGAAGTTTTTCGCCGGGATTAAAAGTACGTTCAACAACAGCACCAGTTTGGATATTTTTCATTTTAGCCCGTACAAAAGCAGCACCTTTACCTGGCTTAACGTGTTGAAAATCCACAATCTGCCAAACATTTCCATCATATTCAATTGTTACACCTGGACGAAAATCATTACTCGATATCATTGTTTAACCTCCTAATTATCGCTCTACTTGTATCAGTTGTTTACTGCTAGCTGTTAAAACATCACAACCTGCGGACACAACAACAACTGTATCTTCAATGCGGACGCCACCCCAGTCGGGAATATAAATACCCGGTTCAACAGTAACTGTCATGGCGGCTTCCAACACCGTGTCACCTCCTGGGGACAGACGAGGCTCCTCATGGATATTTAGTCCAACCCCATGACCCAAACCGTGACCAAAATAATTACCGTAACCGGCATTAGTGATAATATTGCGGGAAATCTCATCAATTTGTTTTCCCGTCCTGCCAGGCTGAACAGCTGCAACACCTGCGAGCTGTGCCTGAAGCACTGTATCATATAGCTGCCGTTGCTTGTCACTGGCTTGTCCCATAATAATCGTCCGGGTAATATCCGAATGATAGCCATTGTAAACAGCGCCAAAATCCATTGTGACAAAATCACCTTGTTCAATAACCTTATCTGATGCAACCCCGTGAGGCAAGGATGATCGCACACCTGACGCTAGTATAATATCAAAAGCTGATTTCTCAGCTCCTAACCGCCGCATGCTGTATTCTAATTCTAATGCCACTTCCCGCTCCGTCATGCCAGGGCGAATATAGGTTATGATATGGGAAAAGGCCTGATCGGCAATCCAAACCGCCTTTTTTAATGCCGCAAGTTCGGCTGCATCTTTCATCATACGCAATTCGTCTATTTTGTGCGGAACTAATTCAATACCGGAAAGGTCACTTTGCATGGCTTGATAGTCAGCCCAGGTAACATAGTCCATTTCGAACCCGAGCCTCTTAACGCCTAGGTCATTAACTGTCTGAGCAAGCGTTTTATAAATGGTAATTCCATGACGCACTACGTCAAAATCAGGAGCTTGGGTTTGTGCTTGCGTAACATAACGAAAATCAGTCAGCAATTTTGCATCACTGCCGGTAATCAGCAATAACCCTGAAGTACCGCTAAAACCGCTGAAGTACAGACGATTCTCCGGTTTTGTGATAATAAAGCCATCAAGCTTTTTGCTGGCACATAATTCGCGGAGTCGATTAAGCCGATGATTCATGACATACCACCATTCCTTATCGCAAATACAGCCTGTTTTGTAATCTGCAAAAGCTAAAGTCGTAATATGACATCACATACTGTTGGTGATATCAGCGGAGCATTACGCCGCATTATGATATTAACTTATACATATTACCATAATTTAAATCTTTTGACTAGAATAATATTCTAATTAATCGCTAAAACAGCTTCAGCAATTTCACGAAATATCGGAGCTGCAACGTCACCGCCGGACATACCGTCTTCGACGAAAACAACAATAACATAAGCTGGATTATCTAAAGGAGCATATCCGGCAAACCAGGCATGGCTCAAGCTTTTGCCGGACTTGTCATAATGGCCTGTTTCGGCTGAGCCTGTTTTGCCAGCTGATCCGCCTTTTTCAACATATGCCTCCTGGCCCGTTCCATATTGGGTAACAGCTGTCATCATTGCACGCAGCTGTACTGCTGTTTGCTTATCTAAGACCCTGGCGCCGCGGGATAAAGGAAAGTTCTTAATTACTGTGCCTTCCGGTGTAACAAAACGACTGACCAGACTTGGTCCAACTTTAATGCCATCATTAACAATAGTGCCAATCAGCGAAGCTACTTGCAAGGGAGTTGCCTCTAGGAATCCCTGGCCAATTGACAAATTGGCCAAATCTCCGGGATAAAGCGCTTCCGCTGCCGGTAAATTGCCATCGGCTTCACCATCAAAATGTAATTTCGTCCTGGTACCAAAACCAAGGCGCTTAGCATAGGTAATGAGTTCTTCAGCCCCCAGCTTTAAGCCTACATTGATTATTACAGGATTGCTGGAATACGCAATGGCATCAGTAAAGGATATTTTTCCCCTGGGTCCCTTTTCAAAGTCCCAGCCTTTAATTCGTATATTATTTACATCAACATAGCCCGGATCAAAGAATACATCCTGCGGCTTCACAACTTTGTTTTCCAAAGCGGCTGCAGCTAATACCAGTTTAAATACGGAGCCCGGCTGATAAGCAGCCAGTGCACGATTCATAAAAGGAGCTGTGCTGCTGGTCAAGTAACTGTCTAAATTATTTGCGTCAAAATTAGGACGGGATGCCATTGCCAGGATTTCACCGGTCGAAGGGCGCATAACGACTACCGCTCCCTTTTCAATCTGTTTATCCATAATGGCTTCCACTATTTTTTGAATCCGCGTATCAATTGTCAGGACAACATGGCTGGGGCCTGTGCCTTCACCGATGCGCAGCTTTTTATAACCAAGTCCCGGAATCAGCTGCTGCGTTGCATCTACCATAGCTGCCACATATTCCGGCTGGCTGCCGCGGAGTACATCGTCATACATAGCTTCCAGCCCGCTGACACCCTTGTTATCTGCCATATTGGTATAGCCAACGATATGCGCACCAAGCGAGGTAAAGCCGTACCGCACTTTTTCCGCTACCGCCAGCACCCCTGGCAGTTTTAGATGATTGATTTTTTGGGCCGTAACCGCATCTAAATCCGTCTTTAATTTAAAGGGCCGCTGATTTGACTGTAAGAGAGACATAATCTTCATCTCATCTTTACCGCTGATTGCTGCAAGCTGTTGGGCAATTTGCGCAGAGCTTTTTAACTGATCAGGAAAAATGAC
This sequence comes from Anaerospora hongkongensis, assembly GCF_004339805.1. GTDB lineage: Bacteria > Bacillota > Negativicutes > Sporomusales > DSM-15969 > Anaerospora > Anaerospora hongkongensis. The sequence goes on along the minus strand of NZ_SLUI01000010.1, from coordinate 89,241 downwards.
AATACTGAAATGCTGTGCCGTATTCGTCAGAGGTACCTGATTCCTGTCCAAAATCTCTCCGCGGGCAATATCCACCGGCACCTCCTGTACCCGGCTGCTTAAGCTCTCCAAGGTCAGCTTTGGGCCTTCGATCAGTTGTAGAAAAAATAGTCTGCCTAATAACAGCACTGTAAAAAAGCCAAAAAATACGCACATTTTACTAATGCGCGACAAATGAAATACCATACCGTCACCTCAGTGTTAGTATGGCATCAAAGCTGGAATTATTATACAAAGTCCACCTGAATTGGCAGGCTCATCAAAATAGCCTGTATTTCGGGGCGCATATCGGGAGTTGTGCGGATAACCAATAAGCCCTCGGCTCGGTCAATCGTGGTAACCACACCGAAATACTCATATCCCTCCATAATTCTGCTGATAAACGTAATATTGCAAGGCTCCACTTTAATATATAAGCCGTCACTCACTATCTTTCACCTTTCTGCGCAGCATAGCAAAAGGCACTACCGGTTGACTAACCGGCATTATCACTAATTGCTGAGGGTGCGGCGCCGCCTGGATAGGATTGCCTTCTATATCTGTCATAGACTGAATAACCTGGGTAAAATTAGGCTGCCCTGGTTGAGCAATCTCAATTTCCTCACCAAGCTTAATATTATTTCGCTGCTCCACCACAGCGACTTGACGTTCGGCATCATAGCTGCGCACGAGACCGACAAAGTCATGTGTCTGCGTATTGCTTGAACCGGAATAAATTTGATCATTTTCATTAGGCTTGCCAAAATAAAATCCCGATGTGTAAGGTCTGTGGGAAATCTTATTCAGTTCCTGCCACCATTCCTCACGAACAGCAAACTTCTCCGGATTGGCCTGATAAGCGTCCAGAGCGGCTCTATATACGCGTGTTACAGTTGCTACATAATGAACACTTTTCATACGGCCTTCAATTTTAAAACTGGTTAAACCTGAAGCCGCCAGCTGCGGGATATGCGCAAGCAGACATAAATCCTTGGAGTTAAACAGATAGGTACCGCGCTCATCTTCGAGCACAGGATAATATTGATCCGGACGCTTTTCTTCCACTACGTTAAATTTCCAGCGGCATACCTGTGCGCATTCACCGCGGTTAGCATCACGGTTCTGCGTAAAATAATTGCTGAGCAGACAGCGGCCGGAATAGGAAATACACATGGCCCCATGAATAAAAGCTTCCAGTTCAATATCCACTTTGTGCCGGATTAAGGAGATATCCTCCAAAGAAATTTCGCGTGCCAAAACAACACGACTTACCCCCAGCTCTTCCCAAAATTTAACGGAAGCCCAGTTAGTATTATTCGCTTGTGTACTAATGTGAATTGGCAGATCAGGCGCTACTTCACGAATCGTGCGAAATACCCCCAAATCGGAAATAATAACGGCATCAGCGCCAATATCACGAATGTACCGGATATAATCCGGCAAGGCCGGCAGGTCTTCATTATGAGGAAAAATGTTGACCGTAATATACGCTTTTTTACCTTGACTGTGAGTAAAAGCCACTGCTTCCCTTAGTTCCTCGTCCGTAAAGTTATCACTAAAGGCTCTAAGGCCAAAAGATTTTCCACCCATGTATACAGCATCAGCACCGTACAATAAAGCCATTTGCAGCTTTTCCATATTGCCTGCCGGTGCCAATAACTCAAAATGCTTCATGATTTGCTCTCCTCTAAAAGATATGATACTGCCAGTCCGTCTTCCGTTTGATAGAGCGTTGTTGAAAACCTCTGATCAGCAGACACTGTATGCAGATAACTGCGCAGCCTTTTGACAATCGTGCGGAACCGTCGAGGTGCAGCATCGTTTTCATTCATTACCATTCCGCGAAACAAAACATTATCAGCGACGATACAGGCCCCCGCCGTTAGTTTATCCATTAGTTTTGCCAGGTAGTCTGGATACTGCCCTTTCGCTGCATCAATAAAAACCATATCAAAGCGTTCCATTAACTGAGGAATAATCATACCGGCGTCCCCGCAAAGCAGCGTGATCTGCTCTTCAACGCCTGCCTGCCGGATATTATGTCGGGCAATTTCTGCCCTTTCCTCATTCAGTTCAATCGTTATAATACGGCTGGCTGCTGGTAATTGAGCAGCCATCACCAGCGTTGAATAGCCTATTGCTGTTCCAATCTCCAGTATTGTCTGGGGATTATTTTTTCTAACGAGCTCCGATAAAATGTCTTCTGCTTCCTGCTGGATAATAGGAACTTTATTTTTTATTGCGTAGTCTTTCATCGTTTTCAATTGAACAGCAATTGCTTCCATTATTGACTCACCTGCTCAATTGTAATCAGATGCTCTTCATAGGTCCTGCTAAAATGATGAACGCCTTTACTATCTGCCACGAAATATAAATAATCCGTAGCGGCCGGTTCGAGCACAGCCATAATTGAAGCCATTCCGGCATTGGCGATTGGCCCCGGCGGAAGTCCCATATTCAGATACGTATTATAAGGTGAAGGAATTTCTGTATCCTTAATCGATAATTCCGCCTTTGGATACCCTAAAATATATTGAATGGTTGCACAAGACTGAAGAGGCATAGCTTGTCTGATTCGATTCAAAAATACACCGGCAATTAAGGGACGCTCTTTTTCCACCCGGGCTTCTTTTTCCACTAAAGATGCCAAAATAACGACTTCACGCATGGTGAGTCCACGCTGCTTAGCCTTATCCCTCATTGCTGCCGTAAAATTACGATCAAACTCATTTGTCATTAGGCGCAGTAGTTCCTCTTCAGTTAATCCACGCGGCACCCGGTAGGTATCAGGAAACAAAAAACCTTCGGACGGATAGCTAACTTTTGCATCCGCTTCGATATAGGCAAAAGGCTGAAAATTCTTAGCAGCCGCTTTAAACTTTGCGGCATTCGCTATTTGCTTGCTCTCCAGTAAGGCAGCAATCTGATCAATTGTATAGCCCTCCGGAATCGTAAACTGCCGGTAAGCAACTTCCCCCTTAGCTAACATGGCAATCATTTTTTGCATATTCATATCCGGAGTAAAAGAGTATTCACCCGCCTGCAGTGAATTGGCCAAGCCCTGCCAGTGAACATACAGTCGAAAGGAAACTGTATTCTTAATTAATCCCTGCTGTCTTAACAGCGCTGCAATATCATTAGCCGACATTCCCTGCTTAATAATGATCGTAACAGGCTCACTGCTATTAAAGCTGATAGGCTGTGCCGCACCATATAATAATCCTGCAATAAAAAAACTAATCACCGCTACAGCTAAAATGGATTTGGTCATTACTGAGTTGGAAAGCTGCATTTAATATCACCTCATAAAAAAAACCGTGTCTACATTATACACAAATAGACAGAAAAAAAGAAGCCTCTAGGGCTTCTTACGATTCTAAGTCCTCGTCACCCACTAATTCTTCATAGGCCTGACGGACAGCTTCAAATTCTTCGTCAGTAGGATCCACATAAACATCTTCGCCATCTTCATCTGTATCAATGCGGGCAATAAAGACATCTGTTTCTTCTTCTTCGCAGCCGCAGTCATGATCACCGCACTCGCAATCGTCTTCAACTTGAAGCGGTACTAATATTGCAAAACGTTTGTCGCCAACGGGAACTATCATATCTTCACGGTAGTAGTACTCGTTACCTTCCTCATCAGTCATTACAACGACCAATTCTTCTTCTACATCTTCCAGGTCGTCTTTATCAAATTCAGCCATTCCTTGCCACCCCTTTGTTAAGATTAATGTAATTTTATCCTAGAAAAAATATCCTGTCAAGGAAGTTTAGGATAAGCTCTGTCGTGGCAGGCTGTCTAAATATCCTTGCAAAATAAATACAGCTGCCATTTTATCAATTACTTGCTTTCGTTTGTCCCGCCTGACATCGGCGGCAATCAACGCCTTTTCCGCCGCAACAGTTGAAAGGCGCTCATCCCAGAATTTTATTTCTACTCCAGGAAACCGGGTTGCCAAATCATTGGCAAATTGTTGTGTGATTTCGCCTCTTGGCCCGATCGTACCATTCATATTTTTGGGTAGTCCGACAACTATAGTCGTAACTTCGTATTGTTCAACTAACTGTTCAAGTCTTTCAAAGTCACGGACTATAGACGTACGGCGAATGACTTCAACACCTTGAGCGGTGCAACGCAGCAAATCGCTGGCCGCAACTCCAATCGTTTTATCGCCTACGTCAAGTGCTAGTATACGCATGGCTCCTCCGAATATTCTATTTATCTTTTACGTAAGCTCTAACCAATTCTTCCAGCAATTCATCCCGCTCCAGTTTGCGTATCAGACCGCGGGCGTTATTATGACTAGTGATATAGGTCGGATCTCCGGAAAGCAAATAACCAACCAGCTGATTAATCGGATTGTAGCCTTTTTCTTGCAAGGACTGATAAACAGTTGAAATAATGACGGCTGCCGCATTGTTCTCTTCATTATCAACACGAAACATCATAGTTTGATCAGATACATTGCTCATGCGCCATCCCCCTCTCAAGGTAGTATTTCTTTCTTCATTCCAATATATTCTACTAAAACTAATATTTTCCTATTACATAAAAAACAAGAAAAAATAGGGAGGACGAGGAAATCCTCGTCCTTTATTCGATTTTATTTTACTTGGCTTTTGGCAGTTTCAACAGCTATGCTAAGTGCTTCTGCTGTTTTTTCGGGTTCTTTACCACCGGCCTGAGCCATATCAGCCCGGCCGCCACCGCCGCCGCCGGCAGCTTTAGCCGCTGCTTTTACGATATTGCCTGCATGAATTCCCTTCGTCACAGCCTCTTTAGTCGCCATTGCAACAAAATTAACCTTACTGTCAACAACGGCACCAAGAATGACAACACCTTCACTAATACGGTCACGTACCAAATCAGCTATATTGCGCAAATTATCCATATCGGAAGCTTCAACTTGGCCAGCCACTACCATCATGGTGCCAAGCTGCTGACCATTCGCCAGTAAGTCATCAACCGCACTTTTCGCCAGCTTTGCATTCAGTGCACTAATTTCTCTTTCCAGCTCTTTGACCCGGCCGAGCAGTGTCTCAATACGGGCAGGTACATCTTCCGGACGAGATTTTAATGCCATTGAAGACTCAGCGAGAATATGTTCATGGCTGTTTACAAACTCAATGGCACCAAAGCCTGTAACCGCCTCGATCCTCCGAACGCCTGATCCAACGCCCGCCTCACTTACAATGCGGAACAAGCCGATCTCTGCCGTACTGCTGACATGCGTACCGCCGCAGAGTTCCATACTAAAGTCGTCAACCATAACAACACGTACTTGATCACCGTATTTTTCGCCGAATAGCGCAGTAGCTCCCATCTCTTTCGCGAGGTCCTGCGTTGTTTCTATTATACCCACATGCGAATTATCTAAAATCACTTTATTGACGATTGCTTCAATTTCCATCTGCTGCTCTGGCGAAACGGCAGCAAAATGGGAAAAATCGAAACGCAACCGATCTGGTCCGACTTGTGATCCAGCCTGATTGACATGAGTGCCAAGCACTGATTTTAAAGCGGCATGCAGTAGATGAGTAGCTGTATGATTCCGGGCAACGGCACGGCGTCTGGCGATATCAACGGTTAACGCTGCGGTTTCACCAGTTTTTACTAAGCCTTCGGTTACAGTACCCAGTTGATAAGTAGTCCCGTCGGGAAGTTTGCGCGTGTTAATGATCTCTACTTTTCCCATCGCACCAGTGATAAGGCCGACATCGCCTACCTGTCCGCCGCCCTCGGCATGAAATGGCGTAGCATCCAGAATAATGATGACTTCTTCACCATCATGGACTTCATCAACAACAATTCCATCTTTGGCAAGCAGGACAATTTTAGCGCTTTGGGCAGCTTCCTGATAGCATAATGTGTCGGTTGCTAGTTTGGAAAGGTCCGGTAAAGTCACTTGAGCCTCAATATCAGCTCTTGCAGCGCGTGCGCGTTCGCGCTGTTCTTTCATTGCCAGATCAAAACCCGTTTTATCCAGTTCCATATCTGCATCGGCAAGAATCTCCTGCGTCAACTCCCACGGAAAGCCATAAGTATCATACAGTTTAAAGCCAGTAGCTCCATCCAGTATTGTTTTCCCGTCCTGACGGAGCGTATGAATATGACCGGTAAGCAATTCAAGCCCCTGCGCCAATGTGGTATGAAACCGTTCTTCTTCCAATTGAATTACTTTTTTAATATAATCCTTCCGCTCCGCTAAGTCAGGAAACGGTTCAGCAAATATTCCTGCCACAATATCAACAATTGGTGCAAGGAACGGCTTTTCAATTCCCATCAAACGTCCATGGCGTACAGCACGGCGCAGAATGCGTCTGAGCACATAGCCGCGGCCTTCATTGGAAGGCAGTATCCCATCAGCAATCATCACCGTCATGCTGCGAGCATGATCGGCAATTACTTTTAAAGAGACATCAGTTTTGGGAGATTGTCCGTAAACAACATTGGCAATTTTGGCGGTATGTTCGATAATGGGAAACAGTAAGTCCGTTTCAAAATTGGAAGGCTTGTTTTGCAGCACAGAAGCAATGCGCTCTAAGCCGGCGCCGGTATCAATGTTCTTCTTTGCCAGCGGCGTATAGTTTCCGGCTTCATCCCGGTCATACTGGGTGAAGACCAGATTCCAGATTTCCAGATAACGGTCGCAATCACAGCCAACTTTACAATCGTCCTTGCCGCAGCCCCGTTCTTCGCCAAGATCAATATGAATTTCCGAGCAGGGACCACAAGGCCCAGGGCCAATTTCCCAAAAATTATCCTCTAAACGGACAATTCGCTCGGCCGGAATGCCTATATCATTGAGCCAAATCTGATGAGCTTCATCATCTTCCGTATGTATCGTAATCCATAATTTATCCTTAGGTAATTTGATCTCTTCTGTTAAGAACTCCCAGGCCCAGGCAATTGCTTCTTTCTTAAAATAGTCACCAAAAGAAAAGTTACCTAACATTTCAAAAAAAGTATGATGACGTGCTGTGCGCCCAACGTTTTCAATATCCCCGGTTCGAACACATTTCTGACTAGTGGAAATACGTGGATGGGGAGGCTTCATTTTCCCGGTAAAGAAAGGTTTAAAAGGAGCCATACCTGCTCCAATTAACAGCAAGGTAGGATCATTTTCAGGAATTAGCGGATAGCTTGGCAGCACTAAATGATCTTTGCTCTTAAAAAACTGCAAATATTTATTGCGTAATTCATTCCCAGTCATTATTTATCATCCTCCACGACATAAGGCACCATATTCTTCTGGAATTATACATTAATTTATAATATCCGTCAATAATTGGAAAGTATCCGCTAATAGCTAAATAAGTATACGGACTATATGGCGAATAAACACCTTGCCAACAGCAGCAGTCGGAACCCCCAGCAGCATTCCCGGTATTCCGCCTAATTCACCACCAACAAATAAAAAGAAGATAACCGAAAGCGGATGAAGTCCTACATTATCTCCCATAATTTGCGGACCGATAATGCTTCCCTCGAGCTGATGAATGGCAAAAAACAGTAGAACTACTTTCAGTGCCAGCCAGGGGGACACCAGTAATGCAAGCGTAACTGCCGGTGTTGCTCCAATAAATGCTCCGAAATACGGAATAATATCTAATATTCCGGCTAATATGCCGATTAATAATGCATAACGGACTCCCAGAATCTCGAGCCCAATGGTAACCAGCAGCCCCACAACAAGCGCAACCGTCAATTGTCCGCGAATGACACCACTTAATACTTTATCAATATCCCTGCATGTCAGAATGCATTCGTTATGCCAGCGGACGGGAATCAGCTGGAGCAGCTTTTCTTTTATCTCATACCAGTCATGCAGCAAATAAAACGCCAATATCGGTGTAATCACCAGGCCGATGGAATGGCTGACTAAACCAATTAAAGCATTTACTGCATCGGCAATAAACTGCTGAATATCATATTGCACGGCAATAAGCGCATTATCGATAGCAACTCTGAGAGAATAAGGCAAAACGGAATTCTGATATTGTGATTGAATAAATTGGATTAACTCCTCTCCTTTTTCCACCATATACGGCAGTTCGCGGCCGAAGTTCTCCAGTTCGCGAATGATAAGAGGAATACCGCGTGCTCCTACAAAAAATATTGTTGAAAAAACCAGGATATACAATACCAATATGGCAACAGTCCGTTTGAGACCTTTATGCTCCAGATAACATACGGCCGGATTGAGTAAATAAGCCAGAAAAAGGGCTATGATAAACGGGTACAGCCCGCTGCGTACTGACCATATAAAATAAACAGTTGCTATAATTGCTGTCACCAGAAGTGAAATCCGAATCGTACGTTTACTGATTACCACAGGGGGTTACACCTCATTGATGCCTGAGTTTGAAATCTTAGATACTATGATAAAAAGGAGACCTTCCAGTCTCCTTTCCCATACTGATCAAAGTTTTTTCATTAAACGCTTACGGGTATGACGAGCTTGGCGCATGATTTGGCGTGTACCGTCTTTAATCGCTTCGACACTTCGTTCTGCAATTGGTTTTTTCCGCGGTTTACTCATAGGACTTACAACAATTCCAAGAAAAGTACCAACGAGACTACCCCATAATAAACCGTGCCAAAATTTGTTCTGCATGTGCTCACCCCTCTTGTAAATTCATTATACTTTCCATCGGATCAGCATAAAGGGTTAGCGTTCCATCGGGTTCAACATTAAAAATTTTCGTGCTGGATCCTTGTACAATAAACTCTACACAACAATCCCAGCAATAAAACTGATCAGGACCTACCTTACCAATACCACGCTGCCCGCATACAGGACAAGTCGTCATTTCATCCACCTCACACTATTACTCCTGGGGTTCGGGATGAATAAGTTGGGCCATTGTTTCCGGAACAATCAGTTTGTCCCCGCCAACGACTTGCACTTGGGGCAGCGGCATAAGCCTCCGGCCATGAATCAAATCGGTTATAATTCCATCTGACACTTGATAAGCTTTAATTTCACCTGTTGATGCTTCAAAAAAAACATCAACCAGAACTCCAAGATTCAAACCCGCCTCAGTTAAAATCTGCTTATTCAGCAATTCCCTAAGAGAACAGGTTGCTTCAGATGAAACAATTTCCGCTATTGCCTGGTGACTGTTGCGCACAGTTACCGCATCACGCCCCAGACTAAACAGATCATGGAAAAAAAAACCTTGGGTGTCGGTGAACCTGCTTGATCCTGAAACCATAATACCGATAACTGATGCCATTCCAATATCCAATATTACTTCCCGTACCTCACCAATCTGAATACCGGTTTCAATTTCCAGTATCGGCAGGCCCAGCAAATCACGCATTTTTTGCATTTACCAGGCCTCCTTAACAGAAATGGTAGTACTAGTATTGCCGAAATTCGCCGATTTTATAAAAAACGCAAAAAACTTCTTGCAATTTCATTCTAGCGAATAACCTTATTAATGATTCCACCGCCAAATACACAATTTCCCTCGTAAAAAACAATTGACTGTCCAGGTGTAATGGCTCTTTGTGGCTCGGTAAAGCGGACATGAACACTGCCATTTGGTTGAGGAACGATGTGGGCAGCCGCCTCTTTGGCGCTATAACGAATTTTAGCAGTTAAGGTAATCGGTTCAGTTAACCTATCGACATTAATAAAATTTAAATCATCAGCGATTAGCTGACTGGCAAAGACGTCTCCATCAGAGCCGACTATCAACACATTCTTTTCTGTATCCAATGCCACTACATACAGCGGCTTTCCGGCAGTAACCCCCAGACCTTTGCGCTGCCCTACGGTATATAAAGGCAGCCCCCTATGCCTGCCTAAGACGTTTCCCTGCGTATCGATGATCTCACCGGGTTTTAGCGATGCAGGCGATTTCTCTTCCAAAAAGCTCTTATAGTCATCATTTGGAATAAAGCAAATTTCCTGACTATCCGGTTTATCGGCAACCGCCAGACCGAATTCCCGGGCCATTTGCCTTGTCTGCACTTTGGTATATTCACCAAGCGGCATTAAAAAGTGCTGCAACGTATGCTGGGTCAAATGGTAGAGCGCATAGGACTGATCCTTCGTCGTATCGACGCCTTTACACAGTGTATAACGCTTACGATTTTCATCGAAACCAATACGCGCATAATGTCCGGTAGCAAGGTATTGCGCATCCAAAGCCAGCGCCCTTTTTAGCAGGCCTTCAAATTTAACATACCGGTTGCAGACAATACAGGGATTGGGCGTCCGTCCGCCAGCATATTCCTGGATAAAGTAATCAACTACGGTTTCCTGAAACATCTGTCTGAAATTAAGCACATAATGAGGAATACCAAGTTTATCGGCAACTCTCCGGGCATCACTTACTGCCGAAAGTGAACAGCATCCCTGATGATCCTCTGCTTCACTTTCGGGAAGACTATCATCCCAAATTTGCATTGTTGCACCAATCACATCGTAGCCTTGATGAACAAGAAGGGCGGCAGTTAAAGAACTGTCCACCCCTCCGCTCATGGCTACAACCACTCTGGGTTTAGCACACATGAAATCACTGTCCTTTTTTGGCGATGTAATCTTTAATGGCTTCGTGCAGAGCATCAGCTGCAAGATTTGAACAGTGCATTTTTGCCGGAGGCAGTCCTCCAAGCGCTTCTGCAACAGCCTGGTTTGAAATTTCAAGTGCTTCCTCAAGCGTTTTGCCTTTCACCATTTCTGTTACCATACTGCTTGTAGCAATTGCGGCTCCACAGCCGAAGGTTTTAAATTTCACATCTTGAATGATATTATTTTCTACTTTTAAGTATATGCGCATAATGTCGCCGCATTTGGCATTCCCTACCTCGCCTACACCGTTAGCATCCTGAATGGCCCCTACATTGCGAGGATTCGTAAAATGGTCCATTACTTTATCAGTATACATACTAATCTCTCCCTAACTTTTAATGATGATGATGGCAGCTCGAGCAAGGATTCAACGGCTTGGGACCATCATCGCTGTTATATAACGGTGACATCTGTCTTAGTCTGTCTACAATTTCGGGAAGAACTTCCAGGCAATAATCCACTTCTTCTTGCGTATTGCCTCGTCCCAGCGTCAGGCGAAGTGAACCATGGGCTACTTCATGAGTAAGTCCCATTGCCAAAAGAACATGTGATGGATCTAACGATCCGGACGTACAGGCAGACCCACTTGAGGCAGCAATGCCTTTCAGATCAAGATTCAGTAAGAGTGATTCCCCTTCGAGAAACAAAAAGCTGAAATTAGCACTGCCAGGCAACCGTTTAGTCGGATGGCCATTTAATTTAGTGTGAGGAATTTTTTCCATAACGCCTTGTATTAATTGATCACGCAGCGCTGAGATATGGGCAATTTTTTTATCCATTTCGTTTTTGGCAATTTCGCACGCTTTTCCAAGTCCCACAATCCCCGGGACATTTTCCGTACCGGCACGCATATTTCTTTCGTGAGCACCACCGTGCTGAATCGCTTCAATGCGTACTCCCTTGCGGACGTACAACCCGCCGATACCTTTAGGCCCATGAAATTTATGACCCGAAAACGACAACAAATCAATATTTAATTCTTTCACATCGATTGGATAGCTGCCGACAGCCTGGACGGCATCCGTATGGAAATAAACTCCTTTTTCACGCGCTAATTGTCCAATCTCTTTTACCGGCTGAATTGTGCCAACTTCATTATTGGCAAACATAATGCTGATCAAAATCGTTTTATCCGTGATAGCATTTTTTAGTTCCTCTATCGATACCATGCCATATTCATCAACAGGAAGATACGTAACCGTAAATCCCTGCTTTTCTAAATATTCACAGGTATGTAAAATTGCGTGATGTTCAATGGCAGAAGTAATAATATGATTGCCTTTTTTCCGGTTGGCAAAAGCAATTCCTTTAAGAGCAAGGTTATCCCCTTCCGTGCCACCGCTTGTAAAAAATATTTCGTTACTGTTCGCATTAAGCAATGCGGCCACTTTATCACGGGCCTCATCAATCGCTTTCCGTGCTTCACGCCCAAAGGCATGAACACTTGAGGCATTCCCGAATTTTTCTGTCATATACTCAACTGTAAGCTTCGCTACTTCAGCGTCTACCGGTGTAGTTGCTGAATGATCAAAATAAATGCGTTTCATTTCATTCATCTCCTTGAAACTTTTCTTCCTGACATAGGTCTGCAAGCGTTATCGAGTCCAAAACCTGATTTATACTGTCGCGAACTTTGGCCCACACTCCGCGTGTCACACAAATTCCTGCCCGCTGGCAGTAATCATGTCCAGCGTCGTTAGACAGCAGGCAATCAACCGGTGCAATCGGTCCTTCCATTATACATATAATGTTCCCGACAGTAATCTGCCCTGGATCCTTTGTTAAAGCATAGCCGCCTTGCGCACCACGTATACTCTTTACATAACCGGCCTTACGGAGCGTTCCCATTAATTGCTCTAAATAGTGCTCGGAAATTCCTTGTCGTTGGGCAACACTTTTTAATGATATAGGTCCCTGACCGTAATGCAGAGCCAAATCATACATCGCAGCCACGCCATATCGGCCTTTCGTCGATAGTTTCACTGCAACCTCTCCTGTTTCCCGACTAATTCAATAGGTTTTCTTATAATAAAATATAGCAGAAAAGAAATTTGTTGTCAAAACAAAAAAAATCATACTGCTCAATCCTATTTTGGATGGATGGAGTTGATTTTATCCTTGTTTCGGCGCTTATCGAGAAGCGCGGCAAAATGACTTTCCATGCCCCTGCTTTTCGGTTCGTAATAAGTTGTCCCCTCGAGCTCCTCTGGTAAATAGGTCTGCTCAATCCATCCCCCTTCATAATCATGAGGATAAAGATAGCCAATACCGTTCCCCAGTTTTTTTGCGCCTTTATAGTGGGAATCCCGTAAATGCGGGGGAACCGCACCGCAGCTGCGGCTTTTTACATCTGCCATGGCCTGTCCAATCGCTGCATAGGCCGCATTGCTTTTCTCTGCACAGGCAATATACGCCACCGCCTGCGCCAGCGGGATCTGGGCTTCCGGCATTCCGATAAACTGAACAGCCTGGGCTGCTGCCATCGCAAGAATTAAGGCTTGCGGATCGGCATTGCCAACATCTTCTGCTGCGCAAATTACCAGCCGGCGCGCAATAAATTTAACATCTTCACCTGCTGCCAGCATTCTGGCCAGGTAGTGCAAGGCTGCATCCGGATCGGAACCTCTCATGCTCTTAATAAAGGCAGAAACAACATCATAGTGATTGTCCCCACTTTTGTCATAGCGTTGGATTCTTTCTCCGGCAACTGCTTTGACCGTTTCGACAGTTAGAATTTCATTTTGGGCTTTAGCCATAATTACCGTCTGTTCCAGGATGTTTAATGCCGTACGGGCGTCACCGGCACATATTCCGGCAATTGCACTGAGAGCTTCCTGCTGATACGCTGCCTTCTCCATTGCCAAGCCGTATTCTTTATGGGTTAGGGCTCTTTCCAGGATACCAACAATATCATCTGCTTCTAAAGCAGTCAGCCGTACAACCCGCGTTCGCGACAGCAATGGCGAATTGACTTCAAAATAGGGGTTTTCCGTTGTCGCCCCAATTAAAATAACGGTACCATCCTCTACATATGGCAGCAGGGCATCCTGCTGATTCTTATTAAAGCGATGGATCTCATCAATAAACAGGATTGTCCGTTTTTGATACAGGCGAAGCCGTTCCTTAGCTGCCTCGATAATTTTGCGGATATCTCCTACGCCGGAAGTGACAGCATTCAGCTTTTCATATGCGCTATTTGTGCTGGCAGCAATGATATGCGCCAAGGTTGTTTTTCCTGTTCCCGGCGGGCCGAATAAAATCAACGAAGGCAAGTTATCGCTTTCGATCATGCGGCGCAGGAATTTCCCTTGGCCGACAACCTCTTTTTGACCATAAAATTCATCTAAGGTTGTTGGCCGCATGCGTACTGCCAGAGGAGCCTGAGCAGCTGCTTTTGCCTCACCGGCGAAACTAAACAAATCCATGTAATCACCCTTTAACGATTCGCGCAGCTACCCCAATTACGTAGTCAATATCTTCACGTGTTACTCCATAATGAGTTACCATGCGAATTTTATATTCACCAAATTCATTCACTTTAATTCCATTAGCCCGCAGTTCGCCGGCAAATTCTTTTGCCGTCTTGCCAGTTGGTGCAACATCAAAGATAATAATATTAGTTTGAATTGTGGACACATCAATCTTTAATCCCATATCGGCCAGCGCATAGCCTAACTTCCGGGCGTTCTCATGGTCTTCGGCCAGACGGTCCACCATTTTCGTCAAGGCAAGGATCCCGGCAGCAGCTAAGATGCCGGACTGCCTGAGTCCGCCACCCAGCATTTTGCGGAAACGGCGCGCTTTCTCAATGAAATCACGTTTTCCCACAAGCAGAGAGCCAACAGGAGCACCTAATCCTTTGGACAAACAAAATTGTACGGAATCTGCGTAGCAGGTTAACTTGGCTGCAGGCACTGCCAGTGCCGTAGCTGCATTAAATATACGAGCACCATCCATATGTATGGGAATCTGATTTGCCGCTGCAACTTCCTGAATAGCCGCCAGCCCTTCCTTTGTATAGCAAGTGCCGCCCGCGCGATTATGCGTATTTTCCAGACAAATAAGACCGGTATCCGGCACATGAATATCAATACCACGAATTGCACTGCGGATCTGCTCCGCACTGAGTATCCCCCGGTCGCCTAACAGTGGACGCGCCTGAGCACCAGACAAACATGCTAAGCCAGCCACTTCATAGTAATAAATGTGAGATTCTACCTCACAAATAATTTCATCACTTTTCTTAGTATGAACCATTGCTGCAATCTGATTTCCCATCGTGCCGCTTGTCACAAATAAGCCCGCTTCTTTGCCGGTTAATTGAGCTCCCAAAGCTTCCAATCTTATAATTGTAGGATCTTCCTGATATACGTCATCGCCCACTTCGGCTTCATACATCGCTTTTCTCATTTCAGCGGTTGGGTGAGTTACAGTATCGCTACGCAAATCAACGAACTTCATTATTATCGCTCTCCCCTGTCTGTTTTTCTTGTTATAATTCTGGAAAAAAAAGAAAACTCCTATATATTTTTTATGAAAATAGTAAAAACCGCAATTTCATAGCAATGAACTGCGGTTTTTTTTAATGGTATCCCCACCATGCCGTTTTGACCGTTGTTTTGAACCTGCCTATGCAGGTGGGTGTCTTCCTGATTATTTTATGTTTCCCTAAAAGGGCCTGCATGCTGTAATCAGAGTTAGACTCCCGTCTTAAATGTGTTGGCTCAAAACATCAGTACTACACAAACACAGCAGGGCATTAAAATTGTTAGATTATTTTGTCTATATAATAACAAAATTTGATATGATTTGCAAGCTGACCGCCAGCGGAATATATTCCCAGCGACAGAGTCCGTTTTAGGATTTTTTAAGAACTACATCCGATTTAATATGTAATTCCTTTAACTGCCTGAGGGAAACCTCTGACGGAGCCTGGGTCATCGTATCAATCGCACTTTGTGTTTTCGGGAAGGCAATAACATCACGGATCGAATTACGTTTTGCCATCAGCATAACTAAGCGATCCAGACCAAAAGCAATACCGCCGTGTGGTGGAGTGCCATATTCAAAAGCTTCCAGGAGATAGCCAAATTTTTCATTGGCTTCTTCCGGTGTAAGGCCGATCGCGTTAAAGACTCTCTCCTGCAGCGTGCGGTTATAAATACGGATACTGCCGCCGCCAATTTCCGTACCGTTCAATACCATATCATATGCTTTGGCCTTAATACTGCCGGCATCGGTCTCAAGCTTGTCCATATCCTCATCACGCGGTGAAGTGAAGGGGTGATGCATGGCCACATAACGCTTTTCTTCCGCATCATATTCGAACATGGGGAAATCAAGCACCCAGGCAAAAGACAGCTTATCAGGATCAATCAGATCCAGCCGGCGTGCCATTTCCAAACGGAGCTGGCCGAGCGCGTTTGCGACAACTTGCGGCTGATCAGCAATAATAAGCAGCAAGTCACCTTCAACGGCTCCAGTGGTTGCGGTAATACTGCTGATAATATCTTCACTGAGGAACTTCGCAATTTGTGATTTTAAGCCTTCGGGGGTGTAGCCGATCCAAGCCAGGCCTTTTGCACCATGGCCGGAAACAAAATCAACCAGACCGTCCAGTTCACGGCGCGGTACATGAGCATAGCCCTTAACATTAATGGCCTTAATGCAGCCGCCGTTTTGCAATACACTTTGGAATACTTTAAATTCTGTAGTGCCGACAGCTTTGGTAATATCAATGATTTCCATGTCAAAGCGCAGATCCGGTTTATCTGAACCGTACTTATTCATTGCCTCATCATAGCTCAGACGCTGAAAGGGTATTGCAATATCCGCATTGAGAGATTCCTTGAAGATATGAACAATCATTTCTTCCATCATGTTCAGGATATCTTCACGGTCAATAAAGGACATTTCAATATCAAGCTGGGTAAATTCAGGCTGACGGTCGGCACGCAAATCTTCATCACGGAAGCAGCGGGTAATCTGAAAATACCGCTCCATGCCTGCAACCATTAGGATTTGCTTAAATATTTGCGGAGACTGCGGCAGTGCATAAAATTTCCCCGGATTGACCCGGCTGGGAACTAAATAATCACGAGCACCTTCAGGCGAGCTCTTCATCAGCATCGGGGTTTCAATTTCTACGAATTCCTTGCGATCCAGAAAATCGCGCATTGCCTTAGCAACGCGATGACGCAGCAGTAGATTATTCTGCATTTCAGGACGCCGTAAATCCAGATACCGGTATTTTAGGCGCAGATTTTCATCGACATCGATGTTATCCTGAATATAAAAAGGCGGAGTTTTTGCAGCATTCAAAATGCGTAAGTCAGCACCGTAAATTTCAATGTCCCCGGTAGGCATATTGGAATTGACCGTTGCGGCATCCCGTACTTTTACCGTACCTTTCACGGCTAAAACATATTCGGAACGAACGTCTTCGGCTTTATGAAAAGCCGCTTTATCCATATCAGGAGTGAAAACAACTTGAACAACACCGGAGCGATCCCGCAGATCAATAAATATTAATCCGCCATGATCCCGGCGACGTGCCACCCAGCCACAAACCACCACTTCTTGTCCAGCCTGTTTAAGTGAAAACTCACCACAACTATGTGTGCGTTTTAACCCTACCATTGTATCCATAACTAGCCCTTCCTCTCTGCCTTGAACTGCTGCTGAATGGTATCCATATCAATCAACTGCTGCTCACCGGTTTCCATATTTTTAAGCATCACTTTATTCTGCTGCACTTCTTCCTCGCCAATAATGGCGACAAATTTAGCAGGATATTTATTCGCATACTTCATTTGAGCCTTGAGGCTCCGGTTCAGGAAGTCCATATCGCAGGCTATTCCCTCCTGCCTTAGCTGACACAACAGCCGAAAGGCGGGAGCTTGCGCATTCTCTCCTAAGGGGGCAATATATAAGTCAATATCGTTTTTTGCCTGCGGCAGCAGGTTCTGCTTTTCCAGTGCGAGCAGAACGCGCTCCAAACCAATAGCAAAACCGATTCCTGGCGTAGGCTGTCCGCCGCATTCTTCGATCAGACCGTCATACCTGCCTCCACCGCATACAGCGCTTTGCGCCCCAAGCGGGGAATATTGTATTTCAAATGCAGTCTTGGTGTAGTAGTCTAAGCCTCGAACAAGCCGGGGATTTAAGACAAATTCCACATCCGCTGCAGTCAGCAGGTCTTTTAATTGAGAAAAATGCGCCTGACACTCATCGCATAAGCAGTCTACCATTTGCGGAGCTCCTTGTGAAAGAGCTGTACAGGCCTCTTTTTTGCAATCGAGAATTCTCATTGGGTTTCGATCAAAGCGCGACTGACAGTCACCGCACATAGCAGTAACTTTTTCTTTAAGAAATTCTTGCAGCCGGGTTCTGTATACCGGCCGGCATTGAGGGCAGCCGACTGAGTTAATATTCAGCTTTAGCTCATTAAGCCCAAGCTTCCGTAAGAATTGAACAGCTAATACGATAATCTCGGCATCAATTGCCGCTCCCTTTGAGCCGATTGCTTCAACGCCAAATTGATGAAACTGGCGGTACCGTCCAGCCTGGGGACGGTCATAGCGGAACATTGGCCCCATGTAAAACAGCTTTGTCGGCTGCGGTCCTGCATAAAGTTTGTGCTCCAGAAAGGCGCGTACAACAGCTGCTGTGTTTTCAGGACGTAACGTTATGCTGCGCTCGCCTCGATCCGTAAATGTATACATCTCCTTATCGACGATATCGGTAGTTTCCCCAATACCGCGCAGGAACAACTCGGTATGTTCAAACACAGGCGTCCTGATTTCGCTGTAACCATAAGTGCGGCATACAGTATAAGCGGTTTCTTCGATATATTGCCAATGGCCGCTTGTATCGGGCAATATGTCTTTGGTCCCTCGCGGCGCTGTCGTTAACATGTACTTATCTCCTCCTTACCAGCTGCAAAAAGATTATCTAGCAACAACTGCCTGTCTCCAAGATAAATAGGCAGATTGTTCATATACGCCGTTACATCTTTGGCATTATAACATTTTCTTAAGTCAAAGGTACGGCAGTTAACAGCCTTTGTTCCGGCTGCGGGACCGACGCCGATTACAGTTTGGCGTTCCTCCATAATCTGCATATTATAAAGGCATTCTTTACCTGGAAATGAATAACCGACATTTTCCAGGTTGCCGGTCATGTATTTTTGCCTGTATAAATAATACGGCTGCATACCCAGCTGCCGGGCATATGCTGCGGCAATCTCAACCATCCTGCCGGTAACTGTCTCATTAGGTAAGCTGTGCTCACTTAAGCTGGTTTTCAGACGAGATCCCTTTTTGAGAGCCAGCGTATGTATGGTTAGGTTATCAGGCTCCAGTGATGCAATTTTTTCCATAGTATCTATCATATCTTGTTCTGTCTCACCTGGCAAGCCAGCAATAACATCCATATTAATAATTCCGATATTTGCCTGGCGAAATTGGTGAAAAACAGTAACGATATCATCAACAGTATGATTTCTGCCAATCCTATCCAGTGTTTTTTGTTGCATAGTCTGCGGATTTACGCTGACGCGATTGACACCAGCGCTTCGCATTGCGGCAATTTTCCCTGCCGAAATGGAATCAGGCCTGCCTGCCTCTACGGTAAATTCCTTTGTATGTTCATTAATAAAGGTTTGCTTTATGCTTGTCAGCAGCTGAGCAAAATCTGCTTCGGAAAAACTGGTTGGCGTCCCGCCGCCTACATATACGGACATAACCGTAAGCCCATGCTTTTGAATGCTTGCCGCCGCATTAGTCATATCAGTATCCAGGGCTTGTAAAAAAGCATCTACTTGTGATTGTTTGGCTGGCAGCGTAAATCCCGGAAATGAGCAATATAAGCAGCGGGTGGGGCAGAACGGTATACCAATATAAACACCGATGTTCCTGCCTGTTCCTGCCAGCTGCGCTAAAAGAGGTCTCTGTCGAACAGCAATATTGGTCACCAACTGTGCTTTGTCAGCACGAACCCCATAATGGTGGCCAAAAGTATGTATGATCCTCTCTACTGGCTGCTCCTGATCCAGCATCCGATGAGCAAGTTTGGTTGGCCGAACACCGCGCAGTATGCCCCACGGACCGGGATCATACGAAGTAAATTCCTTCATTATTTTGAGCAGGCTAAGACGAATAGATTGCTTGACGGTTGGCTGTGTACCGTTTCCGGCAGCTTGGATATTGCTGTGTTCTGTTTTTGTCAGGGTTTTACCATATTCATTTTGAAACTCAATTTGAGTAACAACTTGATAGGCTGAGCATTCAACAGTTACAGAAAACCGGCCAATTCTGCCTGTTTCAGTTGCCGGGCCAACCATAAATAAGGCCATGACGTCCTGAACATCACGGGAGTATTGCTGATCTCCCGTAAATTGATACTCATTATTCATGTTCGCGTTTTTTCTGGCAATCCTGGCAATAACCGTAGAATTTTACTTGATGATCGACGATTTGAAATTTGCTTTTGCGGGCAATCACCGTTTCCAGAGTCTCCATCAAATCATCTTCAAATTCTTTAACCGTACCACAATCAAGACAAATTAAATGATGATGATGATGAAGTGTATTCGATTCATTAATTTCATAGCGGCTGCGTCCGTCACCAAAATCCATTTTTTGTAATACATCTAATTCACTTAACAGTTCCAGTGTCCGGTATACAGTTGCTAAACCAATCTCAGGAGCTTTCTGCCTGACAATGTGGTAAACATCTTCCGCACTAAGATGTTTTTCTTCATGATCAATAAAGGTTTGTAAAATAATCTGCCGCTGTGGTGTCAGCTTATACTGTTTCTCATGAAATTTTTCTTTTAAATCATTCATATTGATGGACATAAAATCACCTCACCTGCTTTCTCCATAATACCAAAGATGTCGAATAACCACTCGTAACAATGCCGTCACTGGTACTGCCAGCATCATCCCGGCCACGCCATAGATATGCCCGCCGATCAATAAGCTGATCACTACAACTATTGGATGCAGATCAATTGTGTGCCCCATTATATTAGGCACGATCAGGTGGTTCTCTATCTGTTGAATGAGTATATAAAAAACGATAACTTTGACGGCAAGTGCCGGCGATATGATATAAGCTAACAAAATTGCCGGTATAGCGCCAATAACCGGTCCAATAATGGGGATTGTTTCTGTCAGGGTTGCCAGCAGCCCCAGCACTAAAGGGTAATCCACGCCCAATAAGTACATGCCGCTAAAAACCAAAACCCCCATTATAATACTGATGACAATTTGGCCGCGGATGTACCCGCTGATAACATTGCCCATTTCACTTGTTACATTTTGCAGCTGCTGCCGGTACTGTGGAGAAAAAGCATTAATAAAACCCAATTGTAAGGAGCGCCAATCCTTCAATAAGTAATAAATCAGGACAGGCACAACCACCAGTTCAACAGCTTGTGAGGCAAATCCGAAAACGGCATTCAAAATTCGCTTTGCCATTTCAACAGAGAAAGACGCCATATTGGCTACGCCTTGATTTAGTAAGTCTCTCACATTATCCGGCAGTTCCATTGCGGTCGCCTGCTGCTCAATTACCACAATCAGGAATTGAATTCTTCTTACCAGGCCCGGCAAATCAATCACAAACTTATCAAATTCCTGAATAAAAGGAAACACAATGAACAAGGCAACAATAACAATTGCAAAAACGGCAACAACAAACGATAAAAGCACTGCAATCGACCGGGGCATCTGCCTTCTGCCCCAACGAGCAGGGAGTCTAACTAGCAAATCAACAACAGAATTTAATAAAAAGGACAGAATGAGCGCTAAAATGACCGGCAGATAAATGGAGGTAACCTTACTAAGCAGCCAAACTATCATTACAATAATAATAGTTCGCAGCCAAAATGAGGCTGTTTTCAGCACAAGCGTCTACTCCCTTTCACAAATTACTGAATGAAGGGATTCATTTTTCTTTCCCAGCCAATCGTTGTGTCAGGACCATGACCGGGATACACCTTCGTTTCATCCGGAAGCAGCATCAGCCGTTCTTTGATATTCGAGATTAACTGCCGGTACGATCCGCCGGGGAAATCAGTTCTGCCTATCGACTCGGCAAACAAAGTGTCTCCACTAAATAGAACAAGTTCACTTTTTAAACAAATACCACCCGGTGAATGGCCTGGAGTATGAATAACCTCCAGATTAAACTTACCAATTGCAATCGTATCGCCATCTGCCAGTATTTTATCAGCGGGCAGACAAGTTTGCCCCTTGCCGATAAAGCTGGAGAGGTTCTTTTGAGCATTCACCAGCATATCCGCATCATCGCCATGGATATATACGGGCACGCCAGTCGCTTCTTTCACTTTATTATTGGCTAAAATATGATCCGCATGTCCATGAGTATTGATAATGCATACAGGCTCGAGAGCTTCCCGGCCAATAACAGCAATAATTTCCTCAGCATCCCCGCCAGGATCAATGATAGCTGCTTCTTTCGTATCCTCACAATAGGCAATATAGCAATTTGTGCCTAAGCTTCCTACTTCCATACGAATAATTTTCACAAATTCCACTCCCTAGAATAATCGTTTGCTATCTAAAAGCATCGTTACAGGGCCGTCATTTTCCAGCGCAACGATCATTGTCGTTTGAAATTGGCCATTGCTGACAGTCACACCAGCCTCACGGCACGCGCGAATAAAAACTTCATATAATGTCTTTGCTTGCTCCGGTTTGGCGGCACTGTCAAAACTTGGCCGCCGCCCTTTCCGGCAATCACCATACAAAGTAAATTGAGAAACAACCAGTAATTCTCCCTCGCTGTCTTTAAGGGACAAATTCATTTTTCCCGAGTTATCCGGAAAAATTCTTAAGTTTACAATTTTTTCCGCCAAATAGCAGGCATCTTCCTCTGAATCGGTACCAGTGACCCCCAGCAGAACCGTCAGTCCGGGACCGGCAGCTGCAATTATCGTGCCGTCGACAGTGACGCTAGAGCAATTGGTTCGCTGAACAACAGCTCTCATGAAAATCCCCCTGTCCCTTGTGTCAGCCGATGGACGTTAAAGATATCTTTCACACGCCGCATCTTAGTCATAATATACTCTAGCTGCGTAAGATTCTTAATGTCAATACTGATTGTTATCGTTGCAATCTTATTTTTATTCACTTTAGCATTAACAGAATTAATATTGGTCTTGCTTTCCGATGCCACCATCATTATATCAGATAATAAGCCCGGACGGTCAGAACCGGTTACCTCAACTGTAACCTTGTACACATCGTTGGGAGCAATATCCCAATCCACTTCAATCATTCTTTCATATTCAGTCGGATCTGTCGGGATATTAGAGCAGTCAGCCCGATGGACTGATACGCCTCTGCCTCTGGTTATATAGCCGGTAATCACATCCCCGGGAACAGGATTGCAGCACCGCGCAAGCCGTACCAGTAAACCAGCTTCTCCCTTAACTAGTATTCCGTGCCCGGCTTTTCGATTAACGCTTTTCGGCTTTAAATCAGCTAACAACTGTGATAAATCAGGCGGAGTAGTGCTTTTTAATTCTTTTTTATGAGCTTCAATGAGCTTTGCCATAACACCATGCAGTGTTACACCCCCAAAGCCTAAGGCCGCTAATAAATCATCTTCACCACCGGAAATATTCATTTTTTTGGCAATCTCATCCAACCGATCACCTTTGGCCAGTTCTTTCCATTCATAGCCGAGTTTTTTACTTTCCCGTTCAATCGCCTCGCGGCCTTTCGCAATGTTTTCTTCCCGGTTTTCTTTTTTAAACCATTGCCGGATTTTACTGCGAGTCTCGGAAGAACCGACAATATTCAGCCAGTCTCTGCTGGGGCCGCTGCTCTGCTTACTGGTAATAATTTCAACAATATCTCCATTATTCAAACGGTATTCCAACGGGATGATTTTACCGTTTACACGCGCTCCCACGCATCGGTGTCCCACATCCGTATGAATTCGATAAGCAAAATCGATCGGCACAGAACCGGCTGGTAAATCAATTACATCGCCTTTAGGAGTAAAAACAAAAACCTCATCCGTAAACACATCCAGTTTGAGGGCATCCATAAACTCCCGTGGATCTCGCATCTCTTGCTGCCATTCAATCAGGTGCCTCAGCCAGGAAAGTTTTTGATCGAAATCTTTATCGGCACCTTTAGCGCCTTCCTTATACCGCCAATGAGCCGCTATGCCATATTCAGAAATGCGATGCATTTCCCAGGTGCGGATCTGTATCTCCACAGGCTGTCCACGAGTGCCAATCACAGTCGTATGCAGCGATTGGTACATATTTGATTTTGGCATCGCGATATAATCTTTAAAGCGATACGGAAGCGGCTTCCACAAGGTATGGACAATTCCCAGGGCGCCATAGCAATCCTTCACGCTGTCAACTACAACCCGAATAGCATAAAGATCATAAATTTCGCTCAAATCTTTATTGCTCTTCTTCATTTTTTTGTAGATACTGTAAAAATGCTTGGGTCGCCCTTGAATATCGGCCTTAATGCCGAGCTCTTGCAGCTTTTCCGATAAAACATCTACGGCATCATTGATTATTTCTTCCCGTGCCTGCCGTTTTTGTTTCATCTGATCAACGAGATCATAATAATGCTCTGGTTCCAAATAACGAAACGATAAATCCTCAAGTTCCCACTTCATGTTAAAAATCCCTAACCGGTGGGCAAGCGGGGCAAAGATTTCCATAGTTTCCTGAGCAATGCGTTTTTGCTTTTCAGGACTCATATGCTTTAACGTACGCATATTATGAAGCCGGTCAGCCAGTTTAATCAAAACTACACGGATATCTTTTGCCATAGCCAGAAACATTTTCCGATAGTTTTCCAACTGCTGTTCTTCTTTGGACTTATATTCAAAACGGCTTAATTTCGTAACTCCGTCAACCAGCAGAGCGACTTCCTTGCTAAATTGCTTTTCTAAGTCATCAAGCGAAACTGCCGTATCTTCCACTACATCATGCAGCAATGACGCACTGATCGTCAAAGCGTCTATTTGTAAGTCGGCAAGAATTTTAGCAACACCCAAGGGATGACAAATGTACTCCTCACCTGAAGCGCGAAACTGTCCCTTGTGAGCATCAACCGCTAAATTATAAGCTTTTTCAACTAATGCTATTGGAGCATCCGGCTGATAGCCTAGAATTTGTTTGTAGATTTCATCGATTGTCATTGCTGTATTTTCACTGCCCATTCGCGCACCTCAACATTCAAGCATTAATATTGGGCAAGTGATACAATCCGGCAATCAGGGAACATTTCACGGCCCTTTAGATATGTCAATTCAATCAATACGCCAAGACCAACGACTTCGCCGCCCAATTGCTCTACCATCTTAGCCGTGGCCTGAGCTGTACCGCCGGTAGCCAGTAAATCATCCACAATCAGGACTTTTTGCCCAGGCGTAATCGCATCACGATGAACTTCGAGTGCATCTTTCCCGTATTCCAGACTGTACTCATAATGCAGCACTTCTCCGGGCAATTTGCCAGGCTTGCGAATCGGAACAAAACCGGCATTCAGCTTATAAGCTACAGGAGCACCTACGGCAAACCCCCGGGCCTCAGGCCCGACGACAACATCAATCTTCTCATTGGCAAATGCCGCAGCGATATCATCAATGGCCAGCCGAAATGCCTCTTTATCCTGCAGTAAGGTGGTGATATCCTTAAATCGAATACCAGGTGTCGGAAAATCGGGAATAACCCGAATCTTGCTTTTATAATCCATTAATGCCACTCTCCTTATATTTTTCGGGTATTACAGGTCGATTAATCCAGGAAAGCAAATCAGCTGCTGTCGAATTCATAACATCTTCTGCAAAGTTCTGAAAGGTTTCCCTCTCTTGCAAGCCCTCGCAGTAAGTCACGGACTGTTCTATATCCAGTTTATGACCCGGAGCCTGATTAAAGTATATTGTTCTTTTGGAGCCTCTGGTTTCACGCCACAATAGATGCAGCTCCTCCAAAATCCGGATTGATGTTGCAGCAGCAGTTTCATTGGTACAAAAGCCAAACCGTGCATTCACCTTTTCGCTAATCTGGCTATTCGTTAAATCACAGGCTCCTGTGCCTTTGTGCAGGCTTTCCTTTAAAACTACATACACCTTGCCAACTGTGCTGCGATCGGGAGCAATATCATTCAGTATCATTGTATTAAGCCTAATGTCATCCTGCCCAAAAATAAGATGAACAAAACTGCGCTCTCCATCCCGGCCAGCTCTGCCGCATTGCTGATTAAAAGCGGTCTGGTTAAACGGCAGATGATAAAGAACAACGTGGCGAATATCCGGAAAATCAATTCCTTCACCAAATGCACTTGTCGTAACAATTGTTCGCAATTGCCCCATGCGAAACCATTCCTCGACTTTCATTCGCCACTCATTGCTTAACCCTGCGTGGTAAAAGCCGATTTGGTCACTGCATTCCGGCAGCATAGTTCTAAGCCTCTCGGCAATAGTTACGGCCTGCTTACGACTGTTAACATAGATCAACGCTTTATCTTTGCCAGCAAGAAACGGAAGCAGATAGCTGAGTTTATCCGCGGTCCGCCTTTGATCTTCTAACAGAAGATTAGCACGGATTGTTCTATCGATAATGACATCAGTAAGCTGCAATGTGCTCACTATGGCCTCACAAGTATCGTCATCAGCAGTAGCGGTTGCCGCTAAAGCTAACGGGTTTCCCAGTGACTGTTTTAGCTGCCCAAGGCGTTGATAAACCGGTCGTTGACGTTTGCCGCTTAAAGAAATATGATGACTTTCGTCAATCACTAAAAAGCCAATATGCTCTTTTACCTTTTCAAATACCTTCAAGTTTGCTTCCAGAAACTCGGGTGTAGTAAGCAAAATATCAACATTCTGCTTGTTCAAAGCCAGAAACAGCTCGGTCCTTTCATCCGGCGACAAGGTACCATTCCCTTTACGAATAGCGAGTCCCAATCCATCCAGTTTACGGATTAAATTTTGATACTGGTCATTGACCAGCGCTCTGAGGGGATAAACGATAACTGTCATTTTATGCTCTTGCAGGGCCAGAAGTGCAGCATGCGTCTGAAAAATTGCCGATTTTCCTCTGCCGGTTCCCATAATTGCCAAAATACTTTCCCGATTGGCTAAGCGGGACAAAACCTGCTGCTGGCTGCTGTGGTACGAACGGTCACCCAGTAAAGCCCGCTGTACTGCCTGCCGGTCAATAGAAGCTGCCGTACGCTCAACAGGCAAAGCGGCCTCCTGGCGGATAACGACAACATTAACACCATACAATCGCTCTTGTCCGCCGGTTACTGCTGAAACCGCACATTGATACCCCTGTCCTCTGTCAAGTTCAGGAGCCATTTCAGCCGCTAGTTCGGCATTCAAATAACCGATTGTTTGACCATCTTGCCGGTCAAGGCGGATTGCATGCCTGTCATGGCTGTTGTGCGGTTCTCTGACAAGAACCAGCTCATCACCCGGCTGCAAGGTCTTAATTATATTCTGACGGTCTTCGAAGGTAACACCGGCTACTTTTGTAGCAAAGCGCGCTGCCTGTAAAATATTTTTATAGCGGCTCTCACTTAGGCCTTGAGCAAACAATTCGTCAAGCGGAGAACACTTTTTCTCAACTATCTTTAAGTCGTGAGCACGCAATTGAATATTTTTCTTACCCTGCCATTCATTAAACTGAGGAATAAACGCCAGATCAATAAGATCATTGCGCAGGAAAGTATGATTCAAATCTCCCATATCCCAGCCGATAACGTCGACAGAGCTTTGATCGTGGCATACTTTTAATTTTAAATGCCGCCCGTCTTGACCGATTGAACGTATATCGGCCAGCCGGAGCTGGCTGCTGGCAAATACCGGGCTCGGATTTCCCATGCCATGCGGTTCCAGACAAGCCATTTCCTCTAAAAAGGATGCATTCACTTCCTCTAGAGCAATAAGTGAATCTATTTGAATTTTAGGAAAATAATCTTCCTCTTGTAAGTGATTGACCGCAAAAGCAATCAGACACTGTCGCAGCTTATTAATATGTTTCTCCTCGATACTAAGCCCTGCCGCCTGCCGATGTCCACCAAACTGAATTAAATAATCAGCAGCGTCTTTTAAGGCTTCATACATATCAAAACCGGGAATGCTGCGGCAAGAGCCTTTGCCAATGCCATCTTTAAGCGAAATCATGACAACCGGGCGATAATATTTTTCTACCAGACGGGAGGCAACAATGCCAATAACACCTGGATGCCAGTTTTCGCCTGCTAATACCAGCACCTTATCGAGGGGAACTGCAGCTGCTAATTGATCTGCAGCCAGCAAGATTTCCTTTTCCACAAGCTGCCGGGTGATGTTCTCCTGATTCAGCATAGCAGACAGTTCAGCTGCATGTTCTGCGTCATTGGTGATCAGTAATTCTACTCCGGCTGCGGCATGACTGATCCGGCCTGCCGCATTCAGACGCGGTGCAAGGACAAACCCCACTTTGCCGGTATCAACGCGCCCAGTTACTCCGCAAACCTCCTGCAAAGCCTTGAGTCCCGGATTCTCTGTTGCAGCCAGCTGCCTTAAGCCTAGTCTGACAATTGCCCGGTTTTCCCCCACTAAAGGAACAATATCTGCGATCGTTCCAAGTGCAACGATATCCAGGTGCTCCGTAAGCATTGCTTTATCCGGATGATAATGCGCCCATAACGCCTGACAAAGTTTAAAGGCGACGCCTACACCGGCCAGTTGTTTATCCTGATAAAGACAACCAGGCTGCTTCGGATTGAGTATTGCATAAGCGGGAGGGAGTATGTCCGGCGGCTGATGATGATCGGTGATAATAATATCTACCTCATGCTGCACCGCTGTCACTTCTTGTACTGCACTAATGCCGCAGTCAACGGTAATAATCAGCTTTGTCCCCGATTGAGTCAGGGTTTCCAGCGCAGCTGCATTAAGACCGTAGCCTTCACTCTGCCGCTCTGGTATGTAGTACTCCACCTGGGCACCCAAACTGCTAAGAACACGGTACATTAAAGCGCTTGCCGTAATGCCATCGACATCATAATCACCATAAACCGTTATTTTCTGACCTTCAAAAACAGCTTGACTGATACGGTCTACTGCTTTCGCCATATCTTTCAGCTGGTATGGATCTCCAAGCCGCTCTACGCCACTAAACAAAAACTCCCGGGCACTTTCCTCATCAAGAATACCCCGGTTAATTAGAACCTGAGCAACTGTTTTCGAAATTCCCAAACTGCTGCTAAGAAAAAGACTTAACTCCGTCTGCGGTGGAGCCAAGCGCCATAATCGGCCTAATTTGGCCATAGAAGCCTCCATATTGTGGTAATATTATATCGAATGAAGCAAAATTATGCAAATAAGGCTGTTATATTTCTAACTCTGCAATTGAGAGAACAAGAATCTTGCATAACTTACAAGTAATTCTCTTCACTTTTGCAATAATCCTCTAAAAAAAAAGAAAAAGCCGGAATCACTTGCCATTAATTCTACGTTCGGCCCACGTAGCTTTAACAAGTGCCTGCTTTTCTAATTCTTCAAGAATATATGCTCTGCCACCGGCAGCTTTTGATAGTTCTTCCAAATATCCGCGATGCGGCTTTAATCCGATGCAAGTAAAAGCATAGCCGCTATCTTTTATTTTTGCTGCTGCCGTCAGCGCATCGGCCAGAGGATCTCTTGTCTTATCCGGCAGTGTCGGTACGCCATCCGTAATTAATACAATCAGAGGATTGACTGCACGGGCTTCCTGCAAATAGGACAGGGTTTGATTCAGCCCTAATGCCAGCGGTGTCGAACCAATAGAATTGATCCGGCTCAAACACTCTTCGGCCAGTTGGTAATTTCTGGTTAGCGGCACCTGGATGATCGCTTTGTCTTCTTGAAAAGTAACCACACTAATCCGGTCATTCGAAGCAAGAAACAAGTGCCGGGCTAAAAACTTGGCAGCTTTAATGCGCATGCCTGCCATACTGGCACTGGCATCAACCAGGAGGCAAAAATCTGTTTTATTCCTGCGGTAACGTAATTGCTGCTGGATATCACGGCACGTTATACGGAAATCGTTATTTTCTAATATGGATCGTCCCGCAGCAGCATGGACTGTTTCAGCTATCGCTAATTCTCCGGCTATATTGCCGGACAGCCAGCTTTCCGTCCGGCTGCTGCCGGTTCCGGAGGAGCCGCTCTTTTTAAGAAGTGTCAGACTTTTTCCACTGACTTCGCTTGCCGGCTTTATCAGGCGGATGGAACGACGGATATAGGCATCAATATCCGTCATATTCAGCTTTAAATACTCTTTTAACGCTTGTCCATACTCCGTCAATTTGATTTGTGAACGGTTGGTTTCAACTACTCCCATACCAACCATTCGTTCCAGGGTGTCACTTCCATTACCGCGGTCGTTCAATTCTTTCAATAATTTACTGTGCTTCATCCCCTGGTCAATATCATCAAAAACCTTTTGCAAGTCTCTTGGTGAATCAAATTGCTCAGTTAATTCCTCCGTATCCTGAAGCAGCTGATGTTCCTTAACAATTGGCGACATCTCCTTGCAGTTTTTTTCCTGCAGAAAAGAATCGGACTGATGATCGGCATAAGGTGACATATCACTTTTACCGCCGCCGCTTCGGATATGAACAATTCTTTCATTACGCCTCAACTCTAAAGAAGTGGTGAGGATTGTCTTTTCAATGGAATTAACTAAATAAAACAGACATGCAATATGTTCACGTGGAATAAGTGTCGCAACGTGCACATGATTTTCATGGGCTTTCTTAAGCGAAAGTTTTGTTCCCCTGTTTAAATCTCCGGTCACTCTTCCACCGCCTGTTCCGGTTTGGATGTCAATATGGTGGGGATTTACACCCTGCTCCCTGTTGGAAAAGATAAGGATATGCTGCATAGAATAATGCAGGTTGTACAGTTCTACAGCCTGCTTTACCGCTGCCGCCACTTGCCGGTGATCAACTAGACCTGTCTCGTGAAAAATATCCAGATGAAATATTTTTCCTTGGTCAGTGCGGTGATAAAATGTTTGCCCGGCATCTGCATCCTGCACAATTTGAATTTCTTCAACCTGCTCAGGATGATAAGTGTGCATTTTCTGGCTGATAACAGTGCTTTGCCCGATACGAACTCCACGCTGTTTATCTATGGCATTACTAATTTGTTTTGCCGGATGAGTAAGGCGGAGTAAAATTTGATTATCATAATCCAGCTCCCACTCAACCACGATTTTCATCCTCACTGATGAATTTGTCTACAGGCAGCTTCGCTAAAGGCGTTGCTTTAGCTCGTGGGGCATGAATAGTCATCTGCAGCGGATCCGCTGTCTGCTGCTGAGGACTGCTGCCACGTCCGCCGCTCGAACCACCGCCGGTACCGGCCTGCGAATTCTTGGGCTGCGTCTCAGGCGCTTTATTTGTTGATGCCCGTTTTTTGAGGTTTTCCCATAAACTACGCCACCAGGACAACTGTTCCGGGTTAGAACCGCTTTGCTGCTTGCCAATAGCAGCCGGCGTTGGTACTACCTCGTTTGCCTGTTGTGATACTGGAAGCACCGGATGATTTAAATGCGTTAAATATTTCAGAATATTGGTTACCGTGGCATGATCGACACGGTGCCCCAGCGTGAGCGGCACTACCTGGATGATCTCATCCAGCGTGACCTGCGGTTTTCCACCACGTACTGCCTGCAAGGCGGCTGCCATTTCCATAGCTTGTACTGCGCGCAGACTTTCCAAGCTAAAATCCACGTAAATAGAAGCTAATACATTTCGGATTTCTTTGCTGACGGAAATTTTCTCCAGCCCTACAGGAATGGAAAAGGCCGGATAGTCGCTTGGGGTTATATCACTTTTGCACCGGTTTTCCAGTATCGAGTGAACAGCTAAATAATCATTAGGTCGTCCCATCGTCACCAATGCATCGAAGCGGTCGGATAGTTGACGACGAACTTGTGCTAAAGCTCCCGGGTCTTCATCCGGATTTGACGCCGCCCATACAGTAACCGCCAACGGCAGTTCAACTGCAGGCATACCCGTTTCTTCAATCTGAATACGGCCGGGTTTTGTCCCCATAACATCCAGCAAAACGTCAGCTAACTCCGGTGACGTATCAGCGAGCCTGTTAATTTCATCAACAAAAATGATTCCGCGATGAGCCTGTACAATTGTACCGGGCAGAATCGAAGCAGCTGGTGACATTTTGTCAGTCAATTTAGCTAAATCAAT
The DNA here is from genome assembly GCF_004339805.1 of Anaerospora hongkongensis. Taxonomy (GTDB): domain Bacteria; phylum Bacillota; class Negativicutes; order Sporomusales; family DSM-15969; genus Anaerospora; species Anaerospora hongkongensis. Next base: position 57,377 of record NZ_SLUI01000010.1, on the reverse strand, counting down.
CGTGCCTACCACCGTGCCGATTTTGGCTGACTGTGATATTTCTAAAAAAGGACACGGTATTGTTTCAGAGCCAATTTCCTGAATTTCTTGTGCTGACAGGCACCGGTGCTCAGGACAATGCGGTTTAGCCGGATCACAATTATACAAACAATTTTTTATGCGCACAATAGGCGGTAAAATATCTTTCACAGCCCGCATAATAGTGGTTTTGCCAGTCCCCCGCAGTCCTTCTACATGAAGGTGAAAAGGCTGTCCTTCCGCTAATGCTGACAATGATAATTCTACGGCCTGAAATAAGTCGCCATTTCCGTTGTGTCTTACAAGTTCAAAATATGAAGGCAATCGTAATCCCTCCCCACCCCGTTTTTCTTATTTTGCCCATTGCGTAACCTGCCATACGAAAATGACGCAGCGCAATATTTATTTTGTCTGTTAAAAAACATAGACTGTTATTAAAGCAACCATAATTACCGCACAGATAAAACGCAGCATAGCAGCTATTGCCAGGAAGTAAATGACGCGACCTACTGTACTCCAGCGGGGGATGAAGGCTTTACCAACAATTACCTCCCAAATAATAATTCCTAAAACAGGCCCCAGCAGCGCATCGGCCGCAATGATTCCCGCAATATTTCCTGCCGATGCGTTAACACAAAACAGCCGTGAAAGCTGATACCGGTTTGTCAAATACGTACGCAGCCATCGCCCGCCTATTTCTGCCGTCAAGGTCAAAATGAAAAGCAAAGCGATAAGCCAAGGCTGAAATGTGGTAAACCCGGTCAATCCCCCATATAACAAAGCCCCGCAGAATATGATGAACGTTCCCGGCACCCTTGGTATTAGTGTACCGACCACCCCTATGAGCATAATAACAGCGACAATAAGCTTCACGATACTTTATCCTTTCAGCGAATATAGTATCATTATTACTTGTTTGTTCGTCGTTTATGTAAAAACCATGCCGTGTAAATCAAAAAGCCTATTGTAATGAGACCAGCCCAGCTCAGTACCAACAGCAAGGTATGAAAATTCACTAAACTACTGATATATACAGCCGCTATGGAAAGGCCGAGCGACGGCCAAGTCGGTAAATTTGCCATTAAGCTAATCTGCCGGGCATTTACAATCATGGCAGGCACCATTGTATTCATAAATGTGCATAATAGAATAATATTAAATAAATAAAAACCAATTGTTCCCAAAGACTTCTGCACTACCTGGGATAGCGCCAGCGGTCCGGCCGCACCGGCAAATACCACCAGATGTGCCACACCAATCGTAAACAACCCCTCCACTACTTTGGATAATACCGCTAAATAAACTGCCTTTTCTCCCTTTTTGGATAAGATCGCCGCCGCCTCAACTACGAGAATCGAGCGCATACCGCCCGAATTATAGCCAATTAAGGCAAAAACCAGCGGCCAGTTAATCGCTCCCACATCAAAAAAACGCTGGGTAATGGTAAATTCCTGCTGAAAAAACAAAATGCCCACAATAGGCAGTAAAAATAACGCCAGATAGTTGGATAATTTCAGAAATTCGAATCCATAACCCGCCGCAATCAAGGAAAAAAACAATAAGCAAATCAGACCGGCCGCTAAGTGAGGTATCCCCGTGAGTGCGTGCAATACCCAGCCGGCAAAATAACAGCCCGTAATCGCGCTAGCCGGAATACAGGTAGCTAGGATAATTGCCGCCAAGGTGTTTTTACCAGTGCTGCCAAAGTGTTTCTTTACCACAATAATCAGTTCCTGACCGGTTTGTACGCCAATCCAGGATGAAATGCCGGTAATCAAAGAGCCCAGCAAAACATAGGCCACAATAATCGTGCTGTAAATATCCGTTCCAATTACTGAAGCCATATCGGGAACAACTGCAACATTATCCCCGGCAATCTGTACGATTGCCAACGAAATAGCTGGTAATAGCATCCACATTGTTTTCACCGCCCTTGTTGCTATCATCATATTACACAGAGCGGATAATGGTGAATAAGCGCAGCTTAATCCGGCAAATTGGCATAAAAAAACTGTGCAGCCACTTTTAAAGTGAAATGCACAGTTTTTTGCTTATTTGGCGCCTTTAGGCCGCAGTTCAGCCCTGCGGCGGTCGTCATATTCCTTCCAGGTTACCCATATGGGGCTGGCATTAAATATGGATGAATAAGCACCGCTGATGAAGCCAATTAACATGGCAAGCGAGAAATTCTTCGTTGTTTCGCCGCCAAAAAAATGTAGCGATGCACACGCAAACAACACCGTCAATAAGGTGTAAATGGAGCGGGTAATCGTTTGCCCAATGCTGCGATTAACAAGATCTTCATAGGACTCGCTCTTACGATGACTGCGCAAATTTTCCCGGATACGGTCAAATATTACAACTGCCTCATTCATCGAATAGCCAATAACAGTTAAAATTGCGGCAATAAAAGAGGAATCCAGTTCCAGTTGGAAGATGGAAAATACCCCCAAGACCACAAATACATCATGCAAAATAGCTAAAATAGCCGATATGGCGATTTTGTACTCAAAGCGATACGAAATGTAAGCACACAAAAGCAGGCAGGCAACTGACAGGTTCAATAAAGCCTGACGGGTAAGCTCAGAGCCGACAACCGCTCCGACCTTCTCAACACGCTGTACCTCAAAGGCACCCAGTCTATCGGTCATTCCGGCAAATAAAGCTTTACTTTCATCATTTGACAGAAAATGGGTGCGCAGAAAAACATATTGTGATGCATCCGTTTTCGCCGTTCCCGCCAGCTGAATAGTACTATTCTCCAAATGGAAATCTTTTAATGACTCCCGAACTTCGGCAACAGTCACTTCCCTGCTGAACTTCAAATCAACAATCGTTCCACCGGTAAAGTCAATACCCAAATTAAAGCCTTGGAGGGCCATGGAAATAAGTCCCGGGATTAGGATAATTCCGGAAAGCAGGAACCACCAATACCGTCTTCCGATAATATTCAGCTTCATGTTCATCACCCCTTACGCACCAAAAAATTTACTGTTTTTAACCACATTGGCATGGATCAGCATCCGCAGTAAAGAACGGCTGACGGTAATAGCCGTAAACATGCTGATAACAACACCAAGTCCAAGTGTGACAGCAAATCCTTTGATCGGGCCTGAACCTAAGAGGAATAATACCGCTGCTGTAATCATAACCGATACGTTAGCATCCAAGATCGTGCCAAAGGCACGGTGAAAACCGGCATCCATTGCTGCACGCAATGTTTTTCCAGAACGAAATTCTTCTTTAAAGCGTTCAAATATCAGTACATTGGCATCAACAGCAACACCCATCGATAGAATAATCCCGGCAATGCCCGGCAATGTGAGCGTCGCCTCCAGGCCCTTCAAAACGCCTAACAGCAGCAATACATAAACCAGTAAAGCAACGTTGGCAACCACGCCTGATAAACGATAAAACAGCAGCATAAAAACTACAATAGCTAGAACGCCTATCGTAAATGCTTTGATACTTTTATCTTTTGAGTCTTGTCCAAGTGTAGGACCGACAGTACGGGTTTCCATTACCTCAACTTTGACAGGTAAAGCACCTGAGCGGAGTAAAATAGCCAGCCGCTGTGCTTCTTCCAGTGTGCGGCTGCCGGTTATCACAGCTTTACCACCCGGAATTGCCTCTTGAACGGAAGGGTTAGTCAATACTTGTTTGTCCAACAAAATAGCAATCCGTTTACCAATATTTTGCGCGGTTAAATCAGCAAACTTTTTCGCTCCTTCATCGGTAAATTCAATGGCAACAAGATTTTGTTTTCCCTGATCAATCTGTGACCGGGCATCTTTCAGATCTTTTCCCGTTAAAACAGTCACGCCGCTTTCGTTCTGAAACTCAAGCATTGCTGTTTTCCCGATCAATTCAATTGCTCTTTCCGGATCTTTTACACCCGGAAGTTCTACAATAATCCGCCGTTCTCCTTGGCGTTGGACAATTGGTTCTGTAAGCCCCAGCTCATTAATGCGCCGTTCAATAATTTTAATAACCCGTTGGACGGCATCGTCGTCTACTTTCGCTTCCGGTGTATCAACCGCTTCCAATACAACATGGGTCCCTCCCTGTAAATCAAGACCTTGTTTAATGGACATGGCAAGCGGCGAAATGTAGTAACCAAAAACGACAAGAATAGCTAATACAATGCCGAGAAATTTCGTTAAATTTCCCCACCTCAAACCGTTCTCCCCCAATCATCGTGTTCTACAACAAACCAATTATAGCCAGAAAGTACCATTTATGTCAACGAACAAGTCTTATTGCCTATAATAAGCGATTATCATTAATCACTAAATTAAATTTAGCATGTAAGAATTCAGCTGCTCTGCGACACATGACCATACGCTCGAGAAATATTTCAAAATATTCCATCACTGGACAAATTGTCGTATCAATTTTTAAATCAAGCGTAATTACTGCTTTTGCACGGTCAACTGTCAATAAACTATGGTTCGCAGCGTAATTGACTCGGTCGTGAATTTCAAATTTAGCAAAATCCTTATTCGTTACACGGCTGCGGTGAACATCTGATTTATCAGCCAGAATCAAGGCTGAAGCCACATGATTTACTGCATTGCCGCGCTCCTCTTCATGATTGCCAACAGCAGAAATCACCAGTGCAATTTCTTCCGGCGGCATCTCCAGGCGGGATAGGATGGAAAATGCAATTGTAGCACCAATTCCACCATGGTTAAAGCGGTTAATCATATTAGCAATATCATGTAAATAGCCGGCAATAGCAGCTAACTGACAATCCCGCTCTTCATACTGCAGGTCTTTTAGTACCTGATATGCACGGGCTGAAACGATACCGGCATGCCGGTGTCCGTGTTCAGTAAAGCCCAATTGTCCAAGATATTGTGTACTACAGGCGAGGTAGACAGCTACCTCATGATTTTTTTTCAGATCATCCACTGTAATAAATGACATCGTATTACCCCCTGACAAAAGCTGCTACTTGTTGTGCTACTTCTTCTTTAGTAAGGGAATCGGTAGGTAAGAATAAATCGGCATGCGCTTTGGCATCTTCCAGGCGTTCACGCTGAACAATCAGCCGTTCTTCTCCCCACGGCACTTTACGCCGTTTGCGAATACTTTCTAAAGTGGCATCAAGCATAACGACGATATCTGGCTGTTTTTTCTTCCATAAGGTCTTTATACCCGAATGCTCCTGCGCAACATTGTGCGCGTCAAACCCCCACTCTTTTAATTGAGTAACTAAGGTTGTCTTGCCTGAAGCACAAACGCCTACTACGATAATACGCATCAGCTCACCTGCTTTACCAAGGGAAAGATACTGTTATTTTACGGATTTTATGGACATCGTCCTTGTCACACAACCCCATAACTACAACGGTCATGTCATCACCTGGCCGGTAGTCATCCAGTTCAAGGGCATATTCCAGAATACTTTCTGCAATAAAAGCAGCATCTTTCGCTTCATTTTCCTCAATAATTTTGTGGATAATTCCGGCATCCATTGTTCGCCCTTTTTTTCTGCCGGCTGCCTGTATACCATCACTGTAGGATACTAAAATCATGCCCAAATCAAGGGGCATTTCATACGTAAGCGGCTTCATCCGTTTATGAACGCCGATAGGATTAATCTCTTCATCATATACATCAATGCCATAAGTCTGCTTAACAATAACCGGACAGTTTGAATTCCGGCAGAACACTACCGTTTGGGTATCCAAATCAGCACTGATAATTGCTAAAGTGGAAGATACCTTCCCATCTTTCAGCGCGTACAGATAATCATGAACCGCTCTGGCGACCGCACCATCACGGGCTCCGTCGGCAATTAAAGCAGCCGTTTTATTAACGACAGCCAGACTGGTTGCTCTTGCTGATTTTCCACTGCCTTGTCCATCTGCCAGAATGGCAGAAACTCCACCTCTCGGCCGCTCAGCAATTTCAACACTATCGCCGCACTCACTCATAGCGTATTTATTTATTTGAGCTATTCCTATTTTTACTTCCATTTCTGCCTCATGGCATAGAAAGGCAAAATGCAGTGAACTACATTTTGCCTTTCCTGCAACTCGTTATTTTTTCTTCGGTAACTACATACTGAACAGGAATATCATGTTCTTGCGACACAATAGAAGGCAAAATTTGAAAATTCCAGGCTATGCCCAGCGTACATACCTGGGGAATCCGGGCAAGAAAACGGTCATAGTAGCCTGCCCCCATTCCCAGCCTGTTGCCGGCCAAATCAAAAGCAACTCCGGGTACTAAAACGAAATCAATCGTTTCAGGCTCGACAATTGTCATGTTTTGCTCATCAGGAACACGTAAATTAAGTTTACCCTTTTTTAATTCTTGCAATCCGGTAATTGCCGCACTTTGCATATAGCCAAATTTTTCAGTAAGAAATGGTACACTTACCTGCTTGCCATTTGCCAAAGCAAATAAGATGAGTTCATCCATTTGCGGTTCTCCGGGCATGGCAAGATATAACATTACATTTTTAGCCTGAAGAAAAGGTTCCCAGCAGGTCAAAGATTGCACGATGATTGCACTTTGGCTGTTTACCCAGTCCGGCGAAAGGGCATTGCGCCGTAAGAGTACTTCCCGGCGCAGTTCCTTTTTATCGTTATTTATTATCGCCATTTTTTGCAGAATCCTGATAATGGCTTATTGCGGTGCGAGAAACTTTAATTTCTACTTTCTCAGCAATTTTCAGCATAACTGTTTTATCAGTTAAAGCCGTAATCGTACCAAAAACGCCGCCAATCGTAACAACGCGATCTTCTTTTTTCAGACTGCCGAGCATATTGGTTCTTTTCTTTTGTTCTTTCTGCTGGGGACGGTAAAGCATGAAATAGAAAATTACCCCCATCAGTACAATGGGCCATGAAGCCTGGATAAACTGGGTTACTTCTGTAGAAAATTCGGGCAATCAACTCACCTCCTGATATGTCCAATATATTCCACACTCATACGGGAAAATCCTCTAATGACTCTGATAATGCGCCCAAAACTCCTGACGGAATGCCAGAAAGCGATCATCAAGAATTGCCTGACGCATCTTCTTCATAAAATGAATTAGAAAATGCAGGTTGTGAATCGTAGTTAGGCGTAAACCAAAGATTTCTTCCGTTTTTAACAGATGGCGGACATAAGCTCTGCTAAAATTACGGCAAGTATAGCAGTCGCAGTCAGCATCAATGGGCCGGAAGTCCCTGGCGTATTGAGCATTTTTTACAACAAGCCGTCCCTTACTGGTCATTGCAGTGCCATTCCGGGCCACACGTGTGGGAAAAACGCAGTCAAACATGTCAATGCCATGCATGACCCCTTCTACCAGGCAATCCGGCGTTCCCACGCCCATTAGATAACGCGGCTTATTGTGCGGCAGCTGTGGCACGGTATGCTCCAGCATTTCATACATAAGCTGCTTCGGCTCGCCAACACTGAGTCCGCCTACTGCATACCCCGGAAAATCCATTTTTACCAGATCCTGGGCACTTTTGGTGCGCAGATCCTTATACATTCCACCTTGTACAATGCCGAACAAGGCCTGATCTTTCCGGGTATGCGCTTTCTGGCAGCGCTCTGCCCAGCGGGTGGTCCGCTCCGTAGAAGCACGGGCATATTCAAATTCCGCCGGATAGGGAACACATTCATCAAAAGCCATGATAATATCTGCACCTAGCGCCATCTGGACCTCAATTGCCTTTTCAGGTGACAAAAAGTGCTTTGATCCGTCGATATGGGAGCGAAAGCTTACACCCTCTTCCGTGATTTTACGCAAGGGGCCTAAGCTAAAAACCTGAAAACCGCCGCTGTCTGTGAGGATGCCGCCATCCCACTTCATAAATTTATGCAGTCCCCCGGCCTCCGCTACCAAATCGGCACCGGGGCGCAGATATAAATGATAGGTATTGCTTAAAACGATACTGGCGCCCATCGCCTTAAGCTCATCAGGGGATACCGCTTTTACGGTTGCCTGTGTGCCGACAGGCATAAACATCGGTGTATCAAAAACACCATGAGGTGTATAAATTCTGCCAACCCTGGCCCCTGTCTGGGAGCACTTTTTGATTAATTCATATGTAATAGCCAACTTCCAAAACCTCCTTAAAGGATTAACATCGCATCACCAAAACTGAAAAACCGATAGCTTTTATCCACAGCTTCCTGATAAGCGGATAAAATGCTTTCCCTGTCGGCAAAGGCACTGATCAGCATTAGCAGTGTTGATTCCGGCAAATGAAAATTTGTCACCATGGCATCAATCATGTGAAATTGAAATCCCGGATACATAAAAATATCTGTCCAGCCTGATCCTGCCTCAATTCTGCCAGAGGCCCCAACCGTTTCCAATGTTCTGACAGATGTCGTGCCTACCGCAATTACCCGTTTCCCCTGTTCTTTCGTTCGATTAATAATTTGTGCCGCCTCGGGAGAAATAGAATAATATTCCCGGTGCATAACATGCTGGGTAATATCGGCAACACTTACCGGACGAAATGTGCCCAGTCCGATATGCAGTGTCACAAAAGCAAGATTAATCCCCATTTGTTGAATTTTTTGCAGCATTTCTTCTGTAAAATGCAAGCCGGCAGTTGGTGCCGCCGCCGATCCATTTTCACGGGAGTAGACAGTCTGGTAACGCTCGCTGTCTTCCAAGCGTTCCCGGATATACGGTGGAAGCGGTGTTTCTCCCAAACGGTCCAGAATGGCCTCAAATGCTCCTTGAAAGGTAAACCGTACAATCCGCCCGCCAAAATCGGTGCTGTCCAGTATCTCACAGCTCAGTTCGTCACCGAATTTGATTGTCATCCCCGGACGAGCCCGTTTGCCCGGTTTTACCAGCGTTTCCCATTCATTGTGATTAAGCCGGTTAAGCAGAAAAACTTCGACCTTACCGCCAGTGTCCGCCCGAGTGCCAATTAATCTGGCAGGGATAACTCTGGTATTATTAAAAACCAGGGTATCCCCTGGCTCAAGATAGTCTGGCAAATTATAAAAATGCTGGTGTGAAACCACACCCGTCTTGCGATCCAGTACCATTAGACGGGAATGATCGCGAGGTTCCAGCGGGAACTGAGCGATCAGTTCAGCAGGCAAATCATAATAATAATCGGATAATAGCATGCATATCTCCTTAAAGCAGTAAATTCTCAATACTCATTAGTATATTTTAACAACATCCACACCTTGATAATAGTGTTTCAATATCGTTTTGAAATATGCGGCATCACTTTGCGGTGCCTTTTCTGCCATAGCTTTTGCTCCCCATTGCGACAAGCCTAAACCATGCCCAAAGCCTGAGCCGTTAATGACAATCCGTTCCTGGGGACGTCCGGTAATCCGCCGGATAATATCCTTGTCGTTTATTAGGCCTTTCTCCACACTTGGCTTTAAGTTAACTTCCACTTTCTTGGTCCCATGGTCTCCAAAACTGTCCGTTATCGGAACCTCAATACTAGCAGGAGCAGGCGTAACAATTGACATATCAAACAAAGTACTGTTCAGCGCCAATAATCCTCGCAATTTAGTACCGGTCAGCATAACCGACCCGTTAGTTCCGGTAAAGCGGATCGTTTTAACTCTTCCTGATACGCCCCGGTCAACAGCAGTTACCGGCGGTGCGCTTAATCTGCTGAGCACGATAGCCTGCAAATCGCCAACATTATAGCCGGCCTTAGTTAAAAGCTGACTTAGTTCCTGCGGAGTATACTCTTTTTTCCATTTGTAATAAGGCGATTGCTGATCATAATCAACTACCCCCTTCAAGTAAGGCAAAGGAGAACTCCATACATTCTCACTGTTCTCGGTAAATCCGCCGCCGCTGCTGTGAAAACAAGCAGAAATCAACTTATTCTCATACTGCAGGACTATCCCTCGTGTATCATCAACTGCTTTTTTCGTACGCTCTGATTCGCTTTCACGACCGTCATAAACCTGGCAGTCGGTGGTGGAACAAACATCAAAGCCATCTGCATTGTGCTTATTGATGCTGAATAAAGCGTATGTTCTGGCAGCAACGGCTTGTGCTTTCACTGCCTCTAATGCCCATTCCGGCGATATTTCCCTTGCAACTACACCATAAAGATATTGCTCCACAGGCAATGTGTTGACCACTGTTAAGCCTGCTTTATCAATTGTTTTATGAATGGATATCATACCGCGATAACTGCGTTTATTTACTTCCATATAAGCATCGCTGCTGTCGTCGGTCATGCGAAACTCTACATTTTTTGCCGTAATTGACTTGCCATTCAGTAAAATCTGTGTTCCCTGAAGAGAGAAAGCAGCTTTTTCCTTATTGGAAAACCGGCCCAGTACTTCACCATTTTCATTCAGTGCCTGAAAACTGGTATTGGAAGAAATAACGATATTCTGTTGATTGGCCCATAATCCCACCCGAATAGACGGCACCCCCTGGCCATGACTCACTCCGGAAAAAAGGAAAGTCAGTATCAGTATGCTGCAGAGACTAATAAAACGTAATTTTTTATTTCTGCTCATAACATCCTCCACAATTCATTAACGGCGAAACAAGACATTCAGTACAATAGTTAAAATCACGCTTATGACAAGTGATGTTACAATCGGGAAGTAAAACTTAACATTTTCTTTCTCAACAAAAATATCACCCGGCAGCCGGCCAAGAGAAAAGAATTTTTCGCCAAACGATACTATTGCACCGATAAGCAGCAGCAAAACTCCAGCCGCCATCAGTATTTTGCCTAACGAATCAAACCCCGGCAAGCTCGTTCTCCCCTTTCTTGTCCTTTACCATAATTTTTCCTCATTGGTTTTACAGGCAATTCCCAGATGGGCATAAGCCTGAGGGGTAGCAATCCGTCCCCGCGGGGTCCGGTTTAATAAGCCCAGCTGCAGTAAATAGGGTTCATACACATCTTCGATTGTTGTAGTTTCCTCGCTAATCGCGGCAGCCAGCGTTTCCAGCCCTACCGGCCCGCCGTTAAACTTCGTAATAATCGTCGACAGCAACTGCCTGTCCGTTCTGTCCAGACCGCATTTATCCACTTCCAGCATTACCAGCGCCTGGTCGGCAAGTCTATCCGTAATAACACCACTGCCGGCAACTTGGGCAAAATCGCGGACCCGCTTTAATAAACGATTCGCAATACGCGGTGTACCACGTGAACGGCGGGCAATTTCTTCCGCTCCTCTGTCTTCAATCGCAATATTCAAAATCTCGGCAGCACGATTAATAATAGACACTAAGTCTTTCGTCTCATAATATTCCAAACGGCTGATAACACCAAAGCGGTCTCGCAGCGGTGCAGCTAACGCACCTGCTCTGGTAGTGGCACCGACCAAAGTAAATGGAGGCAGATCAATCCGGATCGAGCGGGCACTGGGACCTTTTCCGATAATAATATCTAAGGCAAAATCCTCCATCGCAGAATATAAAACCTCTTCTACACTGCGCGATAAGCGGTGAATTTCATCAATAAACAATAAATCCTTTTCACCTAAATTAGTGATAAGCGCGGCTAGGTCGCCAGGCCTTTCAATAGCCGGGCCTGAAGTAATCCGGAAATTAACGCCTAACTCATTGGCAATAATTCCGGCCAGTGTTGTTTTCCCGAGACCCGGCGGCCCATACAGCAAAACATGGTCCAAAGCTTCACCGCGGGCAAGCGCGGCCTTAATAAAGACAGACAGATTCTGTTTTGCCTGATCTTGTCCAATATATTCCTGCAGCCGGCGCGGGCGCAGACTATACTGCCAATTGTCTGCCTCAAGTTCGCCTCCGGCTACGATTCGTTCTTCTTCCATAACTACCTCCCGCTGCCAAACTCACGCAATGCCAGTTTTATCAGCTCTTCAACCGATTTTACATCACTGCCGGCCTTACGCAGGATCGGTGCGATTTCTCCCTGATTATAACCAAGTGCAACTAACGCCTGCAACGCTTGCGTCCGCACATCATCATTCATCGGACTGCCGACCAGAGGACCGGCAGCCGGCACTTCCTGCGTACTGTCTCCCAGCTTATCCTGCAGTTCAAGAATTAAGCGTTCCGCCGTCTTTTTGCCTATTCCGGGAATCTTCGTTAAGATACCGATATTTTTCTGGCTAACAGCTAACCGGAATCCCTGTGGGTCGACTGCAGACAAAATACCGAGCGCAACCCGCGGCCCAATACCCGTAATAGCGATGAGATGCAGAAAGAGCTCGTATTCTTCCTGCGTATAAAAGCCGTATAATAGCAAGGCATCTTCCCGTACATTCAGATGCGTAAATAAGACAACCGACGTGCCGGTTGTTAATTTCTGTCGCGTTGAATTTGGCACAAACACCCGGTAACCGACACCTTGCACATCTACAAAACAAAAGTCTGCAAATAAATGAGTTATTTGACCTTTTATATAGCCAATCATGGTTTTACACTCCACATTTTACTGGAACGGCTGCTATGAATTGAGCAGATGGCAATGGCTAGGGCATCGGCAACATCATCCGGTTTCGGTTTGTCCACCAATGACAGCAGGCGCTGAGTCATATAAATCACTTGTTCTTTAGTGGCCTTCCCATACCCAACCACAGATTGTTTGACTTGCAGCGGAGTAAATTCAGCCAAAGAAAGATTATTTTGGGCAATAGCCAATAAAATCACGCCGCGGGCCTGTCCGACAGCCATAGCCGTTGTAACATTTTTATTGAAAAACAGCTGCTCTACACCCACTGTATCAGGCTGATATTCTTTAAACAAAACATCAAGCTCCTGATAAATAATTTGCAGTCTTTCCGCTGCACTAAGAACAGGGCTCGTACGAATCGCTCCATATGTAATCGCCCGCAAGCGGCTTCCCACTGCTTCGACGACACCGTAGCCGCAAATTGCCGTTCCCGGGTCAATTCCAATTGCCAGCATGGCTCTTAAGCCTCCCTTTATTCTAACCTTGCAAGTTCGACAAATAAACGGCAGAATCCTTTGAGAGCAAGAAAAAAGGCAGGGTTTAAACCCTGCCTCACTCTATCGCGACTCTAAACCTTCAATAAAACGAAGCAATTCTTCTCTTGATTGAACAACCATGCCGTGCTTTAACTCTTCCGCATCCCCCGGTACAAGCTTGGTAATGGGAATCTTCGTTACTTCCTTCAGTATTGCCTTACTCCCCGGCTTACCGTGAAAAACGGCTACATAACCGTCCTTTACGCCAATAAACATATTATTGGCATGTTCGCGGCATAAACTATTGACCTTAAGGGACATTGTCACTTCCGGTGTATCAAATTTTTCAATCGTCCATCCCGAATATATCTGCTGGACTTGCTGATAATTCAGTCCAACTAAATTATCGGCAGGCTTCGTGCGAAATGTTTCCTCTTCATTGCATTTTAGGTAGATAATCCGCTGGACAATGTCCGTAGTGGGAGTAATCTTGATTTTTGCATCCTGCTTGGCCACTTCTGTTTCTCGTGGCAGCGCAGGCGGCATATCCGAGATTGCCGATGGTTTAACGAAATAATAAACCCCCGTACAGGCAACAAGAATCAAAACCACAGTTAAAGCCGTTCTTATTTTGGTGTTTTTCATAAATGGCAACATCAAAAACACTCCTTATGTTTTGTGTTGCCATTATAATTACCAATTATTGCATAGAGTATACATGTTATAGAAATGCAGGCTTTTTTTGCCTACTCCATCATCTCATCAGGCAATTCTACGTTGGTATAAACCTCTTGAATATCATCATGATCTTCAAGCGCATCAATCAGTTTAACCATTTTAACCGCTTCATCACCATCAAGTTCCACAGTTGTTTCGGGAATCATGGTAATTTGGGCGACTATCGTTGTGATGTTATTTTGTTCTAATGCCTGCTGTACACTTTCAAAATCTTCCGGAGCAGTTGTAATTTCATATTGCTCTTCTGCTTTAAAGTCTTCAGCTCCGGCGTCCAGAACGGTAAGCATTAGTGTCTCTTCGTCAACACCCTCTTTTTCGACGACAAAAAGACCTTTTTGCTTAAACATCCACGCAACACAGCCGGATTCCCCCAGATTACCACCGTATTTTGTAAACAGATGGCGAACATCCGCCGCTGTCCGGTTACGATTGTCCGTCATAACTTCAATTGTAACGGCAACACCACCCGGGCCATAGCCCTCATAGGTAATTTCCTCATAGTTGGCACCTTCTAGTGCTCCTGCCCCTTTTTGGATGGCACGCTGAATGTTATCCTTGGGAATATTGTTTTCCTTCGCTTTTTGTAATGCCAGCTTCAGCCGCATATTACCGGTTGGATCCGCACCGCCAAGCCGTACTGCCACCGTAATTTCACGGCCGATTTTCGTTGTAAGCTTGCCCCGGATAGCATCCATTTTACCTTTTTTGTGTTTTATATTCGCCCATTTGGAATGTCCAGACATATTGTTGCTCCTCTCAGACAATCTAAATCAGGCTATATTGTAGCATAAACAGCAGCATTTGGTAAAGAAGAAAACATAATTAATGTCCGTGATGCCAGCTTTCGCCTTTTTTTATTTCATCAATAGCGTTACCATTCTCCGGTGAAGCAGTAACCTTGGCTGTGTTAGCATGATTGTCAACCAGTCTCGTAGTTACCCGATAATCGGTCAACGTTCCCGGTCCCCCGACGCAGCCGCCGTAACAAGCCATTCCTTCAAAGAAATTCGCATCGATTTTGCCATCTTTCAACTGGCGAAGGGCCATTTTGCAATTACCAAGACCTTCCGAACGATGTGGCTTAACAACTGCATCAGGCGCCATTTTAGCGGCTGCATCAACTACGGCCTGAACCAGTCCGCCTGCCCGGGCAAATGCGTTGCCATCCCGTGAGGCTACAGTCTGATAACCGTCGTCTTCTACTTCGCTGACATTAATACCGGCCCCTACCAGCATCGCTGTCATTTCTTCAAACGTTAAAACGTAATCAATATCCTCAGGATATTTGTCTGCCTCCGCTTTTTTGGCAATACAGGGGCCAACAAAAACGATTACCGCATCGGGGTCATTATTTTTAATCCAGCGGCCGGTGGCAATCATTGGGGATACGGTTGATGAAACCTGCTCCAGCATTTGGGGCATATGCTTTTCAACCATGCCCACATAAGCCGGGCAACAGGAAGTAGTCATAAAAGATCGTTCATTAGGAACGGAGGCAGCAAATTCCTTTGTTTCCTCAATAGTGGTAATATCCGCACCGAATGAAACTTCATGAACTTCATAAAAGCCTAGTTCTTTGACAGCCTTCATAACCTGACCCGGTTTCACTTTTAGACCAAATTGCCCAATGAAGGCCGGGGCTAAAATGGCATAGATATGCTTATCACTATTTTTTAATAGTTGAATTAATTGTACAATAATCGACCTGTCACTAATTGCGCCAAACGGGCAAGCCGTCTTACAGGCGCCGCAGGAAACACATTTCGTATAATCAATGACAGCCCGGCGATCGGCTCCCGCATTAATTGCTTCTAAGTCACAAGCCCGTTCACAGGGACGGCTGATTTCAATAATTGCGCAATACGGGCAGGACTTTTTGCAGAGGCCGCACTCTACGCACTTGGACTGATCAATATAGGCCCTATTATTGACCACCATAATTGCTTTCTTAGCACAACTGTTAATACAATGGTGAGCCACACAATTCCGACAGGCATCGGTAACCATAAATTTGTCTATCGGACACTGATCACAGGCTTCCGGCAATACGCTGATAATTGGTATATCAGCAGCTTCTTGATTCAAAGCATTTTCAGCAGCAACGGCAAGAGTGGTGTTAATCGGTTGACAAAGGGCTAAGTTAACGCGATCTTTTAATACCGCTCGTTCCTTATGCACACAACAGCGATAACGGGGACCGCTTTCGGTAACAACCGTCTGCAAAATATCTTCTACGTTATCTTTCAGCGAGCCCTCAAAAGCCATGCGGGCAATTTCCGATAAAACCTTACGGCGAATTTTTACGACTTCTGTTACTTGGGACATGTTAAATCCTCCTCTTGCAGCGAATAAAATTTAATAGATACCAGTAAAAAACCGTCAGAAGTAACATTTAGCTGACATTGTTTCTTAAGATTTCATCACAATTAGACCCACTCAATTGCTGCCTGCTTGCCTTTTTCTTTCAGCACCGCAAGCAGTTGGTTCAATACCTGTGATTTTATATTAATCTGCACCGGAAAATTCGGATTCTGATGTGCCGGATTCACTGCACTTCCGGCAATAATCGTAATTTGATCCGCTTCCAGCATCATACGGGCCAAGAGACTGGCCCCATCCTGCTGTTTCCAGGCTGCAGCACTGCGCAGCCGGTCTACAGCAGCATTAAGCGTTAGAACACCTTCGGTCACTAAATCAATTCCCTCAATTGTGCCTGTAGGGGGAATGGCAGGATCGTGATAATCCAAATTTACTTTTAGCGGACGATTGGTTATACGGCTGACGATATTGGCTGTCGTTCCTCCGGCTACCACTTTTTTTCCCGGCTGCTGCAGAAATCGTTTAACCACCTTTTGGTCATACGAGCGGTCGGCAGGAGGTCCGGTAAAGATTGTCAAAAGCAGCGGCCGTCTGATTTTAACGGATACAACTGTTGAATCATCGCCTGCTTTGTCCAGATAATACCCCTGACAACAGCGAATCACCTGCTGACTCAAATTATCGGCATCAATGACTTTGACAGACTCACCGGCAAGCTGCTGGGCAATTCCCTGCCACCCCCAGCCGAGTTTTAACAGTCCGCCAATACCGGCATGAATGACCCCATCACTAACGGCTACCAATATATCGTCTTCCTGTAAGGAAAGCTGCCCTTCTTTGATCACTTTGCCCCCCACGATTTTCTCTATCGTAGGAAAAACAATAACATGATTATTGCGTTTTAAGAAAGTAGAAGGGCAATCAAATTCTACTACTGTTGCCAATCCGGCACCGCTGATTTTTATTATATGAAAAGTGGAATAGGCGATTTTCCGCTGCTTGCAAACCGGTAGCGTAGCGGTAATGGTATCCACAACATCTTCCAGCGGAATTCCTCTTTTCAGCATCGAAGCCGCAATTTTCGTGGTTAAGGTTGCCAGAATGTTTGCTTTTACGCCACTGCCTAACCCGTCAGAAATAACAATGATAGTATCCGAAGCGGTACGCACCACTTCTACATTATCGCCGCACAGTTCTTCACCCGCTTTGGATAGCTGCGCTAAGCCGACTTCAGCATGAAGCAGTTCCATCAAGCTTCCTCCTTACCTTTCAGAAGCCAAATCACTTCCAGTAATGCGGACTTGGTCTCTGCAGTCGTTTCTCCCAGAAGCCCGGCAATCTCTTGAGCGACATGCATTTGCTTATCAATGACTTGCGTTGCCTTTTTTATTGTTTCCAGCTTCATTAACTCAAGCTCTTTTAGCTTCTTTTCTTGGTCGGTCACATTGGTAATGATCGCAATAATGACATCGTGTTTAGGGACAGGAAT
Organism: Anaerospora hongkongensis; assembly: GCF_004339805.1. GTDB lineage: Bacteria > Bacillota > Negativicutes > Sporomusales > DSM-15969 > Anaerospora > Anaerospora hongkongensis. Next base: position 39,927 of record NZ_SLUI01000010.1, on the reverse strand, counting down.
AATCATTTGTTCCGTCACTAATCCATAATGGACGTACTCAACCCGCTTACCTACAACTTTATTGCCGCTTTTAGCAGCATATACAAAGTGGGCACAGTCCATAATTTCGCCTAAATTCATACCAGTTGTCATTTCCCGTCCCCAGTCGAACATCGCCTGGGCCGCAGGATTAAAATCCTGTATAATCATACGATTGTCGACTACAATGATAGCATTCAGGGAATTTGTTACAATAATATTGGCAAAGGACTCCGCCTTAGAGCGCATATAGGGAACGCACATATCATTTTCTGCCAGTCCCTGATAGACGGCAATAGCCTTATCACGGCATGAATTATAACCGCAGGCACCACAATTTTTTTCATCCGCGGCAGCGGTTTTGCCTGTTTGGCGCAAAATGTCGGCAATTTCCGCTTCTGTTGGCATAGGAAACGCAACCGGTTTCGCCTCATGAATCCGGGCAAAGCTGAGGGTTTTATCATAATCCTGCTCACTGTCCCGGCCACTATTTTTCGCGTAATTAATGACTTCCCGGCGTTTAGCAGCCCTACATTGCTGATTACCGCTTACCGGCCCGCCAATACAGCCGCCGGAACAAGCCAAAGCTTCAATAAACCGCGGCGAAATCTCCCCTTTACCTAATGCATCAAAGGTTTCCATACAATTTTCAATGCCATCAACCGTGATAATCTCCGTATCGGTTTCATCATGATCCATAAAGGATTTTAGAATTCCTCCGGATATGGGAAAGTAGCGTCCCCTTCCCTGAGGCTCAAGGGCCACCTGCTGGGGAGCGGTATCTTTAACTGCGTAATGTCGATCACTTTCTTGCAGCCATTGGCGCAGCTGTTCAAAAGTTATCACCGCATCAATCGAATCAGCATCCTTTTCCGCTTCTCCAATTTTGGCAACACAAGGACCGGCAAATACAACATACGTATCATTGCCGGAGCGATGCTTAATAACTTTACCGTGCGCAATCATGGGAGAAACCACTGGCGCAATATTTTTAACCAAATCAGGATAATAGGTTTTAATTACATTTACGACAACCGGACAACACGCCGATATAACCGGCTCTTGCGATTCCTCCAGCATACGGCTGTAATGAGAAGAAACAATTTCTGCACCGATGGCTGTCTCTTCGACATCATAAAACCCCAGACTCTTAATCGCTTGAAACAGCTCTTTGCCTTTGTATTCAGGAAAAGAACCAATAAACGAAGGAGCCAGGCTCATGAGTACTTTGTATCCGGAAGCAATTTTTGCTTTAATTTCCGCTACTTGATTTTCTACTTGCTTTGCTTTTTGTGGACATTCCGTTACACATCTGCCACATACAATACAGCGATTTTCTACAACGCGTGCTTGTCCTTTATCAATGCCAATCGCTTTTACCGGACAAGACCTTACACATCTGTGACAGTCCTTGCAATTCACTTTTAGAGTTGTAATACTCTTCATTGAATCACCGCCCTAGCACCTTTTGCGTGAAAATTTCGTGTACCTTTTCTTTTGCCACATTCGTGATAATCTCGTCACCAATCTTAATCACGACACCTTCTGTACAGCGGCCCTGACAAAAACTTCCTTCAATATCAACTGTTCCTTGAACCTGATATTTCTGTAGCAATGCCGCAAAAGCATTTAATACGCCATGTGCTCCTTTCAAGTGACAGGCGCTGCCAATACAGATAGATATGACCACCATCTAAATCCACCTCAATATTTTGTGAATTTTTTCACATTGGTGTTTCTATTTCATTTTACCGCATATGAAGGTTTTCATCAACGCTTTTTTCGGAATAGCTAGTATCACTTTTAGATATGCTTACCGAAAATGAACACCAGCAAACAAAAAGGAGTTCTTATTTTTTAAGAACTCCTTTTTGTCATCAATTCGTATTTCCGGTATGGCCCAGTTCATTGGTAAAGGGGAACGGAAATTGAACATATGTGTTAGGAACTTCGCCGACGACCACATACTCCGTAATCGGAACCTGTGTATTAACGCTTACACTTTTGCTCACTAGAGGAATAACAATGCGAACGGTTGTTGTCGCCATTAGATACACCATATGACGGGTTTGGTTGATTCCAGCCTGTTCAAATTTATCCACTACATTGACTTGCACGGTCCCAACAGGAATAATCGTTACGACAATATTCGGGCCCCAGCTGGCTATCAACTGACTTCCTACAACCTGGCCGATAGGAATATAGATTTTTTCATCAGCAATTGCTCGTAAGCCGTCCTGAACTTTGATTGTCGTATCTGCCGCCAGCTTATTAAATTCCATTGCATTCGGCTGAATCAATACTACTTTGCCATGATCATCTACCCGAACGGTGATCAAACTCTGCGGATCAATAATCGCGCTGATTTTTTCATTGATTACATTATTAATTGTCTGTGTCGCAATCAGTGTGGCCCGTGCCTCGGCGATGGTTAACAATGTGGGCTTCAGGTTAGACTCTACAATCCAGAAAAAATAGACGGATAAGGACAGCAATAGCACAGCTGTCAGCCACAATCGCGGGATAATTTTTTTCCTGCGTACGGAGAACCGCATCGTTCTCCCTCCCCAAACAGTTTGTTTACTATTGTATGACGGAAGAGGGAAAAGTGTTCCTGCCACGGCACAATGCGGCAAAAGAAAAAAGCCAGGTCTGCGGCTGCGCATTCCCGGCTGTTAATTATCCCAGTACTATTTTAGCAAACTTACGCTTGCCAACTTGCACAATCATACCGTCGGCAACTGTAAGCTTTGCATCGGTGTCAGTTATTTTTTCGCCGTTTATTTTTACTGATCCTTGCTGAACAGCCCGTTTTGCTTCACTGCTGCTGGATGCCAGCATGAGCTGAGTCAAAAGCTTGGGCAGCCAAATTGCTTCCGTTTGCTGTTCAAACTGAAATTCCGGAATATCATCAGGCAGATCCCCCTGCTGGAAGACTTTGATGAATTCATTTTGCGCCTGATCAGCCATCGCTTCACCATGATAAAGACGTACTAGAGTATGGGCAAGACGCATCTTAGTATCCCTGGGATGCAGCGTTCCGTTTTCCAAACCGGTGCGGATGCTATCCAGTTCTTCCAGCGATACGTCTGTTACCAGTTCATAGTAACGAACCATCAGCGCATCCGGGATAGACATGCTTTTACCGTAGATTTCCGTAGGAGCTTCATCAATTCCAATATAATTGCCTAAGCTTTTACTCATCTTTTGAACGCCGTCAAGCCCCTCGAGTATCGGCATCATAATAGCGACTTGCGGTTCTTGCCCGAATTCTTCCTGTAAATGGCGTCCCATTAACAGGTTAAACTTTTGGTCTGTTCCGCCAAACTCAATATCTGCTGCGAGAGCAACTGAGTCATAACCCTGCATGAGCGGATAGAAAAATTCATGCACACTGATTGGGCGTCCTTCTTTAAAGCGTTTGGTAAAATCTTCCCGCTCCAGCATGCGGGCTACGGTATATCTCGCTGCCAAATTCACCACATCCGCGAATGTAAGCGGAGCCAGCCAGGTACTATTGAAGGATACCTGGGTCTTTTCCCGGTCTAATATCTTAAATATTTGTTCTTCATAGGTCTTGGCATTACGGCGGATATCATCATCCGTCAATGGCTTGCGGGTTTCGGATCTGCCGGTGGGATCACCGATTCGTCCTGTAAAATCACCGATAATAATAATAATATGATGGCCAAGATCCTGAAATTGTTTTAGTTTACGTAAAACAACCGTATGTCCGAGATGAATATCCGGAGCGGTTGGATCTAAGCCTAGTTTAACTTTCAGTGGTGCACCTGTTGCAATCGAACGCTTAAGCTTTTCTACTAATAAAGCTTCCGGCAGGATTTCGGCTACACCGCGTTTAATTATTTTTAACTGTTGTTCAACAGAAACCATTCTGCTACCCCCATAAAAACTCAATCTATTATTACTTTCCGTAATATGGTATTATAGTTAGCCGCATTATAACATAACATCCTTTACATTGCAAATCTTTCCATAATCTATGCCTGTCTGTGGATGTATGATATAATGATTGAGATATCGGCACCAAAGGAGGTCATCATGAGCAATCGCAATAATGGCGGTACGGGTGAACGTCGTCGCCCGAAAGGCGCCTTTTCAAAAATTGCTATTATCTCAGTTATTGTCTTTATTGTAATGATTACAGGCGCAGGTCTTGGTTTCCTAACGGCAAGCATTCACACCATGCCTAGTCTAAAAGGGGAAATTCGTCCTGCAGCCTCATCCCAAATTTTCGATTCTAACGGCAAGCTAATTACTACTATTCATTCGGTAGAAAACCGCCTGCCTGTATCGATCAGTAAAATTCCTCAGAATCTACAAAATGCTTTTATCGCTGCCGAAGATGCCCGCTTTTATCAGCATATGGGCATTGACCCCCGCGGCATCCTGCGTGCCGTCTGGTCAAACATTACCGACCGGGGCGTTTCGGAAGGCGGCAGCACAATTACGCAGCAATTGGCACGCAATGCCCTGCTCTCACAGGACCGAACATTAAAAAGGAAAATTCAGGAAGCTTTTTTAGCCCTGCAGATTGAACGCCAGTTCAGCAAGCCTGAAATCCTGGAGATGTATATGAACCAAATTTATTTTGGCCAAGGGGCCTATGGAGTGCAGGCTGCTTCCAGAGTATATTTTGGTAAGAATGTTGAAGACCTGAACCTGGCGGAGGCTGCGATGATTGCCGGCCTGCCGCAAAGCCCTAACTACTATTCGCCGCTGAGCAATATCAAAGCGGCAAAAGAACGCCAGGCAACCGTCCTTGATCAAATGGTAAAGTACGGTTACATTGATGCAGAAACCGCCGCACAGGCAAAATCCAAAGAAATTAAACTGGCTACTGCCTCCAGCAGCGGCGAATTTGCTTCCTACTTTATTGATTATGTCACCCAGCAGTTAATTGATAAATATGGCGCAGATGCTGTATATAAAGAAGGTTTAAAAATTTACACGTCCCTGGACTTAGATATGCAGCAGGCAGCCGAACAGGCTATGAAGCGCCTGCCTACAGCCTATACGGATAAAAGCGGGATAAAACAGCCGCAAGGAGCACTTGTTGCCATTGATCCTCATACAGGCTACATCAAAGCAATGGTCGGCGGCCGCGGCAACGATCAGTTCAACCGGGCCATTTTAGCAGAGCGGCAGCCAGGCTCTGCCTTCAAGCCATTTGTCTATTTAGCAGCCATTGAGAGCGGCATGACAGCCGCTACCCGGGTCGACGACAGTCCAATTTCCTTTGGCAGCTGGACGCCGGGAAATTATGATGGTAAATTCCGTGGTGAAGTTTCCCTGCGGAATGCCCTGGAATTGTCTCTTAATGTTATTGCAGTCAAACTGGCGAATCACGTGGGAGTAGACAAGCCCTTATATTACGCACAGCAAATGGGTATTTCCACGCTTGTCCTGCGCGGCAACACTAACGACCGTAACTTGGCAATGGCCCTCGGCGGTTTGACCCGCGGTGTAACTCCAATTGATATTGCCAGCGCCTACGGCGTTCTGGCTAATCAGGGAGTGCGTGTTGAACCGGCTTCCATTATTAAAGTAGTTGATCGTGCCGGCAAAGTATTAGAACAAAACACTCCCCATGAAAAAGTTGTCATTAACGAACGGAGCGCCTACATTTTGACGGATATAATGAAGGGCGTGCTTATCAGAGGAACTGGTACGGCAGCAAATATTGGCCGTCCGGCAGCGGGAAAAACCGGCACAACCGATGACAATAAAGATGCCTGGTTTGTTGGGTTTACGCCTGATCTGGTAGCTTCCGTCTGGATGGGCTACGACACTGACGGCTATCTCGGCGATATCACAGGCGGCGGTGTCCCTGCCGTCATCTGGAATGCCTTTATGAGTGAAGCTGCTGCGAAGTACCCTGTTAGAGATTTCCCCCGTCCTGGCGGTATTGTCTCTGCGACCGTTTCCAACAAAGACGGCCTTCTTGTTACCGATCCGGCTAATAAAGACGTCCATTCGGAAATATTTGTCGACGGCACGCAGCCGACTAAACCCAGTCCGCTTGTCGATGACAAAGAAAAAGACGCTAAAAATAAAGACGCTAAAAATAAAGACGCTAAAAATCCAAAAGATCCTAAGTCACCAGAGCAATCATCAGAACCAGCCGATGATAAAACACTGACTCCGCCGCCCCCCAAAGCAGATAGCAAGTCTTCTTCTCCGGCTGCACCCCCGCCCCCACCGGTAAAACCGGATAACAAAAAAAATTAAGTAAAAAACACGCGTAAACTACGCGTGTTTTTTTTTGCTTTCTCGCATATACATTATTAATATTTATTTTTAGCAGCTGAAATCGGTATCGTCCTCAAAGAAGAACAGCAATAAGATAATGATGATGATGATAACAGCCACACTACTGCGGCCACCTCCAAAACAGCTCATAAAACCTTTCCTCCTTCCGTGTCAAATTATAAGTAATAATTCGTCTTCTATGTTAGTATGATATTTTATCGCTTGCCCGCTGCTGAAGCAGCAGGAACACGCTGTGCGTGTTCCCCGCCGCGTACAAGTCAAAAATTACAGACAGGTATCCGTATCTTCCTCCAGGAAGAATAAGAGAAGAATAATCACAATAATAACAACCCATGTTCCATTATTGCCACCGAAGCCACATCCGCCCCAACCTCTTGCCATTTAGAATACCTCCCTCAACATTCATTTGAGGACGGCAAATAAAACAGTTCTCCCTCCTGCATCATTTACCGTCCGCCTTCTACTTCAATATATGGAGTTCCAGTAAGAAGTGTTACTGTACAAAACTTAGATTTTCACCTTCGATTCGTATTGTTAAATAACTGTTTTATTTGTCTGGGTGCTTCGGCTGCCGTTCTAAGTGAGCGCATACTATTATTAATAAGTTCGGTAATATTTCGCACTTTATCAACAGTTGTTGTCATCGTTTCCAGACCTCTATCCATTCGCGCATTATCAGAATTCATGGTAAGCAGCACCGTCATAATCTGTATATTAAAATTGGGGTCACTTATCAGCCGTTTAAGTCCTCGAATAGTCTTTACCGGTACGGCTTCCTTGACCTCACTTTTTTGCACATTTTCAAGAGCGTTAGGTTTATCTCTTCCGTTACGATTTAACTTTTTACTCTTAGAGCGTCGCCATCGTAATCGCATCACGTTGTCCTCCTTCGGTTGTGTATTATCTAATCTAATATATGAAACAACAGGAAAAAAGGTCTCTCTTCGGTCAGAAAAAACAGGAGGTGCATAATTATGTTGGAACAGTTAGGCGGTCTTATGGATATGGTGAAAAAAGTACAGCAAAATGTCGATCAGGTACAAGAACATCTCAAACAAGAACGAATTGAAGTATCGAGCGGTGACGTAGTCAAAATTACGCTAAACGGTCAACAGGAACTGGTTGCACTTGAGCTGAACCCGAAATATTTAACTACGGAAAATGCCGTTCTGCTTCAGGATTTAATCACAGCAACTATGAACAACGCACTGGCAAAATCCCGTGAGCTCAATCAGGCGGCTATGAGCAAATTAGCCGGAGATATGAACTTGCCGAAAATACCTGGTCTGTTTTAAGAGGAGGCACTTATATGTCCACTGAAGCAACTACGCATCCCCTTTCCTTATCTCAAACCGTACTTAGAATGATTCAATATGCGCTGAGCGGCGGCATGACGTTTGACACAATTACTACCGTCTTATCCCTGCTATGTTTGCTGTCTATCGTACAGCGCAGCCAACCGGTCGAAGCACAGATTCCTGCTGCTACTCCTGCATCCGCTGCATCTCCTTCTGCCGGACCTGCTGACGGCCTGCAAAAACTACTCGGTCAGCTAACGAAGTCAGAGGGCGGCGGTGGCTCCGGCGATGCTCTGATGAGTCTTCTGCCGTTGTTAAACAATCCGCAAATTAAATCCAAAATGACTCCAGGTAACATTGCTGCCATCTTAGGGCTTATCAACAATTTCAGCGGAGCCGGGGATAACAAGCACGAGAAAAGCGAAAAGGAAAAGCAGGATAGCAAGGGAGATGGAAAAAAAGATTCCCCTGCGGCAACCGTGACGGCAGGAGCTGATGCAGAAATACCGGAGATGAATTTCCCCGAACCTGCTGTTCCGGAGCTGATAAGCGCTGAGGCGGATACTCTGCCTGCAAAGGATAAAACCCGTTATTTAGAATGGAAAAATAATTTTTGATTCTTACAGCCAAAAGAGGTGTGGATTTTATCCACACCTCTTTTGTTTCATTATGTACATGTCATGCTGATCTAGAGCAGTTGAGCAACCGTCACGCCATCTCCGCCCTCATTCATATCGCCAAAGCGGATATCTTTGATGTGAGGGTGTTCGGTAAGATAGTTTCGAATTCCCTTACGCAGCGCACCGGTTCCTTTGCCGTGAATGATCCGCACTTCGGCCAGCCCGGCCAGAATGGCATCATCAATATATTTGTTCAGCAGTTCCTCTGCCTCCATCACAGTTGTTCCCCGTATGTCAATCTCACGGGAAATCTGCTGTACCTTTGTAACGTTAACTTCCCGCCTGGCCAGAACTTTTCTCGGCTGAGGAGCTTCACTAATCAGCCTGCAGTTCACCAGGGGAACGTTAATCTTCATAATGCCCAATTGAACAGTAACTTCGTCCCTGCCAACAGCCAGAACCGTTCCCTTTTGCTTTAAAGTAGTTACATACACCAGCATTCCCGCTTCAAGATCATCCGGCTGGGGAATGTTCTCATCCTCCATATCCGCCTGATCGTCGTCGGAATAGAGAGCTGACATCCCTTGCTGCAGTTTTTTTCTTGCACCGCTGATAGCTGTTTGCCGCTCTTTTTCGCTGTTCACGGAAAATTGAGCCTTAAGTTCAGTAATGACACCTTCAGCATCCCGCCGTGCCTGACGGATGAGAGTGCCCGCCTGCTCCTGAGCTTTAGCAAGGATATCACGCCGTTTCGTTTCCAGCTGTTCTTTTTCCCGGGTTAATACTTCCCGTAAGGAAGTAACTTCTCTTTCCAGCACCTGTATTTCTGCACTTCTTTTTGCATACTCCCGCTGCTTGGCATCTAATGCAGCCAAAACGGCCTCAAATTCAGCATGCTCCTCATCCAGAAGTTCCTTGGCTCTGCTAATGATTGGCTGAGAAAGCCCCAGGCGCAGACTGATATTAAAAGCATTGCTGCTTCCCGGGACGCCAATCAACAGACGGTAGGTAGGTCTGAGCGTCTCAATATTAAACTCTACACTGGCATTCTCAATTCCCTGGCGGGAATAGGCGAACGTTTTCAATTCGCTGTAGTGAGTCGTAGCAATGGTTCGCGTTCCCAGGTTGTGAAGATACTCCAATATCGCCATTGCCAAAGCAGCGCCTTCACCGGGATCAGTACCTGAACCAATTTCATCGATTAGTACAAGATCATGCGCGGTTACTTGCCGCAGGATACGCACCAGATTTGTCATATGCCCGGAAAACGTACTTAGGCTTTGTTCGATACTCTGTTCATCACCGATATCGGCAAATATATTTTGAAACAAAGGCATTTCTGAGGTGGCTTTCGCTGGAATAAATAATCCGGCCTGAATCATCAGGGAAAAAAGTCCCACTGTTTTTAAGCTGACGGTTTTACCGCCGGTATTGGGCCCTGTAATTAAGAGAGTTGTAAACTCTTTGCCGAGATGAACATCAATAGGGACAACTACCTCTTTAGGAATAAGCGGATGCCTGGCCCCAATCAATCGGACATGTCCCTTTTGGTTCACAATCGGCTTCTCAGCACCCATCTCCAAACTAAGCCGGGCTTTTGCAAAAGCAAAATCAAGCTGGGCTAAGGCTGTGCAATTTCTTCGGATTGCTTCTACCATGGCCGCGATCTGCGCAGAAACTAGTGTCAAAATACGTTCAATTTCATTTTTTTCCGCCGCCATGGCTTGCTTCATATCATTGTTTAACTGCACAACAGCCATCGGCTCGATAAAAACCGTTGAGCCGCTGGCGGATTGATCGTGTACGATCCCTGGAAACTGATGCCGGTATTCCTGCTTAATCGGAATAACATAACGATCGCCACGCACCGTAACCAGTGCATCCTGGAAATATTTCTGATACTCGCCGGAGTGCAAAATATGCTCTATTTTTTCCTTGACCCGGCTCTGAGCTGTTCGTATTTCCCGTCTCAACCGGGCCAGCTCAACGCTTGCATCATCCCGGACCTGCCCCTGCTCGGTAATTGTATTTTCTATTATATTCTCCAAATTGCGCAGTATGGTAATAGCAGCGGCCGTTTCTTCCAGTACCGACAAAGGCTTGTTATATTCTGCAAAAAAGTTCTTGATGCGCCGAGCTGCATAAAGAGTGCTGCCAATTGCTAACATTTCCTGGGGTTCCAGCATAGCACCAATCTCGGCACGCTTCATAGCTGCACGAATATCCCGGATCCCGCCCAGGGGAACGGTGGCAGCGGCTATCAGCACCTCCAGTGCCTCTGCTGTTTCCTGCAGTCGTTTTTCTACTTCTTCCCGTTCGGCCGTAGGTGTTAAGTTAAGCGCAATCTCTTTTGCCATCACCGATCCGGCTTTATCAGCAAGTAGACTTACTATTTTTGGGTATTCTAATGCTTTACATACGGATGAATCCATTTGTATTTCTCCTTACAATACGCCCCTGAAATAATGACCTCTGGTTATGTCGCTGTTGTCCACTCTTTCCTGGTTTCCTGGCGCAAATAAGTAGTGATTTTCCCCCTGCCGGAGCAGCTCGCGATATAACTTTGTTACCTCTCCCACCCTTTGCGGCGAGTCTTGTTTGGCCTCAATCCGGATGCGCTTGATTCCAATTCGGGAAAACCGCGGTACATGAATAGCCATGTTCAATTCTTTGGCATTTAAAATATGCATACGGCAGTATTGATCGGTAACAATCGGAAATTTTTCATCAAGGCGGTCTTTTAACCAGTACTGTCCACGCAAGCAAGCTTGATTACAAGTACCGGTATGCAGTTGTCCCAAGTAGCTGCCCACAGCACAATACTCAGAAATCATCATAGTCAAATGCCCGTGAACAATACATTCAAGTGATGTGTTTGAACGGGCCGTCAGATTCTCAATTTGGGTAAAATTTAGTTCCGGCGAAAGCGTTAGGCTGCTGAGGCCTTGCTTAGCAAGAAAATCAATTGTAATGCTATTGTAAACATTAAGCGAAAAATCGCCATGCAGGTTAACCGGGCTGTTAATCTCCTGGAGCATGTGCAGCGTACCAATATTCGATACGCCAATCGCGTCCGGACAGAGTTCCGTAAACAGCTGCAATTCCTGCTTAATCCCGGGAACTTGCCACTCTTTGATTAATCTGGGCGTAGTTAACATGATCTTTACATTTCTATCCCGGCACAGCTTTACTGCCTGTGTGTAGTCACTGGTTGTAAAAGGTAAGTGATGAAAACTTTCACCGCCGAATATAACCCAGTCGGCGCCATTTTCTACGGCCGCTTTCACTTTTTCCAGCGAATCCACCATCACTGCTAGCTGGGTTTGCGCCGGCTGAACAGTCTTATAGGCTGGCAGATCAACATACCGCGGGGCCGACAGCCGGGTTCGGGCAAACCGTGATAACCGGTCTTCCTCCAGTGCTTCTGCCGCTTTTCGCCGCGCTTCATTGATTTCACTTACCGGCACCATAAGCTCGCCTTCAATACGGCAATCCAGCGACTTGAGTTCAAAAACCGTAGTACCTAAGCGATCTACCTGCTTGGTTACAGTGTCAATTGTCAAAGGCCTTTTAAGAGCTGCTTGGGCAATAAATTCGGTTTTGGCTTCTCCGCTGTACCCTTCAGCATCCTTCATCCGAATAACCAGCGGCCTGCCGATTGCTGCCTCGACCTCAACATCAACAGGAATGCGCCGAACTGCTGTCGGTGAATTGAAGAATGCTCTGGCCTGTTCCATTAGTCTGGCATCAAAAGTTTTAAATACCCTGTCACTGACCCGGATACCAGGGCCGTGAACAGGAATCGTTACTTCCACTCCAGCTGCAGCTTGCGTAACTGGCTGGCCTGCCACCGTTATGGATGTAACACTGGTATTAACCCGCCCGCCAACCTTAACCCAAAATTCAACCATATCCCCTATGGCTAGGGCCTCATCCAATTTAATAACGGCTGTTTTAGTTGTGCTGTCATAGGCTAAAACGCGCCCAATGCGTACGCCCCGGTTATTAGGCCGGCGGTCGCTCATCATCTGGCGGCCTTCTTTCCTTTTTAAATAAGCAGTAGTAAAGTCTCGATTAAAAATTTGGGCTAAGTTTCTTTGGGTTTGATCTGTTACATGATACGCTTCCTGATTCAGTAAATACGAGTCAATTGCGCGGCGATACGTATCTACTACGACTGCCACATATTCCGCCCGTTTCATTCGGCCCTCTATTTTAAAAGAAACAATGCCTCCCTCAATGAGTTCAGGGATCAGCTCAATTGTATTCATATCTTTGGGACTAAGCAGATATTCACCGTTATCGCAGTTTTCCAATACATCCTGCCCCTCTTTGTTCACCAAGGTGTATGGCAGGCGGCAGGGTTGCGCGCAGCGTCCGCGATTGCCGCTGCGTCCGCCAATTAAACTGCTCATCAGACATTGCCCGGAATACGATATACACAATGCACCATGGATGAATGTCTCAATTTCAATAGGCGAATGCTTGCAAATATGGCGAATGTCTTCCATTGACACTTCCCGGGCAAGTACAACCCGTTTAAATCCTTGCTCAGCCAGAAATTGGACCCCATCCAAATTATGTACCGTCATTTGCGTACTGGCGTGAATATCCAGCTTAGGCACTACTTGCTTTGCAATAGCAGCTACCCCAATATCCTGCACAATAATCGCATCTACCCCAATGTTATATAAGCCGACAAGATAATCTTGCAACGCTTTCAGTTCGCTGTCATCTACCAGTGTATTCACCGTTACATAAACGAATACACCGCGCAGATGGGCAAAGCGGACAGCATCCGCCAACTCTTCATCCGTAAAATTGGGAGCATAATGACGGGCTCCAAACGCTTTTCCGCCAAGGTACACCGCATCAGCGCCGCTTTCCACAGCTGCAATGAGCGCCTCTTGACTACCCACAGGGGCAAGTAATTCAATCATAAAAAATTCTCTCCTTTAAGCAACGACAGTATAACCGGCGTAATATGAGTTAAATCGTTTATTTGGGTGGCTGCTTCCTGACATCGGCTGCCCATTATTATGGTTGGTACCGCATGATTCGTATGAGTTTTAACACTTAAATCTTCAAAATTTCCATGATCACTGGTAATTATCACGGTCATATCGGAAGAAACAGAATCCCGAACTGCACATAAAAATTCATCTAATTGACGGGTAACCTGTTCTGCAGTAAGCCAATTTTGCTTATGGCCGTACCGATCCGTTTGAAAGTATTCAAACATCGTAAAGTGATGGTTCTCTGCTATATTGACTAATCGCCTTCCTGCCTCCGCCGGGGTAATACCGGTTACGCCAGGCAGTTCCAATGGCAAAAGCAAATCATTGGTCAAATCTTGATAAACAGCCTGTGCCTGCTGCATCTCCGGTAAAGAGCGAAGCGCAATCCCTGCTTCCAGAATAACAAGCGTCGTAACTGAATACCGCCGCTTTTTCATGGTCACCAGTTCATGATAACCGGGTGTATACATATTGGCTGACGTTACCGCAAAGCCCTGCTCAGCAAGGCGGCGCATAATGCCATGCTCCCTGATTATGCCGGCAAGTGCCGGTCCGGGAAAGCCGGGAATATGCCTCGACATCAGCTGAGGAGCATTGACGCCAGTGAAGATGGCGGTTTGACCGGTAGCGCTTTGCGGCAATCCTGGCACGCCAAGACAGGCATCCGTCGGCACAAGACAACCTTCAGGATGATAAAAACGCCCCAATTCTATCGTTAAAGGCTGTCCAAAAAGTTCTTTAAAGAAACGAGGATCAAAACGAACAAAGGGGTTGCTTGCGGCTTCGTATCTCCCTAAACCCATTCCATCAATAAAAATTAGCAATATCTTCACTTACTCACACCTCAGCATTAGAAAAGACTTGGCTTGCACCAAGTCCTTTAGGGCGCAGGTGGAAGCCTTGGGTACCTTTCCGGCTAGATAAAGAAAAAGAAGGGAAGCCCTCCTCTTTTAATACTTACGTTGATTGTCTCCTTCATCCTCTTTCGTTTTCGCAGCCGGCTCCTGCCCTTTGCGGAAATTCTCGGCAAGAATATTGACATCTTTCATAAATTGCTCAAATTTCGCAGCTTGCTTGCCAAGAGGGCTGAGAGGATTATCATAGATATCTTGAAGGTATTTTTCAAAGTCCCGTCTGGTCAGCGGCTCTGCTTCAGCGGTAAGGATGATCGAAAACGAACCGCAGCTTTCCAGCCTGGCAACTTTAATGTCTTTAATATTCGTCATATCCATACCGGTTTTATGCAGTTCCTGCCGTAAGTCGTCATAATTAACGTGATGTTTTATAAAGTTATGGGGAAGAATTTTGCCGTTTTCAATTAACGTAACAGGTGCTCCTTCAAACCACTTGCGCAAGGTAGTGTTTTTCAACGCCAAATAGGATAAAAGCTTCTGCAATATTAATAAGCCAACTAAGCCCTCTGCCCCCAGCAGTAAGTGTTCTGATTTGTCCATAGCCACATTGGCAACAATGTCGCCAATGCCTACCATCAGTACAAAGTCAAAGGGTGATAACTGGCCTACCGCCCTGTTACCCATGGCACGTACAACAATAAGCGCAACAGCAAAAATAATCGTCATCCTCAGAATAACGATTCCTGATCCTTCATAGCCAAACACACTCTCACCCCTTTTCTATTTGTAGTATAAACAAACAGTCAAAGAGGTATTCTTTATCGCCAATTATGGTTTTTCTTCCTGCAGCATATGGATCATTTGACGGTAATCTTCTTCCAGGCGCAAAAACTCATCTGCTAGATTCAGCGCTGTCAAAACAGCAATTTTCGCAGGCGTTAATGACGGATTTGCCAAGGCAATCTGCTTCATTTGTTCATTAACCAGTAAGGCGACCCGGCGAATGCGCTCCGGCTCTCCTTCACCTTTGATGTTATAGGGCTCTCCATATATTTCTACAGTAACCTTAGACTTTGTCGCACTCATCATTTCCACCTATTCAAGTATGTTCTTTCTATGTCAAATGTATAAGATTCTACCTATAATTGGTTTTTCCTGCAATACAAAAAAGAAAGAACCGTTTATGCGTCCTTGTCATAAACGGTTCTTTTTACTATTAGTATTAATTTGCTGTTTTCTGTTTATTCAGCTCACTGTTACGATAGCTGTAAAGAAAGTAGACGGCAAAGCCAATCGCACTCCAGATAAAGAAACGCAGCCAAGTTTCGCCGGGCAGGTTATACATGAGGTAACCACAGGATAAAACCGCCAGAGGTGCCACAATGGAAACGGCAGGACAGCGGAACGGACGATGCAGATCCGGCCGGGTTTTCCGTAAGACAAAAACCCCGATAGCAGCAACAACAAAGGCGAACAATGTCCCGATATTGGTTAACTCCGCAATAATTCCAATAGGAGTGAACCCAGCAATTAACGCTACTGCCACACCGGCCAATATCGTAATGACATGCGGCGTTCCATATTTAGGATGGACTTTACATATACCGGCAGGAATGAGTCCGTCGCGCGACATGGCAAAAAAGACTCTTGTCTGGCCATACATGAGTACGAGCAGTACGGTTGTAATACCGGCAATAGCGCCTGTTCCAACCAATGCAGAACCCAGGTTATAACCAATAGCACGTAGTGCATAAGCAACCGGCTCGGCATTATTGAGCTCCGTATACGGAACAACACCTGTCAGCACAGCTGCTACAGCGATATATAAGATCGTGCAGACAACTAAGGAGCCGATGATTCCAATCGGCAAATCCCGGTTAGGGTTACGGCACTCTTCTGCAGCTGTAGCCACAGCATCAAAGCCAATATAGGCAAAGAAGATAATTGCTGCACCACCGGCTACTCCGGAGAATCCGTAAGGCATAAACGGAGTCCAGTTAGCAGGATTCACTTTCGGGCCTGCTAACACCAGGAAAATAAAAACGGCAGCCAATTTAATAAATACTAAAATTTTATTCAAAGTAGCACTTTCTTTTGTACCCCTGACAAGTAAAACACTTAAAAAAAGCGCAATCAGCATCGCAGGCAGATTCACTATGCCTCCGTCAGCCGGTACAGCTGTGTACGCTTTCGGAAGTTCAATCCCTGCTGATTTTAATAAACCGACCATGTAGCCCGACCAACCGGCGGCTACCGCACTAGAACCTACAGAATATTCCAAAATTAAATTCCAGCCCACAATCCAGGCAATAATTTCTCCCAGTGCGGCGTATGAATACGTATACGCACTGCCGGCGACCGGAACCATTGACGCCAGTTCAGCGTAGGCTAAGGCCGCAAATGCACAGGCAAGCCCGGATAATACAAAGGAAAGCATAATGCCAGGACCAGCATATTTAGCTGCCGCCACACCCGTCAGAACAAAAATACCTGTGCCAATAATACAGCCCACACCAAGCATAACCATGTCTGAGGCACCAAGGGTTTTCTTTAATCCTTTTCTTTCTGCACTGGAAATTAAGTCATCAATCTTTTTTGTCCGCAGAATGTTCATATTTTTCCCCCTCGTTAAAATAAACGGGAACAAAGCGACTTACCAGTTGTATTATCTATTAAGGACAAAATAACAGACCTGCCCCAGGCAGGTCTGACGATACTACAACAACTATTCGCTCCACGTCCACCCACGGTTAACAGTTTAACACAAAGTAAAACGCGGGTAAAGAGTTTTTTGTGCTTTTCTCGGGGACATTTTTTTCTTAATCCCTCAATTTCGCCGATAAAGTCTTTTCTAAATGAACAAGTATGTTTTTATGGTGAGTCTCAACTTCGGCATCCGTCAACGTACGGTCCACTGCACGAAATACTAATGAATAAGCAAGGCTGCGATAGCCATTTGGAACTTGTTCACCAGTATAAACATCGAACAGCTTTACATCCGCTAAGAGATTGCCGCCATTTTCAACAATGACGTCTGTTACTTGGCTAGCAGGCACACTAACCGGCAGCACCAGCGCCAAATCACGGGCAATTGCCGGGAATTTGGGAAGCTGCTCATACTTGCCGATTAAGCGGGTTTGGTTAACCACTGCCTTAACCGGTATCTCAAATACATATACTTTGCGGTTAATTCCAAAGGCCGCCTGTACTTTCGGATGAAGTTCACCAACAGTCGCTACCGTTTCGTCACCGATCGTAAAAATCGCTGTTTTCCCTGGATGAAGCGAGGGATGTTCACCTGCTTTAACCGTGTACTGGGTAATTCCCAGATTAGCCAGCAGTTCTTCCACAGCACCCTTTGCATCATAAAAATCGACTGCCTGCTGGGGCTGATTCCAGGCCACTTCCGTACGGCGTCCGCATAGAGCACCACACAGCATGAGGGGCTCATTAGGCAGATCCTGCAGCGGCAGTTGTTCTGGTTGATACACTGCCCCTAACTCAAAAATTTTCAGGTCTTCATTTTTACGGGAAAGATTCCGTACCAGAACATCCATAATGCCCCCCAGCAATGTGGTTCGCAGCCAGGGAAATTCATCCGTTATCGGATTTCTAATTTCAATTCCCTGGTATAAGTGACTATCGCCGGTATAGTTCAATTTAGCAAGGGTATTAGGATGCATGAAGCTGAACGAAATAGTTTCCGTAAAGCCGATACCAGCTAAGCTGCTTTTTAATCGGTCCGCAATCGACTGTGTATAGCTTTGACTGCCTCTTGTCATGCGTCCTGACGGAGTAGTGGTAGGCACCTTGTTATAGCCATAAATCCGGGCAACTTCTTCGCTAATATCAGCCGGGCCGGTTACATCCGAGCGCCAGGTGGGTACAGTAACGGTAATTCGTTCGCCCTGCACATCAAGTTCAAATTCCAGGCGTCGCAAAATATCCACCATCGTCGCTTGAGGAATTTCAGTACCTAAGAAGGCATTGATTTGCTTAGCAGTAAATACCACTTGCCGGGGCAATGTAATACCCGGATAATTATCGATAATGCCCGGACAAACTTTGCAAGCTCCCATATC
Organism: Anaerospora hongkongensis; assembly: GCF_004339805.1. GTDB lineage: Bacteria > Bacillota > Negativicutes > Sporomusales > DSM-15969 > Anaerospora > Anaerospora hongkongensis. Next base: position 21,743 of record NZ_SLUI01000010.1, on the reverse strand, counting down.
TTCCAGCAGCTTGGCTGCCCGGTCCAAAGCCCGGGTAATGTTTGCTGTATCAACGCCGCGTTCAAAACGTCCCGAAGCCTCAGAACGCAGCCCTAATGCCCTAGATGAACGGCGTACGCTTGCTCCCTGAAAAGCAGCTGCTTCCAATAGAACAGTCTGCGTGGCAGCTGTTACTTCCGTAGCTAAGCCTCCCATTACACCGGCAATGCCAACTGCCTGCACCGCATCGGCAATAACCAGGGTTTCCGGGTGTAATTCTCTTTTCACACCATCAAGCGTCGTCAGCTTTTCACCCGGATTTGCTTTGCGCACCGTAATACTGTGGCGTGCGAGCAAGCTATAATCGTAAGCATGCATGGGTTGCCCCATTTCCAGCATTACAAAGTTTGTGACATCCACTATATTATTGATCGGACGCATACCGGCAGCCTGCAAACGATGCTGCATCCATACAGGCGAAGGCGCCACCTTCACATTTTGTAAAATACGCGCCGCAAAGCGTGAGCATAGTGCCGGCTCAGTAATGGCAACAGTAGCCAATGCACTCGCTTTGCTCTCTCCCTGCTCCTGCAGAGCCAGCATGGGTTTTTTTACAGTAGTATTCGTTAGCACGGCTACTTCACGGGCAAGACCGATCACACTAAAGCAATCTGCCCTGTTAGGCGTGAGCTCAAATTCTAAAACCGTGTCATCTAACCCCAGCGCTGTCTGAATATTAATACCGACCGCAGTTTCGGCCGGCAGAATATAGATACCCTCGCGTAACTCAGGTGCAATAATCTTGGCATCCAAATTCAATTCTTCAGCGGAGCATAACATGCCCTGCGACATAACTCCCCGCAATTCCGCCGCTTCAATTGTTTTACCACTGGGAAGTTTAGCCCCTTCCAAAGCAACTGGTACAATCTGTCCAGCGCGAACGTTAGTGGCACCGGTAACAATTGTTACCTTACTTTCCCCTATGTTTATTTTGCAAACACTAAGGCGGTCAGCCGCAGGATGAGGATTTACTTCGATAACCTTTCCGGTAACAACATTTTGAATATTTTGTCCCAGGCTATCTACTGATGCTACCGGAATCCCGGCCATTGTAAGCTGATCAGCTAATATTTCAGGAGCTTCCGTAATGGAAACATAATCGTTGAGCCATTTTATTGATGCGTGCATATGATATCCTCCTTAAAATTGCCGCAAAAAGCGCAAATCGTTTTCAAAGAATAACCGCAAGTCATCAATTCCGTACACCAGCATAGCAATACGCTCAACGCCCATGCCAAAAGCAAAACCGCTAACTTGGGCCGGATCATATTTACTTAATTCCAATACTCGCGGATGAACCATCCCACAACCCAGAATTTCCAGCCAGCCGGTTCCCGAGCAAACCCGGCAGCCTGTGCCTTTGCACATTACACAGGAAATATCTACTTCAGCACTCGGTTCCGTAAAAGGAAAGAAACTGGGGCGGAAACGCACGCGAACATCATTGCCGAATATTTCATGAATAAACAGCTCTAACGTTCCTTTTAAGTCAGCAAACGTAATCCCTTTATCAATAACCAATCCTTCTACCTGATGGAACATGGGTGAGTGAGTGGCATCATAGTCCCAACGGTAAACCTTGCCGGGAGCGATAACCCGAACCGGCGAATTAGGTTCCCCGGACTGCATGGTTCGCACTTGTACCGGTGAAGTATGGGTACGCAGCAAAAACTCTTCTGTTATGTAAAATGAGTCTTGCATATCACGGGCGGGATGATCAGGCGGAAAATTAAGGGCTTCAAAATTATAATAATCTTTTTCTACTTCCGGTCCTTCTGCTACATCAAATCCCATGCGCATAAACGTCTCTTTAATGCGATCCAATGTTGTAGTCAACGGATGCTTTCTTCCCAAAGCAGACCGGCGGCCGGGCAAGGTTACATCAATACGCTCAGAAGCAATCTTATGAGCTAATTCCGCTTGCTTTAGTTCTTCTGCCTTAGCAGAGATTACCTCTTCCAGCTCGGTGCGTATTTCATTAACAATCTGTCCCATACGGGGGCGCATTTCGGCACTAAGTGCTCCCAGACCGCGCAAAACAGCTGTCAGGCTGCCTTTTTTCCCAAGGTACTTGACCCGCTGTTCATTCAGCATGTCCATGTTGGACACTTGCTTCAGTTCCTCGAGAGCTGCCTGACGCAAAGCTTCCAATTGCTGTTCCATATAATACCTCCTAATACTAATCTCAAAAAATAAAAAGACTTCCACCCCTGAAGGGGCGAAAGTCTAACTTCCGCGGTACCACCCTAAATTACCACTCAAATTTCCTTTAACGCGGAAAAGACGTCCAGCCTACGCAAGAAAAACTCTTCAGCCAGATGCTCCGGAGCGAACTTCAGCCAGGCGATCCGGATAGCTCTCAATCGACGGCATATCCTCCCTGTAGGACCGGTTCTGACGTACTCTCTCTGTCATTGCAATGTATATTTCATTAGTGAATCATTAAGCGGCGATAAAACATATACGCAGCAATGGAACCGGTAGCTTCGAATACTTTCCAGAATAATTCGGCGGTCACCATAGAGGACCACACCCTCTCTGCTCATAGTTGGAAATTTCAGGTCATTGCTTTATTAATTATATCATATGGATTTTCAAATTACAAGGCTGCACGCTGCTGCCGTGCAATCTCATAAAAAATTACTGCAGCAGCTGCTGCCACATTTAACGATTCTGCCCGGCCATATAAGGGAATGAACAAACGACTTGCAGCATGCTGCAAGAGCTCATCGCTCACGCCATTGCCTTCATTACCAAAGACGATTGCAGCCGGCCCTGTCAGTTCCACTTCAAAATACGGTTTAGAAGCGGTTAATGCCGTGGCAATAAGCTGAATGCGATACTGCTGCAAATAGTGTAGTAATTCCGAAGGACTCACTCTGCTAATCACCGGCAGATGAAAGATTGATCCCATCGTGGCACGAACAGTTTTCGGGCTGAATAAATCGGCACTCCCTTGCGTGAGAATAACAGCCGTACAGCCTGCAGCATCTGCGGTACGAATCAGGGCCCCCACATTCCCTGGGTCCTGCACATTATCAAGAACGGCAATTAAGGGCTGTCGCTCACCTGCAACCAAATCAGCAAACAAGAATTCCTTCTTTTTCACAATTGCCATAATGCCCTGCGCCTGATCCGTATCCGTAACTTTTTCATATAATCCTTCGGAAAGCTCAGCAAGTCGGCAGTGCCGCTCTTGAAGCTGCTGGATAATAGTTTGTACACGTGCCTGATCAAGAGCCTTTTTTGTGACCAGGCAGGCAGTAATTTCCCAGCCTGCTTGAATTGCTTCTTCTACCAGACGCACTCCTTCTACCGGGAATACACCGTTTTCGTCACGATATTTTTTTTGTTTTAATGATGCAGCCAGCTTTATCAGGCTATTTTGCGTACTTGCAATGACCTCCATGAATTCAATTCCTCCGGCATCCAAATTCGGTAGCTCAAGTATCTGACAGCTAGACTGATAATGTGCTACTACTGCAGTAGTTTATCATAATGTATAAATGAACACAAATCAAACTAAAGCCTGCCTTCATCAGGCAGGCTGAGCATTCAGACAACTTTTGCTATACAATCAAAGCAGAGCATATATTTCCGAACAGATTCTTTGACGCCTTTCTTCACGGCATTCATCAGATTTACATAGTTAGCAGTTGCACTTCTTCCCAATTCTGTTCGTAAGGTTTCTGCCGCCGCCAGCGACATATCTGTCGCAATATTGATCTTGCTTATGCCGGAATGAATCGAGTGCCGGTAATCATCCTTATGCAGCCTTGACCCGCCATGCATGACAAGCGGCACATTTACGCTGTTATTTAGTTCACTTAGCCGGGAAAAATTCAATTTAGGAGCGCCATGATAACCGCCATGACTTGTGCCTACCGCCACGGCCAGCGCATCAACTCTTGTCTTATCGACAAAATCTACCGCGACTTCCGGTTTTACTAAATTATCATCTGTTAAATCACCTGCATTGTCATAACAACCAATATAGCCCAATTCCCCTTCGACAGAAATGCCTAGAGAATGGGCTATTCGCGTAATATCTTTTGTGCGTTTTAAATTATCTTGAATAGACAGATGGGACCCATCAAACATAACAGAGGTAAATCCCCAGCGAATAGCTCGCATTACACCTTCATAACTATAACCATGGTCAAGATGGAGTGCAACAGGTATAGAGGACTTTTGTGCGGCTCGCACTAAAGCAGCGCTTAGCGTTTCTACATCGACAAACTTAAATAATCTTTCCGGAATGCCTAAAACGAGCGGGGTCTTTAACTCTTCAGCAACTTCCAACACAGCTCCCAGTGTCTCGAAATTGAAAACATTAAATCCACCAACTGCATACTTCCTTTTGCGCGCATCCTGAAGAAGCTCATGCATAGTAACCAAGGCCAAGATTGACTCCTCCTTCTATTCCTTTTTTGTCATGCACTTACTACATACTATTCGAGTATCGCTGAAGAAACACCTGCCAAAATTATCTTAAAATTTAAAATTGTCTTATGATGAAATTATTTCCAGCAAACCCGTAATTATGCATCCATTGCGGCAAATAAAAAAACTCCTGACTGAACAGGAGTTTTTTATTTCTATTGGAGCTGCTCTTTAGCGGTTTCAACAAGCTTACCGAAGGAAGCCATGTCGTTAACAGCTAAATCAGCTAACATTTTACGGTTTACTTCAATACCAGCTTTGCTCAAGCCATTGATCATCTGGCTGTAGGAAATGCCATTCATACGAGCAGCTGCGTTAATACGGGCAATCCACAATTTGCGGAATTCGCGTTTTTTAGCGCGGCGGTCGCGGCGAGCATAGTATAAAGCTTTCATTACTGTTTCATTAGCTTTTTTGAACAGCTTGCTCTTAGAACCACGATAACCTTTGGCTAATTTCAATATTTTTTTATGACGTCTGTGAGCCGTCACACCTTTTTTAACTCTTGGCATGTCTGATTACCTCCATTTAAAAAATTACCTGATTTATGCGTAAGGCAGCATTCTTGCTACGCGCTCATGATCAGATTTGCTTACCATTCCAGCTTTGCGCAGATTACGTTTACGGGCAGGAGATTTTTTCTCCAGAATATGGCTTTTGAAAGCTTTGGACCTTTTGAATTCTCCAGTGCCGGTAACTTTAAACCGCTTAGCGGCGCTTCTACGAGTTTTAATTTTTGGCATGATGTATCCTCCTTTTTAATTGTGTTGCTTTGCTGAAAGAATCATAATCATATTTTTTCCTTCAAGCTTCGGTTCGCGCTCTACATTAGCGACTTCCTTAACTTCAGCAGCCATTCGAACAAGAACCTGTTTACCAAGTTCGGGATGACTTAACTCCCGCCCCCGGAACATAATGGTGACTTTTACTTTGTCTCCATCTTCTAAGAAGCGTAAAGCATTTTTCAATTTTACCTCAAAATCGTGATCTTCAATGTTAGGGCGAAGTTTAACTTCTTTGAGAGTAAACGTTTTCTGCTTTTTCTTAACTTCTTTGTCCCGTTTCTGCTGCTCATATTTGAACTTACCAAAGTCCATAATACGGCAGACTGGCGGTTTAGCTGTTGGGGCTACCTCAACCAAATCAAGTTGCTGCTCAGCTGCAACCCGTAATGCATCCCTCAACAACATAATCCCTAATTGCTCATTTGATTCGCTAACTACCCGAACCTCTCTTGCGCGGATTTCTTCATTAATCCTCAAAGTGTCTTTGCTAATTGCCGCTCACCTCCTGATAAATTCAAATAAAAAATTTAAAGCGGATGGCATACACCACCCGCAAAAACAGCATAAATCACTATGCTAAATCCTGATACCTTACGAACAGCCAGATGCGTTGTAAGGTGAGAAGCGGATGGCCTCTGCTTGTAAATATTTACTTACTAGGACATATTACCATGCACGATGAGAAAAGTCAACAACTTTACCTTATTACGGAATTAAATTGTTTTTTTAGCCACTTCATCTAATACGACAGCAATAAAGTCATCAACTGCCTGGGCACCGATGTCTCCCTGTCCCCGTTTCCGTACTGCAACAGTATTATTTTCAACTTCTTTATCACCAATTACAAGCATATACGGAACTTTAGCCATTTGGCCTTCACGGATCTTATAGCCAATTTTCTCATTCCGGTCATCCACGTCGACCCTGATATCCTTCTCGCGCATTGCTTTGGCCAATTGCTCAGCATAAGCCACCTGACGCTCTGTGATGGGCAGAATCTTCACTTGGACCGGAGCCAGCCACATGGGGAATGCACCGGCGAAATGCTCGATTAAAATACCGATAAACCGCTCCATACTTCCATAAGCAACCCGGTGTATCATAACCGGCCGGTGTTTTTGTCCGTCTTCCCCGATATAATTAAGGTCAAACCGTTCCGGCATCTGCATATCCAGCTGAATTGTACCGCACTGCCAAGTCCGTCCGATCGAGTCCTTCAGGTGAAAATCAATCTTCGGACCATAAAAAGCTCCATCACCTTCGTTAATTTTAAAAGCCAGGCCTTTTTCTTCCATTGCTTCCCGCAGGGCATTGGTGGCAGTTTCCCATATTTCATCCGAACCCATTGCTTTTTCCGGTTTCGTGCTCAGCTCAGCATGATAGCTTAGGCCGAATACACGGTAGACAGTATCAAAAAGCTCGATGACGCCCATAATTTCCTGCTTAATCTGCGATGGCAGCATGAAGATGTGTGCATCATCCTGCGTAAAGCTTCGTACACGCATTAGTCCATGGAGTGCACCAGAGAGTTCATGCCGATGAACGAGACCAAGTTCAGCCGTACGCAGAGGCAAATCGCGATAGCTGTGATGCTGGCTGCGATAAACCAGAATACCGCCAGGGCAGTTCATCGGTTTAACCGCATAGCCTTCACCGTCTATATTAGTAAAGTACATGTTTTCCCGGTAATGATCCCAATGTCCCGATTGCTGCCAAAGTTTTTGATGCAAAATAATAGGCGTCTTAATTTCCTGATAGCCATATTTGACGTGCAATTTACGCCAGAAAGCTTCTAATTCATTGCGGATGATCATTCCTTTCGGATGAAAGAAGGGAAAACCCGGTCCTTCTTCCTGCATGCTGAAAAGATCTAATTCTTTACCCAGCTTGCGATGGTCCCGTTTTGCAGCTTCTTCAAGCATCGTGAGATAGGCATCAAGGTCTGCTTTCTTTTCAAAGGATGTACCATAAATACGCTGCAGCATCTTGCGTTTTTCATCACCACGCCAGTAGGCACCGGCCAGGTTCTGCAATTTTACCACTTTTACTTTACCAGTGGAGGCTACATGGGGACCAGCACACAAATCAACAAATTCTCCTTGCTGATAAAGGGAAATAACAACATCTTCGGGCAAATCACGGATCAATTCAACCTTGTAGTTCTCCCCTAGCTCTTCAAAGCGCTTTATCGCTTCCTGTCTGCTGACCTCGATCCGCTCTATAGGCAAATCTTCTTTTATGATTTTTTCCATTTCGGCTTGGATTTTTTCCAAATCTTCTGGTGTGAAGGTGTGGGCAGTATCAAAATCATAATAGAAACCATTTGCAATAGCCGGCCCGATACCAATCTTAACATCACCAAATACCCGTTTTACGGCCTGCGCAAGAATATGCGATGAACTGTGGCGCAACGCATCTTTGCCTGCCTCATCTTCAAATGTCAAAAATTCAACCCGTACAGGCTTGGTTAACTGAGTACGCAAATCAGCCACTTGACCATCAAGTTTGGCGACAAGCGCACTTTTCGCTAAGCCGCGGCTGATTGATTCTGCGACTTGTGTCAAAGTTGTGCCTGCAGCATACTCCCGCTCAGTTCCGTCTTTTAAAGTAATTTGCACTTTTTCCATACTATATTCCTCCTTGCGAACAAATAAAATAAACTCTCATCCCAAAAGGGACGAGAGTTATACTCACGCGGTTCCACCCTGTTTGACTGCACAGCAGCCCAACTTGATCATGTGATAACGGGAAATGACCCGGACTGGCTTACAGCAAGTTCAGCCAGACAGTTTCGAGGTGGTAACAAATATGGTCAGTCCGTAAAATGCTTTCAGCCTCTGGCATTTTCTCTCTGGAACGGCGATTCCCCACTTATCATATCCTCGGCATTACTGATAAATATATGATATTAAAACTGATTATATAGAAGAAATTACTCACTGTCAATATTTTGGGAAACACTTTTGCTTTTGCACAATTCACAGCCGCTGCAATGCATCACCCGGTCTTCAAATATGCTTTTAATCGTACGAATCAGCTCATTCGTTGCCGGTAAATAGGGATTATGCAATACAACATGATGCGGTGAGACAGCAATCAGAGCGGTAATCAATAAATCCTGATAATTAATTTCGTCCGAATAATGAGCATCAAAGCTGTCCAGATATTGATTGTCTATTGACTGCCCATTCTCATCCAAAAGTTTAAAACTGCTGGTTCCTTGAATAATGACATGCGTTTCCTCTACCTGTGGCTCCTGCACATTAATAAAATAGCGCAGCACCCGGATAAACTCCTGATATTCCAGATCCAGCATTAGTTCATCTACCGCTTTGTCTACTATCTGGGCCAGATTGTCCCGGTAATCCTTCAAACGGAACTGTACAAAACCATCGACTACCAGCTCATGATGATTATCAAGATATTCCATAAGGCGCGATATAATCCGCTTACGCCGTGATCCGGCACTAAAGTCCTGAATAACACAGCAGCTGCTGTCATTAAGGAGCTTCAACGAGTTATCATAAATAATTTTTTGTTCTTCTTTGCTGAAGTAATGATAATTACGTTCAATAAGGCGCTGAATAATTGTCTTTTCCTCATTAGCAAGGATAAAATCCGCCACTATCTTTGCCACATAGTTTTTCAATGAGTCTTTAACCCGCTCATAATTGCGAAAGGATAACTCTCCTTCAACAATATTGCAGCCAATAAACGTATACTTCCCCCGATTCATTTCATCAATCGCAATGCGAAATCCTTCGTGCATCAAACTGCAGCAATCCTGCTGCAGCCGCATGGTAATATCCTGGCTGATACCGGTTAACCCAACTGAAAGCAGTTTCACAGACCTCAACTCCTTTCCACGTTATAGTATATGTGGCACCAAGCATTTGCATACAAAAAGCCGGTGCCAGATATGCTGCAGCTTGGGGAATCAGCAACAAAAAAAGCACTCCTTAGGAGTGCTTTCATTCGGTCTGCCTTGCTTGCCTGCTAATAGCGTTCAGCCATTCATCACGCTTTGCGATAATAATTTTTAAAACCCGGTTCCGTATGCTTACTACCGTAAATGCATTCGGTATAAAATAAAAAGTTTTTTCCTTCTTCAATTCGCTTATATGCTCCAAAGGAACCTCTTCCAGGTACTTACGGTTCAAATTCAGTAAATAACCGACAAACACCAGCCGCTCATTCGTTAAATACAAAGCTCCGCTAAAGGCATTGCCTTCCACCGACATGCTGGCATGCCCTTTTTTTACGATTTGTTCCTTGTCTTGAAGAGGAAAGCTGTACATTATTCTCGCTCCCTGTTATCGCATTACCGTCTTACCGCAGTTATTCGCTTCCGGTGCTTCTTTTCCTGCCAGCATTGCCAATTCCGCTACAGTCAGCTCCCGATATTCACCAGGAGCCAGAGCGTCATCCAGCTGCAATGTACCCATGGTTAAGCGCTTTAAATACGTAACCTTTTTGCCAACCGCTGCGAACATTCGCTTTACTTGATGGAATTTCCCCTCATAAATAGTCAGTTTAATTTCGGACTGAGCACCGGAGCGGATAATGTGGAGTTCTCCGGGCAGCGTTTTATAACCATCATCTAATACTACCCCTTGCGCAAAAGCCCGTCCATCCTCTGCTGTTACTTCTCCGGAAATTTGCGCATAATACGTCTTTGCCACATGCTTTTTGGGAGCAAGCAATTCATGAGCCAGTTTCCCGTCATTAGTCAGCAGCAGCAGCCCTTCGGTATCCTTATCCAGACGGCCAACCGGAAAGGGTTTAAAAATCTGGTGTTCCGGCCGTAATAAATCAACGACTACCTCTCCATGATTGTCCTCGGTGGCCGACAAAACGCCTTGCGGCTTATTCATGAGCAGATAAATATATTCCCTAAATAGTACAGGACTGCCGTCTACTTCAATCGTATCCGTTGAAAGCCGCACTTGCATATCCGCATCTTTGGCCACAACCCCATTAACCAGCACTCGCTTAGCCTTAACAATTGCTTTAATTTCCCGCCGTGAACCAATACCGGAATTCGCTAGTATCTTATCCAAACGATATCTATCTTTTTCTGCCATTCATACACCTCAACTAATCTTCCCAGCGCCAGCCGGGTGGATAATCATTTTTCAAACTATGGCCTGCTCCTTTGCCCCAGCCAAGCACAAACCCGTCAATTGTAACGAGATGCCAGCCGGAAGGCCACTCCTGATTGTCAATTTGAATCGTCTCGCCTCGCAAATAACGGATTGCTCCATAGCGGCCCTGTTCATTGCCTGCCGAGAAGTTGCAGCGCTGTGCTGATAGTGCCGCTTCCTGAGGCAGCCCCATTGCAAAGGCCTGACTGGGACGAAAGCGCCCTTTTTCCCACACGCCAAGCAGCCAGCCTGAGCGCAGCACTTTCAAGCCTTTAAGCGACGGCAGCGTTTTATCTTCCCATAAAATATGGCCATTTCGTTCTATTATAAGCCCGCCTGGCGGAAGCCATTTCAGCCAGGCCTGCTCCTGTTTCCATACCTGCCGGGAAAAATCTTGCAATGCTTCCCGGACTGCAGCCTTTAAATTGCTGATGTCACAAGCCTGGTATACATTTGCATCGTTTTTCGTATTCACCGACGGTGTATTTTGTTCCTTTATTCTGGCCGCAAAATGCCCTTCCCCTTTATTTTGATGAGGCCACAGGCGCCGCATCTCCTGAATATGGAACTCTGGATGGCTGTTCACAAAATTCTGTACCTGAATTTCATTTTCTTCGGGCGAAAACGTACAGGTCGAATAGACTATTTCCCCTCCGGCGCGCAGCATATCAGGAACATAGCTTAAAATTTCCTGCTGCCAGCGAGCATATTTCGCCACTTCCTGCACCGACCAGTCATTAGCCATTGCTGGTTCTTTGCGAAACATGCCTTCGCCTGAGCAGGGAGCATCAACCAGAATTTTGTCAAAGTAACCGGCAAACACCTTTGCCAGACGGTCTGGCGTCTCGTTGGTTACAACAACATTCACAACTCCATAACGCTCCATATTTTTCAATAATGCCTTTGCACGTTGTGGATGAATATCGTTCGTAACCAACAGTCCATTGCGCGCCAGCTGCCCGGCTATTTGAACAGATTTGCCGCCGGGTGCCGCACAAAGATCCAAAACACGCTGTCCCGGAGAAGCAGCAAGCAGCTGTGCAGGCAGCATCGCGCTCGGTTCCTGAATATAATACAATCCGGCATAATAATACGGATGTTTTGCCGGCCTTACCTCACTATCCGCATAATAGAAACCGTCTCTGCACCACTCAACAGCTTCCTGTAAATAGGGCAGTAAATTTTTTAGTAATTCTGGCTGAACTTTGAGACCATTAGCCCTGAGTCCAGCAACTTTTTCTTGTTCATAAGCCGCAAGGAAGGCGGGAAATTCCGCTCCTAATTGTTGCTCTAACTTATCGGTTAAGTCTTTTGGCAGTTTCAGCTGCATCACATTCCTCTACTTCAGTTTCACTTACCTAGTAACCAGCAGGAAAAAAAGTGGTAAGTTGCTTCAATATTTCACCGGCTGAATATTGATACCTGGTTCCGAGCCGCTTATAGCTTCGCCTCATTTCTTCCAGCTGCTGCTCTAAAACTTCCGGCGAAAAAGCATATAACTCTGCCGGAGCAATACTGCAAATACAAGCAAGCGCCTCAATTTCCGGCATAATCATATTTTCTTCCGCCCAGCCGCCATTGGCTTTCAGTAAAAATACCGGTTTTTCGGCAATGAGGGCCTCCGCCAAGGTGGACCAGCCGAATTTGGTCACTACAGCGTCACAGGCAGCAACATAATTCTGGATGTCCGGTTCATCATCGGGTATCGAAAATATATTTTGCGCAGGAGGCAGACTAACACCACGGGTGTGGAGCCAGTCAATGCCCGCTGGCAAGGCCTTGTATTCCAGTTCCAGTGCCCCGCCGATGCTGAATAATAGCAGCGGTCTGCCGCTCTTTTTATATCTTCTGCGAATTTCATCCACTTTATCGGTTTCAATAGGACGGCTGATCAGGCCTACTGCAGTCCTGTTGGCAACAGGCATGTTATCCCCCGTTGATAAGGGATATTCCAAAAAGGCAGCTGCCTTTTGATAGAGCTCCCGTAAGATAAGGAGTTCGTCTTCCTCTACATAGTCCTTACAAATTTCGTACCAGGTAAAATTGCTAATGCCGATAGCAGGGATCCCCAGTTGTTCAGCAGCTAAAAAAGCCTCTGGTACAATATCGGATATGATTACTGTTGTTTGCCTGCTGATTTGCTCGCATTCCTGCACTGCCCGTTCTGGCAGTTCTTTAATCCACTTTCGAAGGTTATGAATGGTAGCCGGAAAATTAACTTGTACCTTAACAGGGTCAACAACAATTTCAAAATTGGATGCAAATAATTGAATTTCGGCACTTAGCTTGCGTTCCTGCAGGTAACGTTCGGCAAAAGCAGCATGTTCTGCACTGCATTTTATACAAATAGTGAGATCTTTTTGCTCCTGCAGCAGCAATTCAATTATCGCCAATGATCGGGTTAAATGTCCAAAACCATGACTAGAAATGTAATAAACAATATGCTGCATATTTTCTCCTGTCTTCAGCTAACCGCCTGCTATTGTACTATATGCTGCTAAGTCTAGCGTACTTGTTCAGCTGCAATCTGCTGGTGTCGGAAGCAATCGGTTGTATGATCGTTTACCATACCTACAGCCTGCATGTACGCATAGCAGATCGTTGGCCCAACAAAACGGAACCCCAGTTTCTTCAATTCTTTGCTCATCTTTTCCGATTCCTTCGTTTGTGCCGGCACCTCGCCAATATTGTTCCACTGGTTATTCAGCGGAGCCCCGTCTACGAACTTCCAGATATATTCGGCAAAACTGCCATGACGGTCAATAACCTGAGCAAAAGCTTTAGCATTATCGACAACAGCTCTAATTTTTAACCGATTTCGTACGATTCCCGGATTGTCCAGCAGCTCTGCCATTTTCCGTTCATCATAAGACGCAATCTTCTCCCACGAAAAATCATCAAAAGCATTGCGATAACTTTCTCTTTTACGTAAAATAGTAATCCAGCTTAAGCCGGCTTGCGCTCCTTCCAGGATTAAAAATTCAAAAAGTCTGTGATCACGATACTCTGGCACGCCCCATTCCTGGTCGTGGTAGGCAATATACAGGGGATCCTCGCCACACCATTGGCAGCGAACTGGTGCTATAATTACCTCTTTCCCGTTATCATCCATTATTTCATCACACCTATCATCATAATTTACCGACTTAACTTCTTGCAATGTCTAAATGATAGTCAACCAGGGCATACTAGCACTGGTACCAAATCTTCTCCTCTCCTATGAACTGGCTTAACAGCCAGTTATTTTTTTATCAACCAGCCTCTATCACGCCCTACAAAGCTTGCCATAACTATGGTAAAATAAAGAAAAACGATGCGGAGGTAAACGGTTGTGAATCAATTCAAACAAGCACTATTAAGCCTATGCTTTGTTCTTCTCCTTGTTGCGGCTCCAGTACATATGGCAGCTGCCGCACCGGGTAATCTGCCCGTAGAGGTTGTTGTTGATGATCCTTCCACCTTTTGGGCATGTACGTATTACGCCAAAGAGAATATGCCCACCACAGCTTCTGAAATTAAACTGGAATGGTCGGCGGGAAATTCCTCGAAAACCCAGCGCGAAACCATTGTCCTAAAAGGAAAGGAATCAGGTAAGCTATCTATTCCTGTTGAAAAAGGCACTCTGGTTAACCTGCAGGTTTTTGTTGTTAATACCAAAAATGAAAAATTGGGAGCCTGGAGCCTGCAGTTGTTGAATAACGGCAAAACGGAAGTAATCCGAGTCTTCTCCCCTGAAACTGTCCAACCCGAGTTTAACAGAGACTAATCTTGCTAAGTACGCTGGTGTAATTATACACCAGCGTACTTTTTTTGCCAAAATTTCCTTTACTATTCTGCCATTAGAGAACTAAAACCTTTTTTGGGAAAAATTAACGTCAAGTCTATGTAGGAAATTGTCCTTTGGGGTCGAATTGTGTAATAACAGATTGAATTGCAGGTGATACATATGCTTTTAACACTGCGTGCTACTTTGCATATCATTGGCGCTTTTGCCTTGTATTATTTAGCAATCTTACCAGGTAGAGCCGCCTTGCGCTGTCTGGCTACCGGTAATATTTTATGGATAATAGCCGGAATGCTCTGGCTGTCCATACCGGTTGCAGTTTTTATCTGGCTTCCTGTTTCGGCCTTTTTAAACAATGACTACGAATTGCTGCTCATCGAGTTTTTATGGTTAGGCAACTACCTGCTTACTCAGCTGAATAAACAGTCTGTTTGAATATAACCCTCAACATGACAACGACCTCCGCTAAGCGGAGGTCGTTGTCATAGATCAGCTGCCCTAGAATAGGATCTTAATAATCACGCTAACGGCTATTGCGCCGCCCAGCCAGACAGCCCATTTGGGAATATCATATTCTATTGCTTTTTCTTCAACCTTATCGTCTATTTTCGATCCCACTTCGTCTAATTTTTCTTTCAGTTTTTCATCCATTTTATCCCCTCCTATGTTATTATATTCTGTTAACTAGCTAATGGTTCCACCGTTTTTACTTGCTAGTTAACAGCCATACAGGAGGGATATACCGGCATTTTATTTATTGGTAATATTAAAGCACACTAAGCCCAGACAGGGAACGTTTTCGGGCTTTGGCTCGCCGGCGCACTTTCCCAGTTGATTATAGACGCATTGGCATTTTAATCCCATAATGCAGGTCACTCTCTTCACCTCTCTTTAGTATATGCTATTTTTCCCTTTATTTTAATTTTTCATAACATTCTGCAGAAAATAAGAGCAGAGCACTCACCGCAATGAGTGCTCTGCTCTTATTTTCTTTCATTTGGCGCTGCAAGCGCTAGATCGACATGGCAGTAACCATGTGGATTTTTTTTGAGATAATCCTGGTGGTACTCTTCTGCTGCATAAAAGGTCTGCAATGGTTCAACCTCAACAACAACCGGTTGCTTGTAGCTCTCCTGAACACGCTGAAGCGCATCCTTGATCACAGCTTCATCCTGTTCTTCTGTATAATAAATGCCGCTGCGATATTGGGTTCCGCGATCAGGCCCCTGACGATTAAGACTGGTGGGATCAATAATCCGGAAAAAGTGTTCGAGTATTTTACTCAGTGTTATTTTTGTTTGATCATAAACAACTTCACATACTTCCGTATGTCCCGTTTGCCCGCTGCACACTTGCTGATAACTTGGATTCACGGTTTGTCCCTGGCCATATCCTACCGTGGTATCAACCACTCCCTGCAATTGTTGAAAGTACCCTTCAACACCCCAAAAGCAGCCGCCTGCCAGCCATATTTTCTTCACTGCAACATCACCGCCTTCTTTGCTTTAGTATACACTCTTTTCACTGCCGCCTATCCGCAAAAAAGTAACCAGCGGCTATATTTGGCAGTCAACTTTTTCCGGAGTAATAATACAGACAGTCTCTTGCTCATTTCTTTCGTTGTTGGCTGTTTTTTTGCGGGTAAAGGGTTGATTTTGCTTCGGCTCAATAGCAAAGGAATTCACTTTTATAACTTTTTTCCCCACAACCGGCGCAACCGGTAATACCTTATCCTCGTAGTCGCTCAACTCCATTCCCCCCCATAAAAACTATTTCTTCTGCTATAATTCGCGCTAGGAAATCGCTCTCCCTGCCAATTTATTACTGATTCAGAAATCTGCCCTTGCATCTGCGATCTTTTTTTGCTATGCTATTCCTAAATAACATATAACTACTATAGTGATGATAGGAAAAGTACGTATTTCTTCTTTTTACAGAGAGCCGCGGCTAGTGGAAAACGGCAAAAGAACAATACGGAAAGCCACCCTGGAGCTGGAGGCGAAATTTTTTAAGCCTTACGTAGCCGGCGTTAACGGTGTCAAGTGAGCCAATTGGCTAATTTAGGTGGTACCGCGGGTCAGTTCCCGTCCTTCTTATAGGACGGGAATTTTTTATTTTTAAGCTTTAATTTAGAAGGGAGCATTACGATATGAAAGAACTACTGGAACTGTTGGATAAGGAACCAGCCCTGCCCTTAAATAAACTGGCAATTATGCTGGATACTCCGGAAGAGGAATTAGCGCAAACCATTAAACGGCTCGAGGATGAAAAGATCATTATTAAACGCCCTGCAATCATCAACTGGGAAAAAGCAGGCCTTGATAATGTTACAGCCGTTATTGATGTAAAAATTACCCCCCAGCGCGAAAGCGGCTTTGACTTCATTGCCGAGCGTATTTACCGCTTTCCTGAAGTACACAGTGTCTCACTGATGTCGGGCGCATATGATCTTTTGGTAATCATCCAGGGACAAACGCTAAAAGAAGTAGCCCAATTTGTGTCAGATAAACTGGCGACAATCGACGGGGTTATCAGCACTACTACTCATTTCATGCTGAAGAAATACAAAGAAGCGGGCGTAATTATCGAAGACGAAGAAGCTGATCACAGGCTGGTAATCACACCATGAACTGGTCGAGTCGAATTTCACCAACCGTAAACGCTATCCCCCCCTCCGGTATTCGTCGCTTTTTTGACATTGCAGCTGAAATGAAAGGGGTAATCTCACTAGGTGTAGGCGAACCGGATTTTATCACTCCCTGGCATATCCGGGAGAGCTGCATCTATGGACTGCAGCGTGGTTACACTTCCTATACCTCCAATTATGGGCTGCTAGAGCTAAGAGAAGAAATTTCCCTCAAATTTGCTGCAGAATACGACGTTCAGTATAACCCGCGCTCCGAAGTACTGATAACGGTCGGCGTAAGTGAAGCCGTTGATCTGGCAATGCGAGCCCTCTTAAGCCCAGGCGATGAAGTTTTAATTCCTGAACCCTCTTACGTCTCCTACAAAGCCTGTGTCTCACTGGCCAGTGGTGTCCCTGTTCCTGTTCCTACTTTCATGGAAGATGAGTTTCGTGTTACCGTTGACCAGTTGGAGAAAGCCATAACAGACCGCACAAAAATCCTGCTTATTGGCTACCCGAATAATCCAACCGGGGCCATTATGACTAAAGACGATTTATCCGCCATTGCCGCCTTTGCTCTAAAGCATGATCTCATTGTGATCTCAGATGAGATCTATGCCGACCTAACTTATGAAAACAGTCATACATGTTTTTCCAGCCTGCCTGGTATGCGCGACCGAACCATTGTCTTAAACGGCTTTTCCAAAGCCTATGCAATGACTGGCTGGCGCATAGGCTACGCTCTATCGAATCCGGATTTTATTGGTGCTATGATGAAAATTCACCAGTATACCATGCTCTGTGCGCCGATCACCGCTCAAGTTGCCGCCGTGGAAGCTCTGAAAAGAGGAAAGGTCAATATGCAGAAGATGGTCGATGAATATAATCATCGCCGTCGGCTGATGCTTGATGGGTTTCGTCATATGGGCCTGCCTTGTTTCGAACCGAAAGGTGCCTTTTATATCTTCCCTTCCATTAAGAAAACAGGCCTTACTTCCATGCAATTTGCCGAAGAACTGTTAAAGGCAGAAAAAGTCGCCCTAGTCCCCGGCGATGCATTTGGCGCCAGCGGGGAAGGGTTCGTTCGCTGCTCGTATGCAGCTTCTGTTGAGAACTTGTCGGAAGCACTCGTCCGGATTGAGCGGTTTATACAAACAAAACTAAAATAAAAAAAGAGTCAAATAATCGCCTTCGTTAGCAGATTATTTGACTCTTTTTACATGAACAGCTGCTTTTTAAATAATTGGACCAGCCGTTTACTGCGCTCCCAGTTATCCTTTGCGTTGTTGACTATAAGATCCGCCAGCTTCTGCATAGCCTGAACTTCTTCCTGATAAGTGAAAACTCTTTCTAAAGCATTGGGGTCCCTTCTTTTTTGGAGGCGGGAAATACATTCTTCCACCGGCGCATATACTCCCAAAACTAAAACGCGCTCCCCATATTTTTTACGTAATTCACTTGCTCCATTGCTGTCCACAATAACAGAAGCGAGCGCTCCTGAACGGATAACCTGCTCAAATGATGCTGCAGCTGTTGCATACAGGTTTCCATTATACTGAGTAAATTCAAGTAATAAGCCCTCTTCAAACATCCTCATAATCGTTTCTTGCGTTGTAAAATGATAATCCACACCATCTACCTCACCTACACGAGGGGAACGCGATGTCCATGTAACAACCGGCGGAATATCCATAAAATCCTGCAAGGTGCTTTTTCCTGCGCCGCTGGGACCTAAAAAGGCAATAATATTGATCATAACTACACCTCTGCTTAGTTGTACTTTCGATTCTACGCTTATAAGTTGCCTGGGTACTCCGTAAAAATAACATTAATCGTGACACTTAACCCCGATTCACCTGCCGCCCAAAAGTACAGCGAGCTTCTCGGATTAATAATCAGCGGCACAATACTAATCGGATTAAAATGATTTGCCAACGACAGCTGACGCAAAAGAACATCCCCTTCACTTATACTTACCATAGTATCGGCAGCTGCTGCAACCAGTGTCGTCGTGGAAGGAATGTGCTTATTATTTACATTATACACTGTTTGCGGCATAAGTGAGCCATTTACTATGCCATTGCGGATAATTGAATAGCCAATATTGACCGAGCTGCTCACCACCAGGCCTTCTACAGAAGTCATTTTATTGGAGCTGTTATTTTTAATCTCGCAAATAATATTGCCATTATCGGGAAGTGTTAGACTCATTGAGCTGATATGCACTAACCCATTTCTCGCCTGCGCCGTTAAATACGGAATCGTGTATACGGGATCATTTACGGAAGTGATTAATCTAGGATTCAAGCGTGTTAACTCATCATCTTCCTCAAGCAACTGCACTACCTCCTATTGGGGATTACTTAATTAATTCCATACTTGGTTATAAAACAGAACAATACAGGGAATCATTACCTTGTATACATTTCCCTCTCCTTATAACTGGCTTACAGCCAGTTATTCTTTCATCCTCTTCACACAAGGAGTACTACAGTGTCTATCGAGCTTATCATTCAATATTTGTCTCTTGTTATAGCGATCATTGCTTTAATTATCGGCCATAAAGGAATGAAACGCTATCTACCGGTAGCTTTATTCGCAAGCTTATACGCAAATATTTGGTGTTATGTTGCCACTTATTTTCACTGGTGGGAATTTCCCATCCGCGTAATGCCGCATGTCCAGGATGTTTCTTTTGCGGCTAATGTAATTACCGTTCCCGTACTAGCAATGTTTTGGGTTCGCTACTCCCCGATGTCCAGAATAAACTGGGCTCTCCTGTGGTCCATTCTCTTATCTGTCTTTGAGTACTTTGCAGTAGAATATACGGATATGATCAGTTATCACAGCGGTTATGCAATTTATCATTCCTTTATTCTCTGGATGATTAGCTGGTTTATCTGGTATCGCTTTCACATCTGGTTTTATAAAGATGGCTGGAGACCTTAGCACAAAACCAGAGAATATTTCTGATTTCTCTTCACCTCCTATAGGAAACTTAACATATGATAATAACAAAAGAGCTTTCATTAGGAGTTTAGTATGAATGAGAAAATAGTCCTAAAAGTTAGTCTTGAAAACAATAAAACTAACTCAGTATTAGATATTTATTTAAAAAATGAAAAAATGATTCTTGAAATGTACAATCGTTATGCAGATCAACAAACAAATGGAGCTGCCATGTCCGTCGATCCCTATGAATTCATCACAGCTTTACAGCGCTTACTAGGAACGAAATAAATTGGATTTTCTACAAAACGAAACCCCGCTGACATGCAGCGGGGTTTCGTTTTGTAGAAAAAGCAAGGAAAAAAGCCTATTGCCGATATCTGCCGAATATACTTTATTAGGATTGATAAGGCAAACAATCGAGGTGCTAAAGGTGAAAAAAATTCATTTTCTATTGTGTTCTTGCTTCATTGTTGCTACAGCGGTGGTTGGTGAGCTTGCTCAGAGTCAACTGGAAACAAACCGGGTCATCTATCAGGCGCAAGTTCCCCGTAAAGTAATTGCATTAACCATTGATGATGGCCCGCATTATAAGACAACCCCGGAAATTTTAGAGGTGCTAAGACAAAAGCAGGTAAAAGTGACTTTTTTTGTTCTGGGAGTCAATGCCGAGCAATCTCCCGCTCTACTAGCCCAAGAAGTCCGTGATGGACATGAAATTGGCTCCCATGCTTACAGCCACGCATCATTACCGGCACTTTCCCAGAAAAATATTGAAGAAGAGCTTAACAAGACGGAAAAAATCATTCTCGCACAAGCACCCCAGCCTGCTTTATTTCGTCCGCCTGGAGGCATGCTCAACAGGAAAGTTATCGAGATAGCAGAACAAAAAGGCTATAAAGTCGTATTGTGGTCCATAGATCCTCATGACTGGCAGCGCCCATCCACGGAAAAAGTCATTAATTTTGTCTTAAAAGAAGCCAAACCAGGCAGTATCGTTTTACTGCATGATGGCCAATATCCCCTGCCTACTCCCCAGGCTATCGGGACGATTATTGATGCACTTCGTAAAGACGGTTATGAATTCGTCACTGTCAGTGAACTGCTGCAATACAAAAACGAAAGCTATCCCTCGATTACCTCTTTCAAGGATTTATTGAACCGCTTCTAGCCTTTTTCCCATATAATCAAATTTTTTCCTCCTACTGTATACACAAATCACTCTTCTACATATTATGTAATAAAGGGCAAGGGAGGAATCGATATGGTTTCATGGGCAGTTATTGCGGTTATCCTGTTTTTTTTACTGTCCAACTTTTGGCTGATCATCTTAATTCTTCTTGCGATTGGCGGATTATGGATATTAGTCTAGTGGCATTAGAAAAAACTTGGCTTGCATAAAAAAGCGTCCCCCTCGGGACGCTTTACATATTTATTTATAGGGCGGCTTAGTCTGGAATCGAATATTCGTAACTTCTTGTATAAACCGTTTTTGTTGATTTAATAAGGTTACAGTAATCGTGACCGCTAATAAAATACCAAAAACTAAACCAACTAAAATGATTATACCCAAAAGCAGCTCAACTCCAATGCGATTTCTCCTTGCCTATTTCTAGTAAAAACGACATTTTTCCTGCAAGCCTCCTAGTCCATAGTCCCTATTTTTTAATAAGTATTTTTACCCATCTTTTCCAGGCGTACAAGCAAAAGGTTTCAGCCAAGACTTTCGGCAGTTCCGGCCGTTAATCCGGCCTCGCATCAATAATTTGCTTATTGGCGTTAGTATCCTTATAAGTGCATGGACTACAAAGCGGGGGGAATGCCGTTGCATAAGCGTAGGTTAAGCGACAGCGTCGAAGCGTTGCAATGGCACTCCCCCTGCCGGGCCTTTACGCATCATTCTGACTCGCCATTTTACACAAAACAAAAAAGCACTCACATTCGTAAGTGCTTTTTGCTAATCAGCGACTCCC
>NZ_SLUI01000009.1 GCF_004339805.1 Anaerospora hongkongensis | reverse complement strand
TTGGTCGTGATGGTATGCACTCCCGTTGCCGCTAAGCTTACATCACCTGCTCCGGTCACATCCGCTCCGCCTGCTATTTTCGCTAGGGCACTATTACTGCCCAGATTCAACGCTACCGATGCTCCCATGCCTAAGCTGCCGCCGGTCGCCCCTTTGCCCTGCGGCGTGGCGCTGGCACTGCGGGTTGTTCTGTTTTCTGCTTCAATGGTTACAGAACCATTAGGATCGACAGCAATTGTTGCTCCGTCTTTAATTTCTGCCGTTGCATTGCTGGTTACGCTGTTTAACGCAAAGGATCCCGCTAAGCCCACTTTGCCACCAGCTGCACCAGAAACTGCTTCTGCTGTAAAGTCACTGCTTTGGGCACTGTCTCCTTCTTTATGGGCGATTGCTTGTACTTCTACGCTGCCTGCTTCATGGTCAGCGGCTCCGATGCTGGCGCTGGTTGTTGCTGTCACGGTGTTGATGGCAACGCCTGCTCCAATTCCAATAGAAGCCGTGCTGGTTACCGGCTTGCCGTCTTTATCGGTGCCAATTCTGCCACCGGCTGAACCGTCTCCTGCGGCTTTCGCATCCGTTTCGTTCGCTGCTGTAACACCAAACTTGCCGCCTGCCTTAATGGTTACGCCATCCGGAGTAACGGCTACCGCACTGCTGTCGGACAGGTTCACCCCGACTGCCGCTGCTACGGCCAGTTTGCCTTCGCTCGTCTGGGCACTGGCTGCTTCTTTCTTCTCGGTTTTATCCTTTTGGGCAAAGTCGGTCTGCTCTTTGACCAGGCTGTCTACGTTTTTCCCGTTGGACGCACTGCCATCGTCTTTGGCCGGGGTTCCCCCTGCCGCACTGGCAATGGCATTAGCCTCGGTTTTGCTTTGGTTATCTGCACTAAATACAACATTTCCTTCTGCGGTGATATTTCTTCCCGTGGTCGCAAAAGCCCGATCATTGGCGATGTTGATCGCTACTGCTGCCCCGATGGCGGCTTTTGAGCCGTCCGCTGCTCCTTTGGCTTCAGTCACACCAGTGGCGCTATTGGCAGCACTCACATGTAAGCTGCCGACAGTCAGCAGGTTTTCGGCCACGTCTTCGGCGCTGCCTGTCCGTTTTTCGACGATTGCCGTAGCCTGGTTATCGACACTGTTCATGGCCACAACCGGGGTTAGGGCAATGCCGCCGGAAGCTCCTGCTTCCGCTTTGGTAGAAATGGTATGCACTCCCGTTGCCGCTAAGCTTACGTCGCCTGCTCCGGTCACATCTGCTCCGCCTGCTATTTTTGCTAAAGCACTATTACTGCCCAGATTCAACGCTACCGATGCTCCCATGCCTAAGCTGCCGCCGGTCGCCCCTTTGCCTTGCGGCGTGGCGCTGGCACTGCGGGTTGTTCTGTTTTCTGCTTCAATGGTTACAGAACCATTAGGATCGACAGCAATTGTTGCTCCGTCTTTAATTTCTGCCGTTGCATTGCTGGTTACGCTGTTTAACGCAAACGATCCCGCTAAGCCCACTTTGCCACCAGCTGCACCAGAAACTGCTTCTGCTGTAAAGTCACTGCTTTGGGCACTGTCTCCTTCTTTATGGGCGATTGCTTGTACTTCTACGCTGCCTGCTTCATGGTCAGCGGCTCCGATGCTGGCGCTGGTTGTTGCTGTCACGGTATTGATGGCGACGCCTGCGCCAATTCCAATAGAAGCCGTGCTGGTTACCGGCTTGCCGTCTTTATCCGTTCCAATTCTGCCGCCGGCCGAACCGTCGCCTGACGCTTTGGCATCCGTTTCATTCGCTGCCGTGACGCCAAATTTGCCGCCTGCCTTAATGGTTACGCCATCCGGAGTAACGGCTACCGCACTGCTGTCGGACAGGTTCACCCCGACTGCCGCTGCTACGCCCAGTTTTCCTTCGCTGGTTTGCGCACTGGCTGCTTCTTTCTTCTCGGTTTTATCCTTTTGAGCAAAGTCGGTCTGCTCTTTGACCAGGCTGTCTACGTTTTTCCCGTTTGACGCACTGCCATCGTCTTTGGCTGGGGTGCCACCTGCCGCACTGGCGATGGCATTAGCCTCGGTTTTGCTTTGGTTATCTGCATGGAAGACCACATCGCCACCGGCGGTGATGTTTCTTCCCGTGGTCGCAAAAGCCCGATCATTAGCTATGTTGATGGCTACTGCTGCCCCGATGGCTGCTTTTGAGCCGTCGGCTGCTCCTTTGGCTTCAGTCACACCAGTGGCGCTGTTAGTGGCACTTACGCTTAAGCTGCCGACAGTCAACAGGTTTTCAGCCACGTCTTCTGCGCTGCCTGTCCGTTTTTCGACGATTGCCGTTGCCTGATTATCCACACTATTCATTGCCACAACCGGGGTTAAGGCGATGCCGCCTGCGGATCCCGCTTCGGCTTTGGTATGAATGGTATGCACGCCCATTGCCGCTAAGCTGACCGCTCCTGCTCCGGTCACATCCGCTCCGCCTGCGATTTTTGCCAGGGCGCTATTTGCCCCGATATTCAACGCTACCGATGCTCCTAAGCCTACGCTGCCACCGGTTGCTCCTTTTTCCGTAGGCGTTGCACTGGCTTCACGGGTGGTTCTGTTTTCTGCTTCTATGGTCACGGAACCGGCATTATCGACAGCAATTGTTGCTCCGTCTTTAATTTCGGCTGTTGCATTGCTGGTCACGCTGTTTAAGGCAAACGAACCTGCTAACCCAACTTTGCCACCAGCTGCTCCCGAGATCGCTTCTGCCGTAAAGTCACTGCTTTGGGCAATATCTCCTTCTTTGTGAGCGATTGCTTTTACTTCCACGCTGCCTGCTTCATGGTCAGCTGCTCCAATGGTGGCACTGGTGGTAGCCGTCACGGTGTTGATGGCAACGCCTGCTCCAATTCCTATGGAGGCTGTGCTGGTTACCGGCTTGCCGTCTTTATCTTTTCCAATATTGCCGCCTGCCGAGCCGTCTCCTGCGGCTTTGGCATCCGTTTCGTTCGCTGCTATGACGCCGAATTTGCCGCCTGCCTTAATGGTTACGCCATCCGGAGTAACGGCTACCGCACTGCTGTCGGACAGGTTGACCCCGACTGCCGCTGCTACGGCCAGTTTGCCTTCGCTAGTCTGGGCACTGGCTACTTCTTTCTTCTCTGTTTTCTCTTTCTGGGCAAAGTCCGTCTGTTCTTTGACCAAGCTGTCTACGTTTTTCCCGTTGGACGCACTGCCATCATCTTTGGCTGGGGTTCCCCCTGCCGCACTGGCGATGGCATTGGCCTCGGTTCTACTTTGGTTGTCTGCATGAAAGATCACATCGCCACCGGCGGTGATGTTTCTGCCAGTCGTCGCAAAGGCTTTGTCATTGGCGATGTTGATCGCTACCGCTGCTCCTATAGCGGCTTTCGCACCGTCGGCTGCTCCTTTGGCACTTGTGGTTGTATTGCCCGTGTTATCTGCACTGACGCTCACTGTACCGGTTACGTCTAGGTCTGGACCGCTTGTAATCTTCGCTGTGGTGATGTTGTCTGCTACGGTGAGCCCTACAACAGGTGTTAATGCAAAACCACCGGCTGCTCCCGCTTCTGCTTCCGTCACCAGGGTATGATCACCCAAGGCACTCACACTTACGTCGTGAGCACCCGTTACTTTGCCTGCTATAGTTGCACTGGTGATATTGTCTGCCAGGTTCATTGCGACTGACGCACCGATCCCTAACCCGGCTCCGTCTGTGGTCTTGCCAGGTGTTGCACTGGCCTTGTACTCGGATTGATTCGTGGCTTCTACGTTAACATCCGCTGCTGTTCCGTTAATTTCGGCGTCTTTATCAATGCTGGCTGTACTGGTATTTTCTACGCTGTTGAGCGCAAACGAGCCCGCTAAGCCTACGTTACCGCCACTTGCTCCCGAGATGGCCTCCGCTGTAAACTGGCTGGCCTCATTGTTTAAAGCTTTTGCCGCTACTTCCAGGCCCGTTACGTGGTGCGTGCCTTTGCCAATATGCGCATCAGCTACCGCACTCACGCTGTTGATCGCGACACCCGCTCCGATTCCCGTTCCCGTTGGAGCCGGCGCTTGTTCCCCTTCTTTAACAGGAGCTTTCGCAATTTCTGAATTGCCATCTGCTTTCACTTGCGCGACCGTCTTTTGTTCGGCTTTCGCCGTTAACTTCTTCCCGCTGATGTTGACGCCGTCACTCGTATAGGCTCGTGCGCTGTTTTCCGCTACGTTTACCCCTACCGCTGCTGCTACCGAGAGCTTCCCTTCACTAGTGGACGCCGACTTTGCTTCTTTTTTCTCGGCATCTTTCCCGTTTTTCTGTTCTTGGCCAAAGGCCGTTTGCTCCGCGATCGCTTGATCGACTCCGCCCGCCTCAGCCGAGTCATTTTTCACCGCTGCGCCTTTTTCGTCTTGTTTACCGCCTTTGGCTCCTGCTACAGCACTTGCTTCTACTGTGCTATTGGATTTCGCGGTAAAGCTGACATCCCCACCGGCGCTGATGCTTCTTGCCGTCGTCGCTTCGGCACTGTCCGTAATGACATTGACGGCAAGGGCGGCGCCAATCGCTGCGTTGCCTTCTGCCGAGCCTGTAGCACTTGTCTTGGTACTGCCGGTATTATCTGCGCTAACGCTGACATCGCCACTTACCGCTAAGTCTGCACCGCTTGCAATCTTCGCTGTCGTTACATTATCCGCTACTGTCAACGCCACTACAGGCGTTGCCGCAAAACCACCGGCCGCTCCGGCTTTCGCTTCCGTCACCAGGGTATGATCACCTAAGGCACTGACACTTACGTCGTGAGCACCCGTTACTTTACCCTCAATTTGAGCCGTTGTTATGTTATCTGCTAAATTCATTGCGACTGACGCACCGATCCCTAACCCGGCTCCTGCTGTGGTCTTGCCGGGTGTGGCACTGGCCTTGTACTCGGATTGATTCGTGGCTTCGACGTTAACATCCGCTGCTGTTCCGTTAATTTCGGCGTCTTTATCAATGCTGGCGGTACTGGTATTTTCTACGCTGTTGAGCGCAAACGAGCCTGCTAATCCTACATTACCGCCGCTTGCTCCCGAGATGGCCTCCGCTGTAAACTCGCTGGCCTCATCATTCAAAGCTTTTGCCGCTACTTCCACTCCCGTTACGTGGTGCGTGCCTTTGCCAATATGCGCATCAGCCAAAGCTGATACGCTGTTGATCGCGACACCCGCTCCAATTCCCGTACCCGTTGGAGCCGGCGCTGTTTCCCCTTCTTTGACAGGGACTTTCGCGATTTCCGAGTTGCCATCTGCACTCACTTTATCTACAGTCTTTTGTTCGGCTTTCGCTGTTAACTTCTTCCCGCTTATGTTGACTCCGTCTGCTGTATAGGCTCGTGCGCTATTTTCCGCTACGTTTACCCCTACCGCTGCTGCTACCGAGAGCTTCCCTTCACTGGTGGACGCCGACTTTGCTTCTTTTTTCTCCGCATCTTTCCCGTTTTTCTGTTCTTGCCCAAAGGCCGTTTGCTCCGCAATGGCTTGATCGACTCCACCTTGTTCCGCCGCGTCATTTTTCACCGCGGCGCCTTTTTCGTCTTGTTTACCGCCTTTGGCTCCTGCTATGGCATTGGCTTCTACTGTGCTATTGGATTTCGCGGTAAAGCTGACATCCCCACCGGCGCTGATGCTTCTTGCCGTCGTCGCTTCGGCACTGTCCGTGATGACATTAACAGCAAGCGCAGCTCCTATGGCTGCATTGCCTTCTGCCGAGCCAGTAGCACTTGTCGTAGTGCTACCCGTGTTATCTGCACTGACACTCACATCGCCACTTACTACTAAGTCTGTACCACTTGCAATTTTAGCTGTGGTGATGTTGTCTGCTACGGTGAGTCCTACAACAGGTGTTAACGCAAAGCCGCCTGCCGCTCCGGTCTTGGCTTCCGTCACCAGGGTATGGTTACCCAAGGCGCTCACACTTACGTCATGAGCACCCGTTACTTTCCCTTCTATTTGGGCCGTCGTTATGTTATCTGCCAGGTTCATCGCGACTGACGCACCGATCCCTAACCCGGCTCCGTCTGTGGTCTTGCCAGGTGTAGCACTAGCCTTGTACTTGGATTGATTTCTGGCTTCGACTTTGATGTCTGCCGCTGTTCCATTAATTTCGGCCTCTTCATCAATGCTGGCGGTGCTCGTATTCTCCACGCTGTTGAGCGCAAACGAGCCCGCTAACCCTACGTTACCGCCGCTTGCTCCCGAGATTGCTTCTGCTGTAAACTGGCTGGCCTCACCGTTTAAAGCTTTTGCCGCTACTTCCACTCCCGTTACATGGTGCGTGCCTTTGCCAATATGCGCATCGGCCAAGGCGGTTACGCTGTTGATCGCGACACCCGCTCCGATTCCCGTTCCCGTTGGGGTTGGCGCTTGCTCCCCTTCTTTGACAGGAACTTTCGCGATTTCCGAGTTGCCGTCTGCTTTTACTTGCGCAACGGTCTTTTGCTCGGCTTTGGCCGTTAACTTCTTCCCGCTGATGTTGACGCCGTCACTCGTATAGGCTCGTGCGCTGTTTTCCGCTACGTTTACCCCTACCGCTGCTGCTACCGAGAGCTTCCCTTCACTAGTGGACGCCGACTTTGCTTCTTTTTTCTCGGCATCTTTGCCATTTTTCTGCTCTTGTCCAAAGGCCGTTTGTTCGGCGATCGCTTGATCGACTCCGCCTTGTTCCGCCGCGTCATTTTTCACCGCGGCGCCTTTTTCGTCTTGTTTACCGCCTTTGGCTCCCGCTATGGCACTTGCTTCTACTGTGCTATTGGATTTCGCGGTTAAGCTGACATCTCCACCTGCACTGATACTTCTCGCCGTGGTTGCTTCTGCACTGTCCGTGATAACATTAACCGCAATCGCCGCGCCAATCGCCGCATTGCCTTCTGCCGAGCCTGTAGCACTTGTCTTGGTACTGCCCGTGTTATCTGCATTGACGCTGACATCGCCACTTACATCTAGATCTGTGCCGCTTGCAATTTTGGCAGTGGTCACATTATCTGCTACCGTCAACGCTACTACCGGTGTTAACGCAAAACCACCGGCTGCTCCCGCTTCTGCTTCCGTCACCAGGGTATGGTTACCCAAGGCGCTCACACTTACGTCATGAGCACCCGTTACTTTCCCTTCTATTTGGGCCGTCGTTATGTTATCTGCCAGGTTCATCGCGACTGACGCACCGATCCCTAACCCGGCTCCTGCTGTGGTCTTGCCGGGTGTGGCACTGGCCTTGTACTCGGATTGATTCGTGGCTTCGACGTTAACATCTGCTGCCGTTCCATTTACTTCGGCGTCTTTATCAATGCTGGCTGTACTGGTATTTTCTACGCTGTTGAGCGCAAACGAGCCCGCTAAGCCTACGTTACCGCCACTTGCTCCTGAAATGGCCTCTGCTGTAAACTGGCTAGCCTCATTGTTTAAAGCTGTTGCCGCTACTTCTAGGCCCGTTACGTGGTGCGTGCCTTTGCCGATATGCGCATCAGCCAAGGCTGTTACGCTGTTGATCGCGACACCCGCTCCAATTCCCGTACCCGTTGGAGTTGGCGCTGTTTCCCCTTCTTTGACAGGAGCTTTCGCAATTTCTGAGTTACCGTCTGCACTGACTTTATCTACCGTCTTTTGCTCGGCTTTCGCTGTTAACTTCTTCCCGCTGATGTTGACTCCATCTGCTGTATAGGCTCGCGCGCTATTATCCGCTACGTTCACCCCTACCGCTGCTGCTACCGACAGCTTGCCTTCACTGGTAGACGCAGATTTCGCTTCTTTTTTCTCGGTATCTTTCCCGTTTTTCTGTTCTTGGCCAAAGGCGGTTTGCTCGGCGATCGCTTGATCGACTCCGCCTTGTTCCGTGGAGTCGTTTTTCACCGCCGCGCCTTTGTCGTCTTGTTTGCCACCCTTGGCTCCTGCTACGGCATTGGCTTCTACTGTGCTGCTCGATTTCGCAGTAAAGCTGACATCACCACCGGCATTGATGCTTCTTGCCGTGGTTGCTTCGGCACTGTCGGTGATGACATTGACGGCAATCGCGGCGCCAATCGCTGCGTTGCCTTCTGCCGAGCCTGTAGCACTTGTCTTGGTACTGCCGGTATTATCTGCGCTAACGCTGACATCGCCACTTACCGCTAAGTCTGCACCGCTTGCAATCTTCGCTGTCGTTACATTATCCGCTACTGTCAACGCCACTACAGGCGTTGCCGCAAAACCACCGGCCGCTCCGGCTTTCGCTTCCGTCACCAGGGTATGATCACCTAAGGCACTCACAGTTACGTCGTGAGCACCCGTTACTTTACCCTCAATTTGAGCCGTCGTTATGTTATCTGCTAAATTCATTGCAACTGACGCACCGATCCCTAACCCGGCTCCTGCTGTGGTCTTGCCGGGTGTGGCACTGGCCTTGTACTCGGATTGATTCGTGGCTTCGACGTTAACATCTGCTGCCGTTCCATTTACTTCGGCGTCTTTGTCGATGCTGGCTGTGCTAGTGTTCTCTACGCTGTTGAGCGCAAACGAGCCCGCTAACCCTACGTTACCGCCACTTGCTCCTGAGATAGCCTCCGCTGTAAACTGGCTAGCCTCATTGTTTAAGGTTTTTGCCGCTACTTCCACTCCCGTTACGTGGTGCGTGCCTTTGCCAATATGCGCATCAGCCAAAGCTGATACGCTGTTGATCGCGACACCCGCTCCAATTCCCGTACCCGTTGGAGTTGGCGCTGTTTCCCCTTCTTTGACAGGAGCTTTCGCAATTTCTGAGTTACCGTCTGCACTGACTTTATCTACCGTCTTTTGCTCGGCTTTCGCTGTTAACTTCTTCCCGCTGATGTTGACTCCATCTGCTGTATAGGCTCGCGCGCTGTTTTCCGCTACGTTCACCCCTACCGCTGCTGCTACCGAGAGCTTGCCTTCACTGGTAGACGCAGATTTCGCTTCTTTTTTCTCGGTATCTTTCCCGTTTTTCTGTTCTTGGCCAAAGGCGGTTTGCTCGGCGATCGCTTGATCGACTCCGCCTTGTTCCGTGGAGTCGTTTTTCACCGCCGCGCCTTTTTCGTCTTGTTTGCCGCCTTTGGCTCCTGCTATGGCATTGGCTTCTACTGTGCTGCTCGATTTCGCGGTAAAGCTGACATCACCACCGGCACTGATGCTTCTTGCCGTAGTAGCTTCCGCACTGTCCGTGATGACATTGACGGCAATGGCGGCGCCAATCGCTGCATTGCCTTCTGCCGAGCCTGTAGCACTTGTCTTGGTACTGCCCGTGTTATCTGCGCTAACGCTGACATCTCCGGTTACATTTAGGTCTGGACCGCTTGCAATCTTCGCTGTGGTGATGTTATCCGCAACCGTCAACGCTACTACCGGTGTTAACGCAAAACCACCGGCTGCTCCCGCTTCTGCTTCCGTCACCAGGGTATGTTTACCTAAGGCACTGACACTTATATCGTGAGCACCGGTTATTGCACCCTTTAATTCTGCTGTAGTGATATTATTGGCAAGGTTTAGCGCAACAGAAGCACCTATGCCTAAATCGCCGCCTTGAAGAGCATTTTTATTGGGAAGTGCTTTTGCTGTTTCAGTCGCCCTATTTTCAGCGGAAATGCTGATATCCCCATCGTTACTAGTAATAGAAGCACCTTCACCAATAACAGCTGCGGTTTTATGATTTATTTTATTTACTGCTAAGGCTCCTGCAACACCTATCTGATCTGAACCAGCACCAGACACAGCGGTTGTATCAAACACACTTGTGTCTTCGCCATTATTAGCGGATACAGTTACCCCTTTAGCAGATACCTCTTGATCAATATGCGCTTCATTGACGGAATTGACCTTATTGATCCCTACAGCCGCACCAATACCTGCTGCATCTTTTGCAACAGTACTGCCATCGGCAGTAACGGTAGATTTATTAAGCGCGCTGCTAACAACCTCAACCTTGCCACTGGAATTAGCAGTTTGAGAAGAAGCCATATACGCTCTGGTAGTACTGGAAATATCATTGATAGCCAATGACCCAGCAGCAGTAACGGAACCTTCGCTGGTCTTAGCATCGTCCTGATAATCATTTAATGTTTGATTAGGTGCATTTGCAGCACCACCAGTTGAGGCTGTTGCTGTTGTATTTACTACGTTGGAGGATGAAGCCTCTAATGTAATAGCTGCCGCCTGATTAATGACAGCATTCTCATCAACAATAACACTCGTATCGGAAACAATCTTACTTAATGCTACAGAAGCACCCGCACTACTGCCACTACCGTCAGCAATAGAAGTTACTTCTACCTTATTATCTGCATGTAGTGATAAGTTACCGCTTACATCCAGACTACTATTACCATGAATATGCACTTCAGCTGAACTATCGACTTTTGTAATTGCAGCGGCGGCGTTGCCTTCAGACGGTGGCTGCTCTGGGCCGGGTTCTATTTTCGTGGTCACCTTCACATCACTGGAGGCTGTCATAGCGACGTCACCAGAAGCTTTTATCATTCCACCGCTCACATCCACAAGCGCTTCACTTGTTTTAAGACCTACTATACCTGTTGTCGTATCTTGAACACTGGCAGTAAGGGTAATGTTATTGCCTTCGATATTTCCTCCAGTTATCCCGATTTTTGCGGTCTCACCTGAGTTAACGGAAATTGTAATATCACCGGCCTTGGTGGAGTTAGGACCGGTAGTGAGCAAATTGCCGCTAATGCTGACTTCTTGTACAGCAGAAATGACAATATTACCATTTTTAATCGCGAGTGTTGGATTGTCCTGTATGTTTGTAATGTTAACAATTTGGCTAAAATCAGGCTTCTCTACTTTAAATACCGAACCTGTGGCAACTGTCCCTTCATTAACAACTGTACCTGCTCTTAGTGTAACATCGTCAATAGCACTTATTTTTCCTTTCACCACGATTTGCCCTTGCGCATCAAGTGGCACTGTTCCATCGAAAACCTGGTTAAGCGCTCCCGTGTTGTCAAAAAAATTGTTCATGAATGATTTCGTCGGTGTCATCATGGTCAGCGAGCCCACATTCATTGTACCGGTCGTCCCGACCACTGTACCGTACGAATTGAGAAAATAAACGTTACCGCCTATCTTGCCATCCTTAATTGAATTAAGCATACCGTCTATGTACGATCTTTCGCCATGGACAAGATTTAATAAGTTACTAGTACCGCCTGGGAGGTAGAGATTGACTGTATTATTCGCATAGACATTAAACCGGTCAAATGAGTTGAAACCAGTGACTCCTTTAATGGTTGACGTTGTTATATCGGTAATGCTGCCATTTATCGCTAGGCTTGTACCAGTTCTACCATCAGTAATAATTTGAGGCTCTGCATAAACAATACTATCACTCAGTGAATAAAGAAAAGGTAAGAAACCCAGCATCGTACTTGCGGCAACTGGCAGTACCTTCTTGTGCCAAGTCCGTTTAGCAGGTAATTGTTTAGGAGGAGCAACAATTCTTCTAGTTCTGAATATACTGTAAGCACTACGCATATAGTCTGGTTTACCACGTTTCC
Organism: Anaerospora hongkongensis; assembly: GCF_004339805.1. Classification (GTDB taxonomy): domain Bacteria; phylum Bacillota; class Negativicutes; order Sporomusales; family DSM-15969; genus Anaerospora; species Anaerospora hongkongensis. The sequence goes on along the minus strand of NZ_SLUI01000009.1, from coordinate 204,305 downwards.
AGGCTCTAATCCATTTTCTTTGCATTTTCACTACTACTTCCCCCATCAATCTAGTTTAGTATTTTGCAGTTTCAGCTGATAAATTGGCTTTAAATAATAAAATCAATCAGATATTGAATAAAAAACGCCAAATTGATTTAAGTAAACCTAAATGCAATCTGGCGCTACAACCTTAGTTTTAGGCCCATTATTATACGACCTCCACGCTTTGATAGGTTTATGAGACTATCATTCGACAATTTATTAATATAATAATATCATCATAAAACATCTAAAATTATAAATTTTTTCTTAATAAATTAATGCATTCTTTGATCACAAAATAAAGCGCTGACTAGTTACGATACTGTCGGCGCTTCATCTTAAAAGAACAAAATAGCACTCGGTTTTCCGAGTGCTATTTTTCGTCTAGTATATATATAATTCCAACTCTTCTTTAATAGCATTTTTACAATTGCTAACATAGTTCTTTGTCCCTGCTTCATAATTGCATTTGGCATGACTAAACGCAATATTATCCATATCATAAAAAAGCTTCGCCGCATCATCACTGAGCAACCATGATTCTTTATGATCAATTGTAAAGTCTTCAATATTTATTATCCGCTCCCCACAGCGAAAGCAACTATCCATGTTGCACTTCCTTGCTAATTCAAACATCAGAAGCTCATTCAGCCTGGATTTAGCAGTGCTTAATTTTTCGCCGAGCATTTTTTCCATCTTTTTTGTTCGCCGCTGATAAGACTTTAAGCCGTCATCAGGCGTGTTGTGCCTGATTTTATTTGCGTGAATACCAGTACAGCTACGGCTGCAGAAGAAATAGTCTCTTCCTTCTTTTGCTGTCGCCTCACTTCTTTATCTGCCTTTTCAAATTCCACTCCACACAAATGACAAGTCACCTTCATAAAGCAAAACCTCCACCTAATATAGATAGATCTTACATCTATTATATACCAGGTGGAGGGGAGATTTAATTGGTGGAGGCGATCCGCAGCAGGACAAATCCGCCTTATTTTGGTTAAAAATCCCATAATTTATATATAACCCCAGGAATGTTCTAACATAAATCCTCTTGTTTTTTGTAGCCTCTGCAAAGCGGAACGATTGACATCTACAATATCTTTGAAGCTTCTAGCTTGTGCATATACCCCATTTTTTTCAAGAAATTCAATACGGCGTTCAGCAGTGTTCAGTAGCATCTCATTGGCTGCAATGGTGTCTTTAAAAGTATCTCTTGAACACAATGCCACTTGTTTTTTTAGCGTTTGTAAATAGTGTTTAAAAGCCAAGTTCTCATTAAATGCTGTTGATGATGGTAAAATTCCCGAAAAAATCAAAGAAATATATGAATTATCTAATTCTACATCAGGCTTCATCTCTGTTAAAATCCCATTATTATAAGCTACATCTAAAAATGGAATTTTATATTCTGATAGAGCATGGGGATAATAAAACCATACACTTTTACGTTTTATATCATCTAGCTGCTCAAATTTATTTGAGAATTTTCGTACATTCAAATAAGTTCCCGATGCAATAGCATCTATTTTTGTTGCAGAAAGACTTAATAATTGTTGATTGGCATATCCAACAATTACTTCCCTATTTTGAAGTTTTAAACCAGCACAAAGTTGCATCAGATTAGAAATCCAAACAGGATTATCAACTAAATATTGACCATTATAAGGTTCTGCAATTATGTAATAACCATCTACATCCCATTTACTACTAGTCTCAATAATTTGCTCAATATTTGACTCATCCTGGCACAGTAAATCCGAAGGAAGAGCAAGTGTTAAAATAGATTTTCTATTTTTTACAACTTTCCTAGTAACATCAGAAAGCTTTGAGCAATTACTTTTCCATTGACTAAACCACTCCGAACTATATTTCCGCATAATTCCAGGAATGATAAACTTATCAGAATTGATCATTCCATTATATACATTGATCTTTCTGATCAATATAGTCTCCGAATCGTCTACAGTATTAAGATTGGTATTTAGCGAATTGTCCCAATAACCATACTGAATTAAATTCTTATGATCACATTTTGGAAAATAGCATTGAGGATCAAACATACAATTCACGTTAGCCTTGCTAAATTCCTTACTCCATTTTTCAAGCTGTTTCGGAGTTATGTCACGTGGACTAAGTATTACATTAGTATTTTCCCATTCCTTGCTTAAATCAATGGTTAAATTTTTCATGCCATAACCAAATTGCAAATATAAGTCCATCACAGCCCCTCCAATTGCATTGTAGGTACAACCGCGTCAAACCATTCTAAAGCTTTCTTTGCAGATGGCGGCCTTCTTGTAGGATGTTTTTGCATTAAGGTTTGAATAAAGCTAATAAATTGCCGATTAATATCTCCATCAATTATTATATTTTTAGGCGACACAGTTTTTGTCCTATACCATATTTCATTGACGCTCATTTCTTCACCAGTAAGGAAAGGATGCTCACCTGTAAGTGCCTGAAATAAAACAACTCCTATTGAAAATAGGTCAGCTCTTATATCAATATCACTCTTACTATATTGAAAAAGTTCTGGCGCCCCATAACCAGGCGTATGGGGTCCAACAACTGCTTGAGTCATCGTCAAAGACGCCCTATTCAATTGCCTAGCAATTCCAAAATCAATTAAATAGTATTCACCATCATCGCCACAGATTATGTTATCTGGCTTTATATCACGATGTACAACTTGCAAATTTTCTAACTGCACTGAAATACGAAGTAGCGTATTTAATAATTTCAATCCATCTGGAGTAGATACTTTACCCTGCTCCATTTTCGAGGTCAGCGAAATACCTTTGATATACTCTTCAATTATACAAATGTACGCCTCATTACTCTCAGTAGTAAAATTCTTAATTTCAATCATTTTGGGGACATTAATAATGTCATTTTCGGTTACTATTTCAATTTCTCTTTGAACCCTTAAATCTTCGCTTTTAACAAATTTTGCAACAACAATTCCCTTATCTTGAAAGCTAACTAGAAAAACCTGTTTTTGTCCACTGCTCGGAAACTGTTTAATTATCTCCTCACACTTCAATAATGATTGAACTTCATTCGTTGAAATCATATGCTACACCGCCTTTCCCGACAAGGAGATTGCTCTGCCAATCCATTCATTAAAATAAATTGAATTAAAACTTACAGGTATCGAAGTTTTTTGGGCTTCTCGCATCATTTTAAAGCCATCATTATTTTGAATATATAAGCCTATGCCAAAATTATCAAACCGATCAATAGTATTTTTTTGAGGATTAATAACAAGCTTAGATAGTGCGTAGCTCTCAGAAGCAAAATTCTTATTGATAATTGCTTGCTGAAATACTTCATCCCACTTATTAATTTTAGCTTCCACTGCTTCGATTTTTCTTACACTTAAACTCTTCTTATTCTTAATACACCATTTTTGGTTTTTTCTTATTATCAAGTCTGAATCATATAATTTTTCTACTGTGAGTATTACATCTTTCCAACTGCATCCTAATTGCGTAACAATATTCGTAGCATCAATTCCATGTGATACATATATATGATATAAAATTTTTAAGTCAGCAGACCCAAGTTCAAATCTAGATTTATTCCATTGCTCAAAATTATTTGGATTATATTCAACAAAAACGATATCTGGATATGATAAATTTATTTTAGGTTCAATAAATATCGCCAATTTCTTAGTAGAAGTTGGTTTAAAAATCTCTTTACGATAATCAATAAACCTTTTAACTAACTCAAATTCTTCCCCGTGTGTATTCTTACGTGTTATGATTCCTAGTTTTTTGTTAGATTCACCTATTTCAAATATGTCATCCATACACATCACTCCACCGTAATTGTACTATAATTGCTTTGGTATAGCAATTGAGCGCTGTAAATATATACAAAATATTCTTCCAAAATAAAGATTCCTTTAGACCTCAAATTACCTATCTGATGAATCAACTGTAGACTCATTCTTATTAGTTCAACTCAAAAACTCTTGCTCATTCCTCTAAAGGCTTTTTTTGAAATCACTCCATGTTCAACAATATCATCATTGTCACCAAGCAAACGATAGTAAACCGTCTCGCCTTGCACTGCGTATTGAAGCAAATAGTCTGCTCCATCTTCCATTTCAGCATCAATCCATTCATCATCAGGAACACTGTCCACATCACCAAAATAGGTACGCGAATCCGTCCCAACAATCTCGCAATCCTGCTTTCTGACGTAGTGTGCTGACGGGTCGCCTACATTCACACGGTAGGCATCCTTTCTTTCGCTCAATACGGCAAATTCCTGGCCCACCTTGTTGGCATACCAGAAATCTGCTGATGAAGCCCTGACAATACGGATGCGAATGCTTTGCTTAGTTTTCTTCATTGTTGCCCACCCCTTTGTTCTCTTCCGTCGATACAATCCAACTTGTAAGACTCAGAAACTGTTTTGGCATGATGACAACCACACCGAAATCGCTGCCAAGCAAAACCAATACGCTCACAAATTCATCATTCGGAGCAGGAAAAACGTCAATGTACTCTGGCAATGCCGTCCGAATCTCATTAGGCAAACTTCGCACATCCTTTTCCGAGTCCATCACCAGCACATAGCCGCCGTAGCCGCTATCTTCTGCTCTGTCTTCACCGTACTCCGCATCCAGCACCGTTACAGCCTCCCGTACCACTGTAACAACCGCTTGCGGCAACTGGAGGCCAGCAATCTTTCTAGCGTGTGCAATCTTCAACATTTTGGAGTCCCCCTCTCAAATTTTCACGGTACACGCAGAAAAGACCTATCAGCTTTCCCATTGCTGATAGGTCTTACTGTTGCTACTTGTCATTTTTACAGCTTTCCAAATTCCATTGCAACCGCATTCGCGGAGCCAAAGGATGAAAACTAATCATTTGCATTTTGTCGGCGAAATCACCTAACTTCTCTCGAAAGTATTCTTGCCGTTTCTGCACCGCCTTGCTACTCTCTCCCGCCTTGCCCCAGGCAATGACGATTACATCCACTCGTGCTGCCGACGCCAAAATCTGCTCTAAATTGTCCGGCTCGATTTCATCCTTCATGCTCTTTCTACCATCAATAGTCGAAAAGAGATTGACGATTTCCGCTGTGCCAAAATCCATGCGGTATAGATTGTTCATCACATACATAGTCGTAGGGTCAAGCAGCATGCCATCTGCATAGCTCGGATTGACCATCAGCACCATTGCCTTTTTCTTGCTTTTGTCCCATTCCTTCTTTAGCAAATAGCGGTGCCGCCGATCATCGGAAAACACCACTTCCGTTTTGACTACGCACTTATCAGTCATCATACGAAATTCCTCCCATTGAAGTGAAAAGACCTATTGGCCTCATAGTTCGCCAATAGGTCTACTATTAAATTACCTCTAATTCTGCGGCTGTAAAACTGCCTTGTTCGGTATGTACCTTTCCCCTTCTACCTGCACTCGAAAAACCTGCCACAATAGTGTACCGTCCTCGCTAAAGATCAGGTACGCCCAGCCTTGGGCATTGCTGTACCCGCTCTGCCAGCGTACAATGTACTCGTTGGGCTTGTCCTCACTGGCTCCCTCAATCGAAATTTTGTCCCTGGAATCGTCAATGCGACTTCCATGCCTAGCCCAGCCCGAATGCTGGCCCCACACTTTGTTCCCCTCACACCAGAGGGTCATAGAAAATCCGCTGCCCTGTTGCTCGTTGGAATACATCCATTCACTGACAGCCGGTTCAGCAAATACTGCAACAGATTGCAAAACAAGCAGAACGCCAATCAGTACTGCCATGCCTAATTTTCTCATGTCAACACGCTCCTAGGTTGTACTAAAAATAGTCCTCAAAAGAACATTGTCAAAAACCAGCGGGCAATGAAGGCAAAGATTCCTGCCCCTATTGTTGCATTGATGGTACTGACGCCATGATGAGTGATTCCATACAGAAACCCTATGATCATCCCCCCGATAATCCACTTCAGTAATGACCTTCCAAATGAATGCATAATCTTCTCTCTCCTTTAGCTAAATAAGATACAAACGCTTGCTACGAAATCTCTCTTTGAATCTGCTTTTTACCCAACCTCCAATCCTAGCCATTTCAATTTCCTTATGGTACAAAAATTCATTCACAAAGTCTGGCTAAATCCCTATTTCTGATCTATCTTTTTTGAATACTATAGTCTGTAGACCAATACTCTCCATCAATCATATAGTGTGAATATGATTGATAAAATTTTTGGACAAGTTTTAAAGAAATTAAGAACGGAAAAAGGCTTGAGTCAGGAAGAATTTGCCGCCAACGTCGGTCTGCACCGTACCTACATCAGCCAACTGGAACGGGGCCTCAAAAGTCCCTCCCTCGGGGTAATGGCCAAAATATCAAGCGAGCTTGGCATCACATTAGTTCAGTTGATGATCGAATTGGAGCAAAATCAAGACTAGCTTTTTCGCACAGCATTATGCAAAATATGACAATATGCTACCGATAGAATACTATAGTATTCAAAGAGTGTCAATATGTCTGCCTATTCCTTATGCCCTTAAACGCGTTTACCGTTCTGGTGACGCGTTTTTTCGTTTATCTAACAGTAATCCCAGCCAGGAATGAAAAACCATCTGCCTGCCTTTGCTTTGGCTGCCAAGCTGCCCTATCACGTAACCAATCCTAACGCGTCGGTCTTTCTCAATTCTGCCTATAGATAAAATTAGGCCGCTTTTAGCAGCAAGCGCAGCAGTTTTCTTCGGCTGATTTCAGCTGAGAAGTGATAAGCGTCCGCTTGCTTTTCTTGGCCGTACAAAAGGAAAAAGACCACTTCGACGTGGTCTTTGTAAACGATAACCTTTTCAACATAGTTACCAATGAATTTCTTGACTTCGGGGATGTTTCGCTCGGTCACAAACTGCCGAAACATCCCGAACAAGTCTTTGAGTCCCTCTTCCGTAACCGGCGTTCTGGTATGGCGGGACTGAATATTTAGCAGAGCAGCTTCCGTTTTGGCCTTTTCTTGTTCCAACTCACCCAGTTTGGCAAGTAATGCTGTTCCATGCCCCTTAGCTACCGCATCCACAATGTTGCCTATCTGCTTTTCCACTTCACCAAGCAGGGCCTTCAGCCGAGCTACTTCGCTTTCGTGACCGCTGTAAAGGCTATCCTGATACTCGTTAAGCTTTCTCACCAGGTAGGGGATGGCTTTGTCGTTGAAAATCCGCCGTTCCAATTCCTGCAGCACATACGCTTCGATATACTCGCGGCGCAGTTCCTTGTTGTCACAGCCTTTTGTGCGTTCCCGGTTGCCGCAGCGGTACGTTACGTGCTTGTTCTTGTTCCTGCCGGAATACTTGACATTGCCCATCATGGCGGGGTTGCGTCCTTTTTTCGTCAGGCATTCGCCGCATACGATAAGCCCGCTCAGCAGGTATACCTCTTTAGCCTTGTAGGCTCCCGGCTGACGCTTGTTGGTCTGCATCTTTTTCTGTGCCTGACTGAACATTGCCGGGTCAATGATAGCAGGCATACCTCCCGGCACGCGAATAATGTCGTCATCATTCTTGGCTTCGTGATTGTTGCGCCTGCCCTCGGCATCCTTGGCCTTGGCCCGGTTGAATATATAGACGCCGCTGTACTTTTCATTGGCTAGAATGTCATGAATGCTGTTCTTGCCAAAGGGCTTGCCTTTCTTGGTCTTGTACCTTCTGGCGTTCAGTTCGTTAATGATTCTGTCATAGCCGCACCCGTCAAGGTACATCTGAAACATCATACGGACGGCCTGAGCCTCCTGCTCGTTAATGACATACTGCTTAGTCTCCTTGTCCACATCATATCCTAGCGGGGGTAGACCTCCCGTATGCTTGCACTGATAGGCATTCTCCCGCATGCCCTTCATGACCTCACGGGCCAAGTTACGGCTGTAGTACATGGCCATACCTTCCAGTACGGATTCCATCATGATGCTTTCCGGCGAATCATCAAGATTTTCCAAAACACTCATGATGGAAACACCATTTTTCCGCAATCTCCGTTTGTAGTAAACATTGTCATACTTGTCGCGGCTGAAGCGGTCTAACTTGTGTACAATCAGAACATCAAACAAGCCTTTTTCACTGTCTTCAATCATACGCTGAAAGTCAGGCCGCCTGTCGGTCGTGGCTGATTTGGCTTTGTCCTTGTACACTTCCACGATTTGCAGGCTGTTGCGCCGCGCATAGTCCTCAGCGGCCCGGATTTGGGCGTCAATGGATTCATCCCGCTGGTTGTCACTGGAAAACCGGGCGTAGATGACGGCTCTTCTAACCATTGACCTCACCCTCTTTCCGGTCTGAGCTGTTTTTTACTTTAGAAATTTTATCTAAAAGGACGACTGCCGGATGATAAAAGGCCTCTCTGGTGCTTTCATCCAGCGGTGTTTCCCGAACGACAGTTACGCTAAGCGGCTTGTAGTAGCCGCATTTTAAGCTGTCCCTGGACAAGCTGGTTTGGTAGGTGGTCAAATGCTGCGGTTTTGCTGTACAGTACTTTACGTTTGCCATGCTGCTAACTCTCCCCTCCCCGACTGTTTGTCCCTCTTTCAGAGAGCAGAAAAGCTGGTCGGGTTTTCGTTTGTTGCCGCTTTTGCCAAACCAACTCCGCTTTGGCAGCGGGTTGGTTGGCCTGCAGCTTTCTTGTCAAAAATAGCATTACTTCCGGTAACGTTCCTCTAGAATGGTTTTCAAAATGAAAAATACGATACCCAGCCAGGGATTCACGCCGTCACCTCCTTTGAGGCAGCGGCTACTCACGCAAGCAAGCCTTTTTCCTTAAAACTGATATACTTCCCTTTACCGATGATGAGGTGATCGGCAACGGCAATGCCCAAAATCTCACCTGCAGCAGCAAGGTTTTTCGTGAGCGCAATATCCTCCTGACTCGGTGCGGGATCACCGCTGGGATGGTTGTGAACCAGAATCACGATAGCGGCCATAAGGCGTACAGCCCTGCGGAACAATTCTCGCGGACCGACAAGAGCGGCGTTGAGTGTCCCTTGTGATACCGCTTCTTCGGCTATGACGCCGTTTCTTGTATTGAGGTAGAGCACCCGAAATTGCTCGACGGGCAAGTATTGCATGTCCAGCACCCGGTCAAATACATCCTGCGGGCCACGGATAACAGGCGGCAGCTTGCTGTCTGCGCGATAGATACGTTTAGCCAGTTCACACAGGTACTGAAGCTGTCTGGCCTTAACCGGACCAATCCCTTTAATCAGCTTTAATTCCTGCGGATAAGTCTGCAAAAGCGCCTGCTGAACACTGCCATACTCAGCCATTAACTCCCGCACTGCAGGCTTAGGTAAAACAGCCTCTAAAAGGGTCTCGTCAGTCACGTTAGAAAGGGTGGATGGCATTATCATCAATGTCCTCCTCACTTTCCTCTTCAGCAGGCTGTTCGGACAGCCACAGACGGATTTTATCCGGCATAATAGCATCCGGCAGGTACACTTGATCAATAAAGTCATTATCTGCCATGAGATAAAGAACATAGAAAACCTCGCCTGCGACCGCCAACCGACTGACCCATTCGGGCATGATGAGCGCTAAAGATTCGGGAAGTCCAATGGCGGTAAGATCTTGGTCAGCTGGCTCCAATATGCCGAATACCCCATGTGTTTCCAGATTGAACTCTTCCAGATCCAATTCGGGGGCAAAATTCTCCCTAAGCCGGTTCATTTTCCGTGCGAAATGGGCGGCAAGTTCTGGGCTGATGCTGCCTGCAAGTTTTAGCCGCCTGACATCGGCCATGGTTTTGATGATGTACATACCTTCACTCCCTTGATTGGGACTGGCGGAAAAGTTGGCCAGCCCTCAGTATTCAAGGAAATAATATATGTTTGATATTTGCTACGATTCAGTTTAGCAGTATTGTCAGTTTGGAATCTAATACAACTACCCCACTCTTACCGGCATCGGCCTCTTTCTTTCAGTCGGAACTTTTTTAACCGAGACTACATTTTCCCATATATCTCCATATTTGTCCGCCTGATGTTCAAGCACAACCTTAACTACTTTGCCTTCAAGCCGCTTAAAGTCAAAACCTGATTCCGGTTCCGTCCCCAGGATTCCTTTAACGATCGGATACATTCTTCCATCAGGTCTCAGACTTTTACTTGCCCTGAAGCACACTGCAATATTGTCCAGAATTTCCTCACTGAAGATAATAAACGGAATTGTAATTTTAATCCACTCTCCATAAGCGCCTTGCATCCGTTCTGCCGATATTCTCCCGACTTTAGCCTGATATTCGCCTTCCGGCAAACGCGGACCACGGATCGGTTCATTCCAAATATACAGATTCGCATCCTCATCGCCTCTTAACTCCTGCTCATTTTCTTCAGCAATTGCTTCGTATTGATCATATTGATTCATATCCATGATTGTTCTCCCCCATTATTCTCAATTCTCTAACTGCTAAATACGGTTTTTACCCATTCCACTCTCTTACCCAGTACCAAAATACAGCATTTTTTTAAGTTCCCTATATTACTTATTTTTTTAGATTTACAAAATTTAATTGGTGAAAAGGGTGAGCTTTTTAAAAAGCTATATTGGGTCATAGCCTTTCCAACACCCTTTTAGCTTGGTAGCTAGCAGGTGGTAGCACCGCTAATCGGATGCTACATTGTTTACGGCTTTAATAACATACACGTCTTGTGAGTGCCCTTTGACAAGCACCTTTTTCCTGGTTAGCTTGCTCTTTTCATAATTCAGCAGGTTACGGTCTTTCCAAATTTTTAAAATGATGCTCGGATCTTCAAAACCACCCGCTTTGATTATTTCCCGGAACTTATTTGGCAGAATGTAGATTTCATCCCAATTGCGATTTGCATCATGGGTAATCTTGCCCCAATGCTCATTTTGCGGTTTTACCTCACATAAGTCGGTTGAAAAGTTTTTTCCCATCTGAACTACCGTGTTCATAAAATATTCATACGCTTTCGCCCCTAGGTCGCGATTGCCGCCTGCCTCCTTTGCGTGTTTTAGCAAGAACGTCTTTACTCCCTCAATGTTAAAATTAAGACTTAACGCCTGTCCGGCCATTTCCGCTGTCGCTAGTAGAATTCCCATTCTATCCGCGATCCGGCTCGCAAACTGATCAGGCTCCTGCATCCCGTCCAAAAATTGTTGTTTCCATTTCTTCCAGCAGCTCATTACCTCATCAATTCCTTGCTCCAGTAACCACTCTACGAATTTTGGTCCGGCAAAACCATAATGGCTAAGCAGCCCCTCCTTAATTGCATCGGCGTGCTCTGCCGATTTCGTCCATTCAATATTTCCGACTTCCATCAGGCGCATGGGAATGCCGATATTCTGCAGAGTTTTTGCGGTAAGCGCATGTTCGCCGCTGGACAAATACAAGCCCGACCATTGAGCCGCTTTCTCACGCTGACTGTCCTTATTCAGGCGTTCTTTGTCCTGACCGCTTGTTACCATGTAGATTAGCTTACTAAAGTTTGCATCCGTCATGGATGCTTCGTCAAAAGCCAGCGGAATACCATGATTGTTTCTTAAAGCACCTAAGAGTGCATTTAATGTACAGTTCCAGGTTCTGATAAGCCCGCCATCACTGATATGAGGCAATCCAAAGGGAGATACCGCCAGACGAAGTCCAGTCGCTTTTCCCTGGCTGGAGTTTCCGAAAATGTGAACTACCAATACTTCCAGGCCTGTCGCCTTACCGACTAAAGACGCTACCGGAGCCGCAAGCCCTAAAATCAGGGCGAACTCCAAGGGAATATGGCCTAATACCTGCTCTTCAATAATTGCCAGCCACTGATCAAACGATCCCTTTGGCTGAAGCTTGAAATCGCCGTTATAGACCGATTTCTCACCAATAGCCGTAGCGTGCTTAAACACCAGTTTATCTCCCTCAAAGCAAAAGCCGGTTTGATTATGCGTACGCGTAATCGCAATCGTACGTTCTTGAATGTTTAGAAATCTTAATACATCCTTCACATTATGATCGGCAACATCCACGCCATAGGCCATAAGCTGCATTACTTTTGCTCTGGTCAGCATATCTCTAGTGATTTCTTTGCGAGCAATATTTCCCTGGTACTCGTATTCGAGTACCAGGGAAACCTCCTTCGTGTCAACATTCTGCCTAATTTCAACAATTTGGACGGCCCTGCTGATAGAAATCGGGTCACTGCCGGATTTATCCGGTACTTTATATAGGCATTGATTTTTGATAAAATAAGGATGATAAGGATTGAATTTTTGTTTATTAGCTCCTTGCAAACCCTCATTTGCAGGAGCATTTTTCTTTATAAACGGTATTACTTTGTTTTTGCTCATCTTTAGCCACCTATCGATCAATATAATGCCGGTAGATATTTCGTTTTGAATTTTACATACCATTTGCTTGAGATAATGTCACTTAAAGGTAATTACCAATCCTGTACGACCTAATATCGACTTCCCATCTATAGTTTTCTTCACTGTAATCGTCTGCATATTCAACAAGATCCAAAAGAGCCTTAATAACATCCTCCAGATCCTCTTGTAACTCCACAACAAGCGTTTTATATTCCTGCATTGCTTTAATAAACTCCTTAGTGGTTTCAATATCCCGGCCTTCTATTAAAAGAAGCTTCAAATAAGCAGGATGTAAGTCTTTACCTATTTGAGAATTTCTACGCAAGTTTTCTCCATTGTCACCAAAGTCAACAAATTCATTTACAGGTATTGTATTTAGGAACTCTCCCATTCTACTCACCTCCTTTTACTGATTCGGTAAGTAAAACAAACCTTTCACGATAGTCAATCAAGCCACCAATATTTTGCTGAAATTCTTCAAAAGTAAAAAATCCTGCTTCTAGCAACTGTTCGTTGAAATCGATAAAGTTGCCAATCAGCAACCCTAAACTCAAGGCTTCTTCACTAAAATCCTCTAAGCTGTTAAGCAGCCTTTTTATGGCCTCAATATCAAATTCCTTAATAGCTTGGCATTGCTCGATCATTTCATTAAAGCGGGCTTCGTAGTTAATACTCCTTTTCATTGCCATTCCTCCAAATTTTTAAAATTTCGTTAGCTTCCGAACGTCAAACCGGTCGTCGCATGCTTCGCTGCAAACTACTGGCACGCTCACTGTTTTTATTCGGCTCTGTATTCAGTTTTCAAGGAACTAACTTGCCTTGCATCATGATTATGACAAATTCTCGCTAATCGGTAAATTTATTGGTTTGACGGAAAAATTCTAATTGACAAATCAAATTAATTTGATCTAATAAAAAAAAGAGAGACTGGAATTCCAGTCTCTCACTTTCTTTTAAACCGTTTTAGTTTTTATGCTTCTCTTCCCATTGTACTAAGGCATCATTGAGTTCTTGCAGCAATTCAATATGCTCCTGATACTTCTCAGTAGTTCCTAATTGTTTGGCTATATCCGACATTTTCTCTGCAAATTGCTGCATTAACTCGCGTATTTGGATTTGGCTTAAGGCATCAACAATTGATTGCCATTTCTCCTTTAGCTCTTCATCTTGCACATCATCACATAAAGCCAACATGCGATTGCGAAAATCGATTGCCTGTTTATCCAATGCCGAAAAGCTTGTCTTTTTCTTAGTGGAAAACAGTTTTCTTAAATATTCACCGTCCCCCATCTCGAGCAAAAGTCCTTGCAGCAACGGACGTTCTGCTTCATAAAATCAAATTTCTTCTTTCTCATTTTTCAATTCATTATGATCAATACCAAGTCGCTCCATTAGGGTTTTAAACCAACCATATATCGTATTCGCATCATAATGATACTTAGCCGCCATCTCCCGTGTTAATTCCGACAAGTTAAACGTATTTAATTCCATTATTTATTCTTCATCCTCTTCTTCATTTTCGCCGCGAGTTGTATCAACCAATCTTCTAAATCATAAATAATGATAAATGCCTCCTCTTAAATTAACAAGCATCATTAATACTACCATAATCGCGTTTTTCATTCAATTTGATCGAAATAAGAAAAGCAAATCAGCTTTTCTATTTACCTTGTTTAAAACGCAACTTTTTGCTCAAAATCAAGTTTGCCTTTTCTATAAAATTCAAGCAAAACGCTCCTATTGAGTACATTTATTTCATAATATACTCCTAATAAATACCCACATACATGCTCAGGCAATGTAATACCATCAAATGACCAGACATCATCATAACTATCTTTTGTTAATGCAATAAGGCGATTTCTATCTTTATCTTTTTCTTCCTTCTTAGCCGTAGACTTCTTCATCTCAACAGCAAGCAGATTATCTTGTGCTATTATTTGACCTCGACTATGTACTATAAGATCGCAAGTTATAGCTATAACTTTCATATCGTTATCAATGATGGTCTTAATTTTACTATCATTTCTATTGTATTCTACATCAACATGATACTCCCTAAAAGTTGATATATCCAGTTCGTGTCTAAGATACATCATCATCTGAGCACACAAAGACCTTTCCGATAGATTTAGTATAATGGAGTCAACCTCTTTAGATAAAAAAGCTTGATTTACCTTTAAAAATATTTGAATTAAAGTACTAGTCGGACTATCAACAGCATTAATTGTGTTGAATTTTAATTGATTTCTAAGCCATCGAGAATTACGATTATTCTCAATGCATTCAAGAAACAACTTTTTCCTTTTAAATTCATTGCCAATTCTACCTAGTATAGAATAATGAGTCCAAGTCAATTGAGGACAAACTTCTTCAAAGTCTAAAAAGTTTTTGTAAAAATTTTCCATAGACTTTAAGTTAAATTCACCGTAGCCCTCTTTGAACGTACTATTTAATTTAATTGCAAGCCGCTTCAAGATAAGTGCTTTATAAGACGATCCAGCTTGTAATTGATCAAATTTCGTTAGTATTCTACCAACTTCCCAATTGCTTCGAAGAGTTTTGGGGCTTGTTGACAATATCTTAATAATTTCACTATATAGCTTGTCTACAAAACAATCTGTTTCAGTCATACCTTCAATCCTCATTTTTCAAGTATTATGCACATACAAAGTTCTAACAATATTTAATAAATCCTTTAAAAAAAGCCCCGATCCTCGTATTAAGAAGGATTGAGGCCATTTCTCGTCGTTACCAGTGGTAACGCTCTCTTCAACTAATCTTAAACAGCAAATAGTCATTTCCTATTACTTATAAAAATTAGATTATGGTGGAGGCGAGAAAACCGCCTCCAAAAAGCAAAAAACCGCGAATTGTCCGTCACAAAGCCAGACAATTCGCGGTTCTCAAGACTTCCTATATTTGTAAAAAAAGGTGGTTTTGATTGGTGGAGGCGAGGAGAATCGAACTCCTGTCCAAAGGCGTTGCTACATAAGTCTCTCCGAGCGCAGTCAGTGCTTTAGATTTCGCCCCGTTGACGCCCCCTGACAGGCTTCTCTGGCGCTATCTCGATAAAGTTTCCCAGTCGGCCCTCCGAGAATTGGGCTTCAGGTATCCCGCTAAATGACGTCCTATCCCAGGCCACGGGCGAGCGTGGGTAGAACGTTAGCTATGCAGCTAAAGCGTAATCTTCGTTTGCGTTTACAATTTCCCACCGTCTCAACGGGCAGATGGAACCCCGGCTCGCTACCTATGCCACACCCACCCCTGTCGAAACCAGTACGCCCCCATGATTATGGAGCATTTGGCAGTATGACTCTAGTGCACTGTTTAGTATATACTATTACTGTTAAAAAGTCAATATCAACAAAAAGAGGCTCCACTAAGGGAGCCTTTTTTTATGGAACCAATCCTGGGAAGACAAAGGCATACAGCCATACCATCAGTCCCAAGAAAATAACATACGGAATTGTATATTTAATAGTCTTTCGCATAATTAGACCTTCTTTGCCCAATAGCCCTACGGCAGTTGCGGCAATGACGATGCTCTGCGGTGAGATCATTTTGCCCGCCGTGCTGCCGGCATTACCGGCGGCCGCCATGAGGATATCGGATAGGCCAAGCCCCTGAGCGGTTATTTTCTGCAGGTTACCGAACAGGGCGTTTGAGGAAGTATTGCTGCCTGTCAGGAAAACCCCGATTGTGCCGAATACGGGGCTGAGGAAAGGATATACATAGGCATTCACCATACTGACCAGACTCTTGGCCATAACGGCAACCATCGAGGGCAGAGCCGCGCCGGTGGAGCTGACCCATACAGCTGCTTTTGTCTTAGGATCAATAATTGGCAATGCCAGATTCATCACTTCTGATATAGAAAGTATACAGGCCACTGCAATAAAGGAAGGAATCATTTGGGTAAAGGTTTTTCCGAACTGTTCTTTTACCACTGCGAACCGAATCCCCATGAAGCGGAACGCAATCAGCCCGGCGATCAGCATAATGGTTCCGGGACTTTGCAGCCAGGTAAAAGCATAGAGTTTGCCGGGGTTATAGATGTCCGCCCGGATGAGCAGGAACTCGGAGCCTGTCGTCCGTCCGGCGAAAAATGCTTTGGTAGATGGCAGATTGACTGCGATAATCAATACAGCCAGTAAAATATAGGGCAGCCAGGATAAAAACAATTCGCGGAAATTAATTCGCCCAATTCTTGCTTGCTGCCGTTTTTTCTCTCCCGGGAACAACCATACCGGCTCAAGTTTGCGATAGCTAAGATAGCCGGCTACTGCTGTCAGGCAAACAAGGGATGAAAGCACATCCACCAGTGTTGCCCCCAAATAGTTAGCAGTAAAAAACTGCATAACGGAAAAACTCAAGCCGGTTACCACAATTAGCGGAACGACGCCTTTGACTCCGCGTGTGCCTGACATGGCATACACAGTGGCAAATGCCATAATAAAGGCCAGCACCGGCATAATGCGCCCGGTCATTTGCGAAAGTTTCATCCAGTCTAGCTGAGTGGTAAGAGCGAGTGTATCGGTGGGAATGCCAAGCGATCCAAATGGTACCGGACCGGTATTGGCTACCAGACATACCAGAGCGGCCATCATCGGATCATAACCTAAGCCAACCAAGATACTTGCCGGAATGGCCACAGGTGCACCAAAACCGCAGATTCCCTCCAGAAAGGCACTAAAACCAAAGCCAATCAGCAAAGCCTGGGCCCGCCGGTCTGTCGTAAGCGATCCCATTGCCCCCTGCATCTTATTCATCCAGCCCGTTACTTTTAAAACATTATAGACGACTAGGGCGCCAAAAGGAATGTACATAATAGGAAAGATACCGGTTATCGCGCCCTGCAGTGCTGCCAGCAAGGTTACTCCCACAGGAAATTCAAAATAAAAAATTGCAAGTAAGACTGTAACCAGCCAGGCAATAGGAGCTACCTTTACTGCCGGCTTCATGAGCAGCGGCAGCCCGATTAACAAGACAAACAGGGGTAACGAGGCAATCAGCGCATCCAAATTCATCTCCTCCTTCTTTTCTTACATGTATATTGCAGCAATACGGGAATATCCATCAATTCCTAAGAGATTTGTAATTATAGATGGTTGCACCTTTCTTTCTCCCTGCATTTACTATATGATAAAGCTAGCTATTACGGAATTGGGGGAATGGCGTCATGAGTCCTCATCACAAGGGAGCGCTGCTGGCCTTATCATCAGCCGCCGGTTTTGCAACTCTGCCGATTTTTATTAAATTATCTTATTCCGTTGGAGCCAACACGCTGACCATTCTGACGACCCGCTTTATTCTGGCCAGTACCTGTCTGTGGCTAATCCTGTACTGGCGAAATAGCAATGCCTCGGTCGGCAAAAAAACCGGCATTCAATTGGGCCTGCTGGGCGTAGTTGGTTATGGAGCTATGTCTGCTACTTTTGCCGCTTCTATTCAATATCTACCGGCTTCTTTGAGTTCCATGCTGCTCTATCTGTATCCGGCCATCGTCAGCATTCTCGCCATTATAATGGGCGATGACCAGCTCAACTGGCGAAAATTCGTTGCTCTTTTCATCTGTTTTTCCGGCTTGTTTTTAATCCTCGGCGTTTCCTTTACGGGAGTGAGCACGGTAGGAATTATCTGTGGGGTCACTTCAGCAATTATCTATTCGCTGTACATTCTTGCAGGAAACCGGTTAATGAAAACGGTTGATTCCCTCGTTGCCACCACGTATGTATGTACGGCAGCAGCCATTACATTCAGCTTACTATCATTACTCAGCGGTGAGTTCATCTTTACCCTGCCGGCAAGCGGCTGGCTAACGCTATTGGCTATGGCCATATTCTCAACGATCGTCGGCATCCTTGGAATTTTTGCAGCCTTGCCCTATATCGGACCGTCCAATGCTGCGATTATCAGCAGTGCAGAACCGGTTCTGACCATCTTAATGTCCATTTCACTATTAGGCGAAAAAATAACGCCGCCCCAGTTGGGCGGCGGTCTGTTGATTTTATCCGGTATTTTTATTTTACAGCTCTGGGGAGGTACCAAACAGCCACAGCAGGCTGCTGATGTTTCTTAGAAATCTTTTTGTTTATCCCGCATATGGCGGTCAATTTCCCGCTTTGCATCTTTTTCGGCCATGTCATGGCGCTTATCGTAGTTTTTCTTGCCGGTCGTCAAAGCCAGCTCCACTTTCACTTTACCTTTGGAAAAATAGAGTTTAAGTGGCGTTAAGGTATACCCCTTTTCCCGGGTTTGGCCAACCAGCTTATTAATTTCATACCGGTGCATCAGCAGCTTCCGCGTACGCAGCGGTTCATGATTGAAGCGATTGCCCTGCTCATAAGGGCTGATGTGCATGTTATGCAGCATCAGCTCACCGTTATCAATCCGGGCATAACTGTCCTTCAGGTTAGCCTTGCCGGCTCTCAATGACTTTACTTCCGTACCGGTCAAAGCAATGCCTGCTTCAAATGTTTCGTGAATATGATAATCATGCCGCGCCTTACGGTTTTCGGCAGCTATTTTTATGCCTGCAGTTTTTGGCATTGCCTGACACCTCTTTTACTTGTGTATATTCTATGTTACCTCAAAACTTGGAAGCTAGTCAAGTTACAGCACTGCCGGGATATCCTCATCAGGCTGCAGCACCGGAACTTGCACATTTACCGTATCGGGATATTTCAGACCAGCACCGGTATTTAGCATAACCACTTTTTCCCCTGGCTTGATCCAGCCGCTTTGCAGCAGCTTTTTCGTAGCCGTATAGTTGGCTGCTCCTTCCGGGCAGATGAACATTCCTTCTTCACGGGCCAGTTCAGCCAAATCCTGCAGCAGTTCTGCATCTTCAATGGCAATAGCGCAGCCATTAGTCGCATACACCGCTTCCAGTACCAGGAAATCCCCCAGTGCTTTTGGCACAGTAATGCCAAAGGCGACGGTAGAAGCATTGTTCCAGAACTCGGAAGCAGGCTTCTTCTCTTCCCAGGCTTTCACAATAGGAGCGCAGCCTGCTGCCTGTACGGCTACCAAACGAGGCATTTTTTCACCAATCCAGCCAATCGCCTGCAGTTCCCGCAAAGCTTTATAAATCCCGATCAGTCCTACGCCACCGCCAGTTGGATACAAGATAACATCAGGTACCTCCCAGTTCAGCTGCTCGGCTATTTCCAGTCCCATCGTCTTTTTACCCTCAATCCGGTATGGTTCTTTCAGCGTAGAGGCATCCATCCAGCCGTTCTTCGCGACTGCACGGCCAACAATTTTGCCGGCATCACTAATCAATCCATTGACCAGAAACAGTTTAGCCCCAGCGATAGCGCATTCATTGCGGGTAATAGCCGGTGCATCAACAGGCATGACAATATACGCATCAATATCAGCCTTCGCACAGTAGATGCTCCAGGAAGCGCCTGCATTGCCATTGGTCGGCATGGCCAGCGCCGTAACTCCCAGTTCTTTCGCCCGGGAAACGCCGACAGCAGCGCCGCGCGACTTAAAGGTGCCGCTGGGAATAATCCCTTCGTCTTTTACATACAACTCAATACCCAGTTTCTTTCCTAACTTATCTAGTGAAAGCAGTGGTGTCATTCCTTCACCAAGGGTGACCTTATATTGCTCGTCGACTAAAGGCAGCATCTCGCGATAACGCCACAAATCGGGCTTGCGGTGCGGCAATTCTTCTTTCTTGAAATTAGCTTTAATTTTTTCCAAGTCATACCTCACTAGAAGCGGAGCACCACAATCAGGACACAATTGAGTTAACTGATGAGGATTATGCTCGGATTTACATTTTGGACATTCCAGATGAGTCATATACATCGTTATCACTCCATTCACTAAAAACAGAATGCCTGTTTTATTTATTTCTACTATTTCTCCGTTGAACGGCTACTTCCTGTTAGATTTTATATTAATGCTGCTTTGTCCGCTAAAGCAATTGACAAGTATGGAATAAACTGGGTACACTAATACTAGATATTTGCTACCAATCAAGTTACAAGGAGCGATGAATATGATTTCAGTTATTAGTACGTCCAATGCACCTGCTGCAATTGGCCCTTATTCGCAGGCAATCAAGATGGGAAATCTGGTGTACACGTCCGGTCAAATTCCGTTAGATCCGGCAACCGGCCAAGTGGTAACTGGTACGGCTGAAGTTCAAACCCATCAGGTACTGACTAACCTTAAAGCTGTTTTGGAAGCTGCCGGTACCAGTTTTGACAAAGTGATAAAAACAACCGTATTTATTAAAGATATGAATGACTTTGCCGCTATTAATACGGTCTACGGAAGTTACTTTACAGCAACTCCGCCAGCCCGCTCCTGCGTAGAAGTGGCCCGCCTGCCAAAAGATGTCCTAGTAGAAATCGAAGCTGTTGCCTATGTAGAATAAAAACAATCCCCGATTACGCGATCGGGGATTGTTTTTATTCTGCTTGATTGTTAACAACGTTTACGGGTGTACCTGCCAAATACTGTTTTACATTTTCTACAGCTAGATCCATCAAGCGCTGCCGTGATTCTTTCGGTGCCCAGGAAATATGCGGTGTAATAATGCAGTTTTTTGCTGATAGTAAGGGATTATCTGCCTGGATTGGCTCCGCTGATACCACATCTACAGCGGCTCCGGCAACCTTGCCGCTGTTAAGCGCCTCTGCCAGGTCTTTTTCCACGACCAACGGCCCCCTTGATGTATTGATAATCATCACGCCCGGTTTCATCTTGGCGATAGTTGCAGCGTTAATGATTCCTTGGGTGCTTTCAAACAGCGGACAATGCAGATTAATCACATCCGAATAGGCCAAAAGCTCATCCAATTCTACATAGCGCACAGTATCACTTTCTAATTCCGGTAAACGGTGCTGGTCAACAGCCAGCACATTCATCCCCAGTGCCTGAGCAATACGGGCAGAAGCCTGGCCGATCCTGCCGAAGCCGATAATTCCCATCGTCTTTCCTGCTAATTCAACCAATGGATAGTTCCAAAAGCACCAATCGGGACTCTTTCCCCATTCCCCGCGGCTTACAGCCTCATGGTGCGCCCCGACGTGATGACATAGCTCCAGTAATAGGGCAATAGCCATTTGCGCCACCGCATTGGTCCCATAGGCGGGAATATTGGTCACGACAATGCCTTGCTTTGCCGCCGCAGCAATGTCCACTATGTTGTATCCGGTAGCCAGCACACCAATATATTTCAGCTTCGGTAATGCTGCCAGCGCCGCCGCCGGCAGCGGGGTTTTATTGGTAAACAGCAGCTCCGCATCGGCTGAACGTCTGATAATTTCCTCCAGCCCGTCCACACTATAGGCCGTCCGGTCATAGACCGTTAGGGTACACATTTCCCGCAGCTGTTCCCAGCTCAAATCTCCCGGATTTAACGTATAGCCGTCAAGTATCACTGCCTTCATACGCGTTCTCCTTAGCATTTATTCGTCTGTATTGGCAACTATTTCTCCACAGGAAATAAAAAGCCTGCAAAAAATGACCAGCTTTCCCCAATTTTAAAAAACTACACAAAAACAGCAGACGATGCCCACTTTGCAGCGGTCATCGTCTGGTTGCTATTGGAGCGGTACACTCTCTTCGTTTTGTCGTTTCCTTCCTGGCTGAACTGCAGGCTGACTGGACTCAGACCGGCGATGGCTGCCGGCGTAGCGAAGACCGGCAAATTCGGCCAGGTCCTTATCTACCGCTACCAGATCTTCCCGGGTAAGCTCCTTAAAGGAATGTTTTCCCATCGCCTGAACAGCCAGCTTCATTTCGGCCGTACACGATGCCAAAAAGTTTGTTAAGTGATGAGCCGCACTGTCAATATCCAGCTTGTCATTCATTTTTCCTTTGTACAAAGCCAGCTGCGAGGGCGGTGCTTCGGGCATTACTTTAGCTGACTGAGTATGCATAGCAGCCAATAAGGCAATGGAACCAATATACACGGCATCAGCCCCCAAGGCCATTGCCTTTAAAAAATGCCCCGGCGTAGCCAGTCCCCCGGCAACAATCAGGCTGAACTTATCACGCAGCCCGTTATCCGTCAGATAATCCACAGCCCGGACTAAGCCATGCAGCGTTGGCAGCCCCATATCATCCTGCAGCGTAGGCGGCGAGCCTGCGGTGCCCCCTTCCGCTCCGTCAATAACAATATAATCAGCCTGAGTCTTGGCAATTACGGCAAGTTCATATTCGATGTAATCGGTTGCAGCAATTTTAACGCCTACCGGCACGTCAAACTGCGTTTTCATCTTGTTCACCATCGTAATAATATCCTGAGTAGTTTCCTTGCCAGGCATCCGGGAATAAATAGTAGCATCCTGCCCTTTTTCCAAATGCCAGGCTTTTCTCAGGTGTTTGCCAATCGTATCACTTTCAATCGTTTCATCCACTGCTCCGCCCCATGCTCCCTGGCCAAGCTGAATTTCAATGGCATCCAGCTGCCCCAGCTGCTCGGGACCACTCAGCCAGCCGCCGCGATGATACTGGCCAATCAGGTATTTTGCCGCCTGCCGTTCTTCATCAGTCACCGCCGATTCACCAGTATTGGTAGACGTACCGGCAGCTGCGGTTCCTTTAGCCAATGCAATTTTCATTTGCAGGCTCAGTGACCCGCCATAACTCATACCGGTAATCATAATAGGAATATCCAGCCGGAGCGGTTTTTTAGCCCCCGCACCAATAACAGTAGCCGTTTCGACCGATGTATAATCGGTACTGGGCAGCTCAAACAATTGTTTTGGATTAAGATACAGCTTAGTCCATGGTGAAAGCACCACCGGACTGCCTAAAGGACGGGATAGTTCCATGCCGGCTTCAGCCCGCATGGCCGCTTCAATCAGCGCCCGGGGAGACAGCTTTTCCGATACGGTAAGCAGCGCCAGGGGATTATCAGAGTACTCTTCAGTCATCATCTTGATTGTTGTTTCATCAACCATTGGATTCATTAACTTCATTAAAGCCCAGCTTAAAAACATACATACACCTCCGTCTTGCTTAAGTGTAGTATGAGTAGCCGGGCTTTAAAATACACGCCTTATTAATCTTTCTTGGAAGTTTTCGGTCTGGCGCTGGAGGTTTTCTTCTTTTTCGTGCGGCTGCCCTGTTTAGCAGGTTTTGCGGAAGCACTTTTACCGGCGGACTTAACAGCAGCGGTATTTTTGACGGCAGAACGCTTGCTGCCAAGAGACTTACGTGCTGATGGTCTTTTACTACCGGCTGCCTGCACCCCTACATCGGAAACCAGCACAAAATCAATGGTCCGCTCTTCCGGATTCACTTTTGTCAGCAGTACACGGGCCGCATCGCCCAGCCGGAATATCTTGCCGGTCCGCTCGCCGATTAAGGCATACTCCTGCTCAACATAGCGATAATAGTCGTTATCCATACTCGATACATGAACGAGTCCTTCTACGCCATTCGCCAGTTCAACGAACAGACCAAAGGCCGTAACCCCATTGATAACCCCGTCAAATTCTTCACCGACAAACTGCGCCATATATTCGACCTTTTTCAGATCTACTGTTTCTCTTTCCGCTTCAGCTGCCGCCCGCTCCCGTTCGGAAGAGTGCAAGGCAATCTGCGGTAAAAGCTGAGCCAGCTTTTCACGCCGTTTTGCAGAAATATCGCCACTGGTAAAGGTTTCTCGGACTAGGCGATGGACAATGAGATCGGGATAACGCCGGATCGGCGAAGTGAAATGCGTATAGTAGCGGGCAGCCAGGCCAAAATGCCCCCGGTTCTCTGCCTCATAACGAGCCTGTTTTAATGAGCGCAGCATAACCGTACTGACAATCCGCTCTTCCGGGCGTCCGGCAATACGCGAGAGAATCTGCTGCAATGCCATTGGCTGAATTTCATCCACCTTTTGCAGGCGCTGGCCAAAGTTATGCAGCAAATGATTCAGCTTCTGCATTTTTTCCGCATCTGGTTCATCATGAACCCGGAATACGGAAGGAACCCCAATATGATGCATATGCTCGGCAACTGTTTCATTGGCAACCAGCATAAACTCTTCAATGATGGATTCGGCAATAGAGCGAACCCGTTTTACCAGTTCCACCGGCTGACCTTGTTCGTCAAGTTTCACTTTTATTTCCGGGAAATCAAAGTCGATTGCCCCGCGGCGCAGCCGTCTTTCTTTCAAAATGCGACAAAGCCGTTCCATTTGTTCCAAATCAGGTACAAGCTCACTGTACTGGCTGCGCAGTGCCTCGTCATGATCGGCAAGAATCTTTCTGACAATGGTATAGGACAGGCGGGTACGAACATGAATAACACTGGGGAATATTTCGTAGTTTACAACCTGACCTCTGTGATCAATGTCCATATGCGCTGATAAGGCTAAACGGTCTACTCCGGCATTTAGGCTGCAGATCCCATTCGATAAGCGCTGCGGCAGCATCGGCAGTACGCGGTCGACCAGATACACGCTTGTCCCCCGTTCGCGGGCTTCTTTATCAAGCGGCGTATTCTCCCGTACATAGTAGCTGACATCCGCAATATGTACCCCCAAACGGTAACGTCCATTCGGCAGGCGTTCGATGTGTACGGCATCATCCAAATCCTTGGCATCCTCACCGTCAATTGTAACTAACGGCAAATGACGCAGATCGCGGCGGCCGACCAGTTCGTTCTCACTGATTGATTCCGGAATTTTTTCTGCTTCCCGTTCGACATCGGCATCAAAGGAAGTCGGCAGGTTATGGCGGGTAATAATGGAGAGAATTTCAATTCCCGTATCCCCTTTATGCCCTAATACCTGCACAACCTTGCCTTCAGCACTTTTACGCTTCTCCGGCCACTTAGTGATTTCCACTACAACCTTCGAGCCTTTCTTCGCCCCGTTAAACTCACTCTTCGGAATAAAGATATCATGGCCAATACGCAAATCATCGGGAATAACAAAACCAAAATGACGGCTTGATTCAAAAGTCCCCACTACGGTGTTATTCGCTCGTTCAACAATCCGGATGACTTCGCCCTCCCGGCGACGGCCCGTTCCCCCGGAATTGAGCCTGTGCACCCGGGCTACCACCCGGTCATTATGCATGGCACTCATTGTCGCGTCAGGTGCAATGAATACATCGCCCTCAACGCCGATATCATCAATAACAAACCCGAATCCTTTGGAGGTTGCCGCATAGCGGCCAACAACCAGGTTCATCTTTTCCGGAACACCATATTTGCCGTATCGCGTCTTAATAATAAACGCTTTGGCTTCCAACTCATCAAGAACAGTCCAAAATTCAGACAGTTCCTTGCCTTTCAGGGCCATACCTTCCGCCAAATCCTCCGCAGTGATTGGCTTGTAGGCTTCTTCTCGCATAAAGTCCAAAATCCGTTCTTTCAGTACATTCGGTTTATCCATTTTCATCACTCACCTTGCACCAGTACTACTGTTGCTTTGCCGTCCGCTGTGACAGTTCCATCTGCCAGGCGAATTTCTCCGGCTAACTCGTATAGTTTGCCCCGTTCGCGCGTTATCCATCCTACAACAGTAAGCGGCTGTTCAATCGGCGTCGGCTGACGATAGCGTACTTCCAGCCGTGCGGTTACGGCATGAAGTCCTTTCGCATAAATATATCGGGCCATTACTTCATCCAGCACCGTACTGACAAGACCTCCATGAACAATTCCATCATAGCTTTGATGCTCCTGCCCGGCTGTAAATTCAGTCATATATTGTCCGTTCTCTTCACGGAATTGCAACTTTAATCCAATCGGATTTTTAGGTCCGCACACAAAGCACATACTATCGCGGTCTTCCATAGCTCATCCCCCTATCTGTTGTAATTTATTTATTTGGCTAAAAATCGTTTAAGCTGTTCAAATAGTTGTTCCCGCTCTACATCAAGCGTAATAATGTGTCCCGATTTCTCCAGCCAGCATAGCTGCTTATCGCTGCTGGCAATCCTGTTATAAATATAACTGGCACTTTCCGGACGTACCGTATGCTCAATGCGGGAATGAGCGATAAAGGCCGGCATATTCACCAACGGTAACAATTTATCCACATGCTTGATAAAAGCTAATAAGCTTTCCAGACTTTTTAATGGCGTGTGATCATAGCCCACTGAATAGAGGGGGTCAATATCGGCAAAACGCTTGCGTTTCTTAGGCATATAGCTGCGGAACAACCGGTAAATTGGCAGCAATGGCAAGCGACGTTCATACAGATAAATCGGTGCACTCAAGGCTGCAACTTTAACCACCGGATATTCTACCGACAGCTTAAGGGATAATAATCCGCCCATCGACAATCCGATTACGCTGATCTCCTGGCATAATCCCTTTAACAAATGGTAACCGTCTTCGACGGCGCCATACCAATATGGCCAAGTTGTAGAATTCATGTCACGCACATCGGTACCATGGCCGCACAATCGCACGCCAAGCACGGTATAACCCAGGCCATGTAAATATTCGCCAAGCAATTTCATTTCCGCCGGTGATCCGGTAAAGCCGTGGACAAGCAGCACTCCCTGCCCACTACCTGGCAGCAGAAATGGTTCAGCGCCTCTCATAACAGACAATTCTGTTGTCCTCCCGTTAAATAATGGTAATCCTTTATTATTATATCATGTTCCGGAAACGGTATATACTGGCAGTGTCAGAAAATGCAGGAAAACGCAGAATCTATGTATACGATAGTGTTTTCATTATGCTCCGGATGGGCGTAAAAAATGTTACAGCTTAGGTACAAAAAAGGGGACAGTCCCCTTTTTAACGCAAAAAGGCCTACAGGCATAAACCTGCAGGCCTTAACTAAGCGTACTCTAGAAAAAGAGCAGCGGCGCAATGATGAGTGAAATTGTACCGGCAACCTTAATTAGCGGATTCATGGCTGGGCCGGAAGTATCTTTGAAGGGGTCGCCGACGGTATCGCCGATAACGGCAGCAGCATGGGTAGGTGTACCTTTACCGCCAAACTTGCCTGCTTCAATATACTTTTTCGCATTATCCCATGCACCACCGGCATTGGACATGAAGATGGCCAAGAGTACGCCCGAGGCTGTAACACCGGCGAGGAAACCAGCCAGTGCTTTCGCACCAAGCAGGAACCCTACAATCAGCGGCGAGCCAACAGCAAAGGCACCAGGCAGCAGCATTTCACGAATCGCAGCTTTTGTACTGATATCAACGCATTTCGCATAATCTGGACGGCCTGTGCCTTCCATAATGCCGGGAATTTCCCGGAACTGACGGCGAACTTCGCCAATCATTTCAAAAGCGGCTTTACCAACAGCTTCCATGGTAAAGGCGCAAACCAGGAAGGGCAATGTAGCGCCCAGGAAAATGCCGATGATAACACCCGGTTCGGTCAAATTAACAACTAAATGACCGTCAACCAGCAGTCCGGAAAGCTTCGGATTTTTGGCAACTTCTTCGGCAAATGCCGTAAACAGCGCCAGCGCCGTGAGTGCGGCTGAACCGATTGCAAAGCCTTTGGCAATTGCAGCGGTTGTATTGCCTACAGAGTCCAGTTTGTCAGTTGTTTTACGGACTTCAGGACCCAGCTCGGCCATTTCCGCAATGCCACCGGCATTGTCGGCAACAGGACCAAAGGAATCTACTGCTACTACCATACCGGCAGTGCAGAGCATACCCATTGCCGCCATCGCAATACCGTAGATACCGGCCTGAGAAAAAGCCAGCCAGGTAGCGGCACAAAAAACGATCATCGGTAATCCGGTACTGCGCAAGCCATTCGCAATACCAGCAATAATATTAGTTGCAGCACCTGTTTGCGAAGCATCGGCAATGTGTTGGCAAGGCGCTTTATCGTTAGAGGTATAATATTCGGTCAGCATGCCGATCAATACGTTAACAACCAAGCCGGAAATGATAGCGATAAAAATGCCGAAAGCATTTTTGCCATCAAAAACTGCAGTTGCCAACAAATAGGAAAGCACAGCTGTGATTATATTCGTTGCCCATAAACCGCGGTTAAGAGCGGCTTGCGGATCGCCATCTTCAGTAGTACGTACAAAGAACGTGCTGATAATTGAGGCAGCAATTCCCGCTGCACCAATCAACAAGGGGAAAATGGCTCCGGTAACACCGAACAGCGTATTGCCAATCAGCATCGCTGCAATAGCGGTGGCACCATAAGATTCAAACAAGTCGGCACCCATGCCGGCAGTATCTCCGACGTTGTCGCCAACGTTATCGGCAATTACGGCAGGGTTGCGGGGATCATCCTCAGGGATACCGGCTTCTACTTTACCGACCAGGTCGGCACCAACGTCAGCAGCTTTGGTAAAAATACCGCCGCCGATACGGGCAAAAAAAGCAATCGCACTGGCACCAAAGGCAAAGCTGTTAATAACAACGGGGTCGCGGAACAGGATGTACAGCGTGGATACTCCTAAAAGGCCAAGTCCGGCAACAGACATACCCATAACGGCACCGGCCCTGAACGATACTCCTAAAGCCTTGTTCAGGCTATGGCGGGCAGCCTCGGTTGTACGGGCATTCGCCTTAGTAGTTGAAGTCATGCCAATATAACCGGCAATTGCCGAGCAAATGGCACCTACTAAAAAGGAGCTGGCTAATTTATATCCGTCAACAATAAATAAAATCACAAAAATACCGATTGTAAAAGGGATGAGTGTCTTATACTGCCTGTTGAGAAATGCCATAGCACCCTCAAAGATGGCCTGAGACAACTCGCGCATTTTCGCATTACCTGAGTCTTCCTTCAACACACTGGACATAAGATAGGCCGCAAACAAAAGCGCCACAATTCCTGCTAGGGGCGCTAAGTACAATAATTCCATACCTTCTCTTCCTCCTCTACCTGTTGGAGCAATTCAGAACGAAAAAGAACCTCAATGTTATCATTGAGGTTTAATAGGTGCTGAGAACACGACCAAGAATCAAGGTTAGTATGCCAAATACAATACCCAGAATCATGGTAACACGAGCCAGCAACTCGTCAAGGCCTTTTTTCTTACCGCCGAACAGAGTTTCCGCTCCACCGGCAATCGAGCCTGACATACCGGCACTTTTACCTGATTGCAGTACTACGGATGCAATCAAAGCAATTGCCACAACCGCTTCAAGAATCATAAGCGCAGATTTCATTCGTTCCTTACCCCCCTACCCGCTTGTACCCTCCTATTGTAGCATATGGAAAAACACCTTGACAATTGTACCGGGGTAGATTTTTGATCAAATAGACTGTTTATTGTAGTATTACCAGTAATTAGCATCATTAAACGCTCTCTTTTCTCTGCGCCTTATGGATGAGGCCCATTTTACTTACTAGATACCGCCTCTTTTTCATAGTCCAGCCAGGCTTGAGTCAGTACTGGCAGCCGGTCATAAAAAACCGTGCGGCTGCCTTTGCGGACAGCTTCGTTAAAAGCAGGTATCCACTCGAGCAGATGCCTGACAAGAAACTCTTTATGACCTTCTATAAAACCACTGGCTTCCTCCGGACTGGAAGCATTAGCAGCCTGCTGGCACAACCAGCCGGCAAACTCCAGCTCCAGTGCGATATGATCCTCCGGCTCCTGTTGCTGCTTAACAGCCTTCAGGCCATAGGATTGATAAAAGGCACGCACCGCCAGCGTGTGCTCGCCAAACAACAGCCGCTCCTTCGACCGGTAAACTGATTCCCAAGGCGGGGCCAGCAGCGGCCCCGGCCCTACGAACAGCTGGTTATAATCCTCCCTTAGCAGTTCCTGATAAGCACCGATCTCTAAGGTGTGAGCGGCAATGTCAGCTTCCAGTTCGGCTGCCACCGGTAATAAACCGCTTACATCTTCAAACAGACAGGATAACTGCTGCTGTTCGCTGATTGCAGCCAATACCTCCCGATCAGGCTCCTGCCGGTATAAGCAGGCCAATGTACTATATATATATGCTCTCCATTGCCATTCCACCGTTTCTCGTATCCCTCACTTTTTATCAATGTCCCAGCATCGTATGCACGCCAGTAGCATAAAAGAGGTACCGGCTGGCCAACTCACCGGTAATAACGGCGGCAAGCCCCAAGTACAGCCATTTCGCAGCTGCACCACTTCCCTTTACCGTATACTTATCCCAGGCCATGAAAGTAAAACCTATGGCACCGGCAAGCAGCAGCAGCTGACTGGCGGCCAGCAGCCAGATATGCCGGTACAGAAGCCCGGCTGTCGCCTGCATGGAAACGGAGCCAGCTGCAAGCGCAGCGAGGTAAGGCGCCAGGCTAAGCAGCTGCAAGCCTGCCCCGACAGCTCCGGCTGCAAAAGCACGGCTGTAGAGGGCAACGGGGGTATCTGCCTGAACCCGTATAATGACTGCTGAATACGCCAGTGCTCCCAAGGCCGCTGCTGCTCCGAAGAAGGTTACATGCGTATAGGCAGTGCTCCAGGCATAGACCGACGTTTCCTCATAAATAAAGGACATGCTGATAAGCATCAATACTCCAAAAATAGCTGCAGCCTTTCCCAGCAGCGACCGCAGCCGTGCACCTTTATGGACCTGCCAGTACAACAGCAGCGACAATCCGAAAAAGCCACTGGCACACCAGATTTCCCTACTCAGCCAGGACGAACCGACGTGATACAGCGCCCGGTAAGCACCGAAGGGATCACCCAGATGCGTTAATGATACCAGCAGGCTGGCTGCCATTGTCCCTATCGCCCAGCGCAGCACGAGCAAGCCGGTTCTGTGTTCCACCTCCGGTGTAAACTGACTTACGGCAATCATCCCGACGCTAGTCTGAGCAAGCAGCGTAAACAGAACTAAAGACCATTCATCACCCATTCTCTTTCTCTCCTCTCTACCGTTCCATCACAGCATCACGATGGGGAGTTATCACAAAAGAAGGCTTCGTTTTCGGTTCGGGCATCCCCTTAATTTGCCGGACACCCTGGTACTTTCTCTGCAGTTCCTCTACATCGCCGGCCTCCAGCACCCGCATCGGACAGGCGCTGACGCATACCGGCTGCTCGCCTCTATCCAGCAGATATTTACACATATCGCATTTGCCTGTTTTACCTGTTTTCGGGTTATATTGAGGCGCTCCGTAAGGGCAGCTCATGATGCAGTACCGGCAGCCAATACATTTAGTCTGATCAATAAATACAATGCCGTCCTCCGGACGTTTCTGCATGGCTCCGGTGGGACAATTTTTTACACACAGCGGCTCCTGGCAATGATTGCAGCTCATAGAAAGCCAATAGGCATACACATTATTCGTAAAGCCTTTGTCAGTCTTACTGTAACCGCCGCCGGCAAACTCATGAACTTTACGGAAACACTGCCCCACATCAAGATCATTGGTATCTTTACAGGCTATCTGACAGGTAAAACAGCCGATACAGCGGTCCTGTTTGAGATAAAATCCACGTTGGCCCGACATACATTCTTCCCCCTTCAACTATTACGCTTTCACGACCTCTACCAGATTGGTATGCTGCGGATTCCCTTTGGCAAGCGGTGTCGGATGATATTTCGTAATGGTGTTGACATTGCCGCGCCGGTCAATGCCCTGACTATCCGGTGTCCACCAGGCTCCCTGCGGGATAGAAACAACTCCGGGCATAATGCGGGGCGTTACTTTCACCGGCATAACGATCGTTCCCCGGTCATTAAAGATTTTAGCGTACTCCCCGTCTTTCAGCTGCCGGGCTGCCGCATCTTGTGTATTGATCCACATCTGCTGCGGTGCTGCTTCCTCCAGCCAGGGGCTGTTATCAAATGTAGAATGGACGCGCCGTTTATAATGATGGCCAATACACTGGAGCGGATACTCTTTAGTCAAAGCTGCCTCGGGACCTTCCCAGGCTGGGATATATTTGGGTATAGCAGGAATTTCCCGATCATTTTTCATATTCCACAACCGGGGAGAAAACAGCTCAATTTTCCCGGAAGGGGTCTTAAAGGGATTAGCCGCCGGGTCAGCAATCTGCTTCTCATAGGCAATCACCGGCTTAGCAGGTGCAGCCTTATAAATTCCCTGCTCACGAAACTGTTCGAAAGCTGGAAACTTCGCATCCTTTTGCCGGGCAACGTCAACGCATTCCCTCAGCCAGTCCTGCTCATTCTTTCCTTCGGTGAATTGGGCACCGAAACCAAGCCGTTCCGCCAAGCCGCTGGTAACTTGATAAACATTACGGCATTCAAACATCGGTTCAACCAGTTTTTGATGATAGATTGCATAGCCGATGCCCGAGGCAAAGGTGATAATATCTTCCCGTTCGAATTGCGTCACGTCAGGCAGTAAAATATCAGCAAACCTGGCACTTGGTGTCATAAAGACGTCGTGAACAAGAATAAACTCGCATTTTTCTTCGTCCTGCAGGATTTTAGCAGTCCCGTTGCAATCAGAGTGCTGGTTAATCAGCGTATTAGAGGCATAGTTCCAAATCATTTTAATATCGGTGGAAAGTTTTGGCGCACCCAGTACGCCGTCGGCAGGCCCCATTTCTTTCCCCCGGAGAATTGCTTCCGGCCATACATAACAGGATATCGTGGCCTTTACCGGATTAGTTCCGGCCCTCATCCAGCCCATTGGCACACTGTGACCGCCGAGCCGCAGCCCCGGGCCGCCGCCGCTTCTGCCTACATTGCCGGTCATTGCTGCCAGCACAGGCAAGCCCCGAACCGGCTGTTCGCCATAGGCATGGCGCTGCCAGCCGAGCCCCTGCAGCAGACAGCACGGTTTAATCCCGGCTATTTGGCGCGCCAGTCTAACGATCGTCTCGCGGTTCACACCGGTAATGGCCTCAGCCCAGGCTGGTGTTTTTGCAGTATTATCACCACTCTTGCCAAGCAGATAGCTTTTATAGGAATTGCCTGGTGCAATACCGTCAGGCATGTGTTCTTCATCGAAGCCCAAACAGTAGGTGTCCAAAAAATGCTGGTCCTGCAGGTTTTCCGTGACCATAACATACGCCAGAGCATCCAGCAGCGCGTTATCCGTTGTCGGCTTAATCGGTATCCATTCGTCTGCCAGCGCCAGAGCAGTATCGCTATAGCGCGGATCAATAACGATGACCTTTGCGCCTTTTTCTTTCGCCAGTTTGATGTAATGGCCGGTATTGGCCCCTCCCATTCTGGTTTCCATCAGGTTTTCCGCAAAAAGCACAATTAGTTTGGCGTTAACCAGATCATCGGGACTATTGCCTTCTGCCGTTCCATATGTGTAGGGTGTGCTGTAACTAAAGCAGGCTGAACTATAGGTATTGTGATATCCCAGATACCCGCCGAACATATGCAGAAAGCGGGCAAGTGCCCCGCCAAAGGAAGGGATCAGCCAGGATTGACTGATTTGGCCGTACACTCCCGTACCATACAGCAAATGGATGGCTTCATTACCGTACGTTTGTTTAATGCGCTTCATTTGGGCGGCAATGGTATCAAGTGCTTCCTCCCAGCTGATGCGGACAAACTTGCCTTCACCGCGCTTGCCAACCCGCTTCATCGGATACTTGAGGCGGTCAGGATGATACAGCCGCTTGCGCTGGGCCCAGCCCTTCAGGCAAGCCCTGACTTGAGGCAATTCAGCTGTATCCGGATTGTCATCCGTACTTAGCCTGGTTATTACCCCGTCCCTAACATGAGCTTTTAAAAAACAGCGGCCGCCGCAGTTGTGAGTGCAGCTGGTAGGGTAAGTTTTCTCTCCTAATAACGGGCTGTTAGCTTTTACAAAACGATTTGTCGTTACAGGCAGCGCGGTAAGCCCCATCGCCCCTCCGGCTAATGCGCTCATAACGAGAAAGCGCCGCCTGGACAACGGTGCTGACCAAAGTTTATCATACGCCATACGTCCTCCTAATCAGTTAGTTTTTTGCGATCTGGACGAGATTAGTGTGCTGAGGATTGCCAAAAGCCAGCGGAGTCGGATGGTATTTGGTAATGGTATTGGTACAGCCCCGCCGGTCAATGCCGTTCTCATCCGGCGTCCACCAGGCTCCCTGCGGTACTGATACGACACCAGGCATAATCCGGGAGGTAATTTTCACAGGAATTACCATTACGCCGCGGTCATTAAAGACCTTTACCTTATCTCCGGCTTTGAGGCCGCGTTCGGCGGCATCAGCCGGATTCATCCATACCTCCTGGGCACTGGCTTCCTCCAGCCACGGCACATTATCAAAAGTCGAATGAACCCGCCGCTTGTAATGATGGCCAATGCACTGCAGCGGATATTGCCGGGCCAGCGGTGCTTGGGGGCCTTCCCAGGCCGGAATGTATTTCGGTACCGCTGGAATCAGCTCCGGTTTATTCATGGCCCAGAGGCGGGGCGAGAAAATCTCAATTTTCCCGGAAGGAGTAGAGAATTTATATTTATCCGGTTCTTCAATCTGCTTTTGAAAAGCAATGGAGGGTTTATCATATTTCCAGCGGTAAACGCCTTGTTCTTTGAATTCTTCCCAGGTAGGAAAACCAGGATTAGCCTGCCTGGTTTTATCAACCAGGTAGCGCAGCCAGTCCTCTTTACTTTTGCCTTCGGTGAACTTTTCTTTTATGCCCAGTTGTTCAGCTAGTTCACTGATCCAGTCATAACCATTGCGGCACTCAAAGACAGTATCCACTGCTTTGTTCATATACAGCAGATAATCCCCCCAGCCCCAGGGACTGACTATATCGTCCCGTTCCATATAATTATCGGAGGGCAGTAAGATATCAGCAAACTTTGCACTGGCTGTCATGAAATGCTCGCTTACCACAATGCACTCGACCAGGCTTTCATCTGCCAGCAGTTTGGCAGTGCCGTTGCAGTCAGAATGCTGATTGATCAGACAGTTGCCTGCCAGGTTGTAAATCATTTTAATATTCGAAGATAATTTCGGAACACCCCGTACGCCGTCGGCAGCACCCATTTCCTTGCCGCGCTGTATTGCGTCAGGCCAGATAAAGCAGGAAATAGAGGCTTTGCACGGATTTTGAGACGGTATCGAGCCCACAACCTGATCCCGGGCCTTATAGCCGGTTCCCGAAGCCCAGCCGCCTTTAACGCCCACATTGCCCGTCATGGCGGCCAATACCGTTCCTCCCCTGACCACCTGTTCCCCATAGGCGTGGCGCTGCGGTCCGTATCCCTGAATGAGTGCACCCGGCCTGAGCTGCGCATATTCGCGGGCCAGGCGGATAATAGTATCGCGGGGAACGCCGGTAATGGCCTCTGCCCACTCCGGTGTCTTTGCCGTATCGTCACCGCCCTGGCCTAAGACATGACTTTTATAAGACTGACCAGCCGGTATGCCTGGCGGCATATGCTCTTCATCAAAGCCCAGGCAGTATTTATTCAAGAAGGCTTGATCATGGAGATTTTCCGTAATCATTACATAAGCCATGGCATCAAGCAAAGCATTATCGGTTGTCGGCTTAATCGGAATCCACTCATCAGCCAGCGCAATCGCCGTACTGGAGTAAATGGGATCAATAACCACAATCTTGGCACCGGCTTCTTTCGCCAGTTTCAAATAATAAGGCGTATTTGTTCCATGTACCGTTTCTGCCGGATTAAAGCCTAATAAAATAATGAGTTTTGAATTCACCCAGTCTTCCCGGCTGTTGCCGGTAGCCACCGTACCATACGTATAGGGCGTTGCCGCCTGAGTACAGGCGGTACTGTAGGTTCCGTAATAGCTGAGATAACCGCCGTAAAGCCCAAGCAGCCGGCCCATCCAGACCCGTTCGGCAACCTTGCCGGCAATACCGGAGGCATAATGGAGAAAGATTGCCTCCGGACCGTATTGTGCCATAATGCGCCGTGTATGATCGGCTATAGTCGTAATTGCTTCTTCCCAGGTAATGCGGACAAACTTTCCCTCGCCCCGCTTACCAACCCGTTTCATCGGATACTTCAGACGGTCGGTGTGATACAGCCGGTTGCGGTATGACCGGCAGCGCAGACAGCCGCGCAGCTGAGGGACAGCTTCAGAGTCGGTTATCTTATCGTCGGTAGTAATGCGAACAATCACACCATCTTTGACATGCGCCTTAATCTGGCAGCGGCCGCCGCAGTTATGCGACCCGGAGGTAAGAACTACCTTTTCATTTCTTTGCACTGTCGCTCCGGCAGTAACCGGTTCAAAAGAGTTTGCCGCCTCTGCCCAGTGAAGCAGACTGGAACTGCCGGCCACTGCTGCACTCCAGGCCAGAAAACGCCGCCTTGTCAACGAAAATGGCCCCTGATTCTCCTTTTCAGACATCGCCCCATCCCCATCCCTTCCGGTATTCTCCTTGATCGTCTGTTTTACATCTTATAAAAACTTACCCGCCAATATACCTTACCACTTACGTAGAAAAAGAGTCTTACTGAATATTCTACGAATACTCGTAAGACCCCTTTACCAAACATTCGGTTTACTAGAAACTATAGCTTGTTTTCACCCATATTGTACGTCCCGGTTCATTAAGCCTGATAGTGGCAGGAATTCCGTCAACGGCAAAACCAGCCCGGCTGACAAACTCTGCGTAGTTCTTATCAAACAAGTTATCCACTCCAGCCGCAATAACCATATTCCGGGTTGGACGATAAGCTGCGTTCACCGAAAGAATACCAAAACCGCTACTCCGCCCGATATCCAGGCCCACTTCACTGCCGCTGCCTATATCATAACGGGTTTGCGCCTGTACACCACGCCATAACAGACCAGCCTCTAGTTTCTCTCTGTTGTATTTCAAGCCAATGGTTGCTTCGAGAGGGGGCACTTGGGCCAGCGGCTTGCTGCCCGTTTCGTTAGTGCCGTGAACATAGGCAAGTGTGGCTGTAACTGTCCAATGATCCGCCAGGCGATAAGCCGCATCCGCTTCACCGCCAAACAGGGTAGCATCAACATTACTCGCAGATGAAGTTCCTGTAATCAGGATAAAATCTTTAATATCAGCATAAAACACCGATACGCTCGCCTTTAGTTTCCCTGCATCATATAAAAGTCCTGTATCGAGCTGAGTGTTTTTTTCCGGTTTCAGAAAGAAAGTACTGTTGTTTGCGCCTTTGGTTCTCTCCCAATAGTCGGCAGGACGCTGTGCATGGCCAATGCCGATGAAACTAGTGAGAGGAGAGTTGGCATAATCATGCTCGTACCGTAAGAAAGCTCCGTAAGTATGATCTTTATCCGCAGCCGTTACCTCTGTCAGCTTTTTCACTTCCAGGCTGTCTGCCCTAATTCCGGCCAGCAGCCGGTTATGGCTATCCAGCGTGCGCTTAATATCACCAAACAGACCGTAATTTGTAAAAGCTAGATCAGGGTCTCTCTTTAGTGACTTGTACTCTGTCCCCATTCCTCTTTTGGTATGCTCATTTTTCTGATAATCAAAGCCCACATTCGCTTCGGTCGCCGGACTCAGCAGAAGTTTAGCCGACATTCTCCCCCCCTCTGTTGTCCGGTCAACGTTACTGACCCTGGGCCCCATCATCCCGCTGGGGGTACGGAAAGAAAAATTATCCATTACGTGATCCACATAATTATGATATGCCTTAAATTCCAGACTGACGAGCAAAGTACTCAGATTCTTCTTTTCATAGGTAAAGCTATAATTTTTTTGATCAAACTTTGTCCCATCCATCATGCGGCCACCATAAGCTGCTTCTGCCGTACTGGTATCAATGGCAAATTCATAAAGCGTATTGGCATCAGGTGTCAAACCGACTATACCGGTCAGGCTTTGACGGGTATAAAAAGAATGTACTTCGTTGCCTGCACCATCTGTATAATTATCTGCATGCGATCTTGTTTTGATAATTCGTACATAGCCTGTGGTATCACCGGCTGTTACATCAAGCAATTCATCATTGCGGCCATTACTGCCGAACAAAGCGCTGGTATTTAACCGAATATCAGCCTGTTGAAAAGGGGCGGTTTCGCGCTCGAACAGTACCGTACCGGCCACATTGCTGCCGTACCGGACGCTCTCAGGCCCTTTCAGTACGGTAATGCTGCTAAATGCTTCCGGGAAAGCATAAGAAGTAGTCGGATCCATCCGGTTAGGGCAGCCGCCCAGCTGGGATGTTCCATCAAGCAGAACATTCAGCCTTGTCCCGCCAAGCCCCCGCAGCAGGGGATCACTGCCTGTCCCTCCCTGGCGCACGACGGAAAAACCGGGAATATTTTTTAAGTATCCGCCGCCATCAGCTGCCGGCACAGGCTGGCGCGGCGCTTTGGGATCAGTCTGTATTACCAGCGGTTCCGTCATGCGGTGAGAGGTTACAACGATTTCTTCCAAGGTAAAAACCTGCTGTTCTCCCTCACCTTCCCCAGCCGCCAAAACCCAGGGCGGATTAACCAGCAGGACAGTAAACGCTACAAGCAATTGGGCTGCAATTTTATGCAGATTCTTCATTTGTACACTGCCGCCTTACCGCTGACAGATTGACTGGCAAAAGTACCTGTAAAGGCTGAAATGCCGTCAACCGTATTGCTTTTTGTCCCAATTGTGACCGTAAGCTGACCATCCTTAATGGTAAAGCTGTATAGGCTGCAGCAATCCAGGCTTTTCCTGTCCATTTGCAAAATACGATCTCCACTCTGAGGAAAATAAGCGGTAACATATTGATTATCAAATTGCAGCCGTACTTCAACAACTCCTGTCTTACTCTCTACTGGTATTGCCAGATAGGCATCACTGCCATTCGGACTGAACAGCTCATGAAATTTCAAGGTACCGCTTGCCGGTTCACTAAAAAATGAGTAGGAGAGCAGAGCAGTATTCTTGCTGGCTGGCATGGTAAACTGACTAATGGACTGAGAACCAGGAGCAGCATATGTAATAGGAATAATTATCAATAATAACAGCGCGAATACAAACAAACAGTATCTTGTCACTACCTTTTTGTTCATACAGTCAACCTCCTGAATTTAGTTATCATCAGCTTTTTTTAGCTATATTTCCCTTCTATCCACTCCCCTTTTCATCTGACACATTAAATAGCCAAACTTACTTTTTTGAAATAACCAGATCTTTCCGTACATTTTTATTGATAATGATATTCAGTTATACGTCTATTATAAACCTGACTAGTTTCTTGTCTACTATCCTAAAGTACTATTTCATACTGATTGTGCCTGCCGTCCGTTTTATCTCCGTGTGGTGCATTGACAAATTGCTTAATTCCGATTACAGTCAAAACTAAGTACGCATGATATTTCCTGCCAGGAGGAAGACTTCGTTGAATATTACCAGAATGAAATGGTTGGCTGCTATCGTTCCGGCAATTTGCATTGGCCTGTTTGAATTTGCCAGACACGAATATCTGCACATTATTTCCATGAGCTGGGGTAATGTTTTAGCAGCAGTCTTAACAGGCTTGCTGTTTATTTTGTTCTCCCACGGCATATTTACCTTAATGGAAAACCTCTATGGAAAACTGCAGCAAGAGAAACAGGAAACTGCCATCCTGCAGGAACGCTACCGAATTGCCCGGGAGTTGCACGACAATATTGCCCAGTCCTTATTTTTTATGAATGTGAAATTGCTTGAGATCGAATCATCCTGGAAAAACGGCAAAGAGCCCTGGCCGGCAATCACAGAATTAAAAGAGGCAATAAAGCTGACCGACACGGAGGTTAGACAGCAAATTTTCGCGCTGCAAACAGTTGCTCCACCGGATGAAGCCGTCGAACTTTCGTCTGCAATACGAAACCGGCTGCAGCAGTACGAAGCGCAAACCGGCACAATAACAGACTTGGCTGCTGTCTGCAGCAGTACCGACAGCTTCAATTCTGATCAGCAGCAGAAGCTTGTCCGCATCTTTCAGGAATTACTATTTAATATTCGCAAGCATGCTGAAGCAAGCCGGGTTAGTGTAAGCCTGGCTGAGCAAGACGGAACCTTTAGCATGACCATTCACGATAATGGTAGAGGATTCGCTTCTGAAGATATTCTGCAGAAGCAATCCTCTTTCGGTTTTAAACTTCTGGAGCAGGATCTTCATTCCATTGGAGCAGATCTCAAAATTACAAGCACTCCCGGTAACGGCACAACTGCAATTGTTACTGTAAAACCAACGAAAGGGAGTTACGATTTTGACAACCAAAGTGTTAATCGTTGATGACCATCTCTTATCGCGCAAAGCAATCGCAAGCATTCTTTCTGTTAATCCCTTATTTGTCATCGCAGGCGAAGCCACTACAGGCAAAGAAGCGTTGGAAAAAGCGCAGCAGCTTACTCCCGATCTTATTCTAATGGACATTCGCATGCCCGATGGGAATGGCTTGGAAGCAACCCGTTTAATCAAAGCAAAGTTACCTTCTGTCAAAATTATTATTCTTAGTGTATCTGATGACGTGCAGGATTTTTTTGAAGCCATTAAGCTTGGAGCACAAGGCTATTTGCTGAAAAATATGGAGCCGGAAAACTGGCTGGATTATATTGTCAGTATTGCCCGCGGTGAGGCTCCCATTTCGCGTGCCCTGGCAGTGAAAATCCTACAAGAATTTGCCGGGCAGAAACAAGCTGTTTGTGACCATAAGCTGTCGGAGCGGGAAAAGGAAGTTTTACAGCTCATC
This sequence comes from Anaerospora hongkongensis, assembly GCF_004339805.1. Taxonomy (GTDB): domain Bacteria; phylum Bacillota; class Negativicutes; order Sporomusales; family DSM-15969; genus Anaerospora; species Anaerospora hongkongensis. Next base: position 163,507 of record NZ_SLUI01000009.1, on the reverse strand, counting down.
ACGCAGGGGCTCAGCAACAAAGAAATTGGCGAAGCATTATTTATCAGTGAGAGCACGGTTAAACATCACTTACGCAATATTTTAGATAAACTGCACTTACAAAATCGCATGCAATTAATTGCCTACGCTTATAAAAACGGTCTTGCCGGAAATTAGATTTAAAAGCAAGAAGCCGCGTCCTCAAAGACCGGCTTCTTTGTTATCGTGCATTCAATACCCATGCTGCCATCGTAATAATGATACTTACAAAAATGCTTTCTACAATTAAGTTTGCTACATCATAAATACTTCTTTTCTTGCGATTGTCCTCAGGCTGATTAGAAAGATCAATCGTTTTGCTCCAGGTGTTTTTCATCCATTGACCCTCCCAGTCGGTTGATTAAGGAACAGTATCATTTGTGGCAGAAATCGCATCAGACCTTTAGTAATTAACCGTTTTTCAATCTTTTATTCTCTTTATAAGGCTTTCTGCTGACCAGCGTCCTTTTTTGGTTAATAAAAAAGGCTAAGGAGCATTACCATGCACCTTAGCCTTAGTCGTCGGCTTAGCCAACGCATTTAAACTTCCTAAGTTGTCTGCTGTCATTATTTGCTTTGCATTACTCTGGATTATTGGGCGACTTTTCTAACCTGATCGAGAAAATACTCATTCAGTATGCGAATATAGGTCCCTTTCGTTCCCAGCGATTTAGACTCAATCAATCCAGCACTTTGACATTTGCGCAGCGCGTTTACAATAACCGACCGGGCAATACCTGCTTTGTCTGCAATCTGACTTGCTATAAACAAATTCTCTGTTCCATCTATGCCGCTGCAAATATGGCTGAGTACCACCAATTCCGAGTAAGACAAAGCATTGACAGCGATTTGGCTGCATGCCTGCCTGCGCGCTTCCTCATCGATATTATCCGACTTGTCTCGAAAAATCTCAGCACCTACAACGGCAGCTCCATATTCTGCCAATACTAAATCAGCATCGACAAATGCTTCCTGAAATTTAGCGACTATCAGCGTCCCCATTCTTTGTCCGCCGCCGAATATGGGAATAATTGTAGTATACTTTTCAGTGAACAGGCAATTTGTATTTTCACTAAAAGCACACAGTCTGCCTTTGAGAGTCTTATTTGGCGAAACCTCATTTACACGCAGCAGCCACTCCGCATAATCCGCCGGAAAAATGCCTTTCTGCAAAACCTGTTCATCCATTAGCCGGCATTCAAAATTATCCAGCAGGCTGTAGCCAAGAACATGTCCGGCTTTTCCAACAATATACACATTAGCAGGCATTACGTTGCTTAAAATCGCAGCAAGCTCCGCATACTGCATTCTTTCCGATTTTTGTAACGCCTTATTAATGATCCGTATACGATTTAATAATAGTTCCACTAAACCCACCCTTATCTATGCTAAATTTCCATAATATAAGCCTAAAAAAGCAGAAAAAGACCGTTCAGATGCAGCTCTGCCCGGCCTTCAGATGATTACTGATCGGCTTATCATTATCATAGTATAGCATTAAAAGCTAAAACGCGTCAATGATAGTAAGAACTATTATTGATAAAGACCCACTGTTTTTTATCAGCACCTGGAATATTTAGTCAACCACTGTATTATGTTTGCGAAGATCTTTCATCATCCTTCGTCGACGCGAGCTTATGAAGATGATGGCAATTTTCCTTTTCCTGCATTACTTCTCAGCAAATATAGATTGAAATCTTGCTGTTCAAGCAGTATAGTTTGAAAGTAACCAAATTCACGTTAAGGTGGTCTTCTCTCATGAGCAATACAGCTGATTTTGCTTTGTTATTTTATAAAGATGAAGTATTAGTTGAAGTTCAGGGTAGTACGCTTAGCTTCCCAGCCAAAAACGATAGCAAGTTTCTCCATATACCTCTGCCCCCATTGCAATATACCGGTACAGCTAATGGTAATCACTATTTCGCTGCCGATATTACCAGTAAACCGTCTTATGCCGGCTTTACTTTTATTAAACTGCGCAATCTTGCCGACAGCTTTGCCGAGCAGTGGCGGATGGTTTTCCGCTCCTATCACTTAATTCACTGGCTGAAAAACAATAAATTCTGCGGTCAGTGCGGCAATGCTATGGAAATAGCAGCACACGCCCGCGACTTTGCCGTAACATGTCCGACCTGCAGTCATATTGAATATCCCCGGATTTCTCCTGCTATTATTGTATCGGTTATTAAAGGCAGGCAAATTCTGCTGGCACATTCTACTCGCTTTCCGGCAGGCCGTTACAGCGTTTTAGCCGGCTTTGCCGAACCGGGGGAAACACTGGAGGATTGCGTCAGAAGAGAAATCCGTGAGGAGGTGGGAATTGAAGTGGAGAATATTCAATACTTCGGCAGCCAGCCCTGGCCTTTTCCGGATTCCCTGATGGTCGCCTTTACCGCTCAATACGCGAGCGGTGAAATAACGGTGGATCATGATGAAATAGACGCCGCCAGCTGGTTTTCTGCTGCAGAGCTTCCCGACATACCGGCCAAGGGAAGTATTTCCCGGCAGCTCATTGACGCCTTTGTAAAGACAAACAGCTAATATCATGCCGAAAAACAGGGCTGCGCAATTAGGTTATAATACCTAGCTGCGCAGCCCTGTTTTTGTTAGTTCCTCACAATATCTTTTAATTGCCGTTTCGGTACATGATGTACCTGCTGTTCATCCCGCCAATATTTAATATCCCCATCGGCCTCAATTTCTTCAATGACAACCGTTTCTTTCGGTTTGCCCAAGGCAATAACCAGCAGGATCTCCAGGTTTTCCGGCATGTTGAGTACTGCCTGCAGCTGGGCATGCTTAATGTTGGCCAGAATGCAGCCGCCTAATCCCATTTCTGTTGCGCCAAGCAAAATCGTTTGCGCGGCAATACCCGCGTCAAAAGCAGTAGCCATTTTATAAGCCTTATCCTGTACGACAATAATATAAGCTGCAGGCCTTTCCCCCGCAACAGGGCCATCCCAATCTCTTAAATATCCGGCCCACCCCAGCGTCTCAAATACTTGTCCGTTAAGCGTTTTATCTGCAGAAAGATAATAATGTAACGCTTGCTTATTTGCGCCGGAAGGAGTCAGCCGGGCATAGTCTATCAGTGTCAGCAAAGACTCCCTTGTGATCTCTTCTTCCTCAAAAAAACGCCGGTAGCTGCGATTTGCTTTTACCATGTCACGAAACATTAAGCCCCACTCCTCATTCTTTTAGTAAACCGAACAGCAACTAGATCCCACAGGTTATTAGGATATTTTATGAGCTGTAGCCTGCCGGTTGGTAAATACCAGCAGTTCATCATAACCAAATCCTTTAGCATATTCTACTGCCATCTCAATATACCTTCCGCAATCCTCAGGCCGATGTGCATCAGAAGATAAAATAATCGGCAAATCATACTTCCGGGCCGTTCTCATAAACTCCGGATAGGGAGATATTTCTTGTACCGGATACCGGTATAGGGTACCGGTATTAATATCTATCGCCATACCGGCCAGTTTCACGGCAGCTGCGACACGCTCTAAATAAGGCTGAACATCAAAATCAGGAAAGTTTTTAAATAAGCGGATGTTAAAGGGGTGCCCCAGAATATCATAGATTCCGGAAGCGCATAACGCTTCTACTTCTCCCGTATACCATTCATACATATCCTGCAGCTTATACTGATCCCAGACAAACTTAATATCGGCAAAATCATAACCCCAGCCCCGTAGAAAATGAATAGAGCCAATGATGTAGTCAAATTGAGCCTGCGATAAAATTTCCTTAACGCGAGCCTGATTTTGAAAATTACAAACCTCAATCCCCATCTTGACCGGATAGCCTTTTTCCTTTAAGGAATTCATGAAGCGCTGGTAGTCCTGCAAGCTATACCGGAACTTGTTTTTCGTCAGCCATTTGCTTTGGAATTGTCCTACCGGAGACTCATCCCGCACCAGTTCTTCATAGTAAAGATCTTTAAATTCGCTGAAGCCATGGGTATGCTCAGATATGCCGATCTCATCAATGCCCCGCTGGCTTGCGTGATCAAAAAAGCCCTGCACCCAGTCAAAATCATAGCTGCCGTATTCAAAATGCATATGATAATCAATGCGCATAAAAAGCTCATCTCCCTGCGTGAAAAAGGTATTTACGTATTAATTAATTGTATCATATCTATATCTTAAAAAGAACTGGCGCCGTATTAGAACGACGCCAGTACAAAAAAGTTCCCTTGTCTTATATTACTATTTCAGATTGTAGAATACGGCACGGCCTTTGTACTCAGCCATATCACTTAATTCTTCTTCAATTCTGAGCAGTTGATTGTATTTGGCAACACGGTCGGTACGGGCCGGTGCGCCTGTCTTGATTTGACCTGCGTTAACAGCTACAGCAATATCGGCAATTGTGGAATCTTCCGTTTCGCCGGAGCGATGAGAAATAACAGCCGTATAACCAGCCCGTTTGGCCATTTCAATAGCATCAAAGGTTTCTGTCAGGGTACCGATTTGGTTGACTTTGACCAGAATGGAATTGCCCACGCCAACTTTGATACCGCGGCTTAAGCGCTCAGTATTCGTTACGAACAGATCGTCACCGACCAGCTGAATTTTGCTGCCAAGTTTTTCTGTAAGCAGCTTCCAGCCATCCCAATCTTCTTCGGCCATGCCGTCTTCAATCGAAACAATGGGGTATTTCGCAACCAGATCGGCATAATACTCCACCATTTCCGCCGGAGTTTTAACAAGCCCTTCGCCTTCGAGATGGTATTTACCGTCTTTGAACATTTCAGAAGAAGCTACGTCCAAAGCCAGGGCAATTTGTTCGCCCGGTTTATAGCCTGCTTTTTCGATAGCAGCCATAATGACTTGCAAAGCCTCCTCGTTAGAGGCCAAATTAGGCGCAAAGCCGCCTTCATCACCAATTGCAGTGGCCAGCTTACGGTCATGGAGCACTTTCTTCAGGTTATGATAGACTTCTGCGCCCATGCGAAGAGCTTCTGCAAATGAACCTGCGCCTACCGGCATAACCATAAATTCCTGAATATCCACATTGTTGTCGGCATGCTGGCCGCCGTTTAAAATATTCATCATCGGTACAGGCAGTTGTTTTGCATTAAATCCGCCGAGATATTGATACAGGGAAATACCCAGAACAGCGGCAGCCGCTTTGGCAACAGCCATGGACACGCCCAGGATTGCATTAGCACCCAATTTCGCTTTATTGGGCGTACCATCAAGCGCAATCATCGCTTTATCAATACCGATTTGATCAATGACTTCCATGCCTACAATCTCAGGAGCAATAATTTCGTTAACATTTGCTACTGCTTTCAGCACGCCTTTACCCATATAGCGTCCTTTGTCGCCATCTCTGAGTTCGACAGCCTCAAACATACCGGTGGAGGCTCCGGAAGGAACAGCAGCCCTTCCGACAATGCCGTCTTCCAGCACAACGTCTACTTCAACGGTGGGGTTACCACGGGAGTCCATAATTTCGCGGGCAAATACATCAGTAATGATTGACATATACTCACTCTCCACTTTTCGTTTTATTTTAGCAGCAAACTTTTGCCTGTCATTTCAGACGGAGCTTTTATACCGGCCAGGTCGAGAATAGTAGGGGCAAGATCAGCAAGAATTCCGGGCTGCAGTGTTCTGCCCCGATGGGCGTCCGATACTAACAGCAGCGGCACCTGATTGGTAGTATGAGCCGTGTAAGGTTCGCCGGTGACGGGATCAACAAGCATTTCAGCATTGCCATGATCAGCCGTAATCAGAACGATTCCGTTATGTGCCTGCATAGCTTCTACAACCTTGCTGACACATCGATCAACAGTCGTTACTGCTTGAACAGCAGCAGTAAGCTTGCCTGTATGCCCTACCATATCACAATTGGCGAAGTTAAGAATAATCAAATCGTGCTTGCCCGAATGTATCTCCGCGACCAGCTTTTCAGTAACCTCTACCGCACTCATTGTTGGCTGCAAATCATAAGTAGCCACTTTCGGTGACGGAATAAGCAGGCGTTCTTCATTCGGAAACGGGACCTCTTCACCACCATTGAAGAAATACGTTACATGCGCGTATTTCTCCGTTTCAGCGATACGCAGCTGGTGAAGCCCAGCTTTGCTGAATACTTCACCTAACGTATTTGTCGGCAGTTGCGGCTTATAGGCTATTGCCACATCCAGTGACTCCTCATATTGCGTCATCGTGGCAAAATGGAGCGGAAAAAAACCGTTGCGACGGTTAAACCCATCAAACGATGCATCCACAAATGTACGTGTCAGCTGCCGGGCCCGGTCAGGCCGGAAATTAAAGAAAATAACTCCGTCCTGCTCTTTTATGCCGCAGTCGCCACAGCCATCAATAACGGTGGGCAGGACAAACTCGTCTGTTTCCGTGCGGCTGTACGCAGCCTGAATAGCAGCAGCTGAATCGGCAGCGCGCTCACCTTCCCGGTAAACGAGCGCGGCGTAAGCCTTCTCAACCCGCTCCCATCGTTTATCGCGGTCCATTGCATAATAACGTCCGGCAATGGTGGCCACACGGCCAATTCCCAGTTCCGCGATTTTCGCTTCGAGCTGCCGTAGAAAATCCACTCCGCTTGAGGGGGGCACATCCCGCCCGTCTAGAAAAGCATGAACATATACACGGTCTATACCGGCAGTTTTTGCCATTTCCAGCAGAGCATAAAGATGTGTGATGTGACTGTGAACACCACCGTCAGACAGCAGGCCCATCAGATGCAGCGCCGAACCACTTCGTTTGACCTGTTCCATAACAGCAGTAAATACAGGGTTAGCAAAAAACCGTTTTTCCCGGATGTCCTTGGAAATGCGGGTCAATTCCTGATAAACAATACGGCCGGCCCCAATATTTAAATGGCCTACCTCAGAATTACCCATCTGACCTTCAGGCAGCCCGACGGCTTCACCGGAGCAGGTCAGCGTAGTTGCAGGATAAAGCTCCGCCAACTGCTTCATATGCTTCGGTTCTGCCAGGGCTATGGCATTGCTGGGATCATCGCTTCTTCCAATACCCCAGCCATCTAAGATGACAAGCGCAATAGGGGTTTGTAACTTAGCCAAGCTGCCTCCTCCTCTACTTGAATTTTACTATTTTTGCAAATGAATCCGCATCCAGGCTGGCACCACCGACAAGTGCTCCGTCAATGTCACTTTTCGCCATTAACTCGGCAATATTTTCGCCTTTGACGCTGCCGCCATATTGGATACGCACTTTTTCGGCACTTTCGGCACCTGTGATTTCGGCAACTACCTGACGGATAAAACGGCAGACTGCATTGGCATCCTCAGCAGAAGCAGTCCGTCCCGTACCGATTGCCCAAACCGGTTCATAGGCAATTACCATTTCCGCTACCTGCTCCGCAGACAGGCCTGTTAAGCCTTGCCGGACCTGACGGCCTACTACGCCCTCGGTAATACCTGCTTCCCGCTGTTCCAGTGTCTCTCCGACACACATGATGGGAATAAGCTCGTTAGCAAAGGCAGCTTTTACTTTTTTGTTTACCGTATCATCGGTTTCACCAAAGTATTGACGGCGCTCCGAATGACCGATGATTACATATGTGCAGCCGACCTCTTTGACCATTGCCGGAGCAATTTCTCCGGTGAAGGCCCCTTGAGCTTCCCAATGCATATTTTGTGCCCCTAATCGCAGCGGCCCTTCACAAATAGCCAGATGTACGGGATATAAAGCCGTAAACGTAGGACATATAACAATTTCTACATCCGCAACTCCGGCAGTAATACCGCATAATTCCCGCACCAGGGCAAGCGCCTCACCAACCGTTTTGTGCATTTTCCAGTTACCGGCAATAATGGGTTTACGCATAACGTACCCTCCTATTCTTTATCAGCCAAAGCGGCTATTCCAGGCAGCACTTTGCCTTCCAGATATTCGAGCGAAGCACCGCCGCCTGTTGAAATGTGGCTGATTTTACTGGCAAGGCCCGTTTTCTCAAGAGCGGCGATCGAATCTCCGCCCCCTACGATACTGACGGCACCGGAATCAGCCACCGCTTTGGCTACCGCTTCAGTCCCTTTCGCAAAAGCATCCATCTCAAAGACGCCCATAGGTCCGTTCCAGACAACCGTCTTTGCACCGGCAAGGGCCTGAGCAAAGGCTAGCTGTGAATCCGGTCCGATATCAAGTGCCATCCATTCCTCGCCAATGGCATTAACTGCAACAACTTTATGCTCTGCGTCGGCCGCAAACCGGTCGGCAATCACTACATCCGTAGGCAGCAGCAGCTTAACTCCCCGCTTTTCAGCCTGACCGATGAGCGACCGGGCCAAGTCCAGCTTATCCGCTTCTACCAATGATTTGCCCGTAGCGTAACCACTTGCCGCAATAAACGTATTGGCCATGCCGCCGCCAATTATCAACGTATCCACTTTTTGCAGCAGGTTTTCAATAACGCCGATTTTGTCACTGACCTTTGCTCCGCCGATAATAGCAACAAACGGACGCTCGGCATTTGCCACCGCGCCTCCGACAAAAGTAATTTCCTTTTCCATCAGAAAGCCAGCTACGGTAGGAACAAAACGGGTAATCCCCTCTACAGAGGCATGAGCCCGGTGCGACACACCAAAGGCATCATTTACCGCGATATCGGCAAGACTGGCAAGCTCACTGGCAAACGTACTGTCATTCTTTTCTTCTTCCTTATGAAAACGCAGGTTTTCCAACAGCAAGATCTGTCCCGGCTCCAATGCCTTCGCCTGGGATTGAGCCACTGGGCCAATGCATTCCGGCGAAAACGCCACGTTCCGGCCAATTAACTCGGCCAGTTTCCTGCCAACAGGAGCAAGAGAAAATTCGGCAACAGGAGTTCCTTTAGGCCGTCCCAGATGGCTGGCAAGAATGACGGCAGCTCCCTGTTCCAGCAAATATTTCAACGTCGGCAAAGTTGCCCGTATCCGGGTATCATCCGTAATCTGACCACTTTTATCCATCGGAACATTATAGTCTACCCGTACAAAAACTTTTTTGCCGGCTACATTAACATCGCAGATCGTCTTCTTCTTCACTACGCCTGCCTCCTTTATCAACTAAACGGGAAATAACGACAATATGAGATTGCCGTACTTCTCGATGAAGCGTTATGGCAATCTCATATTGTCCATTATTTATACTGTCTGCTTACAGACCTTTGCCGACGATGAACCGGATCAAGTCTACTACACGATTGGAGTAACCCCATTCGTTATCATACCAGGAAACAACTTTCGCCATTGAGCCTTCAACAACCATTGTTGACAGTCCATCGACGATGGAGCTGTGCGGATTGCCGTTGTAGTCACGGGATACCAGCGGCTCATCCGAATAAGCCATGATGCCTTTTAGTTCACCTTCAGCAGCTTTCTTCAAAGCAGCATTAATTTCTTCGGCAGTTGCTGCCTTATCCAGTTCTACTACCAGGTCGGTAATAGAAACATTAGGAGTAGGCACGCGCATAGCAAAACCGTTCAGCTTGCCTTTCAGTTCAGGCAGTACCAGGGATACCGCTTTGGCAGCACCGGTAGTGGTAGGAATGATCGACATAGCGGCAGCACGGGCACGACGCAGGTCACTATGCGGCAAGTCAAGAATTTGTTGATCGTTTGTATAGGAGTGAACAGTTGTCATCAAACCGCGCTTAATGCCGAAATTTTCATGAAGCACTTTGGCGAAAGGAGCCAGGCAGTTCGTGGTGCAGGAAGCATTAGAAATGACGTTATGCTTGGCGGCATCGTATTTATCGTGATTAACGCCCATAACAATGGTAATGTCTTCGCCCTTGGCAGGAGCGGAAATGATGACTTTTTTGGCCCCAGCCTTCAGATGGGCAGCAGCTTTTTCACCGTCAGTAAAACGGCCGGTTGACTCAACAACAACCTCTACTCCCAGCGTACCCCAGGGAAGGTTAGCCGGTTCCCGCTCAGCAAGAACTTTAATTGTTTTCCCGTTAACGACGATATTGCCGCCTTCCGCTTTTACCTCAGCATTCAGCGTACCGTGTATCGAGTCATATTTCAGCAAATGAGCCAGAGTTTTTGCATCAGTAAGGTCATTAACCGCTACAATTTCCACATCCGGGTTGCCCAGCGCCGCCCGAAACACATTGCGGCCGATACGGCCAAATCCGTTAATACCAACTTTAGTTGCCATGTATGAATTCCTCCTCAAAATTATGATGGTTTATAATAGTCCGGACTCTCCTGGCTGCTGCCTCATCGGTAACTAATACCGACTGACCGCCGGCGCTGGTTACAGCTACGATGGCCTGGGCTTTATCGCTCCCGCCTGCTACTGCCACAACCAGTCCGATGCTTTCCAGTTCGTCCAGACGTAACCCCACACTATTCGTAACATAAACAATTTCTCCCTGGAGACTGCAATAATGTCCTAATGCCTCACCAACAGCTCCGGTAGCAAGTATCTCAGCTACAGCGGCCTCAGACATATTTCTGCGCACAGCCATTTCCCGGGCCTGACCGATGCCGTGTATGAGAATGTCGGCATGACGGATCATATCGGCTACCATTCGCATGTTACTGTCATTTTCCAGGATAATTTCCAGCGACTTTTCACTTAAGCCATCCGGAATATGCAGCATCCGGTATCTGCCGCCAAGCTTGGCAGCCATTACAGAGGCCACCGTATTCGCCTGGAACTCCACTTCTTCTCCCAGACCTCCCCGGGCAGGAACAACCGTTACCGCTGCTGCTGAAGCCTGGACAGCTTCTGCAACCACCGCCATTGTTGAACCACCGCTGACGGCTATTGTGCTATTATTTCCTAAATACTGGCTCAATACTCCGGCTGCAGCCCTGCCTAACTCACGGCGGGCAGCCTGATCTTCTTCACTGTCACCAGGAATAATGACCACTCGTTTCAGCTTCAGCTTACTCGCCAGCTCTTCTTCCAGGTCGGTCAGGCCATGCATGAGGCGGATATATTCAGCCAAATCAGCTAATATCGCTGTTCCCTCACGGGTAATCGTCATGCCCAGCGGCGTAAAATCCACCAGACCGGCACTTTTCAAAAAATCCACCTGAGCCCGGATGCCCCGCTCACCCATGTCGAGCATTGCAGCCAGTGCCCGCCGGCCAACAGGCTGCGAAAACTGAATATGTCGCAAAATATTATACCGGTCTTCAATAATTGTAATTAGTTCTGGCGCAATCTTGCGATGCAGCCGAGCGACATCTTTCACGCACATTCTCCTTCGGGGTCTACCGTGTCCCACCGGTACAAATTATGTCCCACGATAAATATAGCATTACTTACCACTTATTACTCTTCGCTGGGGATAGAAAAACTCCTGCTCCATTATCAATTTAATATTTTTTTGTATACGCTGGTGGCAGCTGCATGTTTCTTGCTTTCATTACTTCACGCAGCAGCGCAGGCTGGTCGGTAATGAGGCCGGCAACACCTAGATCCATCAATTCCTGCATGTCCTGGCGGTTATTTACCGTCCAGGGTATGACAGGCAGTTGATTGGCAGCAGCCTCTGCCATCATGAATGTATCTACATCCTGGTAATAAGGGGAAAGAACATCTGCCCCTACAGCTTTTGCCGTCCTTACCATACTATTATCATAATCAGCCGGATTCATTCCTGCCAGCCAGGGTGACAGCCCGCTTTCATCCGCTTGCCGGCATTCACTGTCAGTCAGTGCCGCGCAGGGTATTGCCGGATCAAGCTTTTTGCTAGCCATAAGTGTACGCCAGTCAAAGGACTGTATCATCACCCGGTCACGCATGGCAAACTGATCCACAACAGCCAGAACAGACCGGCAGAATTCAGCAGGCAATGGGCTCCAATCAGGGTGCCCGGGATAACATTTGGTTTCCATATTGAAGCGGATAGAGTCAGCACCATAGTGCTGCACGAGGGTAAACACTTCCGCTAAAGTCGGAATCGGCTCCCACTTTACCGCCTGCTGATACTGGCCGTATTTCGTCCAATAATCTGTACAAGCCCGGTTAACTCCCCCAACGTTATACCGGCGTAACTCTGCAAAGGTCATCGCATAAATAACAGGCTCATAACCCGGTGTTATCCATTGGCCGCGTTCATCACGGGCCAAATACCAGGACAACACCGGGTTATGGCTGATTACTACAACATTGTCAGCCGTAACATGCATATCGAGTTCAAGGGTAGAAACCCCCAGGCGAATGGCGTATTCAAAAGCAGCCAGCGTGTTTTCGGGCCGGGCCATCCTGCCGCCGCGGTGGGCCTGTAAATCAAAAGTATGCATGTTACGCCTCCTGCAAAAGCAGATTTTTAACTGGCCGCTACATCACGGGCCGCAATAATATCTACTCCTAAGCCTAAAATATTAGCACAAATAACGTCGCCTTCTCGCACAGGAGCCTTAACGGTAACACCGGACAAGCACCGGGCACTGGCAAAAACTTTATCTTTGGGCAAGGCAGTGCGTGACACCACAGGCAGCAACGTTAGTTCTCCACCGGTCACCCGTACGGTTGTTGTGAGCATGCGTTTAGGAGAGGTAACTTCCTCCCGGGCATAATCTTTCCCCCGCTGACAGGTCAAACCGGTAACACCGGCAAACTTTCCATCTTCCAGTACCACTTCGCCGACACAGCTCATCGGACAAACGATGCAGCTCAATTTCCGCTTGACAGCCGTCATTCCTTTTCACCCCCTAGACGTTTGACTTGCACACTCAGCTTATCACCGGCTGCTCTAACCTTATCCGCCGGTATATCGACAACAATCATCTCACCCGGCTTAGCAATAGGCAGACGGCGCTCCATTATTTTTTCATGGCCTGCCGTAATGGCAATGATTATTTTCTGCTGCGGCTCGGTTACCCGCATAAACAGTCGGACTACAGGCATATCAGCAGTAATGGCAACCTGCTGGGGAACTACGGAACGGATTCCTTCCCCCGCTTCTACCGCAATGACTCGTTCCGGCTGCTGCAATTGGCCTTGCCCATAACGGGCTGCCCATTTACCGGCAATATCGCCTTCTTCCGAAACAAAGTCAACTAAATCATGAACATGAACAACATTGCCGGCGGCAAAAAATCCGGACAATGTCGTCTGCCGGTATTGATCTACTACCGGTCCACCCGTTATATCATCCATCGTCAAACCAATGTTCTTCGACAGTTCATTTTCTGGGATCAGTCCCACCGACAACAGCAGGCAGTCGCAGGGAATTTCAAACTCGGTTCCCGGTATGGGCAGCCTGTTGTCCCCCACTTGCGCAACCGTAATACCGGTTATGCGGTCGCCGCCATGGACCTTGACAACGCTGTGTGACAAGAATAAGGGGATATCAAAATCCTCCAGGCACTGTACGACATTACGAGTCAGTCCATTAGAATACGGCATAATCTCGATACAGGCATGAACCTTGGCTCCTTCCAGGGTCATCCTGCGAGCCATGATCAGCCCGATATCACCGGAGCCTAAAATGACAATATTCTTACCTGGCAGAAATCCTTCCATATTAACCATGCGCTGTGCCGCACCGGCGGTAAAGACTCCCGCCGGCCGCTGGCCGGGAATACGGATAGCCCCTCTTGTCCGCTCACGGCAGCCCATTGTGAAGATAACTGCTTTGGCACTGATCCGGACAACACCCTCCCGGGGATTGACTGCAATTATCGTTTTATCGGCGCCAACCTCCAGCACCATCGTATCCAGCATTGTTTCAATCTGCGGCTGTCCTTGCACCATTTTGACGTACCGGCTGGCATAGCCTGGTCCGGTCAGCTCCTCATGAAAGCGATGCAGTCCAAACCCGTTATGAATACACTGCTGCAAAATGCCGCCCAGCTCACGATCCCGTTCAATGACTAATACTTTTTCCGCTCCATTGGCTACCGCTCCATTCGCAGCTGCCAGTCCGGCTGGTCCTCCGCCAATAATGGCCACATCAACTACACGCTCAATCATGAGAGACCACCTCACATTCCACCGGCATTTTGTCATAAAACAGATAAGACTGCCTTGAGTCCTTGCGCACCGCAGTAACAGGAATGCCCAGTTCACGAGCTAAAATTGCCGTTACTTTCGGACCGCAGAAACCGCCCTGACAGCGGCCTGATCCAGCTCTTGTCCTGCGTTTGACACCATCAACCGTGCGGGCTCCACAGGGTCTATGAATGGCATCAACGATTTCGCCTTCGGAAATGCTCTCACAACGGCAAATGATCCGGCCATAGAGGGGATTGGTTTCAATCAACTTTTCCTTGGCTTCATAGCTTAATGAACTGCTGTGAACCCGCGGCAGAGTAGCTGCAATAAACGTTTCTTTTTCTTCCATGGCCAAGCCTTGCTCCTGCAAAATATGAACCACTTTTTCGGCAATGGCCGGAGCTGCACTCAGTCCTGGCGACTGGATGCCTGCGGCATGAATCAGGCCGGATACGGCATCAGACGCTTTAATAATAAAGTCACCTGAACCGGCGGCAGCCCTTAACCCGGCAAACTGCACAATAGCCGCTTGTAAAGGTATGCCCGGTACCAGCTTGCGGGCACCGGCAATAATGCTCTCCAGCCCTGGCGAAGATGTGGCTAGATCGTCGGCATCGGCAACATCCTCGGCGTTAGGGCCGATAAAGATATTGCCGTGAGCGGTAGGGGAAACAAGAATCCCTTTGGAAACTTTACTGGGTGTGGGAAACAACACCGAATTAACCAGATAGTTGACGGCTTTGTCAAACAAAATATATTCGCCCTTGCGAGGCTTAATGGAAAAGCTGTCATCGCCGGCAGTACGGCTTAGTACATCGGCATGAACACCGGCAGCATTGATTACAAAACGGGCGCCAATAAAGCCTAATGTAGTATCCACACCGGTTACCTTGCCATTTTCAGTGACAATTGCGTTTACGCCGCATTCCGTTAGCAGCTGCGCGCCGTTTTGCACCGCATTTTCGGCAAAAGCAATCGTAGCGCGGAATGGACAGATGACGCCTGCCGAAGGAGCCCATAGAGCTCCGGTAATATCAGGAGCCAAGTGAGGCTCACGGGCCAGCACTTCCTCGGGCGGTAAAATTTCCAGCCCCGGCACACCATTTTGTTTGCCCCGTTCCAATAGTTCGTCTAAAGCCTGCCGATCCTCTTCATCTTTGGCAACTACCAGTGAACCGACCCAGCGAATATCCAGATCCAGTTCTTTTTCCAGCTTGCGGTATATTTCATTGCCCCGTGCATTCAATTCGCCTTTTAACGTGCCAGGATGAGCATCAAAGCCGGCATGCAAAATACCGCTGTTCGCTTTTGACGTTCCCATAGCCAGATCAGGCTGGCGTTCCACAATTACAATATTCAGGCGGTAGCGGGATAGTTCCCGCGCAATTGCGGTGCCAACAACCCCTCCGCCGATGATAATAATATCTGCCTGTTTAATAGGAGGCATAATTGTTACTCCTTTCCTAATAAAAGAGATGGTCCTTCAGCGCCTGCACTATGCAGACGCTGAATGTGAACCATCTCTTTATCTCTAGTTCTTTACTATTAAATTTTAGTCTTCCCAGTCCATTGACCGTTTAACAGCCTTTTGCCAGCCCTTATACAGCTTTTCTTTCTCTGCTTCGGCCATCTTCGGTTCAAAGCGGGTATCAAGCTGCCAGTTTTTCACGAGATCGTCCTTGCTGGCCCAGAAACCTACTGCCAGTCCGGCCAGGTAAGCGGCTCCCAATGCTGTGGTTTCCGTGACCTGCGGGCGATCAACAGGTACCCCTAGTATATCCGCCTGGAACTGCATGAGCAGATTATTGGCTACTGCGCCGCCATCCACCTTTAAGGCTTGCAGCTTGATATTGGAATCGGCCTCCATGGCACTTAAAACATCTTTCGTCTGATAAGCCAGCGAATCAAGCGTGGCTCTTACGATATGAGCCTTAGATGTGCCACGGGTAAGACCCAGAATCGCGCCGCGGGCTTTCATATCCCAATACGGTGCGCCCAGCCCGACAAAAGCCGGAACTACGTATACACCGTCAGCATCGGATACCTTTTGAGCAAAATATTCCGAGTCAGGTGCCGCTTCAAGGATTTTCAACCCATCCCGCAGCCACTGAATTGCCGCACCGGCAATGAAGATACTTCCTTCAAGAGCATATTCTACTTTACCGTCCAAGCCCCAGGCAATAGTCGTCAGCAAGCCATTCTTGGAATCATACAAAGCATCGCCGGTATTCATCAGCATAAAGCAGCCTGTACCGTACGTATTTTTAGCCATACCGGGCTGGAAGCAGGTCTGACCAAACAAAGCTGCCTGCTGGTCGCCTGCCGCACCGGAGATTGGTACGCGGGCTCCCAGGAATACACTGGCATCGGTATAACCGTAAATTTCACTCGACGGCCGGACTGCTGGCAGCATTTGTGCCGGTACAGTAAGCGCTTCCAGCAGTTCTTCATCCCATTTCAGCTCACGGATGTTGTACATGAGCGTGCGGGATGCATTGGAGTAATCAGTAACGTGAACATTGCCGCCCGTCAATTTCCAGATCAGCCAGGTATCAATTGTGCCAAACAGCAAATCACCCTTCTCGGCTTTTTCCCGGGCGCCTTCTACGTTGTCCAGTATCCACTTCACTTTGGTACCGGAGAAGTAAGCATCCACTACCAGGCCGGTTTTCTGACGGAAAAGCGGCTCTAAACCTTTTGCCTTCAGATCGTCGCAGATATAGGCAGTTTGGCGGGACTGCCAGACAATCGCATTATAGACAGGTTTGCCGGTGTGCCGGTCCCATACAACGGTCGTTTCCCGCTGATTGGTAATGCCGATTGCGGCAATATCGGTGCCTTCAATCCCGGCTTTGGCCATAACTTCAGCAACTACCCCAATTTGAGTTCCCCAGATTTCCTCGGCATTATGCTCTACCCAGCCTGCTTTGGGATAAATCTGCGTAAACTCTTTTTGTGCCACGGCAACAATATTGGAATGCTGATCAAACAAAATGGCGCGAGAACTGGTTGTGCCCTGGTCAAGAGCCATTACATATTTTTTCGTCATTGTTTTCACTCCTTACATTTTACGCTAAGTTAAATTTTGTACTACTTTGCGTTATATCGTAATTAGAGCAGACCAAGCATAATGGCAGCAAATGCAGCCAGAGCACCGCCAATAAAGGGCCCTATCACTGGAATCCAGGCATAGCTCCAGTCAGAATCTCCCTTACCGGCAACCGGTAAAAAGGCATGGGCCAAACGGGGGCCGAGGTCACGGGCCGGATTAATGGCATAACCGGTAGTAGCGCCTAAGGACAGACCAATTGCCCAGACTAAAACGCCTACCAAATAGGGTCCAAAACCGGCAGCCACTCCGCCAACGGCTTTCGAGAATATGCAAAAAATAACAAAAACAAGCATGAAGGTGCCAATGATTTCAGAAATTAAATTATTAGTGGCATTTCGTATAGCTGGTCCGGTTGAAAAGCAAGCCAGTTTCAGACCTTTATCTTCCGTGGCACTCCAATGGTCCATAAAGAACAGCCAAACAATACAAGCACCCACAAAAGCACCGGCAATCTCTGCAACTATGGTGCCGATTGCCTGGGATGATGTATATACACCGCCGATTGCCTTTGCCAGTGTTACGGCCGGGTTAAGGTCAGCCTGTACCGATCCCAGGGCATTGGCCGTAAATACTCCCATAATAACGGCGAAAGCCCAGCCGGCAGTTATGGCAACCCAGCCAGCCCCTTCTGCTTTACTTTTTTTCAGCAGGCAGCTTGCTACTACTCCATTACCAAAAACAATTAGTACTGCAGTTCCCAAAAACTCTCCCATCAATGGACTTGTCATGTTAATTCCCCTCCTCATTATTATCAACGCTGATAACCTGGTTTGGGCGCAATTCCCCGATCACCCTCCTTTGTTAAAAGGACAGCAAAAAAGCCCAAACTACTCCTACTTATGGTAGCGAGCAATTTGGACTTCTCTTATTCTCTGTCCCTCATATTCGGTTACTAAGATATATTCGGAATATTTTTTAAAATTCCTGCTTATCCCGATTATTTTTACTGCTATTAGCCCTTGATTGTCCACAATGCCCGCCGGCTGGTGCTGACTGCACAAATTCCGTTGTCAATTGCCTGTTGAACATCAGCCGGAGTAGTCATAAGACCGCCCGCCAAAATGGGGATACCGGTTTTCTGAATGAGCTCCTGCACCGCTGCAGCAGGAATCGAACCAGGCAGCACTTCCAATGCGTCCGGTTTAAAACCGCGTAAGAATTGGATACCTGATTTCAGGGCCTCCGAATCCATCAGAAAGAGCCGCTGGATGACGATCATGCTTTCTTCGCGGGCAAATTTAGCAAGATGGGATTTTGTTGTAATCAATGCTGAAACGCCCAATCTGGCCAAAAAACGGATGCCGGCCTTATCCTTGCCAATCCCCTCCACCAGGTCCAGATGAATAATCAAACGCTTTTTATGCTGCTTCGCTTGTTCCAATAAGCCGGGCAACGTATTAATATCACCAAACAATAAAATAACTCCCGGCGAAGTACTTTCCATAGCAAATTTGAAATCTTCAGGATTGCGCACAGCCGGAATAACGGGGCCGTTGCATAAGAGCTTTAATATCCCCTGTGGGATCATGGTAAATCGCCTTCTTCTAATTCTTAGTCTATCTACCTATTCGCCTATTGCTGGAAATTCCCTGCCAGCATCTGTCCATAGAACTCCCCTGCATGATAGGAACTACGGACAAGCGGTCCGGCAGCAACACTAATAAAGCCCGCTTGTTCCGCCTCTGCAGCAAGCTGACGGAACTCATCCGGCGTTACATAGCGCTGTACGGGATAATGCTGCATAGTCGGAGCCAGATATTGACCGATTGTCACCATCTGAACACCAGCGGCGCGCAAATCACGGAGCAAATTCCGAATCTCCTGTCGTTCCTCCCCCAGTCCAACCATAAACCCTGTTTTTATTGTGGTTGGGGTTTGAGCATGCTCAGCCGCATAGCGGAGTACCGCCAGTGACCGGCTGTATTCGGCTCCCGGCCGCACAGCCCCATACAGGCGAGGTACCATTTCTATATTGTGAGCAAAGATTTCCGGTTTTGCTGCCAGCACAGCAGCTACAGCCCCGGTATTACCCTGAAAGTCGGAAGTCAATACTTCCACGGCAGGCGGCTCAGGCAAAGTACGCAGCTCTGCAATGACGGCGGCAAAATGACTTGCACCTCCGTCAGCTAAATCATCACGGGTGACTGCCGTCACTACCACATGTTTCAATCCCATATGCTCTACAGCTGTTTTTAATCGCCCTGGTTCATCCGCATCCACTGGCGCAGGGACTCCATGGCCGACCGCACAAAAAGCACAATTTCGCGTACACGAATTACCAAGAATCATAAAAGTAGCCGTTCCTTGCGAAAAACAGCTTCCCTGATTTGGGCACCTGGCTCCTTGGCAGACGGTATGCAGCTGCTGGTCTTCCAGCTGCTCCACAATATGCCTGTGCAGGGAGTCGCTGCCGTGCTGCTTAGCCTGCCTAACCATTTGCCTTAGCCAGGCGGGCACCGGGGGACGGTTCTGGTATGTCATCATTACCTCCAGCATTCACTGAGTATTGATTAACGTTACCTCTATTATGCAGCAAAGCCTGATGGCTGGCAATGTCCAATAAGCACACAATTGCCTGCTTACGCTTGTCACTACTGCCGGTATGCCAACGGGCAAAAAAATCAACTGCCGGAAAATAGATACCTTCCGTCAGTTGATAGAATTGCAGCTCTTTATATGTAATTAATCGTGGTGATGATGGCCTCCGCCACAGCAGCCGCCGCCTGAACCATGGCTGTGACCGCTGCCATTATGCCCGCAAGCCTGTTTGGTACCGTCTTCACCCAGCTTCATTTTTTCCATGCTGCCACAGGCAGGACAGGCCAGTTCATATCCATGCTTGCCACCTGCCGTACAGGGCGGCTCTTCCCACTGCTTGCCACAATCGCGGCATTCAAAAATCCGGTTTTTCATTCGATAATTCCCCCCCTGGATTAAAATCGTGCGGCCTTCAACCAGAGCGCTGGCAATTTTCAGGCGGGCAGAGCGTAAAATGCGCTGGAAAGTTGCCCGCGACACCGCCATGGCTGCCGCACACTCAACTTGTTCCATATCGCATTGATCCTTCAGGCGAATAGCCTCCAGTTCTTCCAAACCAAGTACTACCGCCTCACCTGCCTGGCTTCCGTCGGGATTGAACCTCAGGCAGCCAGGAGCTTCTTCAATTAACCCGCAGCAACGCTGTCTGGGCATAAGCCCCACTCCCTTTTGAGCATATGCTCAATTCAAGTATAGCAAAACTGCCATAAATTACAAGAGAATTATCAAATAACTACATTTTAAATTTCGATGCCTTTACCGTCTTCTGCATATTCACAGGAAATGTTATGCAAATTCGCCAGCATATTATCATTCATATGGGTTAGGATTAAGCGCTTAGCCTCAAGCTCGTTCCCATGTTCCATCAACGTATGATAGTCAAGATGGAATTTTACTTTTTTATTAAAGGAGTACGACTCGGCAATCAAAATATCGGCACCTCTGGCAGCTGTTACCAGGCTTTCCTGCCACTCGGTATCACCCGTATAGGCAATGACCTTGCCTGCTGCTTCAATCCGCAACGCTGTTGAAGGGCTGCCGCTGGGATGCGCTACCGGATAAGAAGTGATATGAAAGCCGTTTATATCATCAGAACCCCCCGCGTCCAGTTCCCGGATACTAACAGAGAATTTTTGTTCGGTTTGGGATGAGCCGGGAAAAAGTACTTCCATTGCATTTACAATTCGCTGCTTTGTACCGATTGGCCCGACGATGGCGAGCGGAGCCGTCCGTTTGCTGATCATTTGCGCATCCAAAATAAAAAACGGAATTCCACAGAAATGGTCTCCATGCAAATGCGATATAAAAATAGTACTGATTTCATTGGGATTAACCTGATACTTACGCATTGCAATTAGTGCTGAGGCTCCACAGTCAATTAAAAATTTATCTGCCCCTGTGTCCACCAGCATGCACGTCTGCAACCGGCCGCCGCTCCCAAAGGCATCACCGCTTCCCAAAAACTGAATCCTTACACCCATTGCTCCGACCTCCTTCAGCTATTGTTAGCATACCCTTTCAGCATACAATATTTTATCTATTTTTTAAACTGCCGCTCCACTACTGCTATGCATTGACGCAAATAATAAAATGTTTTATGCTGTGCTTATTGAATGGAGGATCTCTATGGAAACAATGAAATCTTTATTTTACTTTATCACTGCCGGTATATGCGAAATCGGCGGAGGCTATCTGATCTGGCTGTGGCTGCGTGAAGGAAAAAGTCTGTGGTATGCTTTTTTCGGCGCGGTCATTCTGATTCTCTACGGTATTATTCCCACTCTGCAGCCAGCCAATTTTGGACGGGTTTATGCGGCGTACGGGGGCATTTTTATTGTTTTATCCCTGCTTTGGGGCTGGAAGGTGGATCAGGTTTTGCCTGACCGTTTCGACATAATCGGTGGAGCGATTTCACTAATAGGAGTCCTGATTATTATGTATTGGCCGCGGGGCTAGCAGCAAAAACAGGCTGTCTTTTATTGTATCTGTATACTGTCTAACAAGCTGAACGAGTAAAGAAAAAAGCACGGTTGTCACTTTTGTCATCGCCACAAAAGTAACCAAAAAGTCTAGGCCAGATCTTCCAAAATACTTGAGAAAAAGTCAGCTTACTAAAATCCGTTAAACTCGCTACGCTCAAACAGAACGGATTTCTTAACGTAAGCTGACTTTTTCTCATCCTGCGGACCGTATTTTTCCAGAAAGGCCGAAAGGAACGGGAAACAAATGGGAGACGATTCTGTGTGGCATAGGGGACGGTTCCACTGACACAAATTATCTGCAGCTAAGATCCTTATTCTCCGTTCTTTGCTTTCGTCTCCTGCGACCCTTACAAAAATTGCCGTCCCGCAGGGTGGCAGCAGAATCATGCAGAAAAGCGACCTACCTTAATCAGGCAGGCCGCTTTATCATTTTCTAATAACGCTTCCGTTTCGAAGAAGAGGCAATCCCTAATTCTTCACGGTATTTGGCAACAGTTCGCCGCGAGACAGTAACACCGCGATCGGCAAAAATATCGGTCAGTGCCTGATCGCTGTAGGGCTGGGAGGGATCTTCCTTCATAATCATTTCTTTGAGCTCCCGTTTAATTCGTCCCGCCGCCACATCAGGGCCGTCGGCATTTTGCACGGCAGCTGTAAAAAAGGTTCGAAGACTAAACAGACCATGCGGTGTTTGTACGTATTTATTCGCCGTTGCCCGGCTGACAGTAGATTCATGAATGCCAACCTGATCAGCAACCTTTTTCATCGTAAGTGGTGACAAGTAATTGGGTCCGTTGTCAAAAAAGTCCCGCTGCATCAGGACAATTGCTTCCATCACATTATACAGCGTGCGGCGCCGCTGCTCGATACTTTTGATCAGCCACACCGCAGCCTGAATGCGGCCTTCGACATACTTCTTCGCTTCCGTGTCCGCTTCGCGCACAACATGCCGGTAATAGGGATTAATGGTAAGGTTAGGCGTGTCATTATCATTGATAATAACGACATAATTGCCATTTACCTTTTCGACCGTTATATCAGGTGTGACGTATAAGGACTGACCACCACCAAACGAACAGCCCGGCTTAGGATCAAAAGTACGAATTACATCCATAGCCAGTTGGACAGCCCGCGGTGTACAGTCCAGTTTTTCGGCAATATTTTTTAGTTTACCAGCCGCAATATCATCCAGGTAATTCTCAATCACAGCAAAAACGATCGGATCCGTAATGCCTTGCAGCTTCGCTTGAATCAGCAGGCATTCGCGAAGATTGCGGGCTCCTACGCCGGGAGGATCAAAGGTCTGAATAAGCTCTAATACGGTTGTCACCATTTCTACCGATTCGCCTAAAGCATCGGCAGCCTCTTCCATCGTAACCCGCAAATAGCCATTAGCATCAATACAGCCCACAAGGTATTCGCCTGCCAGGCGGGGCCGATTGCTCAGCACAGCCATATGCAGCTGGAATTCAAGATGCTCCTGCAAGGTTATGGAATTGGAAACTAAGGCTTCAAATGTATTCTGCTCTACTTTTTCAGCAGGGGTATATTCTTTGTAATTAGGCCCGTCGAAATATTCGGCCCAGTCCAAATACCGGTCTACCTCTTCGGACGTCACCGCAGGCGTCTCTCCTTGCGCTTCCGCTTCTACCGGCTTTGCTTCAGCCGGTTCCGACAGCTCCAGTACAGGATTATCAAGCAATTCTTTTTCAACCATCTCGGCTAATTCCATAGAGGAAAGCTGTAATATGGCAATAGCCTGACAGAGTTGAGGAGTCATAACCAGCTTCTGCTGTAATTCCTGTTTAAGACCAAAATCCATTTGCATGCTGCTTTCCCTCCTTAGCCGAGTGGTAGCTTATCCTTTGTCCCATAATAGATTACAGGTTTGTGTAAATAGGGATTTTTATCCAAGATTCTGAAGATTTACACTGTCCTAAATGGTAAGCAAAAGGGCGGAATCCCACCACCCTTTACACATACCGGTTACTCCCTTATACCCCGTGTGAATCGTTTCCCGCTTTGGCCAAAGCTAAACTAGCCTGGATCATCAAAGCACACTCAAGGCGTTTTTTCTGCAATTCACAGCCTATTTCATAAGGCTTGTCAATGCAGCCATGCATAGCTTCCGCATTGGCATGGCAGCCACCGCTGCAATAAAAACGCGCCCAGCAGGTACGGCATGCTTCCTTATTCAATACATGAGTCTGACGGAACTGCTGGGGAATCACCGTGTTTTTTACACCTTCCACCACATTTCCCAGCAAGTATGCATCCCTTCCGACAAACTGATGGCAGGGATATAAATCGCCTTCCGGTGTGACCGCCAGATATTCATGTCCGGCACCGCAGCCGCTCAGCCGTTTGGCCACACAGGGACCCTTATGAATATCCATATTAAAATGGAAAAACTCAAAGCCGTTTCCAGCTAGTTTGCGCTGAATATATTCTTGCGCCAGTTTATCGTATTCGGCAAACAGCACCGGCAAATGCTGCTCTTTAATTTCATAGGCCATATCCTTGCCAACCACCGGCTCTACAGACAGCAAATCAAAGCCTGCATCGGCCATTGACAGAACATCGGCACAAAAATCAAGATTATGAGCGGTAAAGGTACCGCGCAAATAGTAATTCTGTCCATTGCGGGAATCCACAGTTTTGCGGATATTGGCAAAGGCCTGATCATAACTTCCCTTGCCGCCAGCATTAGGACGCATATAATCATGAACTTCCCGTCTGCCATCCAGACTCAGTACCAGGCTGATGTTATTGTCATTTAAAAATTCAATCGTATCATCTGACAGCAGTACGGCATTCGTAGTCAACGTCAGCTTAAAAATCTTACCGGTTTTCTTCTCCTGCTCCCGTACATAAGCTACCGTTGAACGGACCACATCCATATTCAGCAGCGGCTCACCGCCGAAGAAGTCAATCTCACAATGGCGGCGTATGCCGCTCTGCTCAATAATAAAATCAACTGCCTGCCGTGCTACTTCTGCCGTCATTAACCCGCGGCTGTGTCCAAAATCGCCTGTACCGGCAAAACAATAGCCACAGCGCAAATTACAGTCATGAGCAACATGGAGGCAAATAGACTTCACAATTGGCTTTTCACTAAAAGTCAGAGGTACGTCCAGCTCGGGAGCAAACAACAGCTCCTGCTCAACCAATTGTCTTAATTCTGCCAGCGCTTCTCTAAGCTCAGCCTCGCTATACTGACAGGACAGGGCAGTAACAACCTCCGCCTCATTTTCACCGGTAAAGACGTCTAATATATCATACGTCAGTTTATCAATAATATGAATGGTTCCGCTGTTCACATCCAATAAAGTATACAAACCATTCGAGTAAAATTTGTGTATCTTGTCGTTCATCTATATCCACCTTTTCATTAGAACCAATTCCCTTGCGAGCGAAGCAATGCAAACCCTCGTATCCTTTGTCCTTATGCCACTAAGCTTAGGCTGGCGAGAAAGGTCCAGATGCTAGGCGCCGATGTTTCCGGAACCGGAGGCGTACTGGAAGTACGGTGAGGATTCCGTAAACATCGGCAAATGCGAAGTTCTTGGCACTTTAGTGCTTTAGAACTTCGGCTTACCCTTAACGGGTACAACGCAGATGGGCCTTTATCGCCAGCCTAAGTAAAAATTAAGCCCCATGCCGTTAGCATGGGGCTGCTGTCCTTACGGCTTACTTCTGACAAACCTGATTGCCAACCGTGCAAGAAGTTTTGCAAGCTGATTGGCAGGAAGTTTGACATTCACCACAGCCACCGGTATGTACGGTTTGCTGCAGAGAAGCTGTACTAATGGTAATAACGTGCTTTGCCATCATGAATCCCTCCTCGCTGCAAGTAATGTGCCATTGCTCCATATATAATAACACAAAATGGAAAGAGCAACAACACTTTTTACCGTCACTATTCCAAATCGTTTTAATGCTTCGGAGCTAAAATAACTTTTACCGGCAGATTGGAGGCACCTGGGGGTGAGAAAGTAAACCACAAAGACTGGCCGCCCTCGAAATTCCCCAGCAGCTGCATATCTTGTTCAGTTGAGGCACCAAAAAACAGACGGTCAGCCGGTGTATCCATTTGACCTGGCACGTACTGGTATTTAATTCCCAGTGCCCCGGCATATTCGCCACCCCGGGGATTGAGATAATAACTGACTTTTCCATTCGACTCTGAAGGCATAAACATCCGGTATACAATCCCGTAATTACCGTAGTTCAGCACTTCGGAACCATCGGTGGCATCAATGCCTTTGACATAAACATCCTTTTTATTGTCTGCCAGCGTAATGGCTACCGCCCCATGCTCCTTAGGGTTATATATGGCTGCAGGAATAAGCATCCGGTCTTTGCCATCGAAAGTCCCCCGCAGGCGCCATTGGTCAGCAGGCAAAACTTTGGCTGTCGCAGCAAATTTCCGGGCATTCTCCTTGACAGGCATCATCATAACCTTAACGGTTACCGGCTGCTCGGCATAAAAATCATACATGCCGTTAACCAGCATGTTAGGTTCAACAACCGCATCATTCAGCTGATAAATAAGCTGCGTAGCGCCCTTTGCAGGAACTTCCACCAAATAGGGTTCATGCATGGCAAAATACTGCGTTTGAACCGCTTTACCTACCTGGAGATAATCCAGACTGGGTCCCCCCAGACCATGTTGCAGCACTGTAACTTGGGCTGGCTCAGAACCGTTGTTCTCCAGTAAAACAACGATTTTTTTCGCTTCTGTTGTCGCATTTACATGATGGAAAAAGAGTCTTGCATCACCACTGACCGTATCCTGATACATGATGCCATCGTCAGGTACCATTTCAGGACTGTCGGACAATAAGAGCTTGCCGCCATAATTGCTTGTCGTCATTTTCCATTCCGGAAGCTGCAGAACATTCACCTGACTAGGATCTATATCGCTGTGAGCAGCAAATACCGTACTTCCCGCCGCTATTGTCGCCACAATTGCAATTATCCATGACCTCATGAGTTTTACTAACATATGTACCTCCTTTGGTGTAAACATATTGTCATTATAACAACTCAGGAGGGATCTGTAAAATTACAAAATTGGGCAAAAAGTTAGTAATGAAACCGAGAAACGGTATTTTGCAGGTCTTGCGCCAATTCCGCCAAAGCCTGACTGGCAGAAGCGACTTCTTCCATACTGGCCAGCTGTTCCTGACTTGCATCAGAAACGGATTGCGTTTGAACAGCCATATTTGCAGTAGTTGTTTCCATGTGCCGGATAGAACCGACTATTTGCTGACTGCCTGCTGCCAGATCATTCGTAACCGTCGCTATATCTTTAATTTGAGCGGCTACCAAGCCGACAAGCCGGTGAATATCACCAAAAGCCTGACCGGCAGTAGACACAATCTCAGCACCGCTGTTAACCTCGTTTATGCCTGCCTTCATTACCGTGACTGCTTCAGCCGTATCCACCCTCACCTGATGAATAAGCGCAGCGATCTGTTTGGTAGCTGTCCCCGACTGCTCGGCTAATTTGCGAACTTCATCAGCCACAACGGCAAAGCCTCTGCCTTGTTCTCCAGCACGGGCCGCCTCAATCGCAGCATTAAGTGCCAATAGATTTGTTTGCGCGGCAATTGCTGCAATCGTCTCGACAATTTTTCCGATTTCTGCAGAGTGCCCATTCAGTTTGCTCACTACCTGCGCAGAACGGCCTACTGACCGTTCAATATCCTGCATTTGCCGGACTGCCCTGTCAATAGCTTCACTTCCCGAATCAGCAGCCTGAGTCGTTTTATCAGTCATATCATCAACCAGCTTGGTATTCGCTGCTGCCTGTTGAATCCGGGCGGTCATATCCTCTATAACAATCACTGTCTGTCCCATTGTTTGTACTTGTTTTTCATTGTCGCCTGCCACCTCGACAATGGCTGTTGCCACCTGCTCGGCAGCCCGGCTTGATTCATCGGCATTCGCACTCAGTTCCTGTGAGGAAGCCGCAACAAGTTCAGCCGACTGTGATACCTGAGTTACCAGCTGCCGCAGGTTATCAATCATCTGATTTAACGACCGGCATAAATCACCAATTTCATCATTAGAATTATTGGAAAGCGGCTCAATTTGCAGATTGCCCTCAGCAACTTGCCCCATCGTAACTCCCACAGCAATAATCGGCTTGGTCAGACGGCGGCCAACAAACCAGACTAGTGCACATCCGCCTAACAGAACCACGAAAGCCACCACCGCAAAATTGACGAAAAAATCATCCATCAGCTTGTCGGCAAACTCTTTGGATGCTCCTACATAAAACATACCGACAACCGTTCCCTGACTATCACGCAGCGGAGCGTAAAATGTTTGGTAAGTAATGCCCACTACTTCCGCTTCCCCTATATAGGTCTGTCCCTGCTTCAATACCGTATCCGCGACCTCAGGTGCAGCCTTTGTTCCAACTGCCCGTTTTCCGTCACGCATGACATTCGTTGTTATTCGCGTATCTTTGGCAAACAGGGTTACCGTATCGCTGGTCATTTGCCCTATTTTATCAACAACTTCCGTATGATCGTTAAGCGCTATGCTTCCTTTATACAGCACACCATCCTTTACCTGCCACTGGCCAGGATACAATGCATCAATTATTGCTAAACCGGTAGCCTGATCGGATTTTACTTTTTGAATGGCAGAAGCATTAATCTGGGCTTTCATATTCTGTATAGCGACAACACTAATACTGAGGCAAATGACTAATAATATAGCAATCATGGTTGTCACCAATTTTAATTGCAAACCCATGCGAAACTTCATA
This sequence comes from Anaerospora hongkongensis, assembly GCF_004339805.1. Taxonomy (GTDB): domain Bacteria; phylum Bacillota; class Negativicutes; order Sporomusales; family DSM-15969; genus Anaerospora; species Anaerospora hongkongensis. The sequence continues at coordinate 135,127 of NZ_SLUI01000009.1, read as the reverse complement.
ATCGAGCACCTACTTTTTATTATTTATTAATTAATATATATTTGCTATAAATACCATTTATCCTTCATCTTTAAAAAGTTGCACAAATCTGATTTCGATCTCAAATAGGAAAACCTGTCTGGCTAATAGCCAAACAGGTTTTTTACCTATTATGCTCTTTATCTGCTCCAAGATTATCCGCTAACTGTTCCAGCTTCCGCAGACGGTGATTCATGCCTGATTTTGATACGCCCTCATCAAGTGCTTCCACCAATTCATTCAGCGTAGCTTCCGGATAAGCCAACCGGACTTCTGCCGCCTGCCTGAGACCACGGGGCAGTTTATCAAGTCCTATTGCCTGGGCAATAAGCTTAATTTTTTCCACCTGTCGAACAGCAGCATTTACCGTTTTTTGCAAATTGGCAGTTTCGCAGTTAACCAGCCGGTTTACCTGATTGCGCATATCTTTTACAACGCGCACGTTTTCAAAATCTAAAAGTGCTTGATGGGCGCCAATAATATTCAAAAACGAGGTTATCGCATTCCCCTCTTTCAGGTAGACAATATAGTCATTCTTGCGATCGGTCATCCGGGCAGGCAAGCCAAAAGACTTCATAATGCGAACCAATGCTTTGGCAAAATCACTGTTGCCTGTTACCAGTTCCAGATGATAATCACCAGCAGGTTTATTAACAGAGCCGCCGCCCAAAAAAGCCCCTCTAAGATAAGCGCGGCGGCAGCAAGCTTTTCGCAGCAGGCTGCCATCTTCACTGGCATTGAAGTTTTCCCCCTGCATAATGCCCAGGGTTACTAAAAGCTCAGAAACAGTCGGTGCGGGAACAACTCGCAGCATATAGGAATTATTTTTTTTCAGACGCCGCCCCCTGCTGACCATTACTTCTGTCTTTAAGTTAAAGTTGCGTTTAATAAGTGATAGAACTTTTCGGGCAACAGCCGCATTTTCTGTTATAAAATTGATCCCTACGTTATTGCCGCCGCCGATCAGCATAGCGCCGCCCATACGCATAAGCGCTGCCAGCTCAGCAACCTGGCAGCAATCGGTATCACCGACAACGCGGGCCAGTTCGTTTTTCACTTCTACTGAAAAAGACAAGTTCTCTCACTCTCAATCTTTGAGTTCTTTTATATTTTCGCCAATTAAATAATAATCCAGCAGTTTCATCCGCTCTGAACTGGCTTTCAACTGATAGACCATTGTCATAATCGTCCGCGACAATTTTACCGGATCATGGCGGACCAGGTTGGTTTCACTGATCAGGTTAGCTTCCACGACTTTAACTCCCAGTGCCTGCAGTTCCTCAATATCCGCCTGAACCGGATAAGCGCCCTGACTGGCATAGGTCTGCTGAAGCGTACAGGCAACACCTTCTACATTGACTACTACATAATCAATAATGCCCGGTCCAACGTGATCAAAAATAGCTTTTACATGCTGTGAAGCCGTGTAATTATCTGTCTCACCGGGCTGCGTCATCACATTGCATATATAAATTTTTACCGCCTGGCTTTGTCGTAAGGCATCGGCTATTCCCTCTACCAGCAAGTTAGGAAGCACACTGGTATACAAGCTGCCAGGTCCAAGAATACAGGCATCGGCTTCCTGTATGGCCTCCAGCGCAGCCTTTACCGGTGTCGCCTGAGCAGGGCGGATAGAGAGCTTTTTAATGCGCTTTCCTGCCAAGGGAATACGCGATTCCCCTTCTACGACCGTACCATCCGTCATTTCCGCTACCAGGCGGAGCGTATCCGTTGAAGCCGGCAGCACTTGACCACGTACTTTTAATACTTTACTGGATTCCCGCAGGGCTTGTTCCACATCTCCCAGGACTTCTGTCATAGCCGCAATAAACAAATTGCCAAAGCTGTGACCAGACAAGTTGCCCGTACCACCAAACCGGTGTTGAAAGAGCTTCTCCATTAACGGTTCCGTATCGGCTAAGGCAACGAGGCAGTTGCGCAAATCACCAGGAGGAATAATCCCCAGGTCCTCGCGGATACGCCCCGACGACCCGCCGTCATCGGCTACCGTTACAACTGCAGAAACATTACTTGTAACGCTTTTAATCCCTCTCAGCAGCACCGATAAGCCAGTGCCTCCGCCAATGACAACAACGGAAGGCCCCCTGTTCAGTTTGCGTTTCTGAAAAATCAACTCAACTAACCGTTCTGAACCATCAGGGATAATGACACTTATTACGGAACGGATAATCTGCCGCGTAGCAAACATCATTACCAGCAAACCTAAAGTAACCACACTAATGCCGACGATAACCGTTACCGTATAGTAGAATTTGCCGGTTGCAAGATAAACCATTTTGAAAATAGTTTCTTCCAGAGCACCAACATACTTATAGTTAAATACAACGGCTAAACCAATACTGACGGCAATAACTCCTAAAGAAAACAGGAGCAGCCACCGCTTCAGCTTCATACCGGGATATAACCATTTCAAAAAATGCATTATGCCACCTCTCCTATGGTAGAGGGTTTATTTTCAAAACTTTTCACTTCATTGCGAACATTCCACATATTATTCCCATTGCGAGCCTGCGATGCAATGCCTTCGCCCGTTCCCCATTGCGAGCCTGCGATGCAATGCCCTCGCCGTTCCCCTATTGCGAGCCTGCGATGCAATGCCTTCGCCGTTCCTTCATTGCGAGCCTGCGATGCAATGCCTTCGCCGTTCCTTCATTGCGAGCCTGCGATGCAATGCCCTCGCCGTTCCCCATTGCGAGCCTGCGATGCAATGCCCTCGCCGTTCCTTCATTGCGAGCCTGCGATGCAATGCCTTCGCCGTCCCTCCATTGCGAGCCTGCGATGCAATGCCCTCGCCGTTCCCTGCCGCCAAGCACCGGCTGTTCAAAAGCAAGTATGGCTAGGCGCCGTGAGTACCGGCACCGGAGGCGTACTGGAAAGTACGGTGAGGATGCCGGTACTTGCGGCAACAACGCCAGACGCCGCTTTTCAACAGCCGGCCTCGCCCTCCAGGATGTTGTGCTTAATATCCCGATGCTCCACATTCACTTTGTAGCCTTTATTGCGCAGCCCTTCATAAATCCGGCTGGCAACAAAAACCGAGCGATGCAAGCCGCCCGTACAGCCAATTGCTATGATCAGCTGACTCTTGCCTTCTTTTACATAATTGGGCACTAAGAAATCGATAAGCCCACCTAACTTTTCCATAAATTGCTGCGTTACCGGCCACTTCCAAATATAGTCGCCGACTTCCTGAACCTGACCGCTCTTTTTGCGTAACGATTCGACATAAAAGGGATTAGGCAGGAAGCGTACATCAAACACCATATCGGCATCCAGAGGAATTCCATATTTGAACCCAAAGGAAACCACCGTAACGGTCATTCGCTCCTGTTCCAATTCACCGGCAAAAAACGTAGCAATTTTATCTCGCAGCTGTGGCGTAGACAAATCGGATGTATCAATAATCCGGGTAGCACGGCCGCGAATATGCTCCAAACGGTCTCTTTCGCGATTGATCCCTTCGCTTAAACGGCCATGAGGCGACATGGGATGACGACGGCGTGTTTCTTTATAGCGGCGGATCAGCGTTTCATCCGATGCTTCCAGAAAAAGAATTTCATATAAATACCCTTGCTTCTCCAACTCTTCCAATGCTTGAATCAGCGTATCAAAAAATTCACCGCCCCGGATGTCTACGACCAGCGCAATACGGCTAACCCGTCCGCCTGACTGGGCACACAGTTCAGCAAACTTTGGAATCAGCATGGGCGGTAAGTTGTCCACACAAAAATAGCCCATATCCTCCATCGCCCGTACAACCTGTGTTTTTCCGGCTCCTGACATACCGGTAATGATAACTAATCGAAAGTTTTCCATGTCTGTTTCACCTCTGAAATTACGCTTCGGCGCATCTTGCCGATAAGCATACCAATATTATTATAGGATAGATTCACCAAAATTGCAAAAAACAGGGCTTGCCAGACATTATTCCCCTTAAAAAAAATTATGGAAATATTTTGGAATTTATAGAAGAATATGGAAGGTAATTTCCTAATCATAGCGAATAAAGTAAAAAATTTGCGAAATACAACTTTGTTTCAGCATAGAAAGGAGCCCGCTGTGAAAAATGATATATACCTGGGAGTGCGGCCTCATAATGTGGCAAATCAGGAAACTCCTTTGCTCCATTATAGAACAAAATCCCAGGCAGGCGAGACGCTCCAGCAGACGGCTCTTAATGAACTGCTTGATGAAAACAACGCGCTGCATTTAGAAATAAAAGAATGCCGGCAAAGAGAACAGGAACTTCAGCAATTTTTCGAACTGATTCCCGATGCTCTTATGGTTATTACTTTTAATAAAGAATTGGTCCGGATTAATTCCGCCTTCTGCTGCCACATGGGTTACCATACAGATGAGTTAAAGCATATTCCTCTCAAAAATTTAATCCATCCGGAAGATATTGCTATGACCCGTGTTCATTTTGAGCAGGTCAAACAGCAAACACGGCACATATATTTTGAAAATCGTTTTTTAGCCAAGGATGGTAGTTACCGGTATTTGTCGTGGACAGCTACAGCCGCCAAACAGAAGCAGTTAATTTATGCGGTGGGCAAAGATATTACGCCGCAAAAACAATTACAAAAGAAAGCCGCCATATTAGAACGGTTGAATATAGCAGGTGAAATGGCGATTAATATTGGTCATGAAATACGTAATCCATTAACTACCGTACGAGGCTATCTGCAGCGAATGTCCATTAAAGCGCCGGATAAACTGCAGGATGCTTTCCAGTTGATGATTACTGAGCTTGACCACAGTAATGCCATCATCAGTCAGTTCTTGTTTTTAGCCCGTAATAAATCAATTAACCGGAAATGGCAGAATTTGAATACTCTTATTTCCAGCTTGTCACACACGCTGGAATTGGAAGCAACTCTAGCCGATCAAACCCTCTCGCTCCGGTTAGGAGAATTTCCGGATCTGCTGCTTGATGAGCAGGAAATTGCCAAATTGCTGGTCTGCCTGTGTAATAACGCGCTGGAAGCTTCACCTGCCGGACACTGTGTAACCGTTACTACCTCTGTGGAAGGCAACAAAGGGATATTGTCTGTCAGCGACACCGGCTGCGGCATGTCAGCTGAAGTAGTGGAAAAGCTGGGAACGCCCTTCTTTACCACTAAGCCCGACGGTATTGGCCTGGGAATGGCGGTCTGCTACAGTATAGCAGCCCGTCATAATTTAACAATTGACGTAAAATCCTCACGTTTTGGAACAAAAGTATCTGTCCACTTTCCCTTGTAACCACGCTGCAAATGAAAGCAGCCTGTTTTTAACAGGCTGCTTTTGGCATTATTTATTCATGATTGGAAACTGCACACCACCGGCAACTGACTTCGAATCTCCATACATCCACCAGGATACGTTTTTATATAAGGGACCATTGACCTGGGCGGCGGGCCCATTGATCCCCCACCCTACGCCCAAATTAACCGCAGGCTTAGGCGTAGTGAGATTAAGGTGCATTTCCGTTTGTTCGGTAACAACTAATTTGCCATTTTCAAATTTGGTGTCTTCTTTAACATTGGCCGGAACTTCAAATTCTTTGCCGTTTACTTTAACATAAATTTTTCCTTGCTTTTTTTCAAACTGTACATCCGTCTTTTCGGTAATACCCGTTTTCTCATCGGTCTCCTTCGGGACATAAACCACTTCTTTTGTCACACTGCTTTGTCCCTGAATGTAGACTATCTGAGGATCACTGGCCTTGCCTTTCTCACCGTTGGTATTCACAATAACCGTCGGCTGTTTTTCACTTATGCTCTGTTTATTCTGAGCGTATTGTCTATATTCATAGTAAGCGACCGAGAGAACGAGGAGAATCAGTAGCAGGCTGAGGAAATACTTCCATTCCTGCCGGATAACACGCATCACAGCTATTTCCCCCTTTTTTCTTTCCATTACATGATATGCATAAAAGGGGAAAAAATGATTTATCCGGCGATTTCCTGGATACAGCGATAAATAATATCCAGCATTTCTTCAATGTCAGCTTTTGTACTGGCCAGCGGCGGCATAAAGACCACCACGTCACCGAGGGGACGGATAATCAGTCCATACTCTCTCGCGAGCATCGAGACGCGGTGCCCAATCAACAATTCCGGTGGGAAAGGTGTTCTGGCCAGCTTATCAGCCTGGAGTTCTATGCCGATCATTAAGCCGCACTGGCGAATATCCGCTACTGCCGTCAACTCGGCAAAACCGGCCAGCTTCGTTTTGGCAGCGGCAATTTTATCTGCCAGTCCCGCAATAATCTGCTCTTCTTTAAAAATTTCCAGATTGGCTAACGCCGCAGCACAAGCCAGCGCATTGCCTGTATAAGAATGACCGTGAAAAAATGTTCGCTCTGAAGCCCGGTCGCCTAAAAAAGCCTGATAGATTTCATTAGTAGCCACTGTTGCCGCCAAAGGCAGATACCCGGCGGTAATTCCTTTGGCCATTGTCATAATATCGGGAGTTACGTTTTCATGCTCACAGGCAAACATTTTGCCAGTTCGCCCGAAGCCTGTTGCTACTTCGTCAACAATCAACAATACATTATACTGCCGGGTCAATTCCCGGATGCGTCGCAAATAGCCAGGCGGCTGTGTCAGCATGCCGGCAGCCCCCTGAACCAGCGGTTCAACAACCATTGCAGCAATTTCGCCGTGCTGGCGGGCCAGAATGTCTTCTACCGCCCCGATACAGGCTGACTGGCAGCCCCCAGCTTGTACGGACAATGTACAGTAGTAACAGCAAGGCGAGGGGGCATGAATAGTTTCAAACAACAGCGGCCCAAAGATCCGATGAAATAAATCAATACCACCCACACTGACCGAGCCAACCGTATCCCCATGATAGGCGTTGGCTAAAGTAACAAATTTTTGCTTCTGTGTAACTCCTTTTAGCTGCCAATACTGATAAGCCATTTTGACTGCTATTTCCACCGCCGTAGAACCGCTGTCCGAATAGAACACTTTGGTAAGACCTTCAGGAACAATTTGAATCAGCTGTTCCGCCAATTCTGCGGCAGGCTCACTAGCCAGTCCCAACAAAGTGGTATGAGCAATTTTCCCCAGCTGCCTGATAATCGCCGCATCAATCTCTGCTTTGCGGTGGCCATGAACATTCAGCCATAAGGAAGAAACGCCATCATAGTAGGATTTCCCCGCCGTATCAATTAACCGTATGCCGTCACCGGCAGCAATGACAAGCTGGGGATTCTCCTCCCATTCCTGCATTTGGGTGAATGGATGCCAGACATATGTCTTATCTTTTAACTCTATGTTCATTGTTTCACTCCTCCTGCCAGCGCAGCAATTGTCCGCATATCCAAATATTTTTCAGCTAAATACACTAGTGTCGCATGTAACCCCGCCTGTGCCGTAACAGCTGGATCATAAGGAAATTTTCCGAGGACAGATAATTGCGTCAGCCGTTCGATATAATACAAATTACCGGTCTGAAGGACGCTGCCTTTGTGATCCCATTTATTCATAATAACACCTGCTATTGGCAGCTGCTGCTCCCGGGCATAAGCTGCCGTTAAAACAGTGTGATTAATTGTCCCCAGATCCGGTCTGGCAACAACCAGTGCCGGCAATCCTAAATCACGCATCAGGTCGGCTACCAGGTAATTTTCCCAGATAGGCGCCGTAATACCGCCTACCCCCTCTACAAGAACAACATCGTATGCCGCTGCCAGCGTGCGATATGCCGAGAGTACTTGAGCAACATCAATAACCACCCCGCTCACCTGCGCTGCTACAGCCGGTGTCAACGCTGGTTCAAGACAGACAGGATTAACAAGGCTGCGTTGTTCTTCCGGTATAAGCGCAGCTTTCATCAGGAAGTCGGCATCCTCCGAAATCAGCCTGCCATGGTTGTTATATATACCGCCGGATGCAACCGGCTTCATAACAGCCACCTTAACCCCCCGGGCATAAAGTGCTGCCGCTATTGCTCCTGTTATTACCGTTTTGCCGACTTCCGTATCAGTTGCCGTTATAAATAAGCCTGTCACTTTACTTCCTCCCTAAATTACGCCCAGCTGGCGTCCTATCGTGCAAATTGCCTGACTTACTTTTGTTAGTTCTGCCTGGCTATGAGCAGCCGAAACCGTTACGCGCAGACGGCTGGCTCCAGCCGGTACGGTTGGCGGACGGATAGCGGAAACGATAATCCCTTCTTTTCTCAGCAGATAGGCAAATTCTACCGCTAAGGCTGCATCGCCTACCATCACAGGCAGGATTGCAGTAGTACTGCCACAAGTATCAAATCCGGCTTGGTTTAATTCCTTGCGCAGGAACGCTGCGTTGGCCATCAGTTGATCTACTAGCTCCGGCTGCTCCGACAATATATTCAGCGCTGCGAGGCCAGCCGCGATCGTAGCCGGAGCTAGTGCGGTAGAAAAAATAAAACTGCGCGCTTTATTAATTAAGTAGTCAATTAATACTTGAGAACCAGCAGCATAACCGCCTTCAGAGCCAAGCGATTTACTAAGAGTACCCATAGAAATATGGACCTGGCCTTCAAGCCCAAAGCTGGCAGCCGTTCCCCGGCCGCCAGGACCAATTACTCCGGTGGCATGAGCATCATCAACCATGACCAGTGCGTCAGCCTTATGAGCCAATCGGACAATATCATCCAAACGGGCTATATCTCCATCCATGCTAAAAACTCCATCCGTAACAATAAGCCGCCGTCCGCTGCAGGCTGTGTTGGTCAGCAACTCTGCCAATTGGTTCATGTTGTTGTGGCCGTAGACCACCGTTCTCCCTCGGGAAAGCCGGCAGCCATCAATGATACTGGCATGGTTCAGCTCATCGCTAAAGATAACATCTCCCTTCCCTACCAGCGAACTAATAATCCCAACATTGGCCATATAACCGGTATTAAACAGTAAGGCGGCTTCTGTTCTCTTGAATGCCGCCAGCGTAGTCTCCAACTGGCGGTAAAGCAAGTGATTGCCTGTTGTCAGCCGTGATCCGCCTGAGCCCGTTCCATAAGTCAGGCTGGCAGAGGCTGCGGCCTGCCGGACTCTGGGGTGATGCGTAAGCCCCAAGTAGTTATTAGCAGCCATCATCAGGTATTGCCTGCCTTCACTATCGGCATGAACAGCATCGCGAGGTATATAGTCAACTAACCTGCGGAGTAAGTTTTCTCGTTCTGTCTGCTCCAATGCATGCTGTAAAATATCCATTGCCTCCCCTGCCTCATCAATTACTTAGTTTGTTACAAGTACCGGCTGTTGGCCCAGATAGTCAATCAGTGCTGCCAGGTCAGTACCGGGCCGCAGAAAAAACACCCTGCCGCCAACCGGGCTGCCATACTCCTTCAGCTGGGTGATCCGGCAATACCCTGCGGCAGAAGCCACATAGCCAGCCGTATACTCAGGATCATCAGACCAGCATACCTCTGCCACAATACCAGGCGCAGCAGCAACCTTGGAGGCCAATACCAATGCCTCCCGGACATGTATGTTTGTCAACCCCTGGGCTAGCAAGCCCTGCCGGTAATGCTGGTCATCGGCAATATCCATCCGAGATACTCTGATACCCGCCTGCCCGGCTTCATCCAGTCTCTTGCCCGTATTACGGCATACCAGCATTGCGCCGTGCATACTGTCCGGCAGTGACAGTAATAACGCCATTGCCGAACACACAGCCCGCTCGCTGACACCACTTTGCAGCAAAATAGTCATGGCGGCCCTTCGCCCTGCTTCAGCATCCGGAACATCAACTGTTGTTACTGGAAGCAGTGGTACACGGCACACTTGTTCAGGGTTGACTGCATCAATGGTTACGGTAATAAAATCAGCACATCCTCTGGAATGCCCCAACGCACGGGCAACCATTTCCCCGGCAATTTGCTGAATCCTTTCTTTTTCTACCAGGCGTTCAGCCCCGGAAATATGGCGTCCTCCCATCTCATGAGCCCCACCTTTGGCTGAACGCATTCTAACGCTGTATAGCATGATTCATCACCTTTTCTGTCTGCCTTTTTACCCTGCCCAGCAGTAACGTAAGCGGCCAGGCGGCTATTGCCGTATAAATCATACCTGGAATAGCGGCAATCACCAGCGGGATTACCGCTTTCCCTAATAACCCGCCAAGCGCCAGACGGGCGACTGCTGATCCTACCGGCCCGGCAAGTGAAACTACCGGCCAGGAGGTACCAAAAGCAGTTAGCAAGCCACCTACGGTGAGCCGGAAAACCATAGCAATAAATACATTCAACAGATTGCTGGTTCCCAGGGTTAAGCTGATAACACTGGCTAAAACTCCGGCAGTAATGTAACGCTTAAAGCCGAAAATAGCACAAATAGCCACTGCCAGCGGGGCTGACAGTTGAAACTCAGTTCCCGGTACCAGACCCGGCAGCTTTACTGTACCAGTAATTGTAATAAGCGCGATCAACAGTGCTATTTCCGTCAAATTACGAATATTGATCGTTTCCCCACATTTGTTATTCCACACTCCTGACACATCCTCCACATTTCGTTAACCACACTTTAAAATCAAGTTAACCATCACCTTATAGCTAACTAACCTTACTAAATATAAAAGAAAGATTGTTAACTTTCATTTTAATAAAAGTTAACAATCTCACTATAACCCATAATTTAGCTGTTGTAAATATTAAATTCGCCTACCCACCTGAAGCAGACGGCACAGACGAATGGCAGCAGACTCAATCAACTCCGCTCCCTGCTTAACACACTCTTCCAGTACCATCGGCTGAGGGATAACAGACATAACTGCATCAATTCCCTGATTGAGTACCGCATCTGCCCCTTCCCCCAGACCACCTGATAAGCAAACAACAGGCACACCGTACTGTTTAGCAGTCTTCGCTACCCCCACCGGAGCTTTGCCAAAGGCAGTTTGAAAATCCGTTCGTCCTTCACCAGTAATAATCAGATTCGCTTTCTCAGCAAGTTCAGTAAAGCCGGTTGCTTCCAACACAATTTCCACTCCAGGACGCAGCCTGGCATTGGTGAAGAACAACAGACCGGCACCCAGTCCACCGGCAGCACCCGCACCGGAGCAGTCAGCTACATCCTTGCCGGTAACTTGCTTAGCTATACAGGCGAAATTAGCTAAGGCCTCATCCAGCTGTGATACCATCTTAGGAGTTGCGCCCTTTTGAGGTCCGTATACCGCCGACGCCCCCCGCAAGCCGCACAACGGATTGTCAACATCACACGCCACCATGATAGAGGTATCAGCCAGACGAGGATCCAGCCCGGCCAAATCAATTGCTGCCAATTGAATAAGCGCAGCACCCCCCGGCTGCAACTCCTGTCCCTGACTGTCCAGCAGGCGGGCACCAAGCGCCTGAGCCATACCGGCGCCGCCATCATTAGTGGCACTGCCGCCAATTCCGATAATCATTTTGCGCAAGCCTTTGTCCAAAGCAGCCTTCATTAATTCTCCGGTACCATAGGTACTGGCAACACGAGGATCCCGCCGCTCTTTGGGGATAAGCGGCAGCCCGGAAGCAGCAGCCATTTCAATAATCGCTGTCTCTCCATCCCCCAGTACGCCCCAATAGGCTTCAATCGTGTCCCCGAGCGGACCTCGTACTGCCTGATACAGCTTTTGTCCGCCTGTAGCAGTGACCAAAGCATCAACGGTTCCTTCACCGCCATCGGCAATTGGGATCTTTATGATTTCAGCGTCAGGAAAAATGTGAAGAACGCCCCGCTCCATCGCCTCTGCCACGCCTAGAGCCGACACACTTCCTTTATAGGAGTCAGGTGCAATAATAATACGCATGCTTTCCCTCCTTCACAGCTGCCGCGAAGTTCCGGTTGTCTAAAAAACCGATCGGCAACCCAAGCATTACATGACTATGATGGTAAGCGCAGCGATTATTACTGTTTACCCATTATTTTTCAGCACATATTGTTCGATCGCTTCCGCTACCCCTTCGGCATCATGATGGCCGGTTACCGCTTGGGCAGCAGCTTTTACATTGGCAGCCGCATTGCCCATAGCAACACCCCAGCCGGCATATTCAATCATATCCAGATCATTTTGTGAGTCGCCGACAGCCATCACCTGCTGACGGGTAATGCCGAGTTTTTCTGCCAGGAAAGCCAAAGCATGTCCCTTATTCACCTGCGGGTGCGTCATTTCCAAATAGGTTGGTTTCGATTTGGCAATATAAAGATGATCACCAAAAGTTAACCGCACCTGCTTTTCAATTTCCCCCAGCTGTACTTCACTGGTAAGCGCCAGCATTTTTGTCGGTGCTCCGGCCATCGTATAAAAGGCCTCACCCAGTGCAACTGCTTTAATGCCGGTCATTCTTTCGTAGTAGCGGGAAGTCTCATTATGCTCTGCCACATATAGGATATCATCTACGTACGACTGAATGTACCAGCCATTCTTATGGAACAGGGACAAAACATCTCTTGCCACCTGCTCATCCACCGGCATGTGGTACAAGGTCTCCCCGGATTGAACCCGGCGGATTAACCCACCGTTATACGTAATCAGCGGCACATCCAATTCCAATTGTTTCGCATAAATTAAAGCAGAGCTGTACATCCGGCCAGTGGCCACCGTCACGGTGACCCCTTTCGCTATTGCCTGGGCAATAGCCTCACGTGTCCGGGGGGATACAGCCAGGCTTTTATCCAAAAGTGTATCGTCAAGGTCAAGGGCGACTAATTTAATATCCATTTCATCATCCTCCAGAAAGTATTATTTATGCTAGTTTCCATCATAAAAACAAACAGGTTCACAAGCCAAGATAGAATCCGTTTCTTTTTTTTCGTATCCTACGGACCGGCTATTTCCGAAAGGATCATAAAGGCCGAAAGAACGAAGAACAAAAAGGGACTTGGTTTTCACCAAGTCCTCTCCTTTATGTTACCGGTCCTGAATTATTTTAGTCAGCGTACAGCTGCAAACCGTCACTAATACGATGGCTGCAAAGGGAGCAAGGACACTGGAAATCTGAAATCCCGGTAATGTTTTTACCACCATAAAGGGAGTCAAAATATTGGTGAAAAAGGTTAAGCCACTAAGTGTTGTCATGTTCAGCGGCACTGATGTCAATTCCATTAATGGACGAATAGCGGCATTGGCAATGCCGATAATTGCCGCTCCCAGCAGTGTACTGCCTAATGTATCGACAAAAATACCTGGCAATTCAACCACGGCTACAAACAAGATTACCGCATTAATGATAATTCTCAGTAAAAAACCGCACACGGCCGTTCCCCCTTAAGCCATATCATATATTACATCCTAATTATAAGGGAAAAATTTAGAAATGCATACTCCGTTTATTGGTTTTTCTCCAGCAGCAGTAAAGCCGCTTTCATATCAAGTCCGCCGCCAAAGCCGGTTAGGCTGCCATTTGAACCGATTACGCGATGGCAAGGCACCACAATCGGCGTTCGATTAATGTGCAGTGCTCCGCCCACAGCCCGGGAAGCCTTTGGGCGCTGGATATTGCGGGCAACTTCACCATACGTTTCCACTTTCCCATAACCAATTTCATTGGTATAGCGTAGTACAGCCGCCTGAAAAGGTGTGTAGCCGCTCCAGTCAATCGGTATGTCAAAAATAATCGGAAAGCCCTTAAGGTAGCTTTTCATTTGCTGCACTAATGGCCCTGCCAGAGGATGGTCTGTAGTCTCTGTGATATTGCTTGTTTGAATATCAGCCAGTGCTGTTTCCACATCATTTTTGGGAAAGCCGATTTCCCACAAGCCTGCGTCCGACCAGACAGCCACCGAATACCCCCAGGGAGTTTCCATCACCGTATATAGCTTGCCCATTTTTGCCGCCCTCCTTACATATTACTGTTAGCGGTTTTCCAGCTTTCTTCCCGAATCAGTTCCAGGGCCTGTTTTTTGAGATTCACAAAGCCATCCGCCAGCTTCATATCATAGGTTCGCGAGCGCAGCAGCGGCACTTCCAGCCGGGCTTTTATCTTACCGGGGCGCGCCGTCATTACATAGATGGTATCACCCATAAAGATGGCTTCATCCACATCATGAGTAACAAACAAAATAGTTTTATGAGACTCTTCCCATACGGTGAGCAGCAGTTCCTGCATAACCGTCCTGGTCTGAGCGTCCAATGCTCCAAAAGGCTCATCCATGAGCAGCACCTGTGGATCATTAGCCAAGGCACGGGCAATTGCTACCCGCTGCTTCATTCCTCCTGACAAATTGCTGGGATACGCCTTTTCAAAACCGGTTAAGCCGATTTTCTCCAGATAGTGACAGGCAATATCCTGGCGCTCTGCTTTTGTTTTTCCGGCTACGTCCAGCCCGAATTCAATATTTTGCTGCACCGTCAGCCAGGGAAACAGCGTATACGATTGAAATACCATGCCCCGGTCACTGCCTGGTCCTTTTATTTCACGTCCATCCAGTAATACTTTGCCGCTTGATGGCTCCTCCAGACCGGCAATGATCTTCAGGATCGTCGATTTTCCGCAGCCTGATGGCCCCAAAATCGTAATAAATTCATTTTGCGATACCGTAAAACTGGTATTCTGCAAAGCTGTTACCTGTTGACCTTTATCGCTGAAAATCTTGGAAACATTATCAATGATCAATTTATCCGCCATTATAAACTCCCTCCCTTACCCATCCAGGGAAAGAGTTTCTTATACAAGCTCTTAAAAAACACGTCAATTAAAATACCGATAACCCCGATAATGATAATTCCGACAATAATATGCGACGTTTTTAAAAAACGCTGCGACTGCATAATCATATGACCAAGCCCCGAGCTGGCCGCTACGATTTCAGCCACAACCAAATAGGTCCAGGCCCAGCCAAACGTAATCCGCAGCGTATCCACAATCCCCGGCATGCTGGCCGGCAGGATGATCCGCCAGAAAACGGCACTGCGGGATACGCCTAAGGTATAGGCCGTATCAATCAGCGCCTGGGAGACATTCTTCGTAACATCCATGATCATCAGCGTCAGCTGAAAGAATGTACCAAAAAAGATAACTGCTACTTTTTCACTCTCACCAATACCCAGCCACAATATAAACAGCGGAATAAAGGCCGAGGCCGGCATATACCGCAAAAAGCCCAGCAAAGGTTCCGCAAAGGCCTCACAGACCTTCAGGCTGCCCATCAAAACTCCCAGGGGAACGCCAATAACAGCGGCCAGGACAAAACCAGCCGTCACCCGGCCAACACTGGCCAGAATATCATCAATTAGATTAAACTCAGCGAATAATGTAATTGCGCTGGTAACAATCTGATCCGGAGCCGGCAGAAAAAGCATGGGGACAAAGCCGCTGTACGTAAGCCCTGACCATATTGCGAGCAGCAGGGCAAAGGACAATGCCGTTAAGGTAATATACAGCCTGTCAGGAATATCCGCTTTCGGAACTAAATACTTCAACAAGAACACCACCTACTTACGCTTTCTAAATAAAACGGCCCGCAAGTGCGGGCCTGGGCATAAAGCCTCTTCTGCCTAACATTACTGTTATTTTACTTTGGACAGGAAGCTGCCGTCAATCATCTCTACCGTATTAGGCAGCTTAGCTATTTTCTTTTTATCAAAATAGAATTGACCTGCTTTTTTAGCAACATCATAAATTTGTCCCGGCTTATCGGCAGCACCAAAGAATGCTTTGTTGCCATTTAAATCATAGAACGTTAATGTTTCCATATCGCCTTTAATTTCTTCCGGTTTCATTTTGAAGCCAGCAGCAATAATTTTATAGGCTTCGTCCTTATTAGCAGCCATAAAATCAGTTGCTTCTTTCAAGGCATTAACAAAAGCCTGCACCTCAGCAGGATTCGACTTTACGTAGTCAGCGCGAAATGCGACAATATCGGCAATCAGGCCGGGAGTATCTTTCGTACTTACCAGAATTTTTCCTTCCGCATTGGCTCCTTTGGACAGCCAAGGTTCCCAGGTTACCGCAGCATCAACCTTACCGGCAACAAAAGCAGCTCCGGCTTCACCGGCGGTCATATTGACAATCTTCACATCTTTATCACTCAAACCAGCCTTGTCCAGTACAGAAAGCGCGAAAAAGTGGCTGGTAGCAGCTTCAGGCAAAGCAATCTCCTTGCCTTTTAAATCAGCTACAGTATTGATCCCCTTGCCATTTTTAACGATGATGCCATCTGCTCCATTGGAACTGTCAAAAGCCCAAACGATTTTTGTCGCTACGCCATCGCCTTCCAGCGATACCGCTACATCCAGGGCCGTAGCCATCGCCTGAATTTTGTTGGCCAGTATAGCCTGCTTTCTTTCACCTAAACCATCAATAATCTGCAGTTGAACATCTAAACCGTTCTTTTCAAATAAGCCTTTTTCTTTAGCTACCAGCAATGGGCCATAGCCAGTAAAGGTCGGCAATGCTACTACAATTGTTTTTTTGCCCTTTCCCTGATCGGCAGGGGCCGCCTGTTGACCGGAACCGCAGCCAACCGTAACGGCTAGCATAAAAATTAATAAAAATGCTGCTGCTTTTCTTAGCATGAATAACCCTCCATCACTATTTTTTAAGTATTATTATTCGCATTAATTGTATATTCCCCTGCTAACTCCGGTAAACTTTCTCATTTTTGCTGCTTGTATTTTTCTATAACGGCAATAAGCTTATCATTTTGCAAGGAATTCCCCAAGGTTATACGGACAAATGTGGGCATTGACCAGTTAGAGCCGCTACGTATAATTATACCTTCATTTGCCAACGCCCGGCATACATTTTCACTGTCTTCTCCCGTATCAGCAAACACAAAATTGGTCTGCGACGGATACACCGTATACCCCAGCCGTATCAGGGCTTCTGTTACGCGCTTGCGTTCAGCGCCATTGAAAGCAGCTGTCCGGGCGCAGTACGGCATATCTGCCACTGCAGCCAAAGCCGCCGTCTGGGCAAGGGCATTCACATTAAAAGGTGACCGGACACGATCAATCATCCCTGTTACCTGAGGATGAGCAATTCCATATCCCAGACGCAGGCCGGCTAACCCATAAATTTTAGAAAACGTCCGGACTGCAATAATATTTGGATACTTGTCCACTAATTCAACACCTGACACAAATTCCGGAGCATCGACGTATTCGGCATACGCTTCATCAAGCAAAACAAGCACCTCGGCAGGTACCCGGGCAAGAAAGTCTGCCAGTTCACTACCTTTCACGATCAAGCCTGTTGGATTATTGGGATTGCATAACACAACCAGTTTTGTTGAAGCAGTAATTGCAGCAGCCATAGCCTCCAGGTCTGTGGATAAATCCTGCCGAACCGGCACTACTACCGGTTGTGCCCCCATCAGTTTCGCTGCAAAAGCATATTGTCCAAAAGTGGGATCAGCAACAATTACTTCATCCCCAGGCGATAGAAATGCCTGGCCAACCAGGGTAATAATTTCATCGGCACCATTAGCTAGAAATACCCCCTCCGCTGTTACGCCAAAATGGCTGGCAAGAGCTTCCCGCAATTCTTTGCCTTCCGGATCATGATACAGATGCGCCTGTGCTGCTGCCTCGCCCAAGGCTGTTATTACCCGCGGCGACGGTCCATAAGGGCTCTCATTGAAAGAAAGCTTAATAATATCCTCACGGCCCAGCAACCGCCTCAACTCAGGAATCGTACGGTCCGACAAATCAGGTGTAAAACCCCGCAAAGCCCGAACGGCCTCACGGGGCTGAATGGAATGTTTGTTCAATGTGTACCTCTCCTATTTTCTATAAAATAATCTAACTGCAAGTGAAGCAACGCAGCCTATCCCCTGTGCACCCCGCAGGGGAGCCCACCACCACCAACCGCCATAAGCTCGTTCCCCTCGTTCCCAGCTCCCTTGCCGACAGCTCAGGCCGTCGAGAAAGGTTCAGATGCTAGGCGTGGTCCTTGCCGGAACCGGAGGCGTACAGGGGCGTACGGTGAGGATTCCGGCAAGGACCGCAACAACGCAGATGAGCCTTTATCGGCGGCCGCCCCAGAGTATAGAAGGGGGGATGGTGGTTACATCCCCCACCCCTGTCAGCACCATCGCTGTCCGTAATTCAGCAGCCAGCTTGTTAATGACCATTGCTACGCCCGCAGCGCCGCCGCCCACCGCACCGATTGCCAGCGGCCTTCCGATTAATACGCCATCAGCTCCGAGGGCCAGCATTTTCAGGATATCTGTCCCGCTGCGGATACCGCCATCTACCAGAATCGTCATTTTTCCTTTTACCGCTTCACTGATCACCGGCAGCACCTCAGCAGTACCTGGTGTGTGGTCAAGCGCCCGGCCGCCATGATTCGTTACAACAATAGCATCCACTCCGGCCGCAGCACAGCACTCCGCATCATCAGGCGTCATAATCCCTTTGACAATAAACGGAATCGTCGTATGCCGTTTAATGGATTCCAACTCTTGCTGAGTTTTCGGGCCAACCGGCTGACCTGCATTTGTCATGTTTAGTAACGCTGCCGCATCTATGTCGACTCCGAAGGCCAGTGCACCTGCTGCTGCAGCCTGCCCGGCCAGCTCAATAATTTTTTCCGTACTGCGGGGTTTAATAACGGGAATTGCCCAGCCAGGCTGCTCCGTCAATGCCTGTATGCCGGAATCAAACACTTCCGGCTTAGGGCCGTCCCCCGTCATTGCCACCACACCGGCTTGCTGACAGCCAGTAACAACAGCCCGGCAATATTCCTGCTCAGTCATCGCACCATTCATATTCAGTCCGATTCCGCCAATTGCCGCGGCAATTACCGGTACAGCCACTTCCTTGCCAAAGAGAAGCCGGGATAACTTAGGCGACGTTACATCATGAACGGTACGCATATTCAGCTTATAGCTTGCAAGTGCCTCCAGATTATTGCGAAATGAAGCAGCCGTCCCAAGTCCACCCATGCCGGGAATCTCACCGGCACAAACAATACCGTTGCACACTGGGCATACACGACAGGAACCCCGGAATTTTTCTCTGGCCTGCTGTTTTACGGTCATCCAGTCCATAATTTACGCCTCCCTCATGCTATGTTTTTTACCCTTTCTCTTTTTGTGAAAATAATTCCTGCTCCTGTGCATGATCTGCTTTCATTCTGTTTATCCTAACAGCAATGAGTCATTGTAAAAATGAGCTAAGTTTCAATACAGGAGGTCACCGGTCATGACAATGATGGATAAAATTAATGGAGCCACCCGAATGGCTACTCAAATGATTTTCGACAAAGAAAGCGTCAGCTATCTGGAGGCAGGAGCCCTCTATGGTATCGTCTCCCAGGGCCGTTTCAATCTAAGTGTATTAGAAGCTTTATATAATCAGGCTAAAGATCCTGAGCTGCGCACATTAGTGGAACAATGTATTGAAGAGCAAGTGCGCACCACTGTTGAAAACTGTGAGGAAGCCCTGCATAAAGGCAAAGCAGAAGTTCCCAAATTCCATTTTACGCGTCGCCAATTGCATGCCCATCCGCTGGAACTGCCTTCAGATGCCTGTCTGACTGACAGTGAAATTGCCGCCACACTGGGAACCATGGCTAAAGGTTCGCAAATGGCTATACTAGCCGCCCTGCACCAATGCTACCAGTTAGAAGTAGGTATGATGCTGCGCAAGCGACTGGACGAAGGCCTTGACTGGAACTTACGCCTGCTCAACCTGATGTTAAACCGCGGCTGGCTGCCGCATATTGCTAAAGTAGAACACTAACACCTTGGCTTATTGCCAAGTCCTACAATACTAACCTCCTCTCATTGCCAGGCAAATGCCTGGCGTTTTTTTATAAAGAATGAGGAGCCTCCGGACTGCGGATGCTCCTCATCTTATCTGTGCATTATTTTTTTTCGAATTGATCTTTGCCTACACCACAGACCGGACAGACCCAGTCATCAGGAATATCTTCGAATTTCGTGCCAGGGGCGATTCCGCTATCAGGATCGCCTGCTGCTTCATCATAAATATAGCCACAAACTACGCATTCCCAAGTTGCCATCAGAAACACTCCTTCTTATCAATAATTGTGACATTACGCGTTTATTTTACCATATTTGTGGTAAGTTATGCCAACATTTTTATATTTTGATCATTTCGTTCTTTTTGTTTTCTGCCAATAGCCAACTACCACTACTGTAATGGTTAACGCTAGCTGAATAACGAATTCATACCCGTCAACCACTGGGCCAACGGCCTTATCATTGATCATCATTTCTGCCGCTGCATAGCCCAGCACAGCTGCTCCCAAATACACGATAACCGGGAAACGGTCCATTAATCGCATCAGCATTTGCGCACCAACAACAACCAGCGGTATGCTTGTCGCAAGGCCAATACTAATCAACGCATACTTCCCGCTGGGAACTGTCTGGGAAATCGCCGCAAGAGCCAGCACATTGTCCAAACTCATTACCAGGTCGGCGAACAATATGACTTTGATCGCTTCACTCAAAGAAGCCGCCGGTCCATACCCGTGATCCGCCCCCTTATCGCTCAATAAACTGATGGCAATCCACAGTAAAGCCAAACCACCGCTAAATTGCAGATAAGGAATATCTAACAGATACGCTGCAACAAAAGTAAGAATAATCCGGAGCACAACCGCTCCTGCACTGCCCCAGAAAACTGCAAAATTTCGTTGTTCTAAGGGAAGATTCTTACTGGCCAAAGCAATAATGACTGCATTATCACCGCTTAAAATTAAATTAATTAATAAGATGCTGCCTAATGCCAAAAACCATTCAGAACCAATTCCGGCAAAATCCACTACTCATTCCCTCCTTTGCAGGCACAATATTGGTGTAAAATAAAAGACCCTAACGAACCTTGCAGTTCTTTAGGGCTTCATTCGTTAACTACCACTTCCGGCTCGAGCCACCGCCTCCACCGGAACCACCGCCCCATCCGCCGCCACCTCCTCCACCGCCGCCACGGCCACGCAGCAATGACAAAAGGAGATAGGTAATGGTACCGCCAAAAAAGAGCCAATCCATAACGAAAAGCGACAATACACCGCCCACCAGCAGTAACTGCCCCCACCAGGGCAATGTATCGAACCAGGACTGATCCTGGTGAGCTTTACTTTTCTGCACAGGTTTGGCATCGGTTTTTAATTCCAGCTGGTATTCTTTGGCCACTTCGCCTGCTAAAGCCATGTAGCCGTTTACTATGCCTTTATTATAATCCCCTTGCTGAAACAAGGGAATCATGTACTCATCCTGAATTCGCCCTGTCTTGGCGTCAGGCAGTGCACCCTCCAGGCCATACCCTACTTCAATCCGGGACTGCCGGTCTCCAACCGCAACCAGCATCAGCACACCGTTATTCAGTGTCTTATCGCCGATTCCCCATTCCCGTAAAATAGCCAGGGCATACTCTTCAGGAGCAGCACCCTCCAGGCTCTTCACCGTAACAACAACAACCTGTGCTTTTGTTTTCGCCGCTAGTTGTGATCCCAGGCTGTTTATGCGGCTCTTGGACTCATTTGATAATACTCCGGCATAGTCCTGCACATACAAGCTGCTGGCAGGAGCAGGCGGGACCTGCGGCTGGGCCCAAGCGACTGCGGCGATGGTCAGATAAATGCCCAGCACTAACCAGGCCAGCCATTTTTTCATGGTCATCCCTCGCTTCGTCTTAATCCTAGTCTATGGGCGATCTTGTTATTTAAGAAGTGAATTTTTAAATTTACCATCAGGCTAATCTGTCAAGCAGGCTCAAATACTAAGAAACTAAGATGAGATTGCCGCGTCGCTGCGCTCCTCGCAATGACAATAGGGCACAAGCTAACCATCGGCCTGTCTGCACACCCCGCAGGGGAGCTAGCCACCACCAACTGTCAGTAAGCCCCCGTTCCCCTCGTTCCCTTGCCACCAGCTTAGGCCGTCGAGAATGGTTCAGATGCTAGGCGTGGGCCTTGCCGGAACCGGAGGCGTACAGGGGCGTACGGTGAGGATTCCGGCAAGGCCCGCAACAACGCAGATGTTCCTTTATCGGCGGCCGTCCCTATCAGCAGATGAGGCCTTATCGGCGGCCGCCCTAGAACTTGACTTGGGGGACAGCCTTCGCCCCCTCCTCCGCCTTAAAGTATTCCTTAGCACTAAAGCCCATCATACCGGCAAACAGACTGGCCGGGAAGGACCGTATTTTTGTATTGTATACCTGTACGGCATCGTTATAATCCTTGCGCGCCACAGCAATGCGGTTCTCCGTACCTGACAGCTCATCCATCAATGCCCGGAAGTTTTTATCCGCTTTTAGGTCGGGATAGTTTTCGGCAACTACTAATAACCTGCTCAGTGCCCCGCTTAGTTCATTATTCGCCTCTGCTTTGGCAGCAGGCCCCGGTGCTCCTGCCAGCCTGGCCCGGGCATCAGCTACCGCCTGAATAGCCTGTTGCTCATGGGCGGCATAACCTTTGACCGTATTGACTAAATTGGGAATAAGATCAGAACGGCGCTGCAGCTGGTTTTCCACCTGACTCCATTTGCCGTTAATCTGCTCGCTAAGACCAACCAACCCGTTATAGCTGGAAACACCCATCAGGATAAGCACGGCTATCAGCCCCAAGACAATCCATGGTGCTATTTTATTCATTGGGATTCCTCCTTCTTGTGCCTAGTACCTTAAGGTACTAGCCTTATTTTACCACTTTTCCACTGGATTTACCAATCAACCGTTTTTGCTCAGCAGCTTAATCTGCCTTTTTAAGACTTCATTTAATCGTTCTACAGCAAACGGCTTGATAATATAATCATCAATGCCAATTCTTATTGCTTCCATGACGGTATCCTTGTGATTGTGAGCACTGCAGATTACCACCCTGGAATTGGGTGACACCGCCTTGATATGATTTAGAACGGTAATTCCATCTGCCTCAGGCATCGTAATATCAAGCGTGATTAGATCAAAAAATTTACCGCCGATTTTACGCATTGCTGCCAGCCCTTCTTCTGCCTGTTCAATATCAATGACTCCTAGATCACGCAATTCTTTAATAATAATCGTACGAATAACCTGGGAATCTTCAACTACTAAAACCCGCATTGTTCCACCTCAATCCTCTCTGGTGGAATTTTATTCTATAAAACCCTAATATTTCCTCTTTTGCTCAAAATGGAAAACTATTAACGATCGCTTCCCATAAGGCTAGTATAAACAAAAAAAGGGAAACCATCCTCAGTGGTTTCCCTGCCTTGCAGCTTGCAGCCGGTACTCGTCCGGCGTATTCACGTTACTCAGCATCTTTAGTTCCTCATCAAATTGGACTAATTCCTTTTTGGTAATCTGCCTAAGCCGTATATATGGATAAAGGTCTGCAATCCGGTACCTTCCTTCTGCCAGCAGCTTGTCAATCTGCAACAGACAATCGCGGTGGTATACGGCATGAAGCGGATGAAAATAGTCTTCGACAAAGGGCACAGCTGCCTGATAACCAAGAGCAGCCTGCTCCATATAGGTAATAGCTGCCGTTGATAAAAACGGCATATCACAAGCGACAATAAAATTATAGTCCTGCCCGGAAGCCGTTAGTCCGGCCTGCATCCCCGCCAAAGGACCGCACCGGCAGTAATGATCGGCAACAAACTGAATACCTTCAATCCCGATTTCCCGCGGACTATTGGTAACAACGATCACGGTCTCACATACTGGAACCAGCTGCTGCAAAATGGTGTGCAGCAAATCGCTTTTTCCCCAGGGCAGTGAAGCCTTATCCCGTCCCATACGGGTACTGAGGCCGCCTGCTAAAACAATGCCATTCATCACAACACCTCCCCTGGCTTGCGCCGGAAAAACTGATAAACAGCTTCCGCTGCCGGCCGGCTCATACCAGGGACTGCCGCCATTTCTTCCACCTCAGCCGCTTTAATCTTAGCCAAATTGCCGAAGTGATCCCACAAAGCCTTGCGCCGCTTTTCACCGATGCCGGGAATATGATCCAAAACGGACACCATGTTGCGCTTAGAGCGTAATTTACGATGGTAGGTAATAGCAAACCGGTGAGCCTCATCGCGAATGCGCTGCACCAGGTACAGGGATTGGGAGTGGCGCGGCAAAATAACAGGCTCGCTTTCGCCTTCTTTAAATATATGCTCGAATTCTTTGGCTAACCCTACTACAGCAGCCGAAGTAAGCCCGCAGCTGCGGATAATTTCCAGCGCAGAACTCAGCTGTCCCTTGCCACCGTCAATAATAATCAAATCGGGGACAGGAGCGCTTGTCAGATCGCGGTAACGCCGTCCGACAACTTCCTGCATGGATTTAAAATCATCCGGTTTCCCTTCCACCGTTTGCAGCTTATAACGGCGATAATCCTCTTTTTTAGGCTGTCCGCCCTCGAAGACGACCATAGAGGCCACCGTCTCAGCGCCTTGAATATGGGAAATATCAAAACACTCGATCCGTTCCGGCGGAACTTCCAAATCCAAATAATCGGCCAATTCGAGGAGCGCGCCGTCAGTGCGCTCATTGGCAGCCTGCAGTCGAAGGGCTTGTTCCTCCAGCACTCTGGCAGCGTTACCTGATGCCATGCTGACCAAGTCTTTTTTGGTTCCCCGCTTAGGCGTATCGACCGCTACCCTGCCGCCCTTCACTTCCGTCAGCCAGTCTGACAGCAGCTGCTGCTCGGGCACATCAAACGGCAGCAGTACTTCCCGCGGTAAAAAGGCAGCCTGACTGTAATATTGCTTGAGAAAAGCCTCCAGCACCTTCGCATCTTCTTCCTCTTCACTATTCGTGAGTAGGAAGTGATCGCGGCCAACCATCTTGCCGCTGCGGATAAAGAATACCTGCACACAGGTTCCCACCGCTGAGCGGGCCAGGCCAACAGCGTCCTGATCACCGCTGCCGGTAACAATATTCTGCTTCTCGCGCACTTTGTCCACAGCAGTCAGCTGATCACGAAGCTGGGCAGCAAGCTCAAATTCCAGGTTTTCTGCTGCCTGCTCCATACGCTTCTTTAGGCTCTTCACCACATCATCACTGCGGCCCTCCAGAAAGAGGCAGACTGCTTTAATCATTTCCCCATAAACTTCAGGCTCTACTTTACCGGCACAAGGTGCCAGACAGCGTTTGATATGATACTGCAGGCAAGGACGCTGCGCATCAAGCTGCCGGCAGGTACGCAAAGGAAAAAGCCGTTTGAGCAATTTCAGCGTCTCATGAACAGCACCGGCATTCGTATAAGGACCAAAATAACGGGCGCCGTCTTTTACTACTTTGCGGGTTGCGTAGACGCGCGGATATTGTTCATTCAACGTTACTTTTACATAGGGATAGCTTTTGTCATCCCGCAGGCTGATGTTGTATTTTGGCCGGTGTTTTTTTATTAAATTGCATTCCAGAATAAGCGCTTCAATTTCAGAGCCTGTTATAATGTACTCCAAATCCGCTATCCTGGAAACCATGGACCGCACTTTCGGCGAATGATTGCGGCTGGACTGCATGTAAGACCGTACCCGGTTCTTTAGGTTTACTGCCTTACCAACATAGATAATCCGTTTCTGATTATCCTTCCACAAATATACGCCAGGCTTATCGGGTAAATGGGCCAACTTTTGTTCTAATTCGCTAGTAACGGAGTTCTCCATAAAGGTCGCTCCAATCCTGATTAGTTGTCGTAACCAATTCTATCTTTTTCCGGCGGGGTCCTGCTTTCATTTGCTTTTCACGCTCAATTGCCAGCTTAATGTCCTGATGGACTTCGTAAAAAGCCTATTATACTTTTATCTGCTCACTGACAGTCGCAGCCGCTTCCGCCATTTCAGCCAGCTCTTTGCCGCGCTGCAGGACAGGCTTCAGAAACTGTCCGGTATAGGAGCCTCTTACTGCCGCCACTTGTTCCGGCGTTCCCTGGGCAACAATCGTACCGCCCCTGATGCCGCCTTCCGGTCCAAGGTCAATGATATGATCGGCAGTCTTAATGACATCCAGATTGTGCTCAATGACCACAACCGAATCCCCGCCGTCCACCAGACGCTGCAGTACCTCCATCAAGCGGTGAATATCGGCAGTATGCAAGCCGGTAGTAGGCTCGTCCAGAATATAGAGTGTTTTACCGGTGCTGCGGCGGGCAAGCTCCGTTGCCAGCTTGACCCGCTGCGCTTCACCACCGGACAAGGTCGTAGCCGGCTGTCCCAGTTTGATATAGCCTAAGCCAACATCCTGCAAAGTTTGCAGCTTACGATGGATTTTCGGGATATTTTGAAAAAACTCTACCCCTTCATCCACAATCATATCCAGTACCTGGGCAATGCTTTTGCCTTTATAGCGGACTTCCAGTGTTTCCCGGTTATAGCGCGCCCCTTTGCATACCTCACAAGGTACATAGACGTCCGGCAGGAAGTGCATTTCAATTTTAATAATACCATCGCCGCGGCAGGCCTCGCAGCGGCCGCCTTTTACATTGAAGCTGAACCGGCCGGGCTTGTAGCCCCGGATTTTCGCTTCCGGAGTCTGGCTGAACAGTTCCCGGATGGAATCAAACAAGCTGGTATAGGTAGCAGGGTTGGAACGGGGTGTACGGCCAATAGGCGATTGGTCAATATCAATAATCTTATCAATATACTCTACCCCGCGGATATCATCATGCTCACCGGCACGGCTGCGGCTTTTGTAAATCCGGCCGGACAGTCCTTTGAACAAAATTTCATTAACCAGGGTACTTTTGCCTGATCCGGATACACCGGTAACAGCTGTAAACAACCCCAGCGGAAAGCGGACATTGAGCTTCTTCAGGTTGTTCTCCCTGGCCCCTCTGACTTCCAGCCACTTACCATTGGGCTGGCGCCGTTGCTCCGGAACCGGAATAAATTTCGTCCCCTTTAAATATTGACCGGTAACCGAATGCTCGCAGGCTTTAATTTCATCAACTGTCCCCTGGGCAATCACGCGGCCGCCATGGACGCCTGCCGCCGGGCCAATGTCAATAATATGATCCGCCTCATTCATCGTATCTTCATCATGTTCCACTACCAACAGGGTATTACCGAGATCCCGCAGGCGCTTAAGTGTCGCCAGCAGACGGTTATTGTCCCGCTGATGGAGCCCGATAGACGGCTCATCCAGGATATACAGAACACCGACCAAGCCTGACCCTATTTGTGTCGCCAGGCGAATGCGCTGGGCCTCACCACCGGATAAGGTGCCTGCTGCCCGGTCAAGACTGAGATAATCAAGCCCTACGTTAATTAGGAACCCCAGCCGGGCATGAATTTCCTTCATGATCTGATTGGCTATTGTCTTTTCCCGCTCCGTCAAATCCAGGCTGTTAAAAAACTGCTGGCTGTCGGCAATCGTCAGCCGGGTGACTTCATAAATATTTTTGCCGCCCACCTTAATTGCCAGCGACTCCGGTTTAAGCCTAGCCCCTTTGCAAGTCGGGCACGGCTTGGAGCTCATATATTCCTCAATCTCTTCCCTGGCAGCATCCGAGGTCGACTCGCGGTGACGGCGGCTAAGGGTTGGCAGCGCGCCTTCAAAGACAGAATGGTAGGTTTTTTCCTCACCATACATATTTTCATACTTAAACGTAAACCGCTCATTTCCTGATCCCCACAACACAACCTGCTTAACCTCTTCCGGCAGACTGTCCCAGGTATTGTACAAGGATAAGCCGTAGTGAGTCAGTACCGCTTCCAGCTGGCACATGAAATAGGAGTTGGAGTTTTTACTGAGCGGAGCAATGGCGCCATCAATCAGCGCCTTCCCTGGATCAGGAATAACCAGTGCCGGATCAATTTCCATATTATTGCCAAGACCGGTACAATCAGGGCATGCCCCAAAAGGGCTGTTGAAGGAAAACATCCGGGGGGCAATTTCCGGCAGACTGATTCCGCAGTCTACGCAGGCAAAGTTCTGACTGAAAGTCAGCTCCTTATCGCCGACGATTTCCACATTTACAATACCACCGGTAAGGTTGAGCGCCGTTTCGAGGGAATCTGCCAGACGGGAAGCAATGCCCTCTTTAATAACAATCCGGTCAATTACCGCTTCTATGGTATGCTTTTTGTTTTTTTCAAGCTTTATTTCATCCGTTATATCCTGGACTTGTCCGTCAATGCGTACACGGGTGTAGCCATTTTTTCGGATATCTTCCAATACCTTCTGGTGCTCTCCTTTTTTCCCCCGCACCACCGGAGCCAGCACAATCATTCTTGTGCTGTCAGGAAAAGCCGCTAACTGATCAACCATTTGCTCTACAGTCTGCTGACTGATCGGCTTGCCGCATTTCGGACAAAACGGCCTGCCTGCCCGGGCAAACAGCAGCCGCAGATAATCATAAATCTCGGTAACCGTACCGACAGTGGAACGGGGATTACGGCTGGTTGTTTTCTGGTCAATGGATATGGCCGGTGATAAGCCCTCGATATAATCGACGTCCGGCTTGTCCATCTGTCCCAAAAACTGGCGGGCATAGGCTGACAACGATTCGACATAACGGCGCTGCCCTTCGGCATAAATCGTATCAAAAGCCAGCGACGACTTGCCGGAACCACTTAAGCCGGTAATCACGACCAATTCATTGCGCGGAATGGTGACATCAATATTTTTCAGATTGTGCTGTCTGGCGCCTTTAACAACAATATATTCTTTCATGTAAATTTCCTCCCCTAAAGCAGGCCAGTATTATGATTTGCGTCTGGCGCCTGTCCTTTTCTCTTTCCCATCCGGTTTAGCATCGGCAACACGCTGGCGCAGTTCAGCCAGCATATCACGCAATTCAGCAGCCCGTTCGAATTCCAGATTCTTAGCTGCCTGTTTCATTTCTTTCTCCACTTTGCCCGTCAGTTCAAGCATTTCCGAGCGGGTCATGGTATTCAGCCGGTCAGTTTTATACTCTTCAGGCGTTTCCGCCACTTTGGTCAGCGATATAAGCTCCTTAACCTGCTTGCGTATTGTTTGCGGCGTAATGCCGTGCTCCAGATTATAGGCTTCCTGTGTTGCCCGGCGGCGATCGGTTTCGTTAATGGCCCGCTGCATGGAACCGGTAATCCGGTCGGCATACATGATGACCTTGCCGTTCACATTGCGCGCCGCCCTGCCAATTGTCTGAATCAGTGACGTATCAGAGCGTAAAAAGCCTTCTTTGTCGGCATCAAGAATAGCCACCAGCGATACTTCCGGCATATCCAGCCCTTCCCGCAGCAGATTAATCCCTACCAGCACATCAAAAACACCGGCCCGTAAATCACGAATAATTTCCGCCCGCTCAATGGTAACAATATCCGAGTGAAGGTACCGCACCCTCACACCCGTTTCCTTCAGGAATTCGGTTAAATCCTCGGCCATCTTTTTCGTCAGCGTTGTCACAAGAACCCGTTCCTGAGCTGCCGCCCGCTCCTTGATCTCTCCCAGCAGATCATCCATCTGGCCCTTGATCGGGCGAATTTCAATCTCCGGATCAATCAGCCCTGTGGGCCGGATAATTTGTTCGGCGACCTGATTGGTTACCTGCATTTCATAAGGTCCCGGTGTAGCCGAGACGTAAATAATCTGATTAATGCGCTCAACAAATTCCTCAAACTTCAACGGCCTGTTGTCAAAGGCGGAAGGCAGCCGGAACCCGTGGCCGATCAATGCTTCTTTCCGTGACCGGTCACCGGCATACATCGCCCGCAGCTGCGGAATGGTTACATGCGACTCATCGATGACAATTAAAAAGTCATCCGGAAAATAGTCAATTAAAGTAAAGGGTGATTCACCGGGCTGGCGTCCGGTAATATGCCGGGAATAGTTTTCGATGCCGGAGCAATAGCCCATTTCCAGCATCATCTCAATATCATATTTTGTCCGCTGGGCAATGCGCTGCGCTTCCAGGAGCTTCCCTTCCGCTTTCAGCTCCGTCAGCCGGACTTCCAGTTCCGCTTCAATATCGGCTACCGCCCGCTGCAAATTCTCCCGGGTCGTAACATAGTGAGACGCAGGATAAATGACAATATGCTTGCG
Source organism: Anaerospora hongkongensis (assembly GCF_004339805.1). Classification (GTDB taxonomy): domain Bacteria; phylum Bacillota; class Negativicutes; order Sporomusales; family DSM-15969; genus Anaerospora; species Anaerospora hongkongensis. Next base: position 105,221 of record NZ_SLUI01000009.1, on the reverse strand, counting down.
ATCAGCCAGAATTTCACCGGTAAGGACGTCAATTTCCAAAATCCGGTCTATCTCATCGCCAAACAATTCAACCCGAATAGCCCGCTCGCCATAGGCAGCAGGAAAAATTTCCACCGTATCACCGCGGACCCGGAATGTACCGCGAGTAAAGTTAATATCATTGCGCTCATACTGGATATCGACCAGTTTACGCAATATCTCGTCACGGTCCCGCATCTGTCCGGTTCGCAGTGACAAAACCAGATCACGGTATTCTTCCGGCGATCCCAAGCCATAAATGCAGGAAACACTGGCGACAATAATGACATCGCGCCGCTCAAACAGCGAACTGGTAGCCGAATGGCGCAGCTTGTCTATCTCATCATTAATGGAAGCATCCTTCTCAATGTAAGTATCCGTATGGGCAATATACGCTTCAGGCTGATAATAGTCATAATAACTGACAAAATACTCTACCGCATTATTCGGGAAAAAATCCTTAAACTCACTGGCTAACTGAGCAGCCAGTGTCTTATTGTGCGCAATTACCAGGGTGGGCTTTTGCACCTTCTCAATAACCTTGGCAATGGTGTACGTCTTACCGGTACCGGTCGCCCCCAGCAAAACCTGTGCCCAGTCTCCCCGAAACACACCATTGGCTAACTTATCAATTGCCACAGGCTGATCGCCTGTAGGCTGAAACGGAGCCTCTACCGCAAAAGGGACGATCCCCTCTTTATGAACCGTGCTTAAACTAGGCACTACAGCCATTACCAGATCACCTGTCTTATCGTAAAATATCATTCTTACAGAACGAGTGTTTGTTTTATTGTATCAAACATTCGTTCGTAAGAAAAGAGGATATCATTAAATTTTTCATGATAATGATAATTATCCATTAGTAATTATACCATAAACTGCTGCAAATCAACGGCACTAACCAGCTGGCAATTATTCGCAGTTAGCCGCTGGGAAAAGGGGACAGTCCCCTTTTCCCAGGCGTATCCCCTGCCTCCCAGCTTAGGCCGTCGAGAAAGGTTCAACTGCTAGACGCCGGAGGAAGCGTGACCGGAGGCGTACAGGGGCGTACGGTGAGGATCTCGATTGCTCCGGCAACAACGCAGATGGGCCTTTATCGGCGGCCGTCCCTCCAGCAGATGGGGCCTTATTGGCGGCCGACTTTTCTCTTCAGCCATTGCCATAGCCACAACCGCTCATCCCTCATCTCCACAAAATGCTCTTCATTTCCCTGGGGTACAAGAATGACGCCCAGGCGGCGCTCGCTGTTGACAAACCGGACCTGAAACTGGCGCACTTTGCCCTCCCGCCTAATCTGGATTGCGAACTGTTCGGGCGCAAAGCTCAGGGCATGAGCCAAATCATACCCACTTAGGATAGGGTTTCCGGCTAAATAATCAATAATATCACCGGACTGCAAACCGGCTTTTCGTGCCGGTGAATCAAAGACTGTATCGAGAATCATTACCCCTGCCTCGGGCGGCACATAGCGGGGAGGTCCATTTAACTCCCTGCGATTGTCCCATTGGATCAACAGTTCATGCCCCAGCGGCGAAACGATGGCCGCCACCGCCTGCAGCCAGTGATAACGGGCCGAAAGCACGGCAAGAACAAGCAATACCACACTATAGATCGCCAGATGGAAAGCCGATTGCCGGCGCCGTTCTCCCGGCAGGCTGGTAATAGCAATATCCGAATAGCCTAATGCGGCAATAACTGAAGTCATAGCGTAAATCCATTTATGTCCTTCTTCCACTTCCAGGTTAAGCGGCAGCAAAGGCCACCAGTCTGGCATCTGAATTACGCCTCCCGGCGGGATAGATGCTTCCGGCATAGACACAGCTCCCAGCATCACCAGTGGCAGCGGCCAGAAATTCTGCAAACTGAAGGCGCCTACCATCCGCCCGTCTTCGCGCCGCATAATCAGCGGCACTGCGCTGTAGCGGCCGCTGATAAAAATCAGAATGCTTTCGGTAATATGCAAAATTGCCACTAAGGACAATAGCTGCGGCACATTTACTTCCGGCCAGCCAAAGAGCACATTGGACAGCGCTACCAATCCGCCCGCATAAGCAAAGCATAAAAAGCGCATATGGACAGCCATCAGCACCAAGGCCACGGGCCAAATATAGGCCAGTCCCAGCTGATTCACAGTCAGCCCCACCGAAACGAGTAAAAAACTGCCAATCAGCCCTCCGGTCAGGCCATATACCGCAGCTAATGTAACCTGCCGCCTGAGTGTATATCCGTAAACGCCAAACATGCGGGTCTGATTGCGCTGCAATTGCCAGTACTGATAACCAACCAAGGCCAAAATCATCCAAAACATCGGTTCAAACAATGCTGCAATTGCGCCGCGAATCAGCAAAAAAGCAATCTGGTCCACAGGAAACACGAAAATTGCACCTCCACAACGAATGTAATAGCAAAAGGCGGCGAGCTGTCAGCCCGCCGCTATCATTCAGTTATTGTATTTTACTTTTTACAATTTCCACTGCTTTATCCAGCTGAACATCCTTTACTTCCAGGCCAGGCTGAACATGCTCAGGCAGTTCCACTTTCACATCCGGCTCGATGCCAATTCCATTAATGGACCGGTCCTTAGGTGTATAATACTTGGCAATCGTCAACTTAATGGCATCATCTTTATCAAGACGCATTAAGGTCTGAACAGAGCCTTTGCCATAGCTTTTCGTGCCGACCAGCGTTCCTGCCCCTGTATCCTGAACGGCACCGGCAACAATTTCGGAAGCACTGGCGCTGCCGCCATTGATTAATACCGCACAAGGATATTTTACTGCCTCCAAGTTGGAAGTGCTCGTATCGCGCCGCCCATCGCGGGTAATGACCGACACAACTGGCCCTTTCGGTACAAACTTATTGGCAACTTTTACACTTTCGTCCAGAAGACCACCAGGATTATCGCGCAGATCCAAGACGATCGCCTTCATGCCTTCCTTCTCCAGTTCCTGATACTTTTTCGCTAAATCACTGCCCGTATTCTCATTGAACATCGATATGCGAATATACCCGACATTGTCCGGCAGCATTTTACCGGAAACCGTTTTGATCTGGATATTGGACCGGGTTAAGGCATAATCCTTCGTTTCCTGACCGCGACGGATTGTCAGCGTCACCTTTGTCCCTTCGGGACCACGAATTTTACTTACCGCTTCATCAAGAGCCAGGCCTTTCGTATCCTGTCCGTCAATTTTTACGATTTCATCACCACTTTTAATACCGGCTTTTTCGCCAGGCGTTCCTTCAATTGGTGAGATAACGGTCAGCACCTTATCCTTTGCCCCCAACACAATGCCTACACCGCCAAAGGAACCTTCCGTTTCAATCATAAATTCCTTATACATTTTGGGATCCATGTAAATGGAATGCGGATCGCCGAGGGAATTGACCATCCCTTTGACCGCTCCGGTCATCAGCGTATCTACCGGTACATCTTCCACATAGCGGCTTTTTATGATATGCAGCGCTTTAAACAAGCGGATAGCTCCGGCGGCATCACCTAAAGTACTTTGCAGCAGATAAACCAACAGGCCGGACATGAGTAAGACGGTTGCCACTACTAATGCAATAGCACCGAAGATTATTTTACGACGACTCAATCGACACACCACCCATGTAATTTTAAACACTCAACGAAAACACATTGCAACTAAGCATATGTAAAAAGAGCCTGACCTATGCACCAATACAAAAGGAGATCACCACGTCGCTGCAAAAAGTGCAGGCGGAGCGTGATAATCTCTCCTTATTTATGGCAGGTAGCTCATTGGATTTGTTGGCGAACCGTTCTGCCGCACTTCAAAATGCAAATGCGGTCCGGTGGAATAACCAGTTGATCCGACAAGTGAAATTTGCTGGCCTTTTTGCACCCGCTGGCCTTCACTGACGACCAATTGGGAATTGTGAGCATATAGGGTTGAAATGCCGCCGCCATGATCAATGATCACCGCTTTGCCGTAACCGCCCATCCAGTCGGCATAAATAACCACACCGCCATCAGCAGCTACTACGGTATCACCATAATCGGCGCCAATATCAACACCGGTATGGAACGTCTGCGTTCCAAAAATCGGGTGTGTCCGCCAGCCAAAGGGGGACGTAATCGGACCATCTGCCGGCCACACCAAGGCACCGGTTGCCTCTGTTCCTTTATTTCCCGACTGGCTGCTGCGTATCATTTGTTCAATGCGCCGGGACGTTTCCATTAGTTCTTTGTAAGCACGATCAGCAGTTTCTTTTTCATTGACAGCCGAATCCAATACTGCTTCCCGCTCTTCCTTGCGCGTTTCAATCAGCCGCTTCTTTTCAACCGCAGCCTGCTTGAGTTCAAGAATAGCAGCTTTATCCCGCTCCAGTTCCGCTTTCTTCTGCAGGATCAGCTCCCGTTCAGCTTTCACCTTCGCAATCAGCGTAACATCCTGGTTCAGTACCCGCTTTAACAGCTCCATTCTGGTGGTAAAATCACCAAAATCATTGGCTCCGAACAACACATCCAGATAACTGACCTGGCCGTTTTTGTAAATATCCCGCATCCGCTTGTTCAGTATATCACTGCGTTCAGCCAGATTTTTTTCTGCTTTTCGCGTAATTTCTGTATTGATTACAATCTGTTCTTCCGTATGGGACAACTTAGCCTGAATCGAATTGTATTCGCTTAATGCACCATCCAGATCTCCCTGGATGGTTCGCAATTGCTCCGAAACACTGTTGATTTGCTGCTGCGCTTTAGCAGCTTTATTCTGCTGCTGCTGCATCTGGCGCTGCACATCCTGCAGCTGCTGTTCGTTAGCCAGCGCAGGCAGTACGGAAGTAAGGAGAAACAAAACTGCCAGAATGACCGAAATCCACCTGGCCCATTTTTTCACATCTTTCAAGCAACTTCCCTCCCGAGACGATAAGGATACCTCATACCTTCATAAAGCGCTTCAGTGAAATCGTACTGCCCAGTGCTCCAATGATTGTCCCTACGACAAGCAGAACAATACTAATGTGATTGAGGAAAGGGTATTTCGGAATAAGCGGCAGAAATGCCAGCGACTGATGAACCTGTTCAATCAGCAGGCTGTAGCTCTCGGATAGCAATAACACCGCAATCAGTGCGCCGCCAAAACCGAGGGTCATTCCTTCCAGCAGAAACGGCCAGCGAATAAACCAGTCGGTCGCTCCCACGTATTTCATGATTCCGATTTCCTTCCGGCGGGCAAATACGGTGATCCGAATTGTATTAGAAATAATAAACAAGGCAGCTAAAGCCAAAAACACGATCAAAATCAGTCCGGCAATGCGCACCATTTTCGTCAAAGTAAACAGGTGTTCAATTACTTCCTGGCCAAAACGGGTGTTTTCCACACCTTTGAACTGGCCGATGGCCTGAGCTACCGGTTTAACCTGCTCCGGCCTGTCCACCTTTACTTCAAAAGAATTCGGCAGCGGATTGGTATCACCAAGAGCAGTAAGCAGCCCCTGCTGTTCGCCAAGCCGTTCTTTAAAACGGCCCATGGCTTCCTCTTTCGTCAGGAAGTTAACCTGCGTTACTCCCGGCAGCTTGGTTATCTGCGTGCCGACCTCGCGCATCTGGCGGTCATTTAAATTATCCTGAAGATAAACGGTAATCTGCACCTGGGATTCCAACGCTGATGCCATATTATTCAAATTCAGCACCAAGATGAGAAACATCCCTAAGATTAAAAGGGATAATGCTACCGTGGTTATAGAGGCAATACTCATTAAGCCGTTATTACGTAAAGAGGCAAGCGCCTCACGGACAAAGTATTCCAGTGTTCTAATCTTCATAGCCGTAAACCCCCTTGACCTGGTCACGAACGATACGGCCTTTTTCAATAGCAATGACTCGCTTCTTCATGGCATCTACCATCTGTTTGTCATGCGTAACCATAACAATTGTTGTACCCGATTTGTTAATGCGGTTAAAAATCTGCATAATCTCCCAGGAAGTATCCGGATCGAGATTGCCTGTTGGTTCATCTGCAATGACCAGCACGGGATTGTTGACAATAGCACGGGCGATTGCCACCCGCTGCTGTTCGCCGCCGCTCAGCTGCGTTGGCAGCGTTTTGGCTTTATCCCTAAGCCCCACTAAATCAAGAACATAGTTAACCCGCTTTAAAATTTCCCGGCGCGGTGCCTCAATAACTTCCATCGCAAAGGCAACGTTTTCGTACACATTCTTATTAGGCAGCAGACGGAAATCCTGAAAGACAATCCCCAGACTGCGCCTGAGATAAGGTACCTCGGCTGGTTTGATTTCGGCTACATTGCGGCCGTTAACAAGAATTTGTCCGTTGGTAGGCTGTTCTTCACGAAACAGCACTTTTATGAAAGTCGACTTACCGGCACCGCTCGGACCTACGACAAAGACAAAATCACCTTTCTCAATGCTGACGGTAACATCGGCAAGGGCAGCTGAACCATTGCTGTAAACTTTGGATACATTGGTCATATGTATCATGGGTGTACCGACCTTTCTAGGCTTGATATGACAAAATGGCCCATAAGTAAAATGTTTTTCGACGCTAAACCCAAAAAACCTTCTTTTTATTCAACTTATCTCCCCGATCCCCAGGCCAATCTTCAGTGCAGCAATTCGACAAGATACAGAGCTAAAAGGCCTAAAACAGCTAAAAGACCAAAATACCACCAGGCAACCGTCAACCGTTGAGCAAGGGTTAATTGAAAATATTTCTCGTTGCCATCCGTTTTTTCTCCCTGCCATAAACGGGCTAAAGAGAAAAAAAAGATGATCAGAATTAATATATTGTAGGTCCAGTAAAACATGGCAGCAAGCACAATCGAACCGACCCACCATAAATGGGGGGAAATCGCAACAGCTATCCGTCCGCCATCTAAAGGGGAACAGGGTATGAGATTGAACAAATTCAACAGACAGGCCGTATAGGCCAGTACCAGCAGCAGCATGCTGTCGGTCCAGAAATACAGCACCAGACAGGCTAAGGCACTCAAGGTGCCCATTGCCGGACCGCCAATGGCAATATTCGCTTCCATTTTGGCATTCACAGGCGGTCTGCGCAAATTAATAACCGCGCCGATAAAGGGAACAAATAAAGGGCCGGTAGCGGCAATCCCCACCACTCTGGTCGCGATGAGATGACCCAGTTCATGCAAAAACAGCAAAACAACAAACCCTATGGCAAACTGCAGGCCAAAAGCAGCTGCATAAAAGACCAGCGATACCAGCATGGATAGTGCCATTGCTGCCGTGGGGCCCAGCTTGAGCATTGCCACCAGTCCCATGACAAATAGGACGATACGGCGTGCCACTTGTCTGCCAATGCGAAATACTCTCCATAACGCCATATCATCTCTCCCGTATAAAAAGTAAAAAACCTCGCTATACATGTGTATGCATAGCGAGGTTGTCTCTTGATAGGAATTATTTTTTACGTGAGAGGACCTTCTGCGCAGCTTTTACAATATCCACTGCTGTTAACTGGTATTTTGCCACCAGGGCATTCGGCGTGCCCGACTCGCCAAAGGTATCCAGAACACCAACCCGTTCCATAAGAGCGGGGTGATTTTCTACCAGCACTTCGGCAACTGCGCTGCCCAGACCGCCAATAATATTGTGTTCCTCGCAGGTAACAATTGCCCCGGTATCCTGAGCAGCTTTGATAATCGCTGCTTTATCAATGGGCTTAATGGTATGAATATTAAGCACCCGTGCACTTATGCCCTGCTGCTTTAATTCTTCTGCTGCCTTTACGGCAGGTCCAACCATGATGCCTGTGGCGATCAAAGTTACATCCGTTCCCTGGACTATCTGTACGGCCTTGCCGTGTTCAAAGGTATAGTCGTCACCAAAGATGTCATCGACACCTGCCCGGCCGAGCCGTAAATAGACCGGCCCTTTGTATTGTGCGGCCCACAGTACAGCCTGACGGGTCTCAGCAGCATCAGCAGGTACAATTACCGTCATATTGGGAATCGCCCGCATGAGGGCAATATCCTCATTAGCCTGATGGGTAGCACCGTCTTCGCCGACGGTAAGACCGGCATGGGTAGCAGCGATTTTAACATTCAGCTTCGGGTAGCAGATAGAATTGCGCACCTGCTCGTAAGCACGACCGGTAGCAAACATGGCAAAGGTGGAAGCAAAGGGTATTTTGCCTGCTGCCGCCAGGCCGGCCGCTACTCCCATTAAATTTTGCTCCGCTATTCCGGCATTAAAATGACGCTCCGGATAAGCTTTTTGAAACACATTGGTCTTTGTCGATTTTGATAAGTCCGCATCCAGAACAATAATATCCTGATAAAGGCTGCCCGCTTCTTTGAGAGCATCGCCATAAGCTTCACGAGTTGCTTTTCCCATACGTCACCCCTCCTAATCTTCTTCTGCCATTTCGCTGAGAAAGAGATCGCACTCTTCCTGGGACGGTGCCTTGCCATGCCAGTCGGCGACATTTTCCATCTGGCAGACGCCTTTTCCCTTGACGGTTGTGGCAACAATCACGGTAGGCTTGTCCTTGCAGGCTTTAGCGGTTTGAATCGCATCATAAATAGCCGGAATGTCATGTCCGTCAATTTGGAGGACATTCCAACCGAAAGCCTGCCATTTCTCCGGAATAGGCAGTGGTGACAGTACATCGGTAATCTTTCCGTCAATTTGAAGACCATTGAAATCGACAAAAGCAGTCAGGTTAGCCAGCTTATAGTGAGCGGCAAACATAGCAGCCTCCCAAACCTGGCCTTCTTCCAGCTCACCGTCGCCTAACAGCGCGAATATACGGTGCTGCTTACCATCCACTTTAGCGGCCAAAGCCATCCCGCAGGCGGCGCTGATTCCTTGTCCCAGAGAACCGGTAGACATATCTACGCCGGGTGTCCCTTTCATATCAGGATGCCCCTGCAGCATGCTGTCTATTTTACGCAAGCCGCTGAATTCTTCCTTGGAGAAAAAGCCTTTTTCCGCCAAGGTTGCATACAGTACGGGAGCAGCATGCCCTTTTGACAGCACAAACCGGTCGCGGTCAGGAGCGTCAGGCCGCTTAGGATCCACATTCATTTCTGCAAAATAAAGTGTTGCTAAAATATCAGTTGCCGATAAGGAGCCGCCGGGATGGCCCGATTTTGCTCCGGTTACCATGGATACAATGTGACGCCGGATTGACTTAGCCCGGCTGGTAACACAGGCCAACTGTTCAGAAGTAAGTTTTGCCATCGTTGTACCTCCTCTTTCATCCTTTAACTTTGACCCGCCGCTTGATAAAAAAACAGCAGGCTATTTTTTGTATGCATTAAACCCTTCGCCTAAGACCTCGTGTGCATCGGCTACTATAACGAAAGCCCGCTTATCAATATAATAAACAATGTCTTTCAGACGCGTAATTTCGCGTTTGCCAACAACACAAAAGAGCATTTCCCGTGGTTCCCCGGTATAAGCGCCGCGGGCCTGCAAATACGTAACACCACGGTCGAGTTTATCCATAATCTCACGGGCTACCTGCTCTCCCTTATCTGTCATGATAAAGAAAGCCTTGGCTGAGGTAGGACCTTCCTGAACCAAATCAATAATTTGGGTAGTGAGAAATAACGATATAAGTGCATAAAGAGATAATTCAGCACTGCCAAAAGCCAAGCCTGCTATGGAGATAACAAAAAAGTCAATTCCCAGCAATGACTGGCCAACACTAAAGCCAAACAGCTTATTAAACATGGCTGCTACCAAGTCAGTACCGGCTGTAGAGCCTTCGAAGCGAAAAACAATGCCCAGCCCGATACCGGACATGATTCCCCCGTATAGGGAAGCAAGCAGTAAGTCACTGGTTAAAACCGGGATATAGGGTGCCAAAAGATCGATAGACAAGGAAAGTGTTGCCGCACCAAACAGGGTATTTACACCAAAGCGTGACCCCAAAATGCGGACACTGAGCAACAGCAGCGGAATGTCAAAGGACAGCATCGTCAGTCCTACCGGAAAGCCAAAGAGATGATGCAAAACGGTGGCCAGGCCGCTTACTCCCCCGGCAGCTACCTTATTGGGGATTAAAAACATATTAAGCGCGACTGCCGTAATTAAAGCCCCTAAAATGATTCCTCCATAGCTGCGCAAACTGTTTACCATAACTTTACCTCCTATCGGTCCCGAATAAGCTCCAATGCCAGTTCGGCGTTCTGAAAAGCTTTATCCCTGAGAAGGTTGATCCGTTCATTGCTCCGATCCAGCTGACGATCCTCCCGCTGCATAATGGAACGGACTTTCGTCAAAAGGGCAGGCACGGAAATAGACTGGAGGGTTCCTACATGACTATCACCAATACTCTGCAAAAAGCGATCCACTTTCGGATCATACGAGATCCCAATCATGGGAATTTGCATAACAGCAGCAAAAATCAAGGCATGCAGGCGAATTCCAATCAGCAGATCCAGATTGCCGGTGAGTGACAGCAATTCGCTGGTCGTATACTCTTCAGTTAAGGCTACAGCCGGCCGCCGCATGCGGGACACAATCTTCTTTGCCACAGCGAGATCATCCGGCCATTGCATCGGCAGAAATACAATACGGGCATCAAATTCCTCCGCCATAGCATCGGCAGCCTGGGCCAAAATATCCTTATAATGGCGCCAGTCCTTCCACTCTCTTACCGAAAGGCCAATAAGCGGCGCAGCACCTTCCAGGCCATTCTTCCGCAAAATGGCCCGGCCGATTTCCTTGTCGACGGGATGCATGGCCAGCACGGAATCAGCCGTTACATAGACAGGCGGTTTGGTAATTCCTAAATAGCGCAATTCCTCGCGCGATCCTTCATCCCGTACGGTGATTAAATCCACCATATTGCCAATATAACGCATTGCGCCTTTGGCCATACCGCCCCGGACCGGGCCGATGCCTTGTCCGTAGAGCATAACCTGCTTGCCAAGCTTTTTAGCCAGCATCATAATACTCAGGTAATAGTAAAGACTGCGGTCGCTCGTAACATCCTGCAGCAAGCTGCCGCCGCCGCTGATCAAGAGGCGGCTTTTCGCCAAGACCCGGGTAATTTCCGGATAATTGAGCCGGTAAACGGCAGAAACACCGTGACGGCGGCGCGTGTCTTCCGGATTGCCTGATAATACCGTAATGCCCAGATGGGGATCCAGATCAGTGAGTGCTTCGATCATGGCCGCCAGCATTGCTTCGTCGCCGGCATTGCCAAAACCGTAGTACCCGGAGATGACAACTTCACTCATGGGCTGACGGTCTCCTTCCCACTGCGCCGGATAGGTACTGCAGCAGCCAGAGACCAATAACCGCTAAAGCACCAAATACAACTCCCACTGCCAGGCCGTCAAGGGCCCGCACAAAAGACATAAAGACAGGTGTCCGCAAGTGGGCAAATGTTTCAACAAGGGACCCCTGGGCAATTGTCGCTAACAGGACCAGCACATAATGAAGCCCTTGCGGCCATCGCTGATAGACAGCCATAACAGCGACCATAAAAGCCGGATGACCAATCAGAAATTCCTTTTCCCGCGGCCGGGCGTACATCGTCTGCTCCAGGAAAGCCCGCAGCTTCAGCTCAATAGCCGGCACAGGCACACCGGCAGTGTGACCGGAGCGGCCAATAAATACCCAGGCAACGACGGCTGCCACTCCTGCAGCGAGCAGTGTTTTAATCTGTACCGGATAATTCAAGAATTGGATTGTCTGACTCCAAATGTCCCGGGTAGAACGAATCGGCGGTCCAACCAGGGGGAAACGAGTCAGATAGGTTAACGTAATTAATACCAGCGGCAGAATAAACGTCGCCTTTACGCCACGGAAAATTTCCATTTCCAGCAGAAAGCGCACATCTCCCAGCAGACTGGCCACATACATGCCGCCTACAAGCGACAACAATAACGTCAAAGTCAGGCTGACCGCTCCATCCAGAACAATACGGCCCAGCGAAACCGGTCCGGTTGTCTGGCGTTTACGCCAGCGATCCAGCTGCCAGGTCATGGCAAGCGCAGGGACAAGGATCGCACTGGCCAGCGCGGCCATCTGTCTTACCAGCGTACCGCTGCCTTTCAAGACCGGGAATACCAGCACTGCTCCCAGGCAGGCCAGCAGGATATACTGATAACGGGCCGGAAAAGGAAATACCTGGGTAAGATACAATACACCGCTGGCCGTTGCTGCCAGGATAACCAGCGCCAGCAGCAGCGGGCTGGGGAAATAGGCCGGGAAAGTACTGGCTTTTCCCAGAACAAAGCCTTTTTCCAGCAAACCTTCCTTGATACCGGTAACATAGTCCAGGTTTGTTTCAATAACGGTGCGATTCCCTTCGGCTTTGTCATATTTGCGCAGCAGGTTAATGCGGATATTCCGTTCCTGATCCGTTACTACCCAGCGCTGAATCGCTTCATTTATTTTTAGCTTCGGCTGTTCATCTTTGGGAATCACATAAACCCGTGCTGCCTGATAGTTGAGCAGCACCGCCAGCTGGGTCAGTCCCTCCTGGCGCAGAAACTGCAGCTGCAGGGGGTGCTCAATGAGGCCCAGGGTCATATCACGTTTTTTCATACTATCTGCCGTTAACGGCAGCAAGTCCGGATAACCTAGTACTTCATCACCGACAAACATCAGTCCTGAGACATTATCGATACCTGCACTACGCTCAAAAACGGAATGAACATCATCAGGCTCAACCTTGGTAAAGTTAGTAGGCCGCAGCATGACAAAAAAGCCTTTGCCGGCAGCTTCCCGAATTTCTTGCCGCGACAGGCCCAAATTCCATTTTATCAACTTCTCATAATTTCCATCTATTTCCAGGACACGGTGATTGGCATCTGGTATTTCTCTTACCCGTTCAGCCCCCAGACGGCGTATCAAATCACTTTTTACTTCCGTATAAGTATCATCAGCAGTGGCCACTGGATTAGCAAAAATATAAACTTTTGAGGGAGAAACCGTCTTTTGCAGTCCCTTATTCTTTTCCAGCACATCAACGCCTGCCAAAACAGTCAGCTTACCGTCCTTGTGCAGCTTTTCCAGCGTAGTATCATAGACTGCCAATGTGGTAATACCGGCCTCTTTAAACTGCTGAAATAACGATTCGGCAGATTCACCTTCCGTATGGGCAAGCTCCATAATATCTTCATAATCCATAACGAGCTCAACCCGGCTGCTGTTTTCCTCTACCGTATGACGCTGCCAGTTGATCATCAGGGCGGCAATCAAGCCAACTAGCATCATTGCCAGTAAAACCCTGTTGTATTTGAAATCAGCCAAAACTCTCTCCACCTTGCATTTTGAAAAGTAACGGTATATTGTCCGCTCTTGCGGGTCGTTTCCTCTAGCTTTTTAACACCCAGATACCGGCTGCCAGCAGGGTAACTCCGGCAGCTGCCTTAACAAGGGATATTTTATCCCCCACCAGAAAATAAGAGAACAGTATTAAGAAAGCGTAATAAATGATAGTCTGCAGAGCAACTACAGCCGGTACGTTTTTAATCACGCTATGTCCAAGGCCAAACCCCATACTCAGCAGGATATTGGCGAGAAACAGCAGCGGTGAAATAGTCAGGTTGTATTTTGCCAGCGCCCACCAGTCATTGCTGATATGCTTGACCTGCCAGGAAACACCGAGGGCGATGATTGCCGAACCAAACACAAAACAAGCTAAAATACCGAGCACGTAGTTACCTCCTGGTGACAAGCCAATCTTTTCTCACTTATTTAGGTCGATTATCAGTAAACAATGTGACTTTCCCCTGATCCAGCACAATTTCCCTGACGGTTACGCCAAAGGGAAGCTTTTTCAAATCCACCAGCGGAATTTCTGCCAGCATAGCACCGCCAATATTGCCAACCGGTGTGTTATTGAGCAGAAACCGTTCAGTAACAAACTTAATTCTTTGACCATCCGCGATAATGCGGCCTTCCAAAGAAATTGCTACTGTGGCAATCCCGCCAAAAGCAAAAGAACTGGACGCCTGCATCTTACCCTTATCAATGGTAACTGCAGCATTTTTAACCCCTTTCACATTCTGGTTAATATAGCGGGCCATTTCGTCCTGGCTGATCGTTGCAGTCAAGTCAATATCCTTCACTTTTTCAATGGCAACAGAGCGGCGGAAATACAACCGTTCCCGATCTAATTGCACATCGGTTAACACTGCCGCCAAATGACTAAAGGTTAATTTATCCATCTTGGCATTATCAGCTTCAATTGATATTTGGTCAAAACTGCCTGTCAGCATGCCGACAGCCGGCCGCTCCTGTACTACAGCCTTCACTTGCGCCGCTCCTGTTAGTTCACTCATCCCCTGAGCAACCGCATCAGAAGCAAGCTTCGGCAGCACAACCTCTGCCGCAATACCGGCAACCCCTATCAATATAACCAGGATCAGCACCAGGCGCTTGAACATGAGGGTACGCCTCCTAACCATTACTGTCTTCCCTTACTTTCCTAAACCGCTTTTCAGATAAGCTTCAATAAAGGGCTCAATTTCGCCGTCCATGACGGCATGAACATTGCCGACTTCCCGGCTGGTCCGGTGGTCTTTTACCAGATTGTAAGGATGGAACACATAAGACCGGATCTGACTGCCCCATTCAATAGCCTGATAATCGCCGCCGAGTTCATTTTTCTTCTCCTGCTGCTTCTGCCGCTCCAGCTCAAATAGTCTGGCGCGCAGCAGCTTCATGCACTGCTCGCGGTTTTGAATCTGCGAACGTTCACTTTGGCACTGGACGACAACTCCCGTCGGAATATGCGTCATTCGTACCGCCGAATCAGTCTTGTTGATATGCTGGCCGCCCGCCCCGCTCGCCCGGAAGGTATCAACCCTGAGATCAACCGGATTGATAACAATATCCACGTTGTCATCAATCTCAGGCATTACATCAACGGCTGCAAACGAGGTATGACGACGTCCCGAAGCATCAAAGGGGGAAATACGCACCAGACGGTGAACCCCCTTTTCCGCTTTCAGATAGCCATAGGCATTATGACCGGAAATCATAAGAGTGGCGCTTTTTACGCCAGCCTCATCACCGGCCAGAAAGTCCATTGTTTCCACCTTAAACCCGCTTTTTTCCGCATAACGGACATACATGCGCAGCAGCATTTGCGCCCAATCCTGGGCCTCGGTACCGCCCGCACCGGCATGCAGCGTGAGTATGGCATTATTGCCGTCGTATTCACCGGACAGCATCAGCGTCAATTCCTGATGTTCAATGTCCTGCTGCAGCTGCTGCATCATCTGAACTACCTCAGGGTAAACGGATTCGTCCCCTTCCTCAGACCCAAGCTCCCACAGCGTAAACATGTCCTGCCAGCTTTCCTTCATATTATGATAAGCTGCTACACTTTCTTTCAGGACGGTTACTTCCTGGGCCACTTTCTGGGCCGTTGCCGGATCATCCCAAAAGTCAGGAGCACTCATCTTCCGTTCTAAATCCGCAATTCGCTCTTCTTTAACGGCTAAGTCAAAGAGAAGCCCTCACTTCATCAAGCTTTTCCCCAAGCGCCTCGATATCCCGGCGCAGATCTTCCAACAACAATACTTTCACCCTCTAATATAAACTGTAGAAAAATAAGATTGCCACGTCACTCATGTTCCTCGCAATGACAGTAAAGCTTGCGAGTCACGCGATGCAAGCCCCGTCTCTCGTCCTTCCCCCATCATTCCTCATCCTTCCCAAAACGCCACCCATCCGTGCGCCCTCTGCCGACAAGCCTAGGCCGTCGAGAAGGCTCCAGATGCTAGGCGGAGCGAGGACGTGAGCGAAGACAGTACAGCGGCGGTACGGCGAGCGAACGCCCGCAGCGACAACAACGCAGATGGGGCCTTATCGGCGACCGTTACCTACTTTGCGCCGCAGCATTTTTTATACTTTTTCCCCGATCCACAATGACACAATTCATTGCGGCCGGTGACATCATGGTTAACAATGGGCTGATTGACCTGCTCATCCTCTTCCCCATGACGGGCTTTGGCATTTTGCAGATGGTCCTCAGCCTGAGGCTGATGATTAGCCAGGATGTTAACCCGGAACATGTACTTCACAATATCTTCCTGGATATGCTCAATCATTTGCTGGAACATATCATATGCTTCAATTTTATATTCGATGAGCGGATTTTTCTGGCCGTAGGCACGCAGGCCAATGCCTTCGCGGAGCATTTCCATTGCATCGAGATGATCCATCCACTTAGCGTCAACCACTTTCAGCATTACTACTTTTTCCAGTTCCCGCATGTTCTCGACACCAAACAGTGCCTCACGGGCATCATATGCTTCAGCAGCAACTTTCAGCAGTTCTTCCTGAACTTCCTGACGGTTAAAGTTTTCGAGAACTTCCTTCGTCAACCGTCCTTCAGGCGCAAAATAGCCTTCGCAGAACTCGATCAACCCATCCAGATCCCATTCTTCCGGATATACTTTTTCATTCGTGTAGATTTCCATGCCCCGCTCAATTAACTTGTCAATCATGCCGAAGATATTTTCCCGCATGTTTTCACCGAGCAGGATTTTACGGCGCTGGTCATAAATAACCTCGCGCTGCTGGTTCATAACATCATCATATTCCAGGATGTACTTACGGATATCAAAGTTACGGGCTTCCACTTTTTTCTGGGCCTGTTCAATCGACCGGCTGATTAAGGAATGCTCAATCGGCTCATCTTCTTCCATCCCCAGTTTATCCATAACTGTTGCAATATTAGCCGAACCAAACAAACGCATGAGATCGTCTTCCAGCGACAGGAAGAAACGGGATGAACCGGCATCGCCCTGACGTCCGGCACGGCCGCGCAGCTGGTTGTCGATACGGCGGCTTTCATGGCGTTCGGTGGCAATAATGTGTAAACCACCCAATTCAGGTACGCCGTCCCCCAAAACAATATCAGTACCGCGGCCGGCCATATTGGTGGCAATGGTCACTTGATTAAGCTGACCGGCTTGCGCCACGATTTCAGCTTCTTTTTCGTGGTATTTGGCATTCAGGACATTATGCGGCACGCCTTCTTTTTTCAGAAGCGCACTTAATTCTTCCGACTGCACAATAGAGGTCGTACCCACCAGCACCGGCTGCCCCGTACGGTGGCGCTCCACAATTTCCTTAATAACAGCCTTATATTTGGCCTTTTTCGTTTTATAAATGACATCAGGCATATCCTGGCGGACAACTGGTTTGTTGGTCGGCATAACCAGTACATCCAGTCCATAGATCTTGCGGAATTCCTGTTCTTCTGTTTTCGCCGTTCCGGTCATACCTGCCAGCTTATCGTACATGCGGAAATAGTTCTGGAACGTAATGGAGGCAAGCGTCTGACTCTCGCGCTCTACTTTCAGGCCTTCTTTAGCCTCAATCGACTGATGCAGGCCATCAGAATAACGGCGTCCGAACATCAGACGGCCGGTAAATTCATCAACAATAACCACTTCGCCGTCTTTTACCACATAGTCGCGGTCCCGTTTCATCAGTGCATGCGCTCTAAGAGCCTGATTCAATAAATGATTGAGTTCCATGTTATCTGCTTCATATAAATTATGTACATTCAGCTGTTTTTCTACTTTAGCAATCCCCGACTCAGTAGGCGCAACGGTATTAGCCTTCTCATCAACCGTATAATCCTGACCGGGAATCAGTTTGGGTACAACTTTGGCCAGTGTGTAATACGAATCGGTCGAACGTTCGCCAGGCCCCGAAATGATCAGCGGTGTCCTTGCCTCGTCCACCAGGATGCTGTCCACTTCATCGACGATGGCAAAGTTCAATTCCCGCTGTACCATCTGATCAGCATAAATAACCATATTATCACGCAGATAGTCAAAGCCGAATTCATTATTCGTACCATAGGTGACATCCGCACTATAGGACATTTTGCGCTGATGGAAATCAAGGCCGTGCACAATTAGCCCAACCGAAAGGCCCAGGTAATTGTAGAGACGCCCCATCCACTGGCTGTCGCGGCGGGCCAGGTAATCATTGACCGTAACAACATGAACGCCTTTGCCGGCCAGCGCATTCAAATACACCGGCAGTGTAGCCACAAGCGTTTTACCTTCGCCGGTGCGCATCTCGGCAATATTGCCTTCATGCAGGGTTATTCCCCCCAGCATCTGCACATCAAAATGACGCATTCCTAATACCCGGCGGGATGCTTCACGAACTACTGCAAAAGCCTCTGGCAGTAAATCATCCAGAGTTTCTCCTTTATCCAAACGGCGACGAAACTCTGCCGTCTTTCCTGTCAGGGAAGAGTCGCTTAAATTAATGAGATCCTTCTCAAATGAATTGATCCGGTCTACATATTTCATCATCCGCTTAATTTCTTTTTCATTATCATCGCCAAACAGGTTCTTTAAAAACTTCAGCACCAAAATCACTCCCCCGGAATTCGCACCTGCGCTTATCGTAGACATTATATGCCTATTTTACGATTTTACCAGAATACGGGATATAAGTCAAAAAAAGCTCCTGAGCCAACACTGTACTAGTATGCCCAAATATCCGCAAAAAGGCCGGACTTTTTTTTAGTGTATCCTGTATAAAAAAACAAATGCCGGTAATAATAAAAATGAATATAAAAATTCCTTTGCCATGAGGAGGCAAGCGATGAATATAGTGGAAGTTGTCGGCCAGTTAGCCGACCTAAAATCTGTAGATTACCGTAATACCCTGGCTATTTCCGTACTGATTGATTTACTGATTGACAAAGGGATGATTACCCGCGAAGAATTTGTCCGTAAAGCGGCCGAGCTGGAAGGCGAAACAATGGCTGAAATCATTATGAAAAGACGAATCAGCCGCATGTAATGAGACGAAATAAAGAGAACCGGGAAGCGATTATTCGCTTCCCGGTTCTCTTATTTCTTAGAACTCCGGTTCAATTAGGCCATAGTTACCATCTTTGCGTCGATACAGTACATTGACTTCTTCCGAATCAGCATTCATAAAGACATAGAAGTCATGGTGTATCAGATTCATTTGTAACAGAGCCTCTTCCACTGCCATTGGTTTCACCGCAAAACGCTTTGTTTTAACAACCTGGAACTCTTCCACGGCCTCCCCTTCAGGAGTGCGGCTGGCAACCAGTTCCCCTTTGAAACCGCCATTCGTGCGGAACTTGCGGGCAATCCTGGTTTTATATTTTTCAATTTGCCTTTCGAGTTTTTCAATAACCAAATCAATTGAGGTGTACATATCGGCAGTAGCTTCTTCGCCCCGTAAGAGCATCCCGTTTACCGGTACTGTTACTTCCACAATATGACGTCCTTTTTGCACGGTGAGGACTGCTGTAATTTCGCCGAGATTATCAAAATACTTAGTAACCTTGCCGATCCTCTTCTCGACATAGTCTTTCAGTGCTGGTGTGATTTCAATATTCTTTCCTCGTACGACGATTGCCATATTCCCCATCCTCCTTCGGATATTCCAGACTGTTAGGCATTCCCCTATTGGGGAAAGTCTATTTGGTCTGTTATAGTATTATTCCCCATAAAAGACAAAAATCCTGTTCTGTCCCTATAAATTACTTAATTTTAAAAAAATTCGCTACAAAATTGCATTATAAAAACCCGGCATCGCAAAGATGCCGGGTTTGGACATTTGTCTTATGCTTTGTAGACGTTAGCAGCTTGAGGTCCGCGAGCGCCATCAACGATCTCGAACTCTACTTGCTGACCTTCGGCCAGAGCTTTAAATCCTTGCTCTTGAATAGCTGAGAAATGAACGAATACGTCGCCGCCGTCTTCTCTTTCAATGAAACCATAGCCTTTTTCAGCACTAAACCATTTAACTTTACCGATCATGAAAATTCCTCCTGAAAATAAACTGCTAGTCATTTGCCAATGACCACAAGAAACACTATAGCACAAACTGGGGATAACTGTCAACGTGACAAGGCCTTCGCTCCAGCACCCCGCCATTACATACTTTACCGTAATCCATTGGCGTCAAGCGCTTTCCCGAAGGCTTTCTGAATTATATTTTATTTTTATGGTTACAAAATTTTGGATAAAAATAGCTTAGTTCTTTCTTCCTGGGCATTAGTAAACAGTTCATCAGGCAGATTTTCTTCGACAATACGGCCTTCATCCATAAAAATCACCCGGTCGCCAACTTCACGGGCAAAGCCCATTTCGTGGGTTACCACTACCATAGTCATCCCTTCATTAGCCAGGGTTTTCATAACATCAAGCACTTCTTTGATCATTTCCGGATCAAGCGCTGAGGTTGGCTCATCAAACAGCATAATCTTCGGCCGCATTGCCAGTGCCCGGGCGATGGCGACACGCTGCTGCTGACCACCGGACAATTGCTCGGGATAAGCATGAGCCTTATCGGCCAAGCCGACTTTTTCCAGCAGGGCAAGAGCAATCTTCTCGGCTTCGCTCTTACTCAGCTTGCGCACCTGCATTGGCGCTAAGGTAATGTTCTCAACTACCGTCATATGAGGAAAGAGGTTAAACCGTTGAAAAACCATGCCTACTTCTTCCCGCACCTTGTTGATATTGGATTCGCTTGTTAACGAAATGCCATCAACAACGATTTCACCTTCCGTCGGTTCTTCCAGGAAGTTTATGCAGCGCAGCAGGGTACTTTTTCCCGAACCGCTTGGTCCGATAATCACCACTACTTCTTTTTCCTGAATATGAGCATCAATGCCTTTGAGGACATGGATTTTACCGAACTTTTTATGTATCCCTTTAATGCTTATCATCGATTTTGTACCTCCGCTCCAGATAATCCACCAAGCGGGAAATGGTCAAAGTCATGACCAGATAAATAAATGCCACTGTCAGCCAAATCTCAAAGGAGCCATAGGTCCGGGCGATAATAAGCTGCCCCCGGCGGGTCAACTCTTCAAAGCCAATAACCGAAACCAGTGATGAATCCTTCAGCATAGCGATAAATTCATTGCCTAAAGGCGGGATAATCCGTTTAAAGGCCTGAGGCAGAATGATAAACCGCATAGTTTGAGTCCAGGTCATTCCCAAAGAACGGCCTGCTTCCATTTGCCCTTTATCGATAGACTGAATGCCTGCACGGAAAATTTCGGCTACATAAGCTCCACTGTTAACGCTACAGGCAGTAATTGCTGCAATAAAAGGATCAATGCGCTGACCAATGATCATCGGCAGAGCAAAATAAATCAAAAAGATCTGCACCAGCAAGGGCGTGCCCCGAATAAAATCGACATATACAGTTGCTAAAAACTTGACCAGTTTCACCTGCGACAGACGGGCAATTCCCACAAACATGCCTATCAGCAGACCGAACCCTACACTCAACGCCGTAATTTGAACGGTAACTCCTGCTCCCAGCAATAACAAGGGAAAGGAATTGACAACCAAGTCAAAATCAAAATTCATCAGTTCTCACCTTTTATCTATCATAATCTTGTTTAATCGCTAAGCATTTGCATATAAATGCACATTAAGATTATAGCATCTCACATTAGCCTGTCAATAATTAATTTATAGTTAAAAAAAGGGAGATTGCCGCTTACACTGCAATCTCCCTTGATTGTTTTCTCTACTGCTATATTACGGTTTTTTATTAAACCATTTCATGTAGATTTTCTCATATTCGCCGTTAGCTTTTATATCATCCAGTGCTTTGTTCACTTTCTCGGACAGTTCGGTATTCTTTTTCGCAATCGCTATACCGTAGTTTTCTGCATTTTGCACTTCACCGGCAAGTTTAACATCTTTAGCACCTGTCTTGGCAATAAAGTACTCATTAACCGGCAAATCGTTCACTACAGCGTCAACGCCGTTATTCTTAAGTTCCATGAAAGCTTCTGGCGGTGTGTTGAATTCGCGGATTTTTGCATCTTTTATTTTTCTGGCTTCTTCAGCTCCGGTAGTACCAATTTGAACGCCGATGCTTTTCCCTTCTAAATCCTTGAAGGTTTTAATGGAATTGTTGTCGCTCTTGATTACCATAGTAAGACCGGATTTATAATAAGGTTTAGAGAAAGCAACTTTTTTCGCCCGTTCTTCGGTAATACTCATACCGGAAGCAACAGCGTCAATTTGACCGCTTTCCAGTGCAGGAATAAGTCCGTCAAAGCCCATGCTGACGATTTGTACTTCATACCCCATTTGCTTGCCTACCGCTCTAATCAGATCCATGTCAAATCCGGTATATTCTTTGCTGCCCTCTTCCTGAAATTCAAAAGGAGCAAAGCTTGGTTCCGTACCTACTTTTAATACTTTGGGTTTAGCAGCCTGCTTCTGATCTGCCTGACCACCACAGCCGGCAAGCGCAAGTGCCAATACAAAAACACCGAGAATAATAGCCGTTAATTTTTTAGACACAACAAGACCTCCTAAGAAACATACTTTATAAGCTTATTGTAAATAATTATACATCACTATGTGTGCATATACAAGCATTACCCGCAAAAAAGTACAACCCTCACGGACTCATTTCAGGCGTTGATAAAGCAATAAAACAAAGCAGGTGATCCGTAAGAATCACCTGCCTTTATCATTCTAAGCTATTAAGGTTTTTTACCGAACCATTTTACATAGATTTTTTCATACTCGCCATTTTTCTTCAGTTCCTCAAGGGCCTGGTCGAATTTCTTAGCCAGCTCGGTATTTTTCTTGGCAGTGGCAATCCCATAGTCTTCGGAGGAAAGCGGAGCACCCACCGTTTTCGCATCTTTGCCGCCAGCCTGCTTGATGTAGTAGTCATTTACCGGCATATCATTTACTACTGCGTCCACTCCACCGTTTTTCAGTTCCAGAAAAGCTTCCGGAGCGGTGTTGAACTCACGGATCTTGGCATCTTTAATCTTCTTTGCTTCATCAGCACCGGTAGTACCGATTTGCACGGCAATGCGTTTGCCATCAAGATCTGTAAAGGATTTAATTGTGTCATTGTCTGATTTAACGACCATAGATAAACCGGATTTGTAGTAAGGCTTCGTAAAGTTCACTTTCTTAGCCCGCTCATCAGTGATTGTCATTGCGGAAATTGTTGCATCGATATTACCCGATTCCAGGGCAGGAATCAAGCCGTCAAAATTCAGGCTTTGTACTTCTACTTCATAGCCCATTTGTTTGCCCAGGGCTTTGATGAGATCCATATCAAAACCAACATACTCTTTTGTCTTTTCATCCTGGAACTCAAACGGAGCAAATGCGGTATCGGAACCAACCTTTAGAACCTTTTTAGCTGCCTGCTGCGGTTGAGATGAACCACAGCCAGCCAGACCGAGTGACAAAATAAACATACCCAGAATAAAGAATGCTGTAAACCTCTTAGACACAACAACTTCCCCCTCATGTGTAACATTGTAAACTTGATCATAATTATACACTCTACAAACCATCAGTCAAGCTGTTTTTTTGGAAAATAAAAAGCCTGAGGAAATAATTCCTCAGGCGTCATTGCCATAAGTTCAGTTATGCTCTTTTAAAACATTCCCGGCAGTAGATTGGACGGTCATTACGTGGTTTAAACGGTACTTGGGTAGTTATGCCGCATTGGGCACAAACGGCTTCATGCATTTCGCGCTGTGGAGCTGCAGAGTTGGAATCTCCACGACCACGTTTTCTTGTCTCGCGGCAGTCGCGGCAACGTACAGGCTCATTTTCAAAGCCTTTTTCCGCATAAAAATCCTGCTCGCCAACAGTGAAAATAAAATCACAGCCACAATCCTTGCACTTTAACGTTTTGTCTTGGAAAGCCATTACCGAAAATCCCCTCACCTTACCAATTTTACAAAGAACCATTGCTTAGCTGACCTGGTCTTTGACCCCACACTCGCCTGCTGGAGGTTTCGCTAATAGAATTTAAACCCTCACTACTAACACTCTCGGCTGTTATGTACTTTCATTACTTAAAGCCGGCAGGTCTTATCTCTAAGCCGCACCATGATCAGAATTCTTTGAACTCCTTACGTGGATCGTTTCGCCTGCGACTGGCATCGATTTTCAACCACAGACCTAAGCAACGGGATTCTTCTCTTAAATTATAGGATTCATGCGGGAAAAATGCAAGGGAAATCTGAAAATGATTTAGACAGACACGTCAAAAGTGGAGTTGAAATAATAACCAGCAGTTTTCTTCGTAACAGCATTAACAACGTCAAGCAACGCCGGAGCCAAGCCTCCTGGCGCCTCTATCAGCTGTTTTCTCACTGCTCCCCGGTCTTGAGCACAATAATCAGCCAGTCTATTCTCGTTCACAGATATAGACCCGGTACGCGGATCAAGCATGATGCCCATGTCACCAAATTCACGCCACTTACCTTGCATGATACCTTGAACACGCGACAGCAGCTCCGCCCCTTCCTTACTAATCCGGTTAGAAGAGCGCAGTACATCATTCAGCTTATTATAGCTGTCAACCAGTGTGCGCGTTGACTGAGAAACCATATCATAAAAGCTGGAGCTGTCATTCCCATCAAGAAATAAATCATCTAATACGGCATCTCTCTTAAAGACGCGTAAGCTCTTGTCCAGCTGCTGAACGGCATCACTTAAGCTTGCTTTTTCTTTCTGTGATTTGCCGTCCCCAGTATATACCATTGCCCCATCAGCTGTAACAGCCAAACTGCCGGAGGATGAAGGCAGCTGGCGATAACCCGCTGTTGTCGTAATCGAAGATGTAATAGAAGTAATCGCCATATTCGTTCACCTGCCTATCAGCTTTTTTGATCCAGACGGTTGCCGACAGGCCGCTCGCCATAGCCATCATACGCGTTGGAAACGGTTTCTTGCTGCTTAGCTGTATTGAGCAAAAACTGCAGCCGGTGGCTAATCCCCTGATTGGTCAGTCGAATTGACTCCAGCAGCGACCTTCCTTCGGCAGTTCGCTTATAAGCATCTTCACAGTTATCAAGTTCAGCCTGGATCTTCTCCCGCTGGTTCATCAGTTCAAAAAACAGGTCAATATCATTTCTGATGAGGAACTTGGACATTTCCTGGGTTAGAAAATAATAATCTTGCCACAATTCCTTTGGCGCCTTCATTAGCGGGCCACCGCCACCCGCTGCTGTCCTTTGGCCAGCTTCATTGCCTCGACCCAGGTAGTTCGCAGATCGACTAGAATTGTTTTGGCGTCTTCCAGCGGCTGAACTTGCTTTTTCACATTCCCTTGAATTAGGCTTTGCTCAATAAACTGATATAACGCCATCCAGTTTTGCGAAAGCTCATACTGCATGTCCAAGGTACTCATAAATTCGCGCACAATGTCCTGTGCTCTTAAATTAGCGGCATTCGCCTTCTCCAGATTACCGACCTGAGTAGCCTGGATGCTTTCATTGACAAACCGGATAGCCCCATTATATAGCATGAGCGTTAACTCCTCCGGTGAAGCGGTCATTACTTGTTGTGTTTTGTAGGTATTCGCTGTTGTAGCAGCATTCATATGGATTCCTCCATGCTTTCCTTCAGATTGGGCCTAGCCTCCAAGTTGTTGAGACAACCAGGCGCTTTGTTTGCTTAAGTTGCTCAGCGCCTTTTCCATCGCATCAAATTGTTTGTAATAGCGAGCTTCGACTTGAGCTAAGCGATTATTCATATCATACAATTGGTCTTTATAGCTGGCAATACTTTTTGCCATATTGCTGGTAGTGTCTGTTACGTTTGGCGTACCCGCTTCAGTTTTTAATCTATTAAGGGATGTTTGCATTTGGTCATATAATCGGTTCGCTACGCCTTCGGAACTTTGTGTATCACCGGGTGTACCAAAAATTTTGAATACAACATCAGGATCTTCTTCAAGCGCAGCCCGCAAATCACTTTCAGTGACATATATTTTGCCACCATTAGTTGCTTCTGTTGTAAGTTTACCATCGTCATCAAAATATTTTCCTGTGCCAATGCCAATATCAACAGCACTTTGATATTTTCCTGTCAACCCTGTTATTGGCTCGGTAAAGCTCAGGCGCAGATTAGAAACCATCTGAGTGAGAATAGGATCACGGCGAAGGGAACCGCTTTTTGCCTTTTCTTCGTAGGCTTTAATTTCACTGTCCTTCATATCGGCCTTTTGAGCGTCTGTCAGCGGGGCAAAGTCAGAATATTTATCTTCCTTTAATTCTTTCTGAATTAAGGCCATGAAAGTATTATAACTATCTACGAAGCTTTGGACATTGGCGATGGTTTTATCAATATCCGGTTGAACACCAATGTTAGTCGGGATTGGATTATTAGCAGAATCGACAAAACTAGTAGATTTTAACGTGTATGTAACACCGGAAACGGTGAAAGTATTCGAACTTTGCCTAAGCTCTACCCCATCCAATTTAACAATTGCATTTTGACCGTTCTGTACCAACTGCTTCATGCCAAGTTTATTGGCTAAAAAATCTTTCCCCGTATCGTCTCCTCCTGCAATTGACCAGCCATTATTGATGTCAACTGCCTTGATGGTGATACGTCCGGTTGCAGAATCAAGCGTAGCTGCTCCAGCACCTAATTGACCGTTAATTTTTCCCAGCATACTGTCAATTGTATCTGCGGGGGTTATCGTGATTGGGGTGTTCACTCCATTTTTACCAATGTTTAATACAAAGTCACTGCTTATCCCAAGAGCAGTTCCAATGGTATCAGAACCATTGCTAAAAGTATTTTGACTGGTCATGCCGACCGTACTAAGATTATCACTGGATGTACCAATTTTCAACTTATTGAATAAGAAGTCTATCCCTTTATCATTAGTACCTTCAAAATTGATAGCAGCCGTCGATCCCGTTTTATTCGAAAACAGATAAAAACGATCTAAGGTATAATCATAGTTCGCTTTCACATCTGCGTCTGCTTTATTAATGCTGCTGACTACATCACTAAGCGTTGTTGTGTCCGTTACATCAATTTTTACCGTTTTTCCGTTGACGGACAGGGAAAAGCTGTCTCCGGCGGCATATCCAAACTGCTCAATCAGCGTTCCCTTGGTCTTGTCACTAGTTGTATCAGTTATACTGTCACTGCTCGACATCTTAACACCATCTGCGAGTTGCTGAACAATCAGCGAATGAGACACATTAGCTGCGTCAGCATTGGCTGTAGCGCTTGCTACTGTTTCATTGGTAGAGGTCACTTGCTTAGGCGACAAATTAGTCTGTTTCTTAAAATCAGAAATCGTTTTATTTCTGAAATCCTGTGCTAATGTATAAATCGTATTAACATCCTGCTTTTTCCATTCCACCTGTGTCTTTTTCTGCCACACCTTATCATAGGAAGCCCTGCGGGCCTTCATTAAATCCTTAACCATCTGGTCAACATCCATACCCGAACCGCTAAGCCCGTATGTTCTCATTACCATCTGTACAACCTCCCTATCTAAACTATGCCTTTTTATCTAACAATAGCCCAACGTATTCTTGTATGTTGGCAATTGTATCCAATAATTCATGCGGTGGAAATTCCTTTAAAACCGTACCGTCCCGCTTATCAACCATTTGCACAATCAGCCGCTTGGTTTTCTCATGCAAAGAAAACTGCAAATCAGTATTTATGAGTTGCATTAACTTATTCATTTTATCGGTGACTTGCTCGGCCTCATCGCGGCTAAGGGGATTAGCTTCTGTTTGTTTAGGGTAATCATAGTTTTTGGCAAACTTAGCTGCTGCAGATCCGCCAGGCAGATTATCTGCTGAGTTCTTCGATGCCGAGTTAGTTGAAAGTATCGCGGCAGTTTTTAAAGTGACATCCATGTCTTGTTCCACCTCGTCAAATTCTTCTCTATTGTTATATCGAAGAATTTTGACTGTTTCTAAAGAGCCTTTCATAAAAAATTTGCTGCAGAATTAATGCTGCAGCAACCAGATGAAAATTCGCCCACACTACGCCAATAGCGGCTATTTGAATTACTATCCTTCAATACAATATAGAACTGTCTCTAGAGTAGCAGGGGTATGCGCTCGCAAAAAGAATCGGTATCCAGAATTCATGCTTTCGATCAAACAAGGGATTTCCCAATAATGATTGGCATAATGATATACAGATATTGCCAGATCCGGCGCTTGCGTCATAATAAGTGTGGATGCGCCCCGTAACGCCGATAATTCAGCACCCTCAATGTCCATCTTTAGGAAGGTAACAGGAACACGTTTTATTACATCATCTATGCGAACCAATGGCAATACTTCACCAGATCCGCTGTCTGTCATTGAGCTGGAGCTTGCTGCGATGGTAAAACGAGCACTGCCTGTTTGTTCGGCCACCCCGCAGGGAAATAGATATGCTCTCTTTACAGCAGTCCCCAATTGATCTGCCTCGTAAGACAGCGCAGAAAAATTTGGTACAATCGGCTCAAAGCCAACGTAAGTTTCCAGATGATCGCAATATTGTAGAATGCTCTTCAGGCTATCCCCATTATAGGCTCCACAGTCTACGAAAGAAGAAAATCCCCTTTTCAGTGGAACACCTGCATTAAAATATTGTACAGGAAAATCTGTCTCCACACAGTTTTCATAGTCTCTCAGCAAATGTGCCCGAATACTGGAGACGTAAGTTTTACAGCTTTCTTCGTCCGACATCAGCGTCAGCGCATGCAGAATCTGCTCTTTATGCATCGTTACATAATCATTTCCAGGGTTTTCGTCCGAATTATGCTCAAATTGGATCTGTCTTGCAGTTACGCTTTGCACCACCCGACAATCGGAATAGCCCCATTCAAACAGGCTCTCCTTTATCGCCGCCATAATTCTTTTGGGAATTGTGATGGAGATATAGATCGTACAATTCTCTCGAAATGCAGGAGAAAGCGCGGCGTCATCCGGGTGGTAAACCGGGATTCCTTCCTTCAAGCTTCCAGGTTCTGCTTTTTGATCCAAAAAGGCGACAGGATTTACTCCATATTTGCGAAATAAAGCTAAATTTTCACTGCCAAACGCACCAGCTCCATAAAGAACGATGGGCTTGTCAGACAAAGTTTTCATAACCTCTCGAATAGAGATCGGCGCTGCAGCTTCCCTTTCCTGCAAAATAAGTTCCAGTTCCCGTAAGTATTTCTGGTGCATTCTTACCCTCCTGTTGTGCTAATTTTTTCAATTAATTCTTTTCGGTAAAAGTCCAGATTATCAACACACGAATATTTGGGCAGTCCACAATCCTTGCACGGCTTCAGAATACGCCTTCCCAGCTTCAGCTGCTGTAAACGAAACTTTCGCAACTGCTCCCCATTCCAGATTTCGCAGAGGGTTTCCTGCTGGATATTACCCAAGGCTGCTTCATTGCGCCAATCCACGCTGCAGGGAGATACACTACCGTCACATTTTATTGCTAATACCGAAAAAATTTGAGGACAAACCTCTTTTTCAGCTACGGCCTGCCCATATTGTCCTATTTCCTCGCGACCTGTTACCTGTGAATCAGGCAGAGCAAAGTCGGGCCAGATAGGATAAATATTTTCTACAAAAATATCATCGCACCAAGGGGAAAAAGTGGAAATAAACCGCTCCTTATCCCCCTCCATCTGTAGACTGGTACTGGCTATTTTAATGGTCAGCCGACAATTCTTTCTTACTTTTGAAAATTTCCGGATTTGATCTACAAACCCATCAAACTTAACAAAATGAGTGCCGGTGACCTGAGCATACTGCTCTGTGGAAAGCCCCTCCACGGAAATATGCAGATGGTCAAGTCCCGCGTCCACGAGACTTTTGCCCAAACTTTCAGTAAGCAACGCGCCATTGCTCGTTAAATCAATATATTCTGCCGCTCCACTCTTTTTTAAAAGACTAATCATATTGGAAAGCTGCGGATTTAACGTAGATTCTCCTGTCCCGTGCATATAGACTTTTTTTATTTTTTGGGGAAACGCCAGCATCTGCTCTACAATTTGCTCAAATGTTTCCATATCCATCCGATTAACAGAGAAGAGTGGAAAATCGCCGCTTCGGCTCTGTGGACAAAATGCACAGCGGAAATTACACAGCCGTGAGACCTCTATCAAAATGGTAAACGGCGCGGGCAACGGTACGACATCTTGTAGCGCAACGCGCTTCTGACTAAGAATGTGAGCCTTATAAGACATCGATTTCGGTGCCCTCCTCCACGTAATCCTTAAGAAATTGCGTAATTTCCTCAGCGTATTTTGTAGCAGTAATCAGAATGCGTTTCACCTTTCGCGCTTTTATTTCGGAAGGCGGCAGAATAGTTTTCTCAGATCCTAAAACGCAGTTTCCCCATTTAGCCGGATTCGAATCGAAAAATTCAATTTGCTCCGGCAGGCCGCCAAAAAAATTCTGATGCGCTTTCAGCATCGTTTCCGCGTCAATAGACAGTCCATAAATTCCTGTCTTAGGGTAACTTTCATCAGGGAAAAAGCGCTGTAGCAAGGCTTTTTGTTTAGCGGCTTCCTCATTACAAATAGCATTTATTTTCTCTATCCGGCTGATAATCGGCAGGTGCTGCGTGCACTTTCTTTCACAGTGGCCACATTTGATGCACGGAAGCGTTTCAAAGGGGTACTGACCATAAAACATCTTGCGATACTCATGGAAGTGTTTTTCATCGTATGAGGAAAGGATGTACTCATTGTAGGTTCCCATGATCTGGTTGACCGGTAATCCGGCGGGGCAGCCCCGGCAGTAATCGCACATAGTGCACAAGGGTTCTTCCGGTTCGGGGATTGCGGAAACAATCTCATGCCACAAGCTCTCGGACAAATGCTCTGTCCGGGAAATGGCAGATACTGCCTCCGTCAGGTCGCGCAGGTTATTCACACCAATGAGAATAGTACTGACTTCCTGGTGAGCCGCTACAAATTGAATCGCAGAATCTACTACTGAATTTCCAGCTCTGTTCAGAAACCGGAAATAGTCCGGATTTGCAGGTATCATCCCCCCCGCCAGAGGATTCATAATAGCTGTTCCCAGCCCGCTTCCCTTCGCCATCTTGAGCCCGTCCAAGCGGTGCCTGTAATTGATAGCGTTGAAGCCCAGGGTAACGCCCTCAAACAGACGATCATTAATAATTTGAGCAATTTCCTGTCCATCACAATGGGCAGAAAAACAAATATGCTCAACAAGCCCTTCTTCCTTTGCCCTCAGTGCTCCTTCATAAGGGCCGCCGGGAGCAATAATCTTCCGGTATTGCCCCACATCCAGCACACTCCACATGTGAAAAAAAGTGATTTTTTCCACGTGTAGGATCTTTAGCGCGGCCTCAATCCGGCGCAGCACATCACTAGCCGTCGGATCCATACTCAGCATGGATTTAGACGATACATAAAAATTTTGACCTTTCATTTCAGAAAAGGCTTCGCCTAAAATTTTGTCTGCCACCCCGGAAGCATAAGTGGGTGCTGTATCAAAATAATTCACGCCCATTGAAGCCGCTTTGAGGACTAACTCGACATTAGAGGAAAACAGAGCAGGGTCTGCAGACAGTCTGGCGGTGCCCATGCCGACCAGCGATACCTGCTTGCCCGTATCCCCATATGGTCTATAAAGCATGCTTTTCTTCCAACCTTTTCAGCAAAACTTCCCGGAACGGATCAATGTTGTCCATGGCAACCAGCTCATGATAGCGGCAATTGCAGCAGGGAGCTCCCCCTTTGTTCCCATAAGCAAGCAGCTTTTTCCGCAATGCAAGATACTCTTTTCCATTCCAGATGGAAAGTAGGGACTGATGCGAAGCATCCCCCATAACCAACCGGTTCTGCCAATCATTGCAGCAGGGGCTGATCACCCCATTTGAGTTAATCGACATAGTAAAAAAGGGTAAAGGGCATATCTCTTTATTGCATGCGGGATTCCCGTAAATATCTCTGGAACCATCCTCTGCACTGCCGTGCAACTCATACCATAGCGGAACTGCGTGCTCAATACACATCTTATGACAAATAGGGGAAAAAATTCGGTAAAACTCTTCCCGTTCTGTTGCTGAGTTACAAACAGCATCACTAATTTTTACAACAACCTGGGTATTTTGGCAAAGAGAGTAGAGATATTCAATATTCTGAACCAAACGCTCAAAGTCTATTGATACATCGGAAAACTCCTTATACTGTTGTGTGTTCAGCCCATATATAGAAATATTAATTAGTGTAATTCCAGCATCCAGCAGCTTCTCCGAGCGTTCTCTTGTCAGTAAAGAGGCATTTGTGGTGATTTCCAGCTTCTCGCTAACCTCTTTTTCTCTTGCATATTGAATGATTTCTTCCAGATTCTTATTAACAAGCGGCTCACCAAAACTAACAAAAGCAAGTGTTTTTACTTTATCAGGAAAAGCCGCCAGATCATCAATACACTTTTGGGCAAGAGAAACCGGCATAATACCTTGTGGCATGAGCTTTGCCGCCTCGCCGTTTCCATGCGGACAAAATGAGCACCGAAAATTGCAAATGCTGGAGGCTTCCAACAAAACCTTCAGCGGAGTTTTGAGCGGGATGTGATCCTCCAACTGAATTCGCTTAGTTTCCCCTTTTATTCCGCAAATCGCCATGTTAGCCTCCTTTCCTCGCAACATAGTTAGATAGCATAAAGTACAGTTTCAACATAACAGTCACTGTAATGGCGTAGATAGAACTGATAATCTGGCCGGAGATCCTTGATAATGCGAGGCAGTTCATATAAATCTTCAAGTTTATGATAAACGCATAAGGCAAGTTTGGGTTTGTGTTTTTTGATGATATGTGCTGCCCCCAGCAATGCCTGCTTTTCAGAACCTTCAATATCCATTTTAATGAAAGTCGGTATATCCTGTTTGTTCACAAAAAAGGAGTCAAGCGATGTAACAGGAATCTCGATATCCCCAACTGCAGACATGGTTCCAAATGATGTCGAGGTGGTAAACCGCAAAATTGTTTCTTCGCTCCACACTCCTTGTTGTATAAGAGAAATCTTATCCCTGTCTAAATTGCATTTTTCAATATTTATACTATCCGGTTCAAATCCGTAGATGTGTTGATATCTTCCTTTTGTTTGACGGATAAACGTTTCTGCAGTGTCTCCTGTATAAAAACCACAATCCACAAAAACTTCTGATTCAGTTAAATGAATTATTCCGGGTTCAAAATATTGATTGGCATATGGCTCATGGGGCATTGCTTCCCAAAGCAATAAATGACGGATTCTATCCAACAAAACTCGTTTTGAAGTATCATCCGCAAGGAAGTTCCACATCTCCCCATACCGTTCCACGTGAGGGAGGGGATTATCCGCATCTTGAATTGCCTCTAAAAAATAAACAGGAAGAAGAAGCTGCTCCGGCGTTACCACCGTCCCTTGAAATCCAATTTCTTTCAACCTTGCACAGATTTGGTCATAGTAATAGGCGTTATAGTTAGATGTTCCCATAACCACTATCCTGTTCGTATAGCTTGCATTCAGCGCTTCCGGCACGATTAAAGGAACGCCTGTAGTTTTATCTATGCCGCTGCGAAATGTATCGCAAAAGGCTTCTGCCTTGATTCCTTGCTTCAATAAATATTGATAAATGATTTGTCCTAAATGCCCCGAACCATAAATGACAAAGGGCTGAGAGCGAAGTGTATTCAGAAGAAAATCCAGCTTTTTCCGATGCTCTCCCTTAGCATATTCTTGCTTAATCTGAGCCAATTCTTCATAAAAGTTATCCATATATATAAACATCCTTTTACTTTCTAAGTTGTTTCGCCCAAAGAGCTAGCTGTCTGTCCTCTGGAAAATATGTATGGTAATGGTGGGGAGATCCTTTCGTGGGCTCATAGAAAATGAGCCCCGCATCCCCGGCACGCTCCTCAAGAAAGCAAGTCCTATCATCACCCACACAGGATAGAAACCAATCGGCCGGCGTATCTCCAAAAAAATCACCAAAACGATGTACTCGTTTCGGCTGGTGCATTATCCGGCTGCACCGCTCTAAAAAGCGCTGCCGATTTGTTTCAACAGAAAAACGCTGCAGCACATCCCGGCAAGCTGCTTCTCCCATATGAGCCATTAACTCCCGGTCTTCGTAGAGCCGCTGGATTGCCTTCCCATATTCTTGCGGATTTTTGACCAGTATCCCGGTTTTTCCATTCCTGATAATAACGCTTTCCACACACTGATTGAGGGCGACCACGGGGAGTCCCGCTGCCATTGCCTCCAGCAATGCATTTTCCGTAGCGCCAAAATGCTGTGGATTCAACAGATATCCAAATACGTCCATCCTTGATAGCAGTTGGGGGACATTATCGACCTGTCCATAAAAGGTAAACCGATCCTCAATTCCCTTTTGTTTTGCGGCAGAAAGAATCTCCTCCCGTGTAACAGGACTTCCCACCATCGCAAATTCTACGTTTGGAACAGTAACCGCAGCACAGAAGTCCACAAACTTTGGATGAAGCTTGCAAAAGCCATGTGTTCCTACATAACCTATTACAAATTTACCATGTGGCTCTCGTGAGCTTTGCGCAAACCGCCTCAAATCGCCCAAGCCATATACCACATCAAAATGTTCGCTTATATATTTGGCACCCATTTTTTGAATCTGCGGCAGTTGCAGGCTATACGGTGAAGCAAAAATCACTTGCTCGAAGCATTCTAAAAATTCAGCGCGCAAAGCGGGGAAATAGTTACCGGATACATGACACCAGAGCACGCTCCGAATGGGGATGTCAGGGAACTGATGTAAAAATTGGGTAAGTGCAGGATGATGAGTCCAGTTAAATACAACGATATCGGCCTCCGCCAACTCCCTCTTGATTTCCTCCTTATCTGTTGCAAAAAAGATACGAAAACCTTCCCTCTGAACTTTAGCAAGAGAGCTTTTATCGATCGGTTCTTCCAGGAGAAGGATAGACTGTTGGCGCCCACAGGTTCCCAGACCGGCGTAGGCAGAGCCGATACCCCCTCCCATATGCACAGCAATATGTAGGATTTTCATCTCATCTTCACCCACCTAGCTACACCTCGAATTGCCTGCTTTAGACCGTCCTGAAGCACATGGCCTGTTTCCTTAGTAAATCCTGTTGTACCGCCAGTTATGATTGCATGTATCACGACTCGTCTCCCTCAGTAAATATAGGCCCAGGCTTTGTCCTTTTCGCTCAGTATGTATGGTCCTGAGATAGGCCACTCAATTCCAAAAGCGGGATCATCAAACCGATAACCTTCTTCTGTATTGGGCTGATAAAACTGTGTAGTAAAATATAATACTTGTGTATCGTCAGTCAAGGATACATACCCATGGGCACAGCCTTTCGGAATATACAAACCAACCCCATTCTCTGCCGAAAGTGTTTCGCCAACCCACTCCCCATACGTCGGTGATTCTTTACGAACATCGACACACACATCAAATATCGCACCTTGTACACATGTGACCAATTTATCTTCGGACGCATTGCCGGATTGAGAGTGCAGTCCCCGGAGTGTGCCTTTGTTTCGATTGGTCGACAGATTTATTTGTGCAATATCGCCACATAGTCCTGCGGCCTCCAGTTCACGGCGGCAGAACATACGGGAAAACGTCCCGCGTTCATCGGCAAAAGGCTCACGTTTTACAACATAAACACCTGATATTTTTGTTGCTATAATGTTCACTCTCTACCTCCGGATAGCCTTAACGCAATAATCCCTGATACACAGCCGGTTCAGCGTTGCCTGATCGGCGTTCGGGTTTGCTGCCGTTAGCTTATCAAACAAGAACTTTTGATCAGCCTCCGATATATCTTCCATGTTAGTAGAAACAGTACATTCACTTGCACCAAAAAGCTTCAGGCACTCAAGAACTTCATGTAACGGTGTGCCCGCAGGAAGATCCGGGTCAGACGCCACCTCCAGCCCAATAGAACGCAAAAATGCACGATAATTATCGGTATTGCGGACTTTAAACAATAACATGCCACCTGGCTTAAGAAAGCCGTACAGATTTTGTAAAAGCCTAATCGGCATAGGATAGGTATTGATGGGTTCACCGATTACGACAACATCAAATATGTCATTGGCATAATACTGCTGTATGAAGTCAATTCTGTCGCACACAACTTCAGCATCCACCGTCTGTAAATCAAGAAAATACTTCGCATCCGTTGTGAAAGCATATGATATAACTTTTGCAATCCCACGCCGTTTCAAGCGGTTGCGTATCTCCAGGACCGGAGAACCGCAGCGTACATCAACCGCTAGGACCTTTACCGATTCTGGAAGATGAGCAGAATCAAGCGGAGCGAGAAGAGTCAGTTCTAAATTAACTATATCATCCCATGGATCAATACCATGATACTTCTCGCGGTAAACGGCACGGCCGCTTTCTAAACTTGCCTGATATGCATCAGGATCCTTATCCTCCATATTACGGAAATCGTGGTCATGACAAATCCACGTATCGCGACAGAGTACAAGTTTATAACCCATGCGCCGCATACGGATGCAAAGGTCATCCTCCGCAAAATCATAAAGGTAAGCGGCATCGTTTATACCAACATTATCTAAAACATCTCGTGAAAAAAGGTTAATCACACTGACGAGCCGCATACGCTCCTCCCATTTTGTCGGATCACTTTGATTAAACGCAGCAGCTTTTTTCTGCATATCATCAAGATCAGAAAAACCAAGATTGACTTCCTGCAGATTGGATACATTAGAAGAAACTGGCTCGACAAAACCAATTTTCGGGTCTGATTGATAGCACTTCAGCAGATTGGTTAACCAGTTTCGGGTTACATAAATATCATTAGATATATTTACAAGATATTTGCCTTTAAACATATTGATATAATATCGAAAAGGTAAAAATGTTCCGCGGTTCTGTGTCACATGAATGATCTTCTTATTTGGATAGTGTACCGACTGGAAAAACTCTAGCGTCCCATCATTGCTGCCATTATCGACTAGAATGAGTTCGTAATTCACATCTTGCGTATATT
Source organism: Anaerospora hongkongensis (assembly GCF_004339805.1). GTDB lineage: Bacteria > Bacillota > Negativicutes > Sporomusales > DSM-15969 > Anaerospora > Anaerospora hongkongensis. The sequence continues at coordinate 68,449 of NZ_SLUI01000009.1, read as the reverse complement.
TCAAAATACACTCAACGCAATATTTAGTCTTATCCAGACGGTTATATCCCGTCACAACAATGGAGCATGTCGGCACATCTGGCTTGTCGTACATAAAATATGCGTTTCTACGATTTTCATATATACTAAAAGAATTTGGCCGTAGGGTGAATGTATCTGAATCTATGACAATTGTTTCAACATAGCAATCGTCCTTCACTGTATAATGCCTCCCTAAATTCCACTCATCCAGTACTATCATATGAATAAAGGGCATTTCATGCCCGATATATACTTAACCCCCAGATCCTGCGCATAATCTATGCACTTTAACGACCTTATATCACGTGTGGATATGTAATAATCGACATAGCTCAATAGCTCAATTTCATTTGCAAAAGAGTTTTTGTCTTCTATACAAACAATGGGGGCATTTATATTCGACTGAAGCATTTGCGTAATATATAAAATTTCCTTATTATAGCTTTCTATATTGGGAACCCATAAAACTAATGCTGCATCATCAGCCAAAGTAAATCGGTTAATAAAATCAGTAAGAACTTTATGCCAGATCGAGTAAGAACTTCCAAAGTCAGGGATGAATAAATATTTTGATTTGAACTTAGAAAACTCCGTATCTTTCACACCTTTACTCATTTGACATCGGAGCGACTCATGGTACAACAAATCAAGTCCTTTCAAGGAACTACTTTCAAAGAACTCCTTATTTTGCAAAATGTTTTCTTTCTCCCAGTACCACCATTTTATCGTATTAAGTTTATGAATAATTTCCTCTGAGAATCTATATTTGACAATTTTTGCAGGGTTGCCAGCAACAATTGCATATGACGGAACATTTTTTGTAACTACCGAATTTGCGGCAACAATCGCTCCATTACCGATACAAACACCATCTAATATCGTAGCGCTTCGCCCTATCCATACATCATTCCCTATAATAATTTGCCCCTTACTCAGCTCTAAACACTCATGTTTCCAAGAAGAGCATATATTGGCAATTGGATATGTAGAAACATATCTATAATTATGGTCAAGATTAATTAAAAAACTAACATCATGAGCAATAGAACAATAATTACCTATCATCAAGTGGTTTGATTCTTTATGCAAGAACGTTTCAATTACAGCATTCGCCACATAACTCTTAATACCTAATGTAATAAGAGGGAATTCATTAAATTCGCCATCATTAACCAAAACAGTTCTTATACGATCTGCAAAACTTGTATCGGAAAAAGTACAAATCATCAAAATACCCCTTATCGTTCATTCCTCAGATTTCCAAGCACTTCTTTATCCCCTCTGCCAAAGCAACCTTTGCCTCCCAGTTGGGAAGCCGTGTGCCAACATACGGTTCCATGACCTCCCGGCGGCGGTATGTCCGTTCTCCCCAGCCAATATTTAGTCGTTTGCCACTGGCCACCTCATACAGAGCCGCAATTTCCCGCAAAGAATACAAGCGGTCAGGAGCAATACTATAGGATGGCATTTCATAATCCGGTAACACTTGAATATATTGTTCTGCCGTTAAGAAGGCGTTTACCACATCATCAATATAGACAAATCCCAACCGTTGTTCGCCGGGAGACATCTTTAACCGCTCACCGCCGGAGCTTACGCGCTTAAACAAGGTAAATAATTTAGACCTTGGATCATTAGGTCCGTAGGTATCCAGCAGTTTTAACGTAACCATCTTTAATAAACCGGCCCGGACATAATAGGCAGCCAGTGTTTCGAAAGCCTGCTTGGTTGCTGCATACAGATTAACCGGATTATAGGCTTCCTGCTTAAAATGCTGCCAGGCAGTGCCTGCATTTATTAAATGGGGAACCTGCGTTACCGCCATGGCTTCCAAAAGCTGCACACCAAACAGCAGATTGCTGTTCACCAGTTCTGCTATATCTCGACTCTCATGCTCGGCCGCAAACTTAGCTGCCAGATGAAACACCGTTTCAGGCCGTGCCAATTGAAAAATTTCTACTAATCCTGCCGTTGTACCGTCATGCTGATGAATCACAACAGGAAGACTGCTAATGTCAGATTGCTCCACCCGGGAAGTGGCCCGTGTAATAATATGGACTTCAACATCATTTTCGATCAATCTTTTTACTAAATTTGAGCCAATAAATCCGGTAGCTCCGGTTACAAGTACCTTATCCATACCATCTCAACTCCGAATACGTTCGTACTCCCTAATCTGCTCAACAGTAAAGGAAAACATATCACTTTGAGGCTTTTCATAATATTTTTTGTACCATTCAACAGTTCTTTTTATTGCCTCACTACATGAAAATACCGGATGCCATCGTAAATAAGCCTCGGCCTTGCTAATATCAAGTTTTAGCAAAGCAGCTTCATGCGGTTGCTTAACAGCTTCTTTTTCTACCCTTCCCGCTCCCCACTCCGTTATTGCCAACTTAAGAATCTCATCTACAGACAACACATCAGTATCTCTGGGGCCGAAATTCCAGGCACTGCTGTACCTTTCCGGCTCAATCAGCAATAGCGCTCCCAGCACTAGATAACCGTACAATGGTTCCAGCACATGCTGCCAAGGGCGGGTAGACAAGGGGTTTCTTATCCCCATAGGCTTGTCGGCTATGACTGCCCGGACAAAATCAGGCAATAATCGATCAATTGCCCAATCACCGCCACCGATTACATTCCCAGCCCTGGCGGAAGCCAGACCTATCCCGCTGCCCATGAGAAAACTGTTGCGAAATGCTGATACAACGAGTTCAGCGCAGCCTTTACTGGCACTATAGGGATCATAGCCTCCAAGAGGATCTGTTTCACGATAGCCGTAAACCCATTCGCGGTTTTCATAGCATTTATCAGTTGTAATAACAACAATAGACTTAGCTGTCCCAGTATTTTTAACAGCTTCTAAGACATTAACAGTGCCCATTACATTTGTTTCGAAAGTCTCCCTCGGCTGTAAATACGAGTAACGCACCAGAGGTTGAGCAGCTAAGTGAAAAACGATATCAGGCTTATAGGTTTTGAATACTGCGGTCAAAGCAGCATTGTCGCGAATATCGGCTTCTATACTGATTATATGCTTATCTAAGCTGCAAGCGCGAAACATAGCCGGCTCTGTAGGCGGCTTAAGCGCATATCCGACAACCCTGGCGCCTAGTGTATTCAGCCATACCGACAGCCAGGAGCCTTTGAAGCCACTGCAGCCTGTTACTAATACCGTCTGCCCGCAATAGGCTTTCTTAACTTGTTCAAAACTCAACTACATCCATACCTTCCAGGGAGCTTGCCCGCTCGCCCATAAACTCTCCAGGATAATTTTATCTCGCTGCGTGTCCATGCATTTCCAAAAGCCACTATGGTTATAAGCCATAATTTGCCCCGCCTCTGCCAGTTCGGTGAGGGGATGGCCTTCAAACGAAGTCTGATCACCTTCAAGGTACTCGAAAATTTCCGGCTCTAAGACAAAAAAACCACCGTTTACCCATGCATCCAAAGTCTTAGGTTTTTCAATAAACTCCAAAACGCTGGCATCCTCGTTAAGCCCTAAAACTCCGTATCTGCCGCTGGGCTGAACGGCCGTTACCGTGGCAAGCTTTCCATGGGACTTATGAAAAGCAACAAGTTCTTCTATATTAATATCAGCGACCCCATCACCATAAGTAAGCATAAAAGTCTCGTTGCCAATGTATTTTTGTATTCGCTTTATCCGGCCGCCGGTCAAAGTATCCAAACCGGTATTAGCCAGAGTAACTTTCCAGGGTTCCACCTCTGTACTGGAATGAGTGGATGTGCTATTGTTGGCTAGATCAAAAGTAACATCCGAACCATGCAAAAAATAATTAGCAAAGTACTCTTTAATCATATGTCCTTTATAGCCTAAACAAATGATGAAATCATTAAACTGGTAGTGGGAATATAATTTCATAATATGCCATAGTATGGGACGTTCCCCAATCTCAATCATCGGTTTAGGTTTCAGATGGGACTCTTCACTAATACGAGTCCCATATCCGCCGGCGAGTATAACAACCTTCATCATTAGTCTCCCCTCTTAGAAATTAAATTTTATGGTTCAACCTCAGAACTATGCTGCAATATTTCATTAACCCGCACTCTCAAACTGTCTGCATCTAGCTTGCCAATATTCCAACGCAAAAACTCATAAATATCGTTAACGCGGTAGCCTGCCTCATACGCCTTAAGAAAAGCCTCCGTAGCGGCTACGGGGTTATTCAAGCGGTGCAGACAGTATCCCTGATTAAAATACAGCCCCGAATGCACCTGAATGCCTGCGTACACAGAACGCTGCACAGCATAATCGTAATATTGCAGCCCAGCCTGATAATACCCTTCCTGAACAAACAGGCTGGCAACCGAAATGCCCATGCCGTTCGGGAATTGGTCAATAAGATTAAGCATCTTCTGCATTGCGTCATCACCGGCCCAGAAGATAAAAGTGCGCACCAAGTTAAGAAAAGCTGCTTTATCTTCTTCAGCAAATAATATAATATCGCCGCGATACGCTTTAAGGAGCTTGGCATAGGCAGACGGCAACTGTTCTGAAGCTTTCTCCATATACGCTCCATTACCACTTAACATTGCTGCTGTCGCCGACACTAGTGCCAGGCGCTCATCCCCATCCCTGCTATAGCATTCTAATAAAGCAGCAAATGCTTTATCATAATGCCCATTAGCCACTAACATTTGTAAAACCACGTAGTCTTGTTTTGGATACTTTTTTTCTCGCAAACTTGTATAGTAAGCCAGAACCTGGGGTACGGCATGGTTAACCAAGGAGGTCGCCAAAAAATCCAGATCGGCTTCATATTCAACGTCATATAAAGTGTTCAGAAAAGAAATTATATCCTGCAGCGGCTGCGACCGTATTTGCTTTAACAGCCGGTCAAAAGCAGTTGCATCATATTTGTCCAGTTTCAAGGTTTCCAGATAATACTCAATTGCTGTGCCAGCGTCATTACGGAATTCACTGATAACCGCCATAAGATTATACAATGTACCAAGATTGACGGCCAGAGAATTTACTTCGATATCCTGATAGTTTTCATGCAATTGTAGTGCTTGCCGCAGTTCAGTAAACGCAGCGTCATAGCATTTGTCATCATATAGCAACTTGCCTTTATAAAAATGAAACAATGGATGCTGGGGAAATTGCGTGATCGCGATATTCACTTCCCGCATAATCTCGTTCAAGGAATACCCAAGTTCCATCATCGCATCAATTAAAATATTGTATACCCGTACATTAAGATTTGTCAGTTTGGCACCCGTGTCTATAAACAAGCGAATGTAGGTAATGACCTTATCCCACTTGTCCAAGGTAAAATAAGTATCCGCGATATAATAATAATATTCCGGTTTTGCCGCGATATTGTCATCAACCTGTTTCAGCAACAGTTCCAGGTTTCGGCGCGCTTTTACCTGATTAACAGTCGCTGAATAGCCAGTGTGATGGATGAGCAGTTCCCCTTTATCAGCCAAGTAAGCATTTATGTTCCCGTCTTTGTCGCGGTAATGCAGCGCTTCATGAATCGGGTTGACATAGCGAAGCTGTTTATCCTTTTTAAATATCCGCACATGAACAATTTCACTGATAGTTTTTCCGTTGACTTCATCAATATTAATCATCCTGCAGGCTACAGCACCAAATGCCTTGTCCAGTTTTTCCAAACATGTACGCAGCTTCCCACCTGTGCCTTCCACAAAATACTCATCGGCATCCAAAAATACAATCCAGTCGCCTTTAGCCTTAGAAATAGCATAATTTTTCGCGGCGGCAAAATCATCAATCCAGGTAAAGTGAAAAACTTTCGCCCCAAGACTTTTGGCAATTGCCACCGTTTGATCTGTTGAGCCTGTGTCGACGACAATAACTTCATCCACTGCCGCACGATAGCTCTCTATACAACGGGCAATTACCTTTTCTTCATTTTTCGCAATCATGCAAGCTGAAATCTTCATTATGCCTACTGTCCTTTCTTTATAAATAGAGGCCAGAGTATACACTCTGGCCTCTATGGGTAGTAAAATATGGATTACCGGAGAAGCTGAAGCACGCCTTGTGGCTGTTGGTTGGCTTGTGCCAGCATAGCTTGAGCAGCTTGGGAAAGAATGTTGTTCTTTTGGAAGTTCATCATTTCTTTCGCCATATCTACGTCGCGAACGCGAGATTCAGCGGCGGTGAGGTTTTCACTCGAAGTGCCCAGGTTATTGATGGTGTGTTCCAAACGATTTTGAACGGCACCCAATTTGGAGCGTTCTGCCGATACCAATTCAATCGCATCGTTAATAGTGCTGACGGCGGCAGTAGCTTTGTCATAAGAACTAACGTCTAGCGCTTCAGCCTTGGAGTTGCGGACGCCGATATCAGTGGCTTTCATCGAGTTCATGCCGACCAAAATGCTTTGACCGCTGTTAGCGCCGATCTGCATGCTGAAAGAATTGCCAACAGCAGTAGATGCTGCTACCGCTTTCTTCACGCTGAGTGTGATGCTCTCGCCAACGGCAAGGTTATCCAGTGAACCATCAAGCGTAATGGTGCTGCCACCAAATGTAACAGTAGTGTTAGAAGCCCAAGCTGCAGTAAGAGTGGAATCTGCTTTTCCAATAGTAAAGCTTCCGGCAGTAGCTGTTCCCGAAACCAAAGTACGGGTAATGATGATAGTACCACTTTCTGCGATGTTGGTAACACTTGCAGAAGAAATACCAATCTTAGCACGGGTATTAAGCTGAATATTAGTCTCGGAAGCTGCAGCTTCTACAAGACCTTTCTTGCTGCCATCAATCAGCTTTTGGGTATTGAACTCGGTAGTATTGGCAATCCGGTCGATTTCATCAGTAAGAGCGTTGATCTCTTTTTGAATCTCGCCGCGGTCAACCTTGGTGTTGGTATCGTTACCAGCTTGAACTGCCAGTTCGCGCATTCTTTGAAGAATGCTGTGAGTTTCATTCAAGGCACCTTCTGCAGTCTGAATCATGGAGATGGAGTCCTGCGCATTACGTCCAGCTTGATCAAGACCACGGATCTGACCGCGCATTTTTTCGGAAATTGCAAGACCTGCAGCATCGTCACCAGCACGGTTGATGCGAAGACCGGAAGAAAGTTTTTCCAGCGATTTGCTAGTATTAGTGTTGTTAGAAGACAAACGGTTATAAGTATTAAGAGCTGCAATATTATGATTGATAATCATGAGTGTATTCCTCCCTGAAATTTCGATCTCAGGCATCCTTGCCCGAGTCATTTGAATGAATATCAGTCGGTTTTCCATCGGCCGCTGGAAAACCAGACTGTTAACATCCTCATATACTATATCGCGGGAGTTTTAACTCTGATTAAAGGTCGAATTTGTCGATTTTTGACTAAAATGTCCTTCGCTAATCGTTTTGCTTGTCCTAGCTCACTAGTTCGCCTCAAGTTAATAAAACTAAAGGAAATTTTAATAATTCCTAACGATAACCTATTTTTTGTGAAATCCTTTTAAAGCATCTAAAGCTGCCGGTATCTGCGGCACTGCAGCTTCTTTATTTTCCGCTGCTATGGCATCAAATATTTCTCCCCGGTATATCTTTATTTCTCTTGGTGCATCAATAGCAAGACGGATACTGTCGCCTTTAATATCAACAATAGTTACCACTACATTATCGCCAATAACAATACGTTCTCCAACGCGTCGGGTTAAAGCCAGCATATTATTTACCCCCTTGGGTCTTCTGATCCGGCAGACCATTAGGAAATAACAACTGTTTGGTTGTATATTCTACTTTTTCGAGAATAATTTGTTTGGCTTTACGATCCCGCCAATTGACGACAACCGGGGCAAGGAGATTGACAGTAGACTGCTGCAATGGCTCCTTGATGGATACGATATTGAAGATTTGAGGCGGATTCTCTGCTGATATGCCAATTTCTTTACTCCACTCATCGGAAAGTTCGAAAGTATATTCTGGTAGGAATGAAAACGGCTCAACAATTAAGAAGGTCAGATCTGCGTCATGTGTAGATTGAAGAAAACCAAAAGGACTGCCTGTCTCATACGGTAAAAAAGCAAATTCATTTTCATCAGGAAAACCTGGGATTCCCTGCTCGAAGTGTAGAATATTTTCACTTGAGATTTCTAGTTCACCAAAACGAGTGGATAGGATTTTCATTATTGCACCTCTTTTGTTTATTTTTAGATAAAAAGATGAGATTGCCATGTCGCTGCGTTCCTCTCAATAACAGTAAGCTAAGTAAAAGTAACATATAATCATTGTATTTATATTATATCTCATCTTTGAGGCGGCAGTATACAAGCATAATGAGATTGCCACGTCACTACGTTCCTCGCAATGACAAGAAGTTAAGTGAAGCAACATACAGGCATAATGAGATTGCCGCGCCACTGCGTTCCTCGCAATGACAGTAAGCTAAGTTAAGCAGTATATAGGCATAATAAGAGCGCTTGGGAGCTCCAAGCGCTTATCTACTTTGTAATATCTACATTACCGCCGGTTGTCCAGAAGCGGATACTGGGATATTGAGTCATTCGCAATCCCACTTTTCCTTCCCGGTAGTCAATATCCACTGTGCCCCGCTCCGAAGATATATCGAGCTTAGCTGGCTGTGGATTGTATTTGACCGGATTTGCTGTATATCGAATGATTGGCGAGTCCTTCCACCCCCAGGAAATACTGGGGATCGGTTGGACTGTTGATTCAGCTGCAATATTAACTATGATATCTTCTTTTATCTTAGCCATACGGTCACCGATCTGAGCATGATTGGCCATATATTCCAGTACTGCCTGCTTTCCCTTTTCAGCAGTCTCACGGGACATTGTTTCCAAATCCTTGATTCCCATAGAAGCCCGGCAGGGCGACTGATCAATTTCCAATGTACCATAGGGACGACTGGTAATTTCTACTACGGCCGGTTCTGTATCAATCGAAAGTACGGCCGGAGTTGTGCTGAGATTGAAAACAGTTTTTTGAATATCCAGTTCTGCTTTTACAGGCTGACTTTCCATGTTAAGACGAATATTCGAAATTGCCATGGCTTACTTCAAGAAGTCTACAAGCGACATCGGCATAATACGGGCACCAACAGCTAATGCCATATTGTAGACATTTTCAGCCGATTTAGCATCAATGATCGCTTTAGGGATGTCAAGATCCTCATTGGCGGCCAAGTCAGCACTAATAATCGTGTTATTATTTTGCAATAAGTTCAGCGACATCTCATACGTAGACATCCGGGCTCCAATATAGGTCTGCTGCAGCAGCATAGCATTGCGGTCAGCATCCATTTTCCCTTGAATGGTCGAAGCCGCAGGTTCACCGGATATCTTTGTCAGGTCTGGTGGCTCTTTCATTAGTTCGTCCCGTAAAGCAATCAGGTTGTCAAACATTGTCACTGTCTTACTACCGTCAGGTTTTGTTATCTCTGGCCCAAAAACTTCTGTTCCAGTCAGATTAACACTATCTTTATTGGCATCTGCCAAGCCAGGCTGAATTACCATAGACAGCTTATTGTTGTCACCATTATAAACAACATGCGTAACTTTGCCTACCGCATCCTTTACAGTGGTAAACGGTTCAGTCTTATCTTTCTGTCCGGAAAAGACATACCGGTCACCCAGCTTTGAATTTCCGATTTGAACCAGCTGGTTAATAATACCATCAATTTCATTGGCAATCGCCTTAAATGCCTCAGTTGGATTTGGCGAAACCGCTTTGATTGCCAACTCTTTAGCCCGAATGGTAATGCTGCTGATATCCTGCAATGCACCATCGGTAGTATCCATCCACGATACAGCATCCTTCAAGTTTTGTGTATACTGCTCATTTCCACCAATACTGGTATTGAAGCGGAGCGAGCGAATCGCTTTAATCGGATCATCGGATGCCCGGTGAATTGCCTTGCCGTCAGATAATTGTTCCTGAATTGTATTCTGCCGTTCCAGCGACTTATTAAGACTATATAAATAGTTGCCTGTTATCATATTATTGGTTACACGCACTAGGAACTCACCTCACAATAGAGTTTAAAAAAGTTACCACTATCTGCCGACTACGCCGGTCCCGTTGATCAGCTTGTCCAGCATTTCATCCATTGTCGTCATTATCCGCGACGCAGCGTTATAGCCTTTTTGGAAGCGAATCATATTGGTCATTTCTTCGTCCATATTGACCCCCGAGATAGACATCCGCCAGTTATTCACCTGATTGACCAGAACCTTCTGATTCTCGGTAAGACTTTTCGCGCTTTGGGTTTGAACCCCCATTGCCCCTACCAGTGAATTGTAATAACCATCAAGTGTGCTATTATTCAGCAAACTGAATTTCGTAGTTTTGAGCGCTTCCGACATTTTGACAGCCCAGTCGCCGCTGCCATCGCCGTCGGTGGCTTTTGCTTTAGCCGCAATCTTATTCAGCCCATTATTGGGACTGGTCGCGAATAAGGCCGAGCTGACTTTCAGACCATCAATCCAATTGCCGTTTGCCGGAGTACCAATTACACCGGTATCGGCACCAAAGAAATTATTGCCCGTATTATCGGGTGCACTGGCATCCAAGCCATATCCGGCACGGTGAATTTCGTTAAAATCTGTCAGCAAGAATTTACTCATGGTATTGAGCTGATCCAAATAGCCCTTAATCCCATAAGTTTCATCGTCCCGGGAATCAATCATCCCCTGGATTTCACCCTTGCCTAATTTTACGTTTTCTCCTGTTTCTTTGACGATAACTTCATAAGCAGGCGTACCATAGGTTGTTACCAGCGGCGATGTCTGATCCGCCCGTACAGCCAGTTCGGTATAGCTGGTAGCACTAACCAGCGGCACTCCGTTAGATTGGATGGTATAGCTGCCATTTTTATCTTCGCTCACCTGAACCTTCATCAGGCCAGACAGCTGGTCCACCAGCAAATCGCGACGGTCCCGCAAATCATTGGCGTTATCCTTGCCGCCAGCTTCAATGGTCATAATTTGCTTATTAAGGCTTAAAATCTCTGAATTAATCTGGTTGGCTTTATTTACTTTTATTTCAATAACGGAATTTAAATCTCCCACAACATCTTTGAGCTGCTGAGAAGAATGCTGGATGGTATCCACCATTTCTACCCCGCGCTGCCTTAGTGCCGTACGTGTCCCCTCATCGGAAGCTTTGGTACTCAAAGTCTGCCAGGCACTCCAAAACTTATTTAATACTGCCTGCATCCCCGTTTCAGCCGTATCTTTAAATATCCCCTCAATCCGGCTGAGCGTATCATAGGTCATCTGCCCATAGCCAAGTGTACCGGATTCTTTCCACATCTGACTGTCGATAAAGCTGTCCCGTGCCCGCGTGACTGACTGGGCCGTTACACCAGTACCCAGCTGCATTTTACCGGCAGCACCGCCATAAACCACTTCCGGCCGTGTTGTGCTTAAGTTAACATTTTGCCGTGAATATCCATCGGTATTGGCATTGGCAATGTTATGTCCTACCGTATCCAAGGATGCTTGCTGTGCAAAAATTCCGCGTACGACTGTATTAAAACCGGCAAAGGTTGAGCGCATGATACCAACTCCAATATTTTTGTTTATACTTTTGCATCTAAAAAGTTCCTTGACGGCTGGTTTTGCCCGGAACTGCCCTTAGCTGCGTATGTTGGACCTGTCTGGGTCTGTGCTAGCAGGTTAATATTATAGTTAACGAAATTGAGTGATTGCTGAATGAGCTGCGTATTCAACTGATTCAGCGGCACAAGTTCGTTCGTTATGCCCGAAAATACTTGTTCAAACTCTTTTATTTTATTGGCGTTCTCATCATCTGCCAGTTGCCTGAGCTGTGAGATCGTCAGTCCCTGTGTATTCAGCTGATGGGCAGCAGCAATTTCCTGCAAAACTTTTTCGCGCAGGACTTCCAGCTTGCCAATTCGCAAAATCAGCACTTCTTCCTGACGGGTTACCGCCTCAAGCTTTTGCGCCTGACCGGCAATGAGAAATTCGCGTTTTTGCTTGCTCAGTTCAAGCAACCCCTGGCACAGTTGCGATAGTTCGGCTAAAAGAGCAATGAGTCTATCCCACATATTCGTACCTCTTTCAATAAGCTAATGCTTCCTTTAACGACCAAGCATTTTTTCGGCAATATCTTTAGCAGCTACCTGGTATTTACCTGATGTGATGCTTTCCGATAATTCGGCAACCCGTTCTTGACGAACTTCCGGCATATTTTGCAATTTTTGCAGCAATGGACCAAACCCCTGGGCCTGAGACGACAAAATCACCTCATCTTGTTTTTGCACCGGAGTATTCGCTGCTGTTTTCCCCGTTTTGGACACTTTTGTTTGCTCGCCGTACAGCTTCGCGATATTTTGAACATTTTTACCTGAAATTATCATGTACCCACACCTCACAGCAATAAAGCCGAATTCACTCATATGTAGTATCGACAAAAACGGCAGGGACATTAATCCCCGCCACAGTTCATTTAGAATATTTATCGTTCGTTACCGCCTGATTGCTCTAGATATCGCTGCTTAACAGCTGTATTCATTTCGCAGCAGATACAGTGGAAAAAAATGAGAATGCCGCGTCGCTATGCTCCTCGCAATGACAGCGGGAACAGTATCATGTGATGATACTGTTAAGCTATGTACCTAACAATGACAGAGAGAATTGGATTACTTCTTAAAGAAGTTCGTATGCATCCCGGTCTGCTTAGGCAGCATGTCCGGGGCCTGCCGTGTTTGCTCGCTTTTCATGAGCTGGTCTAGAATCCCTTTGTTACAGCTTGCGCACAGCCGGCCTTGCAGAATCGGTGTGCCGCAGCTTTCACAGGGATAGGTTATCTCCATGTCACTTAAAATCCGTTTTTCCTGAATCATCCGCATAATTGTTTTATATTTAACGCCGGTAGCCTTATGGATATCTTCAACCGAAGACCGCTTCTTTTCCCGCAGAAACTCAACAATTGCCAATTCGTCCTGTTCTTCCTGCGCATAGCAATCAGGGCAAATCCCTCTCGGATTATCCAACATTAATTTGCCGCAGCCGGAACAATTTGTAAGTCCCATTGCTAATTTCTCCTTCCTACTAACCCAAATTTCTAACCTAATTATACTATAAGTCCTATTTACTGGTTACTACTTTTTTCGCTTTCATTAGTCATTTTTCCTATAGGCCCAAAGACTCATTTCCTGGGAAATAGACATTTTTTTTCGTTTCCTGCAGGATAATGTTACTTTTTAGCTAATTTAACAAAGTACTTCTATTCGTGTATCTATCAATTCATTATGAAAGGCAGTTTAGCTTGGTTATGTTAACATTAATGCAAACGCCTGATACTTATTCCGGCGATATCGAAAGCACGCAGGAAATTATCGCCAATTTAATGCACTTACTCAAACTAAAAGATTACAAGCTGTATCTGCATAGTCAGCAAGTGGCTAACTATGCGGTAAGTACGGCTGCTAAGATGCGCCTGCCCCGTGAGGAAATCGAACGGATCCGCCAGGCTGCTATGCTGCACGATATTGGCCATCTTACAGTACCAAACGCCATACTGGCTAAGATGCCTTACTTGTCGACCCGTGAGTTAAGTGTCTTCAAAAATCATTGCAATGCCGGCAGCTATATGCTGGAAAATATCCCTGGCTGTCAGGAGCTTATTCCCTATATCCGCTATCACCACGAGCGGTGGGACGGCATGGGCTACCCCAAAAGGCTGAAAGGGGTAAATATCCCCTTAGGAGCCCGGATTATTGCCGTAGCCAACTATTATGACCGGTTTATCAATCCCTGTACCCAAAACTGGACCAAAACCAAAGAAGAAGCGGTAAAAGAACTCTTCATTTTGTCCGGCATGGTACTGGACCCGGATGTGGTTAGGGCTTTTGTCGAAGCCCTTGGTTAACAGAGATGCTTAGCACTAAAAAATGAGATTGCCACGTCGTTGCACTCCTCGCAATGACAACCAACTGCAATCAGCAAAGTGCGCTACTGAGCTCCGCTGGCGATGGCCAATCCGACTACTCTTTTCGCTCCGGCTTTCTTTAATACTTTTGCACATTCGTTCATGGTTGTTCCAGTTGTGAACAAGTCATCTACTAACAAAATTTGCTTATCTTGCACGATCTCGGGGCGCGTTACATGAAACGCGCCTTTTATATTTTTGCGCCGCTCTGCCAAGGTTAGCTCCCACTGGGGTAAGGTTGCTTTCAGCCTGCGCAAACTATTACACCATGGCAGTTGTCGCGCCTGGGCCCATGGACGAAAAATCACTTCTGTTTGGTTATAACCCCTGACTTTTAAGCGTTCGGGCGATAAGGGAACCGGAATGACACTGTCAATTGGACCAAGGCGGCTAAAGACGTGAACCTGATTTAGCAGCCAGGTTAAATGACAGCCATAACGGCGGCCTTTACGGAATTTCATGTCCCTGACCAGCCTTTGCACTCCTGCCGTATAGTTACAGACCACAAAACAGGCATCCAATGCCGTAACGCCGTGACTGGCTAAATTCAGCTCCCGTGGGGCCCACACCATGGTAAGACAAGCCCTGCACCATTCTCCCTGAACAGTAACTGCCTTGCGGCAGCCGGGACAGCAGGGTGGAAAAAGCAAATCCAGCAATCCTGACCAAATGGACCTTAGCATACGTTTTCTCCTCGCAGCCTTTCAGCCAGCAGCGTATAGCGCCGTTTGGTGCGGTCATTCGACAGTGCCGTATTGAGTGCCGCCTTCGTACCTACCAGAATCACCCGCTCCTTAGCACGCGTCACTGCTGTATATAAAAGATTACGCTGCAGCATGACATAATGATTATCAGTAAGCGGCATGACCACAACGGGATATTCACTGCCCTGGCTTTTATGCACACTCATGGCGTATGCCAGGTGAAGCTCATCTACTTCATTGCTTTCATAGATAATCGCGTTATCCGGATAACGGACAAAAACCAGACCGTTATCAATGGCGGTAATCAAGCCAATGTCGCCATTAAAGACTCCCTTGGCATAATTATTTTTCATCTGCATGACTTTATCACCCTGCCGGAACGTAAATTTAGCCGTACTAATTTCCGGTTTGTCAGGCTGGGCAGGATTAATAGCCTGCTGCAGCAGACTGTTTAAATTCTCCACACCGCAGTCATGACGGTGCATTGGGGACAGGACCTGTATATCACTCGTCACTGCATAACCGTCGCCAGGCAGCTGATTAACACATAAGTCCACAATAGCATTGGCAGCCGACTGGCTGTCGCCAAATTCATAAAACCAAAAATCCTGATTTACATTGTAGTCAGGCTTTAAACCCCGGTTAATCCGGTGCGCATTGTGCACAATAATGCTTTCACCAGCCTGGCGGAAAACTTCGGTCAAACGCACCACCGGCACTGCCTGGGAGCGGATAATATCCTTCAGAACCGAACCAGGTCCCACGGCCGGCAGCTGATCGACATCGCCCACGAGAATGACACGACAGCCATCAGGTACTGCCCGCAATAGAAAGTTCGTCAGGTTAATATCCATCATCGAGACTTCATCAACAATCAGGACATCGGCATCGACCGTATTTTCTTCATTGCGGGAGAAGACCGGCGCCCCTTCCTTTCCGCCGCCTGCCTCTAGCAGCCGGTGAATGGTAGCCGCCTCCCGTCCCGTTGCCTCACTGAGGCGCTTGGCCGCTCGTCCGGTAGGAGCGCCCAGCACAATTTTAAATCCTTGGTCCTCCAGTACAGCTAAGATGCCCCGGACGGTAGTCGTTTTCCCTGTACCCGGTCCACCGGTGAGCACCAATACCCCGTGCGATAACGCCGAAACAAGAGCCTGCCGCTGAGCCTCGGCTAGCTGGACGTGAGCCGCCTGCTCCCAGTGAGCAACTGCACCCTCATGATCAAGACTGTTAACCGGTTTCGCCTGATCCCGTATTTCCAGCAATCGTTCGGCGACTTTCTTCTCAGCATAATACAGATAAGCAGGATAAACCAATTCCAGGCCTGCATGTTCTTCTGTCATCAACTGACCTGTGGTGATCATCCGCCGGAGAATGACCCCCACTTCCAGAGCATCAACCACAAGCAGCTTAGCCGCTTCTTCGACTAGTACGCCCTCGGGCACACAGCAATGACCTGACTGGGCAATTTGCAGCAACGCATAGTGAATACCTGCGGTTAGCCGCTGGGGATGATCCCGCTCAAGGCCCAGCGACTGAGCAATCTGATCGGCAGTACGAAAGCCGATTCCATCGACATCAGCTGCCAGGCGGTAAGGGTTTTCCCGCAGAATATCAAGGGCCATCGCCCCATAAGCAGCAACAATTCTTGCACCGTAAGCACCGGAAACTCCATGCAGCTCTAAAAACAGCATGACATCCCGCAATTCGGTTTGCGAAGCAAAAGCCAGACGTATAGCCTCGGCCTTTTTGGCACCTATTCCCTCTACGTCAGTGAGACGATGCGGCGAAAACTCCAGGATCTCCAGTGTCCGGGCACCGAATGCCCCAACCAGTTTGGCTGCCAGTGAGGGTCCGATCCCTTTAATAATCCCTGATGCTAAGAACCGTTCAATCCCTTTTTCGGTTGTAACCGCAAGCCGACGGCAGGTTTCAGCTTTAAACTGCCGCCCAAAGCGGGCATGTTCTACCCACTCACCGCTAAGCTCCACTTCTTCTCCCAACAAGGGCGCGCCAATACTGCCCACCACAACAGCTGCACCTGCACTGCTCTGGGGGCGGAGGCGAAATACAACAAAGGTATTCGTTTCATTTTGAAATACTATATTTTCTACGATGCCGCGAATGGTTTCCACAAGCCGACTCCAATTCCATACAGACCGTTGCTAACCGGTCAAACATTTGTTTGTATTATTCGCAGTAATTCTTAAGAAATCCTGCAAAAATTTATTTTTCCGGCATGCAGGGATTTTGACAATTATATCGTAAAAGTTACAGTAACTTGCATGAAAACGTGGAGGTCGCTACCGGTGAAAGAGGATATGTATACCTATCATTATTACAAGCATCGTGCTGTTAATAAAGGTGTCCGGATTACGGAGTACATCTTTCATTTTGCAGCCAGCTGTTTTGTGGTGTTTTTTGCAGCCTTAGCGGTTAAACTGATAAGGTAACGGAGAAAAGAAAGGAGATCGAACAGATGGATGAACTGTTACAACAGTTGGTTGATGGTCAAAAAGAAATTATTGGGCGGCTAGACTCACAAGGTAAAGCAATTGCTACCATACAAATTGACGTGTCAGAACTGAAGTCTGATGTCTCCACCTTGAAGTCTGATGTCTCCACACTGAAATCCGACGTTTCTACACTGAAGTCCGACGTTTCTACACTAAAGTCCGATGTCTTAACCTTAAAGACCGACGTCTCCGGACTCAAGTCCGATATGACGGATGTAAAGGGTCAACTGGAAGAAAATACTTCCATTCTCCGGGCACTGGAGCATCAGAGTCAAGTGCAAAAAGCTGAGCTCTCCAATCTCATCATTACCACAGCACGTCTGGAAGGCGAGGTCAAAGGACTGCGCAGTGATATTAATGCCATTGAAGCCATTACCGCCAAGAACTGGACGGATATTGTTCAGCTAAAAGCCGTGAAATAGTCAAACAGCCGGACAGGAGCATAAACTCCTATCCGGCTGTTTTTTTGTTATCCTTTTGTTGCGATTACTTTGGCTAATTCACTGATACTATTCGTTAGCTGCTCCAGCTTTGTTTCGATGCGCAGGAGCAAAAAGAGAGAAATCACCATTGGAAAGCCGTAATTCGCGGCATAAGTCAGCAATTGTTCCATTCACTGCAGCCTCCTTGACTAACGGGTTACGCCAAAGTGACCGTATCACGACTTAGTATACGGGCATCCGCAATTTGCACATAATCACCATTTTTGCTAGTAAAGATATTGCGGCTGACAATTTCCGTCATAGCCTCATTCACCTGTGCCAGAGTCAGATCCGCCTTAGGATCAACCAAAGACAACGTGCATTCTTTACCGGCCGCATCACGAAATACCATCTGCAAGGTTTTGGCCATTAGCTACGCCTCCTTTCTTACTAAATGTGTTTGCTGGAGTTATTGATTGACGAGATTGCCTTCTTCCATACGAGCTACATTAACTACAGTATGCTGCTGGAGATTGACCAGCGCCTGGGCAACCGCATAGACATCTGCATCTGCTGCTCCGGGTTTAACGTTCTGAAAAGACCGCAGCCGGTATGTGGGGTTGCCCGAAGCATTAACACCTGTTTCTACCTTGACTACCAGTTTGCCGTTTTGGGAAACCTTCGTTACTGCCATATTCTCACCTCCTTTCACTGCTACTTTACCATGGGGCATTGCACAAGCACAAAGACCGGGGAAAAGCAGGTACAGGAATGAGTCAGGCCAGCTCACTGCTAAAAGGCACAGGGGGAAAACAAAAAGAGGGATGACTCAACACGGCTTGAATCCGGTTGAGTCATCCCTCTTATATTAGAGAATCTCTTTTACTCTTCGCTGGTTAATTCCAGCCACTTATCATATTTGCTGCCCAGTTTTTCTTTTGTTGCAGCATATTCTTCCGCTAGCGCCCGGCTGGCCTCCAGATCGGCATGACTGGCAGGATCATTCAGTTGGCGCTCAGCCACCTTAACCATAATTTCCAGCTCTGTTATCTCCAGCTCCAGCTTCTCAATCAGGCGGGTATTGTCCACTTTGCGCGACTTCGCCGTTCCTGAGGATATATTTTCTGCAGCTTTTGCAGCAGGCTTTTCTGCTTTAGCAGGGGCCGTAACCGGACTGGCAGCTTTCTTATCGCGATAATAACTGTAGTTGCCCACATAGTCGGTCAGCTTCCCGTCCGACAATTCAATAATCCGGTCTGCTACCTTATCCAGGAAATACCGGTCATGGGAAACGGTCAGAAATGTACCGGGAAATGCCATGATCGCTTCTTCCACCGCTTCTTTGGCCGGAATGTCCAAATGGTTGGTCGGTTCATCCAGAATCAAAAAGTTAGCACCTGTCATCATCAGCTTGAGCAGCGCCAGGCGGGCTTTTTCCCCACCGCTTAACGTACCAATCACTTTGTAGACATCATCGCCGGTAAACAGAAATGAGCCTAACAAGGTACGGGCCCGTTCTTCGCCCAGACCGAATTCCTGCATGATTTCATCCAGCATCCGGTTAGCTGCATTCAGGTTCTCATGCTCCTGGGCAAAATAGCCAATCTTAACGCGGCTGCCTAATCTGACCTTGCCGGCCTTGGGCACCAGATCACCTGTCAACAGCTTGAGCAGCGTTGTTTTGCCTGCCCCGTTGGGGCCAATCAGCGCAACTCCTTCCGCTTTGCGTATGAGCAGTGACAGACCGGAAAAAACAGTTGTCTCTTTATAACCGGCCGTGACCTTATCAAGCTCAGCAACCCGGTCGGCACACTCACTAAGCGCAGAAAAGTTAAAGGTAAGCGTATCCGCCTGTACAGGCGCAGCCAGCCGTTCCAGACGGTTGAGCTGCGACTGGCGGCCCCTGGCCTGCTTGGACTTGATGCCTGCCCGGAAGCGGTCAATATATGCTTCCGTTTTCGCAATATACTCCTGCTGTTTTTCATAGGCTGCTGCCTGGGAAGCCACTCTTTCCGCTTTCTGGACAAGATAGCGGGTGTAATTGCCCCTGTATTCCGCGATCTGGTGCTGCTCCAGTTCCAATATGCCTGTCGCTACCTGGTCAAGAAAATACCGGTCATGGGAAATGATCAGCACACCGCCACTATAGTCCCTCAGATACTCTTCCAGCCACTCCACCATGGTAATATCCAGGTGATTGGTAGGCTCGTCCAAAAAGAGAAAATCCGGCCGCCTCGCTAAGGCTTTAGCCAGGCTGATTCGCGTTTTCTGTCCACCGGAAAAAGCGCTGATCGGCCGTTCCAGATCATTGCCGGTAAAGCCGAGTCCGCTGGCAACACGGCGGATGATATTCTCATATTCATAGCCGCCGCCTCGCTCAAACCTTTCGGTAATCCGGCCATACTGCCTGATCAGTTCTTGCTGCCGGTCATGCTCCTGCACTTCGGCGATCTGTTTTTCCAGCCTGGACATGTCCCGCTGCCACTGAATGACATCCTGCCAGGCGGAGCTCAGCTCATCATACAACGTCCCTTGTCCCAGGGAAGCGTCCTGCTCCACGTAACCGATTGTTTCGCCTTCCTCAATGCCAACCCGGCCGCTATCGGCCGCCTCCAGGCCCAGCATACAGCGCATCAGGGTCGACTTGCCTGCTCCATTGGCTCCAATCAGCCCAAGCTTATCTCCCCGGCGCAGTTCAAAGCTGATACTGGTAAACACTGTTTCAATTCCAAACGATTTTGTCAGGTCTGTTACTCGTAAAATCCCCATATTGCTGTTCTTTTTACTCCCGATTTTCTTACTTAACCCTCTTGATGACTTACGTAAAATCAGACTCTGCCTGTGAGCAGAGTCTGACAAAAGCTGCTTAATTTGTTGAGTAAGGATTACTCAATGGTACAGATGGCATCTGCCCGGCGAACCAGAAGCGCTGCTGTTTCCATGACGCGGAATACATGATTCATATTGGCAGGGCCCATATAGGAAGTGACCATATCCTGGCCAATAGCCAAATTAATATTCTGCGAGCCTGTAGCCACAATCACCGCTTTGTTGCCGCTGATTACATTGGAATAATAGACGCCGCCGCTAACCAGTGCTTTTACCTGATCCAGTTCAAGCATACCGGTATTGCCGAAAACACGCACCATCTTGCCATACAGCACCGGACTGACTACCATGGAGTACGGACCATAGTGGCCGGCCTGGCTTAACGCACTCACCGCTTTAACCACATCAGCCAAAGCACTGCCGCACTCCTCCCAGTTGCTGATTGCTACCGTCTGACGGCCTTTCACAGTGAACAGGCCGTGATGCCCCAGTTCTTCGTTGCCGTTAAAAATCAGATCATCTTCCTGAACAGCCACGAAGTTGGCGGCAACGGCTGCCGTGCTGACATCCAGCGGCAAACCGAGATGACGGTCAGCTTCCACATCACGCCACATAATTTTAAAATCTTTATACAATATCGGCAGATTAACGGTTGCCCGTTTCGTTGCCTCCACAACATACTCGTCCGTTTCTCCCACCATGTCAATGCCTGCGGGAGATTTACCACTGAAGATGGAATAGGGTATGCTGTATACGCCGGACCCCAGTGGTCCCAGGACTTCAACTACACGACGGCCGATCAGCGTCCGGCTGGCAGTTGATACGACAGCCTCATCGAGGCGCAGCCATTCAGCATCTGTTAGCGGTGCAGCTTTTCTATCCAAAAAGTCCATACAAATTCCCTCCTCTTACTCTTACTTTTTACCAAATAAATTACCGACAGTCAGTACCTGGGACTCATCCTTACCAGCACTGACCCGCTCCGCAGGAGCTGCCGTATGATCATTGAGGAATTTCTCCCGTTGAATGGCATCCACCCGTGAGATGAGGTGAGTCAACTCAGCGACATGTTCTTTTTCATCATCCCGGATATGCTCCAACAATTCTTTGATTTCCGCTTCTTCAATGTTGTCAATATGCGCCTGATACTGATTAATGGCCTGAAGCTCTCCCATGAGATCTTCCCGCAGCATTATAAGCAGCTGACCTAACGGACTGGCCTGCATAGCGCCGGACTCCGGTTTTCCATAAGACATAGAAATTACCTCCTATACAAAACTATTACCAATTGGTATTGATTACCTAATCTGCATATTTCGCTCTGATCCGCTTATTTCCTGCCGGAGAATGAATTTTTCCTGCTAGTAATCTTCGTTGCTTGTCTCAATAACCCGGCACTTGGCTTCATCACAAATCATCGCGCAAAAAGGGCAGTGAACAACCTGTTCACCATGATCACCGAACATTCCGCCGCAGCGGCTGCACTTAAATCCTCTTTCCGTATTATCCGGCTGCTTGTCTTTCATGTTTTCGCCTCCTGTCATTGCTTGGAGTATAAGCAGCAAAGGGGTAAATTATACGCTTGACTCGCCAGCTTGTCCTTTGTTAAGATAATTCCAAACATTCGTTCTGTAAAGGAGGTCTTTTATGTGCAGCAGCCACTGCCCATTCCTCAGGATATTGCTGCTCTTGTTCCCTGCTACACCGAAAACGGAGACTGCACCAGACTGCTGACCACCAGCGGCTCTACACTCTCCCTGCCGGTTCGTTCGCGAGCAGTATTGCACCGCTTAGCCCGCAGCCGGGCAACCGATTTAGCTGCCTTACGGCATATTACGGCAGTAAAGACACAACGCTCCATTTTGCAGCCCCTGCCGCTGGCGCCAGGCTTACTGCTCATCCCGGTGAAAGTTCGCACGCCCCGCATAACCGGTGACACCTGCACCGGTTATTGCAATTACTATGCCGTAAATGCCATAGCTCCCTGCCAAGGCCACCCTGTCCATACGACGCTGACATTAACCGGCGGCCACAGCATTACTGCCTTGTGGACGCCGGCTACAATACGCCGCTATCTACAATTGGCCCGGCTAACAGCCTGTACGCCCCCTTACGCTCAGGTACAGGAAGCAGAGGTCGTCTATTCACCGGAGCTTTTCACCATCGCCCACAAACTGGCCGAAGTCTTCCGGGAGCTGTTAGCTCTCAAACATTCTTAATACGGATTTCTTTGTTATCATTGCTCAGCAGGGCGCAGACACTGATCATAAACTCCCGGCTGGTCAGACGGGTCGTCATATCCAAAATATGGACAATATTGCCGCGGCACAGCGGCAGCAATTTACTGACAGATCGGGATGGCTCATTAAGACTGACAGTATGAATAACCGGGCTGTGTGCTGCCAAACGTTCCAAAATATGCGGAGTAAGATCACTGGAGCCGCAGTCAACCACTACTGCATCACATTCGACCTCGGTTAATTCCAGTTCATAGATGAGATACCGGATGAGTTCTTCAATTTCCTCTTGCTGGTCCCGGACAAAAATTAGAAAACTGCAGCCTGGCGGCTTAATGAGACGGGGTTCGAGAAACCATTGCCAGATGTCGCGCATTAACGTCCATAAACCATATAGCGCCAGAGATACCAACACAACACTCATCGTATAAGACAAACTATCCTACCCCCTTTTTTTCGGGATAGGATAGTATATTCATCGCGTTCGTTTTGGTGATTTAGTCAAGCGAGACAATTTTCTGTTTGATGGCGTACAGCACGGCCTGTGTCCGGTCAGTAACATTAATCTTCCGGAAAATATTAGTCAAATGGTTTTTAACGGTTTTTTCACTTAGGAACAGCCGCTGGGCCATTTCCTGATTGCTGAGGCCTTTGGCTACCAGCTGCAGCACTTCCACTTCCCGGTAAGTAAGGCGCTCTTCTTTACGCCGTCTGATCATATCCACCGACTCATGACGCCGTTCCGTATCGCGGCGGCTTACTTCACTGAACAGCTTTCTGGCAAGAGTCGGATAAATAAACGACTCTCCTTCGGAAATCGCCCGGATCGCTTTAATCAGCATACTCGGCTCCACATCTTTGAGCAGATAGCCGACCGCACCGGCCTTGATGACTTCAAAAACATAATTTTCATCATCATGTATCGTTAATACTACGCACTTGACATCCGGTTGTGCCGCACTCAGCCGCTTCGTTACCTCCAGACCGTTACCGCGGGGCATATTAATATCCAGGAGGATAATGTCAGGCTTAAGCTCTACCGCTTTGCGCACTGCTTCTTCTCCATCCGCCGCTTCGCCGATTACTTCCAGGTCTGCTTCTAGACTAAGTACGTTTTTGATCCCCTGCCTCAGCAGGGCATGATCATCAGCTATCAATATGCGAATCGACATGAATGCGTTCCTCTCCTTACCACTATTTAACAATTTGGGCCGTTAAAAATATGACTACTTCTGTTTCACTCTTTGCTGTATGAGTACTCTGAAATAACTTGCCCAAAATGGGAAAATCACTGAAAAAAGGCACCTTGTTTTTGCCGCCTGATTCTTCACTGCCGATCAGGCCGCCAATAACCATTGTCTCGCCGTCTTTCATGCGCACCTCAGTCCCGGCCTCACGCGTCGTAACCCGGTACGCCTTCATCTCTGGTACGAGGGTGGGCGTGCTTACCTCGGTATGCACACTGGCCGTGATATACCCATCCGCGTTAATCCGGGGTGTATAGTTCAGTTTGATACCTGCATCAATATATTCAATGGTCGATGTTGTTTTTCCGTTCTCGGTTTTCTCCAGGAGTACCGGAATACGGTCACCGATAAGTATTTTCGCTTCTTTGCCATTAATGGCGGTTATTTTGGGCTTTGCCAGAATTTTGGCATTGCCGCTGGAGATAAGAGCGCTGATTTTGGCCTGATAATAAAATTCATAGGGCCAGCCGCTTGGACTTCGGCCAAATTGAATGACGCCGTGATCACCCGGCCGGGTAACCTTCCAGTCACGGTGCTGAATATCAACGTAAGCTGGTTTGCCGTCATCGCCATAGACCGTATTGCCATTTTCATCGGTGAGTACTTTTTGCTCCCTCCAGTTATCGCGCTCATACGTAGCCGTCTGCGGAGCAGACTGCCAGTTCCAGTCAATGCCTAAATCTTTGCTTGCCGCTTTATTAACAGCTACTACCTGGGCTTCTAAGCTGACCTGCTGAAAAGGAATATCGAGGTCCTTTAGTGCTGCGCGAATTTGGGCCGTTTCTTCGGGTGAACCGAGAAAAACCAGTGAGTTTGTCGCCGTATCCACTTTCAAGCGATTATCCGGAATAATAAGCGCCAAGCTCTTTTTCACATCTTCGGCGGCAGCGTAATTCAGCTTAATAATGTGGGTTGTACCAAAATTTTGCGTCAGCTTATCGACAGCGGCTACGACAATAACCCCGCCAACTTGCTGGTAGGCCAGCCCCTTTGTTTTCGTGACCAATGTCAGAGCTGTTTCAAAGGAAACCTGCCGCAGCTGAATCGTGATCTTCCCGGTTACTGAGTCGTCGGCAACAATACTGACTTGGCCGACACTGGCCAGCGCAGTTAAAACATCCCGCACCTCTGCATTCGTCACCGTCATATTGACCAGCGGCGCTGCCTCAGCTTGTGAAATAATACAGACAAAACAAAACAGCATAACGAAAAACAACTGTTTGATGCCATTCACTTTTCTCACCTGCCTACCCTCAATACCACTACACCTGCCGGCCCAGCCACGGTCGCCGAATCGATAGTAATCGCTACCACCTGGTAGCTGCCGGCATATTCATGCAATTGGTACGAACGGCTTTCGTCCCCAAGCCGGATAATGGCAGCCCACTGCTCACCGGCACCGACTACACCCACTAAAACAGGCAGTTTAATAGTAGCAGCCTTACCTGCAGGCATAGTGAGAGCGGCCGTAGGCAAGGCTTGATCACCAGCTGGCTGCACCGACGCAAACTGGCCGGGCAGTGCAAACGGATCGCGCAGCGTCCGCCCCGGCTCAAAACCAATTGGCATTCTGCCCGGGGGAGGTATACTCTTTGCTGACGGTTTGCCCTCCACTACCGCTGGGGCATAGACTGTCTCAGGTGCATCATCATAGTAGATAACGCCCAGCAAGACACCGCTGGAGATCAGCAGTACTGCAACGAGCTGCTTACGTGTTATTCTCCGGAAAAGCAATGGTAACTCCATAACCGCACATCCCATGGTAGAAATAACTTTCTATCACTTCTACATAACAACACGAAATCCTGTCAATAGTTGACAGGATTCGCGCAGAATATTTTCAGTTTATTCTTTCAACCGGTAAAAACGGTAGGTCACAGACTGACTTAACTGGGCAGGTCCCTGGCGATCCTTTTCCCACTCTTTAATCGCACTCCAGCTGCCCACATTCGTGTGCGGACTGACCAGCGACTCCGACTGGAGATACCAGGGCGACTCTTCCACAACCATGACTAGCTCTGACTTATTCTCTTCGCCCCAGGAACTCAGAATATGCTCATAATAGTTACGAGCCTGGCCATTTTGCCAATACGTCCGTAAGCGTTCGGCCTTGACCTCACCCACTAAAATACCGTTCACCGGTGCTTTCTTGGCAATACGGGCACCAATTTTTCCAGAAGCCAGCGGAATTTGCATCGCAAAACCTTCCGGGCTGCGGTCATAATCAAAGGCTACCTTACCCATGGTGCGCGTGACGTAATTTTGCGGGAAGGTAACCATTAGGCCTGTATACGCCGTTTGGTTCTTCAATTTCTCATATAATACACCCACCTGGTATTTGCCTACTTTGGTCCCCAGGAAGGTATTAAATCCGGTAGCTTTGCGCCCCAGGGGCTCGGGGCGCAAAGCCAGGCCGCCTACATGAGTTTCAAAATGGACGGCACCGAAGTCCTGCTGGTAATATACATAATTCTCGATCATCTGCGCGCCACCGTCGCGGTCAAAATCCCAGTTAATCCCGGTGGCATGAAGCCCTAACCCTGTCTTGTGTTTATAATCCAGGGTTAGCAGCTCACCGCTGTAGCCGGTTCTGGCGCCGCCTTTTAAATCAGAGATGCCTGGCACCTGGTCAAAAACAGCGATAGAATCGGGATAAGGAAAGTGCAGATACCTGACATTACCGATGCGCAGACTGGCACTTAACGTGCCGTTTTTACTCTCTTTAAAGCCGAAGCCTTCCACATAGCCTTCATCCAAAATCGGTGAAAAACCTTTTAATGTATCCTGTTCACGATTGGTGCGAACGATACTGTGCAGCCGGAGCCCCGGACCTAAATCCACTTCAGAACGCAGCTGAAAGTTACGGGCCTTGAATTCATCGGACCATATAAACAATCCTACGCTGGCTTCCCAGTTGCCCCTGCCAGCTCCAATAGTGGGAAAAAGCCAGCCCGTTTTTTGTTCAAAAGCATGTTCGGCAAAAGCTGCCGAGCTGCTAAGCAATAATGCGGCAATTGTTGTCGCTAAAATTCGTAATGTCATGATACCCATTCGCTCCATCTTCTATTTCTTATTTTTCAGCTTTTGCAGATTTGGCCCCAGAATGCGTTTATACGTCTCAACACCAGGCTGGTCGAAAGCATCCACATTGGCCAGTTCGCCTTCATAGGCGACCGACAAAGCAAGCAAATACAGCAGTTCGCCAAGGTGATAGGCATTTAACTTCGGCAGTGTAAAAGTCGCATTGAAGCGGCAATCGCCCGCTAAGGCCTGGGCATTGGCCTGCCGCGCAGCTTCCATTCCCTGACTTAAGCTGATCCCGGCGATCTCGGCTAATTTAGCAGTATTGGGAAATAGGTCGGGAATAACGGGATCTGTATCCCACTCTAAAACACGGATAAACTGGACAATTTTATTGCGCTTACCATCCTGGTGCTGCTGGGTCTGAGCATGCATATCAGTAGTACCTACGGCAGCAACGGGGGTCCGCCCGTAGAAAACCTCCTGCCCGTCACGATTCACCCGTTTGCCAAGGGATTCGGCCAGCAGCTGAATATACCACTCGGATACCGATTTCAGATAGTCTCCATAGGGCATAAATATTTCGATATCCCGGCCATACTTTTCGGCACCGAGATATTTGAGCGCTGCCGTTAAAAGTGCCGGGTTGTGCCTAAAGTCATCCGTCTGGCACGCTTTGTCCATTGCCTGGGCTCCAGCTAAAAATTCGTCAATATCAAAGCCAATGCAGGCTGCGGTAATCAGCCCAACTTCGGAAAAAATGCTAAACCGGCCACCCACTCCGTCCGCTACACTGAACATCGGCCAGCCTTGCTCTCTCGCGAGCTTATGAAGCAGTGTCTCGTTTGTTCCTTCAGCCGGATCAGTCACTGCAACAACAGTTACTTCAAGGTTAGGCGTTTGTTTTAGGCGCTCATAGGCAACCATAAAGGTAGCCATCGTTTCCAAGGTTGAGCCGGACTTTGAAATAACAATAAGGGTTACCCGGTATGGTTCACCTTGCTTTAACTCTGCCTCCCGGCATATATGTCCGATCAATTCATCGGTACGCCGCGGGTCGAGATTATTGCCGCTGAAATACAGCTTAGGGTAGCCCTGTCGTTCTTCTGCTGATTTAAAATTATAAAAATCACCGCAGTGTATATCAAATAAGACCTTGTTACCTAAAAAAGAACCACCAATTCCGAAGGAAACGACTGTATCTACCTTGTAACGCAATGATCCGCCAAACTGTTGTAAGCGCTCAATACCCTCAGGCGAATTAATATGCCCCTCTTGGATATAAGGCAGCTGGGTAAACAAGACCTTTTCCGGTTGTCCGTCCTTGGAAAGATGGCCCTTTACAATACCCGTTGACCGCATCTGCATGACAGACTGATGCGCCTCACGCAATTGCCCCGCGGCCGCGGCAAGATCCTTAGCAGTTACTTTGCCATCGCCGTACAGGTTAGTGTAATCGAAGGTAAAGCCGGAAGAAAGTGTTAGGACTGACATAGTTGCACGCTCCTATCATTCTCTACTTAGATTAGTACCCTACTTCACTTTTCTACAGTATTTGCCTTGTAGGCTGGAAAACCCTTCCTCCCGGTAGTAAAATTCAATCAATACATTATAGAAGCAGGTGACTGTATGCTCTATGTCCTAAAAGTGATCTATAGTACATTTTTCGTTCCGCCGGGACTATTTCTTGTCCTGCTGCTTGCCCTTGTCACAAAGCTTTACCGCCGCCAGAGAGAAAGCGCTGCCATACTGTGCGTCATCACTGCTCTTTTTTACCTGTGTACCATTCCGGCTGTTGCCGATCCAGTTATCCGCTCTCTGGAGTCCCGCTATTCACCTCCTGCTGCTTTTAGCGGCGATGTAATCGTCCTGTTAGGCGGCGGTGCAACGATGGATACGCCCAATCTCGACGGACACGGCCATCTCAGTGGCTCTGCAGCTAACCGTCTGCTCACTGCTGCCCAGCTCTATCATAAGTATAAGCTTCCTATTCTAGTATCAGGCGGCAAAGTGCTGGAGACGACCGGTACGGAAGCGGAAATATCCCGGACTATTCTGCTGGGCCTTGGCATTCCTGATGACAAAATTATTATCGAAAACCAAAGCCTCAATACCACACAAAATGCTGAATACAGCAAAAAACTGCTTGATACCCATGGCTATAGCCAACCAATACTGGTCACCTCGGCTTTTCATATGCCCCGTGCAGTGCTCCAGTTTCAAAAGACCGGCATCAAGGTACTCCCCTGGCCAACTGACTATCAGGCTAACGTTCACAGCCTAGTATCATGGTTTGATTTCGTTCCGTCTAGCGGAGCCCTTACAAATATTGCCCTTTCAATTAAAGAGTATCTGGGCATTGCCGCAATTAGATGGTATTAACTTAGATATCCATTCCGACTGTGCTTGTCGGATAAAGCAGTTAGTGATAGAATTAGGTATTGTGATTTTCAGATTATTTTCAGGTTATCTTCAGAAGAAAGGAGTCGCAAACGTGCATCTACTTAAATATCCTCTACTCGTACTCGTTATTCTTTCCTATTATATCAGCTCTTATCTGCCCCTCACTTGGGGCTGGGAGAATGGCCCTCTCGAATGGTCACAGGTAGTAATATTAGCTGTAGGAGCACTGTTGACCGGCTGCTGGTGGCAGGAAGCAAGCTCATCCAGACAATTTCATCATGCCCGTTTCTTCGCCTGGGCAGTACCGCTCTGGCTGCTGATGATCGGACGTGAACTCAGCTGGGGACGGGTATTCTTCCCTGCTGGCCTAGATCCTGTCAATGGCCCCTACTTTATCTCTGTAGCACAGCTTCCTTACGGAAAATTGGTTTATCCGGTAATTGCCATCATTATCCTAGCCTGGTTATATGCCGTTATTAAGTACAGGCTGTATGCATTTCCCTGTGACCTTTACCGGCAGGGCCGCTTCCCCACTGGAGAATTTATCCTGGTAATTTTCTCCTTTGTGGTCGCTTATGTGGCAGAAAAACACCTGCACAACGCTGCTATGGAAGAACTCGTGGAATGCGCTGCCTATCTTTCCCTCATTCTTACGGCATATCGCGTAAAAGTGGCATTGCAAGCACGCAACACGATCATATTACCCAGTCGTTTTCTCTAAAGTCGACTGACTAGTCAATATTACGCTTGTTTAGAAATGAGGTCACATATATGCCTATTAAATGGATTTTACTGACTGGTGTATTACTCTCTTATTTCATCAGTCCCTATTTGCCGATTTCATGGGGTTGGGAGAATAGCTTTCTTGAGTGGCTGCAGGTGGTAATTTTGGCTGTAGGATTAGTGCTGAACTGTAAATGGTGGCATGATGCCAGGTCAAACGGTTATCCTGAAAGTGCATGTTTTCTGTTCTGTACTTCTCCACTATGGCTGCTCATGATCGGCAGAGAGCTGAGTTGGGGCCGGGTATTTTATCCTAATGGCTTTGATGCAGTCAATGGTCCTTCTTTCGTCTCACTCGCTCAGCTTCCTTATGGGGCAATTGTTAATCCCACGCTCGCAGTTATCATAGTTGTGTGGTTATTCGCTGTCATCAAGTACGGCTTATATAAAGTCCCTTATAAACTGCTAAAAGAAAAACGCTTTCCTATAAGCGAGCTGGCAATCTCCATCCTGGCTCTGGCAGTTGCCGGATTCGGTGAAAAGAAGCTGCACCTGCCTGTTATGGAGGAATTTGATGAGTGCATCGCTTATCTAGGACTAATTTTGACAGCCTATTGTGTAAAAAAAGCTTTGTCGCTGAAAAAGTATATGTAAGCAAATTGAATATTGCCGCATCACAAAGTGATGCGGCAACATACTTAAGCTTTATACCCTTCCGGATGTCCTCTATGCCAAATCCAGGCGTCCTTGATAATACTGTCTAAATTACTATAGCGCGGCATCCAGCCGAGTTCTGTGCGTATTTTCTCAGAAGATGCCACGAGTACAGCAGGATCACCTGATCTCCGCGCAATCTCCCGCACATTAAAATCGATCCCAGTAATAGCTTTAGCCTGATTGATTACTTCACGCACACTAAATCCTTGCTCAGAACCCAAATTATATACCCGGGAGCTGCCGCCTGACAGCAGATGTGATACAGCAAGAACATGAGCCATTGCTAAATCTACTACATGGATGTAATCCCGAATGCAGGTACCATCAGCAGTCGGATAATCAGCGCCATAAATATCGATTGCCTGTCTCTGACCCAATGCGGTTTTCAGAACGAGTGGAATAAGATGTGACTCGGGATTGTGATCTTCACCTATTGAGCCGTCTGCTAACGCTCCGGCAGCGTTAAAATAACGCAGCGATACATACGATAGTTCATAAGCACGAGCAAAGTCAGCAAGCATTCCTTCAATCACCAGCTTAGTCCGGCCATACACATTCGTAGGCTGCGTAGGCATATCTTCGGTAATAGGCCAATGATTAGGCTCACCATATACGGCTGCAGTTGAGGAAAAAACAATTTTCATCACATTGCACTCCAGCATCGTCTCTAATAGAGCCAATGTCGCCGCTACATTGTTTTGATAATACTTTATAGGCTGCTGCATGGATTCCCCAACCAAGCTATCGGCAGCAAAATGAATAACCGCCTGAATACTATTATCTTTAAGTGTTCTACTCAATAATAGGCTATCGCGTATATCACCAACTACCAATGCAGCCTGTTCCGGGACTGCTGCAGCATGGCCCTTCGATAAATTGTCATAAACAGTCACCGTATGTCCTAGTTCAATTAGTTTATAAACAGTATGGCTGCCGATATAGCCGGCTCCGCCAGTTACTAAAATATTCATTAAAAGCTTCTCCCTATAATGATAATTCTCCTGTCTCAAACACCTTTTATTTTCCAATTTCATCAATTAAGCTTAATAATTCTTCGGTCTTAGCCTGCATAAGTGCTTCATCGCCCCGGGATTCCACATTTAACCGAATCACTGGTTCTGTATTCGACGTGCGAAGATTAAAGCGCCAAGTGTCATATTCTACCCCCAGCCCATCAGTCCGGTCAATACGGGCTTCAGCAGTTACAAATTTCTCCTCTACCTGTTGAAGTACCTGATTGGAATCTACTACCGTGCGGTTAATTTCACCACTACAAGGAAAGCTCGCCATACGCTCATTCAATAATACCGATAAAGATTTCCCGGTTGCACTCATTACAGCCGTCACTAACAGCCAGGGAATCATGCCGCTGTCACAGTAAGCAAAATCCCGGAAATAATGATGAGCCGACATCTCCCCACCGTATACTGCGTCCTCTTTGCGCATGCGCTCTTTAATAAAGGCATGGCCAGTCTTGCTTTGAACGGGGATGCCGCCAAACTGTTCAACAATTTCAATCGTATTCCAGGTCAAACGGGGATCATAGATAATTTTGGCTCCCGGCTGCCTGGTTAAAAAAGCCTGAGCAAGAAGGCCGACAATATAGTAGCCTTCAACAAATCTTCCCTTTTCATCGAACAGGAAGCACCGGTCAAAATCTCCATCCCAGGCTATCCCCAGATCTGCCCCTATTTCACGTACAACCGCCGCCGTTGCTTCCCGGTTCTCAGGCAGAAGCGGATTAGGTATGCCGTGGGGAAAAGTGCCATCAGGGTCAGTGTATATTTTTATTAACTCGAAGGGCAAATACCTTTCCAGCGCCTGAATAACCGGACCAGCACAGCCATTACCGGCATTAACAACGATCTTTAACGGCTTCAATTGTGAAGCGTCTAAATAGCTTAGCAAATGTCGAATATACTCATCCAAAATGCTGACAGAGGTGACACTACCCTTTTCCTCAGGTAGCTTCTGTGAAAAACTACCAGTTACCGCCATTTCCTCAATATCCCTTAATCCTGTATCGCCACTAATTGGCTTTGCCCCTGCCTTCACCAGCTTCAGACCATTATAGTCCATCGGGTTATGGCTGGCAGTAATCATAATACCACCATCAGTTTCCAAATGAAAAGTAGAAAAATAGACCTGCTCTGTACCGCACAAGCCGATATCCACTACATCGCAACCGGAGTCAGTTATTCCACGAGTTAATGCTGCCGCTAAATCCGCACTGGACAAACGAACATCCCGCCCAACAACGACTTGTTTGGCCCCTAATAATTCAATATAGGCCCGGCCAATGTTGTAGACTAATTCCTCATTCAACTCATACGGTACCTTACCACGGATATCATAAGCCTTGAAAGCGCTTCTTTTAAGGCTGGTCATAGCACCCACTCCTTTAGTCATCTCATCGCATTTAATTGAAAAGAAGAACTTACATTTGTGCAAAGTATCCACAAAATAATCATTACTATTCTGTACCGCACCTAAATCTCCTCCAAGTAACCTTTAATTTCCAAATGACTGATAAGTCATTTGGAAATACGCTATACAAAAACTGTAATTTTTTTACGAAAGGAACCCTCTATGAACTCAAGACTACTTATGAAGAATTATAATTCCGAAATTAAAATATACTATAAGGATAGCTTACCTTATAGCCTTGCCCAAGAAATTATTAATTTTAAGTGGACTAATCAACATTATTCCGCGGAAAGCAGTCGATTTGAATTAGTTCAAGAAACAAAAGCTAAGGTCTATAGGTTTAATTTTAATAATGAGGTCTATTATATGAAGAGTTATGCCTTTCGCAGCATTTCTAAGATCATTAAGAATTTATTTAGGCCTATAGAAGCTGTCCGCTGTTTCAAAACGGCTATTAGCTTAAGCAATGCACATTTCGCCGTTGCTGAACCTGTTTTAGCCCTAACCAGAAGTAAAAATATGTTTTTTAGTGAAAGCATTTTTGTAACAAAAGAAGTTCCCGGTGTCGATTTATATACATATTTATTTAGTAATGATAATATTAACGATCTAGAATTAAGAAAGAAAATAATAAAGAAAATAGCTTTACTATGGAGTAATTTAATAAATTATAAATTCGTACATTTAGATCCTGGACTAGATAATCTAATAGTGTCATCTACTAAAGAAGATATTCAAATTCAATTAATAGATATTGATAATATGTATTCTCTTCCCTTTTTGCCTAAAAGATTATTATTAGTAAAAAACTTATCCAGATTAAGCAGCAGATTTGCCACTTTTGCCGCTAATGAGCTTGAAACCAACTTATTTATACAGGAATTTTGTAAAAGATGCAATACTCTCAAAGAGCCTGATTTACGATTTATTATCTCGCGTTTATTTAAAAATTAATGTCCTACTTTGCACAATCTAAATAGAATTTATCTTGCTTTACTATTCCACCAATGCTATATTTTCTTAAGAAGTAGCAATATATATAAATCTATATCTTTGTGCTAAGTCAAAAGGGGGCTAGCTAAATGCCGGATGAAATAGAAAATATTTTAATGATACGCCGTGGTGCCATAGGGGATATTATCTTTACGCTTCCCGCCTATTACATGCTCAAGGCTAATTTTCCCAATAGCAAAATCAGCTTTTTAGTTAAGGATAGATATTCCAACGTCTTGGATGGATTTCCAGGTCTTGATAAAGTAATCCTTATTAAGGATAATGTCCTGTCATCTAAAAGTGTACTAGACCTTGGCAAAATGAGTATTGATCTGTTCCAAACAATCAAAAAAGATAACTACCAACTAGTTACTGATTTTGCCGGGCATGGGGAACAGGCTCTTTTCTTGTGGTTGACTGGAATTAAACACCGCTGGGGGTTAATTAAAGCAAGAAAGCCCATACGCCAGTTGTTTTATACCACTAGTCACGTAAGACAATTACAAGACGTTCATCTTATCGATCAACATCTTAAACTGCTTGAGTTGGGGGGATTAAAGTCCTTTCCAGTAAAAAATCACTATGTTATTCCTCAGTCGAACTTGGATAAAGCCAAAGCGCTCTTTAATACCTGGGGCCTATCTCTTCAAAAATCAACCGTATTTATACAGCCTTTCACCGGAGATGGCATCGCTGGTAAAATTTGGCCATTAGAACGCTATATCAGCCTCGCAGAGTACTGGAAAAGTCAGGATATACAAGTAGTTTTTGGTGGAGGACCTGCAGAACGTGAAAAACTCACTGCTATAGCGACCCGATTCCCTGTCGCCGCAGGACAAGCAGACTTTGTTACATCTGTTGGTTTAACATCACTGTCTTCCGTAGTAGTAGGCGGTGATACCGGACTTATGCATGCCGCTTTGGCAGCAGGGAAACGAACGGTTATGGCCGTTGGTCCCACCAATTATCAACTAGTCGGTCCTTATCGGCATCCAGAATGGACTGTTAGACCACAAACAGGACTTTCTATAGAGAGTATCAGCATTGACCAAATGATAGAAGCTACAAGGACAGCAATGAATGAGGTTACTGCTGTAAAGTACTAATAAATGAGTAACCAATCTTACTACCGTGGGGGGCATTATGAAGCAAAGTATGCCGACAAAAATAATGCAAATAAGCTCTATGAAGATTTGGGCTGGCGGCGAAGTTCATGTAGTATTGCTCTGCAATGAACTAATGAAACTGGGGATTAATGTAACTTTGGCATGCCGTCCAGGAACTTTCATAGACAAGAATGCCCGAGAAGCTCATATTCCTGTTATCAATCAACCATTTAGCGGAGCTATCGACCTTAAGAGTGCCCGTGAATTGGCTAAATATTGCGAAGCACATTCGATAGAAATTATTCACGCACATACAGGAAGAGATTATTGGCTAGCAGTTTGGACTAAGTTCTTCTACCCAAAAATCCGAATAGTAATCACCAGGCATATACAATGCCCTTTAAAAAACAGCATGTTCCATCGCTGGGCCTATCAAAAAGTAGATAAAGTAATAGCTGTCTCTCAGGCAGTGAGAAAATCGCTTACCAGTTTTCCATCTGAAAAAATAACTACTATTTATAATGGAATAGATATAGAAAGATTCAAGACCGCAAAGCCGGGAGTGCTGAGAAAAAAACTAGCAGTCTCAGAAACAACGAAGATCATTGGCATGATTGGACGTATTACTCCTATTAAAGGACAAGATACCTTTTTTCGCAGTATTTCAGATATATCTTCCAAGGTTCCTGATACTGTTTTTGTAGTTGCCGGTGCCTGTGATGATAAGGACTATATTGAAAAATTAAAACGCATAAATAACACCGTAATCTTTCTGGGTATGTGCGATAACGTACCTGAGATAATGAAAGATTTAGATGTATTTGTCTTAGCCTCCCTGGAGGAACCATTTGGCCTGGTAACAGTCGAAGCTCTTGCTGCAGGAATCCCTGTTGTAGCAACTAACACTGGCGGAACAACAGAAATTATTACTGATGGAGAGACTGGATTGCTTATCCCTCCTGAAGATCCATCAAAAATGGCTGAAGCCGTTATAACAATTTTATCAGACCCTGACCTTGCAAATCAGTTTAGAGCTAATGGATTGAACAGAGTCGAGAGTTTTACCATTAAAAAGATGACTCTCAGTACTCTCGCTGTCTACTCTGAAGCATTAGATAATATTTAGTAATAAAAAAGATGTATTTTAGACTATAGTCTAAAATACATCTTTTTTATTGTTTCATAGTCTAGTGGATATATTTCTTTAGCTTTCTCTATACTGGCAATATGATGCTTCGTCTTTCCACTCTTATCTTTAGCAAAGCTTATATTACTGCTTTGCTGTTCCTTATGATAAATATAGGTGGTATTAATAAAGCTCTTTAACAGATCGACTTTACGAGTCAACATAGTAAGAATATCTTCTTCATAGTATAAAAAAGTACAAGGAAAGAGGAATGGATAATATTTAAAATAGTCTGAGGTTAAAAGGAAGCATGCTCCATGCAATACCAAACTTTTAGAAGTTTTGCTTGAAGAAACCAAACTTCTGCGTAAAATTTCTTGTCTTTCTTTTTTCTTCTTTTTAAGGAAATTTATTTCTTTTAGACCTTGATACCACTTACTTTGTTTAAAACTAAAATTTAACTTTGAATTTAGTTTTAGGTTGGCAATCTTTCTTCTATAATATAAATTTTGTCGCAATTTGCTCTTTGCTGTTTCAAATTCTCTTAGCGGATTTTGTTCTTTTCCATCTGAACCAACGATTCTTGGCCCTAAAACGCCAATACCTGGTTTATAAGCCGCCATCAGACTAGTTATCATCTCTGGATCTTTGAAAATAGTGTCATTATTAACAACTAATACAAATTCACATTTTAGAACATCGGTAGCATATCGGATACCAATATTATTTCCTCTGGCAAATCCATCATTCTTATCATGTATTAGTAGGTGAATTCCATTATTAGTATGAAATCTTTCTTGAAGCTTCACCCGAGACTCATTAGGGGATCCATTATCTACGATAACAATTTCTTTATTTTGATATTTATCAATGATAATGCTTTCAACACATTCAATGGTATCTTTATAATTTAAATAATTTAATATTACAATTGCAACCTTATGCATTTTTTCCCACCCCCACACTACATTTATATATTTCAGACAAAGTTTGAATGAACTATAATAATTGGGCTAGTTTCCACCATCTTTTACTTCTAGTAAATGTGATTTGATATTTAAGCTTGTCCATCAATCTCAAATGAGTTGGATCTAATGAATTAAGATAGATACTATATTCTCTATTGTCCATTAGATGCATAGCCTCCACAACATATCCGTTCTTAATCATTCGCCATACAATCTTAAATAACTTATAAGCAACTCGTCTATGTAACACCTTGCTTAAGTATTCTTTATCACAGTCATTACTGGGCTGAGATAAAATATAGCGCATAGCTCTCTCAAAACCATAAAAAGCCTGAATATGCTTTTGCCAATTCCATTTCGCAGTTATAGCTGATCCGGTTCGAATACGATAAATCATTAATTCTTTGGATACATTCTGAACTAGCACTACTGAAACTAGCTTCCAGAGAAATTCTTGATCCTCTCCAACAGAGCAACCATCAGTAAAAAGCAATCCAATTTTATCGATAACTTCTTTTTTTACCAGAATCGCTCCAATATGAACTTGCGTTTCGCCTTGAATAACAGGAAGTAGAATATTACCATTTACATATGGATAACTAAACTTTCGCCTGAATCCACTAGCATAGAGATGTGTATAACCGCAATAGGCCATGTTAATATTATTATCTTGAAATGTACTAAGCAATTCTGCTAAAAAGGTAGGCTTCCACATATCATCACCATCAAGAAAAGACAGGTATGTTCCTGACGCAGCAAGCAAACCGGTATTTCTGGCGTTTGAAACACCCCCGTTGGGTTGACAGATCAATCGAAACCGCTTGTCATTCTGAGTAAAATTCTTAACAACCTCTATCGTATTATCAGTAGAACCATCGTCAACAATAATTGCTTCCCAATTATCAAAGGTCTGCCTTTGAATAGATTCAAGAGTTTCACTAATGAATTGTCCTACATTATATGCCGGAATAATTATAGATACAAAGTTATTATTCATAGTTGACTCCTCTTTTATTCTTCGTCTTAGTAAAATCGCAAATACAACTTTTGTGCCTTTAATTTACATTATATATAACTAGCAGGATATTTTTTTGCACTATAGAATTTATTTAAATTATTTGTAAGATACTATTTCTAACGAAAGGAAATCGCAAAATACCCAAGTATTTACGAAAGGTATCAAGAAGAAAATACGGAGCAAAGAATAACCTTGCAAGATATTTATGCACCGTTATTGCAATGTACCTGTTGAAAAGTACACTTATGGATTCGAAGGATATTGCGAGAATGCAGAAAACATTGAAAGTATTGGTGCATTTTGTTCCATTGCAGAAAATGTTAGCCTCGCTAGAAGTAACCACCCACTAAAATGCATTACCACTCATCCAATCATATATTTAAAACAATTTGGCATGCTAGAAGAAGATAGAACAGAACTTGAAATTATAAAAAAGCTAAAGATCGGGCACGATGTATGGATAGGCCGAGATGTTACTATACTTCCTGGTGTCAAAATCGGAAATGGTGCAGTAATAGGTGCAGGTGCCGTTATTAATAAAGACATACCAGATTATGCAATAGCAGTGGGAGTTCCAGCTAAAGTTATTAAATATCGATTTAACGATGAAAAAATAAAAAAATTAAATAATATAAAATGGTGGAATTGGTCAGATACACAAATTCGTAACAATATAGACTAGATCTACTAATTAATTCAAAAGATTTTTTTGAACAAGAAGATTTTCATCCATAAATAGGGGTTTTTCTTAAGTATTCAAAAGAGAGGATTAATCCTCTCTTTTTTGATAGTCAAAATATAGATACGAATATTTCTGTACTAAATCTTGCATCTGAGCAGGTTCAACCTCATCTATGTCTATAAATTCATACTCGAATTCGCTTCCTTCGCGTCCGTAAATATCTAATCCATTAGCTATGCAATTATTTATATATTCTCCCGAATAAGCATCTACATTTGTTTCTGTTATTATTGAATTTAGTTTAAGTACTATCTTATTGACACCCCCTAGATAAGAGAAATGCCAGCCACTATTTTTAATGCGGGGAAAT
Source organism: Anaerospora hongkongensis (assembly GCF_004339805.1). Lineage (GTDB taxonomy): Bacteria > Bacillota > Negativicutes > Sporomusales > DSM-15969 > Anaerospora > Anaerospora hongkongensis. The sequence continues at coordinate 29,005 of NZ_SLUI01000009.1, read as the reverse complement.
TTACTTCTTCTATGTCGTAATTGCTGCGGAGTGGAGAGATTCTTAGCCTTGGTAATAACAGTCCCACTCCATTTACCTTTAGAACGACAATTTACAAAATAATAAAACAAATCTTGCTCTAAAGCAAGAGGAGTTCTATCTAATAACTTTATTCCATGACTTTTAAACAAACTGTCTGGTAGGAATTTTATTACTTGAACAATATTGTGTTGCACCCTATTACGACTAGCAAATATTATATCGCTTTTATTCTTATTTAATAATTCCAATATATTAGGCTTTGGTATTTCATCAACATCGGATATTAGCACTATATCATCAGGAGAAGTATTATTTAATCCTCTCATTATGCAATTACGCTGATATACCTCCAGCCTCCATTCATCATCTGGATCATAATCAGGCATATCATTAACTTTTATATGAATTATTTTGTCGAGATAATCTTTAAATTTATCTTGATTTTTTTCGAAATAATATTCTTTATTCTCATTTTTAAAAGTCTTATTTGACTCGACTAAGACAAAATAATCCACAACATTATTTAACAAATTTAATCGTAACTCTAGCAGTTCAAATTCATTAAAAAATGTAAAGCAATCATATATCTTAATAATAATCACCATCCCATATTTTTTAGATAAAGCTATATTCATATCTATAATTTTTACACACCTGTCAGTTTACCTCATACCACTGATAATGGCAAGAGAAGGCTAAAAGCTAAAATAAGCGCACACTTAATCTATAATTTTTCCATGAGCAATTCTCCACCATGATAATCCACGTTTAGCATCTGCTTCTTGTCTTATTACCTCTGCGCTCAGCGGCACGCCATTGGGCTGTGCCCAACTCAAAGCTTCAGCAGTGCCACTTTCTATTCTCCCAATATAATCCGGCGTGATCCATAACTGGTCATTTGTTCCCAATGTCTTACCTGTTGTTAAACTCTCTCCTACAGAGTAATACTCAAAACCCTTAGGTGCAATTAATTCAATTAAAGTTGCCCCAATATCAATATGGCTGCCTGCTGTTTTTTTAGGCAGCATTTCTTTTGTTACTCCCTGTCCATAAAAAACTAATGGAACGGCATATCTCTCATATAAAGCAGGATTGGTCTCCAGATTAACCCTGTCTCCATGGTCTCCGGTAATAACAAATAAACTGTCTGGATATTTATTATACATCATTTGGATAAATTCAGTCAGGACTTTATCTGCATACCAGAAATGTCCAAGTTTTGTAATCCATTCTTCATCCATCTTTAAATTATCAGGCAGACCGCTACTAACAATGGAGGGATCAAATGCTTCACCTTTCAGATTTATCGTATAAGGAGGATGATTAGATGTGGTAAGTATCACATGAAAAGATGGTTGATTGTCTTCAAATACTTCCGGAATAGCCTTCAGAAAGTATTTATCTTCACTTCCCCACGCATTCCCTGCCTGATTGGGTAAATCACTGCAACCATAAAACTTGTCAAAACCTTGCGCTAGTGTAAAATCCTCCAGGCGCTGCCACGAGCTAAAGCCGCCATACCAGAAAAACGTCTTATAACCCAATTTTTTCATTTGGGCCGCTATAGATGTTGCGTAAGGTACCTTGTAAGATTCAGCCTGGTAATTAGGAGATAAATTGATTTCAGGGAATCCCGTAACAATGGAACTCACTGCAGGCATTGTAGATGAACTAGCAGGTAAAAAGGTCTGAACATACGCTGAATTATCCTGAGCAATAATATGTTTCATGCCGTTTGCAAGATTCAGATCTTTGTATTGAGGTAACAATGACCACTGTGCATAACTTTCACCGACAATAAGAAAGATATGCTGCGGCTTATTTATCAGGGCTCCTTGAGCTTCTTTTTTTAAAAATTCTTCAATATTAGAAGTTTCTACTGAGTGACCTGCTAAGTAATTTCCATACTGGATAATTTGCTCTTTGGAGATATTTAAATCTTTACCGCTTTTTAACTTAGCATTAATACTATACGCCCTATATAAAGCTTGCACGTCATCCAAAATTGCCTCATTTAAAAACTCATCTTTGCTCTTTGACGCGCTTTCCCAGCTTATACCGCTTCCATATGTTAAACTGCCACCAAAACGAATAAATACCATAAACAAACAAATACCGGTTACCAAGCTCGTCCTAAAGATATTCTTATGATAGCTCTTCGAAAACTGCGGCAACGTATAAGTACTTGTTGCCAAAGTCTTTTTAAGAAGCATGCACAATAAAAAGGCAGTTAGAAAGGCCACTACTAGACGGATCGCAAGGTGATATTGTTGCCATAAAGTATAAAATAATGCAACTGCATCATCACGAAAAGCATTAAAAATAAAAATACTAAAAGCCATATGAAATTGTTCATAGTAAGGGATTCTTATTTGAAAAAGTATGCTAAGAACCGATAAGTAAATACATCCTAAAATAAATCTCGAATTTTGCACTTTTGGCGATCTGACAAAAATGTTTAATAAGGTGCAGAATACGAATGACAATAGTGCTATTATACCGGCACTTTTCAGACTTAATCTCGTCCCATAATATAAAGCTAAACCAACATCTTTACCGGTAGTATCTACTCCTAAATAATTATGTAAAAACGCAATAAAGCTACCCCGAAATAAACAAATAGTAGCAAGTACAAATAAGAATAACTTCATATCCTGCTGTATATTTTTGTAAAACTGCTCCCATTTGGACACTTTAGTCACCCCGTTAAACTCACTTACGCTTTCACTCGTCAAGTCAACACATAGTACAGACTATATCCGCCCATAGATATCATCAAAACGAACAATATCATCTTCTTCTAAATACTTACCATTTTGTACTTCAATAATCTCCAGCGGAATCCTACCCGGATTCTCTAAACGATGCTTCGTAGACATGGGAATAAAAACGCTTTCATTTTCATGCACCATTTTTTCCTCTTCACCAATTGTTACTCTGGCTGATCCTCCCGTGACAATCCAGTGCTCACTGCGATGGTAGTGCATTTGCAGGCTAAGCCGTCCTTCTGGAGCAACAACGATTTTCTTCATTTTGTAGCCGGGACCTTCCCCAAGTACCGTATAGCTTCCCCAAGGGCGATGCACGGTGGTTGGCACTTCCGCTTCAGTACGTCCCCGCTTTTTTAGTTCAGTAACAAGATCCTTTACCTTTTGAGATTCGCCTTTTTTCGCAACTAAAATGACATCATCTGTTTCTACTACCAACAAATCTTCCAAACCTATACCGGCAATGAGGCGGCTTCGTCCCAAAACGAGTGAGTTAGTCGAATCAACCAATAAACAATCGCCTTCAAGGGCATTGCCATTCTCATCTTTCTCCAATACGTCATAGATGGCATCCCATGATCCGATATCATTCCAATATGTTGTGAGAGGGATAGTAACTACCTTTTGTGATTTTTCGGCGATTGCATAGTCGATAGAAATATTCGGCATATCAGCAAAATTTTCAATAACACACTCAAAGGGATGAGAAGATAAAACTGCAATCTCCGGTGCAAAAGCAGTTAGTTCTTCCTGAAGGGAAGCAAGGGTAAAGCCAAACATACCAGAGTTCCAATAATAATTCCCTGCACTAACATATTCCTCAGCAGTTTCCGTATCCGGCTTCTCGCGGAAGGAATCCACTACAAAACCATCTCTCCAGGGCGTTCCTGCCTGAATATAGCCATAGCCAGTTTCCGGCTTATCTGGTGTGATACCAAAGGTAACGATCTTGCCTGCTTCTGCCATGCTAGAGGCTAAACGTACGGCCTTGCAGAAGTCTACTACCGGTCGAATGATATGATCTGCAGGTGTAACAAACATAACTTCATTTTCAGTGACACCTAACTTATCTATACAATAGCGTGTCGCCAGCGCAATTGCCGGTGCGGTATTTCTGGCAACCGGTTCGAGGATAATATGAGCACCTTCAACACCGCATGTTTTCAGCTCTGCCTGGACATGGTGGAGATATTCTTTATTTGTTACAATCAGCAAATCCGTTGCCGCTGCTACCGGTAGAAAGCGCTGAACTGTTTGTGCTAATAGGGAGGCTTCATTTCCGATTTTCAAAAACTGTTTAGGATATCCCTGACGGGACAATGGAAAAAGGCGGGTCCCACCACCGCCGGCTAAGATTACAATCTTCATGCAGCACTTCTCCTCACAGTTATTTTTATCCTATTTAGTAATTACTTTATTATATCGCGCTATACTATACAATTTATTTTCAACATGATTCGCCAGAACCCCTCTTTCAATAAAAAAATCCTCATCTTGTTGCAAGATGAGGATTTTAGCTATTCTTTTACCCTGCCTGCAGCTGCTTCTTGATTGCTTACCAACAATGGTCCAATATTATTCACTAGATATTTTAGAAAGTCCTCTCGCAACTCAGGACGTTTAAGGGCAAACTCAACAGTAGCTTCCAGATAGCCCTGTTTATCACCTACATCGTAACGACGGCCCCAGAAGTTATAGGCGTACACCGGCTTTATAGCAGCAAGTCGCCGAAGAGCATCAGTCAGTTGGATTTCGCCACCTCTGCCAGGGGCAGTATCTTCGAGCAAATCAAAAATTTCCGGTTGAATAATGTACCGCCCCAATATCGCTAACCGGGACGGAGCTTCTTCCACTGACGGCTTTTCTATCAGGTCAACAGCCTTCCAAATATTATTTCTGACTGGTAATGGTTTGACAATACCATAGCTTGAGACCTTATTCAGAGGTACCTCTTGGACACCTAAAATAGTACCAGGACAATCGCCGTATACATCCATCATCTGCTTCAGGCAAGGCACCTGGGCATCAATAATGTCATCACCCAATAATACCGCGAAGGGTTCATTGCCTACAAACTGCTTGGCACATAACACGGCATGTCCAAGTCCTTTTGCCTCTTTTTGCCGGACATAATGAATCGTAACATTCGAAATTTCTTGCACTAAACCGAGTAAATCATATTTCCCCTGATTTTTCAACGTATGTTCCAACTCAAAAGCACAATCAAAGTGATCTTCGATCGACTTTTTATTGCGGCCGGTTATAATGAGGATCTCTTCAATACCAGACATAACAGCTTCTTCCACAATATATTGAATAGCCGGTTTATCGACTATGGGAAGCATTTCCTTAGGTTGAGCTTTCGTCGCCGGGAGAAAACGAGTTCCTAATCCAGCAGCCGGAATAACCGCCTTACGAATCTTCTTCTGGACCACAATACGCACCTGCCTCTTCTCTGATTACCATTACGTTTCTATTCTATTTCATATATGTAATTCCTGCAAAGACAATACTTGCCAGTCCCATGTCTACCTAAGCAGGTACTCTTCAAGAGCTGACTTCCAATTACGCATAGGATCACCAATCGTCATACGCAACATGTAATTATCCAGCACTGAATGAGCCGGCCGCTTCGCAGGCCGCGGAAATTCGCTAGTCGTAACAGGCAATACTTCGACTCGTTTACCCGTCTGGCGAAAAATTTCGCAGGCAAACTCATACCAGGAGCATTGCCCCTGGCAGGTTCCATGGTAGGTACCATATGCGTCACTTGCTAATAAGGCAAATATACTTTTGGTTAAGTCAACTGTTGATGTCGGCGTACCAATCTGATCATTGACCACTCGAAGCGTATTGTTTTTCTCGGCTAGACTCATCATTGTACGGACAAAATTGTTACCCTCGCCATATAACCAGGCTGTGCGAATAATGTAGTGACGGCCTAGGATCTGCCTTACAATTTCCTCGCCCTGCCACTTAGTGATGCCATATACACTTTGGGGATTTACAGAATCAAATTCCCGGTAGGGCTGTTGTTTTTGACCATCAAAAACGTAGTCGGTACTTACATATACCAGCCTGGCTCCTGCTTCCAGGCAACCTGCGGCTATATTCTGTGATCCTACCACATTGACACGAAAAGCACCATCATGATCGGCTTCTGCGCCATCTACGTTGGTATAGGCAGCACAATGAATGACCGCTTCCGGTTTTATTGCTTTCATAAACGCCGCTACTGCAGAACTATCGGTAATATTAAGTGTATCATAATCAGTTAAAATCAGTTCATGACTGGAACCTTGTTTGGCAATCTCTTTGCCTAGTTGACCGTTCGCACCGGTTACTACAATTCTCATCTTATCTCTCCTAGTCTAATATTGGGGCAGCTTGTCGGCAGCCAACTCTTTCAGCTTCGTATATACCTTATCCTTATCCGACAGAACTACATCCACTAATGGCCACTCAATATCAATATCAGGATCATTCCAGATAATACCGCCTTCTGCCTGCGGTGCATATACATCAGTACATTTATAGCTAAAATAAGCAGTTTCACTTGTCACGCAGAAACCATGAGCAAAACCTGGCGGTACCCACAACTGCCGGTGGTTCTCCCCTGATAATAACACTCCTGTCCACTGGCCAAAATTCGGTGAACCAACACGAATATCCACCGCCACATCAAAGACTTCTCCCTGCAATACAGAAACCAGTTTTCCCTGTGTGTTAGGCTTCTGATAATGGAGCCCCCTAAGCACTCCGCGCGCTGAAAAAGACACATTATCCTGAACAAATTTCTCTTTTATACCAATCGCTTCATAGCGAGCCTGTTGCCAGGTTTCGAAGAAATAACCCCGGGTATCACCAAAAACTTTGGGCTCAATAATAATCACACCAGGCAGGTTTGTTTCGATTACATTCATTTACGCTCACTCCTTGCGAATATAAAAAGGGCCCCTTCTGCAAGGGGATCCCTACATTCTATCATTCTCTGGCTAGTTGCAACAGGTATTGCCCATACTCATTTTTACTCATTGCATTGCCCATAGCCAGCAAATCATTGCGGGAAATATACCCTTTATGGTAGGCAATTTCTTCGGGGCAGGCCACCATCAGGCCTTGCCGTTCCTGGATGGTCGCGATGTAGTTGGAGGCCTGAAGCAGAGAATCATGCGTTCCCGTATCCAGCCAGGCATAACCTCGGCCCAATGTTTCTACACGTAAGTTCTGCTGTTCCAAATACAACCGGTTTAGGTCGGTAATTTCCAACTCCCCTCTGGCGGAGGGTTTAATCGTCTTTGCTAATTCAACTACCTGATTGTCATAAAAATACAGGCCGGTAACCGCATAATGGGATTTGGGCTGCTTTGGCTTTTCCTCCAGGCTGACAGCCTGTCCATCTGAATCAAACCCTACTACGCCATACCGTTCAGGATCTTTTACCCAATAGGCAAAAACAGTCGAACCCTGCGCATTATTCGCAGCTGTTATCAGTTTTTCACTAAAGCCGTAGCCATAGAAGATATTATCGCCTAAAACTAAGGCGCAGCCCTCTCCGGCAATAAAATTCTCACCAATTAAAAATGCCTGAGCCAGGCCATCGGGGCTAGGTTGAATAGCATAGGACAAATTAATGCCCCACTGGTTGCCGGTACCTAGCAGTTGCTGAAAACAAGCCTGCTCCTGAGGGGTGGTGATGATTAGGATGTCCTGAATACCAGCCAGCATTAACGTCGTTAACGGGTAGTAAATCATCGGTTTATCATAGACCGGCATCAGTTGTTTGCTGACAGCCTTGGTAATCGGATATAGCCGAGTACCGGAACCTCCCGCTAAGATAATTCCTTTTTTTATCGCCATTATACTTTACTCCCACTTAACTCTTATTATTTTAAGTTACCTAATCTCTCCCGCTGATAGCTGCCGTCCGTAATCCGTCGGCACCAGTCTAAATTATTCAAGTACCAGTCAATAGTTTTTACAATACCGGTTTCAAAAGTTTCTGCAGGTACCCAGCCCAACTCTTTATGAATTTTAGAAGCATCAATCGCATAACGCATATCATGACCGGGGCGGTCTTTCACAAAGGCAATCTGCTCGCGGTAGGACTTTCCGTCTTCTCTGGGCTTCCTGCTATCCAGGATGTCACACAGAGTGTGGACAATATCCAAATTAGTCTTTTCAGTGTGACCGCCGATATTATACTTTTCTCCCGGAGTTCCCTTCTCCAGCACTTGTAGAATAGCTAAACAATGATCCTTTACATACAGCCAGTCCCTGACATTCTGTCCAGTTCCATACACAGGAAGAGGCTTACCTTCTAAAGCATTCAAGAGCATAAGAGGAATCAGCTTTTCCGGAAACTGGTAGGGTCCATAGTTATTAGAGCAATTTGTCATTAGCACAGGTAATCCATAGGTATGAAAATAAGCCCGCACAAGATGATCAGAAGAGGCTTTGGATGCAGAATAGGGAGAGTTAGGCGCATACGGTGTCTCTTCCGTAAAATAGCCGGTTAGTCCTAAGGATCCATAGACTTCATCTGTCGACACATGGAGAAAGCGAAATTCACTTTTCGCCTCATTCGCACTATCTGCCAGATACTGGCGAGCGGCTTCCAGCAGAATGAAGGTACCGTTAATATTCGTTTGGATAAATTCAGCCGGACCATCAATAGAACGGTCTACATGGGACTCCGCTGCAAAATGCACGACTGCGGACGGTTGATGTTTTTTTAACAAAGTAGCTACAAGACCTGCATCACATATATCACCATGGACGAACGTATAGCGGGGATCACCCTCCGCATCGCGGAGTGAATCAAGATTACCAGCATAAGTAAGCTTATCCAGAACGATAATTTGTAGGTCTTGAAATTGTTTTAAAATCAAATGAACAAAATTACTGCCAATAAAACCGGCACCGCCGGTAACCAATAGCGTTTTCATATCATCTACCTCATATTTTTTAACCCTTAGGTTATTACTTTACTTGATAATATTCGCAATACCAATCTGCAAAGTGCTGCAATCTGTCTTGCTAAATCACCGAGCTTTTGCCCAAGCTAATTTTCGAAAAACCATAAAAGAATTCATGGCAATTTACTCATTTAACTGCAGTAGTGTAGTAATGACAACTACTTTAATTTAAAAAACTAGTCTTTCAAATTGCCAGGCGTCTTTGCACATTTCCACTAAATTGCGCTTAGCTGTCCAGCCTAATTCTTGTTTAGCCTTCGAAACATCTGCATAACACTCCGCGATATCTCCTGTTCTTCTCGCTACTATCTCATAAGGCAGCTTTATACCGTTAGCCTGCTCAAAGGCTTTTACCATTTGCAGCACACTTGTACCACGACCTGTCCCTAAATTATAGACATGTATACCCGGAGTAATCTTATTGAAAGCTGCTACATGACCCTGCGCTAGATCACAAACGTGAATATAATCTCTCACGCCTGTACCATCAATCGTTGCGTAGTTACCACCAAAAATACGTAACTTATCTATTTTCCCCTTTGCTACTTGTGTCATGTAGGGCATCAAATTATTTGGTATCTCTAATGGAGCCTCACCGATTAATCCGCTTTCATGGGCTCCTACAGGATTAAAATATCTCAACAATGCAATCGAGCACTGTGGATTAACTTTAGCAAAATCAGTAAGAATTCGCTCATTGATTACTTTCGTTTCGCCGTAAGGATTTGTCGTAGGCAAAAGAGGCATAGACTCTACAAAAGGAACTTTATTATTGCCATACACCGTTGCAGATGAACTAAACACCAAACGCTTAATACTATATTTCTCACACAGTTTTGCTATAACCAAAGTGCTAACAATATTATTCTGATAATATTCCAAGGGCTTGCCCAAGGACTCTCCTACTGCTTTGAATCCGGCAAAATGAATAATCCCTTCAACTAAGTGCTTGGATAAAATATTATTAACTGACGATTCATTTGTGATATCTATCTCATAAAAAGTTAACTCCTTACCAGTAATTTTTTCTACTTTCTCCAAAATTTCCTTTTTACTATTAGAGAAGTTATCCGCAACAACTACTTCGTTTCCAGCTTCCATTAAAGCAACACAAGTATGTGATCCAACATATCCTGCCCCACCTGTAACTAAGATACGCACTATATTTCTCCTTTAATATCGCTTTAATCTATTTTACGTTTCTTGCAACATGGTTATATTACCATTACTAAGGAGTATTAAACAATGGATTCATAAAAACGCCTAAATTTCTGACCCATATTGGTTTCGGAGTAGTTTTTAGAAAATTCTTCCGAAATATTTTCACATAACTTTCTATATAATTCATCATTTGTAATCAAAATCTTAATAGCATTTGATATCTGATTAATATCTGGTTCAACCAAAATCCCTGTTTTTTTATCTAAAACCATTTCCGAGATAGCACCAACATTAGTCGCAACTATTGGTCTATTGTATGAATATGCAAGCGGTATTACTCCGCTTTGAGTAGCTGAATAGTACGGTAAAACTATAAGTTTACATTCCTTAAATAATCTATCTGTCTCATTATTAGAAATATAATCGTTATATATCTCAAAATTCTCTTTATTTTTTATTAAGGAAAGATATTTTTTCACATCTCCTTGCCCTGCAATTACAAATTTCGAATTTGGGATTTCAATAATTAATTTTTCAGCAGCATTTATAAACAAATCTAATCCTTTATAAGGTTTAATTCTTCCATAAAATAATATTTTTTGGTTTTCGGTATAAGGCTCAAGCTTAAGGATTTCGGTACCGCAAAGTGGCAACACAACTGCTTTATTCCCAAATCGCCCTAATTGCCTTTTAGCCAATTTACTATGTACTATTATACGATATGCTATAAATTTTATAATATTGTTGTATATAGAAATTAAACAACTGACATTTTCATCAGGATGTGGTTTTACATCATGTATGGTATATACTTTTTTTGTTTTATAAAAAAGTGATAGAAAAAGATTAAGAGGGTGTGCACAAAAAAAGTGAATAATTTTCGGCTTAAAACTAATTATATCAGAATAAATTTTAACCCATATATTTAACTGCAAAGTGCTTAATTCAATTCTAGATTTATCACAAATAATCAAGTTATTAACTTGAATATTATCATTTAATTGACTTATATCAAAGTTTGATGTACATATTAGTAGAACATTATGTTTTAAGCTTAAGTAATTAGCTACAATAGTAGCATATCTTTGATGGTCTGATCCATTAGCAAAAGCTGTAATAACAATATTCAAATAAATACCTCCTTTTATAATCAAATTTTTCCTTATTCACTTTCAGTATTTCTAGATTAATAAAGTTAAGTCAATCTCTAGATATACTGGCTGTGCTAGGAACAATAGTTTTGAGTATGTCAAATAAACCGCCTCATTCTTTCTATATTAGCTCTAGGCCGAAAAACTTCTAGGCGTCCCTTTCTCAAAGTACATTGTTACTAATTAGAAGATTGCTCCCTTTAGTTAAGGTCGACAGATTCTAACTACTCAGATTCAAAAATAAACAGAAATGGCTCATGTAACCCTTTGATAAAAAATATAATACACAATACCATAATCAATGCTATTGTGATATATTTATTCATACGCGTGTATAATAACATAGGTATTAAAATATATTGACTAGGGAAAAGAGGTTCAGAAAGCCGTGTAGCAAATGTTATATATTCATGGAAGCCGGATCGAATTACTGTAGCGAACACAAACATAGTCATGAGGACATTACAGTATTTTTCTTGATTCTTAGTAACCGGTCTGAGCATACTAAATATGATTAATAAAACAATTGTTTTCAAGTCTCCCACAATTCGATTCGCTTCAGGAGCTTGATTTATACTATCTGCGTAATTTAAAAGCCTAATCGTTAAGGTCCAGTCATTTGGTAGTAATTCCATAAAGTTGTTTAACCAATTAATTTGTAAAAAAAGCAGACAAATGGCTGCAACTAAAAACACCTTTTTTTTTGACCAATGGATAAGTGTTAATGGATATAAGACAAGTCCTAGTAACATAGTATAGTGAAACAAGCATCCTACAGCTATCGTTAATAGGAATTTGTTGTTCTGCCTTTGGCTAATATAATATCCTGCAAGTAACATCAAAGAACATACCGTTCCCTGTCTTAACTGCGCCATCTCAAATAAAAAATTAGTAGATACCAAGACTAGTAACGATAAAATCGGGAAAGGAGAAGATCTTATAAATATATATCCATAAATTGACAAATGCAGAAAAGCCATTAGAATGAAAATCACTCTATAATCATCGAATACCCACTTTAGGAATGCATTTAAAAAGAGATAACCTACTTCTATAGAATTATATATATCAAAATCGAAACTAGATAGCGTTGGAGCAGTTTCAAAAACCTGAACGTAATTAGTGAAATCCGAATCAATCGTCGGTTCTCTCATTCCGGCAATTAATATCAAACTTAATAGTAATAAAACGAAAATATTTTTAATCAATAAATTTTTTTCAAAACAATTATAAATAGATAATAAACAAGTTATCGTATAAAATCCAACTATCTCATATATAAACAAACTACTTATTCCTCCATTTTAAGAAGTGAAACAATTTCTTTCATTCTGTGATTCCAAGTATTATTTAATAAGAAAGATTGAATTTCTGCGGTTGCTTTCGGAGGAAATAAAGTATTTTTCACAAGCCTATTAATAATATCAAGATATTGTTCAGTATCTGTATATAAGTATACATAATCTTTAAACTTTTCCGTTTCCCCGTACCTAATAGCTGCTATTGGCTTATTTGAAAAAATATATTCATATAATTTGACTGGGTCAACAGATAATACTAGTTTTGTCAATTGAAATGGCATAACAAGCATATCAGACTGTTCCATTGCAGAAAAAACCTGACCATGTTCTAATATTCCTTTGTATATAATTCTTTCATGGTTGGGAATGGTAATATCTTTAGGTCCGTATAAATAATAAACTATATTTTCTTCAATTTCTAAACTCTTCAATATAATACTAAAATCAAACCACGAGGAAATTGTCCCGATATAAGTTATTATTTTCCTTTTATCAGCTCTTATATCGTTTTTCTCCATAGGTAATATTTTATTAAACTCCATTATTTTTTCGGTACTAATTGCATTATTTATTACACTAATTTTTTCTTTATATACGTGACCATGTCTTGATTGGAGAATATCTCCTAGAAAATTAGAACTGACCAAAACATAATTACAGCGGTCTAGTAACTTTTTCTCTTGCTGCATATAAATATTGGGGTCATTTTTAACACTTGGAAATTCAGCTAAGTCGTCCATGCAATCAAATACTAACACCTGATTTTCTGTGATATATTGTGCAATAAATGTATAAGTACGAGGATCGCAAATCCATATAATGTCGTATTTTTTTATTTTTCTAGATAAATGCTTGCTCATAAGCCAATTATTTATCTTTAGTATAGTTTGATATCGGGAAAATGGTAATGAGAAAAATTCCATTAACTTTACCTTATTGGTATGATTATCAACTTTATTAATATAACCTTTTTTATAGTACACATCTACCTCAAAGTCGTCCGACAAGGCCTCTGCTAAAAAGTGCGGGCGCTGCTTTATCCATGACCACGGCACATGTTGAAGATACATTATCTTTTTCATCTTAGTTCCACTCCTTTATCGGCCCAAATATAATGAAACGACCCAATAATATGTTCTTCTCCACGTACCCCGCATAAAATTACTCCTAGTATTTTTAACCCTTACAATATAACTAGTGTTCAGAGTTGTGAATCACAGCCTACACAAACAATACTACAACATGGTTTTAAGCAGCATTTTATTTTTTTTATAGGGCAAAGTCTGAATTCGATTTCTTTATCTTGAAGTAAATAAAACTAAATTGCCATACCGAATGTATAAAATATGATAATATATACGCCCAAGCCAATCCGTATAGTCCATAATACTTTATTCCATAAAATGACGATATAGAAAAAACCATTGCCCAGCATAAATTAAACATAAATCCAGTCCACATTGTGCCAATACTCGCAAGAATTTGTCCTATGACATTATTAATGCTAATTAGAAACGATGATATAATAATTAGTTTTAGTACTAATCCATAAATAGAAAAATTAGTTCCATATAAACCCATAAGAGAGTCAGCGAAAAAAAATAATATCAAGCATATACAACCTGAAACCAGGCAAGTTACATAAAAAGAGAGTTTGATTACATTCGAATAATCTTTATAACTTCTTTCTGTGTAGCTTTTTGATAAGGCTGTCAATATAACGGGGGTTAGCGTATTAGGTACAAATAAAATAGCGTTTTGCCATTGCAAAGCTGCATTTATTATAGCCAACTCAGAGTAACCACCGACAGTTTGTTTAACGATTAAAATATTACTAATCCACACCGCAAGCATTACTACAACATTTCCAATTACAGTTGGGAGACTAAACTTTGTGAGTATTGAATATTCAGTCCATGATGTCATAAAATTAATTTGAATTTGTGCAACAGCACAATATCGATATAAGAAAAACAAACATAAGAGACAATTTATTATAGCAGATAAAACAAATCCTATTATTGCTCCATAAACACCATAAGAATTGGATAATAGTAGTAATAAGCTAAATGTCGAAAAACCTACAATTAAATTAATAATAGCTAGGTCCTTGAACTTATTTAGGCCAGACAATACGCCAGTAATAGCAGATATTATCACATTAAAAACTACCGCGGTGGCTCCAATAAAAAAATAATCTTTTAATTTAGCGGTCTGGAGAACTTTTTCCGAAATTATATCAGAAAGAAAATATATTAAACTAGATCCAAGTAGTCCCGAAATTAGTGATGTACAAATAATGAGACTAATTATTCTCCCGAGTTTATTAATATCAGTATAGCCTGCTACATATTTAGTACCAGTCATACTTAATCCTACACCCGTAATTGTAGCTATCATCATCAGAGTATTCTGCACAATAGCATATTCTCCAAATGCCTCTTTACCAATGATACGAGCAACAAATATTGTAGCCAATAAAGTTGATCCTCTTAAAAAGATAGCCCCAGACAAGGACCATAAAGCATTAGAGGTAAATCTACTAAATATACTAAAAGGTAAAAACATAATCATCCTCTTGCTACATTTTTAAAATAGAATTATCAAGAAGGCTTAAATAACCTTAAATATAAAAACCCCAACGTTCGTCTAATAAGAGAGCTTATTAAAATCGAATTCTTTACAATACAATTGCGTACACAGCCATATCCTAAATATTGCGTTAGAAAATATTTCATGCTTTGGAATTCATGAGCCATTAATTCCCTGTTTTCCTTGAGCGTGACTTCATGGCAGTGTACTACCGTACATCTTGGAGTATAGTAAATGTAAAACCCAATAGCAGCAAGCCTATGAGAAAATATCGCCTCTTCCCAGTAAAGGAAAGTAACTTCATCCAGAAATCCTGCTTTTTTCCAAATTTCAGTTGCCCCAAACATGCAGCAACCATAAACCCTGTACACTTTGATTGGTAATGTTATTAGTCGGTGACCAATTACGGACCATATTGGATACAAAGCCATTCTTAGAAATGGCTCAAGAAGAAGAGTTATTAAATTGGGAGATAAGAAATACGGTAAAATTGTTCTACCCTTATCAGTAAGAACCTGTGGACCAATTACTCCTACCTGCCTCAATTTATGCGTGTCTTCTAATAAAGTATTAATCGCATTCTCACTAGGAAAGTATGTGTCTGGATTCAATATTAATGACCATTTTATACCTAAGTCGGCAACTTCCTTGAGGCCAACGTTGTTACCAGCAGCATATCCAGCATTGGTCTTATTAAGTATAATTCGCACTGGGCCTGAGAATTTATGTTGTTTTAACAGAAGATATGATTCATTAGTAGAACAGTTATCCACTATTACTATATACAGGTTTATTCCTTTTTGTCTGAATAAACCCTCTACACAATGTATTGTATCCTTGTAATTATTAAAATTTAGTACTACAACACCTACTGTCTCCACGCCATCCCCCTAAAATACCACTCAAATATCATTTATACTCTTGATCGAAATTTGCTGTTTCTCGGGAAACAACTGCTAACAGCAATTTTTGATGATATCTTATTTACTTAGCTTTTAGATCGTATCTCTCAAGCTACATCTAAAAATCCCCATCTTAAAAATCTCCGTTCCATTTCGGTATGCGGTAGCCAATAATCCAGACAATAAAGCTAGCCACTATAAGGCTTACGAATAAAAACAGTAAGATTTACGAAATTACTAAATACCTGCTTGAAGATTACCTTAGCCCATTTCATCGATCTGATATCGTGATAAATCAGGATTCAATTTATTAGCCCCTACTCCTTCGGTACTGCTCTTTGTAACTAGTACCTTTACTGTTTGCAGCATAATAACCAAGTCTGAAATCACATTGCATTTCTGTATGTAAATCAAGTCATAAACTAGCTTATCATACGGCGTAGTGTTATACTTGCCATAAACCTGCGCCAAGCCAGTAATGCCAGGTTTAACATTATGACGATAGACATATTCAGTTATTTCTTGTTTGAACTTTTCAACGAAAAATGGTCTTTCTGGACGAGGCCCTACGATACTCATATCGCCAAGTAATACATTAAATAACTGTGGCAATTCATCAAGCCGAGTTGCCCTCAAGAATTTTCCTAATCTTGTAATACGCGGATCGTTTTCCCCCGCTAATACTGGTCCAGTAATCTTTTCTGCATCTACACGCATACTACGAAACTTATATACTTTAAACTCTCGCTCATCAAGGCCTGTTCGAACTTGACTATATAATATAGGACCAGAACAATCCAATTTAATGGCAATAGCTACAAAAATAAATATAGGCCACAAAAATAATATAGCAGTTCCCGAAACAACTATATCAAGAATTCGTTTCAAGGATTGTTGTTCCAACGTAGGTCTCAAGTAAGTTGGACGAAATACTGGAATATCATCAATTTTATCTAACTCAACACCACTGCAAAATATCTCATAGACATCAGGAATCAGAAATATTTGTTTTCCATTCGTATGACAAAAATGTACAATTTCTGCTTTATCTTTTAAACTTAAGTCAGCGCAAACAATCATTACGTCAATATCTTCAGAAACTTTTTTCCAAGATTCACTCTCATAATCCATACAAACATAACGCACATTATAATTTAATTGGGGTTGAGCCTGTAAGCGAGTGATAACACGAAAACACTCAACTTGACTACCTATAAGTAATGCATTTTTCGGCGTAAGCAAGGCCCTCTCTGCGCGCCAAAAAGCATACTTCCATACTGCTAACAGTATAAACTGTAATACCATAGTGACAATTAACACGCTACGAGAATAACTGAATTCCCTTAAGAAAAAACTAGTAGCCATTATAATGATGAACAAATTAAATAATGCCACTGCCAAACTCAATAAAAGCTCACTATACCTT
Source organism: Anaerospora hongkongensis (assembly GCF_004339805.1). Classification (GTDB taxonomy): domain Bacteria; phylum Bacillota; class Negativicutes; order Sporomusales; family DSM-15969; genus Anaerospora; species Anaerospora hongkongensis. Next base: position 11,705 of record NZ_SLUI01000009.1, on the reverse strand, counting down.
TTTCTCGCTAGGGAAAACATTCCATTAATATTAAACAAAATACCAGCTGCAATAATCATAACTGGTGCCATATTATAATATATAGAAAAATCTGGTTGATACATACTACCATAAAATACCACTACAATCGCCAAATAACTGGCTAACAGTAATAACGCTATATCACCCAATAATAATATTAACTTACTCAACATAGGAAATCGTCTTTGCATACACATCGCCTCACTTAACCAGAACCTTTACATCTCTTTGGCTTTTGGCTAAAGTTCTACCACACTAAGTCAGAGTTTTTTAAAAAACTCTGACTTATAATCAAATGAAATACTATGCATCCTTTCAAAAAGACTGATACGCTATACCCATCAACTATTTCTCATTTCCATAATAATAGTAATAATAAGCATGCTCATCATCAATCTCCACCCGGTTAAGCACTACTCCAAGGATATTGCCTTTTGCCTTCACCAAATTTTCTTTCGCCTTCTGTGCCATTTCCGGTTTTACCAACATACTATTCAATACTAACACTACACCATCTACCTTCGATGCCAGTACACTGGCATCCGTCACCGCGACTACTGGTGGAGCGTCAATAATCAGGTATTCCGTTTGCTCCGATAGACATTTGATCAATTCTAGCATACGTTTTGAGCCTAGCAGTTCTGATGGATTAGGCGGAATAGGGCCGCTAGTCACTATTCGCAAGTTATCAATTTCCGTAGCTTGAATGAGACTGTCTACCAAGCACTCCTCTACTAGAAAATTGGTAACGCCTCTATTTTTTTTGCAAAAGATCTTATGCTGAACGGGTTTACGCAAATCACAGTCGATAAGTATAACCTTTTTGCCAGTCTGTGCTAATGCTACTGCCGTATTCGCGGTAGTAGTTGACTTTCCTTCTCCTGGTCCGGCACTAGTGAACATGATTGTCTTTAGATCGCCGTCAATTTTAGAAAATTGAATATTGGTCCGTAGTGTCCGGTAAGCTTCGGCAATAGGCGACTTGGCCTGGCTGTGAACGATTAACTGCCGTTGTTGTGATGCCATCTCTATCCTCTCCTTGTCCCTGTCGCCGACTGTGTGATCCTGCTCCATAATGACTGCTTAGTTTCCTGAAATTCACTGTCGAAGTTCGGAATACTTCCTAATACCGGCAAATCCAAATATTGCCGTACATCTTCTGCTGTACGTACTGTTTTGTTCATATATTCCAGGACAAAAGCTGCGCCTGTGCCAACAAATAAACCCAATATAGCCGCAATTACTACATTAAGTAATTTTTTGGGGCTTATCGGCTTTTCCGGCAAATTAGCAGCATCAATTACTTGTACATCGGTAGGCTGCATTACTTCACTGATTCGGGCTTCTTCATGGCGCTTGGACAGCATAATGAAGATCTCCTGGGCCACCGCAGCATCACGCATTACCCGGCCTAAGCCTTGTTCTTTCGTCGGTAACTTAGCAAGCTCTTTTTCGCTGTCTGTTATTACTTTATCAATTGCTTGTTTTTGGGCCGTAGAAGCTGCAATTTCGGCTTCTGATTCTATTTTAGACTTCAATAAGCCTTGGTGAATAGGATTGGCGGAAGGCGCGTCGGCACTCACTACGCGGGAAATTTCGATATTAAGCTTAGTGCGTGCTTCACCGATAGCCGCCCTTGTTGCCAATACTTCCGGGTGCTTGTCGGTATATTTTTGGCTAAGCGAAACAAGCTGAACTTCAAGGTCAGCCAATTTTGTCTTATACTGCTGAATGACCAGACTGTCCGCGATAAAACCCGGTTTTTCTTTGGATAGCTGCTGCTCAGCACTGCCAAACCTAGCTTGAGCCGAAGCGAGCGTAACATAGTTTTCTGCCGCTAATTTGCTGATGGTCGTAAGCTTGTCCACCATCGCCTTGGTTTCTTCGGCAGGCGCAACAATTTTCTGTTCATTTTTATATTTCTGCAGGATAGTCTCCGCACGGTCTAATTCCTGCTTGGATTCCTGAAGGCGCTGTCCAATGAATTCCCGCACTACCTTTTGTTCGGAGCGAACAAGAAAGGTCATCCGGTTATTAAAAGTATCTACAAGTACATTGGCAACATTTTGGGCCTCTTCACGGGATTTGGCCCGAACCTGAATCTTCAATATCTCCGTATCCTTTACCGGCTGAGTTGAGATCAGCTTAAGCATATCATCGTAGTCAGGTACTTTGTCTTTGCCAAGCTGCGTTTTTTCGATTACTTCCTGAATAACAGTACGGCTCTTGATGATTTCCGCATAGGTTGACATGAGCTGTTTGGTATTGCCGCCACCCATAGGCAGCTCAGAAAGCAGTGAGTTCGCTAAGCCTTTAGTCTGTTTCACGCGCAAGGTTGTTTCTGCTTCATACGTAGGCGGTATTAGTAAGCTTATGATTGTCGCTATTGCAATAAACCCGAAAAATATGCTTCCGATAATGCGGCGGCGTTTTTTTATAGTTTTTATCATATCCCGCAAGTCCAGTGTTTGCTCGTCCACTATTAAGCCTCCAACTTCAATCTAGTCCTTTTTGATATCATTGACCTGATATGCCGCACCTATGAACGGAATAATATCTTTCATGAAATCAATCCTGCCATTATCCGCCAAATAAACCACATCACCATCTGCCAGTACATAGTTCTGCGTCATGTCACCCTTATTCAATAAGTTTAATAAATTAGCCTTAGTTGTTTTCTTTGTTGTATCTTTATGTATAATAAAAATCTTCTTTTTAGCTGCTTCATCAGTATAGCTCCCGGCCATGCCGATGGCATCAAGCAGGTTATGCTGCTTTTCAATTTCGTACATGCCTGGCTTATTCACTTTTCCCAGTACATATACACGGGTCGTACGAAATTTAAGAACGTTTACCGCTACTTGTGGGTCCTTGAGATATTTCCCCAGACTTGCAGTTAGTTCTTCAGTTACTTCAAACACAGATTTTCCCTGAGCTTGTACATCACCGGCCATAGGAAAGCTGATTTTACCATCGGGCCTAACGGTAAGCTCTTTGACCTCTAGCTTCTCATAACCCCATACATTGATGGTGAGTACATCACCTGGTCCCAGTTTATAATCCTCGGCAAAAACTGGACAAACTAGCATTATCATCATTACGAAAAAGGTCATAAACTTACAAAGCATTTTTTCCACTTTACCCCCTTAAGTCGACACTATTCTGCAATTGTTCTATTCTGCGTACGTTGTTATAGTCCTGCAATCAAATTATTTCAAATAATGAACTTCCACATGAAAAGTCAATTTTCATCCAAACTCGCTATCTTTCCGCCATCCTGATCGTTTGTACAAAACAAAAAAACGCCCTTAAATTAAAAGGCGCTATCTTTCATTCAGCACGTCTTTCCTTTGCATTTCAGTGCAAAAGAGACACATTCCTGCAAGGATTCCTCCAGAGTTTGAAACTGTACTTGTGTTAAATTGTCTATTTTAGCTGTCCCAACAGCATCGCGGATCATCTCATCAATCTGAAAGCTGCGATAGCCTAAGTCCTCCAGTTGTTTGACATACTGACTTACCCGTTCATGCTGTTCCGACATATGCAACCTTCTTTCGCATCACAAAAGTCCTACTAAATAGGACTTTTGCATCATTTTGTTGTTCTTTATTATAATTTATATTGTATTAAATTTCAAACAATTTAATCTGCTATTTTCCGACAATTTCCAGCAAGCATAAAATAAAATATCCACCTTAATCTGGTGGATATTTTTTATCACTGCATTAGGTTGATTATTCTGTTTAAGAGGCCCATTTTTTTTATATTTTTAATTTTCTGAACATCCGGTATCGCTATTTCTTCACTGTTAAGTATTTGTAGGAGGTTTAGATAAAATATTTGCCGTGTCAACTCTTCTCCTACAAGCGATATTGCTTTTTCCTCTGCATTAGTCAGCCTCGGTGTACGGGCTTTGGGACTATGAGCATCTGATCCGATTATATGCACGAGCTTACTATTGAGCAATACTTCTGCTGTCTTCATTGCACGCTCACCCATTTTCCCCACGAGACTTGGACCATTCATTTGCATAAGAATGCCTTTATTCACCCACTCTACGATCAGTTCCGGATTACGGGCAATTTCCGGGTGCCGTTCCGGATGAGCTAAGATCGGACTGATTCCCCGTGCCTGCAAGGTAAAGAAGAATTCATCCGTGTATTGCGGAATATGGGTAGCAGGCAATTCTACCAACATATATCTTCCGCCATTAATACAGTAAGGTCCGGGTCCCTCGACTAGGTTCAAAATATCCATATTTAAAGCTACTTCTGCACCAGGAACAATGGTAAGAACTATATTTTTCTTCTTTAGTTCGCCGCTTAGTTCGACACAGAGTCTCTTAATAGTCGACCACTCCGGCAGCCAGCGTCCCTCGATTACATGGGGAGTCGCTGCGATGACTGTCGTACCATTGTCTACAGCAATCTGCGCCATCGCTAATGAATCTTCTATTGTTTTTGCCCCATCGTCTATACCAGGCAATATATGGCTGTGTAAATCAATCATGTTTTCTCTCCTGCAACTTTCTTTGTACGGCCTCCAGTACCGGTTGAACCTCAATGGCAGCAAGGCACTGCTTAGCCTTAGGACACTCCCTTTTCCAGCATTTGTGACATTCTTCCTGTACAGTAATTACCGTATGACTATTGCCATAAGGGCCGTTTCTTTCCGGATCGGTAGGGCCGAACAACGCAATTACCGGCGTCTGTACTGCCGCCGCCAGATGCATCGGTCCCGTATCTCCGCCAACAAAGCAGCTAGCACCTTTCATCAAAAAGGCCAGCTCCTTCAGGGTCGTTTTTCCAGTCAAATCAACTGCTGCAGGGCAGGCATTGCTTATCGTCACAGCCAGACTGGTATCACTTGCCCCGCCAGTGATGACCGGGATGATTCCCTTCTGACTAAGCTCGGCTGCCAATTCACCAAAGCGTTCAACTGGCCAGCACTTGCTAGGCCAGTTGGTTCCCGGTGCCAATATGACATAAGGCTGGTTTGCGGGGAGTCCTGCTTGTACGGCGATAGCTGCTGCATGTGCTTCCTCCTCAGGAGTATGATTGAGAGTAAATACTGCCTTTTTCACATCGCAACCTATATATCTGGTCACATCCAGATAGCGCTCTACTACATGACCTTCACTGTATTTTCCACAAACCGGTTTGCTGATCCATTGGCTTAACTCTCGCATATTGCAGTAACCCAGACGCTGCTTTGCCCCACTTAAGGCTATAATGGCTGCACTTTTAAACAGGCCCTGTAGGTCAAGAGCCAGATCAAACTGGCGTTCCTTTAATTGCCGGGACAACTCAGGGCTATATTTAATTAAACCTATCAGCGATTTGAACTTTGGCTTATCGAACAAGATGATTTCGTCTATATCCGGATTATTAGTCAACAGATCATAAGCTGGTTTCTCTACTACCCAGGTGATCCGCGCCTGCGGATACTTTTCTTTCAAGGCATGAGCCACCGGCAGTGCATGGATTACATCGCCAATAGCGCTGAGCTTGACGATTAGAATATTATTATATTGTTTATCAGGGGAGATTGTCACGTTGCTTCGCTCCTCGCAATGACAAGTAGGTTGGGGTAAAAGATGAGATTGCCACGTCGCTTTGCTCCTCGCAATGACAGTGGGCTGAGTGGAGCTAGTTTGTTTCGCTTATTTTTTTTATAATGTTGGAGGAGGATCTCCCAGGAACTTCGGGGATTAATACCGTTTTACCACCATTGGCAGCTACTATTTTCGCTTCCGGAATATCCTCAATGCGGTAGTCTCCGCCTTTAACATAGATATCAGGCTTAACTTCACCAATCAAGTCTTCAGCTGTGCGCTCATTAAAAACGACCACATAGTCTACTGCTGCCAGTGCAGCCATAACTTCGGCCCTGTCCTCCTGATGGTTAACCGGACGGGTAGGTCCTTTTAATTCTCTTACTGAGCGGTCACTATTAAGGCCTACAATCAGGCAGTCACCCAGTTTCCGTGCTTCCGCTAAATAGCGGACATGCCCTGCATGGATAATATCGAAGCAGCCGTTGGTAAAAACAAGAATTTTACCAGCGGCTTTATTTTTCTTAGCAACCTCTGCAATTTGGTCACGACTAACGAGCTTCATAGTGGCCTCCTACAACATCCCGCAATTCCTTTGGTGTAGCTGTTGCTGTACCTGGTTTTCTGACGACAATACCGGCAGCAAAGTTGGCCAAGCAAGCTGCTTCTTCATAAGCAGCTCCGGCTGCAACTGCCAGAATCATGGCGGCGACAACCGTATCACCCGCTCCGGTAACATCGTAGACCTCACTCACATTTGTAACCGGAATATGAGTTACTTTACCAGTTTTCTCAAAAAGAGTCATGCCGTCAGGCCCTTGGGTAATCAGCACCGCTTCAGCCTGCAAGTCTGATAGAATACTTTTTCCTGCATCAAGCAAGGATTGCGTGTCTAGTTCTTTCAGTCCAACGGCTGCTGCTGCTTCCGATTCATTTTGTTTCACAAGCGTGATGCCTTTATACGCCATGACCTTATAACGGGAATCTACAATAGATGGTTTGCCGTGCCGGTGACAAGCCTCAATCGCAGCCTTTAGGACTGTCTGCGTTACCGTGACTCCACCGTAATCACTTAATACTACGGCATCCATTTGAGGAATCAGTCGTTGTATATAGTCGATCATTTGTTGTTCGATCTCTGGTGATAATTCAGCTTTGTTTTCCCGGTCAATACGGACCACTTGCTGACGCACTGTGGCCTGACCTCCAGCCATTACGCGAGTCTTGGTAATTGTTGGGCGAGAATCATCCGGGATAAAACCTGCGGTTACTACGCCTTTAGAGCCTAATATTCGAGTAAGTTCTTGACCAGAGAAATCGTTGCCTACTATGCCTACGGCATAAACCTTGCCGCCTAGCGTAGCCGTATTGTGTACGGCATTAGCAGCGCCGCCGGGGACAACATTTTCAGCAGTATGTTCCAGAATTAAGACAGGCGCCTCCCGGGAAATCCGGGAAATGCGCCCTTCCAAATATACATCAGCAATCATGTCACCAATAAGCATGACTTTTTTATCTTGCATCTTCGTTACAATTTGCAACAAACTTTCTCGCATTTCTATTCATCCTCGCTTACCATTTCACCGCATCTACTTTGACCCGGACTTCACTCCGTTTAGCCCGGTATGTGATGTCTGCTTCAAAGCAATGCAGGTTTCTTCTCCAGGTATAATCTATGTCTTCCGTATGTCCATGCTCCAAATCATAGCGCACTTTAACACCTAAGCCGTTCAAACGGTCAACCTGGTACATAAAGCCAATTCTGCCCTCTTTTGACACATCAATCCTGTCAAATTCATACGGCGTAGTACCAATATTACTGCTATAGCTGTACCCGATCCAGGTATTCAAGCGGCTACTGGGGTTCATATCCAAGAGGGAATCAAAATGAAGAACACTGTTGTTTGCGTCATTGTAGCCATAGAAATTACGGTCAAAGCCTGTACCTATTTTCAACGCCGCTTTCGATCCCAGTGCAATCGGATCATGGGACAGATACAGCTTGAACCCGCTATGAGTGCCTCTTACCTTACCTTCATTCCATTGTCCCCAGGCAGCAGAAGCATTAAGTCTCAACGGGCTTGATCCCAACCGTTGTGAATCGAGTTTAAAAGAAAGCTCTGGTTCTTTTTTTATCCAGTCATGATCATCATTTTCTTCATTGCCGTAACCAAGTTTAGCCGTAAAGTTGCCATTACGGCTAATTAGACCGTACATCGGCTTAAAATCTACTCTGCTGTAGTAATCGAGATCGGCAAAGGCCGCCAGATGGGGGCTGAAAGGATATTCTAAATGCTGGGAAATACCGAAGCCATTGTCTGATGAATAGCTTGGTTTCGGAAAAGCAACGCTTGCGCCCTCGCCCTCCTGCAAGGAGGACTGGTACTTAGGCAAGGAAAAAATAACGGTATTTTTAATCCAGAACTTAGCGTTATAGGCGATCATTTTATCGCCAGGCCATATTTCGACCCGATCGGCACTAATATGGTAATCAGGCACCTCTGCCGGACAGCCAGTAATAGTTCCTTCATTTAGGCTCGTTTGTGCAGGCGTAGTAGTAATAGACTTACTGGTAATATGCAATTTTTCAATCGTACCTTTGCTAGACTGCATACTGCCGCTGTGATCATTTAAGTTGTACCGCATACCAGTGGTGGTCAATTCCATCCCTGGCCGGGAAAGCAGCGCTTTTCCATCGGTCCAAACCTCATTTTTCCGTGTATTTCCATTCAAGCGGTCCGCTTCTACTTTATCATCATTTTGCTTAATTTGCACATTTCCCTTCGCATACAGATCTCCGGTAGAATCACTGAAATAGAGTTCATCGGCCTCTACCACAATCGGAGCCTTTGCAGCAGAAGAACTTGCTGTCGACTTATTAGGTGCTGCTTGGGTTGTTGCTGTTCCAAACACAAATATAAGAGCTAATAAGCCAATCATCATTTTTTTTGAGTTATTCATAGATTGCTCCCTCTAGTCTAAACTTACAATGTACCTATCTTTCATAAGATTCGCTGTATGTCCGCTTTTTCCTGCACTATTCGACATAGTAAAGAAAGGCAGATATACAAAATAGCACCAGACATGATAGCATGCTGGCGCTATTTTCTCCAGTTATTTAACTTTTATACCGTAAACACTTACTTCGGATTTAGTCTGAATATAGAGCTCCGATCCAGCAGGTATTGTTACATCTTTGCCATGAATAAAGGCTCCACCGACAACACCAACAGGCCCTAATACTATCAGTCCGGCAACAGTAGCTCCCGCAGCCTTAGCTAAAGATTTCGTCTCTTCTTTAGCCTTATCGCCCAGGAAAGTCTGTACTTCTGTTCCATCAAAAGCCTGCAGTGTATCAAAGCTTAGGTCCAATTTCGCATCTCTGCCAAAATTCCTTGCCTGCTGCACTTTCAGTATCTTTCCCTGACCAGTCGCCCCCTTGGCGATCACCAGTACACCATTAACGTAGACATCTTCAGAGGCTTGGAAAGCAAACCCATCCCCCTCCCGATTTTGTCGAGTATCTAAAGGAGTGATCATTTTAATTCTTACAAGAGTGTCTTGAAACAGCGTGACTTGACTCACTTCTGGAGATTCCGTGAATGCAATATTTGATACTTTCGTTACCCGCTTATCAAAAGACCCGGTTGCAGGTGCACCAATAAGCAGTTGTTCCATTTGCTCCAGTTTTTGTTTAGCCGATGCTGTCGTTTGATTATGACTGATTGCCCACTCAACAGCATTCAAGCGGGTAATCAATGAAGGGGCGGTTAATGAATTTTCTTTCGCATAAGTATAAAGCTTGTCAGCTTTTCCCATTAGAGCTTCTTTTGATTCAGTACCGTAAATATCTTTTTCCAGCCTGGTAAGACGTTCCGATAAAGAACCTGTTTGATCCGTTCCATATAAAACTTGCTCTACTGCTTTGGTTTTGTCCACTATTGTTAATTCTGCATTTTGAGCAAAAACAGGTGTACTAGCTAATACCAATACTGCAAGCGTACTAGAAATCCATTTGCGTAGCATAAAATCCCTCCCAGGTTATGATGTCTTATCAGAGTAGTTCGTGCTGAAAAAAGAAATATCCTGCCAGTGATTGGCAGGATAAGCGAACTTATTAGATTTTAACGTCAATCAAGGCCGACAAACCTACGCCTTGAACACGGGAGAAGTTAGTAGGATTCTTGCTGTCAATCGGAATTAATACTTTGGCCCGGAATTGCTTGCCATTGAAGTTTCCTTCAGCCTGCAGAACAGCTTGCACTTGATCTACTAATTCCTGTGAGCCCATTACCTGCGCTGCTCCAATGTAGCCACCACTGCCTATGGTAATAATCGGTACTACCTTGGTAGCATAGTCATGACCGCCACCACTTTGGAAAGTAAGCGTGTTGATAAACTTATTGAGTGGTCCGGAAAACTTATCAATTAAGATCCCTATGCCCCCCACTTTTAGTACATCGCCAAGACTAAACGCCTGTGTAACAGGCACAGCTGCAACTGACAGGAGGCAAAAGAGCAGCAAACCGATAACAAAGGATTTTTTTGTTTTCATATGTATCCCCCTTTCTTATCCCCTATTATACATAAGAATTAAGAGAAATACAACAAAAAGTGACTGGACAGTCGGTTGTAGGTGTAAAAACTCCCATGCATTAAGCATGGGAGTTAGAAGCACTAGAACTTAATACTAACAGTGGTACGGAAAGAAGTATTCTGTTTAGAACTGTCCTCTACCCGTTTCATATCGCGCAGGAACAATTTCAAAGTGGTATCTTTATTGTACTTATAGTTATAACCATAGTACATACCCTTCCAGCCGGATTCATAATCAGTCCAATCGTTCATATCTGCTAATTCTTCAATTTTGTAGTTAATAGCGTAGAAGGTATTCTTAGCATCCGGTGAGTACGATACACCTAAACCATAAGCACTATTATCAGAGTCAGCATTAGATTTAGCATACTCAGCAAAATAGGATGCCTTACCTTGATCATAACCAGCATTTACTGCCCAGTGATTGGTATCCTTGTTAGCGGATTTCTCGTAATCATATTTTGCCAAGGTTCCACCCAAAGTCCAATTGGGAGCAGGGCTATAAGATGCAGATAGTGCAAATAACTTGTTCTCATCTTCTTTATCTGATCTAGCTTCTTTTACAGCTATTACCTTTAGATCGGTTATACCTGATTTACCAGTTACCGTAACACCATCAGCAAACATATATTTGCCAAGATAGGGGCTAGAATTGTACAAAATAGCAGTTGCACCAACACTTGCATCCTGGCGGCCTAATTTGTAGCTAAATCCGTTCGTATCTTTGAAAACAAAGCCGAACTGATCAATAGCTGCTGTATTTTCGCTACTTGTTGCATAATCAGAAAAGTCCTTACCAATTGTAGCATGTTGAGCAGCAAAACGAGCAAAAAAATCTACGTTCTTACCAACGTTGGTAGTTGCATTCAAGATAAGTGTTGACTTAAAGCCATCCTGGTTGTCAGGATATTTCGCAGGATTACCCATGTTATCCCAGGTGTTGTAACGATACTGGTGCTCAAATTTTCCATCAAATTCGATAGGAGCGGCGAATACACTACCAGCGGTAGTAAGAACGAAGGCGGCTGCCAATGCAGCGGTAAGAGCTTTTTTCTTCATTTTGTTTTCCCCCTTGGTTTTAATAAATTATTATAAAATCACCAAGGTCGTTATGCGCAGGGGTAAGTGTCCACGTTTCCTTACTCAGCCCAGTCACGACCATCTCTATACTAAGAAATCCTGCCGCAACTAAGTAGTGCACATCCTTGTTGCAACAGGATAACCGAAAGAGAATATAGTGTTTATTCGATTAGAATTCGTAAACTCCTGCTAATACTAAGGATTATTGTAAAAAAATTTTAACATTGCGTTAACAATAATATTACAAAGTACGACAGTATAAGACATTTGTACATTATAGACTCGGTGATTTTAAGCATATGACTAATCTTTTTAAGTAATGCGAAAATGAATTTTATTGATTATATTCAATAAAAGAAAGTCACTAACCACCCGTAAAACGGGTGGCTTGATTAAGCCCTAAAAGGGCATGTTACTAGCTGAGTCTCAAGACTCACTGAAAAGGTTACCGACC
>NZ_SLUI01000008.1 GCF_004339805.1 Anaerospora hongkongensis | reverse complement strand
TATCGACTCTTTTTAGACATGAAAAATACTCCCTTTCGGTAACAGGTTTTATTATTTCTCCTGTCTACTTATTGGGGAGCATATCAGCCAAGGATTGCGGTTATTTCTTATAGCCTTTAGTCCGGGCTAACCGTTCCGGTTAGACAACCTGTGGGGCTGGCGTGTATCGAGCACGTCAGTCCTTTTCTTATATTATACCCATAGATTGTAAAATATGCAATCAGTCACCTTAAAAAATCAATCGGATGGGTAATTGTGCATCGGACCACTATTTGTTCTCGACCATTGGGAAAATGGATTGGTTTCGTCCGGCACCAAGACCGGCATATAAGAGAAGTAATGTGATAAATAGCCATAAGAGAATAGGAGAAGCCCAGGTCTGCGTGTAATCAAACAAATAACCAATGAAAATTGGACCTGCGGCCGCTAGCAAATAGCCCGCAGACTGAGCCGTTCCCGATAACACTGCAGCTTGGGCGCCATTGTTACTCCGTAGTGCGATAAAAGTAAATGCTAAGCTGAAGCAGGCACCTCCGCTAATCCCAATCAAGGCGACAGATGTAGTGAGCAGTATCATATTTTTACTCAGCAGCAGTCCAAGCAGTCCCATAAAATAGATCAGGCAGGCAATTGCCGTAATACTACGTTGGTCGTTAAGGCGATCAGCTAATATTGGTACGATAAATGAGGCAGGGATGGCAATGATCTGGGAAAAAGACAGTAGCCAGCCGGCTTTTGCCATACTTAAGCCATGGCTTTGGAGAATGGCAGGAAGCCAGGCAATAAAGCAATAAAAAAGAAAGGACTGCAGCCCCATAAAGAAGGTCACTTGCCAGGCCAGTGAAGAATGCCAAACAGAGTTAACGGTGGAAGCTGGTTTTGCGACTTTCACTGCTTTTTCGCGATGATAAATTTGAGGCAGCCAAAAGATGATGGCTGCTACAGCAGCCAAGAACCACACCAGCAGAGACTGTCGCCACCCTAAGTGGAGATCGTTGGCAAGCGGCACACTCATGCCAGATGAAATTCCCGCCGAAAGGGACATGGCAATTGAAAAAATACTGGTTATTAATCCTACTTTTTCAGGGAATTTTTGTTTTATAATACTGGGGATTAGCACATTACCGACTACAATTCCCGTACCAATCAGAAATGTTCCGGCGAACAAGGCGGCACTTCCACCTGCAGAACGCAGTAGTATGCCGGCAGTTAACACAATAAGGCTAAGCAAGATAGCAAGTTCATTGCCTATTTTGGTGCCTAATTTAGAAGAAGGCAGCGAAAGTACGGCAAAGGTAAGCAATGGCAGTGTCGTAAGGAAGCCAGCCATTGCGCTTGAAATACCAAGATCAGACCGTATATCACTAACGAGCGGTCCTACTGCTGTCAGCGGAGTTCTTAAATTAGAAGCAATAAAAATAATCCCTAAAACAAGGATTACATTCTTGTGTTTCAGCATGGGTGTGAGATGTCCTTTCCATTATTGGTTAAATCATGCTTGATAGTAAGCACACAGTGACAGGGCAATGCGTATATCATGTGCATTGGCCGCTGTCGGTGAGCTTAAGAGATAAGAATATATTATTGTATTTCAGGTTTGTTGACTAATTGGCTGCCTGGCAGGCTCGGTGGAAGGTTGTACATACTGGTATCCGGCTGAGCCTTATACCAGGCAGCGTACATAACCGGCAGCACCAGCAACGTCAGGATGGTTGCTCCCAGCAACCCGCCGGCGATGGCAATCGCCATGGAGCCCCACAAAGTACTGGGTACCAGCGGAATCATGCTCAGGATAGCGGCTGCGGCTGTTAGCATGATAGGGCGGAAGCGGCTGATTGTCGCTGACAAGATAGCGTCCCATAGCGAGTCGCCGGCTGCCAGATGTTGTTCAATCTGGTCCATCAGGATAACGGTATTGCGCATAATAATACCGAACAAGGCCAGAATCCCCAATTGGACCACAAAGCCCATCGGACTTCCGGTGAGCAGGAGACTGATGGATACACCGATAATACCCAGCGGCGCTGTAAAGAGGGTTAACAGCATTTTTGGTATGCTTTGCAGCTGCATCATGAGCAGAATCATAATGATAAGCAGCATAGCTGGGATGGGTTCCGCCAGGAATTTACTGCTTTTAATGCTGCGTTCCGTTGCACCGTCAAATTCAATGAAATAGCCGGCGGGCAGATCGTTTCTGAGTTCCTGGAGACTGGCGTAAACTTGCTTGGTCACGTCCGAGCCGGTAAGTTTAGACGTGGGATTCAGTTCCGCCTGTACCATAATCATGGGCAGCAGGTCACGCCGGTAAATTAAGCCTTCTTCGGCGTCATAACGGATGGTAGCAATTTGGTCAAGCGGGACATATTTGCCGCTGTCGATATGGATGTTGAGGTTTTTGAGCTGTTCCGGGTTATTGCGGTCCGCTTCCGCAAACCGGAGAACCATGCTGACGGTTTTATCCTGTTCACGAAATTCGGTAATCGGTGCTCCGGACAACTGGGTTTGGAGCGATGCGGCTAATTTCTGGGAACTGAGTCCGAGGGCTTTTGCTTTAGCCTGGTCAACTTCGAGGTGCATCACTTTGCTTTTCTCGTTCCAGTTGAGGTTTACGTTTTGTGTAGCCGGATGGGCGGCCATGACGGCGCGGACTTGTTCAGCGACTTCACGAACTTTTTCATGGTCAGGGCCCTTTACCCGCAGCATCACCGGATAATCGGGTCCCGTTCCGGTGAATAGTAGCTTTATATGTCCCCGGACATCTGTGAATTCGGTGTTTAATAACCGCTCGGCTTTTTGGGCCAGCGTATTACGGGCCTGAACATCTTTGGCCACTACAATGAATTCAGCGAAATTCGATTTATTGAAGGTTGGTTCAAAACTGAGCACAAAGCGGGGAGCACCTTCCCCTACATGATAGGTATAATAGGAAATATTCGGATCGCCGTCCAATTCTTTCGCAAACTGACGGGCCACTTCCGCAGTGTTGGTCAGGGAAGCTCCTTCCTGTGATTTGAGCTGGATGATGAGCTCCGGACGGCTGGAAGCAGGAAAGAATTCCTGTTTGACCAATCCCAGGAGCAAGATAGAGCCGATAAATGCGGCGGCAGTAGCTGTTAGTACGGTTTTGCGGTGACGCATGCACCACAGTAATAAGCATTTAAATCGCCGGTAAAACGGGGTGTCATAAAGGTCATGGTGCGCATTGCTTTCACTGGTTGCTTGCTGGGCCGGTTTTATTTTAATAAACTGGTACCCGAGCAAAGGTGTGACTGCTCCGGCAACCAGCCAGGAAGCAAGGAGAGCGAAGAATATGACCCAAAAGAGATCGACGCAAAATTCGGCGGCGAGCCCTTTGGAAAAACCGATGGGAATAAAGCCTGCGCACGTTATTAACGCGCCAGTCAGGCGGGGATAGGCGGTAGAGGTATAGGAAAAACAAGCGGCGTCGAAGCGGCTCCAGCCTTGCTCCAGCTTGACGATCGTCATTTCCGTGGCGATGATGGCATCATCGACCAACAAGCCTAGCGCGATGATGAGAGCTCCCAGTGAGATGCTCTGCAAGGCGATGCCTGTCAGGTACATTAAGGTAAAGGTAATAGCAATGACCAAAGGAATGGTTAGAGCCACGACCACGCCGGACCGCATGCCCAGACTGGCAAAGCTTACGATTAAGACGATGACGATCGCTTCGACCAGGGATTCCACAAATTCGCCGATAGAGGATTCCACAACTTTCGGCTGGTTAACAGTTTGATTGATCTCCAGCCCGGCCGGCAGTTCTTGCTTTATTTGGGAGAGCGTACTATCAAGATTTTTGCCCAGTGTCAGAATGTTGCCGCCCGGTTCCATCGCCAGCGCGATGCCGACGGCCGGCTGACCATTATAAAATATTTTCGGGTCGGCTGGTTCGGCATAGGCGCGAGTCACCTTGGCGATGTCTCCCAGACGAAAGGTGCGGCCGCCTGCCTGAAGGGGCGTAGTGCGGATGTCTTCCAGAGTTTCAAACATCCCGGTAATTCGTAAGTAAGCATTGTCAGATGCCGTTTCCAGCATGCCGGCGGCGGCCATGGCATTTTGCTCTTTTAAGGCGGCGGTAATTACGGACGGATCAAGACCTAAACGGGCCAGTTTGCTATTTTCGATTTCAATGTAAATTTTTTCAGTCTGTACTCCCAGAAGCTGGACTTTACTCACGCTGGGAACGCTTAAGAGAATGCGGCGGATCTTTTCAGCTTTTTCCCGCATCTCCTCGTAAGTAAATCCATCACCGGTCAGCGTATAGATTACGCCGTATACTTCATCGAACCGGTCATTGAAGCTGGGCTCAGAAACGCCTTCGGGGAAGGTTCTTTTGATATCGTTTACCATATTGCGGGCTTCCACCCATCTGGCCCGAAGCTCCTTGGCGGGTACCTGATCCTTGAGATTGATGTAAATTACCGTACGTCCCGGTGTAGAATAACTTTTCAGATAGTCAAGCCCAGGCAGGTCCTGCAGTTTCTTTTCAATTTTATCCGTAACCTGCTCTTCCATCTGGCTGGCGGTGGCTCCTGACCAGGCAACGCTGACAATCATTTGTTTAATGGCGAAATCCGGGTCTTCCATGCGTCCCACATTCTTGTAGGAAAAGAGGCCGGCCACAAAAAAGAGGAAGACCAAAAAATAAATGAATTGCTTGTGGTTTAATGACCAGGCGGTAAGGTTAAAATGGCTCACAGGGCATCACCGGTTGTTTTTACCCTCTGTCCTTCTGTCAATTTATGAACACCTGCGGTGACAATCCGGTCGCCAGGCTGTAGTCCGGCCAGCACCTGAATTGTGCCATTACCGAATGGGCCGGTTTGGATGGGGCGCAGTGTCAGAGTATTGTCGTTTACAACCCAGACGGCAGGGGTGTCGCCAGTTTGATAGAGTGCAGACAGTGGAATAGAAAATGCAGGTTGAGCAGTGCTGCTGGCTAAGGCAACGGTGGCCGTCATACCCAATTTGACAGATGGCGGCGGATTGAGCAGGCTGATGCGCACTTTGAAGGTACGGGTTGCCGGGTCAGCCATGGGCGCGATTTCCCGTACCTTGCCGTTCAGTGTCACGTTTGGTAAAGCCCAGAAGGTAATGTGGAGCTGTTCGGCGGCTTTTAGTTCTTCCAGCCGGTTTTCGGGGACATTGATTTCAATTTCCCGCTCTCCGTCCTGGACAACGGTGATAACTGCCTGGCCGGCGCTGACAACCTGACCTGTCTCAGCGGTGATAGCCGAGACAACTCCGGACTGAGCGGCTGTCAATAAAGTGTAACCCAGCTGATTGGCTCCCTGCATGGATTGAGCTGTCGCCTGCTGCAAAGCTGCTGCCGCAGCATCATAGGTATTGACGTACTGGTCATACTGCGCATGGCTGATCGCGCCGCTGTTCAGTAATTGCCTGTAGCGGCTCAAATTGCTTTCCGCCAGTCTGACTTGCGATTGGGCGGCATATATCTGGGCAGAATTACTGCTTACCGTCTGCTGAATGTCTTTCGCATCCATCTGCATCAGCACATCGCCAGCAGTGACTGTGCTGCCTAGCTGCACGTTGCGTTTGATGATTTTGCCGGTAACCTGGAAAGCCAGCTGGCTTTCGTAGCGGCCGCGCACTTCCCCCGCATAGGTGTAGCTTTGTCCGGAATTAGCTGCCTGAAGGAGCTGGGTGCGGACCACGGGGAGGATTTCTGGTTTTATTGGTGCTTTGGAGAAATGTGTTTTTGCCATGGCCCCGATCAATAGGCAGCCTGCAGTTAAAGCAGCCAGGGCATAATAGTATTTTTTTCGGCTGAAATTCAGTCGCATGTTGAACATAGAAACACTCCTTATCGTATACAATCTGTTTTTCCGGAAGAAATTTATTCAATTAAAGATGAATCATTGACAGCGCAGTCTGGGGGAAGCAGCAGGCATTTGTAAAAAAAGTTAACCAGGTGAACGATTGGTTTTGCTTCAGGCAATGAAAAATGAGTGGCCGGGGAATCAGATGACCTTGCGGCGTGATGTTACATTCTGCGCAGGGGATTCGGGAAGATCCGTGTGGTCTCGGTTGGCTTGACAATCCTTACAGTATCCATATATGTATAGACGGTAATCCTGAACTGAAAAATCCATCTTAGCATCAATAATGGTACCCAATGTATCCGCCAGGCTTCCTTTGAATTCAATAACCTTACCGCAGCTATTGCAAATCAGGTGATGATGGTGGAGTGGGTATAGTTCATAACGCAGGCATCCATCGCCCAAATCAAGTTTTTGCACAATAGCCAGCATGCTGAACAATTCCAGGGTACGGTAGACAGTAGCCAGACCGACTTTTGGATATTGCTCATGGACAATTTCATAGATATTTTCGGCGCTAAGATGGTGGCCTGGATAACTGTTGAGCGTGTGAAAAATAATCTCTCTCTGCCGGGTCAATTTATATCTGCCGCCAAGTTTTTCCTGTAATTCAAAAGTATTCACTAGTGATTTTCCTTTCTCCAGATTGGTATTTGGCTAAGAAAAAATGAGATTATAGTTTGGCATCCGAGCGTAGTGAAGTGCATACCGGGCTCCAATATACGTCGGTTGGGAAGTCGGTTAGAAAGGGCTGTTAATGTAAAACAGTTTATTCTCGAAAAATGTTAACCTAGTGAACGATGACGGAGAATAAGAAGAATGCCGGATGGAGAAGGCTTATTTGGCGGCAGTTGTTGCTGAACATCGCGTTAGCTTAATTTTTTTTATTCCTGCGGCTCCATCTGGTCAATATACTGCTCCAGCTCTTGCAGGATATCGTTGAGAAATAAATATTCTTCCGGCGTTAATGAGTTGAGTTTTTGCATAATGCCGCTGTCAAAGGTTTCGTGAAATTTGAAGTGATTTTGAACGGCAAGCCGGCCTTTGTCCGTCAATTCCAAAAGAACATTTTTTTTATTGCCGGTTTCCTGATAACGGTAGGCCAGGTCTTTTTCGATAAGTTTATGGATGAGCTTTGGCAGCGCGCTTTTGGAAATACCCTGCCGGTCTGCCAGTTCGGTCACGGTTATACCGGGATGTTTGCCAATCATTTCAAGGGTATGAATTTCTGACGAGTATAAGAGTCTGTCTGTGCCAAAGTTATTTGGGTGTTTCATTGCCTCAAAAAACTTCCTAGACAACCTGAGAATCGATTCCAGCATTGCTTTTCTTTGCTCCGTCATTGTTTTAACCTCATGTCATTAGTAAAATATCCTGTTTGACCCTCTATGTTCATATTGTACACTAGGTTAACCATTTGTCAAGCACAAACGGGAGGGGAAAGAAGTTCGTAAATATGCAATCTGACAAGAAAATTCCTTGTTGCAGACTTGTATTTCATATGGCGGCACCGGTTGGATTTGGCAAGGGCACTGCTTAGCTTTTTTCGGCAGCGAGCAGCTTAGCTCCTAACAGCAGATAGATACTGCCGCAAACTTTATTCATCACATTCGTCTTTTCCCGCAGCAGTGTGGTGGCCTTGGCCGAAAAATAAACTACGCATAGCAGCCAGAGGGCACCCGTAACGATAAAAGTTATGCCCAAGATTAAAAAGGGAATTATTCCGTAACTGTTATGCGGATCAATAAACTGCGGCATAAACGAGAGGAAGAACAGCGCTACCTTGGGATTGAGTACATCGATAATTAACCCCTGCCAAAAGGTGTTTTGGGGCGACATGGCTGTTTGGGCCGGTGCAGCTGCCGGTGTATTCTTCGCGAGCAGCATGGTAAGGCCGAGATAGCCGAGGTAGACGGCCCCTGCTACTTTAACCATCATAAAAACCACAGCAGATTGCGCTAAAATAACGGATAGGCCAAGGGCGGCCAGTATGGTATGGATGACGCAGCCGGCACTGGTACCAAGGACCGAGTAAATCCCCGTCCTGCGCCCCTGCGCAACACTCCGGCTTAACACGTAAATCGTATCAGACCCTGGTGTAATATTCAGAATGATGGAAGCAGCCAGGAACATTTCATAATGAATGATGCCAAACATAAGAATCCCTCCATAATGTGACTTTATGAGCTGATCTAGGGTTGAAGTAATACCGTGGATTTATAAGATTTGGCTCTCACCTGCTCCGTTGTGGCAAACAATATAGCCGCAATACGGTCAAGGCGGTTATGAGCAAGCAAAGCCAGCCCAGCCAGTCACCGGTCAGACTGTACAGAGAGCGGCCGCTCCCCAGCGGTACTTCGCGGAGCAGGCTGGTTTCACCGGCGGCTGTGCTGGTGGATGTTACACCCAGGAGGCGGCCCCGGCTGTCGCTGACCGTCAGCAGTCCCCACTGAGCTGCACGGGCTACAGCAGCATTGCTTTCCACGCCGCGCATCACAGCAATGCGGGCGTGCAGCCAGCCGTCATTGATAAAATCCAGTGCCGGCACAAACAAAATGCCCGCCCCTTGCTTGCTGTATTCTCTGGCCGGCAGGACAAAGTCCATGTCCTTGCAAATGGCAATTCCCGCACGGCCGCTCGTAAAGATATCCGGAAAGATAAGCGCTTTTCCCGGGGTGTAATGGCTTTCGTAGGCTGGAAGCAAATGCTGTTTATGGTAAGTGTGAAGGACAGAACCGTCTGGGGAAAATACCAGGGCGGTATTATATAGCTGCTCTTCCTGGAGGCTGAGTCCGGCGATGAGTGTGACTTTGTTTCTGGCAGCTGTCTCACTTAAAATAGACAGGCCTGTTTCGCGGGCTGCGGCTGTCAGGAAAACTATTTTTTCCGGTAATAGTACAGTCTGGGCCCCAGCAGCTGCCAGTACATCAATGCTGCTGCTATAACGGTGCAGTGTAGTGGTTATGGTTTCGGTGTTTTGGCTGCGCAGTTCTTCTCTGGTTGCCGGTATAGCGGCAAGGCCGATTTTAATAACTGGCCCGTCTGCTGGCAGATAGAGCCTGCCGAGGCCAAAAAGAAGACTCACTGTTAAAAGACTGCCTGAAAGAAGAAGGATTAGGCGGCAAATGCTCTTATTTTGGCGGTTGTGCCAACTAACAGCCAGACAGGCAGGAATCAGCATAAGCAGAAACGTTATGCCCCAGATACCGGTCAGGGAAGCCAATTGAAGGATTGGAAGATTGTAGACCTGGGTATAGGCAAGGCTGTCGAAAGTGCCGAAAGAGGAAACAAGCGAACGGATAAATTCAAATGAGGTCCAGGCAGCAGCAAAGGCAAACGGTGCAAAAATTGGACGGTTGACCAGGGTTAGCGAGCGCAGGAGCAGAACGGACGCGCTGAATGCTGCTGCACTCAGCAGTGTTGCCCCGATAAACGTCAGGGGAGGCAGGTAGCCAAACTGGTTCGTAGCACCGAGAAAGTAAGCCGTAAACGCAGCCAGCACTGCTTCTCCAGGCCGGGACTGCAAGGCATAAAAACAGACAGGCAGTGCTGCCAGCCAGGTTAGCAGCCAGTTATCGTAAAATCCAGTGGAAAAATAAAATGACACGGCACACAATCCGGAGGCTAGGAGCAAAGTCTTAACCGGATAGGTTTTTATAAGCTGCAATGTGGGCATGATAAGGCCCCCTTCTTGGTACTCTAGTGGATAGTTTCTCCAGGTGTGACGGAAACCCTCTGCATGTTGTGCAATTTGCCAGATTTAAGCCGAACCCAAGATGGCGTGTTCGGTAGGAAATCAAGCTGATTTGATTAAAGGCAAAATCTTTACATTTTCTTTACAGGAACGAGCTATTTCTTAATACCTTCTTTACAGCATTTGAGGGTAAAATAGTAGCGTTATTTAAAATTTGTTGATTACTTATACAGTAACGTTGTTTGCTTCGGGTTTAATCGCAGCTTCGTCATGGCAACTTATTCGTATAATACAGGAATCATAGCAGGAGGTAATCACGCTGTTTCGCTCTATTAAAAAGATGCTGATTGGGCGGCCCTTACATAACAGGGAAGCCATGGGGGAGCGGTTGCCCAAGTGGAAGGCATTAGCCATATTTTCTTCCGATGCCTTATCTTCGGTTGGCTACGGCCCGGAGCAAATTGCACTGGTATTAGCTATTTCGGGGTTAGTGGCCTATGGCTATTATCCTTATGCGTTTTTAACGGTACTTATTTTACTGGCTATTGTTACGGCCTCTTATACCCAAGTTACCAGAGCTAATCCTGGCGGAGGCGGTTCCTACTCGGTAGCAAAAAAGAATCTGGGGGAATATCCATCTCTTGTGGCGGGAGCCGCATTATTTGCTGACTATGTGCTGACGGTGGCCGTAAGCATATGTGCGGGCACACAAGCGCTGGTATCCGCATTTCCGGCACTGCAGGGGCAGGAAGTCAGCATTGATCTCGTGGTCTTATTCGGTATTCTTACGTTAATCAATCTTCGTGGGATTCGGGAGTCTGCGCATGTGTTTGTATTCCCGACCTATTTGTTTGTTCTGGGGATAATGGGCTTAATCATCACCGGTGTTTATCAGGCATTCACTGGCCCGGGGCCTGTTTTTCCACCAGCCGCACTAGCCCGCCAGGAGCTCGATTGGATGATGTTGGCGTTAGTGTTGCGCGCTTTTGCTAATGGCTGCAGTTCCATGACCGGTTTGGAGGCTATTTCGAATGGGGTACCCATGTTTAAGCGGCCGGAGCATGAAAATGCCATTAAGACAACCTACTGGATGTCTGGTCTGTTGGCCATTATGCTGACGGGTATTTCCTTTTTGCTGATTCACTATCATGTGATGCCCATCCCTCATGTGACCATGTTGTCGCAGATTGCCGAAGAAACGGTAGGCCGAGGCTGGTTTTATTATTACATTCAAATGGTGACCATGTTAATTCTGTTCCTGGCGGCCAATACCGCCTATAATGGCTTGCCGCCGCTATTGTCTCTCTTGGCGCAGGATGGTTATATGCCCCGCTATCTGGGCATGCGCGGTGAGCGGCTCAGTTTTTCCAATGGCATTGTGTTGCTGAGTCTGGTAGCAGGTTTTCTTATTGTCGGCTTTAACGGGGATGTGGAACATCTTATTTCGCTCTATGCCATTGGCGTGTTTCTTTCGTTTACCATTGCCCAGTCTGGCATGGTGGTTCACTGGTGGCGGGAGCGAGGCCGTAACTGGGGCAGGCGGGCCATGCTCAATGGGTTTGGGGCGGTCATAACAGGGATTGTCGTGGTTGTAATTGCAGTCAGTAAATTCTTTGCGGGTGCCTGGATCGTATTGATTTTCATTCCGGTCATGATGATCATCTTTAAAAAAATTAAGAGGCATTATTTAGATATGGCAGAACAGCTGCACTTGCCGTTGGAGGAAGGGCCGTATCAGGCAAAGCTTCTAGGAACACACTATGTTATTGTGCCGGTAGCTAGCCCGACCCGGGTAGTGGCGGAAACAATGCGGTATGCCAAAAAGATCGGGGATGAGGTTATCGCGCTGCATATTGCAACAGATAAGGAGGCAATCCCGGCGGTAGAAGAAAAGTGGCGTCAGTGGAATCCGGAAGTCAATCTGGTGACGATTTATTCGCCTTACCGCTTGGTGATCCAGCCGTTATTGCAATATGTGGAAAAATTAACCCGCCGCAAACAGCCGGAGGATTATATAACTGTGGTAATTCCTGAGTTTGAGACGCGGAAATGGTGGCACCGTCTGCTGCACAATCAGACCGGCCTGGTTTTAAGGACGCTGCTGATTTTTAATAAAAATGTAGTCGTCGCTACGCTTCCCTTTCATTTGCAGAAATAGATGGTATCGAGTACCGTGTCCGTTAAAGGCACGGTACTTCTTATAAAGTATGATTTACCTTCAAAGGACGGAAGGAAGTTTTGCAGTCACATATGAGAAATGATTAATAAAATGATTTGTTGAAGATATGTAGGTGATATTAGATTCACGCGGAAACAATAGGTATATAGAAATTTTGCTAACAAGGAGTTGCTATCATCCATGAAAGAAGAGGAGGAGCGCAGGCCTGATCCTGAACAGCTGCTGCAGCAAATTCATAGGGAGCATCAAGGTGAGCTAACAGTATTTCTGGGAGCAGCCGCCGGGGTTGGGAAAACCTTTACCATGCTTGAAGCCGCACATGACCGGCTGGCAGAAGGTGTGCGGGTAGCGATTGGCTGGGTGGAAACGCATGGCCGGGCCGAGACGGAGAAATTAGTAGTCGGCTTACCTCGCATTGCTCCTCAAGTGATAGAATACCGGGGCAAGAAATTAACCGAGATGGGTATTGACGCGATTTTGGAACAAAAGCCGGAACTGGTACTGGTGGATGAGCTGGCACATACCAATGTGAAGGGCTCCCGCCACGTCCGGCGCTTTCAGGATGTGGAAGAACTATTGAACGCCGGAATCGATGTTTATACAACTGTAAATATTCAACATATTGAAAGCCTTAATGATGTGGTGGCCCAGATCACGGGTGTCATTGTCCGGGAAACAGTACCGGACTCATTTATTGAACAGGCCGACAATATTCAGTTGATTGATATACCGCCGGAAGAACTGATTAAACGGTTAAAAGATGGCAAGGTTTATATTCCGGATCAGGCGCAGCAGGCGTTAAAAAGTTTTTTCCGTCCGGGCAATATCAATGCCTTGCGGGAGCTTGCCCTGCGCTTTACTGCTTCCAGGGTCGATCAGGATATGACTGAGTACATGCGGCAAAATCATATTGACGGGCCATGGCCGGCAGCTGGGCGGGTCATGGTTTGTGTCAGTGCCAGCCCGTTTTCCGCTCAGCTTATCCGAGCCGCCCATCGTCTGGCAAAAGGATTACGGGCTGATTTTCTGGCTGTCTATGTCGACACTCCTTCCCGCCGTTTTCCCATGGGAGAGAAGGAGCAGGACAGGGTGTGGCGTAATTTGCATCTGGCAGAGGAGCTTGGTGGCAAAATTATTACCGTGGCCGGTAAAGACATTGTAGCAGAAATGATATCCGTTGCCCGTAACGAAAATGTAACAGCTGTCGTGATCGGCAAACCACGTCATAGCCGACTGCGGGAATTCTGGCAAGGATCTATGGTGGAAAAGCTGCTCCGGCAAAGTGAGGGCATTAATGTATACGTCATTCAAAGCAAGGCAGAGGCTGAAGCACATTCACCTATCAGTACAGCCCGGAAAGACGTGCCGCCTATTGCCTGGCTGCCGATTGCCGGTGGTCTGGTGATGACTTCAGCGGTTACGGCCATTAGCTGGGTGGGCAGAGAACAATTAGAGCAGGTCAATATCGCCCTGTTGTATTTATTGCCGATTTTGTTTACCGCTGTCCGCTGGGGCCGGTGGCCGTCGTATATTACTGCGCTGGCCAGTGTTTTGGCGTTCGACTTTTTATTTACCCCGCCGGTGTTAACCTTTAGCGTGAGTGATATTCGCTATTTATGGAGTTTTACTATTTTCCTGGTCATTTCCTTTGTGGTCGGTGGCCGGACCGAAATACTAAAAAAAGAAGTACGTCTGACCAGACAGCGGGAAACCAGTGTCCGGACCTTATATGATTTTAGCAGCCAGATTGCAGCGATTATTGATGTAAACCAGATTGCCTGGACCTTTGTCAGACACACAGGTGTAGCGCTAGGGCGAAATACAGTATTACTTTTGCCGGAAGAACGGGGAAATCTAAAAGTAGAAGCACGCTATGCTGCGAATATACTAGAGGGCAGAGGCGGCCAAGCGGAATTACCGGCCGGAGAGCATGCAGTGGCGAACTGGGTCTGGGTTAATGGGCAGGTAGCAGGACGATCAACGGAGACGTTGCCTGGTGCTGATTTTTTATTCGTGCCGCTGACTGTTGACCGACGAACGATAGGGGTTTTTGGCATCGAAGTGGGTCAGCAGAAAATGACGCAGGAAGAGCGGCAGCTTATTTATGCCTGGGCAGGCTTGGCAGCCATTGCCGTGGAACGGGGCAAGCTGACCGAAACCGCCCGTCAGGCGGCGTTACTAAAAGAATCGGATCAACTGCGCACGGCATTGTTCAATTCGGTCTCTCATGAACTGAGGACGCCGCTGGCCGAAATTAGCGCGGCCATTGCTACCTTGCTGGATAGTTCAACGCAATATAGTGCTGAAATCCGGCAGGAGCTGCTGGAATCGGTGAAAAATAGTGCGAACCGCATGGAGCGTGTAGTGGCTAATTTATTGGACACCGCCCGGCTGGAAAGCGGCATGCTGCAGTTAAAAATAGATTGGTGTGATGTAGAAGATATTGTGGGTACAGCAATTCGCCGCATGGGTGAAACAACGCGCAATCATATCCTCAGAACCCGGATCGCTCCTGATTTACCGCTGCTGCGGGCTGATTGCGTCTTGCTAGAGCATGTTTTAGTAAATTTACTGGATAATGCCATTAAGTATTCACCTTCAGGGTCAGAACTCACCATTGGTGCCGAACAAAACGGGTCGGAAGTTTTCATTTCCGTAGAGGACAGGGGCTGCGGCGTACCTCAGCAGGATTTGGCTAAGATCTTTGAGAAATTTTACCGTGCGCCGCAGCAGGCGGTAAAGGTTGCTGGCACGGGATTGGGGTTATCCATTTGCAAGAGTATCATAGAAGCTCATCAGGGACGGATTTGGGCTAAGAATAACCCGGATGATGGAGCCGTTTTTGTCTTTGCTGTTCCTGTACCTGCTAACGGTAACAGGAGTGTGATTAAGGAGAGTGAGTGGGATGACAGAAAAGGGTCTTAGGATTCTAGTCATTGATGATGAACCACAGATGCGAAAATTACTCCATGTTTCCCTGCTCGCCCATGGCTATCAATTGTGCGAGGCGGCAAATGGGCTGGAAGGAATTCAGCAGGCGGCGGTCTTTAAGCCTGATCTGGTCATTGTGGATTTGGGACTGCCGGATATGGACGGCAAACAGGTTATCCAGCAGATTCGGGAATGGTCGGCAGTGCCTATGATTATTTTGACAGCCCGTGAGCAGGAAGAGGAAAAAATTGCCGCGCTGGACGCCGGTGCCGATGATTATATTACCAAGCCATTTGGGATCGGTGAGCTCATGGCCCGCATACGGGTCTGTCTGCGCCGGATCGTCAGCAATGACAATGAACCGGTCCTGCGCTGTGGTGGCTTGGCTGTCGATCTCCTGCAGCGGCGGGTTACGGTGGATGAACGGGAGATCAAGCTGACACCAACCGAGTATGAATTGATCAAATATATGATGCTCCATGCTGGGCGGGTGCTGACGCACAAACAATTATTAAAGGCCGGGTGGGGCGGCAATGCTTGCGGGGACGATACCCACTATATTCGTATCTACATTGGCCAACTGCGACGCAAGATTGAGCAGGACCCGGCTCAGCCCCGTTATATTGTTACCGAGTCAGGCATTGGCTACCGGCTGATGGGACGCTAGACCCGCCGTTTAGACAAGAAACAGACTGCTTTATAACAAGCAGTCTGTTTCTTTTTGGGATCTTTACCGATTCTTTATGGCTTAAGGCAATCTTTTATCAGCATCTTTATCCCGACCGGAGGTACAATGATTTTGAAGTTCAAGGAAGCAGGAGGGGAACTATGGCTGACTTGTGGTTGGCAGGAATCGTGGCGGTTTTGTTACTGGTGTACTTACTTTATGCTTTATGGAAACCGGAGGAGTTTTAACATGATGACAGATCTGATAATGTTTGGGCTGTTTCTCCTTGTCGTATTGCTGTTGGCCTGGCCTTTGAGCAAGTATATGGCTAATGTGTTTATGATGGAAAGGACATCTTTTGATCGGCTGTTTCAGCCGGTGGAGCGAATGCTTTACCGCTTGGCGGGAATTAATCCGGAACAGGAGATGAATTGGCGGCAGTATGCCGGAGCACTGCTCATGTTCAACGTCCTGGGTGCAGCTGCCGTTTTTCTCATTCAACTTTTGCAAGGGGGACTAATCTGGAACCCGGCCAACTTCAGCGGTGTATCACCCTGGCATCTGGCGCTCAATACCGCGGTCAGCTTTATGACCAATACCAACTGGCAAGCCTACGGCGGGGAATCGACTATGAGCTATTTCACCCAGATGACGGCATTAACTGTGCAAAACTTTGTTTCTGCCGCCGTGGGGCTGGCAGCAGCGGTGGCCTTGATCCGGGGATTAACCCGTAAATCGGTTTCGACGATCGGCAATTTTTGGGTCGATCTGGTACGGGGCACACTGCGCGTGTTGTTACCTTTAGCGATTATATTTACCTTGTTGTTGGTGCAGCAAGGGGCGATACAGAATTTATCCGCTTACCTGACGGTACAAACGCTGGAGGGAGCGGAACAAACGCTGGCAATGGGGCCGGTGGCTTCCCAGGAAGCCATTAAAATGTTAGGAACGAATGGCGGCGGCTTCTTTAATGCCAATTCCGCTCATCCCTTTGAAAACCCTACACCGTTGACTAACTTTCTGCAAGCAGTAAGCATTTTTCTCATTCCCACGGCGCTGGTGCTGGCTTTCGGATGGATAGCCCAGGACCGGCGGCAGGGATATGCGATATTGGCGACAATGGTGTTGTTGTTTGTTCTGATGCTAATAGGGACTTACCTCAGTGAACTACATGGAAATCCGAACTTGGCCGGTTGGGGTGTAGACGGTCCCACGGCGATGGAGGGCAAGGAAGTCCGGTTTGGCATCGCCGGTTCGGCCTTGTTCGCTACGGTCACGACAGCGGCTTCCTGTGGTGCGGTGAATGCCATGCATGACAGCTTTACACCGCTGGGCGGCCTCTTCCCCTTATTGCAAATGCAGCTGGGAGAAGTCATTATCGGCGGGGTGGGCGCCGGGTTTTACGGAATGATGCTGTTTGTTATTTTGACGGTATTTATTGTAGGGCTGATGGTCGGCAGAACGCCGGAATATCTCGGGAAAAAAATTGAAGCCCGGGAGACCAAAATGGCAACACTGGGGATATTATTCCCCTCGGTTACCATCCTGACCAGCAGTGCTATTGCCGTAGTTACCGAACCTGGCATAGCCTCTATTTTCAATCCCGGGCCGCATGGCTTGAGTGAGATCTTATATGCGTTCTCTTCGGCCGCAGGGAATAACGGCAGTGCCTTTGGCGGCTTAAGTGCCAACACCCCCTTTTATAATGGAATGCTGGCAGTGGGAATGCTGATTGGCCGATTTGGTGTCATTCTGCCCATTCTGGCGATTGCCGGCAGCATGGCGGGAAAGAGGGTTTCCCCTCCCGGTCCCGGCACATTCCCGACAACCGGTGGGCTGTTTGTTCTGCTCTTAGCCGGTATTGTCCTGATCGTTGGTGCCTTAACCTTCTTACCGGTGCTGACGCTGGGGCCGATCGTCGAACAGCTGCTGATGCTGCAAGGAACTGCATTTTAAAAGGAGGCGTGAATAGGAATGAATACGATTCGAGGCAGTTTTAATAAAAAAATCGTAAGCAGTGCAGTGCGCGATGCATTTCGCAAGTTAAGCCCGCGTACTCAAATGCGGAATCCGGTCATGCTGATCGTGTATATCGGGGCGATCATGACCACCTGGTTTACGGTACGCGATTTTATGCAGGGAAATGATCAACCGACCTTCTTTACCTTGCAAATCACATTGTGGTTATGGTTTACGGTTTTGTTTGCTAACTTTGCTGAAGCGGTTGCCGAAGGACGGGGAAAGGCACAGGCTAATGCCTTGCGCAGCAGCCGCACTCAGACGAAGGCTAAAAAAGTCAGCGGCAGCGAGACGATCCTGGTAGATGCTGTGGAACTGCGTAAGGGGGATGTGGTGCTGGTGGAAGCCGGGGAGTTTATTCCCGGCGACGGTGAAATTATCGATGGAATGGCCTCGGTCGATGAAAGCGCCGTAACGGGAGAATCGGCGCCGGTCATCCGCGAATCAGGCGGTGATAAATCTTCGGTCACAGGTGGTACCCGGGTGCTGTCCGACTGGATTAAAATCCGGATTACGGCTAATCCCGGCGAAACGTTCCTTGATAAAATGATTTCCCTGGTAGAAGGAGCGAAACGGCAAAAGACACCTAACGAAATTGCCCTGACGATTTTGCTAATCGGCTTGACGATTATCTTCCTGTTTGCCGTTGTTACGCTGGCCCCCTTTGGCAGCTATTCCGGGATCAAACTACCAGTGGTAGTTTTAATCGCCTTGCTGGTCTGCTTAATTCCGACCACCATTGGCGGGTTGCTTTCCGCTATTGGCATTGCGGGTATGGACCGGCTGCTAAAACGAAATGTGCTGGCTATGTCCGGCCGGGCCGTAGAGGCTGCAGGCGATGTGGATGCGCTGCTGCTGGATAAAACAGGCACCATTACACTTGGCAACCGGATGGCGACTGAGTTTATTCCGGCGCCCGGCATCAGTCCGGAACAATTGGCCGATGCGGCGCAGCTGGCCTCGCTGGCCGATGAGACACCGGAAGGCCGGAGCATCGTTATCTTAGCTAAAGAGCAGTATAATCTGCGGGAACGGAACCTAACGGCGATAGAAGCTGAGTTTGTACCCTTCACAGCGCAGACCCGGATGAGCGGCGTGAATGTAACCGGCCGGGAAATCCGCAAGGGTGCGGTGGATGCCATCAAAAAACAGATACAAAGGCAGGATGGGGTATTCCCGGATGCGGTTGAAAAAGCTTGTGAAACAATTGCGAAAAGCGGCGGGACACCCCTTGTTGTGGCCGAAGGCGCATACGTGCTTGGTGCCATTCACCTGAAGGATATCGTGAAAGGCGGTATTCGGGAACGGTTCCGCGATCTCAGGCAGATGGGAATTAAAACGATCATGATTACCGGTGATAACCCCTTGACGGCTGCAGCCATTGCCGCCGAAGCCGGAGTGGATGATTTCCTGGCCGAAGCAACACCGGAAGACAAACTACGGCTCATTCGCCAGTATCAAGAAAAGGGAATGCTGGTGGCCATGACCGGTGACGGCACCAATGACGCCCCGGCATTGGCCCAGGCTGATGTGGGAGTAGCCATGAACAGCGGTACCCAGGCCGCCAAAGAAGCCGGCAATATGGTTGACCTTGACAGTAATCCCACCAAGCTGATTGAAGTGGTGGAAATTGGCAAGCAGCTTTTGATTACCCGCGGCTCGCTGACCACCTTCAGTGTGGCCAATGATATCGCCAAATATTTTGCGATCATTCCGGCTATGTTTACGGGAGTATTTCCGGAACTAAACGTCTTCAATGTCATGGCCCTGGCTACTCCGGAAAGTGCGATTCTAAGTGCTGTTATCTTCAATGCCTTAATTATTATCGCTTTAATTCCATTAGCTTTGAGCGGGGTGCGATACCGTCCGGTAGGAGCTGAAATCCTGCTCAGACGTAATCTTTTAATTTATGGCGCAGGCGGAATCCTGGCTCCCTTTATGGGGATTAAGCTGATCGACTTGATAATTACGGCACTTGGACTGGTCTAGTAATCACAGTCAGCTAATGAGAATGAATTCAGAATAACTGGAAAGGGTGTTCAACAAGATGTTTCGACAAATGATCAGTGCGGCAGTGCTGTTTGCAGCCCTAACCATGCTAACCGGTTTTGTTTATCCGCTGGTGATGACAGGTGTATCACAGCTAGTTTTTCCTGATCAAGCTAACGGGTCTATGATCATTCGGGACGGTGTGCCAGTTGGCTCCAGATTAATTGGTCAAAATTTCACCAGTCCCGGCTATTTTCATAGCCGTCCATCGGCGGCCGGCAAGGAAGGCTATGACGGGGCTGGTTCCTCCGCCTCCAACCTGGGGCCAACCAATCAGAAACTGATGGATACGGTGAAGGATAATGTGCAAAGAATACGGGAAGAAAACGGCTTGTCTAGAGGGGCTGCGGTACCTTCTGACTTAGTGCTGGCCTCGGCGAGCGGCCTCGATCCCCATATCACGCCTGAGGCTGCTTATGCCCAGGTAGAGCGGGTTGCCAGGGAGCGCGGGTTAAGCTCTGATGTGGTACGGCAACTGGTAGGACAGCAGGTGGAAGGCAGACAATGGGGCATTTTTGGTGAACCCCGTGTCAATGTGCTGGAACTGAATCTGGCACTTGATGCTATAAAATAATCGGTTTTTGGAAAGACGATTTTTATAAATAAGGTTAATAAGACTGCGTTCACTCCGTAAAACGGGTGAACGCAGTCTTATTTTAAGAGGAAATTGCGACGTTAAACTTCGGCAACCACCCGGCAGGGGAGACCTGTCAGTCCCTCGTAATTCACTGGATACGTATGTGCTAAAAACGGCTGCCCTTTAGCGGCTGCGAGCAATTCATCCAGATTTGCCAGGTTTTCAATGACAAAGACTCCGTGGTCGGCACAATACTGGTCAGCCTGGGGATGCTCGGCAGGTTTACGAATACCAGGAAAATCGATGCCAATCATACTTACTTTTTTATTTAATAGCGCAGTTATCAGTGCATTGGATAATTCAAGAGGGGTTTGGAGATATTTTGGCGTGCCGAAAGTGTTTTCTTTTAGGCATCCGGTATAAAACATAACAAAATCGTGTTCGGTGACTTTGTTCAAAGTAATATCGCTTATATCAATTTCTCTTTCTTTCACATGGCTGACATCAAACAGGATGCCTCTTCTTTCTGTATTCTCCAAAGGGAATTTTTTGTCCATAACGTCGAAGTGAGTGCCGAGGTGCCCAAATTGAACGTATGGTGGTATTTGAGCAGCGGCAGTCATATCTGCCAGTGACTTCCTAATATCTTCGGTAACAGTAACTGTCAAATCAATTTTCATCATACATCGCTCCTTATTAATATTTTTGTTAACTTGGAAACGATTTTATTATATAAAAATATTGTTTCCGCGTCAACTATATTTTTATTGACGTGGAAACAATTATGCTTGGCTTTGTATATTTACCTATTGTATAATAAAAAATATTTAAAAAAAGAACACACTAATAAAAGTTAGGTTGGTAGTATGCAAAGCAGAGAGAAAAGAATCCAGAATTTAATTAGCGAGCTTGAAGTTTTACTATATAGGCTTAATGATCTTGAAGAATATGAAAAGAGAGTTTTAGAAGTTGTCTTATTGGAAGAGGAATATGAAGAGCTGCGTAATGTCAGTATATCCTTGATGGAATGTCATGTAATTGATTGTATTGAACGCAACGCTATGTCTAATACAACGGCCCTTGCCAAAAAACTGAATATAACCAAAGGTGGCATTTCTAAGATAACAACAAAATTACTAAATAAAAATATGATCGAAGCTTACCGGCTGACGGATAACCAAAAAGAAATTTACTACCGGCTAAAGCCTTTGGGGAGAAAAGTTTTTGAGCTTCATGAAGCCTCGCACAAGGAGGCAGAAGATTTATTCAGGCAAATTTTCGGTGCATATAGTCAAGAGGAATTGGCGTTTGCCAACAGGTTATTGTCAGATATATCTACTGCAATTCATACTTCTATTGTCGCAAAGCGGCACTAGACGGCCTGGTCAATTCTGTTGTTGACGGTGGAAAACGAACTGCTCTATAATAAATACAAATAACCGTATAAGACGGCGATGGAGTTCGCCTTAAACCCCGTGGAAACGGTAATGACTCCTACCACAATGTGGTAGGAGTCTGTTTTTATCGCATAATTGCTGCAAGTGAGGTGAAAAGAGTTGCTGGAAGTATGTTTAGTAGCAATCGGCGGAGCTGTTGGCTCAGCAGCGCGCTATTTGGTCTCTGTATGGGCTGCCGCGCGGTTTGGCACAGAATTTCCCTATGGCACGCTGATTGTAAATATAGTTGGTTGTTTTGTTATCGGTGCTTTTATGACCCTGGCAACTGAGAAAGCCAGTATCAGCCCCTATTGGCGGCTGTTAATTACGGTGGGGTTTGTTGGCGGGATGACGACTTTTTCCTCTTTTAGTTATGAAACGCTGCGTTTATTGTATGAAGCTGATATGCTGCATGCTTTCTATAATGTAGGGCTGAATATCCTGCTCGGCTTTTCGGCTACGTGGCTGGGGATGAGCGCTGCCAGGTTGTTATAAGTGCGGGGTAGTACGGCTTGTTTGCATAAGATCAGACTAAATGATCAATATAAGAGAATATGACAGACTGCTGTCATATTCTCTTATATATAATAGCCAAAGCAGGTTTAATTGTTACTGCGCAAATTCATAACAAAGGGGTAGTTATCATGAATACGGATTTTATCACAGCAGCCGAACGTTCCATGCATATACGCCGTTTATACCAGCAGCTTGAAGAGCGTAACCATAATGGTGCCTGGACTACGGAAGAGGATATGCTGGCTTTTACTACGGACATCGGTGCTTTAGGGCGATTGGTTATGTCCGCAGAAGGCCGATGGGTATATAACGGGGAGGTTAAACAGGAACTTTCAGCCAAGCTGGCAGAGTGCCTCTGGTGGATATTTGTCTTGTCCGGCCGTCTGAACGTTAATATTGCTGAAGCCTTTATCTCATTCCTGGACAAGCTGGAGAACGATCTTGGCCAAACGGTAACAGCAGTAAAGCCTAAATAAATTGCTATCCTTTAAAAAGCAAATTCCCTATGCTACAATAAAGAGAAAGATGAAATTTTTCTTATTGTAGCATAGGGAGAGGAACGTTATGTATTATGTTCAGGAAATTGCTGACAGTATTCATTGGGTAGGCGGCAGTGACCGGAGACTGGAACGGTTTGAGAATATGTTTCCGATACCTCATGGGGTAGCTTATAACTCATATTTAATTATGGATGAAAAGACGGCACTTATTGATACGGTTGACTCATCCATCAGCGCTCTGTATTTGGAGAACGTAACCCACGTCCTTGGCGGGCGATCACTGGATTATCTGGTCATTAATCATATGGAGCCTGACCACTGTGCAAATATTGAAGAACTAGTACGGCGCTATCCGGATGTAAAAATTGTAGGCAACAGCAAAACCTTTCAGTTTATCGAACAATTCTATTCTTTAAATAAAAGCGAGAACTATTGCGAAGTAAAAGAGGGTGACCAGCTTGCATTAGGCAAGCATACTCTTCAGTTCTTCTTTGCCCCGATGGTGCATTGGCCGGAGGTTATGGTCACCTACGAGCAAACGGAAAAAATCCTCTTCTCAGCAGATGCGTTTGGCACCTTTGGCGCTCATCCGGGAACGATTTTCAGTGACCAGGTTGATTTTGAACATGTATATCTCGATGAAGCCAGACGCTATTACGCCAATATCGTCGGCAAGTACGGTATCCAGGTGCAGGCGGCACTGAAGAAACTGGCTGCATTAGAGATTCGCATGATTTGTTCTGTTCATGGGCCTGTCTGGCGGAAAAACTTGGCCTATATTCTTGATAAATATGATCGCTGGAGCCGTTATGAACCGGAGCAGAAGGGTGTAGTCCTCCTGTATGCCTCCATGTACGGCAACACCGAAAATGTTATGAACCGGATTGCCGGGAAGCTGGGGGAAAAAGGGGTTCGCGATATGCGGATGTATGATGTGTCCAAAACCCATCCGTCTTACATTATTGCCGATGCCTGGAAATACAGCCATATGGTCATTGGCGCGCCGACCTATAATATGGGATTGTACTTTGTCATGGAAGCCTTGCTGCACGAAATGGCAGGCTTAAACTTGCAAAACCGGAAAGTAGCGTTAGTCGGCAATTATACCTGGGCCTGCAAGTCGGTGCCTATTCTGCGCAACTTAATCGAAAACATGAAAAAAATGCAGATCGTTGGTAAGCCCTTTGAAGTTAATTCGGCAATGAAAGCTGCTCAGGAACCGGAGCTGGACAAACTGGTGGAAGACATCTATACTTCACTGATCGCTGACGGATACCAATAATACAACCTGTAGGCTGTTACATTCATCATTGCTGTGCCGTCTTTCTTAAACGAAGACGGCACTTTTATTATAAGTGCCATTATCTGTCTATGCTATGAGCCGAACGAACATCTTAGTAAGCTGAATGAACAAAACGGGCGACTCTCTGATGTGGAAAATAATGGTTATCGTTAGATGAGGATTGATTTTAGACAGGTAATTGGGTATAGTAATAATAAAAGCACCTCCCCCTGGGGGTGGGGTAAGGAGAGTAGTCATGACGAAAGAAGAGTTAAGAAAAAGTGTGCAGCAACGCTTGGGTACAATCAAAGGTCATGTTGCCGGTATTGAGAAAATGGTGGATGAAAACAAGGAATGTGAGGAAATTCTTCTCCAGCTGAGTGCCATCACGGGCGCAGTGAACAAACTAAGTGCGCACATTCTTGAAAATTATACAGAAGCATGCCTGGAAGAAGCACAGATTGCCGATGACAAAGTGCGTCAGCGAATGGAAAGTTTAACTAAAATGATGCTTACCATGGTAAGAAAGTGAAGTTTGACTTTTATAAACTGATAAAGGCGGGATCGTTAATGAGAAAACGCATCCGACTATATTTATTTTGGATTTTATTAGCCTTCTTAGCTACTGGGCTGGTTTATCCCGCAGTCGGAATCATTGCTTTGACGTGTATGATTGCGCCTGTTGCTGTTGCCCCGTTTCGGGGGAGGTACTGGTGCGGCAATTACTGCCCCCGGGGCAGCTTTTATGATCATGTTTTGGTGAAACTTTCGCCACAGCGGAAGATTCCTGCTTTCTTTTCCCATACCGTCTTTCGCGCGGTTATGGTTTTATTCATTATGTCTGTTTTTACAGTGCAAATGATTTATGCCTGGGGCGATTGGGCGGCCATGGGCAAGGTGTTTGTGCAAATCATTTTGATTACGACGATAGTGGGGATTGTTTTGGGGCTGATCTATCACCAGCGGACCTGGTGCTCTTTTTGCCCAATGGGGACACTGGCCAGTTGGATCAGCCGGCGAAAAAAAACACTCCCGTTAGCAGTGGGAAATTCTTGTGTTAGTTGCAAGCTTTGTACGAAAGCGTGTCCAATGCAGCTGGAGCCTTATGCGGCTAAAGGTACTGACGAGGGCTTCTGCCATAGTGATTGTCTGAAATGTAATCGTTGTGTCGAGCGTTGTCCCAAGCAAGCCTTGCAATTTGACAATCTAACAAGCAAAAAAACAAGCATATCGGCTAACGCCTGATATGCTTGTTTTTGCTTATTGTTTCTTTTTGAATATCCGCTTAGCCACAAGGGCGAAACCTGCTCCCAGTACGACTGCTGTCAGATCAACTCCGGCAGTCATCCAGTCGTTTTGGGTAATAGCAGGAAGTAACCCGACATTGGTTGTTAAAGCATTCAATAATGGCAACCCCAGGCAGAGTAAGGCGGCAAGACTGGTTTGCTCTGCCCAGGCGCGCAGCGTCGGGCGCCAAAAGGCATGGAGCAGCATGAGCAGCCAGACCATAAAAAACACGTTAACTTCAGCGTCAGCCCGGTTCTTGAGTGCAAAGGGGAGCAGGCGGTTGGCCCATAAAAATGCCGTACAGGCAATAACGACTCCCATGACTGCTGTGATATTTAGGGCTTCGACAGCACGAAATATTCCCTGGGAAATTGGTTTGCTCCGTGAATAGCGGCTGCGGCGTTTGATCGTAAAGAAAATGAGTCCGGCGGCAATCATGATGCAGCTGACGAGACCAGCGGCAAAATAAAGCCAGCAGATGGGATAACCGCCAAATCTGGCAATATGCAAGCCCACTAAGGTACGATAGGCCTGAACATATGTATTCCACGTTGACTGGCTGCCGAGCAGTTCGCCAGTGACGCCATCAAATGCAGCCTTAGCGCTCATTGCCACAATTGTATCATCAACAGTGCGAAAAAAAGTGACGACGGCATGACGGTCATGGGGATTCGTAATCCGGATAAAGGAGATGTTTCCTTTACCTAACTCTTTTTCGGCGCGCGGTAATAGCTCTGCTAGTGGTACCATTTCGCCCGGCAGATTAGCACGGGGGCGGTCAAAATTTTGCGAGGCGACCATATGCGGCCCATGCCAGGTACTGCCATATAGCAGCTTAGGTACGGCGGGCATGACCATAAATAAGGTAATGGTCATGCCTGTATAGGTAATTAAAAGCACAAAAGGAAGTGTGAGTACGCCCGTCATTGTATGCGCGTTGAGCCAGTTGGGACGCCAGCGCAGGCGGAAAAACTCCTGGAAAACCTGGCGGCGGATAG
This sequence comes from Anaerospora hongkongensis, assembly GCF_004339805.1. Lineage (GTDB taxonomy): Bacteria > Bacillota > Negativicutes > Sporomusales > DSM-15969 > Anaerospora > Anaerospora hongkongensis. Next base: position 238,496 of record NZ_SLUI01000008.1, on the reverse strand, counting down.
CGATTCCTGATACCAGCGTGACCAGCATTACGGCAGAAGCCAGACTGACAATCCACAAGCCTGTTTTGCCGCTGTGCAACTGATAATGAAAATCGGCAAAGAAATGACCACCCTCTGTATCATGCGCCTTTAAAATGCTGCCGGTTTGAGGGTCCAGGTGTTTTTCTAACAGGATATTGCCTTTTTTCCACATTACTTCAAGATCAGGATGCCGCTTTTGGGGCATGGCGATCATCCACATATCAGCTTTGGGATCAAGGAGCCGCAGTTTTTGGTCAGCTGAAGCTACTGCCTGCACCGGCTCGGCCTGGGGGCTGCGTAAATTAGGCTGCATCCAGTGGCTCAATTCCGGTTCGAATACAGACAATGTACCGGTAAGAAAAATGGCAAACAACAGCCAGCCGAATAATAAGCCGCCCCAGGTATGCAGCTCACTCATGGCCCGGGTAAAAGCGGGGTTTAGCGTAAATCTTTTCATAAAATCTCCTTTAGCTCAGCCGGGCGGCAACCAATGCCAGTATGGCTGCAGCCAGCGTAACGAGCAGAACATCCCGCCAGGCACGCTGAGCGGTCGGGACAGCAAAAACCCACAGCAAGGCTGCCGGGTAAATAAGAGCAGGTAAAAATGAGAGAAAAAACAGGATGTCTACCTTTGGCCAGGGCAGCAGCAACGCCAAAGCCGCCATAACGCTGGCGGTTAGCGCATAGCCGCCAAAAACGGCGGCTAAGATGCGCAGAATAGTTTGTGTTGTTTTATCCGTGCTGGTTAAAAGTACGCTTAGTTGTTTAAACGTATTAAGTAGGATCGTTTTCATGTTTACACCACTAGAGCTGGAAGGTTGCCGATAACTTAAAGGTACGGGGGCCGCCCAGGGTGACAAAATTATCACTAAAAGCACCTGACCAATAGTGCTTGTCAAATAAGTTTTCTACAGTGAGTCGGTAGGTGACTGGGACATTATTGACTGTAGTTTTGTACCGCGTACCGAAATCATAACGTATCCAGCTTGGTAGTTTATCAGCATTAGAATTGTTAAGATACTGCGTTCCAGTGTATACGGCTCGCAAGGAGAGAGTTAGATCCTTATTCCAGGGTGTGTCCCATTCTACGCCCGCATTCACTTGCCATTTGGGGATTCCATAGGGAGTGTTGCCTGTGGTAGTAGAAGAAGCGGTAGCAACACGAACTAATTCGCCTTGCATATAGGTGATGCCGCCTAATAGACGCAAGTTCTCTGACGTCTGTCCAAAAGCATTCCATTCAATACCGCGGTTTTTCTGTTTACCATCATAGGATTGTATATTATTAATTAAAGCCAAGCTTGGCTTTGTGATCTGAAAAAGCGAGAGGGTGTGAGCAAAGTCACCTTTGTCCCATTTGATGCCCAGTTCATGTTGTTTACTTTTATAGGGCGTCAGTATATCACCATAATTACTATACTGTGTGTTCGTAACTGTCTGGCCAGGCGAAAGCATTTCAATGTAGTTGGCGTAAAGTGCTACTGATTCTCCCCACGGTTTGACGACGAGACCAACCATCGGTGTATTTGCATGTTCATCATAAGAGGATGTCATGACACCAGTAGTAGCGTTGAAATTTTTTATCTTTACATTCTGCCGCCGTATTCCTAGCGTTAGCTGCACTTTTTCCTCGTCAAAGGAAAGCGTATCAGACAAAAGTAAGCTGCTCAGTTTCGTTTCACTCGTTTTAGGGCCCTTTCCCTTCCAGGATACCAGATCAAAAAGGTCGCCAATCGAGCCAGGATTGGCAAGGTCTATAGCTGATCCTGACCAAGAATAATCTTGAGTGCCGGGGACATAACTGTTAAAGGTACTGGAAGAATCGCTGTCCATACGACTAGTGCTTAGTACCAGTTGATGTTTTACCCCGCTGGCCTGATAATCGCCCCTCAATCCCATTTCTGCGGAAGTCGTGTCGGTCCAGAAATACTGTTTGTAGAGATTGCGAAGATTTGCCGTTCCGTCCGGTCGGAGCCTAATGTGATTACCATTAGTCATGCCGGTTGTATTGACGGACAATTTACCAAAGCTGGCGTAAGCGGTCAAATTATCCTGTAGATCGTATTCGCCCTTAAATAGCAGTCCGTTATTGCGTGCTGTACCTGATGTGCCTTTATATGCATTGGTTGAGCCGGAAGGAGCTGCAACATAGCCTTTATCCAGCTGATACATGGAGACGTATCCATTATCAAAGTTTTCCTGTGAGCCGAAAGCATCCAGGGATAAATTCCAACGGTCGCTTTGGTAATCCAGACCTAGAGCACCTAGTAGTCGCTCTCTGGACTGGCCGTTTACTTCGGTATCACCGTCGGCATATAAACCATTAAAGCGAATACCCCACTCCTTATTTTTCCCTAGACGACGACCGATATCAAGATGGCCGCCTAAATGGGATTCAGAAGTGTAGCTAGTGGTAAAGTCGGTGATGTCTTTCTCACCGGCGTGTTTAGGTACTAAATTGATTGCACCGCCTACTGAGGTATTCATACCACCATAGAGAAAAGAGCTGGGCCCTTTAAGCACTTCCACCCGTTCTAAAAACTCCACGGGAACGCGATGCTGCGGTGCCAAACCTTGCAAGCCGTTAAAGTAAATATTGGTGTGATTTACCTCTAGGCCGCGAACAATAAAATTTTCGTTGGGGTGCCCGGAAGAAGTACCGTAACGGACAGAAGAATCATTGCTGAGAACATCCTGTAGTGTACTGGCCTGTTGGTCTTCCATGGTCTGGGCAGTATAGCTGGTGACACTAAATGGTGTATCCATGAAATCCTTGTTGCCCAGCACGCCCAGATTAGCACCGCGGGCTACCTGGCCGCCTGCATATGCCGGAGGGAGGGCATGGTCACGCTCAGCGGTTACTTCAACACCCTGTAAGGTAAATTCACGCTGTTCGGCAGTCGTGCTGCCTGCCGCCTGTTGCTCGCCGGTTATATGTCCGTCTTCGGCCGCATAGGTAAATACTGGTGCATGCCAGAAGATGCTGCTGCCAATTAAGGCATAAAGCAGACTTTTTTGGGTACGGGACATCTTTCTTTTCATACGGTTCGACTCCTTTGCATACGTCGTGAATGCGACCCATTGATTATCATTCTCAATATCTATGCAATAGAATAACAAGCAAAAAAACAAGAGTAAATGGATATATTTCTAAAACGTCCTGGATTATTTTCCAAACTAACCGTTACGCCTTGAAAATACTAATACTGCTGGCTGGCAACCGGAACAGTATGAGAAAATATTGACAAGCTTTAGGACAAATAACTATAATTATGATATTCATTATCAATGAAGGTCATGGTTTTATAGTGAAAAACTAGTGGTATTTTGATATAGCATGTAAAACGAAAGGCAGCTCAAAATGAATGTTGATATTAATGAATTGGCCCATTATTACGCAAAAGTAAATATCCGGATTATCGATGTGGGCCGAGCTGTTATTCCGCCTGGCAAGAAGTGTTTTGGCGTACGCACCCCGCCGTTTTCAGGCTTAGTTTTTCCGATGAGAGGCAGGGCCCGGATGTTCTTTAACGGTGTACCGTATGAAATGCAATATGGCAAGGTTTTTCATGCCGGCCCCAACATGACGCTGGATAAAGAGGTCATCGGCAACACTGAATGGGATTTTATGGTCATCCATTATTTAATTACAGGGAATACCGAGGGGATGTATTCGTATGATGCCGCTCATTTTCAATTAGAGACGGGCTATAATACACGGATCAATGATTTGCTGCATCAATTGCATGGCAGCTGCACTACGCCGGGAAGCTTGCCCGAGTTAAGAGCCAAGTCCTTATTTTTCTGTATCATTGATGAAATGCTGACAAGTGCGGGCAACCGGCGTAACGAAAGCGGCCGGGAAGTTGTGGAGCAGGCAATGGCTTATATCAATAGTCATTATATGGAGCCGCTCACTATCCCAAAACTGGCGGCGCAATATGGCCTGAACAGCAAGCAGTTTGCCTATTTGTTTCAGAAGCATATAGGCATGGGGCCGAATGATTATCTAATTGAACACCGGGTGCGGCGTGCCAAAGAGCTGTTATGCACTACCGCTTGCTCCGTTGCGGAAATATCAACCTGTGTAGGCTATTCAGATCCGTATTATTTCAGTAAACTGTTTAAGAAACGTACCGGTTTTTGCCCGAGTACACTGCAAAGCTATGGAGAAAAGAATATCGGCTAAATTCCGCAAGTTTAGTTTTAGCAAAAGAAAAACTGTACTGAAACGTCATTTCAGTACAGTTTTTTGCATTGTATGTACCTGTATTAGCGTAAGCGGAAAGACACGGGCAGGGTGGTGGTGCAGGGAACTGCGCGTCCGGTAGCCAAATCCTTGGCGGGAATAAACTGCCAGTTAGCGACAGCTTCTATAGCAGCTTCATCCAAAGCCGCATAGCCGGTAGAACGGGCAATGCTGATGGCACCTGTCCGGCCATTCGTCAGAATTTCAATTCTAAGCAATACCGTTCCTTCCTGACCAGCTTTACGGGCCGATGACGGATAAACAGGATCTGCTTTGGACAAGATGCCCGGGGCGGCAATACCACCGCCCTTGGTACTGCCGCCGGACGAAGTGCCGCCGATCGCAGAAGAGCCGGTACTGTCCGGGCTGCCGCCCGGCGATACTGGTGCCGCCGCCGCCGCTGCTACGGGCTGGGCTTCGGTCATGGCCAGTTCACTTGTGGTGACTAGCGCTTCGGCAGGCTCTTCTGTGGGGAGCGCCTCAGCCGGTACCGGCTGAGACTGCCGGGGAACCTCCGGTACCGAAGAGGGTGCGGGCGGCAGGGCACTGACACCGGCCCGTTCGGCCGGATCGCTGACCAAATCCATCTCCAGCAGCACCTCCTGGACAGGCGGCGGGGCGGTCCAGCCGGCAGACAGGTAACCAGCTGCCGCCAGGAAGAAGAGGTGAAGCAGGAGTGAGACAGAAAGGGCCTTGCGCCAGTAATACGTGTAACTCATGGGCGCTACCTCGCTTTCTCAACAGCAACGGAAACGCGGTGAGCACCAGCCTGTTTGAGCTCATCAAGCACGGCAATGACCTGTCCGTAAGGAACGTCCTTATCCCCGCGCAGAATAAATACCGTATCAGGCAGCTTGCCAATTTCCAGGCCGACCCGTTTAGCCAGCAAAGGCAAGGGCAGCTCTTCCTGGTTAAACAGGATGTTGCCATTGCCGAGGACGGCAATATTGACACTGGCCGGTTTATCCTGCTGGGCGGCAGCGGCTTTGGGGAGATTGACAGGAATGGTGTGCTGTTCGACCATATACAGAGTACTCATCATAAAGAAGACGAGCAGAAAGAAAATAATATCAATCATGGGGATAATCATAAGTTCAGGCTGCTTTTCAACGCGAAGGCTACGCAATTTCATGGGCATCTCTCCGGCTGGTCTTTTTAATGAGGACATAACTAATGACAAGAGCGGCAGTCTGTTCAATATCGGTGACAAGATGGTTGACGTGGCGGGAAAATAGTCCATGAATGATGAGGGCCAAAGTAGCGATGCTGAGGCCGGTAGCGGTTGCAACAAGTGCCTCACCTACCCCTCCGGTAATCGCCATCGGCTGCCCGGCCTGGACATTAAAAATGCTGAAGGAATTGATCATGCCGATAACAGTGCCCAAGAGGCCAAGCAGGGGAGCGAGAGTAACAACCATGCTCAGTTCGTCAAGATGCTCACGCAAGCGGGCAGCAGTGAGCATAGCGGAACTTTCGAGAGCGTTTTCAAGCTGGCTGCCGCGCTGATGAGCTAAGAGACCGGAGAGGGCCACTTTGGCAATGGCGGCGGGAGAATGCTCGGCAAGCTGAATGGCATCAGCGAAGCGCTGCTTTTCCAGCAGGGGCTGCAGTTTTTGCTGAAAGGCTGAGCTGTCGGCGGATAGGGAACGGTAGTATAAAATACGTTCGACAGCGATGGCAACGACGAACAATGAGCAGGCAGCCAGCAGGTACATAACAGGTCCGCCTTTGTGAAACAGGTCAATAGCTTGGGTAAATAGATTCACGGGGATCACTCCTTTGGTAGAATGTTATTTGAGATTGTTTCGTAATACCAAGATTTTTAATACTTGCTACTATTTCCCTCTAGGTTATAATAACAAAAACGATAATCATTTTCAATTGGATGAAAATTTTTTTATAGAAAAAAATATAGTATTGTCTGTTTCTACTGATTCAAGCAAAGAAACACCAGCTATCTTTGCGATAGCTGGTGTTCTTGCTTAGCCAATCTAGTTAATACCGGAGTAGGAAGCTGGCTATTGGAAAATAAGCTGCTGCAGCATTTGCAGGCTGAAAGGAGAGCCGTGATAAGATGTATGGAGGCGGATAATTCCGGCATCGGTACTGACAGAATCAACACTGAATAAGTCGGCGGGGGAAGTGCCGTATATAGAGAGCGTACGTAGAGGGGAATGGTCAATATAGGGGCGGAAGTTAATGGTGACAACATTGCCGTCAATCCGGGATGTGAAGCTGTCTTGTGCCGCAGTGAGGGGATTGCCGAACAATTTGGTCAGCATACCCAGGCTAATATGGGAAAAAAACCACGAAGCTACCGGTTTGGCCAACAGTTTTCGCTGGCTTACGACAATACTGACACTGGACTCCTCGCTGTTTTGAACAAAGCGGGTAATTTTCCCGTTCAAGAGGAGACGGCCGCTGTCGCGGGTATCGAGATGTAAGATAATCTGATTGCCGGGCTGGATGGATACATGAGCTTCGCGAATGGAAGGATAGTCCGGCAGGACTTGTGTAAGATACTCATTGACAGCTGTCTCAGGAACTGCAATTACCCCGTTTGTTAAATCCGAGAAGGTTTGGGCGTCCCAGGTTTGCCGTAATACTTTTTGTGCAGCATTATCAATGAAGGGAAAGGCATAAGCCGGCTGAAGGGTGCAAAGCATGGCAAGCAGCAGGCTGGTGAGAATACGGAACATCAAAAGGACCTCTTTTCTGAGTGATTTCGCTTTTATCTTACCGCAGCCACCGGCAAAGATAAAGTTGGTAAAACTAAGATAACAGGCCCAGAGCGTCGTTATTATGCTGTCGATGGGCGAGAGCACCGGATAGGTTACGTTTACTGGTAAATTTCATACGGCGGGTAAAAAAACGCTTTCCAATAGAGGAATTTCTATATATGTTGAGAACTATTATCATAAAAGTGGTAAAAACGGCTGACAATTAATGCTAATCCGTTAAAAGACTAATACCTGTAGAAAGGATGATTCGCATGAAAATTGCCCCTACTATTCGATTCGCTGCTACTGCGGCTTTTTTGCTGGTGCTGCTTACATTGCTATCCTTGCCTGCTTTTGCTAAGGAGCCGGCCCCGCTTACGCCGCCTGCCATTGTAAAACTGGCGCCCGTTGGACTTTCTCCCGAGTTGAGGGAGAAATATTCGGAACAAACTGTAGTGGTAAAGGTGAGAATCACAATTTCTGAGGCAGGCTTGCCGGATGGCGAGCTAACAGTGGTCACCAGTTCGGGAGATGAGACATTTGATCAAGCTGTCATTACGGCCGTAAAGCAGTCTGTTTTCAGTCCGGCTTACACCGCTGAGCATAAGGCAGTAGCTTCTGTTGTTGTCCTGCCTATGCATGTAAAAGTAGAGAAATATGTGCCCGAAGAATCTGCTGCCCCGGAAGCGCCGCAAGCTGAATAACGCAATGGAGATAGAACAAAAGCACGGATCAGCCGTGCTTTTGTTCTATTTAAAATAAAAAACACCTTATTTTGTGATTTAGATCAAAGTAAGGCATGCGAAATAAGGGTAATATATAGGTAGCGAGTTGATAGAGAGACTAAGGAGGCAGATGGCCATGTTACCGAAAGGTGCCAATTTACAAAAGATACATAATGGTAAAAAAACATATGCAATAACTCCGCACTTACCAGGCGGTTTTATCAAACCTGATGTGCTGGAAAAATATGCTCATGTTGCAAGAAAGTATAACGGAATACTGAAGCTGACCTCCGCGCAGCGTATTATGATTACAGGCTTAAAAGCGGAAGATATTGAAGAAATTTGGCAGGAGCTGGGAATGCAGCCCGCTATGGGATTTGCCAACTGCGTCCGCAGCGTCAAGATTTGTCCGGGAATTGCTTTCTGTAAGCGGGGCAAGCAGGACAGCATCAAGCTGGGGCTGGAGTTAGACAAACGTTACATTAAGAAGGAAATGCCGTCACGAATGAAAATGGGGGTTTCCGGCTGTCCAAACTCCTGTGCGGAATCTGTTATCAAAGATGTCGGTGTTATCGGTACGGATGAAGGCTGGGATGTTTATGTGGGCGGCAGTGCCGGTTCTCATCCAAGGCTTGCCGATAAACTGATTGCCGGTCTAGATTATGATGATACACTGCGGATTATTGACATTGTTGTCAGGTATTACCAAAAGAATGCGGATATTGAGCGGGTGGGTCAGTTTATTGACCGGATTGGTTTTGAAAAATTTCAAAGTGATGTGTTGGCAGAGTTTCATAACCGTGCTGTTTCTGAGGCTCCGGCCAAGCCATTGTCAGCTGGGGAGCAGATTGTGCCCATACCAGGTGGTTTAACGGAAGGCAACCTGGTGTTTGGCGACCGGATATCTGCGGCGAGTGTCATTGCAGATATTATCCGCGTATATCCTCAGACCATTCCAGTGCTGCGGGAATTTGGCATGGGCTGCCTGGGCTGTCCTTCGGCTACTGGTGAGGCCTTAGAAAAAGCAGCAGAGATTCATGGAATCGATGTACAGGAGCTTATTACAGCATTAAATAAAATTGTATTTAAGGAGTGATCCCGAATGAGTGCGTTTATTGGACCGATTCATTACTGGCTGTATGGGAAGATTCGGTTGGTCAGCAAGCGGGAAGAGGCTGTTTACAATAAAGCTGCTGAAATGTGCGGCGCAACCGCTGAAGAACTGCGCGACCAAGTTTGGCAAATGTACGGTCAACCGCTGCCAGAGGTTGATCTCAGTGAGTTGATTAATCATGATAACATTCATGGCTGGCTGCAGCGGCAAATCAATGTCGTAGAATCCAGGGAAGCAGCTTTTATTAAGGAACTGCTTGATACCTGCGGTGGTACTGCCCAGGATATTATCGAACAAGCCTTTGAGGAACAAGGCGAACAAGCCGGTAAAGATGCGGGCCGGCAGGCCAAATACGATTTAACCACCGCTCCTGGCATCTATAAGGCGCTGAACGATTATTATCTCAACGGCATGCCTTGCGATCAGGCTGATATGGTTGTGACATCAGAAGCGGAACGTGTAATTTGGGAAACCGGCGCCTGGCTGCAGGAGCAGAACTGGAAGCGGGTTGGGGCTGATGCCGGGCTGATGACTGGCTTTTACCGGAAATGGCTTAGCGGCTTTGTCAGGGGAGCGAATGCAGCGTATGGTTTCCGGCAGGTACAGGACCGGCTGGCTGGTGACAGTGTCAATCGGTATGAAATTGTCAGCCGGGCCAATTAATTAATACTGAACCTAGAAACATGAAGATTGTCTATGTAGCGGGAGTTAGTCTTTTGACTAGCTCCCGTTGTACGTTCTGAGTAAAACGGTCTATTATTTTTGGAAAAAGTGATTTAAATCACGGAAGTCACCTGGCAAATGCTATAAGATAAGAACAGAGGAAAGCAAATCCAGTAAGTTTCGATTATTTATTGATTATGGAGGAGATACAATGTCAATGTTTTGTTATCAATGTCAAGAGACAGCCAAAGGAACTGGCTGTACCATACGCGGCGTCTGTGGAAAAACAGCGGACGTTGCCAATTTGCAGGATTTATTGATTTACGCTCTGAAAGGAATTTCGACTTTTGCTCTGCAAGCCCGCCAGGCAGGAATAGCTACTGCGAAGGCCGATAAATTCATTATGGAAGGGCTGTTTGCCACCATAACCAATGCTAACTTTGATAAAGAATACTTTGTTGCACTTATAAAACAGGCACTTGTTATACGGGAAGAAGTAAAAGCTGCTTTGGCTGAAGCAGGTATAACGGTACAAGCTTCGCATGACAGCGCGACGTGGTTTGCTGATCATACTGCAGCTTTTGAAGAAAAGGCAGTGACCATCGGTATTTTAGCCACGGAAAACGAAGATGTTCGTTCCCTGCGCGAACTGCTTATCTATGGTGTTAAAGGCATGGCTGCTTATGCCGAGCATGCTTTTACTCTCGGTTATAAAGAGGATGGCATCTTTGCCTTTATGCAAAAAGCATTGGTTGCTACAACCGATGATACTCTGAGTGCGGATGAATTGGTAGCCTTGGTTATGGAATGCGGTAAGTACGGCGTTGATGTAATGGCATTGCTTGATAAAGCGAATACCACCACTTATGGCAATCCGGAAATAACGAAAGTAAGTATTGGCGTTAGAAGCAACCCGGCTATTCTCATCAGCGGTCATGACCTGAAAGACCTCGAGGAACTGCTGGAGCAAACCCAAGGTACCGGCGTCGATGTATATACTCATGGTGAAATGCTGCCGGCACACTACTATCCGGCCTTTAAAAAATATGATCACTTTGCCGGAAACTATGGTAATGCCTGGTGGCTGCAGGATAAAGAATTTGAAACCTTCAACGGGCCGATTTTGATGACTACTAACTGCCTGGTACCGCCAAAGGCCAGCTATAAAGACCGCGTGTATGTTACCGGTGTAGTCGGCTTTGAAGGCTTAAAACAAATTGGCGAACGGGTGGACGGCAAACCGAAAGATTTTTCCGCGATTATTGCCCACGCCAAACAATGTCCGTCTCCTCAGGAACTGGAACAGGGCGAGATCATTGGTGGATTTGCGCACAATCAAGTATTAGCACTTGCCGATAAAGTGGTGGATGCTGTGAAAAGCGGGGCCATTAAACGTTTCTTTGTTATGGCTGGCTGCGATGGCCGTATGAAGAGCCGGGATTACTATGCGGAGTTTGCCACAGCATTGCCGCAAGACACCGTTATCCTCACTGCCGGATGTGCCAAATACCGTTACAACAAACTGCCGCTGGGCGATATTGGCGGTATTCCCCGCGTATTGGATGCCGGACAATGCAACGATTCGTACTCCTTAGCTGTAATTGCATTAAAACTGAAAGAAGTATTTGGGCTGAATGATGTGAATGAGCTGCCTATATCCTACAACATTGCCTGGTATGAGCAAAAAGCCGTTATCGTACTGTTAGCGCTGTTATACCTTGGCGTGAAGGATATTCATCTTGGACCAACCCTGCCTGGTTTCCTTTCACCGAATGTAGTGAAGGTACTTGTTGAAACCTTCGGCATTGGCGGCATTACCAATCCACAAGATGATCTTAAAATGTTCATGAGCTAACGAAGAAACCCCGGCTGCTTAATCGGCAGGCCGGGGTTTTTTTGCAATGGCAGGAGAATACTACTTCATGTGTAAACTAAAGATCAGGTGATTCGGCGAAGTGAGGATAACGAATATGGAGATCAGACATCCTGAATGGCTGCAAGTGAAATACGGGCAGGAAACCGGATACGGGTACAGTCAAAGCTGGTACAGTACCCGCAGAAAGCGCGCAAGCGGCTGCGGGCCGACCGCAGCCACCATGCTGCTATTGTATTTAAACAGACGGGAAATGGGATCGCTGCCTTATACGGATAACACGATCCCTGCTATAACAGAAGCGCTTGAAGCAATTTGGGACTTCGTCACACCCGGCTGGCTGGGACTGAGCAGCACTAAAAAATTTTGCAGGGGAGTGGCTGCTTTTTTGCGGCATCACCATTTAGCCTGGTCGTGCCACCGGTTCAGTGTTCCTGTTTGTATGTCCCGGCGGCGTTCTCTCGCTCAGACTGTTGATTTCTTAGAGCAAGGACTTGCTGCCGATTGTCCCATCGCATTTTTGAATTTGGACAAAGGACAGGAGAAATGCCTGGAAACCTGGCATTGGATTATTGTGACGGCACTCGTTTATGAGGAGCAGGCACAACGGTATATTGTGACCTGTTATGACGGCGGGCGCAGGCTGTCTTTTGATTTGAATGCTTGGCTGACTACATCGAAGCTGGGCGGCGGTTTTGCTTTTGTGACCACAGGCAATGAAAAATAGCGCAGAGGTTTGCCGAAAGCTCCCTTGCCTTACCGTGGCAGGGGAGTTTTATTTCCTTAGGATCTGTAGGATATAGAAAGGAAAAATGATTTGTATTGTCGAATCTATCTTCCATAATCATACAGGAGTGGATAAAATGTTTAAAAATACCAGTTTACAATTCCGTTTAGTTGCCTTATTTATCCTATTTGCTATTCTCCCGGCTTCCGCAGGCGGTGTTGTAAGCCTTTATATGAACATTACATCAGCCCGTGAAGATATGGCGCATGATAACGGCATGCTGGCCAATCAACTGGGCAGTGAGATCAAACGTATGCTGGATGATTCGCAAGGCCTGGTGGAAGCGCTTGCTGCTTCGCCTACGACCCAGTCAATGGATGGCGGCTCGGTAACCGATATGATTATAGCTGCTCAACAGCGCAATCCTCAGTTCGAATTATTTTTTGTGATGGATGCTACGGGAATGCAAATTGCCAGAACTTCCGGTAAGCTGGCTAACCGCGGGGACAGGCCTTATTTTCTGGAAGCGGTAAAAGGCAATACGTATTTCACGGATACCTACATCTCGGCTTTTACTAACGCTCCTACTGTAACGATATCGACGCCTATCCGCAATAAAAGCGGTGCGGTTATCGGGGTTTTTGCCGCTGACATCAGCTTAAAAGCGCTCGCGGATATCGTGTCAAAAGTCAAGATTGGCGAAACCGGATATCTAGATATCGTTGATAATAAAGGCACGGTTATCTATAATCCGGTCAATGACAGGGTAATTAATAAAGAAAGCTTTGCCTCCCTTGACTATGTAAAACAAGTTATGCAGGGTAAGGCGGGATATATGGAAGCTGTATCCAGCCGGGGAGATAATACCATTGCCTCGTTTTCGCCTATTGCCAAGTACGGCTGGGGAGTGGTAATTTATCAGCCTGTAAGCGAAGCATACAAAACGTTGATTTCAACGACGATGATTGTCCTGGTAGTCGTCATTTTGGCAGTTGTGGCGGCAGGATTGACTGCTTTTTATATTGCCAGGAATATAACCAGGCCTTTACAAAATCTGGTTAATGTCAGCCGCGCTGTCGCCCAGGGGGATTTAACGCAATCCGTTGCCGTTGGCGGTATTTCTGAGGTACGCAACTTAGCGGTCGCTTTTGAGCAAATGACAGCTGCGCTCCGGCAAATCATTATTCAGACCCGGAATACGGCTGATTCAGTGGCTGCCGCTGCTGAAGAGCTGGCTGCCTCGTCAGGCGAAGTTGGTAAAGCTTCGGAAGAAGTGGCAATTGCAATTCAGCAGGTATCGGAAGGTGCTACCCGCCAAGTGGCCCTGTCCGGCAATTCTACCGTGGCAATTACCGGTATGGTAACCAATACGTCGGAAACTACTGCGGCAGCTCAGGCCGTTGCGCTGGCTTCCTCTAAAAGCGAGCAGGCAGCGGAATGGGGTAAAGGGCAGATTCATGATGCCGTAGACCGGATAGAACAGATCAGACAGCAGGTTGACCAGGCGGCTGCAATGATTTATGCACTTGGCGATAAATCGCGTCAGATTGGACAAATCGTTGATCTGATTACCAATATTGCCGGTCAAACTAATTTGCTGGCTTTGAATGCTGCCATTGAGGCGGCACGGGCCGGAGAGCAAGGGCGTGGCTTTGCTGTTGTTGCTGAAGAAGTGCGTAAACTGGCCGAACAATCACAAGATGCGGCAAAGGAGATTGCTGCAATCATTGGGGCTATTCAGCAGGAAACAGCCGTTGCTGTGAACGCTATGGACAGCGGCAGTAAAGAGGTAGCGGCCGGTGTCCAGGTCGTACAGTCTTCCGGTACCGCTTTCCAGCAGATTTTTGATGCAATTAAGAATATGCATGTTCAGGTAGAAGCAATTGTCAGCCTGGCCGAACGGCAGCAGAAGGCCAGCGATGAAGTAGATCAGGCTGTTCACGGTATTGCAGATGCAGCCCGGATTAATGCTGCCAGTGCAGAACAGGTAGCTGCTGCCAGTGAGGAGCAAAATGCAGCTGTACAGGAGATTGCTGCTTCGGCGGCAAGTCTGGCGAAAGCTGCAGGTGATCTGCAAGAGGCAGTTGTAAAATTTCATGTTTAAAAATTAATTATGACTATTGATTATGTTAAAGAGATCTGCTATACTGTTTAAGTGTCGTGACGTTGTTTGGCTTAAGTGCCAGACAACGTCGCAGCACAAAAACAAAATATAAAAATTGTGCTTGACATAAGAATGAAAGCGTGATAGAATATATTTTGTCGCAAGGGACAATGTTCCCTGCAAAATGAACATGGTGGCTGTGGTGAAGCGGTTAACACGGCGGATTGTGGCTCCGTTATTCGAGGGTTCGAACCCCTTCAGTCACCCCAAAAAAAATATTGTAGGGGCGTCGCCAAGTTGGTAAGGCAACGGACTTTGACTCCGTTATGCGTTGGTTCGAGTCCAGCCGCCCCTGCCAATGCGACCTACTAGCTCAGTTGGTAGAGCACCTGACTTTTAATCAGGGTGTCGATGGTTCGAGTCCATCGTGGGTCACCATTGAAAAAAAGCTTTCCGGATATATATCCGGAAAGCTTTTTTATATTATGATTGAAATACGGGAGAAATAGTAAATACTTGATAATGAGAATTGCTACCGCTTTTCCATTTTTTTCTTGACACAAGCAGAAAACGGAGTTATATTCTCTATAGAATACGTTATTGATCATGAAGCGGGTTACGGAAACCTGCCTTTTTTACCGCTTGCCAATGAGAATGATTACTATTACCATTAAAAACAAACTGCGCGGATTAGGGAAAGGAGGTGAATATATGCGTAAAATACTGCTTATTTTGCTAATGCCGCTTGTTTTCATGTTTGCTGCGCAACATACAGGTTTTGCTGCAGCGTCGTGGGGAAAGGTTGTCGATAAAATCGAAAAAACCATGACCCAGTCACTGGATGCTTATAAGCAAGGAAATCTAGATAAAGCGAAAAAACTGGTTAATGATGCTTATTACGGTGTTTATGAAAAAGAAGGTATGGAGCTTACTGTTAGTTCAACCATTTCCGGACGCCGGGGCAGCACGGAAGAATATAAATTCAGTGTTATTAAGAAGTTAATGACGAATGGTGCACCTGAGGCTGAAATAAAGAAAGAAATGGATGAACTAGTCGGTATGCTGCGTGAAGATGCTGTTAAATTGGGTGGTACAGGCAAGCAGCAAGGTCCCGCTGAAGTTTTTTGGCCGACGTTTCTAATCCTGGTGCGTGAAGGTTTTGAAGCAATCCTGGTTATCGGTGCAATTACGGCCTACTTGAATAAGTCAGGTAATGGCAGCAAAACGACGGTGGTATATTACGGCTCTTTCCTGGCAGTTTTGGCAAGTCTGCTGACAGCGATTGCAATTAATCAAATTTTTAATATTGGCGGAGCCAATCAGGAAATCATGGAAGGCGTAACCGTACTGATTGCCGTGGTTGTTCTTTTATCCGTATGCCGCTGGATGATCAGCAAAGCCGACACAAAAGCCTGGCAGAGTTATATTGAAGGAAAGGTTCAGCATTCCGTAAGTGGCGGTAATGCCTTATCTCTTGGTTTAGCCGCTTTTTTGGCAGTGTACCGGGAAGGGGCGGAAGTTGTCCTGTTTTATCAAGCTTTACTAAGTGACGTGGGAGCACATATTGATGCCGTGTGGATGGGATTTGGTGCAGGTTGTGTGGCTTTGGCTATAATTTACGGAGTGATTCATTATGGCAGTATGAAAATACCGCTGAAACCGTTTTTCCTGGGAACAAGTATTTTTATGTATTGTCTGGCGGTAAGCTTTGCAGGCAGCGGAGTTAATAAGCTGCAGGCAGGCGGAGTTGTCGGTGTAACGCTGATACCGGGCATGGAGGCTATTGACCTTTTAGGGATTTATCCTACCTGGGAGACTCTTTTGCCGCAAATTGCGCTTGTGCTTCTGGCGATAGGGGGGGTGATGGTTAGACGCCGCCGTCAATCGGCTCCTGAAGCTGCAGCATAATGCACAAAGGCGATAGATCAAAAGGCTTGTAGCAAACAGCAAACGGGATGAGGTTGTTCTATTTTTAGCTGCTGTAAAAATAAATAAAACATATTTAGGAGGCTACTACATAATGAAAACAAGAAAATTTGCACTGATGACATTGGTTATGATGCTGGCACTGTTTGTAATGGGAACGCAGGTATTCGCTGCGGGCTTCCAGGAGTATCCGATTGGTGATGAACAGGAAGTTACGGAAGCAGGCTTTACCGTTGCCGCTATCTACTTCCAGCCGATTACGATGGAGCCTGCCGGCATGGGCTTAACACCTGACCAGGCGGATATTCATCTCGAAACAGATATTAAAGCTACTGAAGATAACAAAACCGGCTTTGGTGTTGGCGAATTCATTCCTTATCTTTCTGTACACTACACAATGACCAAACAAGGTACCGGCGAAGTAATTGAAGGCAACCTTATGCCGATGAATGCCAGCGACGGAGCTCACTATGGCGCTAACGTTAAAATGCTGGGGGCAGGCAGCTATGATGTGGTTTTCACGATTGCCAGCCCACTGCAGCAAAACTACATGCTTCACGTTGACCAGGAAACCGGTGTTGAAGGCCGCTTCTGGGAAAACCCTGTAACGCTTCACTGGGTGTTTGATTTCGTGCCAAGAAACTGGTAATCATAGCGGTCCGGGAAAACTCCCGGACCTTTTTCTCGAATATATTTGATGGGAAGGAGGGGGACAGATGGTACAATATCTCATGGCAGTATTGCAAACGTTTATACCAGTGGTGCAGAATATCACGGCGGCAGTAATCCCGGTAGCGATGTTATTGGCTTTTTTAGGAAAGCAGGAACGGGAAAACTTACAAAGCTATGTTTGGCATGGGGTGATCTGTGGTCTCCTTAGTTCTTTTACAGTTGTTATCCTACGCCTAAGCTCTACTTTTATTAAACGTGAAATTTATGAATGCATCGTATTAGGGATAGCGCTGCTTGCAGGAATCCTCTTGCTTAACTTTTTTTGGAAAGCCAAACGAAAAGGTTATCCTGAGTCAAATGCAACCATCCCCGGGAAATTAATTTTTACAGTTGCTTTTACTTTAATTTTATATCGGGGTTTTGAATTTTTTTATTTCCCGGCCAATATGCTGATAGCGGCTAATCCGCTCGCTAGTCTGGAGGTTTTGTTTAAAGTACTTGGCTGTGTGCTTGGCTTTGGTCTGGCCTTACTGACCGGTGTGGCTGTTTTCCGGGTGGCGAGAGTTTTGCCGGTGGGCCGTTTGCTGACTGTTACCACGGTCGGTTTTATTGTCGTTATGGCCCAGCAGCTTGTAGTCGTTATTCAAGTCTTGCTGGGACGCGGTGTCATTCCTATGAAAAAATGGCTTCTTGGAATCATGATTCCCCTTATTAATTATCAAACCTGGTTTTTGTATGCTCTTCTAATCGTTACGTTGGCGCTTGTCGCCATTTTATACAAAGGGCGCAAGGCAACAAAGCGGGATGATTTAAATCCGGCGCAATATAGAAAAGTATTGATAACCGTGCGCAAGCAATTAAATTGGGGAACCGTTGTTGCGGTAAACCTGCTGCTGGTATTTGTTTTATCCACAGCCGGTAAGGCTTATGCCGACCAAAAAGTGGAAATCACGCCTGCAGTACCGGTAGCGGCTGTGCAGGGGGCCATTTCTATACCCCTGGAAAAAGTGAGCGATGGAAGGCTGCATCGTTTTTCCTTCCGGGCTTCAAACGGTACTACCTTGCGTTTTATTATTATTAAGAAAAGTGGCTCCGCGTATGGAGTAGGATTAGATGCCTGTGATATTTGTGGTCCTACCGGCTATTACGAGCGGGAAGATCAGGTGGTTTGCAAGCTTTGTGATGTGGTAATGAACAAAGCCACCATTGGCTTTAAAGGCGGCTGCAATCCGGTTCCGTTAGAATACCGGATGACAGCAGGCAAACTGGTTATTCCGGCGGCGGCGCTGGAAAAAGAAAAAGGCAGATTCAAGTAGGGAGGGCGAGGTATGTTTTGGCGAATGCTGAAAGGCGCCCTGAGCAGGCAGCGGCGCAAGATGTTTATGGTAGCGCTTACGATTGCCCTTGGCGTTTCGCTGACGACGGCGATGCTGAATGTTATGCTTGACGTCGGAGATAAAGTTAATCGGGAATTGAAAGCCTATGGTGCAAATATAACTGTTACTCCCCGCTCTGCTTCGGTACTGAAGGAGTTATACGGAGTGGAAGCTGGGGCAGGGGCAGCCGGACAATATTTGCAGGAGGCTGACCTTGGTAAGCTGAAAACGATTTTCTGGGCAAATAATATTGTCGCTTTTGCGCCGACGCTTGAGGCTAAGGCCAGTCTTGGTCCCAATCACGAAGAAGTGACATTAGTTGGCACCTGGTTTGAGAAAAAACTGGAACTGCCTACAGGGGAAGTCGTAGAAACCGGGATTAAAGAATTAAAATCCTGGTGGTCTATTGATGGAAAATGGGCTCAAGATACCGATGTACATGGCGCGATGGTTGGCAGCCTGCTTGCAAAGAAACTGAACATCAAGACCGGTGATGAACTGCAGCTTACTTCCTCTGCCGGCGGCAGAGAAAAGATAAAGGTTCAAGGACTGATTAACAGCGGTGGTGCAGAGGATGAACAGATTTTTGTCCCGCTGTCCTTTGTTCAAAAGTTCAGTAATATGGAGGGCAAAGTAACAAAGGTAGAAGTGAGTGCGATTACCACTCCTGACAATGATTTGGCCCGTAAGGCGGCACATAATCCTAAAAGCTTAACGCTGAAGGAATGGGAAACCTGGTATTGTACGGCGTACGTAAGTGCGATATCCTTTCAAATTGAAGAGGCGATTTCGGGAGCGAGGGCTAAGCCGGTGAGGCAGGTTGCCGAATCGGAAGGGGCCATTTTGCAGAAAACACAATTGCTGATGCTGCTGATAACAGTGCTCAGTCTTGCCGGATCGGCTTTGGGCATTTCGAATCTGCTGACGGCCAGCGTGATGGAGCGCAGCCGGGAAATCGGCTTATTAAAGGCACTGGGCGCTACCGACTCGGAAATTTTGCTGTCAACATTGTCTGAAACGATGACAACAGGCATTGCCGGCGGCACAGCGGGGTATTTTCTGGGGCTTGGCTTTGCGCAGATTATCGGTCAGACTGTTTTTGGTGCAGCAGTGGAAGCAAAAGGAATGGTTATACCGATAGTAATGATTTTAGTGGTTCTGGTTACTTTGGCAGGCAGTCTTCCTGCCTTTAGGATGCTGCTGTCGCTGCGTCCGGCAGAAGTACTTCATGGCAGGTGATAGTAAACTATGACAAAATATTCGATGTTCGGCAAAATGATTATCCATTCGCTTATCCGTCGGCGGTCACGCATGTTTGTTGCCTTGCTGGCAGTTGCCATTGGTGCGACGGTGCTGTCCGGGCTGGTAACGATTTATTATGATGTACCCCGCCAAATGGGCCGGGAGTTCCGTTCTTACGGTGCAAATCTGGTTTTAATCCCAACAGGCGGCAGTCAAACCTTGCAGGAGAAAGATGTTGTGAGTGCAACTGCCCTGCTAACGCAGGAAAAGCTGGTAGGGATGGCGCCCTATTTATATGACCGCGCCAAGGTAAATGAGCAGCCGGTTATGGTAGCTGGTACTCGTTTTGAAGAAGTAAAAAAAGTAAGTCCATACTGGCAGGTCCGCGGACAATGGCCGGCTCCTAATACGACAGATGTTGTCATTGGTGCCGATGTTGCGGAGCTGTTAAAGGTAGAGCCCGGACAAATGATAACGCTGTCAGCTGCCAACAGCAGCAGTGAAAGTAAAGTAAAAGTTGCGGGCATTGTCCGGACAGGCGGAACAGAAGAAAACTTCCTGTTTATGGATTTGCCTGAGCTGCAGAAAATGCTGCAAAAAGATGGACAGATCAGTGTGGCCCAGGCTAGTATTATGGCTACGGAAGCGGAGCTCAATTCGCTGATCGGCAATGTGGAAACGCAGGTATCCGGGGTCACCCCGCGCCTGGTTAAGCGGGTAACACAGTCTGAGGCAATGGTCCTGGGCAAATTGCAGGCGCTGGTGTATCTGGTAACGATCGTTGTTCTCCTGTTAACGCTTATTTGTGTCGCTACGACAATGATGGCAGTGGTAGCAGAACGGAGAAAAGAGATTGGTCTTAAAAAAGCGTTAGGCGCAGAAAACCGCAGTATTGCCCTGGAGTTTTTAGGTGAAGGGCTTACACTGGGGGCACTGGGTGGAATGCTGGGAACGGTTCTTGGGTTCTTTTTTGCCGAAACGGTGAGTGTAAATGTCTTTGGCAGGGCGATTTCTTTTCAGCCGTTTATTGCGGTAAGTGCACTTGTAGTCGCAATTGTCGTAGCCGGAGTGGCCTGCCTGATTCCGGTAAGAGTTGCAACCGCCGTTGAACCGGCTATCGTTTTACGGGGCGAGTAAGGAGGCTGTTGATTCATGAGTTTATTAGAACTAAAAGACGTTTCGATGATTTATGACAGTGTAAAAGCGCTGCAGAATATTAATCTTACGGTAGAACGGGGCGAATGGCTGGCCATTATGGGACCTTCCGGCTCCGGTAAAACTACTTTAATGAATATTGTTGGTTGTATGGATAAAGGAACAAGTGGTACGGTTATCCTGGATGGTGAGGATATTTCCACTTTGAACTCCCGCAATTTGACAACGATTCGCCGGGATAAAGTGGGGCTGGTTTTTCAGCAGTTTCACTTAGTGCCATACTTAACCGCTTTGGAAAATATTATGATTGCTCAATATTACCACAGTATGCCGGATGAGGCTGAGGCATTAGCTGCCTTAGACAGAGTCGGTCTGAAGGACAGAGCCAAGCATCTGCCCAGTCAGCTTTCGGGTGGCGAGCAGCAGCGCGTCTGTATCGCCCGGGCTTTAATTAATTATCCCATGCTGATTCTTGCCGATGAACCTACCGGAAACCTGGATGAGGCCAATGCCAATCTGGTATTGGAGATTTTCCAGAAGCTGCATCAAGAGGGACATACGATTATTATGGTAACGCATGATCCGGAAGTTGCTGAGCTTGCCCAAAACCGGATCGTATTGGAACATGGACGGATTGCCGACAGGCGAAAGATTGGATAGGAGGTAGCAGGTGTGAAACAATGGCTGTTGGTATTAGCCGTATTTTTGCCGGTTATGCTGCTGGGCGGCTGCGCTCAAAAGGATGCCAGTCCTGCTGCTGCCGGTCATAAGGATATTACTGTTAGCGGCAATTATAAGGATGGCAGATTTACCGCTAAGAGTAGTGCAGATGAAAATGGCGCAATTGGTGAAATTGCTCTGGTGATTAAAAATGGCAAGATCACGCAAGTGGATTATCGCGGTATCAAAAAAGACGGTACAATCAAGGATAAAGAATATGGCAAAACCAGTGGAAAGATAGAAAATCAAGAGTTTTATAATAAAGCACAGCTTGCGGTAAAGGCGGCTGCTACCTATGGTCCCAAATTAATCGAAACGCAGGATGTCGATAAAATTGATGCCGTATCGGGAGCAACCGTATCATATAACCAGTTTGCCGAAGCTGCGAAAAAAGCATTAAAACAAGCAGATAAGAACCCCTAAGCAAGACATGACAAATAACGGCCGCCCGCTGAAGGTGGCCGTTATTTGTCATGTGTCCTAAATGCTTTATCTGATAATGTCATCAATATCCTGCGATTCTGAAGAGACAACCGTTACTACAATCCGGTACGGCAAATTGATAATTTGCTGGGGGGGCGTACGAATCCAGCCGGTATGTACGCCAATCTGCCGGGGGGAATCATCCTGCCGGATTCGTACTTTTCCTGAATCTACTTCGATAATCGCGTACTCACTTTGACCGCCAATGCGGTATTCTTCCCGGTAGCCTTCCCGAAGGCGCATTGTTTTGACCAAACTGCCGTTAACCCGCACCTCAGCACTTTTTTCCGCCTGATTCGGATAAAGGGAAAAGCTGTAGAGAATGGTGCAGATAGAAAAGAGAAAGAGTATCGAAATAAGGATTTTATCGCCTTTTGTAAGAAATCTCATCATAGGCTCCTTGCTATACATAAAATCTATAGTTATAAGTGAGTTTAGGTGTACAGTAACCAAGCGGCTTTTGCGAGAAAATAAACGATTAATCCGCATAATCTGGTTTTTGTTGTAAAAGAGTTTGACATAGGAAGGAATAAAATGCTATTATTGATACAAATTATAGAATAAAATGTCAAATCACACAATTTCATATATTGAGATAGGTGCCCGCAAGGGCTTAATAGGGAAGTCCGGTGCAATACCGGCGCGGTCCCGCCACTGTAATAGGGAGCAAACCCATATATACCACTGAGATATGAATCTTGGGAAGGTTGGGCAAGCCATGATCTAGAGCCAGGAGAACTGCCTATCTGACGATCACCGTTTTTTACCCACGAGCGATGGGGAGGAGATTTTTGTACATACCATTGTACCTAACTTCTTCCCGGCGTATTTTTTGCGCCGGGTTTTTGTATAGATATAGTATTATGTTGTTTGAAATGAATCTTCCTGCCATATTGGCCGGGAAGATTCATTTTTTTTATTTCACCCGGTTGGGAAAGGGGGAATGTACCCGGCAAGACAGAAAGCAGCACACTCCAGGAAAAGAATTTAAAATCCGAGAGATGGAAGTGATGTTATGACAAAAGACTCTGTGGAAAACAAGCAGCCGCCTGAGGAAGAAAAGCAGGAACGTTTTTTTGCTGAGTTTCCTTATCCGACGTATGAAGAGTGGCGGGCCGAATCAGAAAAAGCATTAAAGGGTGCAAACTGGGAAAAATCGTTATTGACCAAAACCTATGAAGATATCCAATTGCAGCCGATGTATCGCATGGAAGATATAGAAGGGATTACGCATTGTGATTCCGCCCCTGGAAGCTATCCTTTTGTGAGAGGAACGAGTGCCACTGGATATTTGACAAAACCGTGGGAAATTTGCCAGGAATGCGATGAGCCGTTAGCCAGTGCATTTCGCGATGTCGTTCTGCACGAACTGAATAAGGGCGGCACTGCCGTTAATATCGTACTCGACAAAGCAACTAAACTGGGGCTTGATGTGGATAAAAGTGATGCTGCATTAGTTGGGAAAGGTTTATCCGTATCTACCCTGGAAGATGTTCAACAAGCCTTATCTGGTGTAAATCTGGAGCAGATACCCGTGTTTTTACCTGCCGGACCATCAAGTGTTCAGCTTATTGGCTTACTTATAGCCTTTATGAAAGCGAATGGACAAGACCCGCATCAATTCACCGGCTGCATCGGGGCTGATCCGTTAGCACATTTGGCTGTTGAAGGTAAGCTGCCGGCAAATTTAGCGGTGATTTATGACGAAATGACAGCCGCCGTAGCCTGGGTAGAGAAAAACGGACTGAAGCTGAAGCCTGTCTTAGTACAAGGTCAGCCCTATCACGACAGTGGTGCAAGCGCAGTCCAGGAATTAGCGTTTGTTTTAGCCGCAGGGGTTGAATATTTGCGCAATATAGCGGAACGCGGCATTTCAATTGATACGGCAGCACAGCAAATGTATTTCTCATTTTCTGTTGGCACTAATTTTTTCATGGAAATAGCGAAACTAAGAGCGGCCCGCATGCTTTGGGCTCAGATTGTCGAAGCCTTTGGCGGCAGTGAAGAAGCACAAAAGATGCATATCCACGCTCGCACTTCTGCTTTTACCAAAAGCGTTTATGACCCGTATGTCAATATGCTGCGTACGACAACAGAAGCTTTCTCTGCGGTTGTCGGCGGTGCTGACAGCATGCATGTCGGCTACTTCGATGAAGCAATACGCCCTGCCGATACCTTTTCGCATCGCATTGCCCGCAATAATCAAATTATGCTGCAAAGAGAGTGCAATTTGCTGCAGCCTGTTGATCCGGCAGGCGGATCGTGGTATGTGGAAAAACTCACAAGCACGGTTGCCCAAAAAGCCTGGGAACTGTTTCAGGAAACGGAAGCTGCCGGCGGCATGACCAAAGCACTGGAGCAAGGTATGCCGCAGCAAAAGATAAAAACAGTGGCGAAAAACCGGGCTGATGGTCTTGCCAAGCGCAAGGATGTCATTTTAGGTACGAATATGTATCCTAACCTGCTGGAAAAACCGCTGGAGGTCCGGCCGTTCGACTATCAGGCCTTTATGAAACACCGGGCTACAGAAATAGCCGCTTACCGGGAAGACATTGATGAAGTAGAATGCCAGACGCAACTGGCAAATCTCAAGAAAACAGCCAAGGCTGCTGATTTCACCGGCGGCGCACTGGTAAATACCTTGATTCAAAGTGTGCTGAGCGGGGCTACCCTGGGAGAAATTACTGCCGCATTACGTCCGGCAAGCTCCGCAGAGCTTGCGGTAACACCGCTTGATATTCACCGCGCCGACCGTGAGTATTGCCAATTGCGGAAAAATACCGAAGCCTATGTGGCTCGTACCGGTAAAAATCTGGAGATTTTCTTGGTCAATATGGGGAAAATTCCGCAGCATAAGGCCAGAGCAGATTTCGTCACCGGGTTTTTGGAGGTAGGTGCCTTCAAAATATTGAAAAATGATGGCTTCCCGACTGTGGAAGAAGCGGCTCAAGCCTGCATTGAATCAGGATCTTCTGTTGCAGTAATCTGCTCAACTGATGCTACCTATCCGGAACTGGTACCGCCGCTGGCCAAGATGATTAAAGAGGCTAAGCCGGATATTACCTTATTTTTAGCCGGTTTACCGCCCGAAGATCTGCAGAAAGTATATAAAGAAGCCGGTGTGGATGATTTCATTCATATTCGGGCTAACTGCTATCAAATGCTTTCGAAACTCCAGAAAGAAAGAGGTATACAATAATGGTGGCAAAACCGGATTTTACCAAAATTGCCTGCCGCCAGAGCTTTGCGGCTTCTGATGTAAAGGCCTGGCAACAACAAGCACAGCTGGACAGCGGTAAGTTATTGGATGAACTTGAGTATCGGACTATGGAGCAGATTAATGTAAAACCGCTGTATACAAAGGCAGATCTGGAAGGCTTGGATCATTTGCACTATGTTGCAGGGATACCGCCCTTTCTCAGGGGACCTTATGCCAATATGTATGTGTCCCGCCCCTGGACGGTCCGTCAGTATGCAGGCTTTTCGACGGCAGAAGAAAGTAATGCGTTTTACCGCCGTAACCTGGCAGCCGGGCAAAAAGGCTTGTCCATTGCTTTTGACCTGGCAACTCACCGCGGCTATGATTCCGATCATCCCCGCGTTGTCGGCGACGTAGGCAAGGCAGGCGTAGCCGTCGACTCTATTTTGGATATGGAGATTTTATTCTCCGGCATTCCGCTGGATAAGATGTCCGTTTCCATGACGATGAACGGAGCGGTGCTGCCTGTTCTGGCCTTTTATGTAGTAGCGGCTGAGGAACAGGGTGTAAAGCAGGAGCAGCTTACCGGCACAATTCAAAATGATATCCTGAAAGAATTCATGGTGCGCAATACCTATATCTATCCACCTGAGCCTTCTATCCGGATCATTGCTGATATTTTCTCCTATACTTCGCAGTATATGCCGAAGTTCAACAGCATCAGTATTTCCGGCTATCACATGCAGGAAGCAGGAGCTACTGCGGATATTGAGCTGGGTTACACCCTGGCGGACGGTCTGGAATATATTAAGACCGGTATCAAAGCGGGCATGGACGTAGACGCTTTTGCGCCTCGCTTGTCTTTCTTCTGGGCAATTGGCAAAAACTACTTTATGGAAGTTGCTAAAATGCGCGCCGGACGGCTGTTATGGTCAAAAATTATTAAACAGTTTGATCCGAAAAATACAAAATCAATGGCCTTGCGGACGCACTCACAAACCTCCGGCTGGAGCTTGACCGAGCAAGATCCGTTCAACAATGTGGGACGTACGTGCATGGAAGCAATGGGGGCAGCGCTTGGCCATACCCAGTCGCTGCATACGAATGCTCTCGATGAAGCGATTGCCTTGCCAACTGACTTTTCAGCCCGTATTGCCCGCAATACGCAGCTGTATATTCAGGATGAGACAATGGTCTGCAAAGTCCTTGATCCTTGGGGCGGTTCCTATTATGTAGAAGCCCTGACCAATGAACTGGTTAAGCGGTCCTGGGCACATATTCAGGAAGTGGAAGCGCTGGGCGGTATGGCAAAGGCCATTGACACCGGTTTGCCGAAAATGAGAATTGAAGAAGCGGCAGCCCGTCGTCAGGCGCATATTGACTCCGGTAAAGAAATGATTGTCGGGGTTAACCGGTATCGTCTGGATAAGGAAGATCCGCTGGATATTCTGGAAGTTGACAACACAGCAGTGCGCCTGTCGCAAATCCGGCGGCTGGAGAAGCTGCGCAGCAACCGGGACAACGATCGTGTCCAGCGCTCTTTGGAGGCTATTACCAGATCGATGGAAACCGGCGAAGGCAATCTCCTGGCTCTGGCAATTGAAGCAACCAGAGCGCGGGCAAGCCTGGGCGAGATTTCCGATGCTATCGAAAAAGTTGCCGGACGCCACAAAGCGATCATCCGCTCCATTTCCGGCGTATATAGCAGTGAATTTGCCGAAGAGGAAACAATTAACAAGGTCCGGAGCATGGCTGATAAATTTGAAAGCCTGGAAGGCCGCCGGCCCCGCATCATGATTGCCAAAATGGGACAGGATGGTCATGACCGGGGGGCCAAGGTTATTTCTACAGCCTTTGCGGATATGGGCTTTGACGTGGATATCGGACCGTTGTTCCAAACTCCGGAGGAAACAGCGCAGCAGGCCGTGGATAATGACGTACATATCGTCGGCATGAGTTCGCTTGCCGCCGGTCATAAAACACTGCTGCCTCAACTGGTGGAAGAACTGAAAAAGCTGGGCCGCGAAGACATCATGGTCGTTATTGGCGGCGTTATCCCCGCTCAGGATTACGATTACCTGCGTGAACATGGAGCAGCTGCCATATTTGGGCCAGGCACCATTATTCCGGTAGCCGCTGAGAGAATTTTGGAACAGTTACTGGCTGCACAGGGATCTGTTTAGGCATGAGTGAAAAAAAGAGTGATTGGAAGCCGGAATGGATTCCGCCAGAAGGCGGCGATGCTTTTGCAACGCGCGTCATGGGCGGAATCAGCGGTGGGCATGACGGTATGCCTGGACAGGGGACGATGACGAGCCAGCCTCGAATTGCCCCTGGCCGCCGCCAGCTTACTGTTGAGGAATATGTTCAGGGTATAATCAATGGGGATAGGGTAATTTTGTCGCGGGCCATTACGCTGATTGAAAGCAATCTGCCTGCTCACATGGATACTGCCCAGCAGATACTCATGCAGCTGCTGCCTTATTCGGGAAAATCCATTCGCGTTGGCATAACCGGTGTGCCCGGAGCCGGTAAAAGCACCTTTATTGAGGCTTTAGGCTGCCGGTTGTGTAATGAGGGACACAAGGTGGCTGTGCTGGCTGTCGATCCCAGCAGTACCGTAACAAAAGGCAGCATATTGGGGGATAAAACCCGCATGGAGGAATTGTCCCGCAATCCCCGGGCTTTTATCCGGCCATCCCCGTCCAGCGGCACGCTGGGCGGCGTGACGCGGAAAAGCCGTGAAACGATGCTGATTTGTGAAGGAGCTGGCTATGACGTACTGCTGATTGAAACGGTAGGCGTTGGCCAAAGCGAAGTCACCGTTCGCTCAATGGTTGATTTCTTCCTGCTCTTAATGATCACCGGTGCGGGCGATGACCTGCAGGGAATGAAAAAAGGTGTTGTTGAACTGGCGGACGCCATTGTCATCAATAAAGCCGATGGTGATAATAAGCAGCGGGCCATGATGGCCAAAGTTGATTACGACCGGATTCTGCATTATTTGCGTCCGGCAACTGAGGGCTGGGTAACGAAGAGTCATACCTGCTCAGCGTATACCGGGGAAGGTATTCCAGAGCTGTGGAATGTGATAACTAAATTCCGGCAAGTTACCGGTGAAGCCGGAATTTTTGAACGCCGGCGGCGCACGCAAATGCTCAGCTGGGTTCAATCGATGGTTCAGGAATATTTGCAGTCCCTGTTTTTTACCCATCCGGGAATTCAGCAGCACCGTTCGGCGATTGAACAGGCTGTAACGGAGGGCAAGCTTTCGGCTACTATGGCTGTAAAAGAGCTGATTGGCATATTCGAGAAACGGTAAAATGTAATAAGAATCTCCTGAACGCAGTGTTCAGGAGATTCTTATCTTTAGAAAGCTGTTGCTTCTATAATATTAATGCGTTTGCCTTCGCTGGTGCGGACTTACTTTCTCCAGTGGGGCAATACTCCATTCACCGGAAGGGCAAAGATGGAGATTGTGGGTATGGTAGTCAAAAAGTGTACTCCGATGTCCTACGCTGATCATTGTCAGATGCGGCAGATGCTGTTCCAATAAACGGTATAAACGGCGTTCCGTATGTTGATCCAGATTGGAGGTCGCTTCATCTAAAAACAGCCATTCTGGCCTATTGAGGAGTGCTCTTGCGATGGACAGGCATTGCTGCTGACCGAGCGAGAGATTTTTCCCCCAATCCTCATGATGGTCCAACTTAGTTGTTAACAGAGATAAATGGCAGCTGTCAAGTATTTCCCGTAAATAATCATCGGAAACTGTAGCGGGAGCATGTGGATAGAGCAGTGCATCCCGTAAAGTGGTTGGAGCGATATATGGCTTTTGCGGCAGAAAGAAGATTGCCTGCTGCGGTTTATAGATCGTGCCGGAGAAACAGGGCCACATTCCGGCGATTGTACGCAGCAAGGTGGTTTTGCCACAACCGGAGGGTCCGCTGATTAACAGCTTATCCTGCTGTTTAAGGGTGACAGCCAGGTTATTTACTAATAGATGGTTATTTAGTGAAAATACGGTTACATTGGTTAATTTGAGCTGGTTCTTTGCAGTAGTGGTTATGCTGCCCCGGCGTGCTGCAGTTAGGCTGGCTGATTGCATTTGTGAACTGAAGTGCTGGAGACGGTGGGCTACTGCTTTCCATAAGGCAAATTTGCCAAAGCTGTCGATAATATAAGACAGCGCCGCATGGACAAACCAGTAGGCACCGGATATTTCAAATAGCTGTCCAAGCTGAATTTCATTGTTAAAATAACGGGGAGCAGCTGCCAAAAAGGCAAAAACAATCGACAATTGCGAATAGGCAAAGGAGACGAGATTCACCTTGCGCGTGCAGTGCGAAATAGATAAAAAGTTTTTAACTATTTTATGAAAATGCTTGGCCAGATGGCACTGCTCTGTTTTTTCGCCGCCATAGAAAGCAACGCACTCGTCATATTCGGTTATACGGCCCAGGGCAGAGCGGAATTCCGCTTCGCTTGTCTGCTGAAGGACATTCTGGAAAGCCAGGGATTTGCCGACCCGCATCGTCAGGCAGGTCCCTAGCGAGGAATATAATAAGGCCAGCCACAGCAGGTAACCTGGAATCGGTAAAGTATATTCTGCTGCTGTTACCGTTATTATGCCGGACATCTGCCATAAGATCATGGAAAACACGACTAATGTTACCGATTGCCGCAATAGCCCCACTGATAAATCCAGAGAATTGGTAACAAATAATTTGATATCTTCACTGATCCGCTGCTCGGGATTAATGGGTAAACGCTGTAAATTCAACTGATAATAGGTTTGCTTGTGGAGCCACTGGGAGATGTAGTTGTCCGTCAGCCAGTGGCGCCAGCGTATCTCCAGCAGCATCCGGTAGTAGGACTGATAAGCGGAGATAAAAACCAATATAGCGGAGTAACCAATAAATTGCAGTAAGCTATCCAAAAAACCGGTAAGATTATACTGCAATAAGTGATTGTAAAATCCGGCTTGCCATTTGTTTAACAGCATGTGGAGCAGAACAATGATCACGGACCCGGCGGCGACGATAAATGTAAGTGTCCAGGCGCGCAAGCCGTCATAAGATAACCAATAGGATAGCGCTAATCTGCTTAGCTGCACATGCGTTTGCAAAGTTGAGTCTCCTCTCATGCTGCCGGTTCAGTATGTAATTTATATGGGAAAGACAGAAAAGATATGTTTAAGAGCCTAAAACCGCAGAATATAACAAGAATTGACAGCTGTTGGAATCGATGATATCATAGGCATGAATCAAAACTAAATAATGGGAGAAGGGTGCCCTTCGGGGCTTAATAGGGAAGACCGGTTTAAGGCCGGCGCGGTCCCGCCACTGTAATAGGGAGCAATCCAAGAGATACCACTGAGACAATTGTCTTGGGAAGGTTTGGATAGCGATGAACTAGAGCCAGGAGAACTGCCTTTCTAACAGTCACCATTTGACCCACGAGCGATGGGGAGGGGATTATTCGAGAATCAATCCATCCTGGCTATTTCGTATGCCAGGATTTTTATTTGGATGGATGCTTCTCCCGGAATAGCAGCTCTCCCCAGATATAAGGGGAGAGCCTTTTTATTAAAAAGTAAGTCTAAAGGGGGACAGGCATTTGGAAGCAAGTAAATGGATAAAAATGTTTTTTTTCTGCCTGGTGCTAATGACTGCGGTGTCAGTTAGTGCGGCTGGCAGTGGGCTAAACTTTACCTGCCAGGCTCCCTATTACTTAGGCAAAGTTCGCGATACGGTAACGCCGGGTGAGCGCATTCAAATGCTGTTCAGCGTTGAAAACCGCAGTTCAAAGGAGCAGGTAGCCAAGGTTACAATCACCCTGCCTGCCGGGTTTCAGCCTGAACCGGAATATGAAAACTGGCAAATTGGGCAGCAGGGAACACAGTATGATTTGTACCGCGAAGTTAAACTAGCGGGCGGCTACAGCCAGTGGTTTGATTTAGCTGCCGTACAGGCTGCAGTTTCATTGGAGCCGGGGACTTACTACCTAACGGTGGCAGTGAATGATGAAGTACAGCAAGTGCCGGTAAAAGTGGCTGAGGGAGAAAGGGTAACAACCGATGCGCCGGTAGAGCTGGAAAACATTGTACTGCCTTTGGACAGAGAGGGGAGAATGGATGACCGGCTGGACCGCAATACTCTGGTGCTGCGGGATCGCAGCTGGGACTATTATAAGAATCTGCTTCGGGGCAAAGGAGCCTCTAATCAGGAAGTAGAGGCGATCCATCCCCTTGCTTACCTCGGTCTGGATATAAAAAATCCCGCCCGTCAGCAAAGTCTGGTGCTTACTACCATACGGCTGCTTGATGCCAATACGCAGCAGCCTGTAACCGGGCTGTTTACACCGGGGGCAACCAGTGAAGATCATGAGGCAGGCGCTATGGGAGGACATGAGGATCGGTTAGTGGCTTTAATTGCACTAAATGGCGATATGCGGCAGCGCATTCAACTGCCCGTTTACGCAGATGAACAATTCGTAAGTAGTAGTGGACGCTATTTGCTGCAAGTAGAATTAACGGAGAAAGACAATCTGCTGCTTACCAAGACATCCCAATCACGATAGTGAAAAAGGATTGGGAGGCGGCTGCTGTTGTCGGCACTGCCACGATTGTTTTAGCGGTCGCCTGCCTGGTTGCCTTGCGGCGTCTGCGGCAAGTCCTTAAGGCAATGAAAACTCGCTGGCTGGTGACAATTGCTTTATTTGGGGCGGCGGCATTTGCGGTAGTCAATGTTCCGACAACGCTATTAAATGATTTTTTTCATATTATATTGGGACCTTTTGGTTTTATCGTAACCGGCTTATTTCATGGTGTCTTTTTGTACATGATGATCGTTGCACTGGTTATGCTCATTCCTCAGCCGGGAGTAGTTGCGCTCATGACGATGATCCGCATGCTGCTGGGCATGCTGGCTTTTGGACAAGTGACACCAATTGGCATTTTAGTGTATGGTACGCATGCCTTTCTGCTGGAACTGCTGCTGACTGGCAGCGGTACGTACAAACGGATTCAGTCAGGCCATGCGGTTCAGCGCAGTTCCTGGCAGCTAATGCTGCTGCTGGCAGTGATCTGCGGGCTTGCGGACAGCGCAGCTACGTATATTAACTTACAAGGGATGGCTTTTTTATACCGGTTGTATTATGCAGACTGGTATATTGCACTGATTTTACTATTGAACGGTTTTGCCTATACTGCTGTTGGTGCGGCCTGCGGCACACTGCTGGGCAGCCGGCTGTCCAAAGTGGAGGTGACTAAACGCATGAAGCCAATTATCAGTTTGCATAGCGTAGCTTATACTTATAAGCATCGCCGTCATGCCAGTGTTTCCAACATCAGTCTGGAGATATTTCCGGGGGAATTCGTGCTTTTGACCGGACCGACAGGCTGCGGCAAAAGTACATTGCTGAAAATGTTCAACGGGCTGATTCCGCATGGCAGCGGCGGAATAATGAGCGGCCAAGTCCGGATTGACGGACGTAATACACTGGAATACGGCATTGCGGAATTAAGTCAAACAGTCGGTATGGTATTTCAAAGTCCGGAGGATCAAATTTTTTCAACCACTGTGTTTGACGAAACAGCCTTTATTTTAGAAAATATGGGGATGAATCCTGCAGAGATTACGCTCCGCGTACAGGAAACACTCAAGCTGGTTGGGATGTTTGAGCATCGTGATGCCAGTATTCATGCCTTGTCAGGCGGACAGAAGCAGCGTCTGGCGGTAGCTTCCGTGCTTGCTGCCAGGCCAGCTATCCTTGCGCTCGATGAACCGATTAGTCAGCTCGATCCGCAAGGGGCGGCAGAGCTATTGACCGTACTGCAGCATGTCAACAGGGAATTGGGGATGACTATTGTTATTGTCGAACACCGGCTGCACGAAGTGATGCCCTTGTGTCGCCGCGTTATGATTATGGACCAGGGAATGCTGGTCTGGCAGGGGACGCGAGAGGAAGCGTTTCAATGTCCGGAGCGGTTTGATACGTATGGGCTCAGACTGCCTCAGACAGTTGACATTTGCCGTCATTTGGCAGTCATTGCCCCTTCTTCTCGGGTAGATCACGCTGTGACCGCAATTCAAGAAAAATACCAGGTACCGCAAGAAATCGCACCTGACGCACAGCCGGATAATGCGAGGGTGGCTGAGCCCACGCCGGTTGTTACGGTTGATCAGCTTAGTTTTTACTATGATAAAGCCAGGCCGCCTGTTCTCGCGGATCTTCATCTAACCATTCCTAAAGGCCAGTTTGTGGCATTGATGGGCAATAACGGTGCAGGAAAATCAACATTGCTTCATTTAATTGGCGGTTTGCTGCAGGCTGATAAAGGGACCGTACAAGTATTGGGCCAGCGAGTCCGCTCGGTGATGCCCAGTGTTGGTATGGTCCTGCAAAATCCGGATTTTATGTTGTTTAACAATACGGTAGCGGAAGAGATTTCATTTGTTTTACGGCAAAAAGAGAAACAGGCTGTTTGGCCTGACGAATGTAAAAAACTGGTCCAGCAGCTTGGGCTTACTGGCAGGGAGGATGATTTTCCTTTAGCACTAAGCCGTGGGCAGCGTCTGCGTGTGGCGATAGCAGCAGTATTAGCAGCTCGTCCGGCAGTACTGCTGCTGGATGAGCCGACTACCGGCCAGGATATTGGCCATATTGAAGATATCGTTATGCTGTTAAAGTCCTTTACCGCTCAAGGGGGGGCCGTCGTGTTTTGCACGCATGATGCGGAAGTGGCGGCACGTTTTGCCGATCGAATTGTGGTGCTGTCCGGCGGACAGCTTATGGCAGACGGTCCGGCCAGTACCGTATTTACTGAGCAAGCTGTTTTGCAGACCGCCGGACTTAAACCTCCGGCAGCCCTGCTTGTCGCCCGTGAGCTATACGGAGGAAAAGCGGTGACGGTTAAGGAGGTGGTCAGTTATGTACGACAGAAATGTCTGGGAAGCAACGCCGGGGAACACGCTGCTTCATCGTCTGGATGTCCGTACAAAGCTAATCATTCTGATTAGCTTTGCATTGGCAACATTAACCGTCGATAGTCCGCAGTCCTTATTTGTATTGTTTATTATTACGCTGCTTTTTCATGTTATTAGCCGTTCTTCTATCGCAAGGTGGCGTATACTAGCTGTTTTTGTGCTGCTGGGGATTTGGGGATCTATGGCCAGTCAGGCTTTGTTTTATAACCAGGAACCACGCACCGTAATGGCCTGTCTCCTGTCACCTCAATTTCCTGTTTTGGGTAAAATAACCGGTGGTGTTTTTGTCTATCGCGAAGGCCTGGAGTACGGTGCGGTACAAGCTCTCAGATCCGGTATTATGCTGTCGCTGGGTTTATTGCTCAGCTGGACTTCTGATCCCCGGCAATTGCTTCGCAGTTTTTTGGCGTGGCGAATGCCTTACGAATTGGCGTTTATGGTTATTACCAGCCTGCGTTTTTTGCCGGTCATATTTCAAGAGACGGCAACTGTGTTAACCGCCCAGCGCCTTCGCGGGTTTCAACCTTTTAAAACAGCTGCCCCCCGGCATTTAATTCAAATGGCATTTCAGACCCTGTTTCCTATTTTAGCAAGGACATTACGGCGTGCGGGCACTTTGGCCTCGTCGGTTGAAAGCCGGGGCTTCGGCAGGGAGATACAGCGCTGTTGTCATGATCCGTGGGTGCAATGGGAACGGTGGCTTTGCTGTATTATGGCATTATTAGTGGCAAGCTTAATTGCCTTAAAAATAATGGATATTTTGCAATTTAATGGGATTGTATATGTACCGGCCTGGCGCAGTCTGTATGACATCATGAAGGGTTGGATGTGAGTGGGATGAGAAAGATTACTACGCTGTTGATACTGGGACTGTTTTTAGGCACAGTTGCCGCACTGGGGATTCATGTGTTAGATTCAGAGACCGGTTTAGCCGTATCATCCAAGCAAATAAACCGTCACAGCGGTAAATACGAAAAAGTCGTTGAGGTCTCATTAGGGAAAGTTGAAGCACACAATTACCAGAGAATGGGCTTTACAAAAGGATTTGTTCAGTTTTCACCGGATAACCGGTATTTGGCTGTCGGTACGGAGAATGGGGAAGTAGTAATGCTTACCAATACCGGGAAAACACTATGGCGAAACAATATCGGCTTAGGTAAAATGGCAGCGTTAGCGTTCAGCCAGGACAGCAAGTATTTGCTAATTGGCGAATCAAGTCAGCAAGGCTATTTATTATGCTTTGACGCGGCAAACGGTACGGAAAAGTGGCGGCAGGCGAGCGTTGGCGAATTAGGTGTGGAAATCAAAGATAAAACATATCCGGCGATTGTTGCCATTCGGACGGATGAAGCCGGACGGATTTTTGCTGTCGGACAGCGCTATATCCGCTTTGCCGATGGCCGCAATGAATACCGGGGGCGGATTTATCAATTGGATGAGACCGGCAAGCGTTTGGCAGTTTTTCCCCGCGACCATAATCTGGATGCCTGGGTGAGCTGGGTCAGCGTCGACAGTCAAGGCAAACGGGCAGTATTTGGCACAGCGAATTGGGATGCGATTCAGAATAATCGCTATGCAGACAATATATATTGCCTGGATGAAAACCTGGACAGACTTTGGAGCAGGGTGATTCCACCCGTTTATCCTTACCAAAATACAACTATGCGCAGCAGCCCCGAAATTTCCGCTGATGGAAAATTCGTAGCCGGTATCGTCAGTGACGGCCGGTGCTTTCTGTATGATACAGGAGAAGGACGGGAATTATGGCGGCGCAACCTGAGTGAGCCGCAAAAAATTAGTGGAGTTTATATGAATGCCAATGGAGCGAATGTACAAATTGTGGGGGATCATTTTGTTTTTACAACAGGCAACACCTATAACCGGGCAAACTGGCAATTACCGACACCTGTTGAACATCCCGGCTCGAACAGCATGTTTGTATTTGATTTGCGGGGGCAATTGGTCAACCGTCAGCGTTTTGGCGGTATGATTGAGCAAATTGCCGTGAGTAAGCAGCAGGCTGCGCTTGCTGTAGGCCGGAATGTCCGCACAAAAGACACTGGAGTTCACGGCTTGTATATTACTTCGCTGCCGGATGCCCAAACAATTGATTATATTGCAACTGACGGCCCCTGTGTCGGCTCGGCG
This sequence comes from Anaerospora hongkongensis, assembly GCF_004339805.1. Taxonomy (GTDB): domain Bacteria; phylum Bacillota; class Negativicutes; order Sporomusales; family DSM-15969; genus Anaerospora; species Anaerospora hongkongensis. The sequence goes on along the minus strand of NZ_SLUI01000008.1, from coordinate 202,389 downwards.
ATCAGCCCGGACGGGCGGTATGCCGCGGCTGTTGAAGCGCCGTTGCAGCTTGATGATGGGCGGGTTATCGGCGAATACAAACTGATCCTGGTTAAAAGCAGGAATTGAGACGGTCAAAATGGAATTTATCTTAAGAACAATACGGTTATTCTTGCGTCGAGAAGTCAATTATGGAAGGTGAGTTTATGGCAGAGAAACAAGGCTTGATCCTTGTGAATACAGGCAATGGTAAAGGGAAAACCACAGCTGCGCTGGGGCTGGCAATGCGGGCCTGGGGACAGGGATTAAAAGTTCTGGTTGTGCAGTTTATTAAAGGGAATTGGAAATACGGCGAGCTGGAAGCGGCGAGACGAATGGGGCCCGACTTTGTAATCAGGCAAATGGGCGAGGGGTTTGTTCAACACTGCACGGAGAATGAGCGCCCCAATCATGAACTGGCCGCGGCAGAAGCGCTGCATACAGCGAAAGAGGAAATCGCCGCACAAAAATGGGATATGATTATCTTGGATGAAATTAATTATGCGGTTAAATTTGGGTTAGTAGCTGTTGACGATGTACTGAGCTTGCTGGAGGAAAAACCTGCAGCTCTGCATGTGGTGCTCACTGGCCGGGATGCTCATCCGCAAATTGTTGATAAAGCCGATTTGGTTACCGAAATGAAAGAAATAAAGCATCATCACAAAAAAGGAATCAAGGCTCAAAAAGGAATTGAGTTTTAATTTATATGTTATGACCTGAAAGTTTGCATAATATTGATAAAAAAGTAAAATATTAAAAAAGTAGTTTGACAGGCTTGGGGATCAATGGTATCATAAATATGAACGAAAATTAAATATTACGAAATAGGTGCCCGACAGGGCTTAATAGGGAAGTCCGGTGTAACACCGGCGCGGTCCCGCCACTGTAATAGGGAGCAAACCCAATCAATGCCACTGAGATTTTAATCTTGGGAAGGCTTGGGTAAGCGTTGAACTAGAGCCAGGAGAACTGCCTATTTAACAGTCACCGTTATACCCACGAGCGATGGGGAGGGGATTATTCGAGCAATCGATTCCTTCCTGGCTATATTTGTATGCCAGGTTTTTATTTGGATTGATCACTCTTATAAACATGACCTTCCTGTGTTCTGTGCGGGAAGGTCTTTCTTTTGTCGAAAAGTTTCCTCACTTTAGGTTTTGGTGAGGACGTTAGCCATAAATGTCATGTTGTCTTCTTTCAGCGTTACGCCTGGGAAACGTTTCGCTGTCCCCCTTTTTAGGGGGTCTTATTTTTCTAAAACATCTTTTACATATATTGTAATTTCCTTGTAGTTGTAGCAATAGGAGGAGTAATGTATATGCATAATACAGCTAAGAAAAAAGCGATACTGGTAGTAAGTTTTGGGTCTACTTACGAAGAAACAAGGAAAAAAAATATCGAAAGCACGGAAAACAAAATTCGCAGTGCATTTCCCGGCTATGATGTATTCCGGGCCTTTACGTCCCGCATGGTAATCCGCAGGCTGGCAGAACGCGACGGTCTACAGGTTGATACGGAAAAGCAGGCCCTTGAGCGCCTGCAGGCGGCCGGTTACCAGGAAGTTTATGTGCAGCCGCTGCATATCGTTGCTGGTGAAGAGTATGATAAAGTAAAAAGAATAGTCGCTGCTTACGCACATGCGAAGGAAAAAGCGTTTGAGAGAATCGCAATTGGACGGCCTTTGTTGTATTACATGGGCCAGGAAGAACAGCCGGATGATTATCTTGCTGTTATTGAGGCAGTAAAAAGTCAGCTTGGCAAGCCGGATAACAGTGAGGCCCTTGTATTTATGGGACATGGCGGAGTGCACCCTGCCAATGCCGCTTATGCCGTTTTGCAAATGAAATTGGAGCAAGCTGGTTTTGCCCATTCCTACGTATACACGGTGGAAGGCTTTCCTTCCTTCGAAAGTGTGCGCGAAAAGCTGCAAAAGCAGAAGGTGCGTAAAGTGAAACTTATGCCATTCATGCTGGTTGCGGGTGATCATGCCAATAATGACATGGCTGGTGATGAGCCCGATTCAGCAAAATCGCAGCTGCTGGCAGCTGGTTTTGAAGTAGAGACGCAATTAACCGGATTAGGTGAGAACGCTGCAATTCAGGAACTATATGTACAGCATTTAAAAGATGCTATTGCGCATCCGGGACATAAATGTCATCAAAAATAAAACAAGAATTTCATAAAATGGAAGCAGGTGCCCATAAGGGCTTAATAGGGAAGACCGGTGTAATACCGGCGCGGTCCCGCCGCTGTAAGAGGGAGCAAACCCCTAATAAATACCACTGGGACAATTGTCTTGGGAAGGTTTGGGGTAAGCAATGAACTTAAGCCAGAAGAACTGCCTGTTTAACAATCACCGTTGTACCCACGAGCGATGGGGAGGGGATTTGTGCTGTTAGATTCTTCTTTGCAGCGCGAATTTACGTCTCTCTGTCTGTGGACAGAGAGATTTTTATTTTTATAAAACCGGGGTAGAGACTGGTTTACGGCTTACACTGGTCCTTTTTGCAAAAGGAGTGGGGAGCCAGTTAAAGCCTTTTAATAAATCTTATGTGTAGGCAAGGAGGAGTTTATCAAGCAAGACGACAGTGCTGTACAGCTGGAATGTCCCTCTCTCTTTTGAATGAGGGGACATTTTTTGTGTGTACATAAAAGAAACCATGTAGCAAGGATGCAATCGTAAAAGTAAGACAAGCAGGGAGAATGGTAATATGAATAACACGTTAAGCAAAATGATCTGTACAGCGCTAGCTGTCGGCTTTGTGGCAGCGCCGAGCGTATTTGCGGAAGAAGCCCCGGAATTCAGTCTTGATAAGATAGTGGTAACCGCACTACGTGCAGAAACGAAGGACCTGGATACTCCGGCCAGCGTTACGGTTAAAACAGGCGAAGAATTAAAGGCGACCGGAGCAACAACCGTAATCGATGCGCTTCAGTTTATTGAAGGAATTAATATTTACTCACAAAATCCATATGGCCAGTCCGCCGGACGTATGAGCAGCGAGTTAGTCATTCGCGGTGCAAAGAAAGGCACGTTGATTATGGTTAATGGTGCACCGATGAACATGAACGGTTTGTTTCAACTTGATAATGTATTATTGGAAAATGTTGAAAGAGTAGAAGTTGTCCGAGGTGCTGGATCGGTAATGTACGGCAGTGAGGCTTTTGGCGGAGTTATTAACATTATTACTAAGACCCAGGTAAGCAATTCTTTTTCCACTTCAGTTGGCAGCTATGGTAAGCAAAATCATAACTTAAGCTTACAACTAGGAAAAATGGCTTTTAGCGGTAGTATTTCTGAGGCTGGCGAAGGTAAAAAAATAACTGAAACGAAAACGTCATATACTGATTTTACCGGTGGCGAAAAAATTAGCCTTACTGGTGCCTATAGGTTTGACGATAAACTTGTTATGACTTATACGCATAGTCAAGATGACATGGATAAAGAGACCAGATTGAAAAGTAATAATACTTTATCCAAGCTGTATAATGATAAGGAAAGTGCAGACCGTATCACCTTTCAATATAAGGACGGGACATTAAAGGCAAATTTATATGGTACCTTTAGGGAACTGGATTATTATACAAGGACGGGGACCGGTGGCGTTGATACTGACAAAACTTTGAATACAAATTTACGGACAGCTAAATATGGTCTGGATACTAATAAATCCTGGGGAACAGACGAACAGAGCTACTTGGCAGGGTTTACAATAGAAAATGAAAAATACAAACAAACTAAGCTAAAAACAACAACACCTAGTATCTCTACAGTAGGACCTTTTGACCGTACGGTAATGTCTTTGTACACGCAGGCAACTCATTCTTTTGACGACTCACGTAAATTAATCATTGGTTTACGCGGTCAAACTGCTAAAGTTGAAGATAATCAAACTTATAATCAACTTTTACCTCAAATTCAATATAATGAAAAAGTTGGAGAAACCAGTTCATGGTTCGTCAATATAGGAAAAGCATTTCGCCTACCGACCTTAACGGAGCTTTATGCAGGAGATACGGAAAGATTTAAATCTAATTTAAATTTAGAGCCCGAGAGTGGATGGACATATGAGACTGGTTGGAAAAAAACAACTGATAATGGTATGTTAAAGACGACTCTTTTTGTAATGGATTTTAAAAATCATATTGATACAGATTCAACTTCGACTTTTCAGAACTTTGATTCTTTCCAAAATCAAGGGATCGAAGTAAGCTGGGAACAAAAATTATCAGATAAGTATAGCTTTGTTGTAGGCGGTGCTTATGGAAATCCAAAACAAAAGCAAAGTGCATTAAAAGCTTGGGAGCGAGCTTATAGCCGTATTCAGGGAAGCTTAATGTTGCGTTATACCCAAGATAAAGTGACGGCTAATTTATCCGCTAACTATACAGCTGATAGAGCCAATAATGCACCAGAAGCATTTCCGGTTAGTCTTAGGGTTAATTACCAAATAAGCCCAGATACGGCGATATTTACGACTATGAGAAATGTATTAAACCGGCATGATGTAACTACAGAAAGTAATCCTTCCGCTATGGCTGGACATTACTATGCTGCGCCACGAACCTTTGAAATCGGCGTAAAACATTCTTTCTAAACCAATATCAAAAAAATGCCGGATAGCAGTTATATCCGGCATTTTTACCTATTTAAATATGGAGGACGTAAAATGCAACTGGTAAGCTGCCTCAAACTAGGATTACTCGCATTATTGGCACTTGTTTTTAGCCTTACCGGCTGTGCCTCGCAGCCCGTTCAGCAGGCAAAAGCACCTTCGTCAGTCTATCTTACCATTCAGGATGACGCCGGACGCCAGGTTGTTCTGCCGAAAAAGCCGGAGCGTATAGTGCCTTTGGCGGTCAGCTATGTGGACTTATTGTATGCTGTTGGCGGCAAAGCGGTTGGTAAACCAAGTGCCAGAATAGGCAACCTGCCTCCAGAGGCTCAGGCCTTACCGGAAGTCGGACATCTGGCCAATATTAATGCCGAGCAGGTAGTCGCCTTACAGCCAGATCTGGTCATCGGCTATCAAGGCTTGCATGAGAAGCTGATCCCTATTTTAGAAAGCAGCAATATTCCGTTTATCATTGTGCGAATGAAAACATATGAGGACGTAATGGCAAAGACCAAACTGTTTGGCGATATTGCCGGTACACCGGAAGCCGCTCATATAGTTGCCGCCAACATAGACGGGCGTATTAAAGCTGTAACAGATATGCTGCCGTCAGTTTCCAAACAGGTTGTTATTCTTCATGCAACAGCCAGCAGTGTGTCTGTTCACCTGGAGAGCAGTATTGCCGGAAATGCGGCAAGCATGCTTTCCTTACAAAATATTGCGGCGGGCAGTACCGCTAAGGCGGATGATCCGGATGCAACGCCATATAGTATGGAAAAATTAGTAGAAGGCAATCCCGATGTTATCCTGATTACCTTTATGGGGGCTATGCCCGAAATCAGGAAACGCCTGCAGGCAGATATGCAAAGCAATCCTGCCTGGAATGGTCTGAAAGCGGTGCAGAATAAGCAGGTTTTCTTCTTACCGATGGAACTGTTTTTATTAAATCCCGGTATACATTTTGATGAAGCGGTAGCTTACCTGTCCAGGGTTGTCTATCCGGAAATATACGGTGAGGTTCAGTAAGGCTGTTTTCCGTTGTTGGAATACTGCGTCAATATCGTTGACGTGAAGCAGCGTTGTCTGTTAGACTGGTTGTAGTACATAGTGGGAATCAAATATTGCGGAGTTAGGTGCCCTTCGGGGCTTAATAGGGAAGTCCGGTGCAATGCCGGCGCGGTCCCGCCACTGTAATGGGGAGCAAACCCAAGTAATACCACTGAGACGGCTGTCTTGGGAAGGTTTGGGTAAGCGATGAGCCAGAGTCAGGAGAACTGCCTAGCTGACAGTCACCGTGTTACCTGCGAGCGATGGGGAGGGGGCTATGAGAGCAGTTCAAAATGAATTTGAATAGATCTTGTATGACCCTTTCTGCCTGCGCGTGGAAAGGGTCATTTTATTTTTAAACTGAGGTTGCCGAAATGAAGAAAATTGCTTTTTACGGAAAAGGCGGCATTGGAAAGTCGACGACTGCAGCCAATGTATCTGCCGCGCTGGCTGAAATGGGTTATCCCGTCTGCCAAATAGGGTGTGATCCCAAAAATGATTCGACGCGGCTGCTTTTAGGGAGAACCTGCAGGCAAACCGTGCTCGATATGGTGAAAGAATTCGGTGAGGCGGTGTCAATAGAGCAAGTTGTGCATTCCGGCTTTGGCGGCGTCAAATGCGTAGAGGCTGGCGGACCTGAGCCGGGCGTAGGCTGTGCAGGGCGCGGGATTATCGTCGCTTTGGAGAAATTAAACGAGCTTCAGGCTGTCAGTGAAGACGATACAGTACTGTATGATGTACTGGGCGATGTGGTTTGCGGCGGTTTTGCTGTGCCGATCAGAGAAGGGTATGCAACGGATATTTACATTGTTTCTTCCGGTGAACTGATGTCCCTGTATGCGGCAAACAATATTGCGAAGGGTATTGCCCGGTTTGCCGGCAGGGGAAAAGTGCGGCTAGGCGGGATTATCGGTAATAGCCGTAACATTGTGAAGGAGCGGGAACTATTAACTGAGTTTGCCGGAAAGCTTAATACCCGCCTTGTTGCGTTTATTCCCCGTGAACGAATGGTCCATCAGGCGGAAATACGGCGCCAAACAGTGATCGAATGGGCGCCGCAGTCAGAGCAAGCCCAGGTTTACCGTATACTAGCTGATTACATCTGTAAGAATCAAGAGCTTACCATACCTACGCCAATAACATTTACCGAGCTAGAGGAGTTGGTGCTTACTTATGGTGATGAGTAAACGGTCGCGAAAAAGAGAAAAAAGCGGCTGCAGCTGCAGTATGCCCGGTGTGTGGCAGGCAGTTGCTCATAATGAAGGGGCCGCGGTCATCTTTCACAGTCCCAAAGCCTGCGGGCATGTTTCTCATGATATGGAATTGTCTATGCATTACCGGGCTCTGGCACGGCAGCAATTTCGGCCTAAGCTATACACGGCTCCGCTGGTCAGCAGCAACTTAGCGGAGCAGCATTCCATTTTTGGCGGTACGGATCAATTGCGGGCGTGTATTGAGTATGTTGCTGTGACGTATAAGCCTTTGTATATTGTGATAGCTAATTCGTGTGTAGCAGGTGTAATCGGTGACGATACAGAGGCTGTGGCAATTCAGGCGGAGCAGGAACTGGGCTTGCCGATTCTGGTAGTAGCCAGCCATGGGTTCCTGGATGGCGATTATTACAGTGGCTTTTACCAGGCCGGCAAGGCATTAGCAGAACGGTTTCTTGCACCGTTGGCTAAGGCGGAACACACGGTAACACTGCTGGGGGATCATGGTGGGCCTGACGGCAAGGATGCCCGGGAAATGAACCAATTGCTGCAGCTTTTCGGGCTGCAGGTGCAACGGCAGTTTCCGGTGTATTCCACATTGGCTGATATAAAGCAAATCGCTTCGTCCGAACTCTGTATATTGCTGGGCGGCTCAAGACAAGCATTTCCTAAACTTAGACAACTGGCAGGCGATTTATACAGGCAGGTGGGTGTTCCTTTTTTTGATTCCGACTATCCTGTTGGTTTGGCGGGAACAAAAAACTGGCTGACAAAGCTGGGGGTCTATCTACAAAAAGAAGCCGAAGCTGCTGCCGCAATAAAGACACAGGAAGAACGACTGGAGGAGCATATCGCCTTTTACCGGCGAAAGATGAAAAACAAGCGCTGTGTAGTATGCATTGGCCGGCCATTAGCCTATTTTCAGCCTGAATGGATACTGGAATTGATTGCATTGACAGAAAACAAGCCGGTGGGAATTATCCTGCTCGACGGATTAACAGGTGAACAAAGTGCAGAGATGCAGCAGGAAGTGGCTGCGTTGACCAAAGCACCTATTTACAGCCCGCATGAAGGCAATGCGATATTGGCTGACGCAGATCTGATTCTGACTACCCATGAAATGACGGATTGGTCGAAAAGACAGATTTTTCTTCCTTTGCTGCCGCCTGTCGGTGTAGCGGGAATGATTGATGTAATGCACAAAATGGTACGGTTGGTCGAGCGGTTTGGTACGAGAGGCGGTATACTGTATGTCTGACAAGACGTGGTCCAATGTATGCACAGAGGCCAACACCTGCGGCCTGACGGGGGCTGCTGCTTTTTTCGCGGGCATTCCTGATGCGGTTATTGTAACTAATGGACCGCTGTGGTGCTATTTTTACGCTTTGCGGTATTTAGAAAAACCATGTACTGAACTGGGCAGCCGGTTTTACTGCACGCAAGCGGAAAACCATGCAGTTGTCTATGGTACGGAGGAAAGCTTGCTGAAAACGCTGGAGCAAATAAGGCAGAACTGCCAGCCATCAGTGATTTTAATCGAAAATAGCTGTGCGATCGGGTTAATTGGCGATGATATAGAAGGGATTGCCAGGCAGGCAGCTATGCCCTGCCCGGTAGTTTGTATTGACAGCGGCGGTTTAAAAGGCGGTTTCTGGGAAGGATACCGGGCTGCAGCCAAAAGCTATTTTACTGCCATGCCTCTTAAGCCGCGCAGGATGGCGCTGCCCTGGACAATTAACCTCATAGGCTGTACTGTCGGTTATTATAACAGTGAAAATGATTTACGCGAGTTAAAACGGCTGTTGTCATTAGCTGGTTATCAGGTACTGGCCTGCCCGGGGGCAGGCAGCAGTACGGCAGAGATAGCCTGCATGGCGCAGGCAGAATTAAATATTGTTGTTCATGAGGAACTGGGGCTCGAACTGGCTCAATTTCTGCAACAGGTATATGGTACGCCGTATGTTTCTCTGCTGCCTCCTTATGGCATGGAAGGAACTGTGACCTGGTTAAAACGGATTGGGGAGATCATGTGGCTGGAAGAAGGCCGTATGCAGCCTGTTTGGCAGGAGGTACAGGAATTAGAACAAAAAATCCGCGTAGCGACGCTTGATGCCCAACGGGTTTGGGGTGATTTGTGGTTTGAAAGCACGCTGGTTGCCGCCCCGGCCTCAGTTGCCTTGGCTGTAGCGCAGGCAGTGCGCTCAGAATGGGCTGACACCGGTCCTGTAACGGTTCTTTCGCACAGCGGCAGCTGTGCCTGTCAGCCACCGGCAGGAATTGATCAGGTTTTAGATGGCGGCTGTCTGGGGGCAGGTATTAGCAAACAGCTGGAGCTGCTGCCGGGCGGGCTGCTGTTGGCAAGCAGTAATGAGAAAGCACTGCTGCAGAAAGCGGGAATAACCGATGTGATTTTTCAACCTATTGCACTTCCTGTGTATGACGAAATTAATCTTAGTGATCGCCCGCTTTTAGGGCTGCGTGGCGCCTGTCATATGCTGGAACAGCTATGGAATCAATATATTCACTTGTGTCAGCGGTGGAGGTGAGCGAACAGTTGCTGGAGCTTGTCAATTTATCGAACTATACATCGGATACGGAAATGATTCATAATAGTCCGGAATGCTTAGAGGCATTTTTGAATTACCATCACCTCGATGGTCTGGAAATGATGTTTTGTGCTCCTTGGGACCGACAGATGCATCGAAGGGAATGGATACAGGGAGTCCATCTGCGGTTTTGGCCAAACTGGCTGGATTTTTGGCGGGGAAATAAAAAGGCTTTGCTTCGTGAATTTGGGAATGAAGCTGCGATTGCTGCCTATTATGGTGGAGCAACGCGAGAAGCCTGGCTTGAGGTTTACAGGGATAATATCCGCACATCAGTCCAGGCAGGGGCTAAGTACCTGGTCTATCACGTCAGTCATGCACGTCTGTCCGAACTATATAACTGGAAGTTCAGTGCAACCGATAAGGACGTAATTGAGGCGACAATTGAGGTTGTCAATGAGCTTACCGATTTGATACCCGATAATGTGGCGCTGTTATTTGAAAATTTGTGGTGGCCCGGTCTTACACTGGCTGACAGTAAGCTGACGGCTCAACTGCTGGACAATGTGCAGCATGCTAATGTGGGGCTTATGCTGGATACGGGACATTTAATGAATACAAATGCTGCGCTCAGGACTCAGGAAGAAGGAGTCGCGTTTATTCTGCAGGTTTTAGCCCGATTGGGCAGTTATAAAAGCTATGTGAAGGGACTTCATCTTCACTATTCGTTATCAGGCGAATATATTAGCAAAACAAGAAATACCGAGTCTCCGGACTTAGCCATTGATCAAATCATGAATCATGTGATGAAAATTGATCAGCATTTGCCCTTCAGCACTCCTGAAGTGCAGCGTATTATAAAGGAAGTACAGCCGGATTATTTGGTGCACGAATTTCTAAATACTTCGATGGACGGCTGGGTACAGAAGCTATTGTGCCAACAGCAGGCCCTAAAGAACTTATAGCTGCCTTGCGGCCCATTCACACCTATATGGAATGCGTCTTAATCCAGGGAAAAACTAATAAACACAATTGTTGAAGTAACTCTGGAAGCAGAGAATTATCACTAAAATATTCAAGAAAGGTTGACAATCTATCAGAGGAGATGCTATTCTAAGCTTGATCCTTCTACTAGGATGTAATTTCATAACGAGGTAGGTGCCCTACGGGGCTTAATAGGGAAGACCGGTTTGAGGCCGGCGCGGTCCCGCCACTGTAATGGGGAGCAGACTCAAGATAATGCCACTGGGATGTAGGTCCTGGGAAGGTTTGGGCGAGCAAGGATCCAGAGCCAGGAGAACTGCCTATCTAACAGTCACCGTTTGACCCACGAGCGATGGGAAGGGGATTATGCGAGCAATTAATCTTTTCCGGTTAGTTATACTGCCGGAGCTTATTCAGGTTGATCTCTCTTGTAATGCTTACCCTTCCTGTAGAACTCAGGGAGGGTTATTTTAGTGCCGGACTTTTCTGAATATTTTTGCTGAAGGAGAAGGTAGGCATACTGCAGGTCTACAACTGAATAGGGCACCAATCGCTGTTGACCCGCGAGCGATGGGAGGGGGATTATTTGAGCAATCGAGCTGCCCGGTTTTCACCGGAGCTTTTTCAGCTTGATTTCTCCAGTAAGGCAAACCCTTCCCGTAAAACTCAAGGGATTGTTTAAATGAGGAGAGGACTCAGTATGGAACTCAGGCATTTGAAGTATTTTCAAGTCGTAAGCCAGTTAAGCAGTTTGACGAAAGCAGCTGAAGTGCTGCATCTCACCCAGCCGTCACTGACGGTTGCGATGCAAAAATTGGAAGAGGAGTTAAAAGTACCCTTATTTGACCGTAGCCAAAGAAGCTTAAGTCTGACCCTTGAAGGTAATTTATTTTTACAGCATGTCAATGATATTTTACGTCGTGTCAATGATTCTGTTTCTGAAATGCAGGATTACCGTACGATGCAAACAGGAACAATTAAAGTGGGCATTCCACCCATGATCGGCGTATTTTTATTTCCTCATATCTTTAGTAAATTCCGCAGCTTATATCCCAATTTTGAACTGACGATTGTTGAGCAGGGAACACTTTCCATTTTACGTCTGCTGGAACAAGGCAAGCTGGATATTGGTTTTGGGGTTCTCTTTGATCATCAGTCGGCGGCAATGGAGACGCTTCCTGTCGTACAGCGGCAAATCGTCGTATGTTTACCGCATGAGCATTCTTTGCAGGTTTTGCCGCAAATACCAATTACGGCGCTCCGCGAAGAGCCGTTTATTCTGCTGCAGGAAGATACATACAACCGGCAGATCATTATGGAAGAATGCAAAAGGCATCATTTTTCACCGAAAGTATTGTTTTCCACGCGGCAGGTGCAAACAATCATTAATTTAGTTGAACAAGGGATTGGACTTTCTTTTTTAATGGATATAGTGGCGCAAAAACAAACGAATATTAGCAGCCGCCCACTGGAAAGTCCACTTAATATTCAAACCGGCCTTGTTTGGCGAAGAGATAAATATTTATCGAATGCGTTAAAAGCCTTCATCGACTTCATAAAAGATTCATTTCCGGCAGAAAAATAGCCTATTGGCTAATAGTCGAATTTAAAAGAAATTTGACAAATCTCAATCAATAATGCTATTATCATAAGGAAATACACTGGAAATGAAGATGTGACAATTTCATGAAGCGAAGTAGGTGCCCTGCGGGGCTTAATAGGGAAGACCGGTGCAAAGCCGGCGCGGTCCCGCCACTGTAATGGGGAGCAAGCCTAAGTTATACCACTGAGACGATCGTCTTGGGAAGGTTTAGGTGCGCAATGATCTAAAGCCAGGAGAACTGCCTATTTAACAATCACCGTCATACCCACGAGCGATGGGAAGGGGATTATGAGAGCAGTTTAATTTAAAATTTCTCTGTTAACTAAACCTTCCTGGACTGATCAGGAAGGTTTTTGTGTTTTTTGCCGGATGTGTCGCTTATATCCGGCATTTCCAGTTTGTACATAAGAGAGGAGAATCGTTGATGAGTGCTGTTGAATTGTTTTTTAAGGGTGGACTGGTCATGTATCCGTTGTTACTATGTTCGTTGTTTGTAGTTGCTATAGCAGTGGAACGCTTTCGCTATTACCGCAGTGCCGATACGGATTTGGAGAAACTGCTCGCTGCTTTACAGCCAAAATTGCAGACTAAGGACTGGATGGGCGCTGAGGCGGTTTGTAGAAGCGCCAAAGGTGCGGTAGCACAGGTTTTGCTTGCAGGCTTATCACGAATCAAGACCAGCCATAAGCTGGAGAGCGTGCTGGAAAATGCCGCACAGCTGGAATCTGCAAACCTTCGCAGAAATCTTGGTTATCTGGATACGATCGTTACACTGGCGCCGCTGCTTGGACTGCTGGGAACCGTTGTTGGCATGATACAGTCTTTCAGTGTATTTAATCTTAAGTCCGGCCAGCCGATGGCGATTACCGGCGGGGTTGGGGAAGCGCTTGTTGCAACTGCGGCAGGATTGTGTGTTGCGGTACTGGCGCTGCTTGTCCATAGCTTTTACAGTCACCGGCTGGATGCAGTAGTAACCGATATGGAACAGGCCTGCAGTGTCTTTCTCAACAATGTGGCAGGTGATGAATAATGAAGCTGCGCAGTGCCCGGCTGGAGCGGTCTCCCAAACTGATGATTATCCCGATGATTGATATTATCTTTTTCCTGCTGGTATTTTTTATGATGAGCACGCTGTATATGGTGGAACAAAAGTCGATCCCGGTTAATTTACCACAAGCTGCAGCGGCACAGACCGATATGGAAAAACCAATTACTGTGACGATTACCGAACAAGGCAGAATCCTTGTCGATCAGGAAGAATTACAGGTAGAGGTATTGGCTAAGCGAATGCAGATCGAGCTGGCGCGAAAAGCGGATTTAGCGGTAATTCTGCGGGCTGACCGACACACGGAGCACGGCCGGGTTGTGGCTGTACTTGACGAGTTGAAACAGGCGGGTATTCGCAGGATTGCTATTGCCACAGAAGCTAAGGCCAGGTGAGTAGAATGAGCAGACGTAATGAGTGGCTGAAGGCAATGGGTTTTTCGGCTGCTGTTCATATAGCACTGATTATTGGCATCAACTGGTTTGCCGGATTTATCCTGCCGACACAGATCGATGAGCCTGCTATTGTAGAACTGGAGCTAATTTCCGATCCCGGCATGCAGGAGAGCTCTGCCCCGGGCAGCCCGGCACCGGCTGCCAGCCAGGCTGTGCCACAACCTCAGCAGGAAATGGTTGTGCCGTCAACTATACCTGTAAAACAGCAGATTGTTACGGAAGTAGCCGAAGCGGAATCCGTTATAACAGAAACTGAAGCAGCGTCTCAAACATTCTCTAACGCCGTTAACGGCAGCTCTGCCCAGGGAACCGGCAATGGTGGGGAAGCGATGGGTAGCGGTTCGGGTTCCGGTTCCGGGACAGGCTCGGGCGGCGGCACCGGCAGTGGAACGAAAGGGCTTACTTCACCTCCCCGCATTCTGCAGAAGGTAGAGCCCCGTTACCCGGAAAGCGCCAGACGCGATGGAGTAGAGGGCAGTGTAACTGTCAAACTGGAGATCATGGAGAATGGTAAGCCGGGCAATGTTTGGGTTGTTGGTTCTTCAGGCAGGAACGAATTAGATGAGGCTGCCGTCAAAGCGGTAGAACGGTGGCGTTTTGTGCCTGCCCGCGATTCCGTTAATGGTCAGCCGATTGCCTGTATTAGTACGGTAGAAGTTAAATTCCGGTTGAATTAATGAGAGTTTTGATGGAATTGAGAGGATGACAGCAGTGGAGATTACAGCTAAAATTTATCCGTTTACGGCAATCGTAGGACAGGAAGCAATGAAGCGCGCGTTAATCTTAAATAGTATAAATCCCGCTTTAGGCGGTGTGCTGATAAAAGGAGAAAAGGGAACGGCAAAATCTACTGCCGTCCGGGCCTTAGCTGATTTACTGCCCGCGATGGACGTGGTTGCCGATTGCGGTTTTCACTGCGATCCACTCGCTAAAAGCAGCCTTTGCGAGCAATGCTGGGAAAGAGTGGCTGCAGGGCAGCAGCTAACAGGTAGCAAACAGAAAATGCGGGTTATCGATTTGCCGGTCAGCGCTACGGAGGATCGGGTAGTTGGTACGCTGGATATTGAACATGCTCTCAAAATGGGGGAAAAGAAATTTGAACCAGGTATTTTAGCACAGGCTAATCGCAATATTTTATATATAGATGAAATCAATCTACTTGATGACCATGTTGTGGATGTACTGCTGGATGCAGCTGCCATGGGAGTCAATACGGTTGAACGGGAAGGCGTTTCCTTTGTGCATCCCGCCCGGTTTGTGCTTGTTGGTACGATGAATCCGGAGGAGGGTGACATCCGGCCTCAGCTGCTTGACCGTTTCGGCCTTTCTGTAGAGGTAGCTGGTGAACAGAATACAGCCGACCGGGTTGAAGTTATCCGGCGGCGCTTGCGTTATGAGCAGGATTCTGAGGCTTTTCGGGCGGAATTTGCCAGTGATCAGCAAGCCTTGGCACAGAGAATCGTGCTGGCCGGCTCGCTTTTGCCCAAAGTACAGATTGCTGACAGCTTATTGGAGCTGGTAGCGACAATCTCCATCAAACTGGAAGTAGACGGACACAGAGCGGATATTACCATGATTAAAACTGCGATGACACTGGCGGCGTATGCCGGAAGACAGCAGGTTATCAGCGAAGATATCAAGGAAGCTGCCAAGCTGGTGCTGCCCCACCGGATGCGCCGCAGACCCTTTGAAGAAGGCGTTTTGGATTGGTCGATACTGGATCAGCTTGTCCCGCAATAACGGCGGCTGGCCCGGGGGAAGGATGTTTGCAATATGGCTCATAGAATGGTATTTCCCTTTGCTGCCGTCGTTGGCCAAGCGGATATTAAGCTGGCGCTGCTGCTGAATGCGATCAATCCTCGTATCGGCGGCGTGCTGATTGCCGGCGAAAAGGGCGCGGCTAAATCAACGATGGTCAGAGGATTGGCGCATTTGCTCAAGGAGATGGATATCGTTGAGCTGCCCTTGAATGCTACGGAAGATAAAGTAGTGGGCAGCATTGACATCGAGTTTGCCCTTGGAAAAGGGGTTAAACGCTTTGAACCGGGAATATTGTTTAAGGCTCATAACAATATTCTATATATAGATGAAGTAAACTTGCTGAGTGAAAGTTTAGTCAGCGTTATTTTAGATGCGGCGGCATCGGGATTTTGCGTAATTGAACGGGAAGGAATATCGCATAAGCATCCGGCCGAATTCATTTTGGTCGGTACGATGAATCCGGAAGAAGGAGCGCTATCACCCCAGTTTCTTGACCGGTTTGGATTGTATGTTTCTGTCGGCGGCGAAAAAGATGTGACGGCACGGGTTGAGGTGATGCGGCGCCGGTTAGCGTATGAACTGGCGCCGGATGCTTTTTTTCGCGCTTATGAACAAGAGTCTTGCGAGCTGCGTGAGAAGCTGAACGCTGCCAAAATTGCTTTGGGTCAGGTAGAGGTTCCCGATGCCATGCTGCAGCTTGCTGCAGCGATTGCGCAGCAAGCGAATTGCGCCGGTCACCGGGCTGATATTATCCTGGTCGAAGCTGCTAAAGCGCTGGCCGCCTGGGAACAAAGAAATGCCATCTACCCTCAGGATATCAAAACGGCTGCACGATTTGTCCTGCCTCACCGGTTAAGGGAAGTTCCGCCGGTGCCTGACCAGCCTGAACCGCCCGGACAACAGCAAAATTCGTCCGGCGAGCAGCCTGAACAACAGCAAGCTTACGCTGATGGCGATAAGGATACCGGTGCAACTGAAGATCGAACTGAGGCTGGTGAGATGCCGCAAGAATCTTCGGACAGTAATCCGGAAGCCAATGGAGCATCCGGTAATATTGATGATCAGGTAGAGGAGGCGGGTGCGGTTTTTGCGGTACGTGATATTGCATTGCCTTTACGTGACAGGCGGGTACGCAAGGGCAGCGGCCGCCGCTGCCTCACCCGGACAGGCTCGCGTCAGGGACGCTATGTGAAGGTTAGGCTGCCTAGGGATAAGGTTGCTGATTTGGCGTTTGATGCTACATTACGGGCAGCAGCCCCCTTTCAGCGTCTTCGCGGCAAAGCGCATACGGGACTTATTATATATAAGGAAGATTTTCGCATTAAGGTACGGGAAAAACGAGTGGGCAATACGTTTTTATTCGTTGTCGATGCCAGCGGTTCGATGGCAGCCAAACAGCGAATGCGAGCCGTCAAAGGAGCGATATTGTCATTATTGACGGATGCTTACCAAAAACGGGACCGGGTAGGGATGATTGCATTCCGGAAAAATGCGGCGGAATTGCTGCTGGGAATTACCCGCAGTGTCGATCTTGCCCAAAAGCGGCTGCGTGATCTGCCGACCGGTGGAAAAACCCCTCTGGCGGCAGCGCTGTTAAAAGCAATGGAAATCCTCCACGCAGCCAGGCTGCGTGATCCGGATATGGTGCCTGTGCTGGTATTGGTTTCTGATGGCAAAGCCAATGTCAAAATAAGCGGTGGCGATGCAGTGCAGGAAGTATTGGATATTGCCGGTAAAATCAGCAAAACCGGCATACAGACGCTGGTCATTGATACGGAAAACGATTTTATCCGGCTTGGGCTTGCACGGGAACTTGCCCAGGCTATGCAGGCCCGGTATTTACTGTTAGAAGAATTGGGAGCCCAGCAACTTGCCCGGGCGGTACGAAGTAGTATTATATGAAGAGGAGCCCCGAAATGAAAATCATTGTGTTAGCGGTTTCGAATGCGGGTCTGGCGGATATGGCTTGCGTATCCCGTGAACTGGCGGCTCAATTTCCCGGCTGTTTGGAAGTGAAGCTGTTTTATGCTGCCAAGCATATGGAGCAAGGTCAAGCAGAGCGAATCGGTGCGGCAATCAAAGAGGCGGATTTTGTTTTGCTCGATTTGATGGGTGCGTCACGGGAATATGAACAAACAGTTCTTGCGGCATGCCGCAACAGCAGCTCCAACATTGTTCCAATTGGCGGCGATAACCAGGAAATCCGCTCTATCCTCAAATTGGGCGGCTTTTCCGGTAAAGACATGAAGGCGGGCATGGAGCCAAGCGCCCGTGTCTCACCGGACTCCATGCTGCGCATGATGGATATGGCGGAAAAACTGGGCAAGATGCTGCCACTGGGAAAGCTTAAGGATATTAAGAATTATATACAGATTATTAAATACTGGAAAAATGCCGATGAAGGCAATATCCGTAATTTATTATACTTAATCGGCCGCGATTATGGAGGGTTTGCTGCTTTTCCTAAACCTCAGGAGCCGGTTATTGTACAGGATACAGGCATCTTTGATCCGGACCGGGGAACGTATTTTTCCAGTGTCCGGGAGTACCGTCAGTCAACAGCCTATGACCCTGAGAAGCCTACCATTGCGATATTATTTTACGGACATAATTATCCTAACCGGACACGGGGCTGCGTGGCGGCATTCAGCAAGAAGTTACAGCTTTTTGCGAATGTACTGCCCATAGCCTTTGCCCGCACCACCAACCGGGATTTGGAAAAGCTTCGTCAAATTCTGATCACAGAGTCAGGCAAAACGGTAGACCTGGTGGTGAGCTTTCTGGCTTTTCGGCTCGGTGCCGGTCCGATGGGCGGTGATGCTCAGGCGGCGGTGGAATTGCTGAAAGATTTAGATGTACCGTTGGTACATCCGTTTTTTATGTCTCGCCGGGAGGTTGCCGAATGGGAAAAATCCCTGCAGGGTATTAATGCAGCCGAATTTTTAATCCAGGTAATGCTTCCTGAATTAGACGGGGCCATCGAAACCATACCAATCGGTGCATTGGCGTCTTCCGTCTATGATGAAGAGCTGCAATTAGATATCCATGAGCTCGCCTTAATTGAAGAACGGGCCAATAAAGTGGCTGCCCGCATTCAAAAATGGCTTTTATTGCGGAAGAAACCCAAAGCAGATAAGCGGGTAGCAGTGATTTGCTATAACTATCCGCCGGGAGAAGATAATCTGTTTGGCGGTGCGTTTCTTGATACTTTTGTATCAGTAGAACGTATTCTCGCGCGCCTTTATAAGGAAGGTTACCAGGTAGAGCCGGAAACGGCCGTGAACCTTAAAAACACCTTTTCTGCCGGAAAGCTTGTGAATTCCGGACGCTGGACGGAAGATACCACCGATCTTGCGTTTATCCGTTATGCTGCTGCCACCTATTTGCAGCGTCTGAAAGCTGTCGGATGGACGGATGAGTTGATCCGGCAATGGGGGCAGGCGCCGGGAGAGATCATGAGCGAAAAGGACTGTTTCCTCATTCCGGGTAAAGTATTCGGCAATGTATTTGTCGGTTTGCAGCCTTCCCGGGGCATCCATGAGCAGCCTGATAAGTTTTACCATGACAAGGCTTTATTGCCCCATCATCAGTATATTGCTTTCTATCAATGGCTGAAGGAGGAGTTTAAAGCAGATGTTATTATCCATGTAGGTACACACGGAACGCTTGAGTTTTTGCAAGGCAAAGAATGCGGCATGTCAGGAAGCTGCCTGCCTGATTATTTAGTACACGACATTCCCCATGCCTACCTGTATTATGCAGGCAATCCGGCGGAGGCAATGATCGCCAAACGGCGAGCACATGCTGTTTTGGTGAGCTATCAGTCGCCGCCGTTTACCGAAAGTGATTTGTACGGTGAATTAGCGGAACTGGAGTCACTGATGCACCAGCGTCAGGAGGTCCAGCGCCTGGATGCAAGCCAGCTGCCTGTATTGGAGGAATTAATTAAAGCAAAGGCCGGGGAACAAAACTTTCTGTATGACGATATAGAAGAGCTGGAGCAGGAGCTGTACCGGATGCGGCGTTCTCTAATTCCGCATGGTCTGCATGTATTTGGCAAAGGTTATACGGAAGGGGAAGCGGCGGCTTTTATGAAGTTTGTGCTGCGCTATGACCGGCCGCCGCTTCCCTCGCTGCAGCGTCTGCTGGCTGAAGCGCAGGGGCTCAATTACGACCAAGCGCTGGAAGACAACGAGATCAGTATACTGAGCCGACTTGACCAAGCGGCGGCAGTGATAGTGGATCAATATTTGGCAGACGGTACAGTTGTGCCTGGATTGTCCGGTGACAGACTTAGCGTCTGCAAGGAAGTACTGCAATTCGGACTTACCGCATATCAAGCATCCCGGGACAGTCAGGAAGAGGCTGGTTTGCTCAAGGTATTGGACGGTGGATTTTTATCTGCCCGGCTGGCCGGCGATATGGTGCGCAACCCGGAAGTGCTGCCCAGCGGATGTAATCTATACCAGTTTGATCCGCGGCTGGTGCCCAGCCCGGTTGCGATGCAGCGCGGCGCTAAAATCGCGCAGAATACCATAGCGCAATACTACAAAACGCACGGCTGTTACCCCAAAAGTACAGCAGTGATTTTGTGGGGGCTGGAAACCTCCCGGACCCAGGGTGAAACGGTTGGACAAATTCTTCAGTATCTTGGCGTCAGGGTAGTCACTAAGAAAAACCAGTTTTCACCGCGTTTTGAAATCATTGGGCTGGCAGAGCTAGGGCGGCCGCGTATTGATGTTGTGATCAATATTTGTGGATTTTTCCGCGATATGTTTCCTCTCTTGATCGGGGAACTACACGAGGTGTTCCAGCGCGTTGCTGAATTGGCGGAAAGTGAAGAGGAAAACTATCTGAAGGCTAATGGCAGCAGGATTTATCAAAAGCTGCTGGCAGAAGGCTATGACTGCGATGAAGCGCGGGAGCTATCCTTTGCCCGTTTGTTTGGACCTGCAGAGGCGGAATATGGCAGTAAGGTTTCCAAATTAATTGAGTTGAAAACGTGGACGGATGAAAAGCAGCTGGGCGAAACTTATGTGAACAGTCTGCAGCACGTGTATAGTAAGAATTACCGGGGCAGGACGGTTGAAGGATTGTTTACCAGTCATTTAGCGGCAGTGGACATTGTGTCACAGCTTCGCAGCAATCATGAGTATGAAGTAATCGATCTGGATCATTATTATGAGTATTTCGGTGGCCTGTCTAAATCTGTAGAAAACGCCAGAGGTAAGCAGGCGATAGTTTATATTACCGACACGACGGGCGAAAAAATACAAACAGAAACGGTTGATAAATCGATAGAACGGGGTGTGCGGACGCGCCTTTTAAATCCTAAATGGATTAATGCCATGCTGGATCATTCTTATCATGGTGTTCAGAAAATCAACGACCGGTTTGAAAATATGCTGGGCTTAGCTGCCACCACCAATAAAGTGAGTAACTGGGTTTTCAGCGATATGCACAAAACCTACATTGCTGATGAAACAATGCGGCAGAAGCTGGCGGAAAATAACCGCTGGGCATACTTTAGTATGGTAGAACGGCTGCTGGAATGTAATAATCGAGGCTACTGGCGGGCTACTGACGATGAGCTGAAGCAGCTGCGCTGCGCCTATCTGGAACTGGAAGGTGATATTGAAGAAAATCTATAATTAAAAAGTCAGCTTATGCAGAAAAAAGTGCTTGACGATGTGATGTAGTTTATGATAATATTCTTATGTCAGGTGCTGAGGTCACGATGGTGGCCGATTACGGAGTCAAGTTTACTGCGTAATGCTGACGATATATGCGGGAGTGGCGGAACTGGCAGACGCACTAGACTTAGGATCTAGCGCCGTGAGGCGTGCAGGTTCAATTCCTGTCTCCCGCACCATAGGAATTAGGGGGCTTTAGAGGTTTTCTCTGAAGCCCTTTTTCTTTTTGTAAGACTCAACGCTGAAATGCAGGCAGCAGCGTAAAAGTATCCCGAATTCAGGAGTTGGCGAAGAAACGGGGGATGAATTTTTTCCGCTTTCCGCGCAAGTAAATAAAGGAGTGAATCCTATGAGCAGCAATGCAAAAACTGAAAAAAACCAAATCAGCAGCAGTCCCCATGTAATAGAAACAGAAACGGGTGAGTTAAAGCGAAGCCTGCAGGCTCGCCACATGAATATGATTGCGATCGGCGGTGCTATTGGTACGGGCTTGTTTGTCGCCAGCGGTGCCTCTGTCAGTACGGCAGGGCCAGGCGGAGCTTTAGTCGCTTATGGTGTAATTGGCATTATGGTTTATTTTTTGATGACCAGTTTAGGTGAAATGGCTACTTATTTGC
Organism: Anaerospora hongkongensis; assembly: GCF_004339805.1. Lineage (GTDB taxonomy): Bacteria > Bacillota > Negativicutes > Sporomusales > DSM-15969 > Anaerospora > Anaerospora hongkongensis. The sequence continues at coordinate 180,793 of NZ_SLUI01000008.1, read as the reverse complement.
CTGTGTCCGGGGCATTTGGCACCTATGCCAACCGGTTTGTTGATCCTGCACTGGGCTTTGCCGTAGGCTGGAATTACTGGCTGAATTGGGCGTCCTGTCTGGCAGTGGAGTTAGTCGCCGGAGCGATTATTATGAAATTCTGGTTTCCAGATACGCCAGCCATTGTGTGGAGTGGATCGTTTTTACTCATGTTGTTTGTATTGAACTTATTATCTACCCGGGCATATGGCGAAAGTGAATTCTGGTTTGCCGGGATTAAAGTAATCACGGTTATTGTTTTTTTATTTGTCGGGATTGCAGTCCTCCTCGGTTTTGGCAACACTCCATCACCAGGCTTTGCCAACTGGCATACTGGTGAAGCTCCCTTTGTCGGTGGATTTGGTGCGATATTAAGTATCTTTATGATCGCAGGATTCTCTTTCCAGGGGACGGAACTGGTAGGGATTGCTGCCGGTGAGAGTGAAAACCCGGAAAAAAATGTGCCTAAGGCTATTAATACGGTATTCTGGCGCATTCTGCTGTTTTATATTGGCGCTTTATTAATTATTGGTTTTTTGCTGCCCTATACGGATGAAAATTTATTGAAAAACGATGTGGAGAACATCGCTGTCAGTCCGTTTACACTGGTATTTTCCCGTGCAGGGTTAGGTGCGGCAGCATCTATTATGAACGCCGTTATTCTTTCGTCAGTGCTTTCAGCCGGGAGCTCATCTCTTTATGCCTCCTCGCGGATGCTGTATGCTTTGGCCAAGGAAGGGAAAGCGCCACAGTTTTTTGGTAAAGTGAACAAGCGGGGAGTACCGGCTAATGCTCTTTATGCAACAACTGTTTTCGGATTACTTGCTTTTCTTACCTCGCTTGTTGGTGACGGTACTGCTTATACCTGGCTGTTAAACATAACCGGTGTAATTGGTTTTATTGCCTGGCTGGGAATTGCTATCAGTCATTACCGGTTCCGGCGGGCCTTTGTTAAACAAGGACGGGACTTAAGCGAGCTGAAGTACAAGGCGAAATGGTTTCCCTTTGGGCCGTTGTTTGCCTTTGCACTTTGTTTTATCGTCATAATCGGGCAAAATTACAATGCCTTTTTAGGAGGGACTATTGATTGGTATGGCGCAGCCGTATCGTATATTGGTATTCCCGTGTTTATAGCAGCTTATTTGGGATATAAATATGTGAACAAGACCAAGCTGATCCCTTTGGATAAAGTGGATTTGAGCCGCCCTGAGGCGTAATCGTCTTACCGTTATTACAGGCTTTATGAGCTTGCGGTTCCTGGCCTCAATTCATTTTGTAACTATCTGATAGGAAGCCAATCACTCCAACTTTATGATAAAGTTGGGGTGATTGGTCTTTGTTTTTATATAGGCTCTCCTAGCTTTGTTTTCATTGAATAGCAGAGTGGTTTGTGGCATAATAAAATTACAGATTTTTCACGCTATGACGTGAAATGCTAATGTTCTGCTAGAAGTCCTTGTTCATTGTGAGAGCAGAAATCTTATTTTCTGGAGGGGTGAATGTTTTGGCAGAGGAAAAGTTTCAGGTTGTCGTAATTGGTGCCGGTGTAGCCGGCTGCGCTGCCGCTTACCGGCTGGCAAAAGCCGGGCTGGAAGTGCTGGTGATTGATCGGGGAAAAGCTCCAGGAGCGAAAAATATGACTGGAGGACGTCTTTATACGTATGCGCTCAAAGCCCTGATGCCTGATGAATGGCAGGATGCTCCGCTTGAACGCGAGGTAACCAGGGAAATGCTGATGATGATGACACCCGAGAGCAGTATTGCCATTGACTCTACGTTTTCCGTGAAAAATCAGCTGTCTTACACGGTGCTGCGCGCTAAACTTGATGCATGGCTTGCGGCGAAAGCGGAAGAAGCGGGAGCAATGCTGGTTCCCGCAAGTACGGTTGACGGATTAATAATAAAGGAAGGCAAGGTATGCGGGGTAAAAATCGGCGACGAGGAACTGGAAGCAGATTTAGTTATCAGTGCGGAAGGGGTTAACCCGCTGGTATTTGAACGGGCCGGGTTAGTCAAACCGGTTGAAAATAGCAATGTTGCACTGGGAATTAAGCATGTTTTCCGCTTGCCTGAAGCAGTAATTAATGACCGGTTTAATACAGACAGTGAGCAGGGGGTGGCGATGCTTTGTGCAGGTGAATGTACAAAAGGCATCAGCGGTGGTGCCTTCCTTTATACGAATAAAGACAGTATTTCGCTGGGCCTGGTAGTAGATTCACTTAGCTGGAAAAACGCTAAACTGCCGATTGCCGATATTGCCGAGTCTTTAAAGCAGCATCCGGCTATTAGCCGTTATATCGCAGGTGGAGAATTAGCGGAGTATTCTGCTCACCTGATTCCTGAAGGCGGAATTTCAGCTTTGCCTCAGCTTTATGGCGATGGTTTTATGGTCGCAGGTGATGCGGCAGGCTTTGTTGTCAACAGCGGCTTTACGGTACGGGGCATGGACTATGCCATTCTGTCCGGCATTGCGGCGGCTGAAACCGCTGAAGAAGCAATTAAAGCAGGTGATTCTACCCGGGCAGCCTTAAAAAAATATGAGGACAGGTTGAAGCAGAGTGTACTGAAAGACTTGGAGACTTTCAAGAATGCGCATGATTACATGGCGCATACGCAGCATGTATTTACCACCTATCCGCTCCTGGCGGCCAGCCTGATGGAAAGTATTTACCACGTAGATGGTATGCCGTCAAAGCGGGTTCTCGGAACGGCCCGGGAGGCGGTTGCCGGCAAAATACCTTATTTTAATGTGTTTAAAGATATGCTGAAGGGGGCGAGGTCACTATGAAAAGCCTCACTATTGATGACAGACTGGCAAAAAACCGTTTTGACAGCGATGATCATAACCCGCATATTGTAGTCGACAAAATTGCCTGTAAGACCTGTAATCATCGGGCCTGTACGTATTCCTGCCCGGCCGAGCGGTACAAATGGGATACGGTAAACGATGTACTCAGTTTTGATCATGTGGGCTGCCTGGAATGCGGCAATTGCCGGCTGGTATGTGAGCGACTGAAGCAAGGGACTAGCGGTTACTCGTGGAATTATCCCTCCTTTGGCAAGGGGATTATCTTCCGCGAGGGATAAGGGCAAAACAATGCGGTGAATTTCTGAGGGTTGACAAATACTGGCATCCGAGTATACTTACAACTGAGTGACTTATTCTCAGGGCGGGGTGCGAATCCCCACCGGCGGTATCCCGGATTTACCGGGGAGCCCGCGAGCGCTCTTCGAGCACGAAGAGGTCAGCAGAACTGGTGAGAGGCCAGTGCCGACGGTATAGTCCGGACGAAAGAGGATAAGGCGGTGAGCATTTTGCTTTTTCTGCTGCCTGTCTAATGCCCTGATTCGAAAGTAAGTCCGACTAGTTAAATAGGAGGAATACGAATTGAATCAGCAACTATTAGCCCAGTTTGGAAATTCAGAGGAACGAGTAAAACGTGCTGTTAAGGCGCTGCAGGATGGTCAGGGAATTCTGGTAACAGATGACGAAGATCGCGAAAATGAAGGCGATATCTTTTTTTCAGCAGAACATTTGACGAATGCGCAGATGGCAATGCTGATCCGTGAAGGAAGCGGGATTGTCTGCTTATGCCTTCCGGAAGAGAAAATACAGGCTTTGGAACTGCCAATGATGGTAGAACATAATACAAGCAGCTTTCAAACCGCTTTTACCGTATCAATTGAAGCTGCCGCAGGTGTAACGACCGGCGTGTCGGCTGCGGACCGGGTTACAACGGTAAAAGCAGCAGTTGCCGAGCAGGCCTGTGCGGTACATTTGAAGCGCCCTGGACATGTTTTTCCCTTAAGGGCTAAAGCTGGTGGTGTGTTGGAACGTCCGGGACATACGGAAGCAAATGTAGACTTCATGCGTCTTGCCGGGTTGAAACCATATGGTGTCTTGTGTGAGCTTACCAATGCGGACGGTACCATGGCGCGGCTGCCGGAGATCGTCGAGTTTGCCGCAAAGCATAAAATGCCGGTTGTCACGGTAAATGATCTGGTTGAATACCGCAAAAGAAATATAGATTTACAATAGCTGAAATATCCAGTATAGTGATGATAAGTAAATACGATAGCTAGGGGTGCCGAAATGGCTGAGAGGACGTGTGTCCAACTCTTATACCTGATGTGGTTAGTACCACCGGAGGGAAGCTTTTAAAATTGTACTTTAAAGCCTGCCTTACGGCAGGCTTTTTTGTTATTTATCATGAGGAAGGGGATTGCGATGAAATACACAACGCAAATGGATGCTGCCAAAAAAGGAATTATTACAGAGCAGATGCGCATTGTTGCTGCGAAGGAAAACATGAGACCCCAAGAATTGGCTGAATTGGTTGCGGCAGGAAAAGTGGTTATTCCCGCTAATAAAGGACATGTCAGTTTGAGCCCTGAAGGAATCGGCACAGGATTGAGGACGAAGATTAATGTGAATCTGGGAGTCTCTAAAGATTGCTGTGATATTCACTTTGAACTGGATAAAGTAAAAAGAGCAATTGAATTAAAAGCAGAGGCCATAATGGATCTTAGCTGTTATGGTAAAACCCAGGAGTTCCGGCGCAAACTGGTGGAAATATCGTCGGCAATGATTGGCACGGTACCGATGTATGATGCCGTGGGAATGCTGGATAAGGAACTGAAGGATATCACTGTTGACGAATTCTTTGCTGTTGTAGAAAGGCATGCCCAAGATGGCGTTGATTTTATGACTGTTCACTGCGGGATAAACGCTGTGACTGCCGAGCGGGTAAAGAACAATAAACGGCTGACCAATATTGTTTCCCGCGGTGGCTCGCTGCTGTTTGCCTGGATGGAACTCAATAACCGGGAAAATCCGTTTTTTGAATACTTTGACCGCTTGCTGGACATTTGTGAACAATATGATGTTACGCTTAGCCTGGGTGATGCCTGCCGGCCTGGCTCCATACAAGATTCCACCGATGCCGCTCAAATCGAAGAATTAATAGTATTAGGAGAGCTGACGAAACGGGCTTGGGCCAGAAATGTACAAGTCATGATTGAAGGTCCCGGACACATGGCGCTTAATGAAATTGCCGCTAATATGATGCTTGAGAAAAAATTGTGCCATGGTGCGCCATTTTATGTCCTGGGACCTGTGGTTACGGATATTGCTCCCGGCTATGATCATATCACCAGTGCAATTGGCGGTGCAATTGCAGCAGCCAATGGGGCTGATTTTCTGTGTTATGTCACTCCGGCAGAACATTTGCGCCTGCCCACGATAGACGATATGAAAGAAGGAATTATTGCTACCCGCATTGCCGCTCACGCAGCAGACATCGCGAAAGGAATACCAGGTGCACGGGATTGGGATAATCAAATGAGTGCGGCCCGGGCGGAGGTTGATTTTCCGCGTATGATTGAATTGGCAATTGACCCTGAAAAGGCCAGAAGATACCGGGAGGAATCAAAACCGGAATGCGAAGATACCTGTACGATGTGCGGCAAAATGTGTCCGATGAAAAATATGAAAAAAATCTTAAACGGGGAAGAAATTACGCTTAAATAAAAAAGTGGATGAGGCAAATTCCGATTTGTCCTCATCCGTTTTGTTTAAGGCAAGGTTCGATTTACATATTCTATGTCGGGATACAAAGTAGGTACCGTATTTTGTGTCTTTTTATCAGTTGATTCTACAGGAGCTTGCTCGTTATCCATTGTGGTGTTGTTTTTTTCATTGTCCATGCGTTCTCACCTCCTGGACTTAGTTTGTCCAGGAGGCGGTATTTTTGTGCGGAAAATATTACGTTTGTCAGCTTGTAACGACTAAGGTATAATGACGGTGGGTTTGACGCAAGGCATGCTTGCCTGCTAGTAAGGATGAAATATATGAAAAAATCTCGCCTTATTCTTTTTTGGGCAACACTGGTCCTGATGCTGCCACTTCATGCTACGGTTTACGGTGCAGCGCTCACGGGTACATATACCGGTGTGCAGGGAAGGACAATTGTAGTCGATCCTGGTCATGGCGGAAGTGATGCGGGGGCTCTTGGAACCCATAATATCGCTGAGAAAGACGTGACCCTGGGAATTGCACTGGAGTTGAAAAAGATGCTTGCTGCCAAAGGAGCGAATGTGGTGCTAACCCGCAGCTCTGATAGGGATGTGGCTTACAGCGGGGCTTCTGACAAGGAAGAACTGGCAGCCCGGGTTAATGTCGCTAATCGTTTGGATGCCGACTTGTTTGTCAGCATCCATGCTGATGCGCATTCCACCCAGGATGCGCAAGGCACGACAACTTATTTTTATGAAAAGACCGATGAAGACCGCCGCTTTGCCCAAATCCTGCAGAGTAATCTGGTGCGGCAGGTTGGGCTGTTCGACCGGGGTTTTGAAGAAAATGATTATTATGTCCTGGAGAACACACATATGCCGGCAATCTTGGCAGAAGTGGCTTTCCTTTCTAATCCCCAGGAAGCAAAGCTGCTCAGTAAATCATCGTTTTGGCGTAAAGCTGCGCTAGGACTCTATAACGGCATAAACAATTACTTTTTAGCAGTAAGATAGCGAGTGAAGGCGCCGGTTTTTTACCGGCGCCTTCACTGTTATTTCATCATTCCAGCTCTTCCAGCCGCTGGAGTCCGTCAATGCCGCCAACTACGATTAACACATCTTCGGAAGTAATTTTGTCACTGGGGTGAGGGGGAACGATAATTTTGTCAGTCCGCTTAATGGCAACAACGTTCATTTCATATTTGGCGCGCAGATTGGCTTCAGCCAGACTTTTACCGATCAGGGAGCGGGGAGCGTTGATTTCTACAAGACTTAAGTTGGGCGACAGCTCAATATAATCCAGTACGTTAGTTGAAACTAAGTTGTGTGCCACTCGCTGGCCCATGTCGCGTTCGGGGTAAACAACCCTGTCGGCGCCGATTTTTTTTAGCATTTTTCCGTGCAGTTCGTTGCGGGCTTTTGCTACGATGTGCGTAACTCCCATATCTTTTAGCAGCAGTGTAGTCAGCACATTTGCCTGCATATCTTCGCCGATTGCGACGACAACTACATCGAAATTGCGCATTCCCAGCGTTTTTAAGGCTGCCTCGTCAGTGGTGTCGGCTACAGCCACATGGGTTACTTCATCACTGAGCTTTTGCACTTTTTCTTCGTCTGAATCGACTGCCAGCACCTCATGGCCGGAGCGGGCCAGTGTCAGCGCAACGCTGGAACCGAACCTTCCCAGGCCAATGACTGCAAATTGCCGTTTTTTCTTTGCCATATTAGTTGTCTCCTATCTCTAATGTAAATTAACCAATGATGACCTTGCCCTCAGGAAAATGGACGGACTGTTTTTTCTCGCGCAGCGCCAGGGCGAGTGCGAGCGTAACCGGGCCAACACGGCCGGCAAACATGGTGATAATTAGCCAGAATTTGCTGGTATCGCTCAAGGCGGGCGTAATTCCTGTTGACAGGCCAACCGTACCGAAGGCTGAAACTACTTCGAACAAAAGGTTAATAAAAGGCTGCTTTTCCTGAATGACCAGCATCATTGTAATGAAAATAACCAGCAGTGAGGCAATGAAAGCTACGGCAAAAGCCCGGTAAACGATCTGGCGGCCAATAGAGCGATGAAAGACCTCTATATCCTGCTTGCCTCGAATAATAGCCCAAACAACCAGCATTAAGACGGCAAAAGTTGAGGTTTTAATACCGCCGCCGGTTGAACCAGGCGCTGCACCGATAAACATTAAGATACTCATGAAAAATAACGTAGCTGTTTCTAGGCTGCTGATCGAAATAGTATTATAGCCTGCACTGCGGGTGGTAACAGACTGGAAAAAGCTGCTGAGAAGTTTGTCTTGCCAGCTGAGCGGTCCTAGTGTAGCTGAATTATTATACTCAAGCAGAAAAATGACAACTGTTCCTGCCAGCAGCAGTACAAGGCTGGTGACAACGACAAGTTTGGTATGCAGTGACAGCCGGGAAAACTTACGGGTTGTCCATATGTCGGCTATGACGCTGAAGCCCATACCGCCTAGCAGTACGAGCATGGCAACCGTTAGATTAATGGTAAGATCCGAAACATAACCTGTAAGGCTTTTCGAGTTGCCCAGCAGATCAAAACCGGCATTACAGAAAGAAGAGATTGCATGCCAGTAACCCAGGTAAATACTAAGCGGGCCGTACTCGCCGTACCAGCGAAGCGCTAATATTGTCCCGCCAATAAATTCAATCAGCAGGGTCATCTTCAAAATATAAATGGTAATTCGCACGATCCCCGACAGCGTAAGTTGATTAAGAGACTCCTGCATAAGGAGCCGCTGACGCAGGTTGATTTTTTTTCCGATCAGCAGGGCGATCAGGGTCGTCATTGTCATGATGCCCAGTGCACCGGCTTGAACCAGTACGATGATGACAAGTTGTCCAAACAAGGACCAATAGGTTCCGGTATCTACGACACTCAGACCGGTAATGCAGACTGCCGATGTTGCCGTGAACAATGCATTCATGAAATTGGTAGATTGGCCGCTGGCGGATGCTATCGGCAGGGATAGCAAGCAGGCCCCTAAGAGGATAAGTGCGGCAAAGCTGGCCGATAGAATTTGGTAAGGGGACAGCTTCCAGCGGGAAATGTCAAGCAGGTTACTATTTTGATACTGATTCAAATAAGTCACTCCACTACTATGATATCCTGTGCGTAATCGGCATTAATAGTAAAACCGATTTATTCCTATTTTATCCTGAAGCACCAGAATAAAACTGGTACTCCAACCGGAAAGCATACTGCTTCCCGATTGGAGCAGCCAGGCTGAGCCTACTATTATTATACAATACTACTGGAAGAAAAAAAGAGCCTTGACGGTTTATTTCTCTTCCCACACACCAGTATACGGATTATAACCGCAATCGGACGAACAGGCCAGCCAGCGTTTGGCCGAATCGCTGCCCTGAGCCAGCGGACGGCAGTCGCCGCAGGCGTAGCGGTATTCACAGTCTTTGCATTTTTCTACTTTATCCTTGGTGGTATGCCAGATGCGCTGCAGGTTTTCCCCTGCTACAATTTCCGGCAGAGGCTCGGTAAGGATATTGCCGCAGACTTGATTGCGGGCAAAGATACAGGGAATTACTTCTCCGTCCGACGTGATGGCTAGCTTTCCTGCTAAACAGGAATGGCAGGCTGCTGCCCGGAAAAACGATTGACTGTCGGTATGGAAAGGTGGTTTTATTGGAGGCTTACGATAAGTAAGCGGCAATAAGTCCTTATCATCACCGCGTCCGGTAGGGCGAACGACATCCGGCGGGTTTACTTCAACCCCCAGTTCGCCGCACAGCTGCATAATGTTATCCACTTCCTGCTCATTGGGTTTCATAATGATAGAAGCGATCCGCAGTGGAATGCCTGCTGCGAGAATTTTTTTGATATTGCCGAACGTTTTGGCGAAGCTGCCCGGATTAAGCGTAATTTGATCATGAACGGCAGCATTGTCCGCATAAATCGTGGTGGCAATGTTAACATTATGCTCGACAAAAAAAGCAATATCACTGTCGGTTATCGTGGTGGCATTTGTGAATATTTCAATATATTCATAACCCTCGAGGGTGGCTTTTTCGATTAATTGACGCCACTCGGGATAAAATAATGGCTCTCCGCCGATTAACTGAACTGCTGTAGCTCCAATCTGTCTCGCTTCCGTGATTACTGATAACCAGCGTTCAAGGGGAACTACATCCGGTGTTTGGCAGGGGCCGCTGGTGGCATAACAATGGAGACAGCGATTATTGCAGTTCGAGGTCAGCTCAAGCCAGAGAAATTCAAGTGTTGGCTCATCCGGCTCTGCGCGGTCCGCTACACCTTCAGGCTCCAGAATGTACATGGAACCAAGCTCTTTCGTGACTAAGTCATTTAAAAATTTGAGATAAACTTGGTTTTCCGGATCGGAAATATCTATAAGATCTTCAAGTGGAGCTGCCTGACACTCTGTTAGCAGCTCGAGAGCACCTCTATTAATCGATAAGACCTTGCCGGAATGAATGTTGTAGATCGCACCGCGCTTGGCTCCTCTGACAATATGGCAATGCTTGTGCAAGCGAAAAAACAATGGAAAGTCCCCCTTCCTCAATCTTTCCTATAGCATATGAAGGGAGAGGCCCGGGTGTGAAAAAGAAAAAGACGCCGGCCAGTGGCGGACGTCTAACCAAGAACTAGCGCGGATAGCAGTTCCAGGGGAAACAGCCGTTGGGATTGCAGCTGATCCGTGGATAGCAGGAACGTGGGTAACAGCTAAAGCGTGGATAGCATTGGCGCCGGGGGAAACAGCCGAAGCCGGCAATGAAGCCTACGCCCAAACCAACCCCTAAAATTGGCAGGCATCTGTCATCCCGCCATTCTGCGTCATCTTCATCTTCCCAGTCATCATCAAACCGGTCATCCCAGTCGTTTAATTCAGGATCTTCCCATTTCGGACGATTATATCTGCCGTTTCGCATGAGGCACAGCCTCCTTTTTTGTTTTAGAAGTACTTATGGTACATAGTATGTAGAAATGCACGGAAGGGTGAAACATAAAAAAGAAAAAATGCAAATCGGTGTTGACAATAATAAGCGGTCTCTCTATAATAAACTATGTTGCAAAAATGCATATTGGTATGCGGAAGTAGCTCAGCGGTAGAGCATCGCCTTGCCAAGGCGAGGGTCGCGAGTTCGAATCTCGTTTTCCGCTCCACAGAACCTAACAGTTGACTGTTAGGTTTTTTTATCTTATCTGAAAGTGAAAGTTTCTAACTAGGCATAAGAACGGCATGGGCTTTTCGCCTGTATCTAAAGGACTTGGCAGCCAGGTCTTTCTAATATGGTTGAATCAAGTACAATATCTTGTTTTTGTCATACTCTTATGGTATGATTTAGGGTATGGCATGCCATCGTTTTGCCTACTGGTAATTTTTTCTGTCAATGTGGGAATACTGTTGACAGCCAGGTAATGCCGAAAGCATTTCTAAGGAGGAAAGTACATAAATGAAGGTAATAGCGGAAAGAATAGACAATCATAAAATGGTGTTGGAGATGGAAGTCCCTCAGGCTGAAGTAACGAAAGCGGTGGATAAGGCATACCAAAAACTGGCAAGCCGCGTAAATATTCCGGGCTTCCGCAAAGGTAAGGCTCCCCGGAAGGTTCTTGAGTCACGCATCGGCAAAGAGGCTATTTTAGATGAGGCTTTTGAAATACTTGCTCCTGCTGCATATAATAAAGCCTTGGAAGAACAGAAAGTTGAACCTGTTACCCGTCCTGAAATTGAGGTTGTTACTTTCCAGGAAGATCAGCCGCTGAAATTTAAAGCGACGATTGTAACTAAGCCTGAAATTCAATTAGGTGACTATAAAGGTGTCAAAGTTGCGAAGGCCGCTCCTGAAGTTAAGGAAGAAGACGTTGCCCGCCAACTGGACAGCCTGCGCAATCGTCATGCCAAAATGGTCGTAGTTGAAGATGCTGTGCTTGCTAATGGAGATTTTGCAATCATTGATTTTGAAGGCTTTGTTGACGGTCAGCCTTTCAAAGGCGGCGACGCCAAAGGCTATCCGCTGGAAGTCGGTTCGGGCAGCTTTATCCCCGGTTTCGAAGATCAATTACTGGGAGCAAAGGCTGGCGACGAAAAAAACGTAGCAGTTTCCTTCCCGGAAGATTATTTTGTGCCTGAGCTGGCTGGAAAAGCAGCCGAGTTCAAAGTGAAAATTCATGATATCAAACGCAAGGAAATGCCTGAAATGGATGATGACTTTGCGAAAGATGTCAGTGAGTTTGAAAGCCTGGAGGAATTAAAGGCTGATTTGAAGAATAAGTTAGAACAGACTGCAGTTGAAAACGCCGAACGCGATTTCCGTAACAATTCCGTTAAAGCGGCAGTAGATAATGCAACTGTTGATATTCCGGAAGTTATGATTGAACAGCGCATTGGACAAATGATCCAGGATCTGCAGGTTAGCCTGGAGAATCGTGGTATGAAGCTGGATGATTACCTGAAATATTCCGGCATGGATATCGCTAAGCTCCGGGAAACCTACCGTGAGGCAGCGGCTGTTAATGTTAAAACTGATCTTCTTCTGGAAGCTGTTGCAAAAACCGAAAAACTGGAAGTAACTCCTGAAGAAATGGATGCAGAAGTTGTGGGAATGGCCAAGAACTTTGGTGCAGATCCTAAAGACGTCTGGGAAATTATCCGCAAGGAAGGCCGCATTATGGGATTGGTAGATTCCGTCGTGCGCAAGAAAGCAGCCCAGTTTATTATTGATAACGCTGTAAATGCGTAATCTTCAAGTAATGGGTAAATAAAATTAACCCGAGGTGGTTTTCGTGTCTTATGTGCCAATGGTAGTTGAGCAGTCCAGCCGCGGCGAACGGGCCTATGATATCTATTCCCGTTTGCTTAAAGACCGCATTATCTTCATCGGCGGTCCGATTGATGATCATGTGGCGAATTTAGTTATTGCTCAATTGTTGTTTTTAGAAGCGGAGGATCCTGACAAGGATATCCACTTGTATATTAACAGCCCTGGTGGCGTTGTGACAGCCGGACTGGCAATTTATGATACAATGCAGCACATTAAGCCGGATGTATCAACGATTTGCCTTGGCTCTGCCGCCAGTATGGGAGCGCTGCTCTTGTCTGCCGGTGCTGCAGGCAAGCGGTATGCTTTACCCTATGCCCGCATTATGATTCATCAGCCTTTGGGTGGTGCTCAAGGGCAGGCAACCGACATTGAAATTCATGCGCGAGAAATTCTGCGGCTTAAGGACGTGTTGAATGGAATTCTCGTTCATCATACCGGTCAGCCTCTGGAAAAAATTCAGCGTGATACCGAACGTGACTTCTTTATGTCCAGCCAGGAAGCAAAAGAATACGGATTAGTGGATTCTATATTGGTCCGGGGTGAGCAACGCAAAGAGAGTCCCAAATAGAGAGGTGGTATTATGTTGAAATTTGGGGATGACAGGGGTCAGCTAAAGTGCTCCTTTTGTGGCAAGTTACAAGAGCAAGTTAAAAAGTTAGTTGCCGGACCAGGAGTTTACATCTGCGATGAATGCATTGAACTCTGCAATGAAATAATTGAGGAAGAACTGAGTGAAGATGTCGATCTCGAACTCAGAGATGTTCCGAAGCCAAAAGAAATTAAAGATATTCTTGACCAGTATGTCATTGGGCAGGATGAAGCGAAAAAAAGCTTGTCCGTAGCTGTTTACAATCACTATAAGCGCATCAATTTAGGTGCTAAAGTAGATGATGTAGAACTGCAAAAGTCCAACATTGTGATGCTGGGGCCTACCGGCAGCGGCAAAACATTGTTAGCTCAGACACTGGCGAAGCTGCTGAACGTTCCCTTTGCAATTGCTGATGCTACATCCCTAACGGAAGCCGGTTATGTGGGTGAAGATGTGGAGAATATTCTCCTCAAACTCATCCAGGCCGCTGATTATGATGTGGAAAAAGCGGAGAAGGGTATTGTTTATATCGATGAAATCGATAAAATTGCCCGCAAATCGGAAAATCCTTCGATTACCAGGGATGTATCCGGTGAAGGAGTCCAACAGGCATTACTGAAAATTCTTGAAGGTACGGTAGCTAGTGTGCCTCCTCAGGGCGGCCGTAAGCATCCGCATCAGGAATTTATTCAGATTGATACAACCAATATCCTGTTTATTTGCGGCGGTGCGTTTGACGGTATTGATAAGATTATCAGCACCCGGACCGGCAAAAAGACGATGGGCTTTGGTGCGGAAGTTCAAAGCAAGGAAAACAAAAATATCGGCGAAATGCTGAAAAATATTTTACCTGAAGACTTGCTGCGCTTTGGACTGATACCCGAATTCGTTGGCCGGTTACCAGTAATTGTCACTTTGGATGCACTTGATGAGGCCGCACTTGTCCGTATTCTGGTTGAACCTAAGAATGCTTTAATTAAGCAATATCAAAAGTTCATGGAATTGGATAATGTTCAGCTGGAATTCAAGGAAGATGCATTAAAAGCAATTGCGGCGGAAGCGTTGAAGCGTAACACCGGTGCCCGTGGCCTTAGAGCAATTATTGAGGCTATCATGCGCAATGTTATGTATGAAGTACCTTCCCGGGCTGACGTTTCGAAATGCATCGTAACCAAAGAGGTTATTACCAATAAGGAAGAACCTGTCATGGTTACCGTTGAACGTAAAGCGAAGAAAAAAGAAGAATCGGCATAAATAAGAGGAGATTTCTCCTCTTATTTTTTTGTGTTTAATGAGCTGTCCTTGCCTCTTTTTGCCAGGATAAAATAGAGTGGACTGCCGATACTAACAGTGAAAATTTAATTTGCTGTGGAAAGGAGGTCGTTGGCAAAGGTGGATTATGCAGTAAATGTAATCAGTTTGATTCAATTCTTTTTTGCCATCGTTATCGGTTTCTATTTCTTGAATCTCCTGCGCTCTCAACAAGGCAATAAGGTGGCAGTAGAGCGGGAATCAAAAAAAGAAATGGATAAATTACAGCGAATGAGAGAAGTTTCGCTTACTGAACCGTTATCGGAAAAAACCCGTCCTCAGACATTTGCGGAAATCGTTGGACAAGAGGAGGGGCTGAAGGCGCTCAGAGCGGCTCTTTGCGGTCCTAATCCACAACACGTGTTGATTTATGGTCCTCCGGGGATTGGTAAAACAGCTGCAGCGCGGCTGGTATTGGAGGAAGCAAAACGCAACCCGTTGTCGCCGTTTAATCTCAACGCTAAGTTTATCGAAATGGATGCCTGTACAGCCCGTTTTGATGAGCGGGGCATTGCCGATCCGCTAATTGGAACTGTGCATGATCCAATCTACCAGGGCGCCGGTGCGATGGGAATGGCCGGCATTCCTCAACCCAAACCGGGAGCGGTTACTAAGGCGCACGGCGGTATATTATTCATTGATGAGATTGGTGAGCTTCATCATATTCAGATGAATAAGCTGCTGAAAGTGCTGGAAGACCGCAAAGTTTTTCTCGAAAGCTCCTATTACAACAGTGAAGATACCAATATTCCCTCTCATATTCATGATATTTTTCAGAACGGTCTGCCTGCCGATTTTCGTATGGTAGGTGCTACAACCCGGATGGCGACAGAGATTCCGCCTGCAATCCGTTCCCGGTGCGTGGAAATCTATTTTCGCCCTTTGCTGGCAGATGAAATTGGGGACATTGCCAATAATGCCGTGCGGAAAATTGGCTTTGAAATTGAACCTGGCGCATTGGCGATCTTGAAAGCGTATGCTTCCAATGGTCGTGAAGCCGTGAATATGATCCAGATCGCTGCCGGGATAACCTTAAATGAAAACAAAAAAGTAATCAGTCAGGCTACAGCAGAATGGGTTATTAATTTTGGTCAATATAATCCACGGCCTGATAAAAAGATACCATTAAAGCCGCAAATTGGGATTGTTAACGGTTTAGCCGTATTTGGTCCTAACATAGGCACCGTAATGGAAATTGAAGTTTCAGCAGTTCCTAACCTGTTTGGCAACGGGAAGGTAACGATTACCGGAGTCGTTGAAGAAGAAGAAATCGGTACTCCTGGTAAAACAATACGGCGCAAGAGCATGGCCAAGGGATCAATGGATAATGTACTTACTGTACTGGCAAACCAATACGGTGTCGAAATCCATAAATATGACATTCATATTAACTTTCCCGGCGGTGGTCCGATTGATGGACCTTCAGCAGGCGTAACCGTAGCCACGGCGATTTATTCGGCTATCAAAGGAATACCCATTGATAATACTGTGGCAATGACAGGAGAAATATCCATTCGTGGTTTTGTAAAGCCGGTTGGCGGAGTAAGTGCAAAAGTGATTGCCGCGAAGCAGGCCGGAGCAAGAAAAGTGATCATTCCCAAAGAAAACTGGCAAGAATTATTTACTACCTTGGGAATTGAAGTCATTCCGGTTGAATCAATTAATGAGGTAATTAAGCATTCTCTGCTGGAAGCACGTGAGGAAGTGCCGCGTATCGAGGTTGCTGTTCCTCAGAATGATTTACTTACTGCGGCAGGCGTTCAAATGTAAAGAAGAATAAGACACTAAAAAGCCGGGAATTTCCTGGCTTTTTTGTTTAACTAAAAAAAATATTACAAAATAATGGTTATACTTCTCTCTTTTGTTAAAGAAGAAAAGGGATTTTGCTATACTGCTAAGAATATTTATAAATAGTAACGCCAAACTAAGACTGACATTGTTGCATTCATAAGGAGGTTCCCTATTGTGGCTAAAAAACGTCTAATTCCTTTATTGCCTTTGCGCGGCATTTTGGTTTTTCCATATATGATCATTCATCTGGATGTCGGTCGCGAAAAATCGATAAGTGCGCTGGAAGAAGCGATGGTTCACGATCGCCTGATTATGCTGGCCAGCCAAAAAGATGCTCAAAATGATAAACCACTGCCTGAAGATATTTTCTCAACCGGAACGGTTGCAGAAATTAAACAGCTCCTAAAGCTGCCTGGCGGCACCATCCGTGTGCTGGTAGAAGGTCTGCACCGGGCAAACATCGAAAAGTTTGTCGAGCTTGAACCTTACTATCAAGTGGAAATAATAGAATATGAAGAGATGGAAGGCAAGACCCCGGAAGTGGAAGCTCTTACCCGCTCTGTTGTTCACCAGTTTGAACAATGGGTGAAACTGAGTAAGAAGATTCCGCCGGAAACGCTCGTTTCAGTTGTAACGGTTGAAGAACCGGGGCGGCTTGCTGATTTGATCGCCAGCCACTTGTCTTTAAAAATTGAAGATAAGCAAGCTCTGCTTGACGCTGTGCCCGTAAAAGAGCGCTTAGAGAAGCTGTGCGAGATTATTGGCCGGGAAATGGAAATTCTTGAACTGGAAAAGAAAATAAATGTACGTGTTCGTAAGCAGATGGAAAAAACACAAAAAGAATACTATCTGCGTGAGCAGCTAAAAGCGATTCAAAAAGAACTCGGCGACAAAGACGACCGGACGGCTGAGGTTGATGAGTACCGGCAGCGCCTGAAGGAACAGACTCTGCCGAAAGAGGTGGCGGAAAAAGTCATCAAGGAAATTGAACGGCTGGAGAAAATGCCGCCCATGGTGGCGGAAAGTGCTGTTATACGGACATACCTGGATTGGTTGTTAGCACTGCCCTGGAGCAAAGAGACAACCGACCGCCTGGATGTTAAGCTGGCCGAAGAAACATTAGACGAAGATCATTATGGTTTAGGAAAGGTGAAAGAACGGATTCTGGAATACCTGTCGATCCGTAAGCTGACCCAAAGCATGAAAGGACCTATTTTGTGCCTGGTGGGGCCGCCTGGAGTTGGTAAAACTTCACTGGCCCGTTCGATTGCCCGCGCAATGGAGAGGAAATTCGTGCGGGTTTCCCTTGGCGGGGTAAGAGATGAGGCCGAAATCCGCGGACATAGACGTACTTATGTTGGCGCACTGCCGGGACGCGTTATTCAGGGGATGAAAACAGTTGGTTCCAAAAATCCGGTGTTCTTGTTAGATGAAATTGATAAAATGAGCTCCGATTTCCGCGGGGATCCGTCGGCAGCGCTGCTTGAGGTGCTTGACCCGGAGCAGAATAACTCTTTCAGTGATCATTATGTGGAAGTTCCGTTTGATTTGTCCCGTGTGCTGTGGGTAGTAACCGCCAATGTGATGCACAATATTCCACGGCCGTTGCTTGACCGGATGGAAATCATTTCCCTTCCTGGTTATACGGAAGAAGAAAAGGTGCAAATTGCTAAGCGCTATCTTATTCCAAAACAAGTGCGCGATCATGGCCTGACCGATAAGCAGGTGATATTTACGGAAGGAACTGTGCAAAAAGTCATTCGTGAGTATACGCGGGAATCGGGTGTGCGCAATCTGGAACGCAATATGGCGACACTCTGCCGCAAGGCCGCCCGCCAAATTGTGCAGAATGAGCGTACCAGCATTAAAATTACCACTCAGAATCTCCATACCTTCCTTGGCGCTTCAAAATACCGTCATGCTCAGGCCCAAAGCAATCATCAGGTGGGAGTTTCTACCGGTTTGGCCTGGACGGAAGTCGGCGGCGATGTATTGGCAACCGAGGTATCGATCATGAAGGGCAAAGGCAAGCTTACGCTTACCGGACAGCTGGGCGAAGTCATGCGCGAATCGGCCCAAGCCGGTTTCAGCTATATACGTACGAAAGCGAATGAGTTAGGGATCGATCCTGAGTTCCATGAGAAGACGGATATTCATATTCATCTTCCTGAAGGCGCCATACCCAAAGACGGTCCTTCTGCCGGTATTACCATGGCAACTGCGGTTGCTTCTGCGCTTACCGGTAAAGCTGTGCGGTCTGACCTGGCGATGACTGGTGAAATTACCCTCCGGGGGCGTGTACTGCCTGTGGGCGGAATTAAAGAAAAAGTATTGGCTGCTCATCGTGCCGGTATTAAGAAGATCATCCTGCCTCAGGAGAATAAGCGTGATTTGGATGAGTTGCCGGTTAACGTTAAACGCAGTCTGGAGTTTATCCTCGTTGAGCATATGGATGAAGTACTGCAAACCGCATTGGTGACTGAATGATGACAGGGACGGATATCGCAAAACTTCATATTTTAAATGCCAAATATCTGGCCTCTGCCGTACGTCCGGATCAGTATCCACCGGGTGAAGTGGTGGAAGTAGCTTTTATTGGCCGGTCCAATGTGGGAAAATCATCTTTGATTAACTCGTTATGCCGCCATCGGGGGTTGGCTTTAGTTAGCGGCAGACCGGGAAAAACACAGACAGTGAACTTCTTCTCGGTAAATGCCAAGCTGGAAGAAGAACAGCGGATCGAATGGTTTCTCGTTGACTTACCTGGTTATGGCTATGCCAAAACGGCAAAGTCGAATAAGCTGCAATGGTCGAAATTCATCAGCCAGTATATCATGGAATCCCCGCGTCTGCGGTTGGTATGCCAGTTGATCGATATTCGGCATGACCCGATGGAAAGCGATAAGGACGCCTATCAGTGGCTTAGCCAGGGCCCCGCACCTGTCCAGCTTATTGCTACAAAGGCTGATAAGCTGAACCGTTCGCAAATTAAGAAAAATACCGATACGATTGCCAGGCAATTAGGAGCTCAGGGAAGAGTCATCCCTTATTCCGCCTTAAAAGGAGATGGGCGGGATGAATTGCTCGACACAATCTCCAGGATACTGCTGAAATAAAGAAATGAGTGGCAGGTAACAGTAGCTGCTGTTGCCTGTCATTCCCATACATAGATCTTTATTTAGTAAAGAAAGGCAGTGAGCCATGCTTACATCTTTTGACAAGGCACTCCTGAATATCGTGCAGACTGATTTGCCTCTTGCCAAAAGGCCATTCGCCGAACTGGCTGCGCGATTGGGTACCGAAGAGGCTGCAGTGCTGGAACGATTGCAATATTTAAAGGACAATGGCTATATCCGCCGCATGGGTCCTTTTTTTGATTCTACTAAGCTGGGCTACACAGGCACGCTGGTAGCTGTTAAAGTTGCGCCGGAAAAGCTGGCCGATGTTGCCCGGTTTATTAATGATTATCCGGGGGTTACCCATAATTATGAGCGTGAAGGAGAGTTTAATCTGTGGTTTGCTTTACTCACGCCTGATCTTAGCCTGCAGGAACAAATCCTAGCTTCTATCGGGGCAAGGGAGGGCGTTGAGAAGATGCTTAACCTGCCGGCAACCAAGAAGTATAAAGTCAGCGTTCAGTTTAAGCTGGAATAATAGCTGTGATGAGATAAGGCAGGTGGACAATTTGCTGGATTTATTGGATAAAAAGATAATTGCAGCTTTGCAGGGTGATTTTCCTTTGACGGTAGAACCCTATCGAGCAATTGCCGATAGCTTGCAGATTAGTGAAGATGAATTGCTGGCAAGACTGCAGAAATACAAAGAAAACGGACAAATGCGCAAGCTGGGAGCGGTGCTGAAACATCGGGAAGTTGGCTATGCTGCAAATGCGCTTTGTGCCTGGAATGTGCCGGATGAAAGGCAGGAAGAGATTGGCAAAGTGATGATTGACCATCCGGCAGTAACCCATTGCTATGGCAGAAATTCAGCGCCTGACTGGCCATATAATTTTTATACCATGCTCCATGCCCATGATCGGGAAGCTTGCTGTGCAATCGCAGCAGAGCTTGCGCAAAATGCCCGGATTCCGGAGTGTATCATGCTATTTAGTACAAAAGAGTGGAAAAAAACGAGTATGCGTTATTTTCAAGAGGCAGAAGAAAAGTAAAGAAACAGGGTATGCATATTATAACTTGATATGCATACCCTGTTTCTTTACTTTAGGTGCATTTACTGCTACTTAATAGGACAGCTGGGGACGGTCCTTTTTTGTCAACTTTTTGTGACAAAAAAGGACCGTCCCCAAGTGTCCACAAATGCAGGGTTCCAGTCTATGTGCCGCCTGTACTTTTTTTAGTGTATTTACTGGTATTTAATTGGATAGCCTATAAATTGCCCGGAAAAAATAAGGTAGATAAAGACTGCCGGCGGGGTTGGTTTTTATAAAACGGCCTAAATTTTTATAGGAGGGTGTTCGCATGGCTGAAGTGTCCCTAAAAGGTGAGCAGAGAGTATTCATGACAGGCAATGAAGTCGTTGCCTGGGCGGCTGTAGCTGCGAAGGTTGATATTATCTACGGCTATCCCATTACGCCGCAAAATGAGATTATGCATTACTGGACAAGACTGGCTCCAAAATATGGGAAGAAGTTTTTACAGACAGAAGATGAAATCTCGGCGGGTTTTGCTACGTTGGGAGGGGTGATTGCCGGACGGAAAGCCTTTACGGCCTCGGCAGGCCCCGGAAACGTATTAATGCAGGAATCGGCGAGCATGGCAGAAATGATGCGGCTGCCGATTGTCTATGTCATACAGCAGCGCGGCGGGCCTTCAACAGCTACTGTTATATATGCCCAGCAGGAGGTTACGCTGACAACCTTTGGCGGTAATGGGGAAGGCCACCGGGTCGTTTACTCAACAGCAACTCACCAGGAGATTTTTGATTATACAATCAAGGCTTTCAATGTGGCCTGGACTTACCGGTTCCCGACCTTTATCCTGGGCGACGGATATCAGGCGAAAATGAGAGAGCCGCTGACCATGTATGACCCGGAAGCCAGAGGGATCAAACTGGTAAAACCGGAACCTATCCTTGGCGATACAACTCCGGGGAAACAGTTCAAGCATATACGCAATACGTATAATACGGAAGATGAATTGTATGATGTGGTTATGTCTAACCAACGGGACTGGGAAGCGATGGCTCCGGAGGTAATTGAGTGGGATGAACAGGGGTGTGAAGATGCCGACGTGATTCTGCTTACGCATGGTATCGTATCACGTGCAGCAAAAGGGGCGTATGATCAGTTGCGCCGGGAAGGAAAGAAGGTTGGATTCTTCCGCCCAATTACGCTTCGGCCTTTTCCGGATGAGCAGCTGAAGAAGGCTATCAAAAATGCCGGCAGGTTATTAATCGCCGAATCAGCTTATGGCCAATTGCTGAAGCTTGTGCAAAATTCATTGTACGGCAGCACAATTGAAATTGTCCCGATGCTGCGTCCCGGGGTAGGCATTACTACGGAAGAAATTATTGCGGAATATAAAAAACTGTAAGCTGCCAAGGAGGAACGATTATGCAGGAAGTTACGAAGGATGATGTTCTCCAGCCCCCAATGCCTTCATGCTGGAACGAGGAAACAAAACCGCACAAATTCTGCCCCGGCTGTGGGCATGGTATTATTCTCAAAGCATTAGGGGAAGCCATTGATGAGCTGGGCATTAAAGACAAGATGGTCTACGGCTGTGATATCGGCTGTTCGCTGCTGGCGTGGGATTTTTTTGCTATAGACACAGTGCAAACTCACCATGGGCGTACAACCCCGGTCATTACCGGCATTAAGCGGGCTAACCCGGAGGTTATTGGCGTAGCTTACATGGGAGATGGCGGTGGTTATGCCATCGGTTCACAGCATTTATTCAACGCTGCGGTCCGCAATGAGAAGATTACCGTTATTTTATGCAATAACTGTAATTATGGGATGACAGGCGGACAAATGGCGCCAACGACTTTACCCGGCATGAAGACGGAAACAACTCCCTATGGGCGTGATACGGAACAAACAGGCCAACCGACACTCGGACCGGAAATGGTTGCGGCAGTCGCTCCGGCGGGTGCTTATGTAGCCCGCGGCACTATCGCCAATGTACGTCAGCTAAAAGGCTTTTTGAAAAAAGCGCTGGAGAATCAAATTGCCGGTAACGGATTTTCTTTTGTTGAAGCGTTAGCGTCATGTCCAACCAACTGGCGGACGAATGCCAAACAAACGTGGGAATTTGTAGAAAAGGAAATGCCTCAATATTTTAAAGTCGGCGAGCTGCGTACTCCGCAGGCAAAGGAGGGTTGAGCTATGGCAGAGGTCATTAAGATTGCCCTTGCCGGTGAAGGTGGACAAGGCGTGCAATCGATCGCGGAGATTTTGGCAGAGGCGGCTAATGAGGAGGGAAAACAAGCTCTTTATATCCCGAATTTTGGTGTCGAGCAGCGGGGTGGTGTGTCCATAGCCTATGTGCAGATCAGTGATGGCCCGATCGGTGCTCCCAAATTTCAGAAAGCAGATATTTTGATTCCCCTCAGTGCCCGGGCGGTAAACCGGACTAAAGTTCACGCCGGTAAAAACACCGTGTATCTTTATGATAATTCGCTCATTCAAGAAGGCGAAGTAAATGATAATATCATTGGGCTCCAATATTTTGATGTGACGCCGCCTTGTCCCACCGCAGGGATGCCGGGAGCGCCGGAAACTACGGTCGAGAGGCCCAATCAGGACTTGCAGCAGGAATTAATTGCAGGCGAGCCAAAAACCTGCTCCTTTACTAAAGAAGGGCCGGGAATCAATCCCGCGGATGTTCCCAGTGAAGTGAAAAGGGTCATTCCCATTCCGGCAAACGACATCGCAAAAAATGAGTTTCATCCCCGGGTATTTAACATGATTATTCTGGGAGCCGTTATCGCTGCCACCGATGTGCTGCCGCTTGAGGCAATTAAGCAGGCACTTGAGTCCAAGCTTGGTGATAAGTTCAAAGCGAATCCCGATCTGCGGAATATGAATTTTAAAGCCTTAGAGCGGGGTCATGACATTGTTAAGGGCTCGAGGTAGGAGGAGTTAAAATGGGAAAAACAAATTGGAATTCTTCAAGCTATGAGAATAGCAAAGGCATTTGGTCGATTTTTCCCGGCTTATGCAAAGGGTGCGGCTTATGTATTGAGAAGTGTCCGGTAAAATGTATCAGCTGGTCAGAGGATTTAGGGGTATACGGCACACCGCGTGTACAGGCCGATATGGAAAAATGTATTGTTTGCGGCATCTGCCAGATGGTATGCCCCGACTGTGCAATCCGCGTGGAGAAGAAGAAATAGTAGACGGTAATCGGAGAATCGTGTATTATAGAGTAAGAATTCCGATAAAGGTGATACGATAGTGAGGAATAGCTCTATATTCGCGATGGTGACGAGTGATTTAGCACTTGTCGAAGCTGAGTTGCTTTCTGTAATACAAACTCCGGTTGAAATGTTAACCGATATTAGCGCGCATCTTACCAAGGCGGGTGGCAAGCGCTTGCGGCCCGCCTTATATTTATTGTGTGCTAAACAGGGTCATATATCTGACAGTAATATAATTTCCGTTGCTGCAGCTATTGAACTGATTCATATGGCGACTTTGGTTCATGATGATGTTATCGATAGTGCAGCAACCCGGCGCGGGATTGCAACAGCTAATGCCCAATGGGGAAATCACGCGTCTGTTTTGTCCGGTGATTTTCTCTTTGCCAAGGCTTTTTCCATCGTTGCATCCAAGGGCAGTAATGAAATTCTGCGTATATTGGCGGACGTTATTAGTTCCATGTGCGAAGGGGAAATTGTTCAGATCAAAGAAAGCTTTAACCCCGATCAGCAGGAAGCAGCCTATTATGACCGCATAGCAAAAAAAACAGCTGATTTTATTGCCGGAAGTGCTCGTATTGGTGCTATTATGGCCGGTATGTCCAAGCAGGATATACAGGCGCTGCATGACTACGGATATTCTCTTGGCATGGCTTTTCAGATTACGGATGACATTCTTGACTTTACTTCATCGGTAGAGCAGCTGGGTAAACCTGCCGGCAATGACCTGCGGCAAGGCATTATTACCTTGCCGATTATTCATGCCTTGCGCGACCCTTTTGCCGGACGGCAGCTGCGGGAGATTATTGTACGGAAGCGGATGGATGAAGCAGACATAAAACAAGGCTTGGCAATTGTTCACAATGCCGGTTCGATTGAGTATTCCTATAAGCAGGCGGCTCGCTATTTGCAGCAGGCGCGTAATGTTCTGCCCCAGTCACTTGATGTGGCAGTCCGGTCAGCTTTACTGGAAGTAGCTGATTTTGTAGGAAAGCGCAACTATTAATCGTTGGAGGCAGCATGTTTAAGCCGGTTAAAACAACCAAAATATATGAAGAGATTATTCAGCAGATAAAAAAACTGATTGTCGACGGAAAACTGCAGCCTGGCGATAAGCTGCTTTCTGAGCGGGAATTGTCAGAAAAAATGACCGTCAGCAGGGCATCCGTCCGTGAAGCCTTTAGTGCACTGGAAATGATGGGAATTATTGAAATACGTCCGGGTGAAGGCAGCTTCGTCCGCCGAATATCCTATGAAGGCATGCTGGAACCCTTATCGTTTCTTCTGCAAGTGGAAATTGATGATATCCTTCAATTGCTCGA
Organism: Anaerospora hongkongensis; assembly: GCF_004339805.1. GTDB lineage: Bacteria > Bacillota > Negativicutes > Sporomusales > DSM-15969 > Anaerospora > Anaerospora hongkongensis. The sequence continues at coordinate 156,040 of NZ_SLUI01000008.1, read as the reverse complement.
GGTCAGGAAGATACTGGAGATTGAAATTGCCGCACTAGCAGCCGTTCGAGCGAGCCGCGATGATTTAGAGGAGCTGGCCCGGATAATGGCGGTAATGAAAGACCAGATTGGTACAGGAGAAATCGGCGACGTAAGTGATGCGGCGTTCCATTTTACTATTGCCCGTGCCTCCGGTAATGCGATTTTAGTGCGAGTGATGAACAGTATATCTGATTTAATGACCAACACATTTAAAACCGCGCGGCAAAAATTATTTTTAGTAGAAGATATGCCGGAAATCTTGTATCAGTCGCATGAGCAGATTTATACGGCAATAGCCGGACATAATCCGCAGCTGGCCCGCCGCCATATGCGGGACCATTTAATCCTGGTCGAAGATGTTATGATGAGCCTCAAAACAGGGGGCATGAATTCGGTAAAAAAAATGAAAAGAATTGGTCCTGAACATGAAATCACCAAGGATTTTGGCTTTCCCTCGTAGAATAAGTGTACACTATTACAACTTATCTCTAAAATTGAGGGAAAGTTATTTTTTTCACAACAAAGATTCAGAATAATCTGATATATGTTAATTGTTTCACAAAGTTTCCTGTTAATGACAGGACAATGGTATTTTTTTCACAAGGTTGCAGTATTTCTTTTGAAAGGGGGTGATGAAAACCTAGCTGCATATCGAATTAAAGACAACAACATTGCAAAGGAGTGTATGAAATGACGTGGGTCCAGGAGTATAATCCGCTTGGGAATATTGGTCTTTCTGCTTTGGTTGCCGCTATTCCGCTATTCTTATTATTATATATGCTGGGGGTCAAGCGGGTTAAAGGTCATATTGCGGCTGCAGTTGGTGTGACTTCAGCTGTACTGGTTGCGATAATCGTCTGGAAAATGCCGGTAAGCCTAGCCGTAAGTGCAACGCTTAATGGAGCTCTTTACGGGATTTTCCCTATTGTCTGGATTGTTGTTACGGCTATTTGGGTCTATAATATGTCCGTGGAATCAGGCGAGTTTGAAATCATTAAGAACTCCCTGGCATCCATTACAGATGACCGGCGTCTGCAGGCTTTGTTTATCGCCTTTGCATTCGGTTCGTTCATTGAAGGAACTGCCGGCTTTGGTACACCAGTGGCAATTACGGCCGCGATGCTGGTTGGCTTGGGTTTCAACCCTATATACGCCGCGGGCATATGCCTGATTGCCAATACTGCACCGGTTGCTTTCGGTGCTATTGGTATTCCCATTGTGGTTGCAGCACAAGTATCTTCACTGGATATTATGAAAATTAGCCAGGTTGTTGGACGGCAGCTGCCGTTTCTTTCGCTGCTTGTACCATTATGGCTTGTTGTGACGATGTGCGGCTGGAAACGGGCGATGGAGGTTCTGCCTGCGGTGCTTGTAGCGGGCATCTGTTTTGCGGGCACTCAATTTCTCACCTCCAATTACGTTAATGCGTATTTGCCTGATATTACGTCGGCAATTGTTACAATCGTTGGTCTATTGATCTTCTTGAAATTCTGGAAACCGGTAAAAGTATGGCACTTCCCGGATGAAAAGCCGGCTGCAGGTGGAAAAGTGCAGTTGAAATACTCGACAGGTGAAGTGCTGAGAGCCTGGGGACCGTATTTAATATTAGCCTTATTGGTTTTCCTGTGGGCAGACGATCGCTTCTTAAAGTTTAAGCTTACTTTGTTAAAAATCGATCAGCTCAATCCCTTATTCTTAATTTCATGGCCAGGTTTGGATGGCCTTATTCAAAAAGCACCTCCTGTGGTGGCTAAAGCTAGCGCATATCCGGCAAAATATATGGTTAATCTGTTATCCGCTGCCGGCAGCGCAATCTTCATTTCCGGTCTGCTTTCGGTATTGATTATCCCTAATTACAGTTTTGGCAGGGCCTTTAGCTGTCTGGGCCGTACCATTGTTCAGCTCAGGTTCCCGATCGGTACTATTGCCATGATTTTAGGTTTGGCTTATATCATGAACTATTCCGGAATGAGTTCTACACTCGGTTTGGCTTTTACCGCCACTGGTGCTGTTTTTCCTTTCTTTGCTCCTATCCTTGGCTGGCTGGGGGTATTCCTTACCGGCTCGGATACCTCCGCCAATGCGCTGTTTGGATCGATGCAGAAGACTGCAGCCGAACAGATTGGCGTAGATCCACATCTTACTGTTGCCGCTAACTCATCAGGCGGAGTGACCGGTAAAATGATTTCTCCGCAAAGCATTTCGGTAGCAACTGCTGCGACTGGCCTGGTTGGGGAAGAAGGAACGATCTTTAGGTTTACAGTCCTGCATAGTTTGGCGATGCTGTTATTCATGTCGGTACTTACCTTGCTGCAGGCTTACGCCTTGCACTGGATGCTGCCGTAACGATTAAAGATCAGGCAGCCTGTAGTTATTTAACTGCAGGCTGCCTTTTTTTTACCGCCGTTGACCGAAGGCGGTTTAATAATTGTTTTTTATATCTATGGCAGGTATAATAGAGCATAGAAAGTCCAGCGCAGATGATGAAAAGCGAGGTACCATAAATGCCGGAAATAATACCGCCAGCCGCCTCTGATGAACCCTCTGGTCAACTTGCTGTAGTCTCCGGTGAGCAGACAACAGAGCTTGATGAAGCAGAAATGTCCATAATTGATCATCTGGAGGAACTGAGGAAACGCTTAATTATTTCGATTGCAGCTGTTGTTGTATGCAGCGGTGTTACTTATTTTTATTCGGAGGAATTAATTCATTTTATTACCGCTCCGGCTGGGAAATTGTACTATATGAGTCCTGCTGAAGCATTTTTTACTTATTTGAAAGCCTCATTTTTTGCCGGGCTGCTCCTGGCACTGCCTGTTGTTTTATATCAGCTGTGGGCATTTGTTTTACCTGCTCTTACCAGGCAAGAACGCAAGGTATCCTTTATTCTGGTGCCGGCATCGGTTATTTTGTTTTTTGTAGGCTTGGCCTTTTCCTATTTTTTTGTATTGCCTGCCGGGATTAAGTTTTTCGTCGGATTTACAACTGCCGAGTTGCAGCCGCTGTTTTCAATTGGGCAGTATTTTTCTTTTGTCGTATCCTTCCTGCTGCCATTTGGAGCTGTTTTTGAATTGCCGCTGTTTCTCGTTGTTCTGGCAAAGATGGGGGTCATAACCTCTGCTTACCTCATCAATAAGCGAAAAATTATGCTGGTTATGTCTTTTGTAATCGGAGCTGTCATTTCGCCGACACCGGATGTTTTTTCACAGACGATGATTGCTATTCCGATGCTTGTATTGTATGAAGTCAGTATTTTGCTGGTAAAATATATACTAGGCAAGTAACCAGGTTTGGAATTCTTGACATAAGAGAATTGAATTGGTATGATATTGCCAATATCATAAAAAACGGCAATGACAGGAAATAGTAGTGGTATACTCCCTCAGAGAGAGCGCCTCCCGGCTGAAAGGGTGCTTGGGAAATAAGGTGCCGTGAAGTCGTCCTTGAGCCGGCAGGCTGAAAGTAAGTATAGGCTTGCCCGTCCCCGGCACGTTACGCCGTATAGAGCCTGCTTAGGCAGGAATATAGGTGGTACCACGGAAGCAGACCCTTTCGTCCTAACAGGATGAAGGGTTTTTTATTTTAGGAGGAATTAAATGATGGCTGATAATACGATCCCAACTGTTTACGATCCCCAGGCTGTTGAAGCAAAATGGTATCGGTATTGGGAAGAGGAAAACTTATTTCATGAAGAAGTGGACACTGACAAGGAGCCTTTTAGCATCGTTATTCCACCGCCGAATGTTACCGGTCAGTTGCATATGGGACATGCCCTTGACAATACACTGCAGGATATTCTAATCCGCTTAAAGCGTATGCAGGGTTACAATACGCTGTGGATGCCGGGAACCGATCATGCCGGTATTGCGACGCAAATAAAAGTAGAAGAAATGCTGCAAAAAAACGAAGGCTTGAGCCGGTACGACATTGGCCGGGAAAAATTTATTGAACGGGTCTGGGAATGGAAACATCAATACGGTGCCCGTATCAGCAATCAGCTGAAAAGTCTGGGGGCCTCATGCGACTGGAGCCGGGAGCGTTTTACGATGGATGAAGGCTGCTCCAAGGCCGTTAAGGAAGTATTTGTCAGTTTATATGAAAAAGGACTGATTTATCAGGGAAGCCGCATTACGAACTGGTGCCCCCGCTGCAATACCGCTCTTAGTGATATTGAAGTTGAGCATGAGGAAAAACCGGGCAATTTATATCACGTCCGTTATCCGGTAGAGGGCAAAGACGGCGAATATGTGACTGTTGCAACTACAAGGCCGGAAACAATACTGGGCGATTCCGGCGTGGCTGTCCATCCGGAAGATGAACGGTATGCCCGCTATGTTGGTCAGTACCTGATTTTACCCCTGGTGGGACGGCGTATTCCGGTGGTAGCTGATGATTATGTAGATCCCTCCTTCGGGACAGGTGCGGTAAAAGTGACTCCGTCACATGATCCGAATGATTTTGATATGGGACTTCGCCATAAGCTCGAGCAAATTGTCGTAATCAACTCAGACGGAACGATGGCAGCTGATACCGGGGTATATGCAGGACTGGATCGTTATGAGTGCCGCAAACAACTGGTAAATGACTTAAAAGAAGCAGGCTTTTTGGTTGCCGTAGCAGAGCATACGCACTCAGTCGGACACTGTCAGCGCTGCACTACTGTAATTGAGCCATTAGTATCCAAACAGTGGTTTGTTACAATGGAACCCCTGGTTAAGCCTTCTATTGAAGCGGTAACTTCGGGCAGAATTAAATTTGTGCCGGAGCGCTTTACGAAGATTTATATTAATTGGCTGGAGAATATCCGCGACTGGTGCATTTCCCGGCAAATTTGGTGGGGGCATCGCATTCCGGCCTGGTATTGTGAATGTGGGGAAACCATTGTTTCCCGCGATGTTGTGTCTGCCTGCCCGAAATGCGGTGGCAAGGTAGAACAGGATCCAGACGTTCTTGATACCTGGTTCAGTTCGGCTTTATGGCCATTTTCCACCATGGGGTGGCCGGAGAAGACGCCTGAGCTTGGGCAGTTTTATCCTACCAGCGTGCTGGTGACTGGCTATGATATTATCTTTTTCTGGGTTGCCCGTATGATTACCATGGGCCTGGAATTTCAAGGCGAGATTCCATTTCATCATGTCTTTATCCATGGCTTAGTGCGTGATTCGCAGGGACGAAAGATGAGCAAGTCTTTAGGAAACGGCATTGATCCCTTGGAGGTTATCGAAAAATATGGTGCCGATACGCTGCGCTTCACGCTGGTGACCGGCAATACTCCCGGCAATGATATGCGGTTTTACTGGGAACGGGTTGAATCAAGCCGCAATTTTGCTAATAAAATATGGAATGCATCCCGGTTTGTCTTAATGAACCTGGAAGACTTTGATCCCCGGCAGCAGTCATTTCCGACTGAACTGAGCTTGGCTGACAAATGGATTTTGCATCGCTATAGTGTAACCGTCAGCGAAGTGACGCGTAATATTGACAAGTTTGAATTGGGAGAGGCAGCGCGGCTGGTTTATGAATTCATCTGGAACGAATACTGTGACTGGTACATCGAATTAGCCAAAAACCGTTTGTATAACAAAGAGGATGCGAAAAGCCGTACAACTGCTCAATATATTTTATGGTATGTGTTATCGAACACCTTAAAGCTCCTGCATCCGTTTATGCCTTTTATAACCGAAGCGATTTGGCAGGCTTTGCCGCATGAAGGAAAAAGCATTATGACTGCCGAGTGGCCGAAGGTGAAACCGGAACTGCTTGATGAAGCTGCCGAGCAGCAAATGACAACCATCATGGAAGCCATTAAGGCTATCCGGAATATGCGGGCAGAAGTAAATGTACCACCAGGTAAGAAGAGCGAAGTTATTCTGCAGGCCGCAACTCCCGAGTTAGCGGCAGTAGTGGGGCAGTATGAACAATATTTTAAATCCCTTGCCGCAGCAGAAAGTGTTTTGCTGCTTAGCCGCGGTGCCGATAAACCGCAAAATGCAATGACCGCTGTTGTCAGCGGGATGGAAATCTATTTACCGCTGAAAGGCCTTATCGACATAGAGAAAGAAACGGGACGGCTGAATAAAGAGCTAGCGGTGTTAGACAAAGAAATTGCCCGTATTGTATCCAAATTGTCCAATGAAGGTTTTATTGCCAAGGCGCCGGCGGATGTTATCGACAAAGAACGGGCGAAAGAAGCGGAATACCGGGAAAAACAGAATGCCATTAAGGAACGCTTAGTTTACTTGGCTGGATTAGCATAATGACAATGTCATATGAGGAAGCCCTACAGTATTTGCATTCTACAGGCAAATTCGGCATCAATCTGGGCTTAAAGCGCATTGAGAAACTGCTGGAGCTGATGGGCAATCCTGAGCGGCGCTATAAAACGGTTCATATTACCGGTACGAACGGGAAGGGATCGACAACTGCAATTACGGCGGCTGTCTTACAGGCCAGTGGTATACGGACCGGGATGTATACTTCCCCTCATCTCCTGGAGTATACGGAGCGCATTGTTATTGATGGCCACCCCATTACCCAGCAAGCCTTCGGCGAAATCATCGACTATACCAGACCGTTTATCGAAACCATGCTGACTGAGGGCTGGGAACATCCTACCGAATTTGAAATCCTGACGGCGGCGGCATTTCATTGCTTTGCCGCCGCCGGAGTGGAATACGCCGTAATCGAAGTCGGTTTAGGGGGGCTGTTGGATTCAACCAATGTTATCCGGCCGGAAGCAGCGGTAATCACCAATGTTACCCTTGAGCATACCGACCGCTGTGGCACTACCGTAGCCGAAATTGCCGGGCATAAGGCGGGGATTATCAAAAAGAATAGCCCTGTTGTTACCGCTGCAAGCAAAGAGGCATTGGCGGTTATCCGCAAACAGGCCGCTCTTATGGAGGCGCCCTTGTTTATACTGGGGGAAGATTTTACCAGCGACTGGAAGGCTGGCAGCGATGGCCGGCAGCAAGTAACCGTGCAGACTAAGGCATATGGCAGCAGTGAAAACTTACAATTAAGGCTGCTTGGACGCCATCAGGCTGCTAATTGTGCAGTTGCTGTCATGACCCTCAAACTTCTGGCTCGCAAGGACAGCCGGATAACGGAAGCGACTATTGCCGCCGGTGTGGCGGCAGCTGTCTGGCCCGGCCGGTTTGAATTATTTGCAGGCCGCCCGGCTATCCTTATTGATGGAGCGCATAATGCTGCCGGTGCGCAGGCTTTGCGTCAGACGCTTGACGATGTATATGGCGGGCGACGGATTACCTTTGTGCTCGGCATTCTGCGGGATAAAGATGTTCGTGCGATTACCGGCACCCTGATTCGGACGGAGGATGAAGCGATAACAGTTGCACCGCTTTCCGAAAGAGCAGAAGATCCCGGCGAGCTTGCAGCCTTAATCACCGCCAGCCGGGTCCAGAGCGCGTCAACCGTTGAGGCTGCGATTGGCTTGGCTGTTGAATGGGCAGGGCAGGATGGGATAGTTTGTGTTTGTGGTTCGTTGTATTTAGTTGGTACAGCCAGGAACATTATCCTCAGTAGACAAACTACCGTCCCTTGGGTATAATAAAAATGGTCTGTTAAACAGGCACGTTACAAGAATGAACAAGGTGAACTTGTGCGCACATTACATCAACCGACTTCAACACAATATCACGTAAACTACCTGATCGAGCACTGCATTTTTGCGGTTGCCTTTTTTTTGCCGTTGTCATTAGATGTTACCAGTGTTTTTTTGTCTGCAGGCTGTCTGTTGTGGTTCGGCAAGATGGCAGTGACACGCAGAATGGATTTCAAGCGTACTCCTTTTGACGGGGCCGTCCTAGCGCTGGTAGTTTTATCGGCTGCATCGGTTTTAGGTTCGCCGGATCGCGGCTTTAGCTTTTATAACTACTATCATCTAATGGGACGGTATATTATCGTGTATTACCTGGTTATTAATAACGTTCACTCCCTGGAGCAGGTAAAGCGCCTGGTATACTCCCTGCTGGCATCAGCGCTGCTGGTCGCCGCTTATGGTTTTTATCAATACATACATGGGATGGATATCTCGGCTTTTGAATGGGTAGATGGTGAACAGTTCCCGGATTTAAAGGTAAGGATTTTTTCCACACTGAAGAATCCCAACTTATTGGCTGGTTTCTTGGTTGTCATCATGGCATTGGCAGCCGGCCTCGGATTATGCAGTGAAAAGCTGCTGTATAAGTGCGGCATGCTGGGGTTTGTGCTTATATTAGGCTGCTGTCTGGTTCTGACTTATTCGCGCGGCGCCTGGCTGAGTGTTCTGGCTGTTTGTGCAGCGTACGGCGTACTCTATAACCGGAAAATCTTTTGGGTTTTACTGGCGGTTCCTTTAGTGATTATTTATGGCTATGATGGTGTAATGGAGCGACTGGTCTCCATTTTGAATCCAACCGATACATCTTCAACATTACGGCTGGCTTTATGGGAAAGTACGCTGGCGATGATTATGGATAAGCCAATTCTGGGGATTGGCTGGGGAGCGTATTGGCTGGTATACCCTGAATATGATTTTTTTGTGCAAAATACGGCCACCACGATTTTTCATGCTCATAATATGTATTTACATATTGCAGCCGAAATTGGCTTGCCCGGCTTAGCCGCTTTTTTAATCATTATGTATGGACATGCCCGTTTAGCCTTATCAGTAGTGACTGAGACTGCCAACCGCTGGATTAACGGTCTAATGCTCGGGGCGGTATCTGCCTTGCTGGGCCTGGCGGTAAGCGGCTTTACCGATTATGTTATGTACAATATTCAAATGTCGATGCTGTACTGGCTGCTTTGTGCTTTAGTAGTAACTGTGTGGCAGGCCAAATACCGTTATTGACGTCTGCCTTATGCAAAATTAAAAATATTCTTGCCGGAAAGGCATTTGCTAGCAGGGATTTTCTGAGTTCTTTCGAATTATATGCAGTAAATATATGAACAAAAGTTTGTGGGGCCTTTAGCCCCGCTAATTTTTTGCTCAAAATATTGTGAAATTTCGTACAAAGTGAATATTCTTCATTAAGGGGGATGGTACGCCGGTGAAATTAATTGACATACAGGCGGCGCTTGAGGCGGAAGTCATCATAGGCGCAGATTGGTTGCACAGGGATGCAAACGGTGCCTGTGGTGCTGATTTAATGAGCGATGTACTGGCTTTTACAAAAGAACGGGCAGTATTGTTGACGGGGCTGACCAATGTACAGGTCATTCGAACTGCTGAAATCAGTGATTTGGTTGCCATTATTTTTGTCAGAGGCAAACGCCCTGGCAAAGACGTGATCCAAATGGCCGCAGAGAAAGAAATACCGTTAATGGTATCGGAATACGCGTTGTATGAGGCCTGCGGATTGTTGTATCAGCAAGGCTTGCCCGGATGTTCGCGCCAGGTGGCCCGCTGTGAGTAATGAACAGGCAATTGCACTGGCGTTTCCCCTAGAGGGATCAAATTTTGATATTGCTGGTGAAGCCTCCAGCAAAATTAAACGGGTCTTACAGCAGATTGGAATCCCGGCAGATGTAATCCGCCGCATTGCAATCAGTTCCTATGAAGCGGAAATGAATGTAATTATCCATGCCAGACAAGGGTCGATACGCGTATGGATTTATTCCGACCGTACAGAAGTGGTTGTCGAAGATGAGGGGCCAGGGATTGCTGATATAAAACAAGCGATGGTAGAAGGATTTTCGACGGCGCCTGACCATATTCGTGAACTGGGGTTTGGTGCTGGAATGGGCTTGCCTAATATGGCTAAGTGTGCCGATGAATTTGCAATTCAGTCGGAGGTTGGATCAGGAACGAAAATTACTATGGTGATTCGCCATTAGAATGTGTGGTGTTTAGCGTGTCTGAATGCTTTCACTCGGTTCGTTTAATTGCGAACCGCTGTCAAGGATGTGTTAATTGTATAAAGAGGTGCCCTACGGAAGCGATTCGGATTCGCGGCGGCAAAGCACGTATTATTGAGGCGCGCTGTATTGATTGCGGCGAATGTATTCGCTGTTGTCCCAGGCATGCAAAAACCGCAGTGACCGATTCGCTGGCAGACTTAGAACATTTTCGCTATAACATTGCATTGCCGGCGCCATCTTTATATGCGCAGTTTCCGGTAGAGTATTCGATACAGTGCATTTTAAGCGGTTTGTTAACGATTGGCTTTGACGAGGTTTTTGAGGTCGCTCATGGAGCTGAAATTGTATCGCTGGCAATACGCGATTATTTGCAGCGCCATGACATCCCCCGGCCGGCAATTTCCTCTGCTTGTCCGGCGGTGGTACGCCTGATTCAGGTAAAATATCCGGAATTAATTGCTCATTTGGTGCCAATCGATGCTCCAGTTGAGGTTGCTGCCCGCATTGCACGGGCAGAAGCAGCACAAAAACTGCAGCTTGATCCGGAGGAAATCGGGATATGGTTTCTTTCACCTTGTGCGGCAAAAATGACAGCAGTACAACAACCTTTGGGCTCGGAAAAATCCAATATTACCGGAGTAATCGGAATTTCCAAGCTGTATAGCGCATTGCTTAAGGCGCTGCCTAAGGACAGTAATGACTCTTGTGATTATCAGGCATCGTGGCTGGGAGTCGGCTGGGCTATGGCTGGTGGTGAAACCTCAGCAGTAGGAGCTTCCAATGCGCTGGTTGTCCATGAAATTCATAATGTCAATGAAATGCTGGAACAAATTGTCATGGGAAAAATGTCCGGCATTCAATTTATCGAAGGGTTAGCCTGCTCAGGAGGCTGCATAGGCGGTCCTTTGACGGTGGAGAATCGGTTTGTTGCTGAATACTGTATGCAGAAGCGGGCAAGGCTTATGGAAACGGAAGACAAGATGAATGCCCGCCTGCCGCAGGAAGCCTATATCGCATCACAGCTTGGCGCCGATGAACGCAGAGCTATTGAACCCCGGCCCATTCTGCGCCTGGATGAGGATATCTTTAAGGCAATGTATAAAGTGGAACAGCTGGAGAAAACGTTGGAAACATTACCAGGTCTGGATTGCGGTTCCTGTGGTTCTCCCAGCTGTAAGGCCCTGGCGGAAGACATTGCCCAAGGGAATGCGACAGAAGCGGATTGCGTATTTAAACTCAGAGAACGTGTGCGCGATTTAGCGAGAGAAATGGTCGATCTGGCAGAAAAACTGCCGCCGCCTCTGGATAAGGAAGCGAAAGAATAAAGAAGGTGGAGTACGATGACTGTTCAGGAAATTATTTCGAATTTAGCACTTACTGTTATAACGGGAGAAAACTTTGAACAGCCGGTCAGCGGCGGCTACGTATCCGATTTGCTGAGTAATGTAATGGGGCAGGCTGGATCAGGCAACATCTGGATTACAATGCAGGGTCATCAAAATGTGGTGGCGGTATCCTTGCTGGCCGGGCTGGCGGCAGTTATTATTGCCGGTGGCGTCAAGCCTGATGAAGCGGCAGTAAATAAAGCCAAAGCGGAAGGGCTGATTGTACTGACAACACACTTATCCTCCTTTGAAGTTGCCGGCCGACTCTATGCGCTTGGTATCCGGGGGAACTGATGCGTCAATTTGCTGCCGACCTCCACATCCACTCCCTGCTGTCGCCATGTGCGGCGGTAGAAATGACACCGCGCAATATTGTATGGCATGCGGCGGCAAAACAATTGGATATTATTGCAATTACCGATCATAATGCCTGCGACAATGTAGCAGCTGCCCTTATTGCGGCGCAGCATGCCGGCATTACGGTTTTACCGGGTATGGAAGTGGAAACCCGGGAAGAAGCGCATTTCATCGTTTTGTTTGATAAGATGCGGCAACTGAAGGAATGGGAGCGATACGTCGCCGAACATCGTCCACCGCTTAAGAATAATGAAGAAAAGTTTGGCGCCCAGTTTATTGTAGATGCAGAAGATAATTTTGTCGGGATAAAAGAAGAGTTATTGTTGTGTTCACTGACTATCAGTGCCGCTCAATTGTCGGCAAAGGTAAAGGAACTGGACGGCTTAGTCATCGCAAGCCATATAGACCGGCCAGCTTACAGCATAGTTTCTCAGCTGGGATTCATTCCGCCAGATTTGGCACTGGATGCAGTGGAGGTTTCACGACGGCTTGAAAAAAGCGAGGCTGTCCGCCGCTTATCCGTTATTGGTCAATATCCGGTGGTAACAGCTTCGGACGCACATACTATTGAGGATTTGGTGAGCGGGCCTGCAATGAAATTCTATCTGGAAGAGCCGACGGTAGCTGAAATTCGTCAGGCGCTGCTTGGGCAAAATGCAAGAAGGATGCAGTAATCGTCAGCTGTAACGACAATCTTTAGGTAAGGGTTACAGACTGTTTCGAGATAAATGACAAAGAGGGGGAAGTTTATGACTAGTGCAGTTGGCAAAACCTGTTGCTGTTCAGGCAACGAAGTAAATCAATTTGTTGAGCTGGACGAAATTTTACGTAAATATGAGAGTATTAAAGGAGCGCTTATTCCGGTATTGCAGGAAACGCAGCATGCTTACGGCTATTTATCGCGGGATGCTATCCGCTACATCAGTGAGAAAATGGATATTCCGGCAAGTCAAATTTACGGTGTTGTTACCTTCTATTCTCAGTTTCATTTAAATCCCCGTGGTAAAAATATTATCCGCGTCTGTCAGGGCACAGCCTGTCACGTACGGGGAGCAAAAGCGATTTTGACAGCTCTGGAAGACATCTTGAAGGTTGCACCCGGCGGTACAACCACTGATCTAAAATATACGCTGGAGACGGTGGCCTGTATCGGTGCCTGCGGCTTGGCGCCGGTCATGATGATTAATGATGATACACACGGCAGACTGACACCGGAAGCAGTAACGCAAATTCTGGCCAAATATGCCTAACGATGAGAGAGCTGGCGCTTCATATACTGGATCTGGTTCAAAACTCGATAGAAGCACAGGCCGGCCGGGTAGACTTATCTATCGAAGAGGATTGTACTGCTGACCGGTTGACGATTGTGGTGATTGATGATGGGCGGGGGATGAGCGCGGATATGGTCAAAGCCGCCTTTGATCCTTTTGTGACCACCAGGAATACCAGACGAATCGGATTGGGCTTGTCTTTACTGGCGATGACTGCAGGCCAGTCCGGCGGATACGTGGATATTCAGTCAGAGCCCGGCCAAGGAACGAAAATTACAGCGGTTTACCAATACAGTCATGTTGACAGACCGCCGCTGGGCCATATTGCAGCTACAGTGCGAACGTTAATTGCTCTGAATCCTCATTTGGATTTTACCTATCATCATACTGTGATGAATCGGGTATTTACTGTTAAGACCCGTGAGCTGGCTGAAGCATTGGGCGATGTTCCGTTCACTCAGCCCGCAGTAATTGAATGGCTGGACAATTATTTGACAGCCGGGATTGCTAATTTATATGGAGGTGAAGAATATGAAAACGGTTGAAGAATTGAAGAAACTTCGTGAGCAGCTCCAATCACAAAACCGCATTCGACATAATGATGGTATTCGGATTATTGTTGGCATGGGAACATGCGGCATTGCGGCAGGAGCGCGGGAAATCGTAACTGCTGTAATGGAGGAGATTTCCAGACGAAAGCTGGAGAATGTAACTATTCAACAGACCGGCTGTATAGGGATGTGTGAAAAAGAAGTTCTGGTTGATGTTGTTCGTCCCGGAGAACCGCGTATTACTTACGGTAAGGTAACGCCTAATGCTGTGGCAAGAATTATATCGGAGCATGTGGTAAATGGAAGAATTGTAGAAGAATACGTTGTCGGCAAAATAATGCCCTAGCTTATGTTTACAATTGGAGGGGGAAAAATGGATCACAGTAGAGCGCATGTGCTCATTTGTGCCGGTACCGGCTGTGTTTCTTCTGGCTCGAAAAAAGTGGAAGCGGCGCTGAGTGCTGAACTGGCCAAACGAGGATTGGAAAAGGAAATAAAGGTTATTGAAACGGGCTGTCATGGCTTTTGTGAAATGGGGCCTGTTGTAATTGTGTATCCTGAAGGTGTTTTTTACTGCCGTGTGCAGGATACAGATGTGCCCGAACTGGTGGAAAGTCATCTTTATAAAGGCCGTATCGTAGACCGCCTGCTTTATAAGGAACCAGTTTCTCATGAAAAAATCCCTAATTATAATGATATTACGTTCTATAAAAAGCAAATGCGCAAAGTGCTTGCTAACTGCGGGCATATCAACCCTGAATCCATTGAAGACTATATTGCCGTTGGTGGTTATGAAGCGTTAGGTAAAGCATTAAGTGAAATGACATCCGAACAGGTAATCAGTGAGCTGAAAAAATCCGGTTTGCGCGGCCGGGGAGGCGGCGGCTTTCCTACCGGCTCCAAATGGGAATTTACCCGCAACGCTCCGGGAGAGAAAAAATATGTGGTCTGTAACGCTGATGAAGGAGACCCCGGCGCCTTTATGGACCGCAGCGTATTAGAAGGCGATCCCCACCGGATCATTGAAGGTATGGCGATCTGCGGATATGCAATCGGGGCAGATGAAGGCTATGTATATGTGCGGGCAGAGTATCCGCTGGCGATTAAACGGTTAAGAATTGCTATTAAGCAGGCAGAACAAATGGGCTTATTAGGTGATGATATCTTTGGCTCCGGGTTTAGCTTCCGCCTAAAGATCAAGGAAGGGGCAGGCGCTTTTGTCTGCGGCGAGGAAACTGCCTTGCTGGCATCTATTGAAGGAAAACGCGGGATGCCGCGTCCCCGTCCGCCATTCCCGGCTGTGTCGGGCCTATGGGGAAAACCGACTAACATTAATAATGTGGAGACTTTTGGTAATGTTCCGCAGATTATTACTGAGGGAGCAGAATGGTATGCGTCTATCGGTACGGAGCGCAGCAAAGGAACGAAGGTCTTTGCGCTTACCGGACGCATTAATAATACAGGTCTGGCAGAAGTGCCAATGGGGATCAGCATGCGGGAAATCATTTTTGATATAGGCGGCGGTATTCCCGAAGGCAAAAAATTTAAAGCTGTGCAAATTGGCGGCCCTTCAGGCGGATGTCTGCCGGAAGACCTGCTGGATCTGCCTGTTGATTATGACTCGCTTATTCAAGCAGGTGCCATGATGGGATCAGGCGGCCTGGTTGTTATGGATGAAACAACCTGTATGGTTGATGTGGCTAAGTTTTTCTTGAACTTTACCCAGTCCGAGTCTTGCGGTAAGTGTACTCCCTGCCGGGAAGGGACAAAACGGATGCTGGAAGTCCTTACCCGCATTACGGACGGGGAGGGACGGCCGGATGATATTGAACTGCTTGAAGCAATGGCGAAAAATATTAAGACGACGGCACTTTGCGGCCTAGGGCAGACGGCACCGAATCCTGTACTCAGCACACTGCGCTACTTCCGTCATGAATATGAGGCTCACATTCATGATAAGCGCTGTCCGGCAGGCGCCTGCACCAAGCTTTCCGGCTTCAGCGTAACTGAGCTGTGCAAAGGCTGCAGTCTGTGCAAAAAGGCCTGCCCTGTTCAGGCGATATCGGGAGAAATTAAAGGCCGCCATGTGATTGATCCGGAAAAATGCATTAAATGCGGTGCCTGTGTTACGAAGTGTCCCTTTAAAGCAATAATTAAAGGCTGAGGCCGGCCAGAAGGAGAGTGATATCATGGAAAAGGTGAATATAACAATAGACGGACAAAAAGTGCAAGTTGCCAAAACCGCTACTATTTTGGAAGCAGCAAGCCAAATCGGCGTAAAGATTCCAACCCTTTGCTATCATCCTGAACTGCGGCCCGAAGGAGCCTGCCGGGTTTGTATGGTCGAGGTGGAAGGTGCGCGAACACTGGTTGCCTCTTGTGTATACCCGGTTAACGAAGGCATGGTTGTCCGGACTAATTCGGCGGCTATACGGGAAGCCCGGAAAATGGTGGTTGAGCTGCTATTGGCTAATCATCCGCCGGATTGCTTATCATGCCAGCGCAATTTAAACTGTGAACTGCAGTCCATAGCTGGCGATCTAGGCATCCGCAAGGTGCGCTTTGACGGCGAAAGAAAAAAATATCCGCTGGATGATTCCAATCCTTCCTTGGTGCGGGATCAGGAAAAATGCATTTTATGCGGCCGATGTATCCGGGCTTGCAGCGAGCGGCAAGGTGTACATGTTTACAGTTTTGTCAATCGTGGCTTTACAACTACTGTGGCTCCGGCATTCAATCAGGGGCTCGATGAAGCGGCCTGCACCTACTGTGGTCAATGTGCTGCTGTCTGCCCGACCGGCGCGATTGTGGAAAAAGATGATACGGCTGCTGTATGGCAGGCACTTAGTGATCCTTCCAAGCATGTTATTGTGCAAACTGCCCCTTCCGTACGGGTAGCGTTGGGAGAAGCGCTTGATATGGGGCACGGCCGGATTGTTACGGGTCAAATGGTAGCAGCTTTACGGCGTCTTGGCTTTGATCGTGTCTTTGATACCGATTTTTCTGCAGATCTTACCATACTGGAAGAAGGGCACGAATTCATTCATCGCCTGAATCATGGTGGCAAGCTGCCGATGATCACATCCTGCAGCCCCGGCTGGGTTAACTTCATTGAATTGTTTTATCCTGATCTGCTTGACCATTTATCAACAGCTAAGTCGCCTCAGCAGATGTTTGGTGCACTGGTAAAAACATATTATGCCGAAACGGCAGGCATTGATCCTAAGGATATTGTTTCGGTTTCCATCATGCCTTGTACGGCTAAAAAGGCGGAAGCTGCCAGGGAAGAACTGGCTACCGAGGGCGGTCAGGATGTGGATTATGTATTAACAACCCGCGAGCTTGGCCGAATGATTCGGGAAACAGGAATGGATTTTGCTAATTTGCCTAGCGAAGAGTTTGATGCCCCAATGGGAATTGCGACAGGGGCAGGCGTCATATTTGGTGCAACCGGCGGGGTGATGGAGGCTGCGCTTCGAACGGTAGCAGAGGTTGTAACCGGAAAACCGCTGGAGTGCATTGAGTTTCATGGTGTGCGCGGCCTGAACGGGATGAAAGAGGCCGAAGTTGCGCTTGATGGTACGGTCGTTAAAGTAGCGGTTGCGCATACACTGGCGAATGCACGGATTGTCCTGGATAAAATCCGTCGCGGGGAAGCTGATTATCACTTTATTGAAATTATGGCTTGTCCCGGAGGATGCATTGGCGGCGGTGGTCAGCCGGTACCTATTTCGGCCGATATACGGCAAAAGCGCATTGATTTGATTTATGAATGCGACCAGAGTCATGAGTTCCGCAAATCGCATGATAATCCGGCGATTAAAGAACTGTATGATACGTGGTTGGGCAAACCTAATGGTGAAAAGGCGCATCATATCCTTCATACGCATTATCAACCGCAAAAAAGACAATAAGAATATAAGCGTTGTCGGAAAAGTATAAAAATTAATAGGAATTCTAGCCTGCCGCCATTTTAGCGGCAGGATTTTTTCTGTGACGTGAGAATAGATACATAGTTAAATAAAAGATCATATTGGCGTGTAGAACGTGCCACTAAATAAAGGAGTGTACTGCTTTGAAAAGCCACATTGTTATTTCCAAAGCTACTATTGACCGCTTACCGTTATACTTTCGCACGCTGCGCCATATTCAAGAAGAAGGTATTGAAATTATATCCTCGGAAGAATTAGGCCGCCGCATTGGCGTTACACCTGAGCAAATCCGCAAAGACCTGGCTTCTTTTGGCGAGTTTGGCAAAAAAGGTGTAGGCTATTTTGTTCGGGAATTAATTCGCAATATCGGAGAAATTCTTGGTTTGCACCGCAACTGGAATATTGCGATTATAGGCATCGGACATCTTGGCTGGGCGTTAGCCAATTATAAAAATTTCTCGTCCCTTGGCTTTAACCTGGCGGCAATATTTGATGTCGATCTTAGTAAAGTAGGACTTACGATTAACGGCGTAGAAGTTCAGCATGTGAACTCGCTGGAAGAAGTGCTGCAGCAGCGTCAGATTCATATTGGTGTCATTACCGTTCCGGCTGAGCAGGCACAAAAGGTTGCTGACCGCTTGGTGGAAGCAGGTGTAAAAGGAATTTGGAATTTTGCGCCGCTTAGAATAAATGTACCTGGCCATGTACGGATTATTAGCGAGGACTTATCGGTAGGATTAAGCAGTTTGTCGTACTTTTTATCTCGTCAGTTAAGCGATTAAAAAAAATTAAAAACAAGCAGGAATTACTAAAATAATATAGAATATGACAAATATAAAGAAAATAAGCTCCGCATTATGTCGACTTATGTAACTGTTTGCACAAGTAGATAATAAGGTAGGCATCCAATTCTGTTGACAAAAAACAGCAGAGCCTTGGATGCTTTTGGTTTGTTCGACAAGTATGTTTTTAAATTTATTCCATTAATATAAAAAATATGAAAATTTTTTAAGAAATTGTCAACATATAGAAGGAATATATACAGTCATAGAGAATATAGATATCTCGGAAAGCAATGAATTATTTGAAAAGTTGCTTGCATGGACGGTTGTGGCAATGGCTGCCAAATTGGAAGTGCTTACACAAACACGATTGCTTATGGCTCGGCGCTCAAACGGTGCAGAGTAACAAGTAGGCACATCCAAGTTTGCTTTGTGTATATTTTCACATACACAAATTGACTTTGGGTGTTTTTTATTTTCTTGGCACTCTTTCCTTAAAAAGTCTGATTTCGCCGGGAAGTTTTTCGCAATTACAAATTCTTTAAAGGATTGCATGAAATTCTCTTTGAGCAAGATAATATATACGAGGCAGTCCAAATCTTTTCTTTGGAAATGCTGCAACAGAGCTTTGCTCTGGTGGCATGGAATTATATAATTCTTAATTACAGGAGGAGAGAGTGCGATGATCGATATTCGCGATCGAGTACGCAACAAAGCTCTGCACGCAAAAATTGTTAGTGCAGAAGAAGCTGCGGCCATTATTAAGCCAGGCATGAACATAGGTACCAGCGGCTTTACTCCCGCAGGCTATCCAAAAGCAGTTCCCCTTGCCTTAGCTGAACGTATTAAAAAAGAGAACTTTAAAGTTAACTTATGGACAGGCGCATCAGTAGGTAAAGAACTGGACGGTGCCTTGGCTCAGGCTAATGGCATTGAAAAACGTCTCCCATACCAGACGAATGATGAAATTCGCAAACAAATTAATAGCGGCAAAATTCAGTATGTTGATATGCATCTGAGCCACGTTGCCCAGCAATCCCGTTACGGATTTCTTGGTGGCAAAGTAGACGTTGCTATTGTAGAAGCTTGCGCTATTACTGAAGAGGGACATATCGTTCCGACCACTTCGTTAGGCAACTCTGCTTCCTTCGTGCAAAGCGCTGATATTGTTATCGTTGAAGTTAACACAAGCCAGCCGCTTGAATTAGAAGGCATGCATGATGTTTACATTCCGCTTGATCCACCCCATCGTCAGCCTATACCGCTGGTAAAATCTGATGATCGTATCGGCACACCGTATATTCCATGCGGTTTCGACAAGATTACATACATTGTACCTTGCGATCTGCCGGACGCAGTGCGCCCGCTGGCTGCTATCGATGACGATGCCAAGGCGATGAGCGGTCACTTAATTGAATTCTTCCAGCATGAAATTAAACAAGGCCGTCTGCCTCAGAATCTCTTGCCGCTTCAATCCGGTGTAGGTTCGGTTGCAAATGCTGTTGTTTCCGGTCTGGTTGATTCGCCTTTTGAAAATCTCAGCGTATTTACCGAAGTTATTCAGGATGGTATGTTTGACCTGATTGATGCCGGCAAGCTGACCTTTGCATCAGGTACTTCGATTACTCCTTCTCCTGATGGTTTAAAACGGCTTTATGCCAATATAGCGGAATACCGCAAAAAAATCATTCTTCGTCCACAGGAAATTTCCAATAGCCCGGAAATTGCCCGCCGTTTAGGTGTTATTGCAATGAATACGGCTATTGAACTGGATATCTATGGACATGTTAACTCCACTCATATCATGGGTACCAAAATGATGAACGGTATCGGCGGCTCCGGCGACTATGCCCGGAATGCTTACCTGACCGTTTTCTGCACTAACTCGGTAGCAAAAGGTGGAGCAATCTCCTCTGTTGTACCGATGGTATCCCACTTTGATCATACAGAACATGACACCCATATTTTTGTTACCGAACGCGGCTTAGCTGACGTTCGCGGCCTGAGTCCTAAAGAACGCGCCCGTGTGATTATTAACAAATGTGCGCATCCGGACTACCAGCCTATGCTTCTTGATTACCTAGAAAGAGCTGAAAAAGCTACCAACTTTGCGCATACGCCGCATCTGTTGGAAGAAGCCCTTTCTTGGCATACCCGGTTTGTTCAAACCGGAACAATGAAAAAGTAACGTAAAGGAGGACACTACAAACATGGCTAACGAATCCCTAAAAGCTAAAGTGGCAGCTTACACTGAAAAAGTGGAAAAATCGCTTGCCAAAAACCCTGAGCGTAAAAACCTCGCTCACAACAGACTGTATACCCCGCTTGATATCGAGGGTTTTGATTATGAGCGCGATCTGGGCATGCCTGGTGATTTCCCATTCACCCGCGGTGTACAGCCTACTATGTATCGCGGCCGTTTCTGGACCATGCGTATGTATGCTGGTTTCTCGACTGCTGAGGAATCCAACAAACGCTATCGCTATCTGATTGAATCGGGTGCTACCGGTTTGTCTTGCGCGTTTGACCTTCCTACCCAGATCGGTTATGACTCCGATCATGCAATGTCTGAAGGTGAAGTTGGTAAAGTTGGTGTTGCCATCGACTCGCTGGCTGACATGGAAATTCTCTTTGATCAAATTGATCTTGGCAAAGTTTCCACTTCTATGACAATCAATGCACCTGCATCTGTTCTTTTGGCAATGTATATTGCAGTTGCTGAAAAACAAGGTGTAACTCCTGACAAATTAAACGGTACTATTCAAAATGACGTTTTGAAGGAATATGCTGCCCGCGGCACTTATATTTTCCCTCCGAAACCTTCCATGCGTCTTATCACTAACATTTTTGAATATTGCTCGAAAAATGTTCCGAACTGGAATACAATCTCCATTTCCGGTTACCACATTCGTGAAGCTGGTTCCACTGCATCGCAGGAAATCGCTTTCACGATTGCTGACGGTATTGCTTATGTTGAAGCTGCCATCAAAGCCGGCATGGACGTTGATGATTTTGCCGGACGTCTTTCCTTCTTCTGGAATGCACATAACAACGTGCTGGAAGAAGTTGCGAAATTCCGTGCTTCCCGCCGCGTATGGGCTAAAGTTATGCGCGAGCGTTTCAAAGCACAAAAACCAAAATCCTGGATGCTGCGCGTACATACCCAAACCGCTGGCTCCATGTTAACTGCTCAACAACCTGAAAACAACATTGTTCGTGTTGCTTTGCAAACAGCAGCAGCTGTTCTTGGCGGTACTCAATCGCTGCACACTAACTCGAAAGACGAAGCATTGGCTCTGCCTACTGAAGACTCAGTACGCGTTGCTCTCAGAACACAACAAATTGTTGCTTATGAAAGCGGTTTAGCTGATGTTGTTGATCCACTGGGCGGATCGTATTACATTGAAGCTCTTACTGATCAAATTGAAGCAGAAGCCTGGGAATACATCAAGAAAATTGATGAAATCGGCGGCGCTGTTGTGGCCATTGAACAAGGCTACATTCAAAAAGAAATCCAAGAAAGTGCTTACAAATGGCAGATGGATGTTGAAACCAAACAACGGATCATCGTTGGTGTCAATCAGTTCCAAATCCAGGAAAAACCAGTGGAAGGTCTGCTCCGCGTAGACGCTTCTGTTGGCGAGTTCCAACGGAAAAAGCTTGTTGACCTCCGCGCTCGTCGCGACAATGCCGCTGTTGAAAAAAGCCTGGCTGCTCTGGAAGCTGCCTGCAAGGATGAGCATGCTAACCTCATGCCGCTCATTCTTGATGCGGTTAAAACCTATGCAACCCTTGGTGAAATTTGTGGCGTAATGCGTAAGGTGTTCGGTGAATACCAAGCGCCTGCAACGCTGTAAGCGAGAGAAGGAGGGACAACAATGGAAAAACGTATTAGAGTACTTGTAGCAAAACCAGGTCTTGACGGACATGATCGCGGCGCTAAAGTTGTAGCCCGTGCCCTTCGTGATGCCGGCTTCGAAGTAATTTACACCGGCCTTCGTCAAACTCCTGAACAAATTATTGAAGCAGCCCTTTCGGAAGACGTTAATGTAGTGGCACTGAGCCTTCTGTCCGGTGCACACAACACACTTTTCCCGAAAATCGTTACTATGCTGAACGAAAAAGGCATGAACGATGTACTGGTAGTTGGCGGCGGAGTTATTCCTGATGCTGACATTCCTTTCCTGAAGGAAAGCGGTGTTTCCGAAGTATTTACCCCTGGCACTCCTACCAGCAACATTATTGAATTCATCAAAGCTAACGTAAAATAGGATACTATCCCAATTCGGCTATGGCGCTGCTCCTTATTGCAAGGAGCAGCGCAAAGCCATGAGGTGGTGAAAACCTAATGGATATAGCAAAAGAATTACTTGCCGGATCGCGTCTGGCTTTAGCCAGGGCAATAACGGCTGTTGAAAATGAATATGACAATGCTGTTGCTATTATGCAAGAGCTATACCCCCATACCGGTAGAGCTCATGTAATTGGAATTACCGGGCCGCCTGGAGCGGGAAAAAGTACCTTGACTGATAAGCTGGCAAAGGAATACCGTCGTCAGGGTAAAACTGTCGGTATTATTGCTGTTGATCCTACCAGCCCATTTTCGGGTGGTGCCATACTGGGAGACCGGATTCGGATGAATGATCTCACCCTCGATGAAGGGGTTTTCATTCGCAGTATGGGAACACGGGGAAGTTTAGGCGGTTTGTCGCGTAAAACCGCGGAAGCCGTAAAAATATTAGATGCATCCGGTAAGGACATCATTTTTATTGAAACTGTTGGTGTAGGCCAGTCGGAAGTCGATATCATTAAAGCGGCAGATACTACCATTGTAGTGCTTGTTCCTGGCTTAGGCGATGATATCCAGGCTATTAAAGCCGGTATACTGGAAATCGGTGATGTATTTGCGATTAATAAAGCCGATCGAGACGGTGCCGACAAATTAAATATTGAAATTTCAATGATGCTGGATTTGAATCCTGTACAGGTCGACTGGCGTCCGCCGATTAAACGGACAATTGCCAGTCAGAATGAAGGCATTACTGAATTGACGCAGACAATCGAAGACCATATCGCGTACCTTAAGGATTCGGGAGAACTCGCTACCCGTCGTACACAACGTACTAAAAATGAACTTATTGCTATGGTTGATGAACAGATTGGTCGTTATGTCATGAAGAAAGTCACGGCAACTGGTGAGTTTGACCGCCTTGTGGAAAGTGTACATAATCGCGATAAGGACCCTTATAGTGTTGTAAACAGTATTTTAGCTACTGTTTTACGATAAATAAAGCTATTTTAAGGAGGTATTTACATGTCATTTAAAGTTTTAAAAGTCGATCACATTGGTATTGCAGTTAAGGATCTGGCTCAAGCTAAAAAGTTCTATGTAGAACAGCTGGGACTGACTCACCTTCCTGAAGATGAAGTAGTAGATCAACAAAAGGTAAAAGTAAGCTTTTTCCCTTGCGGTGACAGCGAATTAGAATTGCTGGAATCTACTTCTCCGGACGGCCCTATCGCTAAATTCATTGAGAAAAACGGCGAAGGAATCCAGCACGTAGCATTGCGCGTTGACAACATCGAAGCTGCTCTTGCTGACCTGAAAGAAAAAGGCGTACGTCTCATTGATGAAAAACCTCGCTATGGTGCAGGCGGAGCCAGCATTGCTTTCGTTCATCCGAAGGCTACCGGCGGCATCCTGCTCGAATTATCCGAGCGTAAATAATTAATTTTAGTATCAAAAACTACCAAAATACGCTAAAATATGATACTGTATGATTTGGACTAGTGTCCGGATTTCTAATGGAGGTGTAAGATGGCTACTGTTCAAGAAAAAATTGCTCTTCTGAAAAAGAAGCAAGAAAAAGTTAAGCTGGGCGGCGGCGTAAAGCGTATCGAGAAGCAGCATGCTTCCGGTAAAATGACTGCTCGCGAACGTATTGAAAAGCTGTTCGACGCAGGTACTTTTGTTGAATTGGACCAATTTGTAACCCATCGTTGTGTCAATTTCGGCATGAGTGAAAAAGAGTTGCCAGGTGAAGGTGTTGTAACTGGCTACGGTACGATTGACGGCCGTTTAGTTTATGCATTTGCACAGGACTTTACCGTTGAAGGCGGTTCTCTTGGTGAAATGCACGCAGCTAAAATCGTCAAAGTGCAAAATCTTGCATTGAAAATGGGTGCTCCTATCGTTGGAATTAATGATTCCGGCGGCGCTCGTATTCAAGAAGCGGTTGATGCTTTGGCCGGCTACGGCAAAATCTTCCTTAACAACACTTTAGCTTCCGGTGTTATCCCCCAGATTTCCGTAATCATGGGACCTTGCGCAGGCGGTGCAGTGTATTCCCCTGCATTGACTGACTTTATCTACATGGTTAAAAACACCAGCCAAATGTTCATTACCGGTCCTCAGGTTATTAAATCAGTTACTGCCGAAGAAGTAACGTCTGAAGCTCTCGGCGGTGCTATGACACATAACTCCGTATCCGGTGTGGCTCATTTTGCTACAGAAAACGAAGACGACTGCCTGCAGCAGATCCGTTATCTCTTGAGCTTCCTGCCCAGCAACAACCTGGAAGAAGCTCCTGTATATGAAACCGGTGATGATGCAAACCGCATGGATGAAGGCCTCAACAGCTTATTGCCTGATAACTCCAACATGCCTTATGACATGAAAGATGTTATTAAAGCAATCGTTGACAACGGCGAATTCTATGAAGTGCAGCCGCACTTTGCGCAAAATATCATTACCTGCTACGCCCGTTTCGACGGACAAACAGTTGGTATTATTGCTAACCAACCGAAAGTAATGGCTGGCTGCCTGGATATTAACGCCTCCGATAAATCGGCACGTTTTATCCGCTGCTGCGATGCTTTCAACATTCCGTTGGTTAACTTAGTTGACGTTCCTGGCTTCCTGCCTGGTACTGATCAAGAATACGGCGGCATCATTCGTCATGGTGCAAAAATGCTGTATGCTTATTCAGAAGCAACTGTACCAAAAATTACTCTTATCACCCGTAAAGCTTATGGCGGTTCCTACTTAGCAATGTGCTCACAAGACTTAGGTGCTGATCAGGTACTTGCTTGGCCTACATCGGAAATTGCGGTTATGGGACCTGCTGGTGCCGCTAATATCATTTTCCGCGGTGCTGCTGATGCAGCTGAAAAAACAGCTCAATATGTTGAAGAGTTTGCAACTCCTTACAAAGCAGCTGAGCGCGGATTTGTTGATATTGTTATCGAACCAAAAGAAACCAGACCTCGCATTATCACTGCATTGAATATGCTGGCTAGCAAGCGTGAAGCACGCCCTGCTAAGAAGCACGGCAATATTCCGCTATAACCCGCAAAAAGAAAGGGGAATGAATAATGGGTTTTTTTGATTCATTGTTCGGTGGCGGAAAACCGGCTCAACCAGTAAAAAAGAAAAAAGAGAAGGTTGCTCCTGCCGCTGATGAACAACCGTCAAGTGTCACAGTTGACGGAGAAATCGATCCTAAAGTTGTTGCTGCCATTACGGCCAGCATCAACTCCATGATGGATGATGCTGAAATGATTGCAGCCATCGTAGCAGCTACTGTACATGCTCGTACAGCCGGCTCTCATGCAGTACGGATAAAACGTACAACTAACGCCTGGGCAGCTAGCGGTCGCCAAAAAGTTATGGATGGCCGTCAATTTGCTTAATTAATTATTGAATGGAGGATAAAAAACATGAGAAAATTCAAAGTAAATGTTAATGGTGTAGCTTATAACGTTGAGGTGCAAGAAGAAGGCGTAGCTATTTCCGCAGCTCCTGCAGCTGCTCCTGCAGCCGCTCCTGCTCCTGCAGCTGCTCCTGTTGCAGCCGCTCCTGTTGCGGCAGCTGCTCCTGCAGCCGCTCCTGCTCCTAAAGCAGCTCCTGCTGAAGTTGCTGCTGGTGACACCCCGATCACAGCTCCAATGCCTGGTAAAGTAAGCAAAATCGTTGCTAAAGAAGGCACTACCGTTAAAAAAGGCGACGTTATCATGCTGTTAGAAGCTATGAAAATGCAAAACGAAATTGGCGCTCCTGCTGCAGGCGTGGTTAAATCCATCAACGTTGCTGCTGGCGAAAGCGTAAAACCTGGTCAAGTTCTGGCTGTTATCAAAGGTTAATTTTCAGGAGATACGGATTTCAAGTTAGCAAAGCACTTGAAATCCTACAGGTCTCCAAGTTAATAAAATTTAAAACAATAACTATAGCAATAGTTATTTAATGGGAGGGTAAACTACCAATGGAAGCATTGTTTATGCAATATCCTTGGCTGGACGAACTGCTGCAAGGCTTTATCGGCCTGAAACTTACACACGTAGTCATGTGGGCAATCGGGTCAATCCTGATTTGGCTGGCAGTAGCAAAAGACTATGAGCCTGCATTATTGCTGCCGATGGGCTTCGGTGCTATTCTTGCAAATATTCCCTTTTCCTCAGCTGTTTCACAGGTACCAGGTGAAGAAGGATTCCTCATCGTTCTTTACAAAGCCGGTATCGCTAATGAATTGTTCCCTGTACTTATTTTTATTGCTATCGGTGCAATGTGCGATTTTGCGCCATTGATTCGCCGTCCGTCTGTAATGCTGTTTGCAGCAGCTGCTCAGTTCGGTATTTTCGCTACTGCTATTGGCGCAACCCTTGTTGGTTTCAGCTTCCCGCATGCCGCTTCAATCGGTATTATCGGTGCTGCTGACGGCCCGACTACTATTTACGTAGCAAGCCGTTATGCTGTTGACTTGCTTGGACCTCTATCTGTTGCCGCTTATTCCTATATGTCTCTCGTTCCTGTTATTCAGCCTCCGGTTATTAAAGCAATTACTACCGAAGCTGAACGGAAAATTAAAATGGGCTTCCAAGGGGAAGAACCTGTTTCGCAAACCACTAAATTCTTATTCCCTCTGATGATTGTCATCATTGCTGGTATTGTAGCTCCTATTTCAGTTGCTCTGATTGGCGCACTTATGTTTGGTAACCTGTTGAAAGAATCCGGTGTTACTGAGAATCTTTCCAGCTGCGCAGAAAATGAGCTGGCAAATCTTGTTACCTTGCTCCTCGGCATTACTGTCGGCGGAACTATGACTGCTGATCGCTTCTTAACCTGGGATGTTGGTTTGATCATGGTTCTTGGTGCAGTTGCTTTCGTATTTGACACTGTTGGCGGCGTATTGTTCGCTAAACTGCTCAATCTCTTCAGCTCTACTAAGATTAATCCGATGGTTGGTGCTTGCGGTATTTCTGCATTCCCGATGTCGGGACGCGTTATTGCAAAAATGGCTCTGAAAGAAGATCCTACAAACTTCATTATTCAACACGCAATTGGCGTTAACGTTGCCGGTCAGGTTGCATCCGTTGTAGCCGGTGGTCTGGTTCTAGCGTTAATTCCGGCGCTGGCGAAGTAAAAGGAGGTAGAATAAGATGAGTCAAGCTACTAGTGCTGCAGTAACTATGCTGTTTGTCGCTCTGCCAACTATGTTTATTGTAATTGGTGTATTCATAATGGCAACGAAAGCTCTTCATTCCGCTTTCCCTGCTCCTGTAGAAGAAGAGGAAGAAGACGAAGATTAGAATCTGGTGATTAATGCTTCGGCATTAACCATATTAAGTTCCCAATGTTAAGCCTTGTTTTTGCGATTCATACTACGTGTTTTGTCACAACAGTGGAGTCCTCTTATTGGCTCAAGAATCGTAGCTTAGCTGGAACAAAATAAATACAAGGAGGAGACAACATGGATATCAGTACCCCTGCATTAGCGTCTATGATCGCTCTCGGCATCATAGTCATCATTTCTTGCTTCAAAGAAATGAACGTAGGTATTCTTGGAATTGCAGCTGCTCTGTTTGTTGGTATTGTGTTCTCTGGCTTAAAAGTAGCCGCAATTTTCAAAGGGTGGCCGGTTGGCCTGTTTATGATCCTTGTCGGAGTTACCTTTATGTTTGCCTGCGCCCAGGTAAACGGTACGATGGAAAAGTTTAGTGCTTATTCTGTACGTCTTGCTAAAGGCAATACAGCATTAATCCCTATTATCTTCTTTTTCCTGGTTACTTTGGTAACAACTATTGGACCTGGTAATATTGCTTCCACTGCTTTATTGGCTCCTGTAGGTATGGCTATCGCCGGTCGTATCGGCGTACCTGCAATGGCTATGACAATGCTGATCGTTGGCGCTGCCAACGGTGCTGCGTTTTCACCTTTTGCACCTACCGGTATCATTTCTAATGGTATCATTGCCAAAATGGCTCCCCAATTGGGAATTCCTGCAGACTCCTTATCCAGTCTTGCTTGGAAAGTTCACTTTAACTCTGAAGTTGTGCAAGGTCTTGTTAACTTCGGTGGGTTCTTTCTCTTTGGCGGCTTAGCCTGGATGAGAAAACAAAGTGGCGGCAGTGCTCTGAACATTGATGAAATTGCTCCCAAACCAGAACCTTTTACAACTAAACAATGGGCTACTTTAGCAGGTATTGTTGCTCTTGTTATTTCTGTTATCTTCCTGAAATGGGATGTTGGTGCCGTTGCTTTCGGTATCGGTGCAATCTTCCTGCTGTTTGAAATCGCTGATGATGCCAAAGCTGTAAAAGCTATGCCTTGGGGCGTTATTGTCATGGTGTGCGGTATGTCCGTACTGATTGACATCATGGACCAAGCTGGCGGTCTGCTTGCTATGGTTAAAATGATCGGTGTTATTTCTAACCCTGTTACGATTAATGGTGTTCTTGGTTTCATTACCGGCATCATTTCGGCTTACTCCAGCTCTTCAGGCGTTGTAATGCCGATGTTCCTGCCTATGGTACCTGGCTTGATCAAAGAAGTAGGGGGCGGTAACCCTATTGCCCTGATTTCTTCGATCAACATCGGAGCCCACTTGGTTGATACTTCACCTCTGTCTACCTTAGGTGCTCTCTGTATCGCCAGTGCTGCAGAACATGAAGACAAAGCGAAATTGTTCCGTAACTTAATGTTGTGGGGCTTATCCATGTCGGTTGTTGGTGCGCTTGTCTGCTATGTAGCTTTTGGTGTGCTTGGACTATAAGCAGTAAAAAAAAAGAGAGGCTTTATGCCTCTCTTTTTTTTGTGTCTTTTTTTAGCAAAAGAAGGATTTTTATCTTGCAGCTAGAATAACTTATATCTATAGAGACATAGAGGAATTTTATAGGAAATAAAATCCCTATGTTTCCTTAATTGGTTTAAATTTTCAGAGTATTTATTATTTACATAATAGTATCTTTAGTGATACTATTATGTCATAGAAAGGAGTGATGCCTTGCCGGAGAGGATGCGTACACTATGTATATGTGTATATTATTGTTTTTATTGCAAATCGAAGAATAATTAGAGCAACTGTTCAACATCCTCCTGCTAAAATGTGGACAAAAGCAGTACCTCATGGAAAGTTAAGCTGAAAATACAATAGGGGGGAATTCACATGGAAATTTCATTGGCTGCAATTATGTCAATTGTTGCCCTACTCATTGTCGTAATTATCAGTTGTGTAAATGAAGATTTGAACGTTGGTTTCCTTGGCATCGCTTTCGCAATAATCGTTGGCGGTATCTGGGGAGAGACAACAGCTGCCAAAGTAATGGGCTATTTCCCAACCGGACTTTTCATGATTCTTGTCGGTGTTACTTTCCTATTTGGTATGGCCCAAACAAATGGCACGATGGAAAAGCTGACTGCTTATTCCGTACGGCTTTGCAAAGGCAACACTGCATTTATGCCATTAATTATTTTTGTTCTTACTACGTTTGTAACAACTATCGGACCTGGTAACATTGCCGGAACAGCGTTGATGGCACCGGTTGCGATGGCGATTGCCACCCGTATCGGGATGCCGGCTTTCCTGATGACCCTGATTGTTGTTGGTGCCGCTAACGGCGCTGCGTTCTCACCTTTTGCTCCTACTGGTATTATATCTAATGGTATTATTGCTAAAATGGCAGGCGGCCTAGGAATTACCGACTTATCCGGCCTTGCCTGGAAAATTCACTTTAACTCGGAAATTGCGCAAGGTTTGGTTAATATTGGCGGCTTCTTTATTCTTGGCGGCTGGGCCTGGATTAAGAAACAACGCGGTGAAACGCTCAATATTGATGAATTGGCTCCCAAACCGGAACCTTTCAATAAGCATCAAATTCTTACACTCTCAATGGTAGGCATTTTGATCCTCTTGGTTGTACTTCCCGGCTTGCCTGCAACGAAAGCCTTATTCTCCAAAACTGTCCTGAATCTATTGAGTAATGTTGGTTCCATTGCCTTTATGCTGGCTGGCGTATTGATGCTGACTGGCTCAGGGGACAGCAAAGCCGCTATTAAGGTAATGCCCTGGGGCGTAATGCTCATGGTGTGCGGTGTAACCGTGCTTATCGAAGTTATGGATAAAGCCGGCGGACTCAATGCTCTGGTTAAAGTAATTGGCGCTATCTCTACTCCTACCACAGTTAATGCTTGGCTTGGTTTGATTACAGGTGCTATATCAGCATACTCCAGCTCGTCCGGCGTAGTTATGCCGATGTTCCTGCCAATGGTTCCCGGCTTGATTAAAGAAGTTGGCGGCGGTAACCCAATTGCTATGATTTCTTCAATCAACATCGGTGCTCACTTAGTTGATACTTCGCCTCTTTCTACGCTCGGCGCTCTTTGCATCGCTTGCGCCGGTGAGCATGAAGATAAAGCAAAATTGTTCCGTAACCTGTTGATCTGGGGTCTGTCCATGTCAGTGGTTGGCGCAATCGTCTGCTATGTCTTCTTTGGATTGCTCAATCTCTAATTCATTCATTCTGTATGGCCGGGAATAAATCCCGGCCATTTTATTTTGTCAACATATTGTACGGATTACTTTAAATACTGTATACTATAACGGTAAGTTTAGTGATACAGGAGGAAATATGGAGAAAATTGTAGATCGGTCTATTGTTACCCAAAAGAATACGTACGCTATTTCTTTTAGTGTAATTATGCTTGTTGCGATGATTGGTTTTAGTGTTTATCGGTATTTTGATATTGGCTTTTTCTCTCCGCTGGAAGTTTTTGCTGAATTAATGATCATTTTTGTATTGATTGACAGGGCACAATCAAAGCTTACCTATGAATTAGACAAAAAAGTGTTCCGGATTACGAAAAAGAGCTTATTCGGCACTCAGGTGCATGAGATACCCTATAAAGATGTTTTTGGTATTTATGACTATGTTCCCAAACTGGTAGGTGCCGTTAAGTTTCGCCGCACATACCGTCTTCACTCCGCGCTTGACGGACGTAAGGTCTGGACACTGGCCTTTCGGGTAATGAAAAAGGGCAAAACTGAAAATCAGAAAGTATTTTTTAAAGCAAGTGAAGAACTATTGAATGGCTTAAATCAGCGCTTGCCTAACAAGGTGCGGATTTCAGAGGAAGAAGCTGTACGCAATATTATCTTAAATGAAAAAGAGTGAAGTAAGAGCCCCGGGTACAATTACTGTACCCGGGATTCTTTATCCGCAGGTGATTGGCTTATTTGTATAAAAAAATCAATATAAATTTTCTTTATGTATGAACTAAGGGAGAGTGCATTAAACACTCTCCCTTCTTTTATTTACCGGTAAAAGCCGTGATTACATAAAATAAATCAATATTGCCAAAGTTGTAAATTTACCGTAAATTAGCAGGAAATGATAATTGAAAGCAGAAAGGATAAAGAATGTTACTAAGATGTGTAATGTAAGAATATGATGCTAATAGAATAGTAGACAAAAAGGAGGGGGAATATGGTTAAGCGCCAGGAGGGTGTTGTGTTGGAGGTTACAGGAAAAACGGCCAAGATAAAAGCGAGCCGGCATAATAATTGTGAAAGCTGCGGGGCTTGCCCGGGCAATTCGGCGCTCGTGCTGGAGGCTAAGAATCCTGTAGGCGCTTTACCTGGACAGCGTGTGGAATTTGAAATTCGTGAAGCCGGAATGTTAAAAGCGGCGTTTATCGTCTTTGTGCTTCCCCTGGTAGCGGCCTTTATAGGTGGAATCAGCGGTGGGATGCTAGCAGCTAATGCTGGATATGATGCGCAATTGCCGGAAATAATCGGTGGCGTACTGTCGTTCGGCCTGGCAGTCATGTATATCAAGTATGTGGATGTCTCTATCCGGTCGGATGTCAAGATGCAGCCCGTTATTACCCGCATTTATAATTAACAGATGCAAACGAGGTGACAGTATGGCAAAAAGTTTTCGCGGCGGCGTTCATCCGAATGACCGCAAGGCTTACACTGCAAGCAAACACATCCGGTCAGCCCCTCTTCCATCACGGGTGATTATTCCCACCCGCCAGCACATTGGTGCACCCTGTACTCCAATTGTTCAGCCAGGGGATCTGGTAAAAAAGGGACAGATTATTGCAGAAGCACAGG
This sequence comes from Anaerospora hongkongensis, assembly GCF_004339805.1. Classification (GTDB taxonomy): domain Bacteria; phylum Bacillota; class Negativicutes; order Sporomusales; family DSM-15969; genus Anaerospora; species Anaerospora hongkongensis. The sequence goes on along the minus strand of NZ_SLUI01000008.1, from coordinate 123,487 downwards.
CCTTTGTTTCTGCTCCGGTGCATGCTTCAATATCCGGTAAGATTGTTGAAATCTCCGAATATCCACATCCCGTTTTTGGGACCTGTCCTGCTATTGTTATTGAAAGCGATGGTCAGGATGAATGGCAGGAAGGTTTACCGCTTTCGCGTAACTGGCAGGATTTTGATCGCAGCGAGCTGAAAGAATTTGTCCGCCAGGCAGGAATTGTCGGTATGGGCGGGGCTACCTTTCCAACACACGTTAAAATGGCCCCACCTGCAGAAAAGCCAATTGACATGTTTATTTTAAATGGTGCTGAGTGTGAACCCTTTTTGACGGCAGACCATCGCGTAATGCTGGACCGCTCCCAGGACGTGATAACAGGAACACAAATTGCGATGAAAATTCTCGGAGTAACCCGGGGATTCATTGGAATTGAGGAAAATAAACCTGACGCCATTGCTGCTATGCGCAAAGCGGCAGAAGGGACCTCGATCCAAGTGGTTGCCTTGCAAACAAAATATCCCCAGGGCGCAGAAAAAACTCTGATTAAGGTTATTGCTGACCGTGAAGTTCCATCAGGCGGCTTACCGATGGATGTGGGCATTGTTGTTCAGAACGTCGGTACCGCAGTGGCTATTGCTGATGCTGTGCAAAATGGCCTTCCCCTTATTGAGCGGGTTACAACCGTAACCGGCGGCGCTATCGCTGAACCGCAGAACTTGTCACTTAGGGTAGGTGCGACTTTTTCCCAGGCGATTGAATGCTGCGGAGGCTTTAGGGAACCACCTGTTAAAATTATCATGGGTGGCCCAATGATGGGATTAGCGCAGCGGACGCTGGATACTCCCATTATTAAAGGCACCTCTGGTATTTTGGCCTTAAGCGCTGCTGATGTCAATGTTGGGCCGGAGCGGCCCTGTATTCGTTGTGGGCGCTGTGTTGCAACCTGCCCAATGGGCTTAGTGCCGAGTATGCTCAGCCTGCTGGGAGAACGCAGCCGTTACCAGGAGGCGAAGGAAGAGTATAATCTACTGGATTGTGTGGAATGCGGTTCCTGTGTGTATGTATGTCCTGCTAAACGAAACATTGTTCAGTATATCAAATTGTCTAAAGCCCAAAATGCCGCCCAGGCGGTAAAAAAATAGGAGGTGGGGCGAATGAATGCAGAGGGTAAAATTGAGACAGGAATCTTAGCCGTTTCGGCATCGCCTCATATTCGCTGTGACGAGTCAATAGCAAAAATAATGTGGACAGTTAATGTGACACTGGCTCCAGCAGCCTTATTTTCCGTATGGCATTTTGGTATGCCTGCATTGCTGACTTTGATAATTTGTATTGCAGCGTCTGTAGGTACCGAATATTTGATCCAAAAGTGGCAGAATAAACCGGTGAGTATTTCCGATGGCAGTGCTTTTTTGACCGGCTTGCTATTGGCAATGAACATTCCTGCTACTGTTCCCTGGTATATGCCTTTGCTGGGTTCCCTGGTAGCGATAGGGGTCGCGAAACATACGATGGGGGGCTTAGGCTACAATATTTTTAATCCGGCCTTAATCGGACGGGCCTTTCTACTGGCGTCCTGGCCGATCGCGATGACAACGTGGCCTTCCATGCCAAGTCAAATAGACGGAGTGACTTCTGCTACTCCGCTTGGCATATTAAAGCTGCAGGGATATGAAAAATTAGTTCAGGTTTTTGGCGATCAGCCTTCTTTGTATAAAGCACTGTTTCTGGGGACACGCAGTGGCAGTGCCGGGGAGACATCAGTCGTGCTATTGCTTATTGGCGGATTGTATTTAATTTACCGTGGCTATATTAACTGGCATGTGCCAGTATTCATGATTGTCACAGTTGCGGGCTTAACCTGGCTGTTCGGCGGCCATGGCGGGCTATTTACAGGAGATCCTCTGCTGGCAATGTTATCGGGCGGACTCGTTTTGGGCTCGTTTTATATGGCTACCGATATGGTGACCATTCCGATAACCGTCAAAGGGCAAATCATTTTTGCCATAGGTGCCGGAGCATTAACGGTACTCATCCGGCTGCTGGGGGGTTATCCTGAAGGCGTCTGTTATGCCATACTACTGATGAACTCGGTGACGCCGCTGATCGATCGGCTTGTGAAGCCGGTTAAATTCGGTACTAGGAGGTAAGACTGATGGCAGAAGCAGTACAAGGACACGGGCACGACGAGCAGAACAGCATTTTCAAGATCGGTATCAATTTAACCATTGCCTGTCTTTTATCAGGTGCTATTATAGCCGGCACCTATTCCATAACGGCTCCCATTGCAGCGCAGGAGAGAGTCAATTTAAAAAACCGGGCAATGAAGGAATTGGTAGCAGAGGCGCAAACGTTCCAACCTATTCAGGGAAAAGCGGATTGGTATGCTGCGCAAAAAGATGGCAAAACCATCGCCTATGTAGTTCCGGCTGAAAGCAAAGGGTATGGCGGGGCAATTCGTATGCTGGCTGCTGTTACACCGGAAGGCAAGATGCTGGATTATAAAATCCTGGCGCATAATGAAACGCCAGGACTAGGTGATAAAGCGGCTGATTCTAAATTTCGTCAGCGCTTTGCAGGCAAAGCAGCAGAAGATATGGAAGTCGTGAAAGTACCATCGGATAAAAATATACAAGCGTTAACGGGAGCCACAATCACGTCACGGGCGGTTACCAAGGGGATTCGGGAAGCAGTCGAGCAGGTAGCTGAATACGCTGCGCAAAAGAAGTGAGGTGGAAACAATGAAGTTATGGGATATTTTTTATAAGGGAATATTTGAACAAAACCCTATCTTCCGGCTTGCACTTAGTCTTTGCCCGGCATTGGCAGTTACCTCAACTGTGATTAATTCGCTTGGCATGGGGTTGTCCGTTATGTTCGTTATAACCGCCAACAACGTAGTCGTTTCAATCTTCCGGCACTGGGTCAACCCCAAAGTCCGTGTGCCGGTATATATTACTTCGATAGCAACCATTGTTACACTTGTACAGCTTGTAATGGAAGCGTATCTGCCTATGCTGTACAGTGAGCTGGGCATCTATTTGGCCTTAATTGTGGTATTTGCCGTCATTCTTGCCCGTGCTGAAGTCTTTGCCGCCAAAAATCCGGTTATTCCTTCTTTTTTTGACGGACTGGGTATGGGAGCAGGCTTTGCCGGTGCAATGTTGTTAATCGGTGTTATTCGCGAACTGTTTGGTTCAGGCAGTATTGGCGGGATACAAATCTTCGGGGCTGCTTATGATCCTCCGCTGATCATGGTACTTGCTCCAGGAGGTTTTTTACTTATGGGGCTTATGCTGGGAGCGTTTAATCTCATTAGCGAGTATCAGGAAAAACAACAGGCAGCGAAAAATAATGCCGTGATTATGCCGACAATCGGTGTGCAAAGGAGTGAGGGATAATGGGTGAATATTTTACACTCTTTATGGGCGCTGTTATTGTTAACAACTTTGTGTTGACCCGTTTTCTGGGGCTGTGTATTTTCTTTGGCGTTTCTAAAAACCTGAATGCCTCCATCGGGATGGGGATGGCTGTTACTTCAATTATGACACTAAGCTCAATTTTGGCCTGGGTCGTTTACACCTTTGTCTTGCATCCGTTTCAATTAACGTTTCTTACAACAATTGTTTTTGTTGTTTTAATCGCAAGCTTTGTGCAGCTGACGGAAATGATCATTAAAAAGCACGCCCCTGCCTTATACAATATGTGGGGAATTTATCTGGTGCTGATTGCCACTAACTGTATCGTGCTTGGCGTACCGCTCTTAAATGCAGAATCCAATTTTACATTTGCCAAAAGTGTCGTGCATGCTATCGGTTCAGGTGCAGGCTTTGCGCTGGCTATTATTCTCATGGCCAGCTTACGGGAAAAGCTGCAATATGCTGATGTGCCCAAATCATTAAACGGCTTAGGGATTGCCTTTATTTTGGCAGGTATGCTGGCGTTGTCATTCTTCGGGTTCTCGGGAATGATTCCGCTATAGCGTGTTCTGTAGCGGCAGAGGAGGAGAAAAATGAGTACTTCTATGATGATTTTAGTTGTATTAACAACATTAGGATTAGTTTTTGGCTTTGTATTAGCCTATGCAAACCGCAAATTCGCTATTGAAATTAATCCGTTGATCCACATTGTCGAAGACGTTCTTCCCAAAGGGCAGTGCGGTGCCTGCGGGTATGCGGGCTGTCAGGCATATGCCGAAGCTGTTGTGTTAAATCCCGATGTGTCACCGAACTTATGCATACCCGGCAAAGAACCTATTGCCAAAGCGGTGGCGGAACTGACCGGCAAAGCGGCGGCTGATATAGAGCCGCGGATTGCGCAGGTAAAGTGTGCCGGAAGTGAGGGCCGGGCAGTCAAAGCTTACCAATATGAAGGAATCAGTGATTGTGTGGCAGCGAGTTTACTGTTTGGCGGGCAGAAAAGCTGTAAGTATGGCTGTCTGGGATTGGGTACCTGCGTACGTAATTGCCCTTTTGACGCCATGACGATGAGTGCAGAGGGGCTGCCGGTTATTAACCCGGCAAAATGCACCGGCTGTGGTAAATGTGAGACTGTATGTCCTAAGCAGGTTATTGCAATGATGCCGCTTACGGCTAGTGTCCGCATTAACTGCAACTCCAAAGACAAAGGAGCGGTGGCCCGCAAGGTATGTACGGCTGCCTGTATAGCCTGCTCGTTATGCATGCGCCAATGTCCGCATGGGGCTATAACAATGGAGAGTAATCTGGCTGTTGTCAATCCTGAAATTTGTCGTCAAGTATGCACCGATGCCAGCTGTTTAACGAAATGTCCGACCAAAGCAATTAGACCTGCAGTTTTAGGACTGGTGCCTGGCACAGAAAGTCAGGCCAGTGTTGAAGCTGTGTGTGTGTCGTGCCGACAGACCGGGGTAGCCGGTTAGGCGGCAGCAACAGAGTTAGCAGAGAAAAAGGAGACTCAGGCACTACGCCTGAGTCTCCTTTTTCTCTGTCTCGTTTATAAGTAATAGCTGTTGAGCAGTTGAATATACTCTTCTTTGGTTAATAAGGGGGTAAAGTCTTTCAAGATAGTTTGCGCTTGTTCGGCCTGGCCGCTAAGCAGGTCAATTACTGTCATTGCCATAATTTTGGCAGGGATTATGCAGGCTGCATCATAATCGACAACCGAAAAATCACGCACATGCAGAGAGCCGGTTGCCCCGCCCACATAGGGATGAATTGTCGGCATCAAGTGGGAAACATCACCCATATCGGTGGAGCCGCCAAAATGTCCTACCTGAATAATTTGTTCGTCAGGCATAAACTGGCGGGCGTTGTCCGAGAAAAGATCATTTAAAGCTTGGGGGCAATGAAGCGGCAGATAGCCGGGTAATGTATGAATAATTGTTTGCGCACCAATGGCATCGCCGCCGGCTTTTAAGGCTCGGTCTACCTTATGATGTGTGGCATCAATGGCTGCCATCGTTTTAGCCCGGACGTATGTTTCCAGCCGCACATCTGCAGGCACACTATTAACCAGGTCGCCGCCTTTCGTAATAATCGGATGGACCCGCACGATATCCTGATCATAAAATGTTTCCCGCAGGGCATGAATACCCATTAAACCCAGCATCGCAGCGTTTAGGGCATTGATTCCCTGCTGCGGGGCCTCCGCTGCATGAGCCTCTTTGCCAAGGTATTGAATGGTTTTTCCAATAAAGCCATTACTGGATTCGCCAATAGAGATACTGGCCTGAGGGGCATTTTTGGCGGAATGAACCATCATGGCTATATCAATGTCATCAAATTCACCGCGATAAATCAATTCCTGTTTGCCGCCAAGGAAGTGAATTTTACCTTCAGCCCGCAATTTTGAACGGTAAGCGATCTCAATAAACTCTTCGGCGGGAACGGCCATGAACGTAACATTGCCGTGAAGCTCGTCGGCTATACCTGCCAGCTTCAAGCCTAAGGCCGTACCGGCCATTACACCAAGCTGGACGTGATGCCCGCAGGTATGAGCCGCGCCGGTAAGCGGGTTTGCTTTTGCACTATCGGGGCAAATAACAGCATCGAGCTCACCTAAAATAGCGATATTCGGGCCGGCTGCAGTTGATTTAAGACTGGTTTTAAGGCCGGTAAGCGCAATTTCTTCCCGGCAGGAATAGCCAAGCGACGTAAGGAAGTCAGCAGTTTGGCGCGCTGTTTGAACTTCTTTAAAGCCTAGTTCCGGATTTTGCTCTACCTGCTGGGCATAGGCAATAATCTGTTCCGCATGGTTATCAATAGCCTGACATACAAGCTTTTTTAATTCGTTTACATTCATTGTGTCACCTCATCAGCGATAATCATTCTATACCAGTACCTCGTCAGATCTAATCCAGTGAATGCTGACGGTCTGTTTACCGCACCCCTTCGTTGTCGTCAGTCAGCATACGTCCGGTATGCCTCCCTCCTCCGTCTTGGTTTGCAGAAAACAGCCTCGCCATTATCCTACCGTTTTAGACCTGTCAAGGTACTAGTTCGCTGTAAATATAAGCGGTTCCTTCGTAAGAAAAATCAGTCATTATTTTATTTGTGAAAGATTTCCTGATCGATATTGACAGTTGTGTTTATACATAGTACTATTGTCTCCGTGGAACAAATTTTCTTTACTATTGGATCAAGGAGGAAGAGGATGAGTGTTTTAAAATCAGGGAAAATTCATATTTGTGCATTCTTAATTGTTGTTATTTGTGAGCTCATTGGAACACATAAGGTGCCGTTAGGTCCTGGCGTATTGCTGTTCCTGCCTATGCTGTATGCAATGATTTTAGGCGGAATAATCAGCTGGCCCCGCCTGAAGTTGATAAAGCTGGAGGAAATGAATAAAGCTTCAGCTGTACTTAGTATGGTAACATTAATGTTGGTGGCAAAACTTGGTGTTATTATCGGTCCTTCCATGGATAAGCTGATCAAATCCGGCTTAGCTCTTTCACTGCAAGAAGTTGGCCATTTCTTCGGAACGGTTATTCTGGGCTTGCCAATTGCTATCCTGCTTGGGCTGGGAAGAGAAGCTGTAGGAGCTACTTTTTCCATAGACAGAGAACCTAACATTGCAATTATTGCTGAAAAATACGGACTGGATTCGCCTGAGGGACGGGGGGTTATGTCTGTTTATATTTGTGGAACCTTGTTTGGGGCAGTGTGGCTGGGGCTTTTAGCCGGTTATCTGGCAGCGTTGAAAATTTTTCATCCCTTTGCTCTTGCCATGGGGGCCGGTGTTGGTTCAGGCAGTATGATGGCTGCGGCTTCCGGCGCTATAAAAGCTGTTTTTCCGGAGTATGCAAATGAGATCTTGCTCTATGCCGGAGCCAGTAATTTGTTGACTACCATCGTAGGGATCTATTTCAGCCTCTTTATTTCGCTGCCTATTACGAACTACTTATATAAGGTACTTACTCCTATTTTGGGCAGACCTACAGACACTTCCAAAAAGGAGGAATTAGCAAAATGAGCTGGCAGGATATCATTAAGATTTTTACTTTAATGGGCATTATGACAATAGCAGGGAATACACTCGGCTATAAAATGCCAATACTCGACGCCGTTATCGGTTATGCAATTATGATGGCAATTACCTTAATTGGGATTGCTTTGGCGCGTATTGTACCGCTGAAGCTGCCTATGGTATTCTGGATATCGATTATCGCCGTACTCTCCACATCGCCGTTATCACCTTTTGCCAAGGAAATATTGGCGTTTACCGGTAAAATTGATTTCCTGGCCCTGTGTACTCCTATTCTCGCTTATGCCGGGCTGGCCGTAGGAAAAGATCTTGCTATGTTTAAGAAGATGTCATGGCGTATTGTTGTAGTAGCATTGGCCGTTTATACAGGAACATTTGTTTTCGCTACCTTTATTGCACAATTGATGCTGCATATTGAAGGTATTATTTAAAAAAAACAGCGCTCTTTCAAGGGCGCTGTTTTTTTTGCACATTGTTCCTGCCGTAAGGATGAGGTACAATAGATAGGAGATATCCATGCCGTAAAGGAATTGAGAGGTAACCGGCTTATGCATGCTAAGTCAATGGTCCAAGTAGGCTTACTGATTGGAATTGCAGCTGTGCTTCATATTGTTGAGAGCTGGCTGCCGCTGCCGCTTCCTTTGCCTGGCGCTAAACTTGGTCTGGCCAATGTCATATCCTTGGTAGCGATTGTTTGCTTTGGCTGGCGGCAGGCATTATATGTGTCAGTTGGACGAGTGCTTTTAGGTTCAGTTGCCGGTGGTGTGTTTTTAGGCCCTGCTTTTGTGATGAGCATGTCCGGGGCGCTTGGCAGCTTACTGGTGATGGACTACGCCTGGAATCATTGGCGCCCCTGTCTTTCCATTGTTGGCATCAGTGTATTGGGCGCTTTTGTTCATAACAGTCTGCAGTTAGTCATTGCATCCCAGCTGGTTTCAAACAACGGGATTTTCTGGTATTTGCCCTGGCTGACTTTGTTTGCCCTGCCGACAGGCATTGGCACTGGCTTATGTGCTGCGGTATTTTTTGAGCGGTCAGGCTCATTTCTTGACTGGAATAAGAATCTTGAGGCATAAAAATCCCCGCTAGGAGAGGATTTTTGTTTATTCTTGTAGAAGTCTGATGAAGCACCAGTGTTTGAACTGAAGATGGAGGTATACTAATGAGAGGCGGTAGTAACAAAGGTTTTGGTATGCTGGCGCTGTTTCTGATTACCGGAGCAGTTTTAGGCGGCATTATCGGTGAGATTATTGCAGATTCGACTTTGCTCGCCGGAGTAACACCGTACCTGGTAAAGCAATTTCTGATCTTTGATTTGCCTCCGGTTACCATTAACCTTTATGTGATTAAATTCGTAATTGGATTTGCTCTCTATCCCAATTTAATTAGCTTACTCGGCATGGTAGCCGCAGCTGCGCTTTTTCGACGTTTTTAGGAGGAATTAACATGGCAATCATACTTGCATCCGCTTCGCCTCGCCGACAACAATTGTTAGAGCAGATTGGCTGTGCTTTCGTAGTAATGGCAAGTGATTTTAGTGAGGATAACACGCTAGATCTGCCTGCAGCCGAATTGGCTGTAATGCAGGCAAAAGCCAAAGCACTGGCTGTGGCGGAAAAAGCGAATGCAGGGGATATTGTTATTGGTGCGGATACTATTGTCGTTCTGGACGGGCAGGTTTTTGGAAAACCGGTTGATAAGGAAGATGCCTGCCGAATGTTAACCAGTTTATCAGGTCGGAAGCATCAGGTGATAACGGGTTTGGCTGTTGTTCAGGGCAATCGGGTTGTGACCGATTACGCAATGACCGCAGTACAGTTCCGTACACTTTCTGCGACTGAAATTGAACGATATATTGCCACCGGTGAACCTGAAGACAAAGCCGGCGCCTATGCAATTCAAGGCGTCGGGGCTTTGCTTGTTGAAAACATTTGTGGCTGTTACACGAATATAGTGGGCCTGCCTCTGGTCACGCTGGCCCGACTTATGTCAGAGGTTGGTGTAGTTTTGCTATGACAGATGCAAAACCCTTGATGATGAAGGAACTTCCAGAGGATGAGAGGCCCCGTGAAAAACTGCTTGCAAAGGGACCACAAGCGCTTAGTAATTCTGAATTACTGGCTATTTTGATTCGTACAGGCACGGCCAATGAATCGGTTATGCGCTTGGCGGAACGTGTTCTTGAACAATTTGAGAATGACGGTCTGTCTGCTCTTGGCAGATTAACACCGCGGGAAATCAGCAGAGTAAAGGGTATTGGGGCCGCTAAGGCTGTTACCATTACCGCGGCGGTTGAATTAGGCAAGCGGATGGCTATGCAGGGTCCCGGTGACAAAGTTATTATTCGCTCACCTCATGAGGCGGCTTGGCTCATGATGCCGCGACTGCGGTATGAGCCCAAAGAGTCATTTGTTGCTATTATGCTTTCCACAAAGAATCATGTGCTAAGTACACCGGTTATTTCGGTAGGGTGCTTAAATGCCAGCATCGTTCATCCTCGCGAATTATTTCGTGAAGCGATCAATTATAGTGCTGCTTCAGTTATTCTTGTTCATAACCATCCCAGTGGAGACCCGACCCCCAGTACAGAGGATATTGTTTTAACTAAAAAATTGGTGGAAGCGGGTCATTTATTAGATATTTCTGTATTAGATCATGTAATTATCGGAGACGGCAAGTATGTTAGCTTAAAAGAAAAGGGTATACTATAACAGTATCGAAAAGCAATCATACCGCGTCGACTGCTTTTATGAAAGGAGTCATGTTTTTTTATGGTGAATTTTTTTGGATCATTTTCTCGTGATATGGGAATAGACCTCGGGACTGCGAATACGCTCGTCCATGTAAAAGGGAAGGGAATCGTGCTCAGAGAACCGTCTGTAGTGGCGATTCAGCGCGATACCGGGGAGGTACTGGCTGTTGGTGAAGAGGCTAAACAGATGATTGGCCGCACACCGGGTAACATTATTGCTATTCGTCCGCTGAAGGATGGTGTAATAGCAGATTTTGACGTAACACAAGCGATGCTCAAGTATTTTATTCGCAAAGCAATTGACACAAAATCATTTATTCGACCCAGAGTGGTTGTAGGCGTTCCTTCCGGTGTTACCGAAGTGGAAAAAAGAGCTGTTATTGACGCTACTATACAAGCTGGCGCCAGAGAAGCCTATCTGATTGAAGAGCCAATGGCCGCTGCAATTGGCGCGGGGTTACCTGTTCATGAGCCAACGGGTAACATGGTTGTTGATATTGGCGGCGGTACGACGGAAGTTGCGGTTATTTCACTTGGCGGCATTGTTACCAGCCGTTCCATCCGCATTGGCGGTGATGAACTGGATGAAGCAATTATTCAATACATTAAACGCACCTATAATTTAATGATTGGGGAAAGAACGGCTGAAGAAGTGAAAATTTCAATCGGTTCTGCTATTCCGCCTGTTGTTGACGAGTCGCTCGATATTAGAGGCCGGGACTTGGTAACTGGTCTGCCCAAAACGCTGACCATTCGGGCAACGGAAATTCAGCGGGCATTGAATGAACCTGTTTTTGGGATAATCGAGGCGGTAAAAGTTACGCTTGAGAAAACTCCGCCTGAACTCGCTTCTGATATTATGGACCGTGGTATTGTGATGACCGGAGGCGGCTCATTACTGCGCGGCCTCGATACACTCTTAAATAAAGAAACCGGCATGCCGGTCCATATTGCCGAAGATGCTTTATCCTGTGTGGCGATTGGCACTGGCAGAGCCCTGGAAACACTTGATTTATTGAAGCGTGTACTTATGACACCGAAAAAACTGGGAGAAAGGGGCCTGTAAAGTGGGATTCTTGAACAAAAAGGCGGTCATCCTGGTGATGGCTGTAGTAACCGTCTTTTTGCTGGCGAATTTTGCGGGCCGCAATATTTATCGACTAACCTTTGTTGAAAAGCTTGTAACAACTGCTCTATCGCCGGTAGAAGCACTGGTGGCACGCATGACTTATGGCTTGCAGAGTGTTACCACTTCGACAGGACAGTTATTCGTGGTATATCGTGATAATCAGGCTTTGCGGGAACAAATTGATCAGTTAAAACAAAACGAATTAAATGTTACCGAAATTATGGCAGAAAATTTGCGCTTACGAACAATGCTGGATTATAAAAAAAGCGCCCCTCAGTTTGATTTTGTAACTGCGGCTGTAATTGCCCGTGATCCGGGAGCCTGGACAAATATTATGATCATTAATAAAGGTTCCAACGATGGTTTGGCGAAAGACATGCCTGTTGTTACTCCACAGGGACTTGCCGGAAATGTGGTACAGGTATTTTCCTCAACCGCGAAAGTACAGCTCATTCTCGATCCACGCAGTGCGGTTGGTTCGCTTATTCAACGCCCTGAATCCCGGGTGGCGGCAATCGTGGAGGGCAACAGCGCAAAGCCGCTGTCTCCGCACATGGTGAATTTGTCACGCGATGCGGATATAATCAGGGGAGATAAGGTGATTACTTCCGGTTTTGGCGGAATTTACCCAAAAGGACTGCTGGTAGGGGAAGTGACGGATATTGTCAATGAAGAAGGCGGCTTGTTAAAATATGCCGTCTTGAACCCTGCTGTAGATTTTGATAGACTAGAAGAAGTTCAAGTCATCGTTCGATCCCGTGAGCCTGTGCCTGTCCTGCCCAATCCGGCCGCACCCGTCAATCCTGAACAAAATCCCGGACAGGCTGTTAAGGGGACAGGGCAATGAGGGCAATCATATGGGGAGCCTTTATCGTTATTACACTAGTTGTACAAGCGGTTGTTATGCCATTACTATCCATACAGGGGATCCGCCCGGATTTACTGTTGATAGTGGTAGTATCAGCTAGTTTACTCTATGGAAAAGAAGCTGGCATAGGGGCTGGTTTTTTCGCCGGACTTCTTCAGGATTTGGCCTCAGGCAATGTTTTTGGCCTTAACCTATTGGCAAAAATGGCTGTCGGCTATTTGTTCGGCCTGGCTGAGAGGAAAGTTTTTAAGGAAAATATATTACTGCCTGCCTTCGCTCTCTTGCTGGCATCCCTTTTGAACAGTGCTATAGTGACGTGTTTTGTTGTTGTAAGTGGCTATAAGATGGATATTGCTGCGGCGATCGTGCACACCGTTTTTCCCATAACCTTATATAATATGGCTATGGCTATTCCTATGCACCAAGTCTTTGCTAAAGCAATACGGAAAGTTAATGCTTATTATGCTTAGTATTGGATGGCGTAAGAGCAACCGTGCGGTTGCTCTTACCCTTGTTTTTAATCATTGAGAGAGTAGGTTGTTGTCATGCTGGCAAAACGGGTGAATCAACGATTCGATGTGCTCGGTCTTATCGTTTTTATTGTTTTTGTCGCGCTTGTTAGCCGGTTAGGCTATTTGCAAGTGGTACAAGGTAAGTATTATGAAAGGTTGGCAGACGGCAACCGCATTCGTCTAATTCCTATTATGGCCCCGCGAGGGGTTTTTTATGACCGCAATGGAGTGGCGCTGGTATCAAACCGTCCCGGATTTACCGTGTCATTAGTACCGATAAGCGGTCCGATTCCGGATGATGTAATTCGCAAATTATCGGCGATTCTGGCAATGAATGAAACCGATATCCGTACAAAAATTCAGCAAAATAACGGAGCCTTTGAACCAATACGCATTAAGACTGATATTGGACCGGATATTGTAACGAAAATAGAAGAACGGCGCAGTGAACTGCCCGGGGTAGCAATTGAAATACAACCGATACGAAATTATGTTAACAATGAACTGGCAGCACATGCTTTTGGCTATGTGAGTGAAATCAATGATGTTGAGTTGGAAAAGCGCAAACCCGAAGGCTATAAGCAGGGAGATATCATTGGTAAATTTGGCCTGGAGCGGGTTTATGATAAGGAACTGCGCGGGATTGACGGCGGCGGACAGGTCGAAGTTGACGTTACCGGCAGGCCGGTGCAGGAATTAGGCAAAAAAGAACCGGTACCGGGCAGTAATCTCACATTAACGATTGATTACCGCATTCAAAAAGCTGCTGAAACAGCGATTGATGAGCAGTTAAAATACTTACAAACAAAGAGCGAGTTTACTAATGCCAAAGCAGCCGCTGCTGTTGCGATGAACCCCCAGACCGGTGAAATTTTGGCAATGGTCAGCCGGCCTACCTTTAATCCAAATCTATTTGCCGTCGGTATTTCGACCAAAGACTGGAAATTAATTAATGAAAATCCCTATCATCCTATGGATAATAAAGTGATTTCCGGTGAATACCCGCCTGGCTCTACTTTTAAAATTGTTACAGGTACCGCTGCATTAGAAATGGGGAAAGTAACGCCGGAAGAAAAAATTCTGGATACTGGTACACACTGGATTATTCCTAAGGGAAATGCAGGCGGAGAAGCTTTGGGCTGGATTAATTTTCGCGAAGCTCTCGCTAAGTCAGATAATGTTTACTTTTATGAAATGGGCAACCGGCTGGGAATTGATAACCTGGAGAAGTATGCCCGTGCTTTTGGCCTTGGTACTTATACCGGGATTAACTTACCGGGAGAAAGCAATGGCCTTGTAGCTAACCGGCGCTACAAGGAGAAAGTCTATGAAGAGGACTGGTATTTATCCGAGACGTTTGATGCCGCTATTGGTCAGGGCTTTCAATTGACTACACCGCTGCAGGTTGCAGTCATGCTGGGAGAAATTGCGAATGGCGGACATCGTTACCGTCCCTATTTGGTCAGTAAAATTACTGCTCCCGACGGATCGGTTTCGAAGTCTTTTGCACCTGAGGAAGTTGGCAAGATTGATATATCCAGCAGGACACTCAATTTGATTCGGGATGCTCTCCGGGAGGTAGCACAGGAAGGCGGCACGGCAGGGGATGCTTTTCGGGATTTTCCCGTATCCATTGCCGGTAAAACAGGTACGGCCGAAAACTCACACGGAGATGACCACGGCTGGTTTGTTGCTTACGGACCTTATGAGGATCCACGAATTGTCGTAGTTGTTATTGTTGAGCAAGGTGGTTATGGTGCGTCATCAGCCGTTCCGATTGCTAAAAAGATTTTGGAAGCTGCTTTTAATATTAATCAGCCGCAAGCAGAGGCCAATAAGGTCTATAAAACGCAAACTGCTTTGTAAAATTTGGTTCTTAAGGTAAGAAAAAGAGGGGATACCCCTCTTTTTTTGTATGATGGCAGGAATAGTTAAAAGAAATAGCGAATTTTAGTTGACAAATAACAGATGATCTATGGTAATATTTAGGAGACAAGTATGCAAGAAGCAGTAATGTTTAAAGGAAACCGCGATGGTATTCGATTAATTATTAATCAGTCAGTTGAGTTTGGGTTTATCCTAAACCAGCTGAAAGCAAAATTAGATGAAGCGGCAGACTTTTTTACTGCCGGTACAACGGTAAAAGTCCCGGCTGCCCTCGGATTTTTAAGCGGGCAGCAGCGGGAAGAGTTAGCGGGATTATTAGCTCATTATGGACTGCAGTGTGCAGAATGCAGTGAGCATGAGGAGCAGGACGAAGCACTGGAAGTTCCGGCTTATGTACCTGCCGATATGGAGCGTCATGTACAGGAAACACTGATTGTCCCGCGGACTTTGCGGGGCGGTCAAAAGCTGATTCATGACGGTGCTGTCATTATTGATGGCGATGTCAATCCTGGAGCGGAAGTGATTGCGGGCGGCAATATTACCGTATTAGGCACTTGCCGGGGAATTGCTCATGCCGGCGCCTATGGCAATCAGGAAGCTACGATTACAGCGAAACGGCTGATGGCTAGTCAACTCAGGATTGCAGGCCTTATTGCCCGGGCACCGGACCATCCGGATGTTTCGACTTGTGCGGAAACTGCACGCATTGATAATCAACTTATCATTATTGAGCCGGCGACTTTAGGGGAGGAAGAGCTATAATGGGTGAAGTTATTGTAATTACGTCCGGCAAAGGCGGCGTTGGCAAAACAACGACAACCGCTAATCTGGGCACAGGATTTGCCCTGCAAGGCAAAAAAGTAGTATTAGTTGACGCTGATATCGGATTGCGGAATTTGGATGTTGTGATGGGGTTGGAAAACCGAATCGTTTATGATTTGGTTGACGTTACCGAAGGCAATTGCCGCTTAAGACAGGCCTTGATCAGGGACAAGCGCTACGAAACGCTGTATCTGCTGCCTGCTGCGCAAACGCGGGATAAAAATGCGGTTAATCCGGAACAAATGAAGCAGCTTTGCCTGGATTTAGCGCAAGAGTTTGATTATGTGCTGATTGATTGTCCGGCTGGTATTGAACAAGGGTTTAAAAATGCAATTGCCGGAGCTGACAAAGCAATTATTGTGACAACGCCGGAAGTATCTGCCGTTCGTGATGCTGACCGCATTATTGGATTGCTGGAATCAGAGGGGAAAAGCAATCCTAAGCTGATTGTAAATCGTATTCGCCCTCATATGGTGAAAAAAGGCGATATGATGAATATTGACGATATCATCGAAATACTGGCAATTGATTTACTGGGAATTATTCCGGAAGATGAATATATTGTTGTATCAACTAACCGGGGTGAACCGGCGGTAGTGAATCCCACCGCTTTGGCCAGCACTGCATATAAGAATATTGTCCGCCGCCTGGCGGGTGAAAATGTGCCACTGATGGAAATGCAGGCAGAAGCTGGACTGCTGCACAAACTGAAAAAAATATTTGGCTTTTGAGGAGGCGAGCGTACGAAATGTTTGAGCTGATTAATCGGTTATTTTCCAAAGAAAATAGTGGATCAAAGGATATTGCCAAAGAACGGCTGCGTTTGGTGCTGGTACATGACCGAGTCAATGTCTCGCCGCAGTTTATGGAAGTCTTGAAAGATGATATGATCAAAGTGATTTCAAATTATATGGACATTAATGAGAAGGATATGGAGGTCAATTTGACCAGTTCCAATTCTTCGGTAGCTTTGGTTGCGAATATTCCTGTAAACCGCATGAAGCGCAATATCAATATAAATGAGTAAGCAAGAAGGCACGGACGCAAGGTCTGTGCCTTCTTAAGTCATGGGTGTAAAAGTCCTTAGCACTTTTGAAAGAAAACTGGACTAAGCGGTAAAATATGATTATAATGAATACGATAATGTAGATAGACGGAGAAGAAGTTTATCATGCTCAACCGGCGTTTATTAAAGAATTTGGATTTTGTGGTTATTGTAGTTACGGCATTGCTCATGGTAACTAGTCTTATCATCATCGGTAGTGCGACCCATATTAACAATCCGAGTGAAGACCGATATTGGTATGTTCAGCGGCAGGGTCTTTTTGCTATTGCCAATATTATTATTATTGTTATTATGCTGCACATGGATTATAAAGTATTGTCGAAGTATGCTAACTTTTTGTACTGGACAAACCTTGCCATGCTGTTGGCAGTTATGTTTGTCGGGACCTCGGCGCTTGGTGCACAGCGATGGATTCAAATCGGCCCAATCAGCCTGCAGCCCTCAGAGTTTTCCAAGCTGATCATGATCATTTGTCTGGCAAGTATGCTGGAGAAACGAATCGGACAGCTAAATACATTTCGCGAGATAATACCTGTATTTATTTATGTAGGTATTCCTTTTCTGCTTGTGCTTAAACAGCCAGATTTAGGAACCTCGCTTGTGTTTCTGGCTATACTGTTTGGGATGATTTTCATTGCCGGCATCAGCATCCGGCACCTTATGATGATTTTTGGGGCAGGACTGGCTATCATGCCAATCTTTTGGCATTTCTTAAAAGATTACCAGAAGCAGCGGCTGACGGTCTTTATTGATCCTAACGTCGACCCACTCGGATCAGGCTATCATATTATCCAGTCAAAAATTGCCATTGGTTCGGGGATGCTGTTCGGTAAAGGCTTATTTGGCGGTACGCAGAGTCAATTAAATTTTTTGCCGGAGAACCATACAGATTTTATTTTTGCTGTTATTGGGGAGGAATTGGGATTTATCGGATCGGCGATTATTCTCATACTCTACTTGATCTTACTGTATCGCGGCGTCAAAATTGCTGCCTCCGCCAAGGATAATTTCGGGACACTGCTGGCTACCGGGATTACATCTATGCTGACATTCCACGTTTTGGTTAATGTCGGCATGACAGCCGGTATTATGCCTGTCACCGGAATTCCGCTGCCACTGATGAGTTATGGCGTCAGTGCTCTTACAACTAACCTGGTCAGCATTGGAATCCTGCTTAATATTTATATGCGGCGCCAAAAAATTATGTTTTAATCGTTACCTTCTTAAAGTGCACAAGCTATGCTTGTGCACTTTTTTGGTCTATTTACGGGTATTGATCATATATTTTTCACTAAAGGGCGACCATTGCATGTGGGGGGATGAATAATGGCAAAGCTGTTAAATAAATGGAAAAAAGATACCCGGTGGGGTGAGTCAGCCCGGGATTATCACTGGCAATATGACGAAGAACCGGATTATACCTGGCTGAAAAAGCTTGTGGTTGCAGCACTTATTTTTACGGTTGGCTATATTGCCCAGATTTCCGATACGGCAATCGGCAAAACAGTAACAGGCGGCATTCGTTATGTTCTGTCTGTTGAGACCGATTTTGGTTATATAGCGGAACGGCTGGCACCTTATGCGCCGCAAGGCTTTAATACAATGGTGCTGAAACGGGTGCAAACTACGGTTTCCAAACCTGCCGATCCGCTGCTGTATATGTCTAAACCTGTTGAAGGCAAAATACTTGCTCCCTTTGGCTGGTGGACGCATCCGGTATTAAAACAGGAAATGATGCATGAAGGCATTAATTTTGAGGCACTCCCAGGTACGAATGTAAAGGCGGCATCTTCCGGTAAAGTCAAAACAATAACAGAAAGTGCCCAATTCGGCAAGACCCTGATCATTGAACATGGACAGGAAATTGAGACACTTTATGGACATTTGGGAGAAGTTCTGGTGAATGCCGGCGATATGGTCAGCCAGGGACAGGTCGTAGCTAAATCAGGTAAAACCGGTATGACAACTGGGCCCATCTTATATTTTGAATTAAGGGAAAAAGGGAAGCCTGTTGATCCGATGACACGGCTGAAAGGAGATTTTCCGGCTAATTCATCTAACAAAGAAGGGAAGTGAAGGTTTGCACACCGGAAAGGTGGCAGGAACCCAAATTATATTAAATAACTGGTTTTTAGTGCTTTTGGGTTTGTTTGCATTGGCAGGAATGCTTGGCAAGGTGTTGATCGTTTTTGGAGCGATTATTTGCCATGAGCTTGCGCATGCGGGGACAGCTCATCTGCTGGGATTTAAGGTACGAGAGATTGAATTGCTGCCTTTTGGCGGAGTAGCGCGTATTGATCGCCTGAATGAAGCTGCTCCGGTCCAAGACATGCTCATTGCTGCTGCCGGACCACTGTGCAGTCTGGTATTAGCTGCGTTCACCCACCTGATGATGACTAAGTTTGCTTATCGCCATGAAGAGTGGGCTTTTTTTCTGCAAGTGAATATTATGCTGGCTTGCTTTAACCTTTTACCGGCGCTCCCTTTGGACGGCGGGCGAATCTTCCGGGCGTGGCTGTGCCGGGTTTTGGATTATGGCAGGGCTACGCAAATTGTGGTTACTGTCAGCAAAGGAATCAGCCTGGGCTTACTGGGTTATTCCCTTGCAGACTTTGGCTTAAGCGGCACAGTTAATGTAACGTTTATTGCAGCAGGTATTTTTCTTTTTGCCTCGGCCAGAGCAGAGACACAGATTGCCGGCTTTCGAACCATGCGTGTATTAGCACACAAAAAAGAGTTGCTCACCGCTAAGGGGATCATGTCTACGGCTCATTTCACTGCCGTAGGCTCCATGCCAATCAAAGAAGTAATGAAGCACTTTCAGCCTGAGCAATATTATCTTGTTATTGTGGTAGATGAAAGCCTGGCAGTACAGGGGCAGGTTACCGAAACCGAATTATGGGAAGTATTGACAAAGAAAGGAATTTCGGCTACGCTATTTGATATTTTGCAGTAATCCTGCTCAAGGGGCAGGATTTTTTCTTTTATCATAGAACATTCATAAAGCTTATGATGTTTTTTGTCGTAACACTTTGCATTTTAATATGCTAATTCTTGGTAATACTATTTTATAGTGATTGCATATGGAGGTACGTAATGATACAACTTGATCCTGCTATTTTGAACCGGGTGTCCAAGCCTTCCCGCTATACCGGACACGAATGGAACAGTATAAAAAAAGACCATGAGACGGTAGATGTTACTTTCGCCCTGGCTTTTCCTGATGTTTATGAGGTCGGGATGTCTCATCTGGGCTTGAAAATTCTGTATCATATTTTGAATCGCCGTCCTGACACGGCAGCAGAGCGCGTATTTGCACCCTGGGTTGATATGGAAGCGGAAATGCGGGCCGCTGATATTCCCCTGCATACGCTGGAGAGCTTTCGTCCGGTCAAGGAGTTCGATGTAGTCGGCTTTACGCTGCAATATGAGCTGAGCTATACCAATATAATCAATATGCTTGATTTGGCAGGCATACCATTATTGTCGGCAGAAAGAACTGACGAGCATCCGTTTATCATCGTTGGCGGTCCCTGCTCGTATAATGGCGAACCGATTGCTGACTTTATCGACTTCTTCTCGCTTGGCGAATCGGAAGAAGCCATAGAGGAAATTGCCGAATGTGTGGCAGCGTGGAAAAAAGCCGGCAAACCAGAAGGACGCCAGGGTTTGCTGAGAAAGATAGCTCAGTTTGAAGGAATATATGTACCGGCGTTTTATGATGTTTCTTATCATCAGGACGGAACACTGGAAAAAATAGCACCCAATCGTCCGGAAGCAAAAGCGAAAATCGTAAAACGGATTGTCAAAGATCTAGAAACGGTTGATTATCCGACGAAGCCGGTTATGCCATATCTGGACGTTGTTCATGACCGGGCCGTAATTGAGCTGTTTCGTGGGTGTACCCGCGGCTGCCGGTTCTGTCAAGCCGGCATGCTGTATCGCCCTGTGCGGGAACGGAAACCGGAAACGTTGTTGAAGCAGGCGCAGCAAATTATCGACAATACTGGCTATAGTGAGATATCCTTAACCTCACTCAGTTCGGCGGATTACTCCTGTCTGCATGAATTGGTGACAAAGCTGATTGAACAGTTTAAAGATCAAGGTGTCAGTGTATCACTGCCGTCCTTACGCATTGACAGCTTTTCGATTCAATTAGCCCAGGAAGTGCAGCAGGTAAGAAAAAGCGGGCTTACGTTCGCTCCTGAAGCCGGCAGCCAACGGCTCCGTGATGTAATTAATAAAGGCGTAACTGAGAAGAACTTTGAAGATGCGGTAAGCTCTGCTTTTCAAGCAGGCTGGTCTTCCGTCAAACTGTATTTCATGATTGGTTTGCCGACCGAGACAGATGAAGATATTAAGGGAATTGCCGATTTGGCATATAAAGTCTTGGACTTGTACCGGGAGGTAAAGGGAAAACGCGGTGCTAAAGTGACCATCGGCGTTTCATCCTTTGTACCAAAATCTCATACGGCTTTTCAGTGGTTTGGTCAAAATACGGTTGCTGAAATCGAACGCAAACAGCAATACTTACGGTCGCTCATTCGGGACCGCAACATTTCTTATAACTATCATGATGCACGGACAAGCTTTTTGGAAGGCGTATTTGCCAGAGGCGACCGCAGGCTTAGTCAGGTTATTCTTGCCGCCTGGCGTAACGGTGCCAAATATGACGGCTGGACCGAACATTTCCGTTATGATGTATGGATGCAGGCTTTTGCAGACGTCGGACTGGACCCGGCATTTTATGCTAACCGGGAGAGGTCCAATGATGAACTGCTGCCGTGGGATCATCTGGAATCTGCGGTACATAAAGAATATTTGCTGCAGGAATATGACCGGGCAGTGGCCCAGGATGCTACAATTGACTGTCGCCGGGATGTGTGTGGAACCTGCGGGGTGTGTCCTGATTTAGGCGTGGCAGTAATTGATTGGGAGGCGAGAGCATAATGGCAAAAGTAAGGCTGGAAATCAGCAAAGGTGATGAGATTCGCTTCTTATCGCATTTGGACTATGCCCGTACGATTGAGCGCGCCGTGCGGCGCTCCAAGCTGCCTGTTGCCTATTCGGAAGGCTTCAACCCCCATATGAAGGTTGCCTATGCTTCGGCTTTAAGTGTAGGTGTGGCAAGCCGGGTTGAATATATGGATATGGATTTGTCCGAGACGCTGGAACCACAAGTGATTAAAGCACGGCTGGAGGAGCAACTGCCGGAAGGGATCGTTCTTAGGCGATTGAAATATATTGCTGACAGAACACCGGCATTAATGGCTGCTGTTAACCTGTCGGTTTTCAGTCTGACTGTTCCGCTCGTAGATGGAGCTGATAATGCCGCTATTCAAGCTGCACTAGACGCTTTTAATTCAGCACAAAGTACGATCTATGTACGAGAATCACCAAAAGGACGGCGCGAAATCGATGTTAAGCAATATATGGACTGTGAAGCGACAGCGGTGATGAAAGGGGCAGAACTTGAAATCCGTTTATGCATACGGATGACTCCTACCGGCAGCGTTAAGCCGGGCGAAGTACTTGCAGTTCTGGTTGACACGTATGGACTGCCTGTCAAAAAGGATAGTGCGTTTATTGACAGACAGGAATTGTTGATTGCCGATGACGAGCGGCGGATAACACCCATGGAAGTAGTGTAGCGCTGTACGAGGGGGGAGGGGCATGACAAAGACGATTATTGCCAATATCATGGCGGAAGAAACGCGTATGGCGCTGGTCGAAAATGGACACTTGGCGGAAGTTTCCGTTGAACGCAGCGAAAGCGGACACATTGTTGGCAATATTTATAAAGGTAAAGTTAAAAATATTTTACCTGGTATGCAAGCTGCATTTGTCGATATTGGCCGGGATAAAAATGCATTTTTATATTTGGGAGATCTACCACGCACAGCTTCTGATTCTGGCGGACAACGCCCCAACGTAACCGCAGGTCAGGAAATAGTTGTGCAAATTGTCAAGGATGCGATGGGGACAAAGGGACCTCGCGTGACTACACAGATTACTTTGCCCGGGCGATTCGTCGTATTAATGCCGACAGTAGATTATATCGGTATTTCTCGGCGGATTGACAGCGAGGCGGAGCGGGAGCGCCTGAAACAGGTTGCCGAAAATGTGCGCCCTCAGGGAATGGGGTTAATCGTACGCACAGTGGCTCAAGGAAAAAGTGAAGATGATATTGCCAAAGATATTGCGTATTTGTTGAATTTTTGGAACGCTCTCACGGCGAGAGCAAAGCGTTCGGCCGCTCCGGCGCTGTTGTTTCGTGATGTGGATTTAGTCATCCGTATTGTTCGCGACTATTTGTCGCCTGATGTGGCCGAGTTTATTCTTGACAGCCGGGAAGCATACGGACGGGTATGTGATTTGCTGAATTTCAGTTCACCGGAGCTGGTGCAGCGGGTACAGCTGTATCAGGGAGCGGAGGATATTTTTTCTTTTTATAACATAGCTGAGGAAATTGAGCAGCTGGCCAAACGAAAAATCTGGCTGAAATGCGGCGGTTATATTGTGATTGATCATACCGAAGCCCTGACGGTTATTGATGTAAATACCGGGAAGTTTGTCGGACGTACCAGTTTATCTGAGACTGTTTTTCAAACCAACCTCGAGGCGGCGGCAGAAATTGCCCGTCAGATCAGACTGCGGGATATTGGCGGGATCATTATTATTGACTTTATCGATATGGATAAGGAAGAGCAAAAAAAGGCCGTCTTAGCAGCACTGGAGCAAAGGGTAAAAGAAGACCGGACTAAGACAAGTATTTTAGGTCTTACCAGCCTGGGACTCGTTGAGATGACCCGGAAAAAAGCCAGACAGAATATGGATCAATCTTTGTATAATGAATGTCCCTGCTGTGAAGGCCGGGGGCGGATCATGTCAGCCGAAACAGTGGCAATTCATGTGCTGCGCAAGCTGCGGCATCTTGTTCACCGGCAGCATGTAAAAGGGAATCTGCTGGTACAGGTTCATCCCCGGGTAGCAGAGATATTGCTGCGCAAAGGGGAAAAAGAACGGTTTGAACAAGAGTTTTCCCGGACGATTACGATTGAGGCGGCGCCGTCGCAGCATGCCGAAAGTTTTTCCATACTGTCCGTTAAGGACTAGTACCTCAACCTGCCTCAAATATAATGCGGCCAAGGTACTACGAATTATTGACAACAAGCTGGCAGTATGTTACAATTTCATGATGTAAGTACCTATACTTACTGTCCCAAACCGCACGGAGAGGTTTTAAAATCCGTAAGGATACCGTATTCGGCGAGTATATAAGCAAGGGAGGTGTAATCATGTACGCAATTATCGAAACAGGCGGTAAACAATACCGTGTAACTGAAGGCGATGTAGTAACGATCGAAAAGCTGGAAGCTAATCAAGGAGAAGCGGTTGAATTTGGCCGTGTTCTGACTGTAGTTAAAGAAGGCGAAGTCGTAATCGGCAGACCGTTAGTAGCAGGAGCTAAAGTTACTGCGAAAGTAGTTGAACATGGCAAAGGAAAGAAGATTCTTGTCTTCAAATACAAAGCCAAATCCAACTACCGCAAACGTCAAGGCCATCGTCAGCCTTTCACTAAAGTTGTGATTGAAAAGATCGAAGCTTAATGATTAAAGTACAGATTACGCGAGAAGCAGAGGAAAGCATAATTGGATTTCGCGTAAGCGGACATGCCAATACTGCTCCCAAAGGACAGGACATTGTCTGTGCCGGTGTATCTGCATTGACGCAGGCTGCTGTTTTAGGGCTTGATCGCTGTTTACAACGCCAAATGAAACTTGAAATCACGAGCGGAAGACTTCTTATGGAACTAACCGGTCCGCCGGATGAACGAACGCAGGCTATTCTTGAAACTATGTTGCTTGGGATCAAGGAAATCGCCGGCACTTATCCTAAAAGTGTTCAAATTCAAGAACACAGGAGGTGAATGAGATGTTTAAATTTGACCTTCAGTTATTTGCGCATAAAAAAGGTGTTGGTAGTTCACGGAACGGTCGTGACAGTGCTGCTCAACGTCTTGGTGTAAAACGCCAGGCAGGCGAAGTTGTAACTGCCGGCAGCATTATCGTCCGTCAACGTGGCACTAAATTCCATCCAGGACATAATGTAGGCATTGGCAGCGATGATACGCTATTTGCTAAAATCGCAGGGAAAGTTTCTTTTGAACGTAAAGGCCGCGTTGACCGTCAGGTAAGCGTATATCCTGTAGAAGAAACTGCAATGTAATCCTATAAAGTCTTGACCTGCGGCATACCGCCGCAGGTTTTTGCTTTTTTTTTATCCTTTTTATCGTGAGCGACCTTCTCTTGGTAGGATTTTTACTATATTAAGCGAAGAAGATAACATTGTGTCGATAATAAGGAAGGACTGATCGATGTATGGCTAAACTTGAAGTACAGGAGGAAGTGCTCCTGTTGTTGAAAATGCAACGCCATGATTTTATTAATCATCTACAGGTTATTCATGCCATGATTCAATTAGGCAAAATGGATAAGGCGCTCATATATATTGAAGAACTGTCAAAAGATCCTAACCGTCTGGTGACAGAAGAGCTGACAGTCAAGGCAGAAGAATTAACCGGTCAGTTGAAAGCAGGAGCATGAGTAGAAAATGGCTGACCCGTACATATTAAAGTAAGCAGGTATTTTTTGGATTCCACATTAAAGGATGATTTTCATGTTTATTGATCGCGCACGAATTTTTGTTAAAGCTGGTGACGGCGGTAATGGTATGTCCAGCTTCCGGCGGGAAAAGTATGTTCCCAAAGGAGGCCCTAGCGGCGGTGACGGCGGCCGGGGCGGCGACGTTATATTAGTCGTTGACGAAAACTTGAACACATTGATCGATTTTCGCTACAAGCGGCAATTTAAGGCACAGCCCGGCGGAAATGGTCAAACCAGTAATATGCATGGCCGGGGCGCAGAGCCGATGTACATTTCCGTCCCGCCGGGAACTGTTGCCAGGGACGAGGAAACAGGCCGGGTTTTAGCTGACCTTACGGAAGTTGGTCAGGAAGTAGTGGTAGCAAGAGCCGGACGCGGCGGACGCGGCAATGCCCGCTTTGTCAACAGCGTCAACCGGGCTCCTACATTTGCCGAGCGTGGTGAGCCGGGTGCTGAGCGCTGGCTGACGCTTGAATTGAAGGTATTAGCCGATGTCGGTCTCGTAGGGTATCCCAGTGTTGGTAAGTCGAGTATATTGGCACGCGTATCTGCTGCCAAGCCGGAAATCGCTGCCTATCATTTTACTACGCTAAGTCCGATCCTGGGAGTGGTAAGCCTGCGGGAAGGACAAAGCTTTGTGCTGGCCGATATACCGGGGCTTATTGAAGGAGCCCATGAAGGAGTCGGTTTAGGGCATGATTTCCTGCGTCATATTGAGCGTACCCGTGTACTGATCCATGTATTGGATGTGTCCGGCATAGAAGGCCGTGATCCTATTGAAGACTATAAGAAAATAAACCATGAGCTTCAGCAATATAATGAACGTTTAGCTCGCAGACCGCAAATTATTGCGGCAAACAAAATGGACTTGCCTGAAGGTCAGGAAAACTTTGCCCGGGTAGCGGAGTTTATGAAAGCAGAAGGCCGGGAGATTTTCCCTATCTCTGCCGCTACGGGTGAGGGAATGCCGGAGTTAATGGACCGGGCATGGAAAATGCTTTCCGAGTATGTAGAAGAACCGGAAGCTACGGAAGATGTAGTCGTTTATGAGCCTACGCCCAATGAAGAATATAGTATCCGCAGAGATGATGACGGAGCGTATGTTGTCGAAGGCAAAAACCTGGAGAAATTGGTCGCCATGACAAACTTCGAAGATGACGAGGGTCTCAGGCGCTTCCAAAACATCTGGCGTAAACAAGGCATTGATGAAGCACTTAAAGAACGGGGCATAAAAGAAGGGGATACCGTTCGGATCAAAGAAATGGAATTTGAATTTAGACCATAAGGGAGAGTTTGGGACTAGATATGCTGACAGGAAAACAAAAACGACATTTACGGGCAATGGGCAGTGTACTTGATCCGGTTGTACAGATCGGCAAAGGCGGTGTAGTTGACTCGGTGGCACAAAGCGCACAAGACGCTCTACAGGCCCGTGAACTGATAAAAGTACGGGTGCTGCGTAATTGCCCGGAAGAGCCAAAGGATGCGCTCCAATATTTAGCAGAGGAAACAGGCGCACAATTAGTGCAGGTAATTGGCCGCAACGGGCTTTTATACAAGCGCAATGAAGAAAAAAGCCGGATAGAGCTGCCGTCATAAGGGGAGAGGATTATGCTTACCAGAAGCAATATTCCTACTGCAAAGCGGATTGTCATCAAAGTAGGGACTAGTACGCTGAGCCATTCAACGGGAAAACTAAACTTTCAGCGGATCGAAAATCTGGTGCGAGAGCTAGCGGATCTAGCGAATCAGGGTAAGGAAATTATCTTAGTAACCTCAGGAGCGGTAAGTGCCGGCATGGATCGTCTGGGATTGAAAGAAAAGCCTAAGACGATACCGGAAAAGCAGGCTGCCGCTGCGGTGGGACAAGGGATATTGCTCCATACGTATGAAAAGATTTTTGGTGAATACGGTCAAATTGTTGCTCAGGTTCTTTTGACCAGGGAGGATTCCGTTAATCGAAAACGCTATGCTAATTCCCGCAATACACTATTGACACTGCTGAGTATGGGTGTAATTCCTATCATTAATGAAAATGATGCCGTAGCGGTAGATGAGTTGAAGATCGGTGATAATGATACTCTTTCGGCAATGGTTGCAAGTATTGTTGACGCCGATGTATTGATTATTCTGTCTGATGTAGAAGGGGTTTTTACCGCTAACCCGCAAAGTGACCCGACAGCCGCCCTGATTCCTGAGATCAGTGATATTACGCCTGAACTTGAGGATTTAGCCGGTGGTCCGGGATCAATGCGCGGTACCGGCGGGATGTACACCAAAATACAAGCTGCGAAAATCGCCGTTAATTCCGGGGTGGTGATGGTTATTGCCTCAGGCTTCCGTGATGGCGTGGTGAGGGAAGTGCTGAGCGGCTCAAATGTAGGGACTTTATTTTTATCCAAGGAGAGCCGGCTGCATATCCGGAAGCGCTGGCTGGCATTTGGGGCCCGGATTCGCGGCTCGGTGGTTGTTGACAAAGGCTGCGAGCAGGCTATTGTCACTACCGGCTCCAGCTTGCTGCCTGCCGGGATTACTGAGGTTGACGGAGAATTTGAGCAAGGCAGCACCATCCGCGTTTTAAACAGTGAAGGCAGGGAAATAGCCCGTGGCGTGGTCAATTACGGCTCCGATGATGTGCGTAAAATTGCTGGTGTCCGGACTCAGGATATAATAGAAAAGCTGGGCAGCAAACTATATGATGAAGTTATCCATCGCGATAATATGGTAGTATTGGTATAAGGAGGAGAGGCTATGGAGTACCTAGCAGAGTTAACTGACAAGGGGCGGCAGGCGAAACAGGCAGCCCGTAAATTAGCTACACTATCAACAGCTATAAAGAATAAAGGCTTGGCGGCTATGGCCAGTGCTTTGGAACAACACAGTGCTGTCCTTCTTGCTGCTAATGCAATTGATATTCAAAATGGTAAGGATAAGGGAATGACCGCCTCTCTTATTGACAGGCTAATGCTGAATGAGGCACGTATTGCAGCTATGGCGGAAGGCTTGCGTCAAATTATTGCTTTGCCTGACCCAATTGGAGAAGTGCTTGGCATGCAGCACCGCCCCAATGGCCTGGACATTGGTAAAATGCGTGTTCCGCTGGGTGTTATTGGCATTATTTATGAAGCACGTCCCAATGTTACCGTCGATGCGGCAGGCTTGTGTCTGAAATCGGGTAATGCGTGCATTTTGCGCGGCGGCTCGGAAGCAATTCATTCGAATACCGCCATTGTAAAGATTTTAACTGAGGCTGGCAAGGTGGCTGGGCTACCGGCGGGTACTGTTCAGTTAATCGAAACAACGGACCGGCAGGCTGTCAATGCTTTGCTCAAACTGAATCAATATCTGGATGTCATTATTCCCCGCGGCGGAGCAGGTCTGATCAAGACCGTAGTAGAAAATAGCACGGTACCGGTTATTGAAACAGGCACCGGCGTTTGTCATACTTTTATCGATGCATCTGCTGATGTGGAAATGGCACATAAAATTGCTTTTAATGCGAAAGTTTCCCGCCCGGCAGTATGCAATTCAATGGAGACGCTGCTTGTTCATCAAGCCGCTGCTGCGGCAGTGCTGCCTGCGCTATTGGCAGATTATCACCAGGCCGGTGTGGAGCTGCGCGGCTGCCCGGAGACCCGGAAGTATCACGAGGCTGTCCAGCCTGCAACAGAAGAGGACTGGGCTACCGAATATCACGATCTTATTTTATCGATTCGAATCGTTCCGGATATGGATACTGCACTGGAGCATATTGCTGCTTACAGCACACGTCATTCCGAAGCAATCGTTACCAGTGATTATGCGAATGGACGCCGTTTTCTGCAGGAGGTAGATGCTGCTGCTGTTTATATCAATGCATCTACCCGTTTCACAGATGGTTTCGAATTCGGCTTTGGTGCCGAGATTGGCATCAGCACGCAAAAAATGCATGCCCGCGGCCCGATGGGGCTGCCCGAATTGACTAGTACGAAGTATGTTATCTATGGTGACGGCCAGATTCGCTGATAAAAGCGGGAAAAATGAGGGTGGCGCAAATGCTTTACAAAAGCGTTTGTGCTACCCTCATTTTTATTTAACTTCATTGACGGTATTGTCCCTACACCGTACAATAAGAGAGTACTAGATAATTATGGATGGAGGTATGCCTATGGCTGCACTAGGAAATACAATATTGAAGTACAAAAGCTGGCTGATTGCTATACTTGTTATAGCAGGAACTGCTCAATTAAGCTATACTTGGTACCAAAATAAAAATAAGCCGGCGGTAAATGTCCGGACTGCTGCTGTTGAACGGGGCGATCTTATCTCGTATGTGTCGGCAACAGGTACAATTAAACCGGTGAACAGTGTGGACATCAGCTCAAAAATCACCGGGCTGATCAGGCAGGTAGGCGTTAATGAGAATGAACAGGTAACGGCAGGACAGGTACTCGCCGTACTTGACGATACTCATTTACGGGCGATGGTGATGCAAGCTCAGTCAAAACTGAATAATGCGGCAGCCAACTTGGAGCGTCTGGAACGTTTAGGTGCCTCAGGCGCTATTGCCTTACAGCAGCTGGATGCTGCCAGAATGGAATATGAGGTGGCCAGGGCCGCTTGTGATGATGCAGTGGCACAGCTAGGGGATACAATTATTAAAGCGCCCATATCCGGTACTGTCATTGGCAAGCCGATTCCGGCAGGCCAGACGGTGGCCCCCGGTATCTCAACGCCAATGGTTTTAATGACGATTGCGGACATGTCGAAAATGCAAATCGAAACACAGGTAGATGAATCCGATATCGGCAAAGTGGTCGAAGGCCAGCAGGTAACCTTTACCGTGGATGCATATTCGGGCCGTACGTTTACCGGTACCGTTTCCAATATATCGCAGAAGGCGAATATTCAGCAAAATGTTGTCTATTACCCGGTTATTATTGATGTAGATGCGGCAGCGGGATTAAAGCCGACAATGACAGCCCGTGTTACTATTCATGCCGGTGAGGTTAAAAATGCGCTCTTAGTTCCTTTAACAGTGGTAAAAGAGAATAAAGCCGGCCGGTACATACAAGTATTGCAGGACGGGCAGCCGCAGAATGTAACTGTTACGACAGGCTTGATGGGCGATGACAAAGTGGAAGTGCTTAGCGGCTTGAAAGACGGAGATCAGCTTATTCTGCCGCAGGCTAAAACAGGACCCAATAATTCCGGTGCCGCGCGGGGGATGTTCGGCCGGTAGTGTCTTGGCAAAGTTGGGAAAGAATTGGACAGTGTAAATTTTTTTGCAATGCAAGGCGCAGGAGGCAGAGGATGACGATTTCATTAACCGGTGTTACGAAAGTCTACCAGATGGGAGATCAGCAGGTTCATGCCTTAGCCGGTGTTTCGTTACAAATCATGGCAGGTGACTTTGCGGCGATCATGGGACCTTCAGGATCCGGAAAATCGACTTTGATGAATATACTAGGCTGCCTGGATCGTCCATCCAGCGGATCTTATTGTTTGGATAACCAGGAAGTTGCTGCACTTACCGATGATCAGCTGGCGAAAACCCGCAATAAAAAGATTGGTTTTGTTTTTCAAAATTTTAATTTACTGCCACGCATGTCGGCATTGCAGAATGTTGCTCTGCCGTTAGTGTATGGCAATGTTGCCAAAAGCGACCGCTTAACCCGAGCAGCAGCCGCGCTGGCATTAGTCGGTTTGGGCAACCGGCTTGATCATAAGCCGAATGAATTGTCAGGAGGGCAGCGTCAGCGTGTGGCCATAGCCAGAGCGCTGATTAATGACCCTACCATTATTATGGCTGATGAGCCTACAGGCAATTTGGATTCAAAGTCGGGCGAAGAAATTATGGACATTTTTAATGAGTTAAATACGCAAGGCCGCACGGTAATTCTGGTTACGCACGAGCCGGAGATAGCGGATCATGCAAAACGGATTATTCTGGTAAGAGATGGGCAGATTGTGCGCGATGACCGGAAGCGGAGGTGAAACATGTTCTGGGAAAGTATTACCATTGCATTAGAAGGCTTGAAGGCCAATAAGCTGCGTTCCGTTTTAACGATGCTGGGCATCATTATCGGCGTTGGTGCTGTTATTGCGATGGTTTCCATCGGCATGGGAGTACGGGACAAGGTGCAAAGTTCTATTGCCAGCCTCGGCAGCAACCTGCTGATCATTTCTCCAGGTGCCACATCACCGTCAGGTGTCCGTTTGGCGGCGGGATCGAACAATAGCTTGACTAATAAGGATGCGCAAGCCATTGCCAGAGAGGTAGCGGGCGTAAGCTTTGTTGCTCCCAGTGTCAGCAAGCAGTATCAGCTGGTCTATGGAAATAAAAACTGGGTCACCAGTGTGCAAGGCGTAACGCCGGAATATTTGGATGTTCGTAATTTTGCAATAGGCGCAGGTACGTTCTTTACGCTGAAAGATTTGGATACCCGTTCCAGGGTGGCAGTACTGGGTAAAACGACAGTTGATAATATGTTCGGCGAAATTAACCCGCTTGGACAAACCATTCGTATTAACAAGGCGCCTTTTCAGGTTATCGGTGTCCTGGAAGCAAAAGGGCAGTCTGCCGGCGGTATGGATCAGGATGATCTTGTGCTTATTCCCTTAACAACTGCACAGGAAAGAATGATGGGGATAACCAATTTACATTCGATAAGCGTTCAGGCGGCTAATGGCGATGAAATCAACCAAGTGCAAGAAGATATTACGGAACTGCTGCGCAGTCGTCACCGTTTATCCCTTACGATGACGGATGATTTTACGGTCCGCAATCTGGCTGCCGTTATGGCTACCGCTGAAGAGACTACGCAGACGATTACGCTGCTGCTGGGCAATATTGCCGCCATATCTTTGCTGGTAGGCGGTATTGGGATTATGAACATTATGCTGGTTTCGGTCACGGAACGAACACGGGAAATTGGCATTCGCAAAGCATTGGGAGCAACTTACTACAATATCTTGCTGCAATTTCTGATCGAAGCTATTGTTATCGGTGTAACAGGCGGAATCATCGGGGTATTGCTTGGCCTGGGAGCGTCTTTGGCGATATCACAGATAGCCGGCTGGAATACGGTGGTATCCACGGCCTCTATTGTTTTAGCCTTCAGTTTCTCTGTTTTAATTGGATTGTTTTTTGGAATTTATCCTGCCCGCAAGGCGGCATTACTTGATCCTATCGATGCTCTGCGGTATGAATAAATTACGAATTTTGCATACTAAAGAGAAAAGCGGGAAGGGTTTTTTATGGGATACATATATGCAATCCTGAATTATTTGCGAACAGAAAAGGCCAGACATGATGTATTCGACTACTTTCGTGCAGCCGTCATTATGGCAGCCGCAATGGCTGTTATTCGTATTGGACTAGAAATCTTTCGTTAATTGCCGGCCATGCCCGAGTACGCGGCATGGCTTTTTTGCTCACTCTTGTTACCATATTCTGCTATAATAGTATTATGAGACTGTAAGGGAGAGAAAAAATTGGAGCAGAACAAGCGAAAACTAGGAATTATGGGGGGGACCTTTGATCCGATTCATATTGGCCATTTAGTTACAGCCGAAGCTGTGCGCATGGAGTATGGTCTGGATGAAGTTCTGTTTGTTCCGGCGGGGCATCCGCCTCACAAGTCGGATGCGAATATTACTCCTATGCTTCATCGCTATCTTATGACAGTTATGGCTACCTGTTCGAACCCCTTTTTCAGCGTATCCTCGATTGAAATGGATCGCTCCGGCCCATCCTACACAATTGACACGGTAAAAGCGCTAATTGAGCAATATGGCGGCCTGGCCGAATTTTATTTTATAACAGGAACTGATACCATTCATGAGCTGCCTACCTGGCATAATATTACGGAGCTGCTGCACCTGTGCCGTTTCGTCGGGGCAACCAGACCAGGCTGCAACAGTATGATCGATACGATTATAGAACGCTTTGGGGAAATCGGCAGCCAGCGGATTCACCGCCTGGCCACACCTGAACTGGAAATATCGTCAACTGATATACGGGAGCGGATAAGAGAAGGCAGATCAATTACCTATATTGTGCCGGAAAGTGTGGAACAATATATTATCAAAGAAAAATTATATCAGAATCGTTCCAAATAAAGGTACGCATAATAATAAGGAAATAGCAAATAATGAAGCTGTAATCTTGAATTCGCGAAAGAGGTGAATCCCCGAATGGCTACGACTTTGTATGTTGGTAACTTACCCTGGAACACAACTGATGCTGCCCTTGCTGACGCTTTTACTCCCTACGGTACTGTGATTTCCACTCGTATTATCACAGATAAAGAAACCGGCCGCTCCCGAGGCTTCGGTTTTGTGGAAGTGGAAGATGGTGATGCTGAGAAAATGATCAGTGCAATGAATCAAACTGAATTTGGCGGACGTACGATTGTAGTAAACGAAGCTAAACCACGCCAAAATTGATAGGCTTTACTGATTCAACAAATCCTCCTCGTAATGAGGGGGTTTTTTGTTGTAATATACGCCATTTTAGGGTAAAAAAGAGGAATTTCGGAAATTATGGAGAACGTAACGTGCAGGTGATTGACTTGGAAAAAATACTAAAAATGTTAACGGTACGCTTGACCCCGAAAAGGCTGTCTCACTCGCTGGGAGTAAGTGAAACTGCCTGGAAACTCGCCGTAAAATATGGAGCTGATCCGGAAAAAGCGCGCATAGCCGGGCTGGTTCATGACTGCGCCCGGGAGCTGCCCAATAATATCCTGTTGCAAAAGGCGCAATCGTTTGATATAGTGATCAGTGATGTTGAAATGGCCAACCCATCGTTGCTTCACGCACCGGTTGGAGCACAGCTGGCCAAAGCTGATTTTGGCATAGAAGATGAGCAGATTTTACAGGCAGTGAAACTGCATACAACTGGCGCTCCTGCTATGACGGTGCTGGACAAAATTGTTTTTCTGGCCGACTATATCGAGCCTAATCGCTCTTTTCCCGGAGTGGATAAATTGAGAGAAACGGCAGAAAGCAGTTTGGATCATGCTGTCCTTGCTGCCTATGACCAAACGCTGCAGTTTATTATTGCCCAAGGTGGTCTTATTCACATTGCTTCAGTAGAAGGCCGTAATAGTATGTTAATGAAATTAAAGAAAAATGAATGATATTAGGGAGAGAGGAGGATGCGCAATGCGTAGAGCGCGTCGTAGAATCCGCTGGTCCCGCGTCCTGGTAGTTGTGGTGGTTTTAGCTGCTTTCTTATCAGCGGCTGCCGCCGGTGCTGTATACGTCTGGAATCGCTTTACGGAACATCCTGCTGTCGCCAGTCAACCTCAAGGTACTACAACGCTGGCGGAAGATAAGTTAAATAAACGGATTAACATCCTGCTGCTTGGTGTCGATGATGGCGATGATCAATCGAAGGTTCAGCGTTCGGACACCATGATTGTTGCCAGCATTAATCCTGAAGATGGTGCTGTTAATTTATTATCCATTCCCCGGGATACGAAGGTTTCAATTCCCGGATATAAAGGCTATGATAAGATCACGCATGCTTATGCGTATGGTGGAGCACCGCTGGCTGTTCGAACGGTACAGGAGTTCCTCAACATCCCGATCCATTACTATGTTGCAGCCGATTGGCAAGGCTTCATCAAAGTGATTGATATTCTCGGCGGTGTTGATTTATATGTAGAGCAGGATATGAGCTATCAGGACCCGTATGCGGATTTGGATATTCATTTAAAAAAGGGCTATCAACATCTGGATGGCGGCAAAGCTGGTCAATATGTCCGCTTCCGTCACGACGAACTTGGTGATATCGGCCGCGTTCAGCGGCAGCAACGGCTTTTAAAAACCCTGTCGGATCAAATGTTCCAAGTGGGCACTGTGTTTAAGCTGCCTGCATTGACTTCAACTTTGCAGCAGTATGTATCGACCGATATGAGTATCTTTACGATGGTCAAAATCGCCAATAGTATAAAAGATGAACCGGCAAGCGCCTTAAAAGCAGAAATGGTGCCTGGTGATTTTGCTACTATTGACGGCTTGAGCTACTGGATACCGGATAAAGAACAAACCCGTCAGGTTGTTGAACGTATGTTTTTAAAGCGGACAACCAAGGTTAGTGCTATACCGGGTGCACAAGCAGCGATAAATTAAAATAATAAATGCAAAGAACAGATTGTTTTACGTAAGTAAAGCAGTCTGTTTAATTTTGCGCCTGCTGTGCAGGAAAGGATTATTGCAAAAAAGAATAGAATAGGATATAATTTGGAAAAATTCAAGTATATGAATCGAATGCCGGGAGGTAAATATGACCCAGGTCCATAACAACTTACCTGAGTGGGTAGCTGAAGCCGCAAGTGACAAGAAAGCACGAGATATCGTCATTATGGATATGCAGGGAATTTCTATGGTGACCGATTATTTTGTGATATGCAGTGCTAACTCGACAACACAGGTTCAGGCAATTGCCGAACATATGGAAGAAAAAATGCGGGAACGAGGCATTAAAACCTATCATCGGGAAGGCTACCGTGAAGCCCGCTGGATTCTCATTGATTTTGGTACATGCATAGCCCATATTTTTGTAGAAGAAGATCGCCGGTTTTATAATTTGGAACGGCTGTGGAATGACGCAGCGCAGAGAGTATATGAAGCGTAGGAGTATAGCATGACAGGAAATAGCAAGTGGAAAGCAGGCGATGTGGCTGCTTTAACAGTGGCCCGTGTATCTGATTTAGGAGCTTTTTTAAATGCCGGTACAGGCAATACCTCGGATGATATTTTACTACATAAGGCCCAGCAGCTTACGGACGTAAAGGTAGGCGATGAGGTTACTGTTTATCTGTATAAAGACCCTAAAGGGCGTTTGACGGCCAGCATGAAACTGCCCAAGATGAAAGAAGGGCAGGTTGCACACGTTACTGTTATTAATACAACCCGTGATGGTGCATTTGTCGATATCGGAGCAGAACGGGGCGTCTTTATGCCGTTTGCCGGCATGCGTGGACGTTTGCGTACGGGCGATAAGGTATGGGTTAAACTATACCGGGATAAATCAGATCGTTTAGCCGTAACGATGGAAGTGGAAAACGAAATGCGGCTTGCTTCCAAACCGGCAACCGATGTTGCTATCGGTGATTTGGTTACAGGCTCGGTATATAATTACAGTGAAGAAGGAGCCTTCCTGATTACCGAAGAGCGATTTATTGCATTTTTGCATAACAGCGAAGTGGTAACTCGTCCGAAGGTAGGGGAAACCATTACGGCCAGAGTCACATTTATCCGTGAAGACGGCCGGCTGAATGTTTCCATGCGCCCGGTGAAAGAAGAAGCGATGGATCAGGATGCAG
Source organism: Anaerospora hongkongensis (assembly GCF_004339805.1). Lineage (GTDB taxonomy): Bacteria > Bacillota > Negativicutes > Sporomusales > DSM-15969 > Anaerospora > Anaerospora hongkongensis. The sequence goes on along the minus strand of NZ_SLUI01000008.1, from coordinate 87,018 downwards.
AGTCTCTGCTGAAGTATCTGAAAGCACGTAAGGGACGGATGCCTTACAGCGATGATACAGCGCCCGAAATCGTCAGGGAAAAGTTTAATTTGAGTAAAAGTGCTTTTAAAAGGGCACTGGGAAGACTATTCAAGGCCAGACTGATTGAGCAGCGTGACGGGTGGACATATATGGTAGAAACTACTCCGGAGATTGAAGAAAAAGAGTAAAAATTTTCTAAATTGCTACCGGAGATCCTGTTGACATTTGATTTTTTATGTCTTATAATAATCTATGTCAACAGAACATGGGGGTATAGCTCAGCTGGGAGAGCGCTTGAATGGCATTCAAGAGGTCAGCAGTTCGATCCTGCTTATCTCCACCAAAATAAAACCTTTGCAGTGATTCTGCAAGGGTTTTTATTTTATATCAATAAAAAGGTTCACCCAGCGGCTGCTGGATGAACCTTAACTGCTTTAATGTGCCGTCTATTGAACGTTATACATACCATTACTGCTCATATAATGAAAGATTCCCTCACCATGCTTCTGCTCTTCTTTTTGTATATGATTTAAAGCCTGCCGTATATTAGTGTCTGTGAATTCGAAGATAGCTGTATCATATGCGCCGGAAACATACTTCTCGGTCATCAGCATATCTTTGCAAAGCATGGTATCAACTGGGTTGGCGTTAGCGGAAGGTGCTGCAGTTTGATTCGCTGTCTGGCTGGGTTGTGATTGGGTAGATTGCTGTTGCTGCTGATTTTGATTCATCATCGGGACTTGCCCGCTCAGAATAGAATTGATTGTATTTAGATGCTGTTGCTCCTGTTGTGCATAAGACTGAAACAGTTGCTTGAGCTGCGGGGCATTAGCCTGAGCGGCATATTTCTGATATTTTTCGATACATACTTTCTCATGAGATTGTTGATCCTGCAATAATTGCATCTCTTTTTCGGTAAGTTGTAAGGACATTGATTAACACTCCTTTCGTTTCCTTATAGTTTTACCAAACACAATGATTTAATGTATTGCAGTTTTTCAAACGGAAACCAAAGAATAATAGTTTATCCTTATTATATCTAAGTAGTTACGGATAGTGAGAGAGGAAGGGGATTAGTTATGGCAATATCTGCGGTTTCGGCGGGACAAACTAGCACAGGGCAGGTAAGTTCAAGTAATCAAAGCCAAATAAAAGCGTTAGAAAAGCAAAAACAGCAAATTCAAAAAGAAATCAACGATATTAACCAAGATAAAGAAACCACCGCAGAGGATAAACAGAAACAGATACAAGTGCTGCAAAAACAACTGCAGACGATTGAGACTCAAATCCAACAGCTGGAGCAGCAATCGACAGCGGCTGCCGGCAGCCAGCCGGGTAATACTTCTGCTGCAGCAGTTCAACAAAGTACAGGCAGTAAGCAGCAATTACTGCGGCAGACTGTCGATATAGAAGCGTAAAAAAAGCCGTTGCGGTTGCAGCGGCTTTTTTCGTGTATTAAGGCAGGTGAACAATAAACGTGGTGCCTGCTCCGGGAGAACTGTGTACCTGGATGTAACCATTATGACTCTCTACTATTAGCTTGGCAATTGCTAAGCCGAGGCCGGAGCCTCCCTTAGAGCGGGAATTATCGACCTGATAAAAACGATCAAAAATTTTATCTAAATGCTTTGCTTCGATGCCCTCACCGGAGTCAGTAACTGTTAAGACGGTTTCTTGATTGAGCTGGGAGAGCTGAATAGAAATTTTTCCGCCCCGGGGAGTATGCCGGATTGCGTTATCAAGCAAGATGCAGATGACTTGTTTCAGTCTCATTTCATCTCCGTAGCAGCTCAACGCAGTTTTGGCCAGCACTTCCAGCGTAATGCCTTTAGCGGCAGCCAGCGGTTCAAAGGGATCTACCGCCCGGATCAGGGCAGCATTAAGGGAAAAAAATTGTTTGTCGAGCAACTGCTGGTTTGAATCCGCTCGTGCCAAAAATAGCAGGGAATCCACAATTTTATGCATGTTTATGGACTCTTCCTGAATATTGTTCAGCCATTTCAGCTGGCTAGCGACCGTTTCCGTGTGATTGGACATTACAACATCAAGATTAGTCTGTATCACAGTCAGCGGCGTGCGCAATTCATGAGAGGCATCGGATAAAAAGTCTTTTTGTTGACGCCAGGCTGTCTGAATCGGAATCATAGCGCGATGGGCCATAAAAAAACTGCCGAAAAAAGACAAGATGAGGCAGATGAGTCCGGTAAAAGTAAGTGCTGTCAACTGAATGCGCAGCAGATCATTTTCCCGTGTAAAGTCCTGGAACAAAATAACCAGACCTTCTTCCGTTTCCAGTTCAGCCCTCTGATAGGGATACTCGCTCTTGCCAAGGTAGACAATCCCCCGGGGAGTGTTTTCCCGGACGGCTGTTTTGACGAGCGCGGCTAGCTCGTCAGCCAATAGTGACTGATTAGAGGAATGGGACTGGATGACACCATTAAAGTCAGTTTTAACAAAAAAGAAGCTGGGACCGGGAGGGACATCAGGGGGATGCAGCTCGCCGGACGGAACTGCCGGACCAGTCCGCAGGGGCGGCGGAAGCGGTCCTCGGCGCACTGGAAGATCAGTGACCAAGCCTGACTTAATTTCGGTGATCAGCCTGTTGGATATCATGTCCGAACGACGGGCAATCTCTCCCCGGGAATAAGAATAGGTTCCGGCCGTAAGTAACAAAAACAATAATAAAATAATAGAGACATTAATGAATGTAAGCTTTAGTCTCAATTTATCGAACATCATCTTCTCCCTGTAAAAAATATCCGACACCTCGTACGGTCTTGATGTTAGATATATTCAGTTTTCTGCGTAAATAATAAATATAAAGGTCGACATTCGCTAAGTCAGTTTCTGAATTGTAGCCCCAGACCTTTTCCATGATCCGCTCTTTGGTCATGACCTGTCCGAAATTGTGCATCAGTACTTCTAATAATAACGATTCTTTTACGGTAAGCTGAATAACTTCATTACCTTTGGTAACTTGTCCCCCCAGCGGGTTTAGCGTTAGTCCGCCGGCAGAAATTGTTTCACCAATATAGCTTTTACTCTTTCTCCTGGTAAGGGAACGGATCCGGGCCAATAATTCCTCCGAATAGAAGGGTTTAACCAAATAATCATCCGCACCGGCATCTAAGCCGGCTACCCGCTCTTTTGGTGCATCTCTGGCGGTTAGGAAAATCACCGGTACATCAAAACCTGTACGGCGGAGTTCTTTTACAAAACTAAGCCCATCGCGGCACGGCAGCATGCAGTCAAGTACAATCGTATCATATACACCGGAAACAGCCATCTCCAAGCCGGTTTCGCCATCCAGCGCTGTATCGACTATGTAACCATTTTTCTTCAATAAACAGGCTAATGCATCAACGATTTTCTGTTCATCTTCTACTACTAATAATCTCATTAAATCCCCATAACAGTAACAGCCTTGTTTCTTAGATTTACCCATCCTTGGATTATTTTCTAGTTACTATTTTAACGTGTTATTCTTTGATTTTCATTTAATATTTCAAAGAAAAATCAAAGATTTAATGAACGATTAATAAATTTCCGTTGAAAAGTGTATGACAAATTTTACTGGGAATGAAAAAAGAATAACTGTAAATACTATTAATGTAAGGGGGCTGTAACAGTTGAGCCCAGATTGGTGCCGGGTATCACTGGTGCTCGGTAGTAGTCGGCCAAAGGTTAGCATCGGGTCGAAAGGTTCGGTGTTAGCCGGCGGGAAGACTGGCATGGGTCGTGAAAGGCTGTACGGCAGCCCAACTGTTGTCGTGTGGTCCCAAATGATGTATGTTGGTCGAGCTGCGATCGTTATGGGTTGTGAAACATAAGGGTCGTTTGCAGTCGGGAGATTGCAGGCGGTTCAGTAGCTATCTGTGACGGTCAAGCAAAGGTGTGTGCCGGTTGTGTAATGCTTGTGGGTAGGCGAAAGTCTGCGTATAGGTATGTAATGATCGGTATGGGCTGTAGCGTAGATTGTTGCGGGCTCTTTACCATAAGGAAATAGTAAGGCCCCTCAAAGCAAAAAGCTTCGGGGGGCTGTTGCTTTCATAATATGAACTGCAATAGGCACTGAGAATAGTACAGTTCAAAAAAAGCGAGGTGCACGAAATGGAGTTACTTGTGCCCCTGTTTAGCATTATTATGATTAATTTGCTATTAAGCGGTGACAATGCCCTGGTTATTGCGCTGGCCAGCCGGGCACTGCCGAAAGCACAGCAAAAAAAAGCAATTTTCTGGGGCGGCGCAGGTGCGGTTGGCTTACGGATTTTACTGACTTTGTTTGCCATTATCTTGCTCCAGGTACCTTATCTGCAATTTGCGGGAGGCTTATTACTCCTGTGGGTTGCAGTCAAACTAATGAAGGGTGAGCATGAAAGCCATGAGGACATTAAAGCGGCCAGCACCATTTGGGATGCGGTAAAAACAATTTTAATAGCAGATTTGGTGATGAGCCTGGATAATGTTATTGCGATTGCTGGTGTGGCCAAAGGACATTTGGGATTATTAATAATTGGACTGGCAATCAGTATTCCGATCATCCTGTGGGGAAGCCGGCTGATCATGTCCTTAATGGAAAAATGGCCGGTCATTATTACAGCCGGAGCGGCATTTTTGGGCTGGACTGCAGGGGAAATGATGACAGGTGATACCAAGATAGAGCAGCTACTGGTTCCCTACCCCTGGGCTCATTGGCTTATACCGCTCAGCTTGGCGATATTCGTCATTGTCGTCGGGAAAATGCTACATAAACCTGCGGCAATCAAATGAGGGTAATGGTCTGGCGTGGTTAAAAGCGAAGCTGCCCTGCTAAGAATAGACCTTTTTGGATAGTAGCAGCCTTTTCCCAGGTAATGGAATCGTTTGTGTTTTCCGTGCCGGTATAAATATCAAGCCACTGACAGCGGTAGCCCACGGTTATGGTACCAGCGGTTTTGGGTACTTTAACCTGCAGGGCCAGCTGCGCATCCCACATTTGTCCGGGGCCAATATGAGCAAAGTCCAGTTCACGCAAATTCCACAAGCCATGCCCCTGCACAAGTGCCAGGGGAGTGTAGGTTACTGAACCGACTGCCGAAAGCGCGGCATTTAGTTTCTTGGTAGTCTGCAGGCCTATATGCGGTCCCTGATAGCGTAAATTATAGGATGAATTTAATAAGGGCAGTGATGTTTGGACGCTCTGATAATTATTTACCGTATAAAATCCGTCAGTCATCTGAAAATGATTATTCCGGTAGCTATAGCCATAAAAAATTTCCGTATCGACGCGAACCGGGCGATGCCAGCTGAGCTGCAGGTAACCGCTGGAACCAGTGGTTTTAAAATTGCCGTAATACCAATATTGACTGCTGTTGGCATAATTCCAATCGGCGTCACTGCCTGTTGCCGGAGACAGTGATTTCATAAAACCACCGTCGGCCGTAAAATAGTACCGGCCAATTGGATTGGAGCGATAGCGGGCTGTTATGTAGGTACCGGACAGGGGATAGTAAAGCTCAGAAGCACCGCTGCCGACGGTTGAAGCAGTTGTGCTGGTGGCGGGAAAGCCGATGCGCCAGGCAGAGTAACCCTCGGCAGGCCAAAAGCCGAGGGAGAAATCTGCCGCTGAAACTGGAGAAAGCGCGGCTGCCAGGAGCAGGCAGGGCAGTAATACACGAAACAAAATCAGAGCCTGTAGCATGGTAATTCCTCACTTAACATAACGTTTGATTAGTAGGTTATTCGCTGCTTAACGTGCAGCACCTTTTCCCAATTAGCTAGTAAATATTGCAAGATATTAGCTAAACAAGGCTGCGGCGTTTCTAATCATCCACTAAGGGCAGGGCCAGCTAGCAATTGTCCTCAATACCAATAAGCAGCAGTCGGGCTTCGCCGGGCTGCTGCTTATTGTTAAGATGGAAACTTTAGTTTTCGACCGTAAGAATGCAGGTAACTTTCTGCCGGCAAATTATCGTTATCGAAGATAATCGTACCTCTGTGAAGAAAGCTATGATTTTGGAAATAGCGCAAATCATAAATGTGAACATTCAAGTTACCTTCCTGATGCTCTGTGGAAAAATAACGAAACGGAGTGAACCACAAAAAAAATTCAGCCAGATTTGTTTTCTGGGCTTCCAGCATAATGGTGGATTCCGGCTGCTTCGGAAGCTTGGCTTTCAGCCTAATAGAAGAGTGAAAGAATCCTGTTTGCCCAAGCTGATAGCCTTCTGTCGTTTCAATGACAAAATCCCAATAAAAAATTCTCTCCAATGAAGGCATTACCAAAATACGCTCAAGTTCATCACTGCTTACCTGCTGCTTCAACTGATGGGTGGTGTGCATTCGAAACAGTAAGCGCAGTCCGGTATATACCAGTACATTAGCGAAGCTGATAAAAGCCACTTGTTGAATCGGTAAGCCTGACACATAGGGAGAAAGCAATAGAAGTAATAGCAGCGGGTCAAAGACATTTAGTAAATTACAGCTTAATCTTTCTTTGCGCAGGGGCCACAATACTGCAGCGCCATGAGTATTGAAAAAGTCTGATGCGATATGTGATAAACCGCCTGCAAAAGCCCAGAAAAACAATTGTAGTAATGAGGAATCGGGATAAAAGAAAAAAATCCCCCCCGCAATCAGTGCAGCCCATACTACCAGTCCAGGTAAAGAATGGGAGGCAGCGCGGTGTTGTTTCAGGTAACTCATTCCGCCGCGAATGATGGTAAGAAAATCAAAATCCGGCGCCTGAGAACCCAAAAATGCAGCAATATAAATTGGATTATCAATTGCCACCGGTTGTCCCGAAAGACCGGCTAGCGTAATACCAATCACGCCATGTGTGAGTGCGTCCATCCATTCACTTCCCTGCCGTCTTGTTTCCAAGAAAGTTTACATAACATTATAACACGGAAGAATGGTGAAACGTCCACGGTAAGTTATGGATGCTGCGTTGACTTAGCAGTAAGTGAGGAATAATAGCAATAACAGAGGAGGTGATAAACATGGATAGGAAAAACCAAAAGCCTGAGGCAGAACAACAGCAGTTCCCGCAGCTCGCTGAGCATGTTGGTGGAATTAATGCGTCATCGGGAGGTGTGGATTCGGATATTGACGAAACCTTGATGCGTCTCTCCGGGGGACCTTGATAAAAAAAGCAGGCCGATGTCTGCCACCAAAGCGGTCATCGGCCTGTTTTAGCTATTGTGAGCTGCTGGGCAAGCTCTTATTATCCTTTTTATTAAGGAAGAATACATAGTATAAATAAATAATTGCTACGACGGGTATCCCGGTATATAGTACAATTCGCTGTGATTCATCAAAATAAAGACTGGCAATAATGCCGGCATTCAGTAGAAATGCTGCTACCGGTACAAGCGGATATAACGGTGTACGGACTGTCAGCTTATCCAGCTGCCCGCCTAAGCTGACATATTTGCGCCGGAAGTTAAGCTGACACCAGGCAATAATCATCCAGATCAGGCAGCCTGTAAGACCGGTACTGGACATGAGCCAGAGATACACTGTATCCGCTGCATACGATTCTGTTAAAAGGGAGAGGCAAGCCAGTACAAGTGTTATTAATACGCCGCCGTAAGGAACGCCGTTTTTATTCAGTCTTCCCAGAAAGGACGGAGCATGACCGTCTTTCGACATTGACCAGAGTAGACGGGAGCAGGCATATAAGGCCGAGTTGCCTGCCGACAAGGCAGAAGTCAGCACGACAAAACTCATGACATCCTTAGCAAAAGGAATCCCCAGACGTCCAAAGACATGCGCAAAAGGACTTTCCAGCACACCGGCTTCTTCCATAGGAATGGTGGCGGCTAAAATAATAATCGCTAAGACGTAGAAGATAATAATTCTAAGGCCAATACCCCGGATAATTTTAGGAACATGTTTAGCAGGATCCTGGCATTCACCTGCGGCGATACCGACAAGTTCTGCACCCTGGAAGGAGTAAACGACGGCAATCATTGTCAAAAAGACAGCACTAAAACCATTGGGGAATAAACCGCTGCCTGTATTGTAATTAGAAAAGCCAAGAGCACCTTCATTTCCGGAGAAGCCGAATATCAAACCGGAACCGGCAATAATAAAGCCTACAATAGCAGCGACTTTAATACTGGCAAACCAAAACTCTGTTTCCCCGTAAGCTTTGACGGAAATGAGATTGAGTAAGGCCAGAGCAGCGGCAAAGACTGCACACCAAATCCATACAGGCACTTGACCGAACCAATGGTTCATAATAATGCCCGCTGCCGTAAAGTCTGCGGCAATACAGATTGCCCAGTTAATCCAATACAGCCAGCCGGTGGTAAAACCAGCACCTGGAGAAATAAAGCGGGTCGCATAACTCTGGAATGAACCGGAAACAGGCATGGCAACTGTCAGCTCCATGAGACAGAGCAATACAAGATACATTACCAGACCGCCGGCAAGATAAGCGAGAATGGCACCAAAAGGGCCAGCCTGGTGTATTGTTTGACCTGAACCCATAAATAAACCGGTACCGATAGTACCACCAATGGAAATCATCATTAAGTGACGCGGCAGCATATCCCGTTTTAACCCTTGTTTTTCCGGACAGAGCTGTTTTAAATCAACAGTTGTTTTTGGCATACTTCAACCTCCTTATAGATTTGCGTAAAAAAACAGCGTGAAGCAATCTCACGCTGTTTAAGATAGATATCTTACCGCTAATGAGATAGTTCTCCACCTAAAAATACTAGGTGACAGTCCTGCACTTATTCAGTACAAGCCCAGCAGCAGACGTTAGCCTTTTAGCCTACGCTTCGGCGAATATCCCTTTCTCTGTAACTCATGGCATTTGGCAAAGCTAATTACAGGTAATAATGATGATTCGCGCCTCTATCTGACACACTATTTATTTCTATTTATGATTATAGTATACCGCTCGTGGACACGTCAATGTTTTGTCTATTGCAAATCAGGAAAATACATAGGAGGAAATGAGAAATGTATTGACTGATATGGGCCGGTATAATATGATGATAATAATTCAATATCTAAAGGGGAGTAGCTACTAGGTATAGTCAACACCACTGCTAACGCATGGCTATACCGTTGGAATAACCAACAGCGAGACCTTTAGTATGGCCAATGCATACTAAGGTCTTGTTTTCGCTAGAGGAGAGAAGGCCTTACAAAGTTTGTAAGGCCTTTTATTGTTTTTCTATAACATTCAGGAGAAAGGGGTTATTTCGATGGAACTATTGGCGGCGTTAGGCAGTATTACATTCATCAATCTAATACTAAGCGGTGATAATGCGGTCATCATAGCTCTGGCTAGTAGAAACTTACCCCCCGAACAGCGCAAAAAGGCTGTCCTTTGGGGAAGTGCGGGAGCAGTGGTGTTGCGGATTGTTTTAACAATGATCGCAGCTCTCTTGCTGCAAATTCCTTATGTTCAATTTGTAGGTGGGTTAGCGTTACTGTGGATTGCTGTAAGTTTACTGGGAGAAGAAAAAAAGCACGATGTGGCTTGCAAAGAAGCTGCGAGCTTTACAGAAGCGATAAAAGTAATCTTATTTGCTGATCTGATTATGAGTCTTGATAATGTTCTGGCTATTGCCGGAGTGGCGAATGGCAATATGATCCTGCTTATTGCAGGATTGGCAATGAGTGTTCCGCTGGTTGTCTTTGGCAGCCAGATGCTGATGTCCCTGATGGACCGGTATCCAATCATCATTTATATTGGAGCGGCAATTTTGGGTTGGACGGCATCGAAAATGATGGTAGCTGACGCTGCAATGGGGCCGATCCTTGAAGCTTATGCTTTGCCGCTTGAAATTGCTTTAACAGTGACTGTTGTTGGTATAGGACACTGGCTGAAACAGCGCTCACACAGCGTTGCAGCCGATACGGAAGGGGCTCCGGCCTTTCGGGACAGTGAAAAATAAGCTAAGAACCGGCATCGCAGCAGCGAGCCGGTTTTTTACTTTTCACGGGTAGGGCTGAGATATTGACAGCCGATAGGTAGACTGCTACCATAAAATTGGACAATGCTCTTAAGTTGAAAATAAATTGTAAGGGTGCGTTTTTTATGAACGAAATTACCAGTATTGATATAGGGCGGGCAGCACTGCGCATGGCGCTTAGCGAAACCCGGCAAGACGAGCAAGATACCCGCCAAGGGTTGCAGAAGCGGAATATATTATCGGTTGCTGTTGATTTTGGTGGAGAGTTCGTTCCGTCCGTAAAGAAAATAATTGAACGTGCGGTCGTAGCTGCACAGCGCCAGGGAGTGGTGGCTGCTAATCATGTAGGGGAAGGAGCGGTTGCCGGTGCCACTAGAGCGGCCCTGGAGCAAATTGCCTCCCGGGCTATCGGGTTGAATGTAGGTGGGAAAATTGGCATTGCCCGTTATGAAGAGCATTTGTGCGTAGCTATTTATTTTGGGGTGGGAGTATTGAATCTCAATGAAGTTGCCGTAGGCTTGGCGCACCGGTCCTTACCGTCAGATCAACCGTAACCAGCCGGGCGCTCTACAAGCCCCAGCTACGTTGTACTGTCTTCACTCGCTACCCTGGAGTTCCCCGCGCTCACATCATTTTGTTGTCCAAAAGCAGACACTTGAGATGGAGAGCGTGCTCAACGACCTAGAGCGGGTCTTCGAAATAAATTGATAAAGAGCCGGCCTGATGGCCGGCTCTTTTTGCCTTGTCCACTGCAGTTGATGCTGCAGTGGTCGATGTGCTAGTGCAGCTATTTGTCAGCGGAGCATTAACAATCGAGCAATCTGCTTGAGCTATTTGCCCTTTTTGGGCAAATGGCTCTTTTTTCTGCCAACCCAGAAAAAGAGTGCCAGTCCCAATATAATGACAGACAGACTAGTCAGCTGGGCTGATTTCAATCCCCACAGCAAGGTGGTGTAATCACCCCGCAGATATTCAAGGAAAAAGCGGGCTGTGGAATACAACACGGCATAAAGGATAAATACTTGTCCTTTAGCGTGATTGGTTGTCCGAAACAGCAGCAAAAGAACAAAGATAATGACATCGATTTGGCCTTCCCAGATTTCTGCGGGCCATAGCGGCTGGTTGCCGTAAGTTTGATAAGCCAGCGTAGTAGTGGGATATAAAATGCCGAAATTCCCTCCCGTAGGATGACCAAAGGCATCACCATTCATCAGATTTGCCATGCGTCCGATTGCCTGCCCCATAATAACGGCAGGAGCAGCTACAATGTCAGCAAAAGCCCAGGTATCTATCCCATGCCGCTTTGTATAAAGATAGCCGACAATGGTACCGAGCAAGACTCCTCCCTGAATTGCCATGCCGCCTTGCCAGACGAAAGGAATTTCCAAGAGATGATCCTGATAATAGTGCCAGTCAAAAAAGAATACATCCCATAAGCGGGCACCTACAATACCGGCCAGGCCGCAATAAATTCCCATATCTGGAATATGCTGATGCCATCTCCCGTCCTGTTTGGCAAAAAAATAGGCGGTTCCGGTAGCAAGGATAATCGCTAGACTGAGGATCAGCCCGTATGCTCTGATGGGAAAATCTCCGATAAAGAAAAGATACTGGTGCATAAAAACCTCCTGTTAATTAACTGATTAGGTATAGTTTACCAAAGGATAGGGTGCAGGTAAATTAATTCGTATAGGAATTTTACGTCAGGTTAGCGAATAAGATCGAAGAATAGAGGTTTAGGAGGGATTATTGTGCGAAAACGTTTTTTATTGATTGCAATGTGTGTTATTTTGGCTGTTACAGGCCTGTGGTATATAGCTGTTCATACTGGTAAGGCAACAAAAACGGTTACCGCTGAAATCGGTGTAACGCCCGGAAAGCAGTTTGATGGTTTTACGTTGACCAACTTAGACGGTAAGCCGATAACGGTTGGTTCGTCAGGGAAAGTTACGGTCATTAATTTTTGGGCTACCTGGTGCCCGCCATGCAGGGAGGAACTGCCTGAATTAAACAAGTTCGCCAAAAAGTACCAGCAGTCCTTGGCATTTTATGCAGTCGACATCCAGGAGGACAGTGACAAAGTTGGCGAGTTTATTAATAAAAACAACTATACGATGACAACGCTTTTGGATAATGACGGCACCGTTGCAAAAAACTTCCGCATAAGCGCTATTCCTACTACTATCGTTATTGACAAAGACGGTCTGATTAAATTTCGCAAGTCAGGACCGGTAACAATGAGCGAATTGGAAGAAGTAATTAAAGGGTTATAATTGCTTAACGTTAAAAGATAACAGCCACCCGGCAGCGGGTGGCTGTTATCTTTTTAGAAAGGTCAGCATCTGCCTGATAGCCTGTTCTAAGTTTTTCTGATCGTCCGTTGTCGAATAATTGCTGTTACGCACACAATTCAGTGCGTTATTTTCCAGCAGCATCAGGCCTATTTTTTCAATGGAAGAACGGACGGCAGAAAGCTGGATTAAGATATTGCCACAGTCTTGCTGTTCGTCAACCATTCTTTCAATGCCCGCAATATGACCTCGAATATTCCGAAGCCGGTTCAAGGTTTCTGTGCGCGGTAAAGTTTCTGACATAGTTGTACCTCTTTTAGTCTTCAGATTAAAAACGGAGAGAAGTGGCAGAGCTCATTAACTCAACATAATATATAGTAGCATAATGGGTGAAGAGAGGTGATTAACAGATGAAATACGTTGAACGCCCATTAGTAATCATTGTTGTTGCGATGGCGATTTTACAAATATTTGGCGTAATTGTTGACAGTAACGCATTGGCTAACCACATTCTCCGGCTTGCATTGGTAATACTCATGGTGATTTATGTTGGTTTTAGTCAATATTGGCTGCATAAAATCAGGGAAGACGTGAAGTTCCATAATGCTATATGGCAGAGTATTCCCTATGGAATCGCTTGTTATAACCGGGAAGGGAAAATAGGTTTTACTAATTTGGCCTACAGCCGGCTGCAGTCAGGCTGCCCCGGGCAGCCTCAGGATGCGGCCCTGAAGAGAGCGTTGGAAACAGGGACGGCGGAATCATTAGCCTGGTCGGTTCCTACTTCCCAGGGGATCGCGCATATTCACAGCAGCTTTATTACTGTTTTTCAGAATCGCCTTCTATCTATCATTAATCTATTGCGCGAGCAAACCAGCGAACAAGAAGCAATAGCGCAACATGAAGCAGACTTTCTGGAAGTCGTAAAAGTGATGGTTAATATGTTTGAGCTTAAGGATCCGTTCGGACAGGGACATTCGGTTACTGTCAGCAATCTGGCTCATGATCTGGCCCAGTCGCTTGAGCTGTCGCCAGAGGAAGTTGCCTTAATTACCAAAGCCGCATTAATTCACGATATCGGCAAAGCAACAATTGCTCAAGACATCCTGGCGCAGGCGGAGTTAACGGATTCTAATTATGAGATTATTCGCAAGCATGCCGGCATTGGCGCAGAGATTGCCCGGAATGTAAGAGGCCTTAAGGATGCCGAATTACTGGTCCGCCATCACCATGAACGGTATGATGGTCGTGGGTATCCGGATGGCCTGGCGGGAGACAATATCCCTTTCGGAGCGAGGGTAATTGCCGTAATTGATGCCTTCGATGCGATGACGACAGGCCGGTCTATACTTGGGCGGCGGGATGTTGAAAGTGCGATTGCCATTTTACAGCTGGAGAAGAAAAGACAGTTTGACCCGGACATTGTAGACGCTTTTACAGTTTTGGTTCAGGCTGGCCGGGAAAACAGCTGAATTGCGGCAGATTGAAAAAATATATTGCATCGTTTTGTACCTTATGGTACAGTAACAGCAATAACTGAAATAACGAATAACGAGGATCAGGAAAAGTAAGCGTAAACTGTTGTCGCAGAGAGCCGGGAAGAGGTGGGAGCCTGGTACTAAAGGTTTGGCTGAAGTTCACCTGGGAGTTGCGGTCTGAAATTTGCCTGAAGGCAAAGTGTAGGTTACGCCGGAGCCTTTACCGTTACAGAAAGGGAAGTATCGGCTTAGTGCCCGTACTTTAGCAAGTGATTCGCCTTTGGCGGATAATTTAGGTGGTACCACGGGAATAACTTCCCGTCCTTTTCGGGGCGGGAAGTTTTTTTATTGCATGTTAAGGGAGGAACAGCAATGCTGAAACAGGAATGCGAAGAAAAGACAGTTGCTTATTTAGGACCACGCGGGACTTACAGCGAAGAAGTTGCCTATCAAATTCATACAGGAAATCAAGTGCTTTTTACTGCGTATAGCAGCATTGACGCCGCCATTATGTCAGTTGTAAACGGTGTTAGTGATGAATGCGTGGTGCCTGTCGAAAACTCTCTGGAAGGTTCAGTAACCATTACCTTAGACACGCTGGCCCTTGTGGAAAATCTATTTATCATCAGGGAATCTACGCATGCGATCAGACATAACTTGCTGGTAAATCCACAAAATGGTCCTGTTGAAGTGATCGTATCTCACAGTCAGGCACTGGCGCAGTGTCGCAGCTATCTGCAGGAACACTATCCGTCTGCTCAGGTCAAAGCAGTGCAAAGTACAGCGGAAGCAGCATGCTGTGTCGCGTCAGGTATGCCCAATCATGCGGCAATAGGCAGTTTGCGAGCTGCAAAATTATATGAATTGGATGTTGCCGCAGCAGGCATTCAGGATAATTCGTATAACAGCACCCGCTTTCTGGTTTTGGGGCGAAAACCGGCAGTTTTACAAAAAGAACCGCATAAGACGTCTATTGTATGTCAAATCGATGGCAAGAAGCCAGGCAGCTTGTGTGAAATTTTACAGGAGTTTGCCCGGCGTAATGTGAATTTGACGCGGATTGAGTCACGCCCTGCCCGTACACAAATGGGAGCCTATATCTTTTTTCTTGATCTGGATGGCAGTTTGGCAGACTACGAGGTATTCGCAGCCGTTAAGGCTGTACAGGAAAAAAGTATCTGGTTTAAAAGCTTTGGTTCTTATCCTGTAGTCGATACAAGCCAGCCAAATGGAGAGCGTTTGTAACAGGAAATTTGTAACTAGCCACGAATATTATATTATGTAATATTGTATGATAGAAACCACTGGAGGAAGTATGTGTAACCGGTTCATTCTAACTTTTTTGGGACTATTGCTATTGTTTACTCCCGTTGTTTCCATGGCGCAGCTGCTGGAAAACGATATTGTTGTGACTGATGCATGGGGAGCAAAAGTGGACAGCGGAACCAAAGCATTTGTTGACAGAGGCGAGACCTGGCTGCCGGTTGAGACGGTAAAATGGTATTCTGATGAGCAGCTGCGGTTTGATTTGGCAGAAAAGCGAGTATATGTGACGCTAGGCACTCCAAGATTTCAACTGGAAACAGCCAATTTGGATCGCACCCTGCAAAAAGGATTAACGCTTAATTTTCCCTTAAAGCTCATTGCTGGTAAGCCTTATATCAATCTATACAACTTAGACCGTATATTGGGGGTAACCGCTAAACCGCGTAAAGAAGAAAGGATTGTAGACTTAATTCCGGAAGCCAGCTTGGGCTATACGGCATATCAAGTAAATAAACCAAGAGATAAGGCTGTTTTTACGGGCAAGATTAATGCCGTGTGGGACCATGTAGGGCTCGTAAACCGCAATTTAGGGATTGAACCGGCAATTGATGGTCTGGATGTTATCTTACCTACCTGGTTCACGATCGCCAATGCTGATGGCCTGGTGCTGAATAAAGCCGACCAGCGCTATGTTGCTGATGCACATGAAAAAAGGTATAAGGTATGGGCATTATTATCTAATGGCTTTGACCGGGGTTTGACAAGAAAAATATTGCAGGATGCAAATGCGCAGCAAAACATAATTAAACAGCTGGTGCTGTATGTGAGTCTCTATAATCTTGATGGCATTAATCTTGATTTCGAAAATATGTATGAAGAGGATAAGGATCGATTTGCTTCGTTTGTAAAGCTGCTGGCAGCTGCTTTGCATGAGCAGAATGCAGCTTTGTCTATTGATGTTACGATTCCTTCCAACTCGGCCTTCTGGTCGCGCTGCTACGACCGGCGTGAGCTTGGCCAAATCGCCGATTATGTTATGGTAATGGCCTATGATGAGCATCCCCGCCTAAGTCCTGTCAGCGGATCGGTCGCTTCCTACGGCTGGGTTGAAAAAGGAATTGTGGCAACTTTGGCGGATATACCAAAAGAAAAAGTAATTCTCGGGATTCCCTTTTATACCCGTGAATGGGAAGAAAGCAGCAGTGATGGTACTATTAAGGTGCAGGCAAAAACATTGTCAATGACGCAGGCGAATGAAATTCTTCGGGAAAATGGTGTTAAGCCTGTCTGGCAGGAAGACAAAGGCCAGTTCTATGCTGAATATACGAAAAGCGATAAACAATATAAAATTTGGCTGGAAGAGTCAGATTCGCTGAAGCTGAAAGCCCAGCTCGCGTTGAAGTATCAATTGGCAGGAGTTGCTGCCTGGCGCAAGGATTTTGAAGAAGAGCAAGTCTGGGGAGTACTGAAAACTGTATTAAAGCCAGCCCCAGCCCTAGCAGCAACAGAAAATACCGAGCAAAAAGAGCAGAAAAAGCAGAAGAGAAATAAAAAGAAAAAATAATTATTTCCAGGAAATACCAATAAAAGTAGACGGCCTGAACTGTACTGTTCAGACCGTCTACTTTATTTTACTGATTTTATCCAAGCTTCCAGTTCTTTTAATACTTCCTCACGGGCTACCCGGACTGCTTCGCCTGACCATTCTTGTCCGGTATCACCATCAAACCAGCTGTCTTTCTGGCTAAAGGCACTGGTAGGGAAAAACTTTTCCCTGGCAGATGTATAAACACCATCGAGCATACTTTGTTTAATCGTTTTTCTTGTTACTTTAGCGCCGATTTTTTCTGTAGTTGTCACTTCCAGTCCATTTGGACCAGTATTAACTTCGACGTGACTGAGCAGTTTGCTCCTTTGGCTGGCAGCGGCGATGGCCTTCTTAGCAGCAGAGGTTGCTTCTTCCCGTTTAATATCATCATTCATTACAGATATGCGGACATTGCCAATAATCAACTTATACATAATACACCTCCTATAAACTATTTTATTGCTTACTTTTTCATGTTAGAACTAGTAAATAGCCGAAAGTTGACATTCTATTTTGGCTACTATATAATGGTAATCAATAATCCAATGACACAGAGTAGTAAGTCTTGAAAGCAGGTGCAGAGAGTTGGCGGTTGTTGCGAGCCAAACCATGTTAAGCTGAACTCGCTGTGAAGGAGCGGCTGCGAAAACTCGATTAGCAGTCTACGTGTTACCGGCGTTAACGGTATGAGTGGATGGGGAATCCCGTCAATCAGGGTGGTACCGCGAGTAAATCGTCCCTGGCTAGCAGCCGTGGACGTTTTTTGTTTTTATGCAAAAAAGCCTAGGAGGTTCTTTATGAAAGAAAAGTATGCACCTCACGAAATTGAAGCTAAATGGCAGCAGCACTGGGCTGATACCAAGGCCTTTAGCACCGAAGTGAACCGTCAGCGTCCAGAGTATTATGTTCTGGAGATGTTTCCCTATCCTTCGGGAAATTTACATATGGGACATGTGCGCAATTATTCGATTGGTGACGTAGTTGCCCGTTTTAAGTCCATGCAAGGCTATAATGTACTGCATCCCATGGGCTGGGATGCATTTGGTATGCCTGCTGAAAATGCAGCTATTAAACATGGGATTCATCCCGCCAGCTGGACATGGGATAATATTGCCAATATGCGCCGCCAGCAACAGCAGCTTGGCCTGTCCTATGATTGGGACAGAGAAGTTGCAACGTGCCATCCGGACTACTATAAATGGACACAGTGGCTTTTTCAGCTCTTTTATGAACGTGGACTGGCCTACAAAAAGAAAGCAGCCGTCAATTGGTGCAATGACTGCAATACTGTTTTAGCAAACGAACAAGTGGTAAACGGTCAATGCTGGCGCTGTGATTCGATAGTTGTAAAAAAAGAACTCGAACAATGGTTTTTCAAAATTACCGAATATGCTGACCGCCTGCTGGCTGATTTGAGTGAGTTGAAAGGCTGGCCAGAACGCGTAAAAACGATGCAGGAAAACTGGATCGGCCGCAGTGAAGGAGCCGAATTTTCCTTTGATGTACCAGAATTAAACGAAAAAATTGCGGTTTATACTACCCGGCATGATACTGTTTTTGGGGTCACTTATCTGGTGCTTGCTCCTGAACACCGCCTTGTAGAAAAATTAATTGCCGGTAAATCCACTGAACAGGCTGTGCGGCAGTTTGTTGAGCGAATTCGCAACATGAGCGAAGTGAGCCGTACTTCGACCGAGACGGAAAAAGAAGGTTTGTTTACCGGTGCATATGCTGTGAACCCCTTCACTGGTGCTCAGGTACCGATCTGGGTGGCCAATTATGTGCTGGTTGATTACGGTACAGGTGCTGTAATGGGGGTTCCGGCGCATGATGAACGGGACTGGCAGTTTTCTACGAAGTACAGCTTAGCGAAAAAAGTCGTCATTCAGCCTAATGACAAGCAGCTCCAGTTAGACCAAATGACCGGTGCCTATGATGGTTCGGGCGTAATGGTTGATTCCGGTGATTTCTCAGGGCTCTCCAATGAGCAAGGGAAGCTGAAAATAGCAGAGTGGCTGGAGCAGCAGGGCATTGGGAAACGGAGAGTCAATTACCGCTTAAGAGACTGGCTGGTTTCCCGGCAACGCTACTGGGGGGCGCCTATTCCGATGATTTATTGTGATCAATGCGGTGTGGTGCCTGTACCTCATAAAGACTTACCGGTTAAGCTGCCGGAGAATGTTGATTTTACTTCCGGCTCGGTGTCGCCGCTGGCGCAGGTAGAAGAGTTTGTTAACTGCTCCTGCCCCAAATGTGGTGGCAAAGCCCGCCGCGAAACAGATACGATGGATACCTTTATTGATTCTTCCTGGTACTACCTGCGCTATACCAGTCCGCAAAGCTTAACGGAAGCCTTTGATGCGGCCAAAGCGAACTACTGGATGCCGGTTGATCAATATATCGGTGGTATTGAGCATGCTATACTCCATCTATTATATTCCCGGTTCTTTACCAAAGTACTAAAGGATGCCGGCCTGGTGAATGTGAATGAGCCATTTAAAAACCTGCTGACCCAAGGTATGGTTATAAAAGATGGTGCAAAAATGTCCAAGTCGAAGGGAAATGTAGTTTCACCGGAAGAAATTGTAGGCAAGTATGGTGCCGATACTGCCCGGCTGTTTATCTTGTTTGCTGCTCCGCCTGAGCGCGATCTGGAATGGAGTGAACAGGGGGTAGAAGGCGCATTCCGTTTCCTTAACAGACTGTGGCGCATTGTAGATCATTTCGCTCCATCCCTGGGAACTTTGGAGGAAATTAATCAGGAAGCTTTAAGTAAAAGTGAACGTGAGTTGCGGCGGGTATTGCATACTTCGATTAAAAAAGTTACCGAAGATATCGGTGAACGCTTCAACTTTAATACCGCCATTAGCGCAATTATGGAACTGGTTAATGCCATGTATGCTTTTAAAGAGCAGCAGCAGCCAATTACATCTGCACTGGCACATGAGGTCATTTCCAGCCTGCTTAGACTGTTAGCGCCTTTTGCACCGCATATAGCGGAAGAATTATGGCATGAAACCATCGGTGAAAATAGCGTTCATAAACAACCGTGGCCTGCCTTTGATGCCGAGGCAATTAAAGTTGCTGAAGTAGAAATTGTCTTGCAAATCAACGGAAAAGTTCGCGATAAGCTGTTGATTCCAGTAGGAATTGATGCTGCCGAACTAGAGAAAAAAGCGTTGGAACAAGATAAAGTAAAGGCGCTAATTGAAGATAAGCAGATTGTAAAAGTCATCTGCGTTCCGCAAAAACTGGTGAATATAGTAGTAAAATAAAGGAAAAAAAGGCATCTTACGCTTCAATGCGTAAGATGCCTTTTTATTCTAGGGAAAGGGAATGATTTCTTGTAACCACTGCCGGTCAATATACCACAATCCTGCCTGCATGTCCGGATATAGGCAGGAGCCTGTTTCCTTTATCTGCCGATCATAACGGAACAGTTTCTTCCAGCTGTCCTGGAGTTCTTTTTTGAGGTGCGGATAAAAGGGGGTAGTATACACATCTCCACTATAACCAATACCGAAGCGGGCTATTTTTCCGGCGAACTTTGCTTCTTCTTCTTCCGATTCCCCAATGTACTGCCGGTTTAAAACCTTGTTCCAGTCGCTCATCCGGAAAAATACTGCATGCTGGAGCGGTACACTAAGCTTCAAGATTTGGCT
This sequence comes from Anaerospora hongkongensis, assembly GCF_004339805.1. Taxonomy (GTDB): domain Bacteria; phylum Bacillota; class Negativicutes; order Sporomusales; family DSM-15969; genus Anaerospora; species Anaerospora hongkongensis. The sequence continues at coordinate 66,795 of NZ_SLUI01000008.1, read as the reverse complement.
GCCGGGGTAGCAGTCAAGGTATCGCAGGTCACAAAAAGTCCAAACCGCCGATTCTGCCCGCTTAGGTTTGGCTAGAACCTGCTGAGCGTGTTTAGTGTACCACAAGTAAGACTGCAAAAACACGGCGGACACTTCTTCGTACTTCTGTATAATATATTCCAACTTGACATAATGATCGCCTTGCTTCAATAAATGCTGAACTACTTCATCACTCTGAGCAGTATATAGCGTTATTTGGCTATCATGACAATCCATTCTTTTCTCAGCTCCCAGATGGTTCCTACCCTGACTTCACTTAGGATAATACTTTCATCAAATAAGCGATCCCAGCTCTTAATGATCTTTCGTTTGAGGTTGGGATAAAAGGGCGTCATATAGGCCGTGCAATCATCAATACCGTAGCGGTTTAACAGAGAAGCATGCTCTTTTGCATCCTGAGTATCTGCCGGAATGTACATATAATTGACGATCTTACCCCACTTATCAATGTCCATGGTGATCAACTGCTCTTGCTCAACCAAGAGTTCTATTTGCACATTGCCAGGGCTGTTGCCGATCTTATCTTCTTCTGCCAGGGACACCCAAATAGGATATTTTACATCATCAGGTGGTCGTACCAGCTTGCTTGCCGCTTGATAGTACCAGTTATACACATCCAGGTATAAGGCGGCATGATCCTCCATTTTACTGACAATGTACTCTTTTTTCACAATATACCGGTTATTGCCTGCTAAATCATCTACGATATTTTTGTGCTGCTTGGTCCATACTTTTACGAGATTTTTCACAGTTCATCCCTACCCATCACAGCAGAATGGCTTAAATTGCAATTATTTTATAATGAATGAATCAGCAGCGTCAAACTTTATTGAGTATTTCGATAAAATCAGCTTAATTTATCTTTTTTCTATCAGATTGATTTCAACCGCTCCCAATTAACAAATGATTTCCAGAAATTAATGTGGTTTATCGGATTTATCAATGAATATTCAAAATCATGATTGAAAATTGCGATTAGTGGAATTCGAGTATCTGTGCTAGGATACAAAAAAGAAGGCATGCTTTATCAGGAAACTGAGAGATAAGGGAGATAACACATGCAACAAATTAATGCTATTGGAGATGCCTGTCCTCTTCCTGTGATTAAAACAAAAAAAGGACTCGCTGCAATGGAACAGGGCCAATTAGAGGTGCTGGTGGACAATGAGGCTGCAGCTCAGAATATCCGGCGGTTTGCCGAGTCAGCAGGATGCCAGTTTGACGTATTTCGTGAAGCTGGTATTTTTCACATTACGCTTTTAAAAGGAGCACCGCTGCAAGGTGATTCTTCTCCCAAACAAACAGCAAGTGCGAAAAAAACGGTTGTCGTTCTGTCTTCCGATACGATGGGGGCTGGCAATGATGAGCTGGGACGCATCTTGTTGAAAGGGTTTATTTTTACGCTTACCCAGCTGGAAAACCTGCCTCATACAATCTTGCTGTATAACACGGGTGCAAAACTGGCGGTACATGGCTCAAGTTCTCTTGCTGACTTAATCAGCCTGGAGCGGGAAGGGGTTTTAGTCCTGACCTGCGGTACTTGTTTGAATCATTTGGGTATCGCCGAGCAGCTTGGCGTAGGGGAAACGACCAATATGTATCGCATCGTCGAAGAGATGCGGGACGCTGAAAGCATCTTGCGGCCATGATGAATATGATTTATTTTGATAATGCAGCCACCAGTCTGCCTAAGCCGCCGGCGGTTGGGCTTGCGGTACTGGAGGCCATCAATACGTTCGGCGGGGCGGGGAGAGGAGGCCATCCGGCGTCTCTGGCTGCAACCCGCTGTATTTTCCGGGCTCGCAAAGCTGTTGCTGAGCTGCTGGGATCAACTGCCGACCAGACGGTTTTTACCTCTAATGCAACGGAAAGCTTAAATATAGCTATCCTTGGTTTACTGACCCCAGAAGATCATGTTATTACCACCGCTCTGGAGCATAATTCCGTACTGCGTCCTCTTTACAAGCTCCGTTCCCAGGGGATGGGATTATCCATTATCGGCATTGACCAAAAGGGAAATTTGGATTATGAAGGTTTTTACCGTTCCCTTCGTCCCAATAGTAAAGCGGTTGTCTGTACTCATGCCTCTAATCTGACCGGTACAATTACTAATTTGGAATTTATCGCCGATTTTTGCCAAAAGAACGGTTTGCTGTTGATCGTGGATGCATCACAAACAGCCGGGGTATTTCCTCTTCATGCGGACAAGCTGGGCATTGATGTTCTCTGCTTCACCGGTCACAAAGGTCTGCTGGGGCCTCAGGGGACAGGTGGGTTTTGTGTCCGCAAAGGGCTTGCTGTAATGCCGCTTAAGGTAGGGGGCAGCGGGCATCACAGTTATTTACAAACTCATCCGACGGGCATGCCGGAAGCCTTGGAGGCAGGTACTGCCAACAGTCATGGAATCGCTGGCTTGCTGGCAGGAGTTGAGTATATCATTACTTCGGATATGGCGGTGATACGCAGCAAAGAGCTGGCACTGACGAAGCTTTTTCGCCAAGGGATTGCTGCAATTCCCGGCGTTCAGGTTTATGGCGATCCTGCTGTGCCGCATGCACCCATTGTCACCTTAAATATCGGCGCGATGGATTCCGGCGAAGTGGGGGATCGCTTGGCAAACGATTACAATATTTGTGTACGAGCAGGTGCTCATTGTGCTCCGCTGGCTCATATGGCTTTAGGCACGCAGGAGCAAGGGGCTGTACGGTTCAGTTTTTCCTCTTTCAATACAGAAGAGCAAATTTACACAGGAATTCAGGCAATTGCTGAGATTGCCGCAGAAGGGGGAGCAGGGATAATTGGCTAGAGAGAAACTACCCAAATTAGTTATTGCCTTTCCTACTACTACGGCAGCAATGGCTATGGAAGCTGTCTGTGAACCCAAGCAAGGGCGGCTGATACCGATTCCGCGGGAAATCAGCGGCAGCTGCGGTCTTGCCTGGTGTGCGGAACCGCAGTGGGAGGAGCTGCTGCTCCAGATAATGGAAAAAAACAAGATTGAATATCAGGAGAAGCGGATTATTTTATTGTATTAATGAAGGGAGAGAAATACATGATCGAGAGAAAGACCGAGCTGCCCCAAATATTTGAAAGTTTTGCGGAGGCAAGACAAAATGGATTTATTGCAATGAAGAAAATTAAAGACAGCGGCAAAGGGGTGGTAGGCCAGTTCTGCACCTATACCCCGCTGGAGATTTTTATGGCTGCCGGCCTTGTTAGTGTGGGGTTGTGTTCTACCAGTGACGAGACCATCCCTGAGGCGGAGAAAGTGTTGCCGAGCAACCTGTGTCCGCTGATAAAGTCCAGCTATGGCTTTGCGATTACCGACAAATGCCCTTACATGTATTTCTCCGATTTGGTGGTGGGCGAGACTACCTGTGACGGTAAAGTGAAAATGTACGAGCTTCTGGCCCAAATCAAGAATGTCCATATTCTGGAGCTTCCCCGGCGTCAGGATACCCCGGAAGCCAAAGCACTCTGGCGGGCGGAACTGGTGCGTCTAAAGGAACGGGTGGAAAAGGACTTCGGCGTTACGATTACCGATGATAATTTGCGGGATGCTATTCGCCGGCGGAATATCGAGCGCAAGCTGCTAAAGAAATTGTATGAGTTGAGCACAATGACGCCGCCGCCTATTACCGGACTCAGGCAGCTGCAAATCCTTTTTGGCGCTCAGTTTAAATTTGACTGGGATATGAAGGTTGCCGAAATCCAGAATGCCATTGACAGCATTCGGGCAGCTTATGCAGCAGGGGAACGCCCGGTTTCGGAAACTGCGCCCCGGATTCTGATTACCGGCTGTCCTATGGGCGGCGTTACAGAAAAGGTAGTTAAGGTGCTGGAAGAGGCCGGTGCGGTCGTTGTTGTCTTTGAAAACTGTACCGGCGCCAAACAGCTGGATAGACAATGTCCGGAGGAAGGCGATCCGCTTACCAGTATTGCCGAGCATTACCTGCAGATTGGCTGTGCTGTAATGACGCCCGACAACAACCGTTTCGTACTTTTGGAACGCCTTTGTGAACAATTTCAGGTCGACGGCGTGGTGGAAATGACGCTGCAAGCCTGTCATCCTTACGCAGTGGAAGCGCATGCCGTTAAGGCTTTTATGCAGAAAAAGGGCATTCCCTATCTACAACTGGAAACCGACTATGGTACTGCGGATATTGGCCAGCTGTCTACCCGGGCCGGTGCCTTTGTGGAGATGTTATAACGAATGATTAAAGCGTCAATCGGTATTGACTGCGGGTCTACCGCATGCAAAGGCGTCCTCTTCCAAGAGGACGCCATCCTTGCCTCTTGTGTGCTTCCCACCGGCTGGAGCCCGAAGAACACTTCCCGGGCGGTGTTCGAACAACTGCTGGAGCAGGCGGGGCTTGAAAGAGAGACTGTATATATTACTGCTACCGGCTATGGCCGGATCGGCATTGATTTTGCCCACCAGACCATCACAGAAATCACTTGTCATGCACTTGGTGCGGATTATCTGCTGCCTGGCGTGCGCACCGTTATTGATATCGGCGGTCAGGATTCAAAGGTCATTGCCGTCGAGGATGGACAGGTTCGCTCGTTTCAGATGAATACCAAGTGCGCAGCAGGCACCGGCCGTTTTCTGGAAATGTCGGCCAACCGGATGGGCATTGAACTGTCAGAGTTCTCGGACCTGCTTGCAGCTGGAAAAAGCTGTTCACTCAGCAGCATGTGTGCTGTGTTTGCCGATTCGGAGATCGTTTCCCAGCTGGCGGCGGGAAAAAGCCGTGAGGAAGTGGCTGGCGGCATTATTCAGCTGATTGTGGATCGGGCGGTGGCGTTAACGGCCCGGGTGGATTTTGCGCCGCCCATCTTGCTGACAGGTGGTTTGGCAGGTATGGCGGGACTGAGAATTGCCTTGGAAAGGCAGCTGGGCTATCCGGTGACTTCGGCCGGTTTGTCCTGTTTTGCCGGCGCCATCGGTGCCGCCAGAGCCTATTGGGTGAAAAAAGCCAGGAAAAATACTATTGAACAATAAACAGGCGGTATGGGCGAGACGCTTCTTTTCCGTTTATAGTATTTTTCGATTACTGCCCTAATTTACAATTGAAAAATGCAATTAGTACATTCTATGTATTTATGTTAGGATGACACCCAAGGAAAGTTTAGTTGCGCTTTGTAAAGTTGAGAGCAGTGGGGCGTAATGGAGGTTAAAATGTTAGAAGTAGCAATGAACAATCTGCAGTTTGGCTATAGTGAGGAACTCGTTTTAAGCGGGTTGAATTATCAAGCTAAGGCTGGCGATTTTGTTTGTCTCCTGGGTCAGTCTGGTTGTGGGAAAAGTACGCTGCTGCGATTGCTTGCAGGACTGGAAAAGTCAAATCCGGACCAGTTGATGGTTGGCGGCAAGCCTGTAAGCGGGCCAAGCCTGGATAGAACGATGGTGTTTCAGGATTATGGCTTATTTCCCTGGATGACAGCAGGTGATAACATCTGTATTGCATTAAAACAGAAATTTAAGACCTGGGATAAGCATAAAATCAAAGAGGCGGCATTAGAATGGACATGTAATTTGGGCTTGGACGAAGAATTGTTTGACAAATACCCCATGAACCTCTCAGGTGGGCAAAAGCAGCGTTTTGCAACCGCCCGTGCTTTTGCAATTGATGCACCCCTGCTTTTGATGGATGAGCCTTTCGGTGCTTTAGATGCTGTTACCAAAGCCTTGCTGCAGGATACCGTCTTAGAGCTGTGGCAGACTGGCAAAGAAAAACGTAAGACTATTTTTTTTGTAACGCACAGTGTTGATGAGGCGTTACTGTTAGCAACAGACATTTTGGTTTTAGGACAAGCTCCCAGCAAAATTATTTATACCCACTCTTTTACCGAGAAAACCAAGCCTAGCAGGGAGACACTGTTTACTGACCCGGCGGTGCTGGATTTGCGCAATCGCCTGACAAAAATCATTTATGATGAAATTAACGAAAAGGCACTCCGCCTAAAGCAGAAAAAAGCCAATACCATTACTGAGCACGGTTCGGAGAAACCATCATTTTTTAAAAAAAGGAAGGCTATGTAATGCGAAAACTATTGTTTCTATTTGCTTTTTGCTTAGTGGCGGCACTGGTTCTTGTAGGCTGTGGCGCCAATGCTCCCGTTGGCGGTACTGCCGATACCAAGGATAAAGCAAGCAAGGATGCTTTGAAAATTTCGGTTGCTGCCCAAAATAACTCCGGTCAGGTTTTTCAATATATGGCAGAAGCCCGCGGCTTTTTAAAGGAAGAGGGCATTGATGTTAATATGGTGTATATCAACAATGGTACAGATGCTTTTACTGCTCTTGCCGGCGGCAAGGTGGATGTCATATCTACCTATGGTACAGGCGGTCCGCTTATTCAGATTGCCAATGGACAAGATTTCACTGTTTTCGGCGGCTATATGATTATTGGCGAGACACCTCTCTACGGTAAACCGGAAGCGGAATGGAAAAGCATTGAAAGCTTTCGCGGCAAAAAGATTGGTATCACTCGCGGCGGCACGCCAGATATTGTCTTGAAAGGCATATTGTATGATGCCGGACTTCTAAATGAGGTAACCTTTGTTGAATATAAGAAAAACCAAGAGGTTTTACAGGCTATAGCTAGCGGAGAGGTTGATTTTGGCGCCACTGCAACCGGCTATCAATTGCAAGCTGCCGATTTGGGGTTGAAAGTCAAAATGTGGCCGGATGAATACTGGCCGAACCATTCCTGCTGCCGGATGCTTGCTACCGGGGCCTGGATGAAAAATGAAAAAAATCAAGAAGCACTTTATCGCCTGCTGCGTGCTTATTTGCGGGCTGAAGAAGCAATGCAGGGGAACAAAGACGAAGTGGTTGAGTTAGTTGTAAAAAAGCTTGATCTTGATAAAGCCACCGTAGCAAGCTTTGTTAAGAGTGAACATATGAAATATGATTCCGATCCATATAGAAACAGTGTAGTCAAGATGTGGAATAAGATGGGGAATTTCGGCTATATAAAAGATAACAATATCAAAATTGAAGATCATATTAATACTACTATTTATAAAAGAGCACTGGATTCTTTGCTTAAGGACTATCCGAACAGCCAGTTCTTCAAAGATAAACTTGTTCAATTTAATCAGAATAATAGCTAGGTGAATTACTCCGTTTATAGCTGATGTAATGTAATAGAGAGGCTGTTGAGTTTGAAAAAGAGGTATTTTAGCCAATGATTAAATTTGCAAAAGACTATTTTGGGGTTATGGCTATAGGGATGTGCCTGTTAGTCGGCTATGTCTTGCTGACCGATGTGTTTGGCGTCTTATCAGCGTTTCTTTTCCCCAGCATTTTTAAAGTTCTAAAGTTGTTTCCGCAATATATTGACCAACTGATGACCGGTTTGTTAAGCTCTTTATTTCTGCTGATTACTGCTTATGTAATGGCGGTCATCACGGCCATTACCCTTGGCACAATCGTTGGTTTAAAAAGCGGTTTGCGCAAAAATGTGACGCCTTATATCTATGCCTTCAGCGCTATTCCGGTACCGCTCTTAACGCCGTATGCCATTAATTTGCTGCCAACCTTTCAGGCTGCCTCCATCTTCTTGATTTGGCTTGCTGCATTTTGGGTTATTTTTGGGACAACCATTGGTGCTGTTATGAGTATCGATAAACGTTATTTGGAAACTGCGGCAATCCTGGAGATGTCTAAAGCCGAGAAGTTGTATAAGATCATTTTGCCAGCGGCATCTCCCAGTATTTTAGTGGGTTGTTCCATAGCATTGACCTTATCGTTTATGATGCTGTCTGTTGCTGAGATGTTTGGCGCAAGGTCAGGCATGGCTTATTTTGTTCAATACTATTCCGACTTCGCAAAATTTGATGTGGTAATGCTCGGTTTTTTCTTTACATCAGCGGTTTTGGTTTTGATTATGTATGTTTTTGATACAATCAAACATCGAATTCTACATTGGACAATTAATAACTGATAAAGGATTGAATGAATATGCAAGATCAAATGACGCCGGCGCAGCGAGCGGCTGCTATTGCCAATGGCTCTGCGGCAGACAGATTGCAATGCAATCCCAATATTGCCAATGGTACTGCCCGCATCTACGGTTGTAAAATTTCTGAATTTAGGCATAATCCGAAAGCGATTGCTCAGGCGCAAATGGCGGCATATCGTAAGTTTGGCGGTGACAGTCTCCGGGTTTTTAATGATTTATTTCCCTGGGCCGAAGCAATGGGAGCGACTGTTTTTTATCCGGAGGATGATACGGCTGATTTATTAAAACCGGCAATTGCCAGCGTACAGGATATCGATAAGCTTCGTCCTGCTGATCCCTATAAGGACGGTCGGCTGCCGGTGCAGCTGGAAGCAATGAAATATTTAAAGGAGCTTGCCAAAGATGAAGTGGCATGCTCTGCCGGTGTTGTCGGCGCATTCACAAATGCTTTTTTTCTATTTACTACTAACGAGACACTAAAGCTTATTCATAAAAATCCACAGGCAGTGCATAAGCTGTGCCGGGTTTCGCTGGAAACCTGCAAAGCCTATGCGCAAGCAGCACTGGAGATCGGCATTAATCCCACGATATCAGAACCCATGTCGTCTTGTACGGTTGTTAGTCCCAAGGTTTTCCGGGAGTTTTCACTGCCATATCTTAAAGAGCTTGTAGATTTTATTAAAAGTTATGGGTCGAATCCCGTTATTCATATTTGCGGCCAGACTGATAAGATTTGGAAAGATCTGGCTGACCTGGGAATTGGCGGCATGAGTATTGATAATGTAGCAAGCCTAAGGGATTGTAAAAATGCTATTGGCTCTCAAACCAAGATTATGGGGAATGTAGACCCCGGCGGGGTTATGTACTCTGGATCACCGCAAGATGTCCGCCTTAAAACCTTGGAGGGGATTCTGGAAGCTTATGATTCGCCGAAGGGGTATGTGGTTATGTCGGGATGCAGCCTCCCTGTGGAAACGCCGTTGGAAAACATCCAAATGATGATGGATACTGTTCGCGAGGTTGGTTATCCCGTTTGTCCCGAGCGTGTCATGGAAATGATTCAAGGCTGTAAGCAATAAGCAAATTGGCTCAAGAAGGGATTAGATTATGATGACTGACAAGGAAGAATTATTAAAATTATTAGCGGCATGCGTGGTGGAAATGGAAGATGAAAAAGTCATTCCAGTATCACAGGCTTATATAAATGCCGGTTATCCAGCGATTGACGGCATTTTGCATGGTTTGGTAGAGGGGATGAATAAAGCTGCCGACTTATACGAGAATGAAGAGTACTTCATACCAGAGCTGCTGATTTGTTCTGATGCAATGTATAACGGCCTGGATGTTTTAAACCCGCATGTAAGCAGCCAGGATTATCAAAAAAAGGCCAAGGTAGTCATTGGTGTTGTCGAAGGCGATACCCACGATATTGGCAAGAATATCGTAAAAATTATGCTGGAAACGTCCGGCTATGAGCTTATTGATCTAGGGCGTGATGTTCCGGCCGCTGCTTTTATCGATTGTGTGAAAGACACCGGAGCAAGTGTAGTTGCACTAGCAACCTTGATGTCCACCAGCACCGGTAATATGAAAAAAGTCATTGACCTACTGCAACAGGCAAACTTGCGTGAAGGTGTGAAAGTTATTGTCGGCGGCGGCCCCATCTCAGCGGCCTTCGCCGATAAGATAGGAGCTGACGGATACGCTGTAAATGCCGTCGAAGCCGTGAAAGTGGTGGATAGATTAGTCGGATAACAGTAAAGAAAAGATGTAGTGATGTTGTTGAGCAAGACAGGCTGTACCCGGTAAGGGGAAGACCTGTCTTCTTATTTAGGAGGTTTTCGCTTTTAATAAAATAGCTTGTTGCAATTATTGATTGATGTTGAATTGTATAATTGAAAAACACAATTAGTGCACTTTCCTTATCTATGATAGGATATCACCATAGGCTGCAGAAGAATTCCACTATACATGTATGAGAGTGTAGTCAAAATAAAGAGTTATAGCCGAGAGTGGTTTGGCAGTTAGCCGGGAGGAAGGCCGTATGAGTAAAATTATTGATTATCAGTGTACCTATGTTAATTCTGTGGGAATTAATAGGGAGGCTGTACAGGGCCTGGATTTAGAATTTCCTCAGGCCTATAAAACGTGGCAGGGTATGGTCCAGTTGGCTAAAGCCTTAAAAAACTATGATAAAACGGAATTCTGTGAATTACCCTTTTGTCATACGGTTGAAGGCGAGGCACTGGGCGGACAGGTCAAATATGGAGATGAAAGCGCCGGTCCAAGAGGGGCAGATTATATTTGTGCTACAGCTGAAGAATTATTGGACTTGCCTGAGATAGACTATTCACGGGGACGTATCGCCGAGGTGCTAAAGGCCTGCAGATCACTGCGGGAGTCGGGAGAGCAGGTCGTTTTATACATTTCCGGCCCTTTTACGATTCTGAATATGGTAATGGAACCCCGACATATTTTCAGGATATTTCGTAAACAACCGGAGCAGATGCAGCTTATTTTTGTTAAGTTGCAAAAAGAATTGCTGCGCTATGTGGAGGCGGCGCAGCAAGCAGGAGTCACGATGTTCAGTTATGGTGATTCAACAGGCGGCGTGAATATTCTGGGACCTGAGATGGCGGCAAAAACGGTAGAGTTTTTTACTTATCCTTTTTTAAAACAAGTAGAAAAAATCCTTGCCAATGAAAGCCTCATGCTGCTTTGCCCGAAAACTGCTTTTGCCTTGCTGGGGACAGAGAAAGCCGTTTGGCAGGACATTAATCTGGAGGAGCCTGTAGGCTATTTTTCGGCTTGTCAAAAAATAGTTGGTAAAACAAAATTTGTTGGACAAATGTGCATTAAAAATAGAGCGTTTGTCTTGCAAAACGGGATCGTTAAAACTCTTGAGCTGCTTTAAAAATGATCACAGGACACCCTAACGAGCGTTATCGTTATGCCGGTGATCAGCTTTATGTCCGGTTCGTTGAAGCAGCCAAAATGATTAAAGGCTTGCTTAAGTTGTCTGAATAAAGGAGGTTGAGCTGTGTTACTGCCTAAGGAACGGTTACATAAGATTTTCAGAGAAGAACAGGTTGACAGACCTCCCTGCATTTGTCCCGGGGGAATGATGAATATGATTACTGCGGAGCTAATGGAAGCGGCGGGAATTCGTTTCCCGGAGGCTCATACAAATGCAGGAATGATGGCGGACTTAGCAACGGCGGTTTATGAAAAGGGTTGCTTCGAAAATTATGGCGTTCCCTTTTGTATGACTATTGAAGCGGAAAATTTGGGAGCAAAGGTAAATCTGGGAACAAGTTATTATGAGCCCCATGTTGTAGAATATGCCATCACCTCTGTAAATGAGTGGGAGAAGCTTACTGCAGCAAATAGCCGGGAGGGAAGAGCGGACGTAGTTGTTGAGGCCATTAAACTACTAAAAGCCAAGGGGAATGATGTACCGATTATCGGAAATATAACAGGTCCCATCAGCATGGCCAGTTCCCTGATGGAGCCCGTTGTTTTCTATAAGGAATTAAGAAAAAATAATGCTAAGGCCCATGAGTTTCTGGAGTTTGTCACCAGCCATTTGATCGCATTCGCCAAGCGGCAAATAGAGGCTGGGGCGGATATTATAGCCATTTCCGATCCCAGTGGTACGGGTGAAATATTGGGTCCTAAGCTTTTCGAAGAATTTGCCGTGAAGTATATTAATCGAATTGTCGACAGCATTCACAGTGAGAATAAATATACTATTGTCCACATATGCGGACAAATGCGCAAGGTATATTCAGAAACTGCCCAAATAAAAAGTAATGTATTGAGCTTTGATGCTATTGTCAGCATGCAGGAAGCCAGAAAAAATCTGGGAGACAGGCTGCTGATGGGGAATGTCAGTACCTATGCCATTGAATTTGGCGAACCAGGAAAAGTTGCTGCACTGACTGAGCGATGTGTACAGGACGGAGTCAATATTATCTCTCCTGCCTGCGGGCTGGGGATGAAATCCCCCTTAAAAAACGTTCAATCAATGCTGGAAACTATCACTAAAGGAGCTGCGAAGAGCAATGCCTGATCTTCTTATTAAGAATGCAAGCAAAAGAATTCCCTATGAAACGGGCAAAAATTTGCTGCAGCTCCTGAGGGAGAATGGGGTCTTTGTGGATAATCCCTGCAACGGGAAAGGCTCCTGCAGCAAATGCAAGATCAGACTGTTGCAGGGGAATTTGCCTGTTGTTTCCGAGACGGAAAAACAGCTTTTGAAACAGGAAGAACTGGCTGCAGGTGTTAGACTGGCCTGTCTGGTAGTGCCGGAAGAGGATATTGAGCTTGAAACACTGCAAACTGAAAGAAAACATGAAATATTGACAGCCGGCTATATGCCGGATTTTTGCATGAATCCGGGGATTGGCAAAAAAGTCTTGCAACTCGAAAAGCCAACATTGCAAAATCCCTGCTCCTATGAAAATTCGCTCTGCCGTGCCTTGGGCAAGGCAGACTTGGATTGGCGCCTGCTGCAGCATTTGGACACCGGGGCAGGAACGGTTACCGGTGTTTTTAACGGTGCGGACTTAATCGGGATCGAGACAGGTGATACAACAGGGCTTATGTATGGAGTGGCAGTGGATATTGGGACAACAACGGTGGTAACTGCGTTGATTGACCTGATAACCGGCAATGAGCTTGCAACTGCTTCCATGCTGAATCCGCAAAAAAAATTTGGCCTTGATGTACTAACCCGCATCACCTATAGCCTGGAAAACCCGGCACACGGTAAGCAAGAACTGCAGAAGGTAGTTGTTGACGGGTTGAATTCGCTGATTGAGGACATGTGCATCAGGGCGGCTGTCAGCAGGCAAAACATTTATGAAATTTCAATAGCTGCCAATTGTACGATGCTGCACTTTCTGCTGGGTATTGACACGGCACCTATAGGACGGTCCCCTTATGCGCCGGTTTTTGTCAAAGCTAAAAATATATCTGCACAAGATATTGGGTTACAGGGAGCTCCGGGCGCCAGGGTGTATTGTCTGCCGTCGGTATCTTCGTATATTGGCGGGGATATCGTTGCCGGAGCCTATGTCTGTCAGCTGGAAAAAAGCAGGGAGAATCTCCTGTTTATCGATATCGGCACCAACGGCGAAATTGTTTTAGCTAAAAACGGCCGCCTGATGTCCTGCTCCTGTGCTGCGGGTCCTGCCCTGGAAGGAATGAATATCAGCTGTGGCATGAGAGCAGCAGTGGGGGCGATAGAAGATGCGGCAATTACTCCCGGCGGGATTAAGCTAAAGGTCATCGGTGATGAGGCGCCGGTAGGTCTATGCGGTAGTGGTATTCTGGCGATTGTAAAAGAATTGCTTCGTATCGGCCTGGTGAAAAAAAATGGCAGCTTTATCAAAAAAGAAGAACTGGACGAAAGTGATTATCGGTATCCGCTGCTGCGGGTGGAGGGCAAAAAGCGGGAATTTGTTTTAAGCAATGGTCAGGAAACCTTAGGGATTACTCAGGGAGACATCCGGCAGGTTCAAATGGCCAAAGGCGCAATTCTCTCAGGATTTCATGCCCTGTTAAAGCAGGCCAGGCTTTCGATAAATCAATTGGATAGAATCTTGATAGCGGGGCAATTCGGAGCCCATTTGCCAGTCGATAGTTTGGTGGGAACGGAGATTTTACCGGAAGAAGTTAAGGATAAGATTTATTATGTGGGGAACTCCTCGAAAACAGGAGCCTATATGGCGCTTATGTCTGTTGAAGTAAAGCAAGAGATGGAAGCATTGGCCCAAAAGATGGATTATATCGAACTGGGAGCAGTAGAAGGATATGAGCGACTGTTTGCCGAGTGCCTGCAATTTAAGAAGGCCCAATAAATCGGCAGGCTAGCAGGCCCATGCTTTACACAAACTTTACTGCTCAGAAACGGACTTTGTAAAAGTGTGCGACAAGACAATCCTATTGTGTCGGTAACAGTGCAGCTGATATAGATCTGTTTGCTGAAGGTGTTAACCGGAAAATTCCTGGAACAAACAATAAAGTAGTAACAAGTCGGCACTACTTTTGCCGTTAAAGCCAGAGCGCTTGTTGCAACTTTGCGTACATAAAAAGGTTAGCGCCTTGTAAGCGGTCTTACTGATATACTCCCCAGTTTGACAGACAGTTTAGAGAGCAAAACTGTTTGTCAAACTGGGGAGTTTTTATATGGATAAAGCATCAATAACAGGAAAAAGAGAAAGCGAAATTTTTTAATTATTGTGATGATTATAGCAATTATCAATTGGGATTGATTTTGCTAATCGAAAAACACGATTAGTGTATTTAATTTATCTGTGTTAGGATAACACACAGATAAGCTTGTTATTAGTAGAAATACATAACTACAGTACTAAAAATGGATCGGTAAGCAAGCACTTTTGGCGGATTGTGTCTTACTATCATGGCGACGATTCCCGTGGATTTACCCCGGCTAAGAATCCGGGCACTGCCTGGATACGGCCAGTTATATTCAGATATTCTCGGGATGCTGGATGAAGCCAGGTAACAGAGTACTAGTTAATAAAAGGAGCTAATCATGGGCGATAAAAAAGAGGGAATAAGCAGAAGATCGTTTCTCAATGCCGGCATCGCTGCCTTTGCTACTGCTGCAGCGGTGCCAGGTTTGCTGCAGGCAGCCCGTTTTCAGGCCGGTTCGCTGCAGGTATGGTCCTGTGGCGGACTGGCTGAAGCGTTTGGACAGGCAAACAGCCTGTATGAGCAGAGAAACGGAATTAAGATTAATTACACGGGGGCCTTTGCCGGCGCCCTGGGGAAATCGCTCATCGGGGGAGCGGTAACGGAAGTTTTTGCCGGGCGGGTATTGCAACTGGCTAAAACTCTCAGGTCTGACAACAAGATGCTTTATTTCCGTCCGCTGTGTTTTACCGAGTATGTCTTAGTAACACCATTAGGAAATCCGGCTGGAATCCAATCGGTGCAGGATCTTGCCAAGCCGGGAGTTAAGGTCATTCTGCCGCTGGGAGCTTCACCGCCGGGGGGCGACGCTGTCATGGGCATACTGAAAAAAGCGGGTATTGATCAGGCGGTTCTCAAAAATATGATAGAGAAGGAAAGCTGTGTTATCAAAATGATGCCGGCAATTATAAATGGTGAGGGGGCAGCCTCTATTGTGGAACGGCGTCTTACCCGCCAGGCCGCATTTGCCGGGCAAGTAGAAGTACTGCCTATTCCGGAAGCGCTTTTTCCCCCCGGTCCGCTCACCTTTACTATTGGGGTAATGCAATACGCCAAGGACCGTGCGCTGGCGGATGATTATGTGAATTTTATCTGCTCTGTTGAGGGACAGGCAATTTTTGAGCGGCATGGCTTCATTCCTGCTAGTTCGGACAAGGGCCAGACGCTTGTCGAAAAACTGGGGGTAAAAGATGGCTAATCAAACAGAGCGGATAAAACAGGGGGAATCCTTCTTGACGAAGCTGCGCAGAGGGACGCAGGTGGCCATGCTGGCTATTTTGGGGCAATGGGCTTATTACGGTATTTTTCGCTGCCCTTTCCTGGTTCCTTTCGTGAATTGCCAGTCCTGTCCGGTAATCACTTGCTGGGGCAGGATTACAAGTATTTTCTGGGGCTTTTGGTTGCTCTTGCCGCTATCGGTTCTGCTAGCCGGACGTTCTTTTTGCGGCTGGCTTTGTCCCGGCGGGTTTGTCAATCAAATGCTTGGCAGGTTGTCACTGTACAAGCTGCGTGAGCGCAGCCGGTTTATCCGGGTTGCTCCGGCAGGGATGGTTATTAGCCTGGCTGCGGTTGCGATTATCTGGATTGGGATGGACAATCCCAGGATGATGGTACCCATCCGGGTCGGCGAATTCTGGGATTCGATCCGGCTTTCTTTTCAGCACGCTTCCTTTGCCTGGCTGGTTCGCACGGCTATTATTCTGGGGCTGACAGCAGCGGGCCTTTTTGTTGCTAATCTGTGGTGCCGGTTTGTTTGTCCCACTGGAGGCTTACTTGAGCTTTTCAAGGATATGGCGATTTTCCGTGTGTTTAAAACCAGTGCCTGCAATGACTGCGACGCGTGCCGGCGGGTTTGCGAAATGGGAACCCGGCCCGATGAAACGAATTGCACGAATTGCGGTGATTGCTTGCAGATTTGTCCGGTCCAGGCCATAAAATTCGCTAAAAAGAGGGAAAGCGAATGAACAAAGCTCACGAAAAACGCTCGCTTGACCAGCATCCCTGCTTTCACAGATCAGCCAGTCAGCACTGGGGGAGAATTCATCTGCCGGTGGCACCAAACTGCAACATTCAGTGCAACTTCTGCAACCGTCGTTATGATTGTGTCAATGAAAGCCGGCCGGGAGTTACCAGCAGGGTCCTTACTCCGCCGCAAGCACTGACGGCTTTAAGCCGGTATCTGGAGTGGAGATCAGATATCGCGGTGATCGGTATCGCCGGCCCCGGAGACCCTCTGTGCGATTCGGAGCGGACGCTGGAAACATTACGTGCGGTCCATGCCGTATACCCGGAGCATCTGCTTTGCTTATCTACAAATGGATTGAATTTGCCCGGCCATATTGATGAACTAGCCGATGCCGGAGTGAGTCACGTCACTGTAACGGTCAACGCTGTTGATCCTTGTATCGGGCAGAGAATCTACGCTTCGGTCACTGTCGATCATCAGACATATCAAGGGCATGAAGCCGCAAAAATCCTTCTTGAACGTCAGGAGGAAGCTGTTATTGGTTTGAAAAAAAGAGGCCTGACAGTCAAGATCAATACGGTCATTCTTCCCGGTATCAATACCAAGCATGTCCTTGCTATCGCACGAAAGGCAGCAGAATGGGGAGTGGATGCTATGAATTGTATACCCTTAATTCCGGTAAGCGGCACCCCTTTTATGGACATTAGGACTCCCTCTGATTGTGAAATGGCAGCAATACGGAAATCAGTTAGCGGGCATATTCCCCAAATTTATCATTGCCGGCGCTGCCGGGCAGATGCCGTTGGGCTGCTTGGTGCTGTCGAACCTGTAGGGGCAGTATCTGCTCTGTGAGACAAGGCCACAGGATCACTGATAAACAAATTTTGCAGAATTAAATGTTTATAAGGAGGTTTATTATGTATTGGATGACCATTATTGTAACCGGAATTGTGTTTGGTTTAGGGGCGGTCTTGTTAGTAAAAGCAGGAAATCCAGGGAATTATGGCTTTTGTGCTGCCTGCCAGCTGCGGGATATTGCCGGAGCGCTGGGAATACACCAGGCGGCAGCCTTGCAGTATGCCAGACCAGAGATTTTAGGTTTTATTCTGGGGTCTTTCAGTCTGGCAAAATTCAGCGGCGAGTTTCGGCCGAGGGGAGGATCGAATCCGCTGATCCGCTTTGTGCTGGGAGCAATGATGATGATTGGCGCGCTGGTGTTTTTAGGATGCCCCTTGCGTGGGATACTGCGGATAGCAGGGGGAGATTTGAACGGTCTGACAGGCTTAGCCGGTTTTGTTGCCGGTATTGCTGCCGGAATCGTCTTTCTCAAAAATGGTTATAATCTGGGGCGCTCCCGCTCCTTTACCGGCAGCGGGGCAGCTGCAGGCTATCTGGCTGCAGTAGCTGCGGTTATTTTGACGGTAGGAGTGGGGACTCATGCGGTGTTTCTGAAATTCAGCACTACTGGACCCGGTTCCTTTCATGCGCCTGTTATCGTCAGCTTGATTTCTGGCCTTGCAGCCGGAGCTTTGGCTTGGCGGACGCGGATGTGTCTAAGCGGTGGTTTTCGCAATTATTTCATGGTGCGGGACACGTATCAGCTTAAAATATATGCAGTTATCTTTTTGGCCGCACTTATCGGCAACCAGTATTTTGGCTTTTTCAAATTGTCTTATGATGGTCAGCCGCTTGCGCATACGATGCACTTATGGAATTTTCTTGGACTGTTCCTTACCGGCTTAGCTGCTGTTCTGGCAGGCGGCTGTCCGCTCCGGCAAATCATCATGACCGGTGAAGGCGATGTTGACGCACTGTTTTGCTTACTGGGCATGCTGGCCGGTGCCGGTATCGCTCACAGCTTCAATGCTGCAGGCAGTGCTGCAGGTGTAGCGGTAAACGGGCAGATAGCCACGGTAGCCGGAATTATTGTCACGGCAGGGATTGGCGTTGTTTTTAGAGAGAGACTGATAACTGTGGAGGGATAACACATGGAAAAAAAGCTGGATTTGCGGGGCTTGAGCTGCCCGATTCCACTGCAGGAGGCCAAAAAAGCGTTGGAACAGGCAGCCACGGTGCTGCTTGCTGTCGATGATCAAGCCGCCCGGGAGAGTATTATCCGGTTTGCTAATTCGCAAAAGTACCAGGTGGAATGCATTACTAACAATGGCAGTGATTTTTCTTTGGTAATCCGCAAGTAAAAACACAAACTGCTTTATTTCGAGTCTAATAGCCTGAAAAGTGCTAGGGCCAATAAAAATGAATAGGAATTAAACTGATAAACCGGTTTGGTTCTAACAAAGCGTTAATGGATATCTTATCCAGGAAGATTGTTATTTATCAGCAATTATGACTAATGCTGAAATAATAAGCAATCCTGTGAGAATATGAGATATCCTCTTCTTTTTATATCTATTTAATAGAAAAGAAAAAAATATTAGAATTTTTAGTATTGCTTTTAAATTGTTTAACTGTTAGAATTTTCACAAGAGTCAATTGTCGACAAACGACAAAATAAATATGGAAGTAGAGAGGCACTGGTGTGCCTACCGGTCTTCAAAACCGTGTTGCGGCCAAACAGTCGTGGGTGGGTTCGATTCCCATATACTTCCGCCACAACAAAAAGCGATGACAACACAAATGAAGTGGATGCGGAATTACAAAAGGGATAAGCAAGTATCGGTGTCCTGCAAGAATAGTTAGGAGGAGTCGAGTATGTTGCTGAATGACAAAAAAATGATTAGAAGTGACGCCTGCGACCGAATCCACTTACACGCGGGCACATGGCGTGAGCAAGCCCTAGGTGCGGCTGCAGCACTGTCGTGGACAGAATACTTTGTCTGAGGCTATTCAGGCGCTGGTGATCTGAAAAACCCTAAGCGGGTTAAAGTGTTTATAGCAGATCTGTCGGCGGAGGTCCGGTCGGGACTAAAAGTATTTAAAAAACTGTTCAAATCGTGCGGTCAAAGTTCACCAATTCGTTCTATGCTGTATGTTTTGGCGACGATGGTTTTGTCGTTTTTAGCGCTTAGTACTTTTTTTGCCTGCTTCAATAGAGAGGTACATTTACTGTCAGTGTTTATGTTTACATTGACAGCTTTTCGTGTTGCTTTTAGCCATGTTAGCAAAGTTAAGCCTGGAACGGTAACTTTGCTAACATGGCTTTTGGTGCTGCAGTATATTTAACAGCTGCGGCTCTGCTGCAGCTGATTAAATAAAATTACATGAGGAGGAGTCAGGAATGTTGCTGAAAGACAAAAAAGTCATTATTATCGGCGACAGGGATGGTATCCCCGGACCTGCAATCGCGCTCTGTGCGAAAACTGCAGGTGCAGACGTAGTATTCTCATCAACGGAATGCTTTGTCTGAACTGCTGCGGGGGCCATGGATCTGGAAAACCAAAAGCGGGTTAAGGAGTTTACGGAGGAATTCGGCGCAGACAATGTCGTCGTTCTGCTCGGCGCAGCCGAGGGAGAAGCGGCAGGCTTAGCAGCCGAGACCGTAACTGCCGGTGACCCCACTTTTGCAGGTCCATTGGCGGGAGTCCAGTTGGGACTGAGAGTATACCATGTATGTGAGCCGGAAGTGAAGGACGAGGTCGATCCCCAGGTGTATGAAGAACAGATCAGTATGATGGAAATGGTGCTGGACATAGACAGCATTGTTCAGGAAATGACATCCATTCGCGATCAGTACTGCATATTTAAGGAAGGGGATGGAACATAATGGCAAATGTCCAAGGCTCGCAAAACCGCACAGTTCTGTATGTTTCTGCAGCTATATCCTTATTGTTTGTTGCGTTTAGTATTGTTCTGCCTGCTGAGATGGGAAAAGCATCAAATACGGTAATGGCATTTTTAACCGGCAATTTCGGTTGGATGTATCTCATGTCAGTGTTTGTCTTTATGATTACTCTATATAGTATTGCCCTTAGCCGTTATGGCAGTATCAAGCTCGGCCGGGATGATGAGAAACCGGAATTTAGTGATTTCCAGTGGTTTACCATGCTCTTCGGCAGTGGGATGGGAATTGGCATGGTCTTTTGGTCGATTGCAGAACCCATGATGCATTATATGTCCCCTCCCCTTGGAACAGGTAATACCACAGAAGCCATGTTTTTAGCCATGCGAATTGCATTTAACGATTTTGGTGTCCATGTCTGGGTAATTTATGCGCTTTGTGGTTTGGCCCTGGCCTATTTCCAGTTCAGAAAAGGTCTGCCGTGCCTGATCAGTTCGGTTTTCTACCCGCTCATTGGTGATCGTATTTACGGACCAATCGGTAAGACAATTGATATTCTTACTGTATTTGCCACTATATTTGGTATCGCTACCAGCTTAGGATTAGGAGCTAATCAGATTGCCTCCGGTTTGCAGTTTATCTGGGGGATCCCGTCGTCGCCCGGGATGATTGCCATTATCATAGCGGTGATGACTGTGATTTTTACAGTTGCTACTGTCTCAGGATTACATCAGGCTATGCAGCTAGTTGCCGATATTAAGGTTTGGCTTTCGATTGTGTTCATGATCTTTATCTTCCTCGTCGGTGGTTCGATTTTTCAATTAAATCTTTTTACCCATGCGCTTGGCGATTACCTGCAAAATTTCATCGCACAGAGCCTGTGGATGGGGAATACGGATTGGGTTCAGGCATGGCCGGTGTTCTACAGGGCCTGGTATATTGCCTGGGCGGCGTTTGTCGGCCAATTCATAGCCCGTGTTTCCAGGGGCCGCAGTATTCGTGAATTCATTTTTGCAGTTACGCTGCTTCCAGCCGGGTTTTGCCTCATTTGGCTGGGAATATACGGTGGAGCTGCATTCTATCTGGATGAGTTATCCAAGGGGGCTATTCAGGCAGCCGTTAAAGCGGATTATACCACTGCACTGTTTGTTACGCTTAAACACATGCCGTTTTATGCACTTACCGCTCCACTGGCGATTGTTCTGATCGTGGCCTCGTTTGCAGGGGCAGCAAACTCTGCAACCTATGTGCTGGGTATGCTGACTTCAGGCGGAGAAATGAACCCCAGTGTAAAATTGCGCAGCTTCTGGGGGATTACGCAAGGTGCTGTTACGATCATGCTGGTTTTGGTTGGCGGTATTGCAGCCATTAAAACATTACAGACAGCTTCCATTGCCGCGGCTTTTCCGTTCATGCTGATTATGCTGGTTATGTGCTATTGCATCTATAAAGCCCTGAAAGAGGAAGATGCGTAGCATCAAAATAAAACCTAACGCTGTATAACAGGCAGAAAGGAACCGTTATGGATATTAGAAAATTGAATAAGTTTACTTCTTGCGGGGGCTGCATCGCCAAGCTGCCGCAAGGGCTTCTCAAGGATGCCGTTGCCAATATTCCTACTTTTAATGACCCCGATTTGCTGGTAGGCTTTGACACTTCTGACGACGGTGCAGTATACCGTCTCCGGGATGACCTGGCGATGATCCAAACCCTGGATTTTTTTCCGCCAATGGTTGATGATCCTTATTTGTTTGGCAAAATTGCTGCCACCAATGCGCTTAGCGATATTTATGCCATGGGCGGGCAGGTGAAAACTGCTTTGAATATTGTTTGTTTCCCGGAAGATGAGGACCCGGCCATTCTCGGGGCAATCCTTCGCGGCGGAGCAGAAAAAGTGCAGGAAGCCGGCGGCGTACTTTGCGGGGGCCATTCCATCAATGATAAAGAACCCAAATATGGCCTTTCGGTGACCGGTGTTGTCCAGCCAGACCGGATTATGTATAACAACCGCTGCCAAATTGGCGATCGGATCTTGCTGACAAAGCCTCTCGGCGTGGGAATGGTGACTTCTGCGTATAAGGCAGGAGAGGCGTCCCGTGAAAGCTTCGAACAGGCTGTGGACGGGATGCAAACGCTCAATAAGTATGCGTTTGAAATCGCAGCCCGCTATAACATCCACAGCTGTACGGATGTAACCGGATTCGGTTTTCTGGGGCATTTGAATGAAATGGTAACAAGCGGCTATTCAATCCGCGTAGACAGCCGGCAGGTTTTGTATATACCGGAAGCGTGGCGTCTGGCGGAGGAATTTCTGATTACCGGCGGCGGACAGAAAAACCGTACTTTTTTGCAGGAGAAAGTCAGCTTTACCAATGTTGCCCCGGCAATGGAAGAGATCTTATTTGATCCACAGACTTCCGGCGGACTGCTCTTAAGCGTGGCCGCAGAGGATGCGGCTGCGCTGCTGGCAGAGCTGAGCACCCTGACTGTTGCTTCCTGTATGGTAGGGGAAGTGGTGGATCGGATGGATCAAAATATTATCGTTTACGGTTGAGGTTGAGATGGAGAGCATTGTAATTGGAACAGCCGGGCACATCGATCACGGCAAGACTACTCTGGTAAGGGCTCTAACCGGCTTTGACACAGATACGCTGGCCGAGGAAAAGCGGCGCGGCATCACCATTAATCTGGGGTTTGCTTATTGCAGGCTTCCCTGTGGGAAGACAGCGGGTTTTGTCGATGTGCCCGGACATGAACGGTTTATTAAAAATATGCTTGCCGGTGCAAGCGGTATCGACATTGCGATGGTGATTATTGCCGGCAACGAGGGTGTTATGCCGCAAACCAGGGAGCATATTCATATTCTGCAGTATCTGGGGATTACCCAAGCTGTTATTGTCATTACAAAGATTGGCATGGTAGAGGACGATTTCCGGGAATTGGTGGTCGAGGATACCAAAGAGTATCTGGCAACCACAGCTTTGCGGCAAGCGCCTGTGGTTCAGGTGGATTCTCTTACCGGCCAGGGCATTGCAGAATTGAAGACCCTGCTGGATCATATGGCAGCTGGGGTGCGGCGGGAAGCCGTTGCCAAGCCTGCCCGGCTGCCGGTTGACCGTATCTTCTCCGTAAAGGGCTTTGGTACGGTAGTTACCGGTACATTGACGGAAGGCTTGATTGACGTAAATGATGAGCTGGCAATTTATCCTCAGGGGATTCCCGTAAAAGTAAGGGGGATTCAAATTCATGAACAGGCAGTTGCTACGGCTCATGCCGGACAGCGGACGGCACTCAATTTAGCCGGTGTGGCGGTAGAGCAGGCTCACCGGGGCTGCGTGGTTGCCAGACGGGGGTCGGTGCAAGCCACGTGTACCCTGGATGTCCAGCTTTCCATTGCTGCTGATGCCAGTCAGCCGGTTAAACGGCTGGAACGGTTGAAATTGTATCTGGGAGCGGCTGAGGTAGTGGCTAAAGTTGTTCCGATGGGCTGCAGGCAAATTCACCCCGGTGAGACGTGCTATGCAAAGCTCTTAACTGATACTTCCGTCATAGCCCGCAAATCTGACCGCTTTGTGCTGCGGAGCTTGACCCCTGTTCAAACAATCGGCGGCGGCTGGATAGTCGATCCGGCAGCAAAACGAACCGGTTATACCGAGCATCAGGCGCTGGCTATCATGCAGATTAAGGATAAAGGCACGCCTCAGCAAGTTCTGGAAGCGTTTGCAAAAGAGAGCCTGTTCGTTGATAAGGAAGCTATTGCTTTGGCGTCCAACGTGGAAGCAGCTGAATTACAGTGGCAGTTACTGCTGGAGGCAGGCCGGATACTCGTATTCGAAAACCGTAGTGTTCACATTGAAGCCCTGCAAGCTTTACTGATACAGACCATTAGCATTCTCGAAGCTTATCATGCTCAATTTCCGCTGCGCGCCGGGATTACCAAGGCTGAACTACAGGCACGGCTGGAATTTTCCAGCCGGCCCAGAGAGTTTGAATGGCTTTTGGGCTGGATGAAAGAAACCGGGCGGATTGGCCAAAAAGGTACGATGATTTTTCAAGCTGGATTTGTACCGGTATTTTCAAAAAAACTGGGAAGCATTCGCGATGAGATGTTGGCCGCCGTGCAAAAAGCCGGCTATGCCCCTCTTGCCAACGCTGAGCTTGCCGGCAGTGACAAAGACAGGCAGGCTGTTTTGGAAGCGATGCTGCAATCTGACTTTGTGTCCTTGGACGGACATGTTATCCTATTGGGCGATTTGTATACAAAAGCAAAAACACTTGCGGCTCAACTGGCTGGTGAACACGGCGCCATCCGACTGTCTGATTTCCGGGACAAACTGCAAACCAGCAGGAAATATGCGCTGCTTTTGCTGGAAAAAATGGACCGCGATAAATTTACGAGCCGTCAGGGGGAAGAGCGGGTATTGCTGTGAAGAAGGAAGGGAGATAATCATGCAACAAATATACGATGTCTTGATCATCGGTGCCGGCCCTGCGGGGCTTTCCGCCGGATTATATGCAGGCCGTTCCCGGCTGACCACTCTGTTAATTGAGAAGGAGAAGGACGGCGGACAAATTGTCATTACCTCTGAGGTGGAGAACTATCCCGGCTGCATAGAAGAGGAATCAGGCAGCTCTCTGGTCGCGCGGATGACGCGGCAGACGGAAAACTTTGGGGTGGAACGTGTCCGGGATACGATAGTTCAGGTAGATTTTTCCGGTGAGGTCAAAGTTCTTACAGGTAAGAAAGGCGAGTATTTCGGGCGGACAGTAATCATTGCCACCGGCGCGTATCCTCGTCCTATAGGCTGCGAGGGCGAGCGGGAATTAATTGGCAAGGGTGTTTCCTATTGTGCTACCTGCGACGGTAATTTTTTTGAGGATATGGATATTTATGTCGTTGGCGGCGGGGACACTGCTGTCGAAGAGGCGATGTATCTGACTAAGTTCGGCCGCAAGGTAACGATTATTCACCGTCGTGACCAACTGCGGGCAGCCAGGTCGATCCAGGAGAAGGCGCACAAAAATCCCAAAATCCATTTTATGTGGGACACGGTTATCACCAAGTTAAAAGGTGATGGTTTGCTGGAAGGTATGACGGTTAAAAATGTGAGAACCGGTGAAGAATTTGAGATTCTGGCTCCTGAAGAGGATGGTACTTTTGGGGTCTTCGGGTTTATCGGCTTCTTGCCTCAATCAGCTGTGTTTGCTGAGGCTATTACTATCTACGATGGATATATCCTTACCAATGAAAACATGGAAACCAATATTCCTGGCGTATTTGCTGCCGGTGATATACGGGTTAAACAAGTTCGCCAGGTAGTAACCGCTGCGGCAGACGGGGCGATAGCCGCCATGATGGCGGAAAAATATTTAGAACACTAACCGGCATGCCGGTAGTAAAAAAGGAGAGTGCTGTTATGTTAGTAGTGGACAAAGAAAGCTTTGAAACAGAGGTATTAAAAGCCCAAGAAACGGTGCTGGTAGATTTTTTCGGTGACGGCTGCGAACCATGCAAAGCCTTACTGCCCTATATTGAAGCACTGGAGGAAGCCTACGGCGATAAAATTAAATTTACGAAACTTAATACGACTGCTGCCCGGCGGCTGGCTATTGGTCAGAAGATTTTAGGCTTGCCGGTGATTGCGATCTATAAAGACGGTGTCAAAGTGGAGGAACTGATAAAAGAGGCGGCAACTCCCGAGAATGTGGAACAAATGCTCAAAAAGTATATTTAGCAGCTGCGGCTCTGCTGCAGCTGATTAAATAAAATTACATGAGGAGGAGTCAGGAATGTTGCTGAAAGACAAAAAAGTCATCATTATCGGCGACAGAGATGGTATCCCCGGACCCGCAATCGCGCTTTGCGCAAAAACTGCGGGTGCAGACGTAGTATTCTCATCAACAGAATGCTTTGTCTGAACTGCTGCGGGGGCCATGGATCTGGAAAACCAAAAGCGGGTTAAGGAGTTTACGGAGGAATTCGGCGCAGACAATGTTGTCGTTCTGCTCGGCGCAGCCGAGGGAGAAGCGGCAGGCTTAGCAGCCGAGACCGTAACTGCCGGTGACCCCACTTTTGCAGGTCCATTGGCGGGAGTCCAGTTGGGACTGAGAGTATACCATGTATGTGAGCCGGAAGTGAAGGACGAGGTCGATCCCCAGGTGTATGAAGAACAGATCAGTATGATGGAAATGGTGCTGGATGTAGACAGCATTGTTCAGGAAATGAGTTCTATTCGTGACCAGTACTGCAAATTCTAGTGCAATTTCTAATCTTTAATAGAAAGGATGTTTTCCATGTACAGTGTATTGAAGGGGGCGAGCTATTTTCTGGCACATACGCCGGATATGGTCATTCATAATGGCACGACCCAGACTACTCAGAGGAAAATAGATCCTGATTCTAGTTACCTAAAAGAAATAGGCAAGAGTCTGCGTGCTTATGAGACATGTTTGTCTTATCCGCCTAATCAGGTTTATATCGGGAATATGACTCCTGAAGCATTAGCTGCGCTGCCAATGCCCTGGTATGAACAACAGGTGGAAGCCGAGCGGCAGGGGATATTCGGAGAAATTATGCCGGAAGATGAATTTATCGGCATGATGAAAATCTGCGATGTATTTGACCTGGTTAAGCTGAATGAAAGCTTCAGCAAAAGCGTTAAGTCTAAGCTGGAAGCGCATCCGCTGGTGGATAATAATATGCTGGCAGGCTTTGATAAGCCTGCTGCTGCTGCGGAGATTGCCGAATTGATTCAAAATGCCCATGCTGAGGCGATTTATTTCCAGGGTGAAGTAATTGGCTGCGTAAAGGCCGCCCATGATATTGATGATTCCCTGTCGGCCCATGTTATTTTTGAAAACCTGGTTTCCAAGGCATCCTGCGTAGTATCTGTACTGCATTTAATCCACCAGACCGGTGTGAATAAAGAAGAAATAGACTATGTGATTGAGTGTTCTGAGGAAGCCTGCGGTGACATGAATCAGCGTGGCGGCGGTAACTTCGCCAAAGCTGCGGCTGAAATGGCAGGACTTATCAATGCCACCGGCAGTGATGTGCGTGGTTTCTGCGCCGGTCCTACTCATGCACTGGTGCAGGGGGCTTCTTTGGTTAAAGCCGGCGTCTTTAATCATGTGGTGGTAGCTGCAGGCGGCTCCACAGCCAAGCTGGGAATGAACGGCAAGGACCATCTGAAAAAGGGCCTGCCGATATTGGAAGATTGTGTGGCTGGATTTGCGGTGCTGATATCGAAAAATGATGGTGTCAGTCCGGAACTTAACACGGATATTCTTGGCCGTCATACCGTTGGTACCGGTTCATCGCCGCAGAACGTGATTTCGTCACTGACTTTTGCGCCGCTGGAGAAAGCCGGACTAAAACTGACTGATGTGGATAAATATTCGCTGGAAATGCAAAATCCGGATATCACAAAACCGGCCGGTGCCGGGAATGTGCCTGAGGCAAATTACAAAATGATTGGTGCACTGGCTGCAATGAAGGGGCAAATCCAGAAAGCGGAATTGACTGCCTTTGTAGAAAAACACGGTATGGCCGGCTGGGCACCAACGCAGGGGCATATCCCCTCAGGCGTTCCTTATCTGGGCTTTGCCCGGCAGGAAATGCTGGCGGGCAAAATAGAGCGAGCCATGTTCGTAGGCAAAGGAAGTTTATTTTTAGGTCGCATGACGAACTTATTTGACGGGATTTCTTTTGTGCTGCAGAAAAATAGCGGCGTATCTCCGGAAGCCGGTATTACCGAAGCCAGAGTGAAGCAGCTAATGGCCGCATCCTTACGGGAGTTTGCTGGACACCTTGCCGGAAAGCTGGAGGGATAGCACGATGGCCGATAAAGAGATTAACCGTATCTTAGCCGGTACATTTTTGGAGATGGCAGATATGCTGGAAACCGGCAGACAATCACCTCATGCTGCTATCGCGCTTACCGCTCTCGGCAGTGAGCATGGCGAAGAGGAGCTTTACCGGGCTGCTGCCATGGCGGCAAAACAGGGAATCAATGTGAAGGTTATCGGGACACACGATCAAAGCTGCCCCGGCGTTGAAACAGTGCGCGTTGCTTCTGAAGAAGAGGGGCATAAGGCGCTGGAAGGCCTGCTGGCCAGCGGTGCAGTTCAAGGCGGTGTGACCATGCATTATCCCTTTCCTATCGGGGTTTCCACGGTAGGACGGGTGATTACTCCGGCAAAGGGGCGGGAAATGTTTATTGCCACTACTACCGGAACCACAGCACTCGACCGGGTAGAGGGGCTTGTGCGCAATGCTATGTATGGCATCGCGACAGCCAAGGCCTGCGGAGTAATTGAACCGACAGTGGGGCTGCTGAATATTGATGGTGCCCGCCAAGCTGAAATTCAACTGCAGCGGCTGCAAGCCGGCGGTTATCCCATCCGGTTTGCCACATCGGGCAGGAGCGACGGCGGTGCCATCATGCGGGGCAATGATTTACTTATGGGCTCGTGTGATGTTATGGTTGCCGATTCACTGACAGGCAACATATTAATGAAGCTATTTTCCTCTTACAATACCGGCGGCAATTATGAATCTGTGGGCTATGGATATGGGCCGGGTATGGGGGAGAATTTTGATAAGCTAATCCTGATTGTTTCCCGCGCTTCCGGTGCTCCTGTGGTAAAAGGTGCTATTGAATTTGCGGCTGAGTTGGTGCGAGGCAACTACCAACAGGTACTAGCGCAGGAATTGGCTGCGGCCAAACGGGCTGGACTTGATGCGGTACTGGCTGGCTGCCGGGTGCAGAAGAACACGGTGGAAGCGTCTGCAACAATAGCGGCGCCGCCAAAAGAAGTGGTGACTGCGGAGATCCACGGAATCGAAATTTTGGACTTAGAAGATGCAGTCCGGGCTTTATGGCAGCAAGGCATTTATGCCGAAAGCGGCATGGGCTGCACGGGACCGGTTATCTTGCTTCCAGAAGCCAAAATAGTACCGGCAAGAAGCATCTTGCGGGCGAAAGGATATATCAGCGAATAACTACTTTGGGCAAGGAGGCCTTTCCATGACCAATCAGCAATGCCTGCGCACGTTACCTAGGATGGATGATCTCCTGAGGCGGATAGAAAGCGAAGCCGGCGATTTGCCGCGCAATTTGGTAAAAGCGGTAATTCAGGAAGAACTTGGCTGTTACCGTAAAAGCCTTGTAGCCGGTAAACGGGACTGCTGCGATCAGGAAGAGTTACTTACCGGTATCAGGCTGGAACTGAAAAGGCAGTCACAGCCGCATTTACGCCCTGTCATTAATGCTACCGGTATTATTCTCCATACTAATTTAGGCAGAGCCTGTCTAGATGAAGAGTGCGCAAAGGTGCTGACCGGTGTGGGCTGCAGGTACTCCAATTTGGAATACGATTTGACTGATGGCAGCAGAGGTTCACGTTATCAACATGTGGAGGATTTGCTCATCCGTTTGACTGGCGCTGAAGCAGCACTGGTTGTGAACAACAACGCCGCTGCCGTTTATCTCGTACTGGACTCTATTACCAAGGGACGTGAGGTAATTGTCTCCCGGGGGGAACTGGTCGAAATCGGCGGCTCCTTCCGCGTACCCAATATTATGGCTGCCAGCGGCTGTAAGCTTGTGGAAGTGGGGACGACGAACAAAACCCATTCTTCCGATTATAGGTCGGCAATTTCTGAGCATACCGGCGCCTTACTGAAAGTACATACCAGTAATTATAAAATTATTGGTTTTACGGAAGAGGTAGCAATGCGGGAGCTTGCAGAAATCGCCCGGCAAAACCAGCTGCCCTCTATCTACGATCTGGGCAGCGGCCTAATGGTAGATTTGGCTCCTTACGGCATAACCGGAGAGATAACCGTACAACAGTGTGTCAGACAAGGCGCCGATCTTATCTGTTTTAGCGGCGATAAGCTGCTGGGTGGTCCACAGGCGGGAATTATCATAGGTAAATCAGTTTTTATTGATGCTATGAAAAAGAATCATCTGCTTAGGGCACTGCGCATCGATAAGCTGACATTAGCTGCATTAGAAGTCACACTGCGCCAGTATCTTGATCCTGCCCGGGCGGTCACATCCATTCCGACGTTACGGATGATGACGCAGCCACCGGAGGTTATCCGGGAAAAGGCGGAACAACTCGCAGGGTTACTTTCTAAAGTGGGATGCAGCTGCAGTGTGGTGAAGAGCGCGGCCCGAATAGGCGGCGGTTCCCTGCCGGCTGTGGAACTAACGTCATATGCGGTAGCTATTCAGATAGAGGAGCTGTCTCCGAACAGGCTGGAAAGCAAGCTAAGGGAAAATGGTATTCCAATTATTGCCCGGATAACGGATGACTGCCTGCAATTGGATTTGTGTACGGTAGCAACTGAGGAATTTGCGGATATTGTTCTTTGTCTAGAAACGATTATCAGCGAACTTAGGGATAAATGATAACACGAAAGGACTGTTGAAATGAAACTCGATATCGTGAATTTTCATGTCAGGGACATACAGTTCGGCGATAAAACAGAGTACGTCGACGGCATCCTGACAGTTAATAAACAGGAAGCGCTGGCGGTGGTGAAAGAAGACAGCCATATCACTGAGGCCGAACTGCATATTGTAAAACCGGGAGATGAGGTTCGCCTGGTGCCGGTAAAAGAAGCCATTGAGCCCAGGTACCGTGTTGGCGGCGGCCCGGTCTTTCCCGGAGTAACCGGAAAGCTGATGCCGGCTGGAAATGGCACTACCCATGCTCTGAAGGACATGAGTGTGCTGGTGGTAGGGAAGCACTGGGGCGGCTTTCAGGACGGCTTAATTGATATGAGTGGCGAAGGAGCCAAGTACACATTTTATTCCCAACTAAAAAACCTTGTGCTGGTGGCTGATACGGACGAAACATTTGAACAAAACGAGCAGCAAAAGAAAAACCGGGCACTGCGCTGGGCCGGTATGCGTTTGGCAGAATATCTGGGTACGTGCACGAAGGATTTACAGCCGGTAGAGACAGAGGTTTATGAGCTTGCTCCGATTACCAAGCGCGATAGTGCAGTAAGCAGTCTGCCCAGTGTTGTACTGGTGCTGCAGCCGCAATCGCAAATGGAGGAAATGGGCTATAACGATCTTAATTACGGCTGGGATTGCAATCATATGCTGCCTACCTTTATGCATCCCAATGAAGTGCTGGATGGCGCGATGATTTCCGGTTCCTTTATGCCTTGTTCCTCCAAATGGTCTACCTATGATTTTCAGAATTTCCCGATGATTAAAAGATTGTA
Source organism: Anaerospora hongkongensis (assembly GCF_004339805.1). GTDB lineage: Bacteria > Bacillota > Negativicutes > Sporomusales > DSM-15969 > Anaerospora > Anaerospora hongkongensis. Next base: position 35,608 of record NZ_SLUI01000008.1, on the reverse strand, counting down.
TCAGGAGCATGGCAAGACACTGAATTTCCTGGGCATAATTATGTCCAACCTGAATGTGGCGCTGGAACAGAAAGAACGCTCTGCTCTGTTCGTTGCGCAAATGGCAAAAAGTATAGGAGCCGACAGCGCGATTGTCGTCGAAGAGGGGTATGGTAACCCGGATGCCGACTTTACTGCCTGCATTGTCGCTCTGGAGGATGCCGGTGTCAAAACGGTCGGCCTGACCAATGAATGCACCGGACGGGACGGTGCCAGCCAGCCGCTGGTATCGCTGGACGAAAAGGCTGACGCCATTGTTTCCTGCGGTAATGTATCCAGTTTAATCAAATTGCCGCCAATGAAAACGGTGCTGGGTGAACTGGAAGCCCTCGGACGGGATGGACTTTCCGGCGGCTGGAGCAACGACGAGGTGCTAGGGCCTTCGGTACGCCCTGATGGTTCCATTATTATGGAGAATAATGCCATGTTCTGTGGTGATCAGGTTGTTGGCTGGTCTTCCAAAACTATGATGGAATTTTAAGGAGGGAAAAGTGTGAAAACGATCCTGTATATTAACCAGTTCTTCGGACAGATCGGCGGCGAAGAATTTGCCGATCATGAGCCGGAACTGCGTGAGGGTGCTGTTGGGCCGGGTCTTGCTCTACAAGCCGCCCTGGGCGATAAAATGAAGCTGACGCATACGATTATCTGCGGTGATAATTTCATTGGTTCCAACACAGAAGAAGCAATCAAGCGCATCCTGGCCTTTTTAGAGGGTAAGGAATTCGATGTCTTTTTTGCCGGTCCCGCTTTCCGGGCTGGACGCTACGGGGCAGCCTGCGGTCATATCTGCGCAGCTGTGCAAAAGAGATTTGGCGTTCCCGCTATTACCTCTATGAACGATGAAAATCCCGGCGTGGAAATGTATAAAAAGGAAATGTACATTTTTAAGGGCGGTGCCAGCGCCGCTGCAATGAGAAAGGACGTAGCCGCAATGGCCAATTTTGCGAAACGTCTTTTGGCGAAGGAACCCCTCCGTTCAGCTGCGGAAGAAGGCTATTTTGGCCGTGGCATTCGGGAGCAGGTCTGGCTGAATCCTCCGGTTAAAGCTGTCGACCGGGTAATCGATATGCTGCTGAAAAAGGTAAACGGTGAACCATACCAAACGGAACTGCCGATTCCGAAATCGGACCGTGCACCCATCGCTCCCGCTCTTTCGGCGCAGGAGCTGGCAAATAGGAAAGTCGCGCTCATCACCTCAGGGGGCATCGTGCCTGTGGGCAATCCTGACCGCATTCAATCCGCTTCTGCCACCAAGTGGGGTAAGTATAATATTGAGGAACTGGATGCTTTGCAAAAGGGCCAGTATATGACAATTCATGCCGGTTTTGACCCTGCTGCCGCCAATAATGATCCTAACGTCATTGTTCCACTGGATGTAATGCAAGAGTATGCCAAAGAAGGCAAGATCGGCGGCGTGTATAAATACTTTTACAGCACAGTCGGCACTGGAACTACTCAGGCCGAGGCCGCCCGCATGGGGAGGGAAATTGCGCAGGAGCTGATTAATGACGGTATACAAGCCGCAATATTAACCTCCACCTGAGGGACTTGTACACGTTGCGGTGCAACGATGACCAAAGAAATCGAACGTGCAGGGATTACCATCGTGCAAATGGCGAACTTGATTCCTGTTGCTAAAACGGTAGGCGTAAACCGTTTGGTTCCGACTATTTCCATTCCTTATCCGCTTGGCAACCCAGCTACTCCTAAGGATGAGCAGCATAAGCTGCGCCGCCACCGGGTAGGTGTTGCTTTGGATGCCTTAACTACGCACCTTGAAGAGCCGAGACTTTTTGAGGTTAAAATCTAACGGATGGTCATTGCACTCCGTCGGGTATTAAACCTGGCGGAGTGCATGGCATACTGGAGAACAAGCCAATTCGTTCCCGTCGGCAGGAATATGGAACAGAAAGCGGAATGCTTTGTATTAGCGGGTAATTGAGCGGGAGGTAGCCAATATGGAGATGAAACAACTGGAAGTATTTGTGGCAGTAGTTCAGCATAACAGCTTTTCCAAGGCAGCTGACATGATTTACTTGTCGCAGCCGACGATTAGTGCGCATATCAGTTCTTTGGAGAGTGAAATCGGCGCTCAGCTGCTGATCCGCTCGACTAAGGCAGTTTATCCGACGCAAATCGGCAAAGATTTGTTTCACCGTGCAAAAAACATTCTTGCCCTGCGCGATGAGGCGATCAACAGTGTCAATCGAGTCGATCCTGAAATGAGTGGCGAAATTAGTATTTTAGCTTCTTCCGTACCTGCCCAGTTTCTTTTGCCGGAGATTATTACAGTATTTCAAAAAGATTACCCCCACATTGTGTTTGATGTTCATCAGGCAGACAGCCTGCAGGTCATCGAAGGAATTTTAGGATACCGCTATGATTTTGGCATTGTAGGCACAAGCGTCAACTCCCGCCGTCTGCTGACAATACCTTTCTACCGGGATACACTGGTTATGATCACTCCCCGGTCGATGATTGTAAATAAAGGCGAAATGTATCGCGATCTGCCGGCATTTTTGCGAAATAAACCATTTGTGATGCGCGGGGACGGCTCTGGTACGCGCGTGGAAATGGAGCAGCTGCTGCATAAGCAGGGTGTTTGCGTACAAAATCTAAATATTGTGGCTTACCTCCATGATACCCAGAGTATTCTGTCCGCCGTGTCCCATGGTATGGGAGTATCCTTTGTTTCCAAAGTCGCTGCCAGCGCGTATGAAAAGAGTGGACAAATCAAGGTCTATGATCTTGATCAGCAGGCCTTTTCCCGGGAACTGCATGTTGTTTTCAAAAAAGAAATGGTTTTGTCGCCGGTGCAAAAGCTTTTTGTTGCTTACTTGGAGGGATACTCCTCCGGATTGTGGAAAACGCCGCCGGAGTCGCTCTGTACACAGCAGATTTAGTGCGGTATAATTAATAGCAAATCTGGTGAAAAGTGGTGAACCCATGGCATGATGATGCTGCCCACCTACGAGAAGCAAAGCCTGAGCGATATTGTTGTTTCTTATGTCAAGAATAGAATCTTGTCTGGCGTATTGAAAAGCGGCGATAAGTTGATTGAAGCCGATATTTCCAGCGCCTTAAATACTAGCCGGGCTCCTGTGCGCGAAGCGATGCGCATTCTGAATGAGCAAGGAATTGTCTCTTTTTCACCGAGGCGAGGGAATCAGGTCCTGGAAATGAGCCCGAAAGAGGTTTTAGAAGTATTTGAGATTCGTATCACATTGGAGCTGCAAATCTTGCATCAGCTTGCCACTCAACACATCCTGCAGGAGAAAGACTTTCAGGAACTGCACAATTTAACGCAGCAGATGAAAAATGGTGAGCACCAATGCAGTAAAGATGAAGACAAGGTTTTTTTGTTAAATACATTGGATCTATCTTTTCACCGTTACTTATGGACTGTCTCGGAAAGCAGCCGCCGGGCCCAGATTTTGGAGGGGCTGTTTTATCAGCTGCTGATTGTAATGAATCAGGACATTGTGTCGTTAGGCACGTTTGAGGAGAAAGCACAGGAACATTTGCGGATTTTGAATGCCTTGAAAACAAATCAGTCACCGCTGATTTTAGAAGAGTTTATGCAGCATATGCGCAATTATGTTGATGCAACGTTCACCGGCAATAAATAGGCCAGCAACTACGCAGCCGTAACAGGCTGCCTATCGATATAACATTCTCATATATAATAAAAAGATGGCTTCCCGCTATTGCCGGGTGCCATCTTTTCTGTTTGACTGCCTTGCTTTGAGAGCTAAGCAGATCAATTAACCTGTTTTATTATACAGTTACGCAAAATTTCCGTTCGCAAATACGGGGATTTGTTTTCCCTCGGCGGTAATTCCTGTAATGGTAAGATCTTTCGTGCCAATCATAAAGTCAACATGGACTAACGAATCATTAACACCCAGTTTTTCTAATTGCTCTCCTGATAAACTATTCCCGTCTTTTATGCAGGTTGGATAGGCCTTGCCAAAGGCCAGATGGCATGACGCATTTTCATCAAACAAAGTATTATAAAAGAGAATTTGTGCATTGGAAATAGGCGAATCATAAGGAACTAAGGCTACTTCTCCCAGATAACAGGAACCTTTATCTGTTTCTAACAGTTTTTTCAGTATTTCCTGACCTTTTTCTGCCTTATAGTCGATTACTTTTCCCTCTTTAAACGTTAAACTGAACTGATCAATTAAGTTGCCATTGTAAACTAATGGCTTCGAACTGAAGACAGTACCGTTTACACCTGTTTTTTTCGGCAGGGTAAATACTTCTTCTGTCGGGATGTTGGCAACAAAATCAATCCCTTTGGCATTGTTTTTCGATCCACCCATCCATATGTGATTGTCCGGCAGTTCGATTGTAAGATCGGTGCCAAGGCGGTTTTGATAATGTAAGGACTTAAATTTACTCTTATTCATAAAATCCCGGCGCTCTCTAAGCTTAGCCTTATGGCTATCCCATTCTTTTACGGGATCTGCGGCAGGAACCCGAACCGCTTTTAAAATAGCATCCCATAATAAGTCTACTGCCTGCTCCTCGGAGACTGCAGGAAACACCTTTTTGGCCCAGGCAGCAGTGGGAACGGAAACAATACACCATGAATTTTCATGGCTCATAATTTTTTCGCGGTATTCCTTTAACGCAGTATTACTGGCTTTTTGGGACCTGACGATTCTTTCGGGGTTAACATCTTTCAAGAGCTCCGGATCTGCCGCGGATATACTGACGAAAGCGGCTCCGCCTCGCAGATACGATAAATAAAAATCTTTGCGCCATTCCGGGAACTCATCAAAAATCTCTTCCGGAGCCTGAAGATAGCGGATTTTGGCGGAAAGTTCATCAACCCAGTTGATGACAACATCGCGGGCACCTGCTGAATAGGCTGCTGCTGTAATCAGACGGGCAAATGGGGCACATTCGATCGGTGAAGAAAGAACCAAGGTTTGATTGCTTTGGAGATTGACGCCGGTCTTAATGACGAGGCGTGCATATTTTTCTAAATCGGCATGATTCATGAGGCCACCATCCCATTTATTTTATAGTCTTATTTTATCATATTATTTTACCCGGCGGACCGCAGATATATGAAAGGATTCTCACGAAAAATAGAGGAATTTGGATAATATTGGAGAAAAAGGAAAAAAGAGCGTATTTGGGCGGGTGAAAACTAGTGGACGGAGCAAAGAAGAAATTACTAGCCGCACTGGTAATTGCACTGGTCATTACAGGGGCGGGACTGTACAGCTGGTGGCAGAAAAACACCATAGTTACGGCAGGGCAATTTAGCAGTCAGGCAGCAGGCCAAAATGAATTGGCAGCTGCAGGGAAAGCCGATACGGTGATCGTTTATATCAGCGGCGGGATTAACAAACCAGGGATGTATGAACTGAATAAAGGGCTACGGGTACTCGATGCAGTTAATCTGGCCGGAGGCTTGACTCCTGATGCGGATGCAAACCGCATAAACATGGCAGAGGTGGTAAAGGACGGCAGCCATGTTGCTGTTCCCATTGCGGCTGCCGGTTCTAAAGCTGGTGATGGTACAGGCACCAGGCAGGAAAAAATTAGTATTAACACAGCCGATAAAAATGAACTGGATAAGCTGCCGGGCATTGGACCGGCAATGGCAGAACGAATTATTGAATACCGCCAGGCTAATGGAGCTTTTAGGAACCTGGAAGAGTTGAAGAAGATCCCGGGTATTGGCGAAGCTAAATTTAATAAGCTTGTGAATAAAATTAGTTTGTAACGATGAAACTCTCGCTTCTGCTGCTTACGGCAGCCTTTATGATGGGAATAGGTCTGGCTGGTCTGGTTTCCTGGAATATCGGTTATCTATATATCGTGACTGCTCTTGTGTTAGGGGCAGTGATTTTCCAGCTCTGGATGAATGGCAAACGATCTGTTATGTGCCTGGTGCTGCTTTTCTGCCTTTTGGGCATGGTTCGCTTTACGCAGGATGACGAGCTGCCGCCAACGGACTGCAGCCAGTATATCGGCCAGCATGTCAGCTTGAGCGGGCAGATAGCTGATACACCGAAAATCACACTGACTGATGGCGTAAAAAAGATCCGCTATATTATAGCTGTCGAGCAGCTGCAAACCTCCGGACAGGTGATAAACGGGACCGGTAAGCTTATGGTTTCCGTGCGTCAGGCGGCGGATACAGGCACGATTGGCGATCAGATAGAGGTAACAGGGACAATCGATGGCTTGCATGGCTATAATAATCCCGGAGCTGTTGATTCGGTGGCTGCGCTAAAGAGACAAGGTATTACCGCCCGTATGACGGTCAGCAGTGACAGCATCCGTATTCAACCTGCTCTGAAACTAACGGCAAAAAAACTGGCAGACCGCTGGCGAAGCCGTTTAAGCGAAATATTTCAGCAAACGATGCCTGCGAGCGATGCGGCAATCCTTACCGGAGTCTTATTCGGCGGTGGTTATGATACGATTGACGCGCAGGTGCTGCAGGAGTTTTCTGCTACCGGGATTATTCACATATTATCCGTATCCGGTTCGCATATTGCTCTGGTGGCAGCTGTTATGTTATGGTTAGGAGAAAGAGGCCGTATACGTTCGGAGCTGGCCATGCTGTTAACAGGCAGTATGATTTTACTGTATGCCTTTTTGGCAGGCTTGACACCACCGGTTATCCGCTCGGCGATTATGGGAGTTGCCGGACTGTTTGGAGTGCTGGCGGGACGGGAATCATCCGGTCCTAATGTGCTGGCTCTGGCGGCGCTCATTATGCTTGCCTGGCAGCCGGCTTTGCTTTATGACATCAGCTTTCAACTTTCCTTTGGCGCCACGGCCGGGTTGGTATTTTTCTACCCTAAAACCGCAGCAAAGTTAAACTTTCTGCCCCGGTGGCTGGCTTCTGCGCTGGCCGTGACATTTGCAGCTCAGGCTGGTATTATCCCTTTTTTGGCCTGGTATTTTCACAGCTTTTCGCTAAGCTCTTTTATTGCGAATATCCTGGTGATTCCCGTAATTGAGCTGGTGATTATCCTTGGTTTGCTGGCTTGCGTCTGCAGCCCGGTACTGCCATTGGCTGCCAAAGTGCTGCTGGTTGTTTGCAGCCTGGGGACTGGTTTGGCAGTGCAGTTAAATAGAACCATTGCTGTCGCTGCGGGTTTACAGCTCTATTTGCCGCCCTTTGGACTAATGGAAGGCATACTGTATTATCTTTTTCTGACCTGGTGCTACGGTTATCTTCCCAGCGGTCTGCCGCCACCGGCAGCTGTGCTTGTACGATGGCCTTACCGGGCGGCGAGTGTTATACTGACGGTTTGCTTGCTGATTAGTGTCCTATGGCATACACAAACGGCGGCGGTCCACTTCATTGATGTCGGCCAGGGGGATGCGACCCTGTTTATCAGTCCTCACGGGAAAGCAATCCTTGTGGATACAGGCGGCACAACCGGCGAAAACAGCAGCTTTGATATAGGGGAACGGGTTGTTGTTCCCTACCTAAAGCACCAAGGGATAACGAAGCTTGATTTTCTCATCCTTACGCATGGCCACCGGGATCATGCCGGTGGTGCCGCAGCGATAGCGGCAGCTATTCCGGTCAGCAATTGTATCGTTGCTCCCGAAGCTTTCTCTGACAGTCTTCAGGCCTTGTTGCGAAAAAAAGGTCATGGTGTCCTTATTCCTGCCGCACGGGGACAAACGATAAAGTTAGACGGACTGGGAATTGAAGTGGTTCATGCCGGCGCTGGAACAGGCCATGGCGGCAATGAGTCATCAAGTGTTATTCGTGTATCTTATGGGCAGCACAGTTTTTTAATTACCGGCGATATCGAGAACCGGCAGGAAGAAGAAGTGGTTGCAAACGGCTTGACCCCGTGTACGGTGCTCAAAGTAGCACACCATGGGTCACGAACTTCGACTTCCGACGCATTTTTACAAAAGGCGGCACCCAGCTATGCCGTTATTTCCGTAGGCTACCAGAACCGTTTTGGTCATCCTCATAAAGAGATTTTGCATAAATTGGAGCAAGCAAACGTACGTACATACCGGACCGATGTAAGTGGAGCTGTTCTGATGAAAACTAATGGGACAGACCTGTTTATTGAGCCTTATGTACAATCAGTGACGTATCGGAGGCCCTAAGATGAATTATTCGGCAATTATGGAACAAATTAATCGCAATCAAATCGCTTCGATATATTTGTTGTATGGGGAAGAAGCTTATCTAATCAAGGAAGTAGAACAAAAACTTATTCATGCGCTGCTGCCACCGGATGAGTGGGAGACTGGGTTAATGGTTTTTGAAAATGAACCTTCAAGCGAAGAACTGATTCGCTTAAGCGAATCGGTTCCGTTTTTCGGCAGTAAAAATGTTATTTTAGTGCGCAGCACTGCGCTATTCCGGGCCCGTAAAACCTCCGGTCAGACAGAGCCAGCAGGCGAAGAAGGTTCAGATGCCGCCTCAGAGAAGTTAATCCAGCTTTTTGCCAATATGCCGGAGTATAGTCACATAATTTTTCTTGGCGGCGATAAAATTGATAAGCGTAAGAAGCTTGTTAAGGCAATTGAAAAACACGGCGCAGTTGCTGAGTTTGCCCCCTTGAAGGTCAAGGATGTAAAGCCCTGGATTGCAGCAAAAGTAGCGGAACATAATAAAAGACTAACAGCTGATGCCATGGAGCACTTGCTGAATATTGTCAGCATTATGCCGCAGGTATCATTGGGCTTTTTAGCAGGTGAGCTGGAAAAAGCAAGTTTGTACACAAAGGCAAAGCCGTCGATTACCCGCGATGATCTTATCAAAATCCTGTCCGTAGTGCCCGAGGTTTCTGTGTTTGTTATGCTGGAAGCCTTAAGCCAGAAGCAAGCGGCAAGGGCGCTGCAGCTGCTGGGCGAACAGCTTTCTACAGGTGAGTTTCCCTTTCGCCTGCTGGCTTTACTGGCAAGGCAGGTCCGCCAGTTATGGCAGGCTAAGCTGATGGTCGAACAGGGTTTTTCGCAGCAGGATGTTGCTAATGAATTTAAGGTTCCCCTGTTTATCGGTGAAAAACTGGTTCGCCAGAGCCGGAGCTTTTCGGCAGAACAGCTTAAGGCAGGTATTCTCCGCTTAGCTGCTGCTGACCGCGATTTAAAAACGGGAAAAACAAATGGACAAGTGCTTGAGCAGTTTGTTATTGAGTTATGTCTATAATAAGGAGAGGAGGCTGGCATGATTAATCTAAGCAACCGGATTGCCTGGGTACTGTTGGCTGCTGCCGGCTTGTTGTTGCCAAGCTTGACACCTGCAGCAAAGGTGCCTGCTATGGCAAAAACGGAATTGATTCAGAGTGAAGGCAGTTTTGATCTGTCGATACTAGGAGAGCCGCTGGCTACCAAGGAACAATGTATCCGCTACATGCAGCGGGTCAACCCGTTTCCCCTCATTACTGTTCCCATTGAAACGCTGGTAGAGTATTACTGGCAGCAAGGCGTACTGGAAAATATCCGTCCCGATGTTGCTTTTGCCCAGGCTATTCATGAAACTGGTCATTTTCGTTATGGCGGTGATGTAGTGCCCCTGCAGAATAATTATGCCGGTATAGGTACTACCGGCAATAAAGTGCGGGGACATTGGTTTGGCTCAGCTCAAGAGGGTGTGACGGCTCAAATACAGCATTTGTTGGCATACGCTTCGACGGCAGAACCGCAAGGACCAATTGTTGACCCCCGTTACCAATTGGTGAAGACCGGGAAGTATTTCGGCCAGGCTATAACCTGGACGGATTTAAATGGCAGGTGGGCAGTGCCGGGTAAAACCTATGGGCAGAAGATATTAAAAATTCACGCGCGTATTCTGGAAGAAGATAAATAAAAAGGCGGCGGTAAGGTTATGAGTTTTATTGAGCAGATGAAGCAAAAAGCCAGGTCCGACAAACAGAATATTGTTTTGCCTGAAGCGACTGATTTGCGGGTGCTGCAGGCGGCGAGCATCATTTTGCAAGAGCAGATTGCCAATGTTATTTTAATAGGAAACAAGGATGAAATACGTAAGGCAGCGGGAGACCTGGACCTGGCCGAAGCAATTATTATTGATAGTGAGCATGCGGAAAAAGGACAGGAATATGCCCAAGCTTTCTATGAGCTGCGTAAATCCAAGGGGATAACATTGGAACAGGCAGCAGAACAAGTGAAAGACCCGGTTTACTTTGGGATGATGATGCTTAAGCAAAATGATGCGGACGGCTTGGTTTCCGGGGCAATTCATTCAACGGCAGATACGGTGCGGCCGGCACTGCAGATCATCAAGACCGCACCGGAGGCAAAACTTGTTTCCACTTTCTTCGTTATGGTTGTTCCTGACAGTGAATATGGACATAATGGTACATTATTGTTTGCTGACTGCGCCTTAAATGAGAATCCTAATGCAGAGGAACTCTCTGAAATCGCTATTGCTTCAGCGCACAGTATGAATAGTCTGCTTGATTTAACACCGGTGGTGGCCATGTTATCGTACTCAACCTTTGGCAGTGCGAAAAGCGAGCTTACCGAAAAAGTGATTCGGGCCGCAGCATTAGCCCGGCAAAAGGCGCCTGAGCTGCTGCTTGATGGAGAAATGCAGGTCGATGCCGCACTGGTACAGCGGGTCGCCCGGTTAAAAGCGCCTGGCAGCAAAGCTGCCGGTCAGGCCAATGTACTGATATTTCCCGATTTGAATGCGGGGAACATCGGCTATAAGCTAACGGAAAGACTGGCGAAGGCACAAGCCTACGGGCCGATAACTCAGGGACTGGCAAAACCGATTAATGATTTATCCAGAGGCTGCAAGGCGGAAGATATTGTCGGTGTAGTCGCTATTACCGCCGTTCAGGCACAAAGCGGCAAATAAAAATACCCCTTGTCCAAATTTTTGGACAAGGGGTATTTGTTTGTTGCTTATTTGGCGATCGCGTTTAGCTTACGAGCCAAGCGGGACTTTTTACGGGCCGCGGCATTTTTATGGATAACGCCTTTGGCGACTGCTTTGTCAATAACACTGCTGGCTTTGGTCAGGAGGGCGCTAGCATCGTCTGCTTTGCCGGCCCCAACGGCTTCCACCGTTTTACGGGTAACGGTTTTGATGGTGGATTTTACAGCAAAGTTGTTTGCCCGACGCTCAGCATCAGTTTTTACACTGCGTTCACTGGATTTGATATTCGGCAATTGTTTCACCTCCCTTGTGACCATTATACCTAAAATATTTTAGCATGGGCCTTTAAAAAATGCAAGCAACAATTACCACTTATTTATGGAACTGGTTATTTATGCTTCATTATGGTATAGGAAGGTGTTATTTTGGTAACGATAGCCTACAGAAATATTGTTATTTTAGGAGGAAATTCATGAATAACGAAATATTTACGCCCCGGACGGATCTTGCGCTGGAAGCAAGAGAAATGCTTAGCCGGAAGGTTCGGGAAGATGTTCCCGGTGTTGTTGTGGAAACAGCCGAAAATGATGATGTTTTGATTACCCGTGTTAATATCACCACTCCGGAAGCGGAAAGAATGATGGGAAAAAAACAAGGACGTTATGTAACGGTCGAAGCACAAGGGCTGCGATATAAAAATACACCGCTTGAAGACCAAATCATGAAGCATCTTGCGCAAGAATTGGTAAGCATGGCCGAGCTGCCGCGCAATGCTACCGTGCTGATTGTCGGGCTGGGCAACTGGAATGTGACACCGGATGCTCTGGGACCGCGTGCGGTAGATAAAGTGGTTGTTACCAGGCATTTGCAGGAAATGCTGTCACCGGAACTGAAAAATGGTGTCCGTTCCGTCTGTGCGATTGCTCCTGGAGTACTGGGAATTACGGGTATGGAAACAGCAGAAATTATTCATGGCATCGTAGATAAAGTAAAGCCCAATGCGGTAATTGCGATTGACGCTTTGGCGGCGGCCTCCAGCCACCGGGTTCTGACTACAGTACAGCTCGCCAACACGGGAATTCATCCAGGGTCAGGCGTAGGCAATAAGCGTTTCGGCTTAAGCCAGGAGACGCTTGGCGTGCCGGTTATTGCAATCGGCGTACCGACTGTTGTTCATGCATCCACAATCGCCATGGATACGATTGATACTATGCAGGAACATGCCGCTTTTGCCCGCTATTTTAAAAGCATGGCAGATTTGTCTGATCAAGACCGGGGCATGATTGTACGGCAAGTACTTCCCGATGCACTGGGAGATCTGATGGTTACCCCTAAAGAAATTGACCGTTTGATTCAAGATATTGCCAACATTATTGCCGGTGGTATTAATCAGGCGCTGCATCCGAATATTGATTATGAAAATATTCATTTATACTTGCACTAAGTCCTGACCGTAAACTGTTTCTCTTGTGGTAATATCCTTCTGCCCGAAAGCATATACATTGTATGTAAACAATAGGGCAGGGGGAAAGAACTTGAGAAAACGGCGCAGATATAACCAAAAATCAAAAATGATTGCCGTAACAGTTGTTGTTATGGCAATGATAATAGTCATCTCGGGGATGTATGGAATCAAAAGCGCAGGAGCGCTCTCGAGCGACAACGTAAACGATGCTGTCGGCAGCAAGCGGAATTGGGAGCAATTATGGCCGAACTGGAAGGACGTGCTATTCTCGGGAATACCTGGACTAGCAGGCTCTTCCAGTGTGCCGCCTGTTACCATTAAGACAGAGGTAACAGCTCAAAGTGTCATTAGAGGCATCGTAATGTTTCTTGCCAATGTGGATATTAAAGATACTCGCTCTTTGTTTCGGGTCGAAATCCCCTTATTGGCGGCAATCAAGCCGGAGTCAACGGTAAGTGCGATGACGGTTCCTAATTTTCCTAAGTTTGATTTTAAGAGCAACTTAACGACAGGAAAACCGGTTGTGGGCATTTATTTTACGCATACGGCCGAGTCTTTTATTCCAAGCTCAGGCGTAACGCATCGTCCTGGCGGACAGCGCGGCGAAATAGTTGAAGTTGGCGATGCGCTGGCTAAACGCTTGGATGAACGTGGTTATAAAGCGGTCGTAAGTAAGAATATTCATGACTACCCCAGTTTTATGAAGGCTTATGGACCGTCGGAAATTACTGCAAAGGAAATGCTGGCGGAGAATCCTTCGATGCAAATGATTTTTGATATCCATCGTGATGCCGATAAACGGGAAAATTCCATTGCAACGGTGGCCGGTGTAACTGTTGCCCGTATGTCTATTGTGGTAGCGAAAGGGCAGCCGGATCTGGTGCAGCCTCACTGGCAGCAGAATCATGCCTTTGCCAAGCTGATTGATGCAAAGATGAATCAGTACTTTCCCGGTGTCTCAAAGGGAATTCAGTTAGTTGACTGGCGTTTTAATCAGCATCTGCATCCCCGTGCCTTGCTGCTGGAAGTAGGCTGCCAGGAGAACTCAAAAGAAGAAGCAATGCGGACAGTGGAACTGCTTGGTGATATTTTAGCGGAAATTATGGCCGAAAACAAAGAATAAAGAAAAATAGGTTACCGAGCTTAGAGGTGATAGTTATTCTGAATCGCATGCCCGCAGAAGAAGTTGTGATATTGTCCAGAGGCATTATCGCCATGCTTGTGTTTATTATGTTAGGTGTTGCCGCCGCGGAACATCAGCTGAATGATATGACGATGCAGAGTCCCTATGTGCGCTCCTTTAATGTACGGCGTGAGAATGGCGGCTACTCTGCTCACGTCCTGGGAAACGGTATCAGGATCAGCGGGCAGATTCCCGTAGCGGCAATCCGCAATTCCTCCAAGGATATAACCCTTCAGGTTAGCGGCAGCCGTGTAACCATACCTACGGTCTTATACTTTAATATTGAACGTCCCATCTATTGGCTGAATGTATGGTATGGACAGTTTACGGAGAAGGCGTTCCAGACCAAAGAGAATTTAAGCGGATATCTGCGGGAAATCAGACCGCTTGAAGAAAGCCAATTACACTGGCTTAAAGAGCAATTCAGGTAAATGCTTGCAGGTAATAGGGGGGAAATGCTATAATAAATCACTGAAAATTGCTATTGTAGTCTGAGAGGAGCCCCGCTATGAATACATCCCATATTCGAAACTTCTCCATCATTGCTCATATTGACCATGGTAAATCCACATTAGCTGACCGGCTGCTGGAATTTACCGGTGCTCTCTCTGCTCGTGAGATGGAAAACCAAGTATTGGACCAGATGGAGTTAGAACGTGAGCGTGGAATTACAATTAAGGCACAATCGGTCCGCTTGTCTTATACGGCTAAGAATGGGCAGACCTATATGCTGAATTTGATTGATACGCCAGGACACGTAGACTTTACATATGAAGTTTCCCGCAGCTTGGCAGCCTGTGAAGGCGCGCTTCTGATTGTCGATGCGGCACAGGGAATTGAAGCTCAAACGCTGGCCAATGTGTATCTGGCATTGGAGCATGATCTGGAAATTATTCCGATTATCAATAAAATTGACTTGCCGAGCGCGGAACCGGAGCGGGTAAAACAAGAAATTGAAGATGTAATCGGACTGGATACTTCGGATGCGGTTTTGATTAGTGCTAAAACCGGCTTTGGTATTGAGGAAGTACTGGAAGCAATTGTTGCGAAAATCCCGCCCCCGAAAAGTGAGCGGAATAAACCGCTTAAGGCACTGATTTTTGATTCGCATTTTGACTCCTATAAAGGAGTAATTGCCTATGTCCGCGTAATGGATGGGTATATACGCCCCGGTACGAAAGTACTGATGATGGCGACGGAGAAAAAATTCGAAATAACGGAAGTCGGTGTTTTCAGGCCTTCCATGACCAATGTTACCGAACTTGGTCCAGGAGAAGTGGGCTTTATTGCCGCTAGTATTAAAAATGTGAAAGATACCCGTGTCGGTGATACGGTTACAGAGCTTGACAATCCTGCAAGCGAACCGCTGCCTGGTTATCGTAAAGTAACGCCTATGGTATATTGCGGCCTGTATCCGGTAGACAGCGCTGATTATGATTCGCTCCGTGATGCGTTGGATAAGCTTAAGCTAAATGATGCCTCTTTGGCGTATGAACCGGAAACGTCCATTGCGCTTGGCTTTGGCTTCCGCTGCGGTTTTCTCGGACTATTACATATGGATGTAATTCAGGAGCGGCTGGAACGGGAGTACAATCTTACTTTAATTACAACCGCACCGAGCGTTATTTTTAAGGTCTATAAAACAGACGGCGAAATGCTGGAAATTGATAATCCGTCAAAGTTGCCGGTAGTTCAGGAAATTGATCATATTGAAGAGCCCTATGTGAAAGCTACCATTATCGTTCCCAATGACCTTGTTGGCGCAGTTATGGAGCTTTCCCAGGAGAAACGGGGCGAATACAAAGATATGAAATACCTGGATGTCACCCGGGTTACCATTACGTATCATTTGCCGTTAAGCGAAATTATTTACGACTATTTTGACCGTCTGAAATCCTCTACCCGCGGGTATGCTTCTTTGGATTACGAATTGATCGGTTATCAGGAGTCGGAACTGGTTAAGCTGGATATTCTGCTTAATGGTGAGGCTGTTGACGCATTAAGTGTGATCGTCCATCGAGATAAGGCCACTTTCCGGGGAAGATTACTTGCTGAAAAACTGAAGGAAATTATTCCGAAGCAAATGTTTGAGATTCCTATCCAGGCAGCTATCGGCAATAAGGTAATTGCCCGGGAAACCGTGCGAGCGATGCGCAAGGACGTGCTGGCAAAATGCTACGGCGGTGATATCACCCGGAAACGCAAACTGCTGGAAAAACAAAAAGAAGGTAAGAAACGCATGAAACAAGTGGGAAGTGTTGAAGTCCCGCAAGAAGCATTCATGGCGATCTTGAAAATGGATTAGCCATGCAATTAGGGCTATATATACACATCCCGTTTTGTCAGCAAAAATGTTTATATTGTGATTTCCCTTCTTACTCTCATATGGAGAGTCTATACGAAAGCTATACCAACGCCTTGTGCCGGGAAATCATCGGCCAAGGTGTTCTTTTTTCCGGTCATGAGGTTGATACCATCTATATTGGCGGCGGGACACCGACGCTGTTGCCGCTGCCTTTGCTGCTGCAAGTGATTACAGCAGTACAGACAAATTTTCACGTTACTCCTGATGCAGAGGTTTCTATGGAAGCAAATCCTGGAACGGTGGATGGCGGCATCCTGGCGGACTTGCGGGCGCATGGAATAAACCGCATGAGCTTCGGGGTACAGTCGTTTACCGATATTCTGCTGCAGGAAGCAGGCCGGATTCACAGCGCCGAAGAAGGGATTGCTGCCGTACGGGCAGCACAGCAGGCTGGTTTTTCCAATATTAATATTGATTTAATGTATGGGCTGCCGCTGCAGACATTAAAAAACTTTCAAGACAGCCTCCGGCAGGCCGTTGATCTGGCTGTTCCGCATATTTCCGTTTATGGTTTAAAAGTAGAAGAAGGAACCCCTTTTGCCCATCGTCTGGCCGCAGAGCGTTTACTGCTGCCCGCTGAAGAGGAGGAGGAGGCTATGTATGAAGAAGCGGTCCGTTTCCTGCCCCAGTGCGGCTATAAACGGTATGAAATATCCAATTATGCCGCACAGGGGCAGTTATGCCGGCATAATCTAAAATACTGGAACTACTCTTCGTATCTTGGCCTGGGTGCGGCCGCACATTCCTTCCTTAACCGTGAGCGCCTGGCAAATACCCGTGATGTCCGTACGTATATCGAACAGATTAATAGCGGAGGTTCGCCTGTTGAATATCAGGAAAAACCCGATGTGGCAGAGCAAATGGCTGAGTTCTGCTTTTTAGGGCTTCGTACAGCAGCCGGGATATCGTACGAAGCTTTTTATCAATACTTTGAGAAACAATTTCCGCAGCATTTTTCCAGGCAGGTGGCGGAGCTGGCTGCTAAAAAATTGATTGATGTAGGTAAAGAATCAGTAAAATTGACCCCTCTGGGGATGAAATACGGCAACTTGGCCTTTCAAGCCTTCTTACCTTAACAGATAAAGGTAGGAAGGCATCTTGACATGTGCGGCAAGGAGTGATATGTTTTAATTAGGTGTTAGCACTCCCTGCGATAGAGTGCTAACAATAGGAGGTGAATGCTTTTGGACGAGAGAAAACGTAAAATTCTGCAGGCGATCATTGACGACTATATTTCAACCGCGGAACCGATTGGTTCAAGAACCATTGCCCGAAAATATGATTTAGGGATTAGTCCGGCTACCATACGCAACGAAATGTCCGATTTGGAGGTGCTGGGTTATCTTGAGCAGCCCCATACGTCGGCAGGGCGGATTCCTTCGGCCAAGGGCTATCGTTTCTATGTAGACTGTTTATTGGCTCCACCGACGATCAGTGACCAGGAAATTCTGTTGATTGATCGCTGGTATGAGGCAAAGGCCAGGCGGATTGAGGGGGTTTTTCAGGAAACTGCCAAGATACTATCCCGCATGACCCGCAATGTGTCGCTGGTGCTGGCGCCGCAAATGTCACAATGTGTTTTCAAATACATGCAATTTCTGCCGCTTGATGAGCGCAGGGCAATTGTCATCATTGTTACCGATACGGGTTTTGTCGATAATAAGGTAATTGATATTCCCGAAGGAACATCGCTAACAGATTTGCAAAGCATTGCAGAGCGGATCAATAACAGGTTGGCGGGCTTACCGCTGGATCGCATAAGATTATCACTTTTACGAGAAATCAAGCAGGAAGTTGTGTCTGATTCCCTCATCTATAAAGCGGCTTTAGAGGTACTGGGAAGTGCCATTGCTGGCGACAGGAAAGATCGTGTATATACCGGTGGTACTACCCAATTGCTGGAGCAGCCGGAATTCCGCGATGTTGATAAAGTAAAAGCCTTGCTTTCCATGCTGGAAGAAGAACAACTGCTGAGTGATATTCTGCATAGGCAGGAAACTGATCACTTACTCGTTACGATCGGTCAGGAAAACAAGTTTTCCGGTATACAGGATTGCAGTGTAATTCAGGCGACTTACCGGGTTGACGGTCAGATAGTCGGAACGGTCGCAGTTTTAGGGCCTACCCGTATGGAGTATGGTAAGATTATTGGTGTGCTTGGCTTTATGCAGCGTCACTTGGGTGATGTATTGAAAAAATACGGTGTTTAAAGTGGATTAGCAAAAACGGGCAGACGGTATAGTCTGCCCGAAAAGAGAATACATATCTAGGTATGGGAGGATCCGACATGAATCTCAAGCAGGCGGCCGGCAGCGGAGCAGAAGTTGATGAGCGCTTAGCGGCGCTGATTACTAATGCCAATGCTGTAAGGGCGATTACTGCAGCCGTAGAAGGAACAATTGGTCCCAAAGGTCTGGACACCATGCTGGTGGACCGCTTTGGTGAAGTTATTATTACAAATGATGGCGTGACGATTCTTGATAAAATGGATGTCAATCATCCTGCAGCCAAAATGCTGATTAATACGGCTAAGGCACAGCAAGCCGAGGTTGGCGATGGAACGACAACTGCGACGATTATGGCCGGTGGTCTGGTAGCGGAAGGTGTTAATCAGGTGCTGCGGGGAGTGCCTGTTGCCAGGGTGATTGAAGGTGTGAAATTTGGCATTGCGCAGGCACTGGAGCACGTAGCGGCTAACTGCCGGCGTGTAGAGGATTTACAGGATCCGATTTTGTCCAATATTGCCATGATAGCAGGACGCGAACACCAGGATATTGCCGATTTGGTCGTAAAAGCTGCCCGGCTGATTGGTGTGGAAAAGCTGGCAGAAAATAATTTCAAGCTGGCGGATATCATCACAGCCCAGGAAGGGGCTGCCAATGAAGTATTTTTAGGCGTTATTGTCGATAAAGAGCGCATGAATAAAGAAATGCCCGAATCGGTACAAAATGCCAAAGTGCTTTTAATTGATGATGCTTTGGAACCGGAGGAAATAGGTGACGAAGCTTTAAGCACTGAAGCCGGATTTAAGCGGTATATAGAGCTGCAAAATGAATTCAAGGCAAACAGCAGAAAGATTGTTGATCTCGGAGTTAATGTCGTTTTAGTGGACCGCGGTGTACATAGCGATGCCGAAGAAATTTTAGCGGATGCCGGTATTGTAGTTGTTCAGCGGGTAGCGGCTAAAGATCTTCGCAGGGCGGCTGAGCATACCGGAGCTCGTATGATTAAGCGTACGGGGCTTAAGAAAGACACGGCAGACCTGGAAAAATATCTGGGCTTTGCCGAACGGGTTTATGAAGATGAAAAATTGGAACACATCCGTATACTAGGCGGTCAAGGCAAGCCAATGGCAACGATTTTAGTCGGTGCCGCCACCGAGGAAGTAGTCGGTGAAAGGATGCGCATTGCAAAAGATGCGGCCTCAAGTGTGCAGGCAGCGGTAAAGGGCGGTTATGTTCCGGGGGGCGGCTCAATTGAGATTGCCCTGGCCCGTAAAGTTGAAAAATCACGGGAGAATTTAAAGGGGATGGCGGCGTATGGCGTTGATTGTGTGGTTAATGCTTTAAAAAGGCCGCTGTCGCAGATCGTGGAGAATGCCGGCTTCAACCCACTGGAAAAAGTGGAAGAGGCGGTCGCCGCCCAGCTGGCTGAGCAGGCCGATTATCTGGGCATTGACTGTGACACGGGTGCTGTAACCAATATGCTTGCCTTAGGGGTTGTCGACCCGGTACCTGTTAAGCTGCATGCCATAAAGGCAGCAGGTGAAGTCGCTGTAGCAATTCTTAGAATCGATACCATTATAAAGAAAAAAGAAGATGGTGCTAATAGTGGGCAAAGCAACGCCGCAACGGCCGGGATGCCTGATTTTTAAATAGAGGTGAAGTGAATGACTGAGAAATTAGAGCAAGAAGAAGTGAAGAAGGTAAACCCGGAAGCCGAGGGGGAAACACCGGCTGAGGAAGTTTGCTTTCAGTCGTCTGATGTAGAACGAATGCTGGCTGCAATAGCGGAAAAAAATCGCCTTCATGAGGAAATGGCAGAGCGCCTTAAGCGTTTACAAGCTGATTTTGATAATTTCCGCCGTCGCACGCGTCAGGAAAAAGAAGAGCTTTCCGGTATTGTTACCGAGGAAATTCTGCTAAAGCTCCTGCCGGTTATTGACAATTTTGACCGTGCATTATCTACTGCAACAGATAACGCGGATGTTGTTTCTTTTCGTTCCGGTGTTGAAATGATTTATCGACAATTATTCCAGTCGCTTGAGCAGCTGGGCCTTGCGCCTGTCCAGGCGGTAGGCGAAACCTTCAATCCCCAGCAGCATGAAGCCGTTATGCGGGTTGAGGCTGAGGATCAGGCGGACGGATTGATTGTTGAGGAATTTCAAAAGGGCTATATGGTCCGTAATAAAGTAATTCGCCCCAGCATGGTAAAAGTGGTAAGCAATAATTAGTTTGCAAATTTAAGGAGGAATAGAATAATGGCAAAAGTAATAGGAATAGACTTAGGTACTACCAACTCGGTTGTCGCTGTAATGGAAGGCGGCGAACCTGTAGTTATACCAAATGCGGAAGGCGCACGTCTGACACCGTCTGTTGTTGGTTTTTCCAAAACCGGTGAACGTTTGGTAGGACAGCTGGCCAAACGCCAGGCTGTATCAAATCCTGACCGTACGATTCACTCAATCAAACGGCATATGGGTACTAATCATACTGTAAAAATCGATGATAAGAATTATACCCCGCAGGAAATATCTGCCATGATTCTGCAAAAATTAAAACAAGAAGCAGAAGCTTACTTAGGGGAAAAGGTATCGCAGGCAGTTATTACGGTACCAGCTTATTTTACTGACAGCCAGCGTCAGGCAACAAAAGATGCCGGTGCGATTGCCGGTCTGGAAGTATTGCGTATTATTAACGAGCCTACGGCGGCTGCTCTGGCTTACGGCCTTGACAAAGGCGAGGATCACACCATTTTGGTATTTGACTTGGGCGGCGGTACTTTCGACGTTTCCATTCTCGAACTGGGAGACGGCGTATTTGAAGTTAAAGCAACTCACGGTAATAATCGTCTTGGCGGAGATGATTTCGACGAGCGGGTTATGAACTGGATGATTGCTGAATTCAAACGCGAAAACGGCGTAGATCTTTCCCAGGACCGTATGGCAGTACAGCGCTTAAAAGAAGCGGCGGAAAAAGCCAAAATTGAATTGTCCGGCGTACTGACTACGAACATCAATCTGCCGTTCATTACAGCTGATGCCAGCGGCCCGAAACATATGGATATGAATCTTACCCGGGCGAAATTTGATGAACTGACTGCCGACCTGGTAGAAGCTACGATGGCACCTACCCGCCAGGCATTAAATGATTCCGGTTTAAGCTCCAAAGAAATTGATAAAGTTATTTTAGTCGGTGGTTCAACCCGTATTCCTGCTGTGCAGGAAGCTATCAAGAAGTTCCTGGGTAAAGAGCCTCACCGTGGTGTAAATCCTGATGAATCAGTTGCAGTTGGTGCCGCTATTCAAGCCGGTGTACTCGTTGGTGAAGTAAAAGACGTACTGCTGCTTGATGTTACTCCGCTTTCACTGGGTATCGAAACTCTCGGCGGTGTTTTCACTAAAATTATTGATAGAAATACGACGATTCCTACATCCAAGAGCCAAACGTTCTCAACTGCGGCCGACAATCAGCCTTCCGTTGATATTCACGTGCTGCAAGGGGAACGCGAAATGGCTTCCTATAACAAAACTCTGGGACGATTCGAACTTTCCGGCATTCCTCCAGCTCCCCGTGGTGTACCTCGCATCGAAGTAACCTTCGATATCGATGCCAACGGTATTGTTCATGTTTCGGCTAAAGATCTGGGAACTGGTAAAGAACAAAAGATTACCATTACTTCTTCCGGCGGACTGAACAAAGATGAAATTGAGAGAATGGTAAAAGAAGCAGAAGCTCATGCTTCCGAAGACAAACAGCGCAAAGAAGAGATCGAAACCCGCAACAGCGCCGACTCCCTTGTTTATCAAGCAGAAAAGACCATTAAAGATATGGGCGATAAAGCAGACCAAGCGCTGGTTGAAAAAGTGCAGGCTGCTATTGAAAAACTGAAAGAAACCCTCAAAGGTACCGACATCGAAAAAATCAAGGCTGACACTGAAGAATTAACCAAACCGCTTTATGAGTTGACGTCTGCCGTATATAATCAACAGGGAGCCCAGGGCGAGCCAGGGGCACCGGGATTTGATGCTGCCGGCGGTTCACAAGGAGCAGGCAAAGATGACAACGTTGTTGACGCCGATTATAAAGTTGTCGATGATGAAAAGAAAAAATAAGCAACTTTAAATATCAGTTTGGGATGGTGTAACAGTGAGTAAAAAAGATTACTATGAAGTGCTAGGTGTGGCCAAAACGGCGTCAGATGATGAAATTAAAAAGGCGTTCCGTAAATTGGCTCGCAAGTACCATCCTGACGTCAACCGCGATAACCCGAGTGAGGCCGAGGAGAAATTTAAAGAAGCCAACGAAGCTTATGAAGTGCTGTCTAATGCTGAGCGCCGCGCCCAATATGACCAATTTGGTCATGCCGCCTTTGAAGGCGGCGGCGGCGCTCCTGGCGGCGGCTTTGGCGGAGCTGGCGGATTCAGTGATATTTTTGATATGTTTTTTGGTCAATCCGGGTTTGGCGGCGGCCGGCAGTCAGGACCTGAACGCGGTGCCGACTTGCGCTATGATCTGGAGATAACCTTTGAACAGGCAGCTTTTGGCATGGAAACCGAAATTCAGGTCCCCCGAACAGAGGACTGCGGCGTGTGTCACGGATCGGGTGCGGCTGCAGGAACTCAGGCTGAAACTTGCTCGCAATGTCGCGGTACCGGTCAGCAGCAAGTTGTGCAAAACACTCCTTTCGGGCGGATGGTAAATGTTCGCCCTTGTGATCGCTGCCGTGGAGAAGGAAAAATTGTAAAAACGCCTTGCAAAGAATGTCATGGCAAAGGAAAAGTACGGGCGAGAAGGAAGATCAAAATTAAAATCCCCGGCGGAGTCGATAATGGCTCCTGCTTGCGAGTGGCTCACGAAGGGGAAGCAGGCAACCGCGGCGGTCAGCCAGGGGACTTGTATGTTTATATTTTTGTTAAATCGCATAAACTGTTCACTAGAGAAGGCGATGATGTCATTTGCGAAGTGCCAATTACCATTGTACAGGCAGCGCTTGGGGATGAAATTGAAGTGCCGACGCTTGACGGCAAGGTACAGCTCAGAATTCCTGAAGGTACGCAAACGGCTACTGTTTTCCGACTGAAAGACAAAGGTGTGCCCCATCTGCGTGGTTCAGGCCGTGGCGATCAACATGTAAAGGTAAAAGTCATTACGCCTAAGAAATTAACAGATAAGCAGAAAGAATTGTTGCTGGAGTTTGCCAAAGATGGCGGTGAAGATACTAATCCAGAGCAAAAAAGCTTTTTTAAAAAAGTGAAGGACGCCTTTGGTGTATAACGTTTGATAAAAGGGGCGATCTAAAATGAAATGGGCGGAAATTAGTATCCAAACAACACATGAGGCCACCGAAGCGGTGGCTAATATTTTTCATGATTTGGGTGCCAGCGGCGTAATTATTGAGGACCCTGTACTGATCAATGCCTATCGCAGCTCAGGGGCCTGGGACTATTGCGAAATACCGGAGCCTGCCGACGTTGAAATCGTAACGGTTAAGGCTTATCTTCCTGTTGATGACCAGCTGGATGACAAGCTAGGCTTGTTTGAGCAAAAAGTTAATGAACTGGAATTGCATAATTTAAATAAAGGCTGCGGCTTGATAAATTGGGTGGAAGTGCAGGATGAGGATTGGTCCAGTGCCTGGAAAGATTACTTCCACCCGGTGAAGGTAAGCGAGCATATTGTTATAAAGCCCTCCTGGGAAGAATACTTCCCCGCGGTTGATGATATTATTATCGAGCTTGACCCCGGCATGGCTTTTGGTACAGGCACGCATCATACTACCGTGTTATGCATCCGTTTGCTCGACGAATTGGTGCAAACAGGCGATACGGTTTTTGATGTAGGAACCGGTTCCGGAATCTTAGCTGTAGCTGCTGCAAAACTTGGTGCCGCTTCTGTACATGCAATTGATCTTGATCCGGTTGCGGTGAAAGTCGCACAGGAAAACGTTGCCATGAATGATGTGGAACAAACGGTTACTGCTGTACAAGGGGATCTGTTGACAGGTGTTGATGGTCAGGCCGATATTATTGTAGCGAATATTATAGCCGATATTATTATTCAAATCTTGCAGGATTTGCCGCCTCGTTTGAAAGATGACGGTGTGTTTATTGCAAGCGGAATTATTACGGAACGCTTAAGTGACGTAACA
This sequence comes from Anaerospora hongkongensis, assembly GCF_004339805.1. GTDB lineage: Bacteria > Bacillota > Negativicutes > Sporomusales > DSM-15969 > Anaerospora > Anaerospora hongkongensis. Next base: position 11,325 of record NZ_SLUI01000008.1, on the reverse strand, counting down.
GCGGCAATGCTGGATCATCAATTTGTGATTGAAAAAGTTGTGGAAGAAGGCGGCTGGGCGGCTATTGTTGCCCGCAAGGGAGAAGTATAATGCGCCGGTTCTTGCTTTCTGACCGTTTGGCTGACAAGATGGTCGTCGCCGGTGGCGAAGCTCATCATATGCTGCGTGTGCTGCGCCTGGCTGCAGGGGATCAGGTTGTTGTTGTTGATCCGGTGGGACAAGCTGCTGTTGCCAGAATCACACAGGCAAGCGATACAGAAGTGTTTCTATCGATGGAGACTATGCTGGAGGAAGAACGGGAAGCCCCGATTACAATCCGGCTGGCGCAAGGGCTGCCGAAAAGTGATAAAATGGATTTTATTGTGCAAAAGGCGGTCGAACTGGGGATTAGTGAAATTATTCCTATGGAAGCCGATACCAGTGTTGTACGATATGATGCAGCTAAGCAGCAAAATCGCCGTGAGCGCTGGCAAAAAATTGCTGCCGAAGCTGCTAAGCAGTGTCAGCGAACCATTGTGCCAAACGTTGCTGCTGTTCAGGATTTGGCCAAGCTATTGGCGGCAACTGGCGGTGAAACACAAATTATTGTTTTGTATGAGGGGCAGGTACCGTTAGGCTTAAAGCAGGTTCTGCGGGAGAAGCCTGGCAATGATTATCTGCTGATTATTGGACCAGAAGGCGGCTTAAGCAGCCGGGAAGTACAGTTAGCGCAAGAACGGGGCGCGGCAATTGTTACCATGGGACCTCGCATATTGCGTACAGAAACAGCCGCTCTGGCGGCTATTGCCGCTGTCATGTACGAGCATGGTGATTTAGGAGGCTAGAGTGTGCCGCAAGTAGCATTTACAACATTGGGATGTAAAGTAAATCAGTTTGAAACAGAAGTAATAGAGGGTCTGTTTAAGCAGCGGGGCTACGAAGTAGTTCCTTTTTCTGCTAAAGCAGACATTTATGTCATCAATACCTGTTCCGTTACTCATCTGGGAGAAAAGAAATCGCGCCAGTTAATTCGCCGGGCAACGCGTCTGAATCCGGAAGCGGCTATCGTTGTAACAGGCTGTTACGCACAAATTGCTCCGGATAAGGTGGAAGCTATTCCTGGTGTTGATGTTATTGTTGGTACACAGGATCGCCAGAAAATTGTAGAGCTGGTTGAAGAAGCAACAGCAAAGCAGCAGCAAGTAAAAGCTGTTGCTGATATTATGTCTGCCGAGCAATTTGAAGATATTCCTTTGTTTCATATACCGGGGCGGACGAGAGCTTTCTTGAAAATTCAAGAAGGATGCACTAATTTTTGTACATACTGCATTATCCCTTTTGCCCGGGGACCGCTGCGTTCACGACCACTAAGCAGTGTGGTTGGTGAAGCTGAAAAAATGATTGCAGCCGGGTTCCGGGAAATTGTGCTGACAGGTATTCATTTAGGGGCTTATGGACGCGATCACGATAATGGACTTGAGTTGACGGATGCAATCCGGGCCGTGTTAAACGTACAGGACCTTATGAGGCTGCGTTTAGGTTCTCTAGAATCGATTGAAATATCCGAGCAATTAATCAGCCTTATGCACACTGACAAGCGCCTGTGCCCGCACTTGCATTTGCCGCTGCAATCCGGTCATGATACCATATTGTCAAAAATGAACCGCCATTATACGACGGCTGAATTTGAGCAGCTGATTGAAAATATTCGCCGTCAGGTAGACGATATTGCTATATCCACGGATATCATTGTTGGTTTTCCTGGCGAAACAGAAGAAATGTTTGCAGAATCACTGGAATTCATTGAGCGGATGCGGTTCGCCCGCATTCACGTTTTCCCATATTCAAAGCGCGAAGGTACACCTGCTGCAAATTTTGCCGGACAGGTCAGTGAACAGGAAAAGAAAGAGCGTGCCCATCAACTGCAAGTAATCGCTGATAAGGCTGCGAAAGATTTTAACAATCGCTTTATCGGAAGCGTGATAGATGTTCTCTTCGAGGGTGAAAAAGACGGTATTCTGGAAGGTTTGTCTGGCAATTATATTCGCGTTTATGCACCGGGGGACAAAACCCTGCAGGGGAAATTATGCCGTGTAGCCGTCGAGAAGGATTACAAAGACGGTATTTGGGGACAAATTACGAATTAAATTTTGAACAATGCTCCTCAGGCAGCAGGATTATTGTACTCTAGGACGAATAATTCTGGATATAGCTGGGATATTGGTACTATGATGCGACAGGAGGTGCTGTATGCAGCAAGATTGTATTTTTTGCAAAATAGCAGCAAAAGAAATACCCGTTCAACCGATATACGAGGATGAGCAGCTGATTGCTTTTCCTGATATTAATCCGGCAGCTCCTGTTCATGTGCTCATTATTCCCAAAAAGCATATTGCCAGCATTTTGGAAATCGAACCAGAGGATCAATTCGTAATGGGACAGATGCTGTCTGCCATAAAGCGGATAGCGGAGCAAGCTGGCTTGGCGGATGAAGGTTTTCGCGTTGTTATGAACACAAAAGAGAACGGCGGACAAACTGTACATCATCTGCATTGTCATATTCTCGGCGGTCGGGCGATGACCTGGCCTCCAGGTTAATGTTGACAATGTTTGTCATATTAGGTATAATACTTAGGTGTATGTAGAAGTAACTGCACTTCCCTGAAGGTCAGTGTGGAGGGAGGGAGATCAGATGTCAGAAATCAAGGTAGGTAAAAACGAAACACTTGATAGCGCACTCCGTAGGTTTAAACGCTCTTGCCAAAAGGCTGGTGTTCTTTCGGAAGTGAGAAAACGCGAACACTACGAAAAACCTAGTGTCAAACGCAAGAAAAAGTCCGAAGCGGCTCGCAAACGTAAATTTAAAGCTTAAACAGTTCTTCTGCAGGACTACACTGATGGCTTTTCGCTAGTCTCGGAGGTATCGCTGATGTCTACTAAGGAACGTTTAACTGAAGACATGAAACAGGCCATGAAAGATAAAGAAGCTGGCAAACTCCGGCTATCTGTTATCCGCATGGTTCGAGCAAGTATTAAAAATGTTGAAATTGACCGCAAAAAAGAGCTGGCCGAAGAAGAAGTTCTTGATGTTTTGGCAAAAGAACTGAAGTTACGCCGGGATGCAATGGCCGAATTTGAGAAAGCAAACCGCCTTGATCTGGTTGAAAACCTGGAAAAAGAAGTTGCTGTCTTAATGGCTTACCTTCCGCAGCAATTAACGGAAGAGGAAGTACGGGTCTTTGTTGCCGACGCAGTTCAAGAAACACAGGCTTCGACTGCTAAGGATATGGGCAAGGTGATGGCTGCCCTGATGCCGAAAGTAAAAGGCCGTGCCGATGGTAAGCTGGTCAATACAATCGTTCGCGAAATGCTCAATAACTAACACATGCCGGTATCCGACCAGGATACCGGTTTTAGTTTTTATCTAGGGATAAATGCATAAAAAATAAGTCAGGTAAAAACCTGACTTATTTTAGCGTTCATGAATTGTCTGCAGTAATGAGTGTGATAATTGCTCAGGGTTGAAATGAATTTTATTATAAAAAAAGTTGATAATTAGCGCGATATTTGCTTAAGATAATACGACAATAACTGGATAAATTGCCGGAGATAGACAGGTCGGTTATTGCATGTCCAAGGAAATATACTAGGTCGTACATATACAGCTAGGAAAGTAAATAAATAACTAACATGAACTAAATATGACAATAACATACAGAAAACGACAAGTCAACAGTTTTTATCTGGAAAACAGGAAAGGACGGGTTATGCCGCGAATATAGTATATAGGCCATTGGAGGTGAAATATGGAACGAATCAGGCGTATTTTTTTACTTTTCCTTTGCCTGGCACTATGGGTAACTCTCGGTGTTTCTGCTGCAGTTGAACCGGCTTCATCCGTTGCTGTTGTGACAATAAAGGGTGAAATTGATGGTGGTCAGTCTGCTTTGCTGCAGCGTGCGTTTCAGGAAGCGCAAAAAAATAATGCCCGGGCTATATTGGTTGAACTGGACACATTTGGCGGTTTGGTTGATGCCGCCGTACAAATGCGGGATGTCATTATTGATTCGCCGGTACCGACGATTTGTTATATCAAAAACAGAGCCTGGTCTGCGGGGGCGTTAATTGCTCTGGCTCATCAAAGTATTGCGGTTGCTCCGGGAGGCAGTATTGGCGCAGCAGAGCCTATACCAACCACTGAAAAAACAGTAGCTGCACTGAAAGCGGAGTTTGCGGCTACAGCGAATAAGACTGGACGCAACCCCAGAGTTGCCGAAGCTATGGTGGATAAATCCCTGGGACTTCCCGGGTATGCAGAACCAGGGCAGATACTGGCGCTCACCGATTATCAGGCAAAAGATGTCGGCTTTGCCGATTTTGTTGCGGTGGACCGTGCTGCTGTATTGGCTCATTATGGTTTCAGTGATGCAACCGTAGTGGAGTACCAGCCGCAATGGACAGACCGACTGGCAGGCTGGCTGTCCAACCCAGCTATTAAATCAGGACTTTTATCGCTGATTTTCCTTGCCGTACTAGCTGAAATTAAGACTGCTGGAACCGGAGTTGGCGCGTTGGTCGCAATCGTGGCAGCAGTGTTATTCTTCGGCAGTCAGTGGCTGACAGGAGTGGCAGGCCTTTTGGAAATCTTGCTTTTTGCGGCGGGCTGCATTTTATTGGTCGTAGAACTGTATGTGCCGGGAACAGGCTTGTTTGGTATAGCCGGGCTGGCTAGTATTTTGGCAAGCTTTTTCCTCAGCTTAGGTGCTAATTTGTCGGCTGTCACTACAATGACAATCAGTCTTGTCGTTGCCATTATTGCTTTTGCTGTACTTGCCAGATACCTGCCATCCAGCAAGCTTTGGACCAAGCTCATCCTGAAAGACAGCGAGACGACGCAGGCCGGTTATACCAGTGCCCAGGACTATGACTGTTATCTGGGCTGTGAAGGAATTACGATCACGCAATTAAGACCTGCAGGCAGAATTGAACTGAAAGGTGTACAATTGGATGTCGTTTCTGAAGGAAGATTTCTTCCTGCTGGTATTCCGGTCAAAGTGGTAAGTGTCAAAGGCAATCGGATTGTGGTTCATCCCATTGTGGAGTAGATATAAGGAGGAATGTAAATGTCAATCCTGTTAATCCCGATACTCGGTGTGTTACTGTTTTTTGTTGTTGCTGCGGTATTTCTTCATTTTGTACCACTGGGTCTTTGGATCTCAGCCTTGGCGGCAGGTGTAAATGTGGGAATTTTTACGTTGGTCGGTATGCGGCTGCGCCGTGTTCCCCCCGCTCAAATTGTAATGCCCTTAATTAAAGCCAATAAAGCAGGCCTGGACGTCAATGTAAACCAACTGGAAGCACATTATCTTGCAGGCGGTGATGTTGACCGCGTGGTAGATGCCTTGATTGCCGCACATCGTGCTCAAATTCCGCTGCCTTTTGAACGGTCTGCCGCTATTGACTTAGCTGGCCGTAATGTATTAGAAGCGGTACAAATGAGCGTTAATCCGAAAGTAATTGAAACCCCTGTCGTTTCTGCGGTAGCAAAAAATGGTATTGAATTAAAGGTAAAAGCAAGAGTTACGGTGCGGGCTAACATTGACCGGTTGGTAGGGGGCGCCGGTGAAGCAACAATCATTGCCCGGGTAGGGGAAGGTATTGTCACGACTGTTGGTTCATCTACCGATCACAAGGATGTATTGGAGAACCCCGATCATATTTCGCGTACGGTATTGTCAAAAGGCTTAGATGCGGGAACAGCATTTGAGATTTTGTCAATCGATATTGCCGACGTCGATGTAGGGCGCAACATTGGTGCTGAGCTGCTGACAGATCAGGCCGAAGCAGAGAAGCGCATTGCCCAAGCCAGAGCTGAAGAACGCAGGGCAATGGCTGTAGCGAAAGAACAGGAAATGAAAGCGTTTACCCAGGAGATGCAGGCGAAGGTTGTGGAAGCGCAGGCAGAAGTACCCCGGGCATTAGCAGTGGCACTAAAAGAAGGCCATATGGGTGTTATGGACTACTATAATATGAATAATGTTCTTGCCGATACCCAGATGAGGGAGACTATCGCCAAAGCTGGTCCTAACACTTCAGCCAGAATTGATGAGCAAAAAAAGTAGGTGACCTGTAGTGGAATTGAAATATCTCCTCATTATCATGGCCCTGCTTTATATCTTACCGGAACTTTTCCGCCGGAAACCGAAAAAGTATGAGTATCCTACAATTCCGGAATCTATGCCGCATAAGCCATATCCGGATGCGCCAAAAGCTGAGCCGCTGCCCATTGTTAAGCCCAATACCGTCACTCCCAAGGCAGCTATGCCGCCGGAGGTACATATTCCAGTGGTGGCAGCAGAGCCATCTCCCTGGCAGGGGCAGCTTACTATGGCCAACATTCAAACAGGCTATATCTTTGCTGAGATTTTACAACCACCGCGGGCTTATCGGCCGATCAAGCCAAGCCGCGGATTGTCACCTAGACCTAAAGAGTAAGAGAAAATGTCCTGCGAGTAAGCAGGGCATTTTTTTGTGCGGTTTTTAGCGAATATTCGCAAATATAACTTGCACTGCAGAAAAATCCGTGCTATCGTTTAATTAAACGATTGATTAAACGAGGTGCCTAATGAGTGAACAAGATGCAAAAGAACGCTTATTATCAGCTGCAACACAGCTTTTTGCAGAAAAAGGATATTCTGCGGTATCCATTCGGCTGCTGGCTAAGGCTGCTAATGTAAATAGTGCTTTGGTTTCGTATTACTTTGGCGGCAAGGAAGGTCTTTATAAAGAAGTGCTGCAAAATCAGTTCTTGCAAGCGGTAGCGCGAATTGAAGCAATTCCCGGAGCGCTGGCGCCTAAGCCAAGACTGGAAGCGTTTGCCTGGACAATGGCGGACATTCATCAAGAACTTCCCTGGTTGTTGAGACTGGGCCAAAGTGAAATGACCAACCCAACTAACTGTTTTGCGGAAATTGTCAGGCCTAATATTGCCAGGCTCTATCAATTCCTGTACCAAACAGTTGAGCAAGGTATTCAGGCAGGCCAATTCAAAGCAAATATTAATCCCGGCTATGCGGCATTAGCATTAGCCAGTATTCTTAATTTTTATTTTATTGCCCGGCCGGTTGCAAACAGTTTCTTAGGGATAAATCAAGGTGGCGAATATATTCGCCAGGCTATTGAATTGTATCTGCGGGGATTGGAGAGGAGGCAGGAAGATGAATAAAAAAATTGTCGCCATTGGTCTGCTGCTTTTGGTACTGGCAGCAGCTACAGCCTATAAACTGTATCATCGCGAAGCAGAAACGATGACCGCAACCGGTACAATTGAGGTAACACGCGTTGATATTTCCCCTAAAGTTGGCGGGCAGCTTGTTGAACTGCTGGTGAAAGAAGGCGATTCAGTCCAGGCGGGGCAAAAAGTTGCCCGTGTTTCCCGGCCTGATTTAGATGCCCAGCTGCTGCGGGATGAAGCCGCTTATAAACGAGCGGAAATTCAGCTGACAGATTTGCAAAAAGGTTCTCGCCCGCAGGAGAAAGAAGATGCCCTGACCTCGGTTGTATCGGCACGGGTTTTATACAATAAGGCACAAAGCGATTATCAAAGGTATGCCGAGCTTTTTGCGAAAGGGGCAATATCTGCCCAGCAATTAGAATCAAGTAAGGCTGGCAGGGACGTTGCTTATCAGACCTATATGGCCGCTCAATCCCGCCAGGGCATAGTAGAGGAAGGCAACCGTATTGATGTTGTGGATGCACAGCGTCTTGAAGTAGAGCGTAATAAGGCAATCGTCGAAGCAAGCCGGACGGTAGTAAATGATACAACCGTCATTAGCCCCGGAGTAGGGACGGTTGTAAGTAAAAATGTAGAAGCCGGTGAATATGTAAATGCAGGTAATCCCATTATTACGGTTGTTAAACTTTCCGAATGCTGGGTGAAGGTGTATATTGCCTCAACGCAGCTTGGTCAAATTTCGTTGAACCAAGAGGTTCAGGTTAAAGTTGATTCGTATCCTGAGCGCATTTTTCACGGAGTAATTAGCGAAATAAGTCAAACAGCTGAATTTACGCCGCGGCAAAGCTTAACGCAGCGTGAACGTGCCAATATGGTATTTGGTGTAAAAGTACGGGTCGATAACCCGGACGGCATATTAAAAGCGGGTATGCCGGCTGATGTGAGAATTCCATGATACACATGATGAATGTAAGCAAGCAATTCGGCTCGCTGGCAGCAGTAAAGAATATCTCCCTGTCTGTTCAAGCAGGTGAAATATTTGGTTTTGTCGGTCCTGACGGTGCGGGAAAAACGACAACTATGCGCATGCTTATCGGCATTCTCACTGCTTCTGCTGGTGTTATTACCGTCATGAACAAAACAAAGCTGGAGCAGATTAAACCTTATATCGGCTATGTGCCGCAGAAATTCAGTCTGTATGGCGATCTGACGGTAATGGAAAATATTCGCCTGGTCGGTTCTCTCTACGGTGCTTCACAGGCAGAGATTAAGCGGCAGGCGGAAGAAATCCTGAAATTTACTAACTTATGGCCGTTTCAGGACCGGTTAGCAGATAAGTTATCAGGGGGAATGAAACAAAAACTCGCTTTAGCAGCAGGCTTGATGCACGAACCGGAACTATTTTTTCTTGATGAACCTACAACCGGCGTTGATCCAGTGTCCCGGCGGGAATTTTGGCAGATGCTCTACGGATTAAACAAAACGGGGATGACTGTTGTTGTTTCGACACCATATATGGATGAAGCCGAATTGTGTACGCGGATCGCCTTTTTCAATTCCGGCAAGGTTGTTGCCTGCGATACTCCGCAGCAGCTCAAACAAAATTATCCTTACCGCATACTGGAAATCCGGACTGAGAGCAAAGATATCAGGCGGCATTTGTCTGCTTGCCCTGTTATTGATGTTAATACCTTTGGCGAAGCCTATCATGTAGTGGTAAAAGAGCTGGCCAGTGCCAAGACCGCAATAGAGGCTGCTCTGAAGGACGCAGGAATTTCCGCTTTTGCTATACGGGAAGTGAAACCTACGCTGGAAGATGTATTTGTATATTTAGCAGATGAGGTGAGCTAATGTTTATTATTGAAACAGAAAATCTCACCCGCCGTTTTGAAAGCTTTACAGCCGTGGATAAGGTTACGATGCGGATTAAAAAAGGTTCTATCTATGGTTTTCTAGGTCCTAATGGCTCGGGGAAATCGACAACGATTCGAATGCTATGCGGGATACTGGCGCCAACAGCCGGAAAAGGAACGGTACTTGGCTATGATATTGCCCGTGAAGGAGAGCAAATCAAACAGCATATTGGTTATATGTCCCAAAAATTCAGTCTCTATGAGGACTTAACCGTAAAGGAAAACCTGGAATTCTATGCAGGCATGTATAACCTGTCTGGCAAGAACAAACAAGCGCGTATCAGTCAGATGATTGCGATGGCTGGTTTGAATGGCCGGGAAAACGAGTTGACGGTTAATTTGTCAGGGGGGTGGAAACAACGGCTGGCACTAGGCTGCTCAATCCTGCATTCACCGTCTATTGTTTTTCTGGATGAGCCAACGGGAGGCGTTGATCCTAAATCGAGGCGGTTATTTTGGGAAATCATTTATGATTTAGCGAATGCCGGCACGACCATACTAGTTACTACTCATTTTATGGATGAAGCCGAACGCTGTGATGATATTGGCTTTATCTTTGAAGGGAAATTAATTGCGTCCAATACGCCTACCGGGTTAAAGCAAGCAATAACAGATACGCTGATTCGCATTGAAGATACTCACTCCATGGAGCTGCTGACGGCAATCCAGGAAAAAGAAGGAGTGGTCGATGCCTATGTGCAAGGCAATGCCGTGCACGTTTTGGTTCAAGCAGATCAATTGGCAGCTTTCTCCCCATATCCTTATGAAATTATTTCCCCATCCTTAGAAGATGTTTTCGTGTATTTTGTTAACTCTCATAGAAAGGAGTTGATGGTATGAGGCGTTTGCGAGCGATTTTGATAAAAGAATTTATTCAAATGCGACGTGACCGGATAACCTTTGCGATGATGATCGCTTTACCGGTTATTCAGTTGATTGTTTTTGGTTTTGCCATCAATACCGATGTCAAGCATTTACCGACAATCGTATTTGACCAGTCGCTGCAGCACGAAAGCCGTGATTTATTGGCTTCGTTTGAGGCAAGCGGTTACTTCGACATCAAGTATACCGGAGCAAGCTATGAAGATGTTACAAGAGCGATTGAAAGTGGAAGGAGTAAAGTGGGGATTATTTTTCCGCCGGATTTTACGGAGAACCGCAAGCATGGGAGAGCAGCTCAAGTGCAGGTTATTGTTGATGCCTCTGACTCTATGTCGGCGTCATCGGCAATTAGTACTGCGCAAATGATCGGACTGCTCAAATCGCAGGAGATCATAGCAGCCAAATTGCAAGCAAGCGGAATCAGCCAAACAGGAATGCCTTATGATGTGCGGATTCGTCCTTGGTATAATCCGGACTTTGTTTCCGCTTATTATATGGTGCCTGGTATCATCGGCGTCATTCTGACCATGACGATGGTGATGATAACTTCTATGGCTATTGTACGGGAGCGGGAAAGAGGGACACTTGAACAATTGATTGTTACTCCTTTAAAAGCGCATGAATTAATGCTTGGCAAAATTATTCCATATATCTTTGTCGGCTATGTGCAAATTACATTAGCACTTGCCGTAGGAATTGTTGTCTTTGATATTCCGGTTCGCGGCAGCCTGGGACTTTTATATGCCTTAGCTTCCGTTTTTATTATAGCCTCGTTGTCCTTAGGTGTATTTATCTCTAATTTAGCCAAAACGCAGATGCAGGCAATGCAGATGTCCTTTTTTGTTTTTCTGCCCAGTGTTTTATTATCCGGATTTATGTTTCCCCGTGAGGCAATGCCTCTGTTCTTTTATGCACTTGGCAATGTTATTCCGTTGACTTTCTTTCTGGAAATTGTCAGAGCAATTATCTTAAAAGGAATCGGCCTGCAATATCTTTGGTCTCAGCTGTTTGCACTGATTGCTTTTATCTTTGCTGTCTTTACCGCTAGCATCTTCCGATTCAAAAAAACGCTGGAATAAAAATTGAAGGGAATTAGTCAAAAATAGGTTGACAGTATAAAAGTAAAGTGTTATTCTATATAAGCTCTCTTCGGGGAGCAAATGCTTCAGAAAAAAACATGTTGACAGAACAAAACAGTTATGTTAACATAAATAAGCTGTCACCGCGACAAGCGATGACAACGAAAACAAAGTGTTCCTTGAAAACTGAACAATGTAAGATGAAATAAACGCCAGATGTTAGGTGTTTCACTGAAAC
>NZ_SLUI01000007.1 GCF_004339805.1 Anaerospora hongkongensis | reverse complement strand
TTAAGGCTATGGTTTATTTGCTATGCTCTACAGAAAGTACTCAGCTTTTTATTAAATCTTGCTTTTAAGCATTGACATTGCTTAGCAGGCTTTTGGGGCAATGCCAAAAGTAGAAAGCCGGGCTTTTTCTGCTCCTCTCGTTGCCGAGACGTTAAAAAAGGGCGAGAACGTTTTTACAACGTTTCGCCCCCTTTTTACACCTACCAGTTTGCCTGATAGGCGGCATTAAACTGCCGGTAGTTATGCCGCAGCCCTTCTAATTCATTGGCCTTATCCGTACGCAGGCCACTGGCAAAGCCAAATGTCATACTGCTGCTGGGCGAGGCTTGATACTGGTACTGCAGCCTGAGTGACGGCCAGAACTCTAGCGGATTATTGTCGTCGGCTCCCCAGGCACCCGTAAAAGTAGTTGTCCATTGTCCATTGCCATCACGGGCGCCATAGGTAGTCGTTAGCCCAAAGGACTTACTGCTTAACGGATTACCATACCACTGACTGACAGTGTCCCAGCTGCCTTTGTAACCATAGGCCCCGATCCGCAGTCTATCCCGGCCCCGGTCATATATTGTCTGTCCATACTGCCAGGTATATGCGGTACTCTTATTCGCATCACTATACAGCCCCCGCGTCATGCCAACAGAAAGGTCTTTATTCGCGTCCAAAATTCGCTCCGTTTTTAGGGAATAGCTGTTAGACGTTAAGAGCGGCCTGCCTTGCTCCCCTAAGGTATCCAGGTCAATTACCGGTGTCTTCGCTACTGCCAAAACAATACTGGTTTGTTCATCGGCAGCATACCGGCTGTCAAACCGGTAGCCAGTAAAAGAATAACCACTCTGGTATTGATCCAGCCACAAGCTGGTATTGGTTTTCAAACCGCTCACCCGAAAGCCGGCGGCAAATTTCTGCAAATCGCCGTATTGTCCTGCCTGGTCATCACCCAGCCGGATTTCACTTGCTTGGAACATAGCCCTTGTGGAGGCACTGATCGTTTGCCAGGTTAAAACATTCCGGTTTTGTGAAAATGTCTTGTCATGGCTGCGATACGAACTGAATGAAATCTCCGCAATGCCATCCGCCGTATTCCCAACAGCGGCTAATACTACAGTACTGCCGGTGAATAAGAACATACTCACAACAACAGTTTTACAGATAATCGACAATTGCACAAAAAATAGCCTCCGTATAAACAAGTAATCATTCTTGTGTAAACGTTTATGATTCTCGGCCAACAGCTGTTTTTCCTACCCAGCCTGTATGTAAATGCTGGAAAACGCCACAAAACAAAAAACACCGAAATCATTCGGTGTTTTTTGCTGAAACTTGGTTTATGTGAAGCGAAGAATTTTAGTCCTCGTCTTCTTCTCCGTCTGCTTCGATAGGTGCAGGAAATGCAGCGTGCAGAGCCTTTGTTGAGAGGATAAATACACCGATTACGAAAAACATCGTTGGCAGAGCAACAAACAGCATCGTAATGGCAGAGCTAGTAGCATTAGTCACTTACATTACCTCCTTTTATTTGCTCAGAGCCGGAATAAGCGCCAATACCAGACCACCGGCCACAACAGATGCAACCTGCCCGGCAACGTTAACGCCAATTGCGTGCTGAACAATGAAATTACTAGGATCTTCTTTTAACGCCATTTTAGCAATAACGCGTCCCGACATCGGGAAGGCAGAAATACCGCAAGCGCCAATCATCGGGTTGATTTTCGAGGAGCTGAAAGTATTCAGCAGTTTGGCGAACAGTACGCCGCCAACGGTGTCAAATACGAAGGCAACGGCGCCCAGAGCCATGATTAAAGCAACATCAAACGTTAAGAAGCGATCTGCGCTCATCGTACCGCCAACCGTAATACCGAGTAATAAAGTAACCAGGTTAGCTAACTCATTTTGTGCACAATTGGAAAGATTTTCAGTAACCCCTGATTCCTTGAGCAGATTGCCAAACATGAGTGCACCAATCAAAGCAACCGAAATCGGCGCAACGATACCGGCAATAATAACAACCATCAGCGGGAACAGGAATTTCGTTGTTTTCGAAACGGGTTCTTCGCCCTGGAAGCCCATTCTGATCTTACGCTCAGCTTCTGTAGTAATAGCACGGATTACCGGCGGTTGAATAACAGGAACAAGTGACATATAGGAGTATGCAGCTACAGAAAGGGGACCAAGCAAGTCAACCGCATAGCGGCTGGCTACATAAATGGTGGTCGGACCGTCAGCAGCGCCGATAATTCCGATGGAAGCGGCATGGGGGAAGCTAAAACCTACAAGTGTCGCACCGATCGCCGTTGTGAATATACCAAACTGTGCGGCAGCGGCAAACAGCATAACCGACGGGCGGCGAATAAGCGGCGAAAAGTCACACATTGCCCCAATTGCAATAAATATTAATACTGGAAAGAGTTCATTGGCAATACCCATTTTATAAAGAACAACTAAGAAACCTTCCTCGCCAGGATGCTGCGAAACTGCAGAAGAGTGCGGAATATTGGCAAGGATAGCACCAAAGCCCATCGGCAGCAGCAAGGCAGGCTCATAATCTTTGGCTACGGCCAGCCAAATCAAAACTGCACCGATACCCCACATAGTGATATGCTTGAAAGATAACCCCATAAAGCCCATGAGCAATTCATTGAGCCACGGATACTGGATAAATAAAGCGTCCATTGGTTTTTTTCCTCCTACTAAAATATCGTTTAAAATGATTACTCAAAGCTAAAAATCAGGCATTTAGCCTTTAATAACTGCCAGCACCTGACCTGGCTTTACACTTTCACCGGCAGCTATATTAATTGATTTAACCACACCGGCAGCCGGAGCGCCGATTTCATTTTGCATCTTCATCGCTTCCAGCAGCATGATGACATCGCCTTTTTTAACTGTCGTACCTTCTTTAACAACCACTTTGCTTACTTTTCCCGGCATCGGCGCGGTAATGGGAGTATCACCGGCAGCAACTTCAGCAGGAGCTGCTTGCACAGCAGCAGCCGGTGCAGCTTGCGGAGCAGGAACTACAGCTGGAGCGGGAGTTGTGACAGGAGCGGCAGCAGCGACGGCTGGCGCGGCAGCAATAGCAACACCTTCTTCTTGCACTTCAACATTGTACGCTACACCGTTAACATTTACTTTGAAAACTCTCACGTTTCGCTTCCTCCAATCTTACTATTGCTTACGCAAACTAGCAGCGGTATTATTGACAAATTTTAGATCTACAAACCGTGATTTTCGTACACACCTCCCTTATGAACAAGTAGCATCGACTGCATAAAGGCTACGATTGAATTGCATTAAAATTATAGCGATTTTTCGGTAATTTTGGATGCATTTCACTACAACATGATAAAAACAGGCTTTTAGATGCATAAATGATGCCTTAAACAACAACAAGGCAGCCAGCCGTACGGCTGACTGCCTTGCTGCTTGTTTCGCTTACACAGGACAAACAATCATTTACAGGATTTTAAATGCACTTTTAAAATCATTGAGATAATGGCGGGCTACAGGAATTTGTTCATCCTTATATCCCTCCAAGGTAATCATATACGTGTTATTAAACCAGGGAACAACCTCACTTACTTTATTAAGATTGACCAAGTAACTGCGATGGGTTCTGACAAATTGAGCGGGAGACAGTGTTTTCTCGATTTCTTTTAAGGTCAGCCGTGTCATAAAAACACCTTTGCCGCTATAAATCATTGGCTTGCCTTTTTCGTCCGTTTTAATATACACAATGTCATCGGCATGTAACACAACCATCTTTTCACCAACCCAGACAAATAACCTCATCTGCTCATTTGTAAGATTATTCCGGATAAATTCAAAAGTGTTGTCGTTAACAGGCGGATTAGCCGGCGTAATGCTGCGCAGCTTGCTTACTGTTTGTTCCAGCCGCTGCTGACTGTAAGGTTTCAAAACATAATCAACCGCATTTAATTCAAAGGCCTTAACCGCATAATCCTCGTAGCCGGTAACAAAAACAACTTGAGGGGAATTAGGTAATTGCAGAATCTCCCAGGCCGTCACGATGCCATCCTGATGGCGCATACGAATATCTAAAAACACAGCGTCTACCTGGTTATGCTTCTGCAAGAATTCAATGGTCTCCAGGCCGTCTTCAAACTCGGCAATAATATCAACATCTTCCATTTCGCCCAGCATATCCTTAAGTTCCTCTCGGGCAGGATATTCGTCATCAACAATAACTATCTTTAACATCTTTTGTTTCCCCCTCGACAGGAAGTGTAATGGTTACTCTTGTCCCTTTCGTTATTTCACTTTCAATTAAAAAACCGCACTCATCACCATATAAGCTTTTCAGGCGGCTGTATACATTGCTAAGTCCGATATTATTGCGGGCAGGATCAGGCTTAAGCACTTCGCTGATTTGCTCTTGCTTCATTCCAACCCCATCGTCCTCTATGGTAATAATAATCCTATCATCACCTAGTTGCCCGGTAATGGTAACGGTCCCGCCTTCCCGCTTCGGATATAAGCCATGTCTTATCGCATTTTCGACAATTGGCTGCAGCAATAAGGGGGGGATTAGACAATTGCATTCGTCAGGCACACGATAAATAACCTGGAGCTTATCCTGAAATCGTGCTGTTTCAATTACTACATAGTCCCGGATGTGCTTGATTTCCGTTGCTAAGTCGACCAGTCCGTCATGGGCGACAATGTTATCCCGGTAGTACTTTCCTAAATGGACCAAAAGCTCTCGTGCCGTCTCAGGCTGCTTGCGGCAGTAATAGCGGATGGTATTTAAGGCATTAAATAAGAAGTGAGGATTAATCTGCGCCTGTAAGGCCTTTATTTCAGCATGAGCAAGCAGCGCTGATTGATGCTCGCTTTTGCTGACCTCGAGCTGTGTCGATATAAGCTGTGCCAGACCATTTACCAATTCAATTTCAAAAGGTGAAATACTTCTTTCTTCCAATTTAAATATAACAATTGTGCCGATTACCTCATCTTTATCTTTTAATGGTGCAACAATCTTGGAACCAATTGGACTGTCAGGACTGATAAAACCAATTTCCCGGTGAGTCTGTGCCAGAACTGACTCTCCGGTCTCCAACGATTGCTGAATATTTCTCGTTATGCTGTCCGGATAATGCAGCTCTGCCTCTTTACCGGTAAAAGCCAGTACCTCTGTGCGATTGGTAACTGCCACCCCCGCCAAATCAGGCACCCTGTCAAAAATGATTTGCGCAGTTTTTTCAGCTGAATCGCGATTTAGACCTTTCCGCAAATGAGTAATGGTATTACTGGCAATCTGCAACACTAATCTGGCGGCCGAGCCTTCGACTATCTCCTGTTCGCGAAAGACTCCTTCCAGTATGGCAATAAGGGCGATAATCCCCAGTGGATTAATAACCAGCATGGGTAAAGCTATATGGGATAAAAATAATAGTCCCTGGTCAATCGGCCAGTTAGTCAAAAGCAGCAAAATCATGTGTAACGCTTCCAGGATAATTCCTACTGCTAAGGCACAAGCCCATTTATCTTTGCCATGACCAATATGGTTGCCCACTACCCCGGCAAGCAAGCCTTCCAGAATTGTGGCGATAGAACTGCCCACAGCACTAAAATTATCAATATAACTCTGGTGTACCCCCGCAATAACACCTGCGCCCAGGCCGGCAATTTTTCCGCCTACCAGACCGGCAACAATAACATTAACTGCCCGGGTATTAGCAAAGCCATCTCCCACTGAAACGCCCATATAAGTTCCCACGATCCCTGACAAACCAAAGAAAACCGCTAAAGCGCATTTCTCGATCAGTGAGTTCCCCTTATTAATAACGATTCGCCGAAACATGGCTGTTTTACTGAGTCCAAATACCAGAATTAGCATTACGGATAAGCCAACAAATAATTCATTTAAGTTAGGAACCCATGTTTCAAAAATAACGTATCATCCTCTATTTAAAATTTATTTCTACCTTATCATAATTTGCCTAAAAGATCTACTAACCATAATAAGCAAAAAGGACTTGCCGTTAGTTAGCAAGTCCTATTGTTCAACAGGTTCATAGCGAATTTCCCAGGTTAAGGTTCCGCTGCGGTTGGAGTCTTTAAAGAGCCGCCGTTCATGTACACTGTAACCATTTACCACAATATCAACAGCACGCTTATCAGGCGGAAAAACCTTATTTAGCGTACCGGGGGAAAGTTTTTCTTCCTCTCCATTTTCCCAGACAATTTTAAGTAATGACTTTTCAGCATGCTCTCCGGTAGCCTGAAAGCTGACAACCGTTACATTCTGGGCAAACCGTCCGGCTATCGTTTGCTTAAGCTCTACTTTACCCTCAAAAGGAACTTCATTTCCCCTGATCAGGCGCAAGGTCGGCAAAGGGGTAATCGTAACCGCATCCAGCTGCGAAGCTGTATCCGCACTTGGCAGAACCGAGGGATAAATACTGTTTTTCTGTGATGTTGGAAAAAACATATAAAAGCCTGCAAGAACAAGCAGCATCGTCGTTGCACCTATCACAAACGGTTTCCAATGCTTTATCACATTATTCACCTCATTTTAGCACTCCCCATCCACTGTTACGGGGACGGTTCCAGCGACACACTTTTGCGTACTGCAACCTGCACTGCACGTTTATTATAACAAGCATAGCGAATACTGTCAAAAGCTCCGTCCCCATGACAGTATTTTTAGGAGCAGATAACCTGCTAGAAAGGAAATAAAAACCAGCATTCTTTATGAAAGAACGTCTGGTTCAAGTAGTATTATTATGAGCCTTTGCTCCATATTCGCTGAACTTAGCCGTTATTCTCCGCCCGCTCACATAGCAGTTTTCTTCGATAAGCATGAGGAGTCAGTTTCATCTGCTGGACAAAAACACGATTAAAATAGGAGGGATCGGTAAAACCACACTCACTGGAAATGCGGTAAGCAGGATAATTAGTCGTTTCCAGTAGTTTACAGGCATATTCAATCTTTAAATTGTTTACGTAATCAATATAATTAACGCCCACTTCTTTTTTAAAGATGCGGCTGAAATACTGCGGATTCACATATATGTAGGATGATACAAGCTGTAAGGGAAGCTTTTGCTTAAAATTATCGTGAATGTATTTAATTGATTTCTCAATAAAATAAATTTGATTAATCTTAGGCTCACTAAAATCGTCCTCCTCCTTTGCGGAGGCTGCAGCCAGCAAATCATGTACTGCCTGCTTAATGACTGACGGTTTAATAGGCTTCAGCAAATATTCCTGAACACCTAATCGAATCGCTGTCTGAGCATAGGAGAAATCGGAATATGCCGATAAAATCATCACAGGCACCCGGGGCAGAAATTTTTTTATTTCCCGAATCGCCTTAAGGCCGTCCAATTCGGGAATCAGAATATCCATAACGATAATATCTGGCCGGTATTGTTTGGCCAGTTCTACAGCCTGTAAGCCACTTTCGCAGGTGAGGATCTTATCATTTGGCAGAAGATCGGTCACAATGGATTCCAGGAATTCCAGCTCCAGTAATTCATCTTCCACAATTAACACTACGCTCATACTATCGCCTCACATTGGGTTTGGTAGGGATCGCAATGGTAACGGTACTGCCACTATAATCCGATTTTACGACACGTAATCCATAATGCTCCCCGAAATAACGCTTCAAACGCTGGTCTGTACTGCGAAAGCCTATGCCCATTTTGGTTTCCGGCTGATATAAAGTTTGCAATACCTCTTTAGGAAAACCGTTTCCATTATCCATAACCGAAATGCTAATATCATTTCTATATTTCTCCGCAGTGATCCGGATCACACCGCCACCCCTTTTGGGAGTTATGCCATGAATGACGGCATTCTCAACAATTGGTTGAATGATCATATTCGGAATTCTATGCGGCTTTATGTCCTCTGCAACTTCAATTGTGTAATCCAGACGATTTTTAAACCGAGTTTTTTGAATATAGAGATATTTCTCGATATTATCCATCTCGGCACCGATCGTATGCAAATCATCGTCTTGTTTTAAATTGTACCGCAATAAATCGGAAAGACAATAAATCAGTTCTTCCGTTTTATGAGATTTTTCAAAATAAGCAATACGTGCAATTGAGTTTAATGTGTTAAATAAAAAGTGCGGATTAATAACTAAAGACATATTCTTTGCTTCAAGATCAATAATCTTTTTCTCAAGCATTTCTTTTTCAATGGAAAGTCTGGCAATAACAGTATCGGTAGTATGAATTGTTTCCGAAAAGTCGTAAAAAACGTTTTTAGCAAGATGATGGCAGAGCTGCTCATGAATTTCGATTTTATTCACTTCTACTGTTTTTATCGCTGCAACTGATTTAGCAATAAACTCGGGATTCAGCTTCCGGTCTTTGGCAATTGCCATAATATCAATGAGATATTTCCGATACTCGTTAGCGGTTGAATAAACCTGTGCACCAATTACATAGCCTAGCGTTTCATTGTTACTATCGATCGGCAGCAGAATATTCTCCAGTCCGTGCCGGCAGGTAAACCGCTCCTTTGCGCCTGGCTTTAACCGGGAAATATAGTCCTGACATATGCGGGATTCCTCGTGCTGGCAAATTAATTTGCAAAAATCGGGCGAAGGATTGAATTCCAGCAGAATATCACCGCTAGTATCAATTAGTTGTAACGAAATATTGGATAGCGCTAGCAATCCGCTATAGCGGGAGTAAAGATTAGCATCCATGAATTGCTTTAACGTATTTTCCGTCTTATTCATACGATTCGCCATAAATTCCTTTTCTTGGCTTGGCTGTCTGTTGATGAGCAAAGCCTGATGGGGGCATGCAAAGAAAGCGCATCCGAAAAGATGGATCAAGTCTCCAGCAGCAAAGACTAGTGGAAAACGATCACCAACACGGATACAGCAATAATTTTGTTGCCATTCGCAAAATATAAAATATTAAATTTATTTTATAATACCCTTCTGAAAATGTAAATAGCAACCAGTTTGGCTCTGTCCAGCAATAGAAAAGCCAAGGTCAAAATCTTACTTAAGATTTTGACCTGTGCCTTATGTTCTGCTCATTTTAAATTTAAACCTGCTTATTGGCAGTCGGCAGAATCATTTCTACGTCACCATGAGGCCGGGGAATCACATGAACGGAGATCAGCTCACCCACGCGCTGGGCAGCAGCAGCACCGGCATCGGTAGCAGCTTTAATTGCGCCCACATCGCCTCTTACCATAACGGTTACCAAGCCGCCGCCGACAAATTCGCGGCCGATCAGATAAACATTGGCTGCCTTCACCATCGCATCTGCCGCTTCAATTGCACCGACCAGCCCTTTTGTTTCGATTAATCCTAAAGCTTCTGTTTTACTCATTGTTATTGCCTCCCTAAATTTTTATTTTATTATTGTTATTGTCGATATGGCTGTAAGATTCATTGCATTTGCTTCTTCCGTATCAAGATGACATTCCAGCGCCGAAGTATTGCTGGCCCTGATGGCAACATTGGTATAAGTCCCGCCGCGCAGGCCTTCTACTTGAATAGACACCAGCGCGCCGTCAGTTACACCAAGACAGCTGGCATCCTCCAGTGTCATGTGAATGTGCCGCTGGGCAATGATTACTCCTTGTGAAAGAAATGTACTGCCTTTGGGTCCTATCAGCGTAATTCCCGGAGTCCCCCCCAAATCTCCCGACAGGTTGACCGGAGCGGTTACTCCGAGTTTAAAGCAGTCAGCCTGGAGGATTTCCACCTGTGTTTCTCGCCGTACCGGCCCTAAGATCCGAACGTTTTCAATTGCTCCTTTAGGTCCGCAAAGCGTCAGCGTCTCCTCGCAGGCAAACTGCATCGGCTGCGATAAATCCTTGGCTTTTGTTAACTGATAACCCATGCCAAAGAGCGTATCCAAATCAACTTGCGAAAGATGGACATGCCGGTTGGATATTCCTACCGGTATGGAATTGACAGCATGATTTCCCGCTTTGCCTTCTTGAATTGCTTCTAACAGAAGATCTACTAAAGCATCATATTTTCCCATGCTGGTAATCACCTTTTTTGACTCAATAGCGAAATGACTTCATTAACAGCCGACATAATTTGATCATCACTGATTGCCGCCGAACTGCCGATCGGTGCTAAGCAGCGCGGCGACGAAGCCGTTGTTGTTTCGGTAAAATCTTTAATTCCATAAGCAATGCGTTTGATATTAATTAAGTGAAGCGGAGTTACATTATCGGAAGTAGCACTTCCTCCCCAGGTTCCGCAGCCTAGTGTAAAGGCTGGAGAGAGTCCGGTACTGGCACCAACACCGCCCTGACTGGAAGGAGTGTTAACCAATATTCTGAACACAGGTTTTTCTGAGAATTTAATCGCCAGCTCAGGCGTCTCCGTATGGATCGAAAGACTGTGGCCCACACCACCGTTGTTTAATAGCTTGATACACAGCTCACAAGCCTGATGCCAATCCTGCACCGTATAAAAAGCCAGTACGGTAGTCAGCTTCTCATAAGACAGGGGATACCCCTCGCCAACTCCCTGTTGTTCCCCCAGTAAAACCTTCGTGCCTGGCGGGACAGTAATCCCGGCACTATTGGCAATAATCTCCGCTGATCTGCCAACCATTTTGGCATTCATGGCATGACCGCGCACAAACAATTTCTGGGCTACCTGCTCAGTTTCAGCCGGAGTCATAAAATAACCGCCCTGGCGCCTGAATTCTTCCATCACTTGTTCTCTGATACATTCTTCCACAATAACGGATTGCTCTGATGCACAAATAGTACCATTATCAAAGGTCTTGCTGGCGATGATATTGCTAACGGCCTTCGGTATGTTTGCACTTCTTTCTATATAGGCCGGAACATTGCCCGGCCCTACTCCCAGAGCCGGTTTGCCCGCACTATACGCCGCCTTCACCATTGCTGCTCCGCCGGTCGCGATGATCATGGCAATTTCATCGCATTTCATCAGTTCATTCGTAGCCTCCATCGAGGGCTTTGCAATGCAGCCAATACTATTGGCAGGAGCACCGGCTGCTACAGCGGCTTCATTCATTAGCCGTGCTGCCTGCAGCGTACATTTTACTGCCGATGGATGAGGGGAAAATACAATTCCGTTACGCGATTTAATGGCAATAATCGACTTATAAATAGCCGTTGAGGTAGGGTTTGTAGACGGAATAATTCCCATCAGCAGACCCACCGGTTCGGCAATTTCCATCATCTTATTGATCTTATCTTCTTTAATAATGCCAATTGTTTTCATTGGCTTGATAAATTCATAAAGTTCGCTAGAGGCAAAGCGATTCTTGAAAATCTTATCTTCCACTTTGCCGAACCCAGTTTCTTCAACAGCCATTTTGGCCAGGGAAACAGCGTTTTCTTCTGCTGCCTTCACCATATTACGGATGATTCGATCAATCTGCTCGCAATTCAATTTTGCAAGCTCCGTTTGTGCCTGCTTGCCCAGTCGTGCCAAGCTTCTGGTCTCCTGCACAGACTGCAAATCATAATCATAGTTTTCCACTCTAGTGTTCACCCTCCGTCTCCCATACCGGCTAGTCAGTATGGCAGCTGCATTTTCATCGTACTGCACACAAATTACGTCTCACCCCTCCCCTCGTAATGCTCCTTCAACTGTTCAAGCAGCAAGTCTTTGTTGGCTTTGGATATTGCCCGGCCTGCTATGCCGAGCTCTTTATACTCCCTTGCCAGATTGCGGAGCTTCACTACGGAAAGCAAACTGAGAGCAGCCATTAGTTTTGCAAGACCGAATTCCCGTACAAAAGCATCTGCCTGCGGCTTATGAAATTGCTGCAATTCTTCCACAGGAGGGGTATTATGCAGTATTGCAGCCGTTGTAGAGAACCGGACAGTTTCTGCTGTCAGCCCAGCAGAAGGCTGTGCCTCAACAGGGTCTGCTCTGACGGTAATTATCTGCTCCAGCTCTTGATGAGGCCTGGGAATAATATGCCGGGATAAGAGTGATGACGGCCCAAGCTTTTCAACCGCTGCAACTGCCGCCTCTACGGCTGCCTGAACGGCGCCTACATCGCCGGATACAATTATCGTCACCAGACCGCCGCCTGCCAATGTTTTCCCTACAAGTTCCACTTGCGCGGTTTTCAGCATAACATCAGCCGCTTCAATAGCAGGCAGCAGCCCCTTGGTTTCAACTAAGCCTAATGCCAGCATCATTCAGCCTCCTAGTGTCCGGACATAAGCTCAGCCCAGTTTGCCGGATAAGTTACATAGAAAAGCTTGACATAGCTGGCAGCACTCCAGGTGATTTTGGTCCCCTTTGGAATAAACAGGACATCGCCCTGTGCTGCATGCTGAGTTACACCGTTAATAGTTACAGACAGGCTTCCTTCGAGGATAACATCAATTTCTTCATAGCTCAGTTCCCAATCAAAACTGGACTGTTCAATTGTCAAAAAACCGGCACTCATTTGCGATTCAGATTTTCCGATTACTTCCCGGCAGGCCACATTAGCTGCGGGATTACCCGTATCGAAGTTCTCAAACTGAACTGTTCTGCCGCGGATTATCTTCACTCCGCTTTTAAGCTCAGTTTCAGAAAGATAGGGAGGTGAAAAAGCGGGCCTGCCAGACAGCAGCTGGCTGGCTAACACTGCTTTTACGACCTGACAGATTACCTCTCTGTCGAACTTAACCTCCGACCTGCTTTCCTGCTGCGCCCCACCAGCCTCTTGGTCTGTCTGAGCCGCAGTGAACAATACCCCCAGTTCTCTGGCAGCATCCTTGGCGGCAGGAGTAATAATCGTGTTGCAGTCGATATGGACTGCTTTTTGCCCCGTTTTTACCGCCGCTTCGACTTCGCTTGCACAAACAAGTTTTTTCAATTTAGCACCTCCTTTTACTCCTTTTACTAGAATTGACTCATATAAAGCGTTAAAACAGCGCTGTCCACAATTTTGCGGCAGGAGCCGGAATAACTTCGATATCTACTAACAGTCCTTTTTCGAGCACAACGGCTTTTCCCGCCTCAATACCGGCATTAACTGCGGCAACATCACCGGTAAACGTAAAGTAAGCCTTTCCACCAAGGCCGCTGCCCAGCCTCAGCTCCAGCGCCTGTACATCTGCGGCCTTGAGCGCCGCGTCGGCGGCAATAATCATCGACGCCAGTGAAAATGCTTCCATAATCCCTAATGCACCCATCCCATCGGGCATAGTCGTAGCAGTTATAGCCGGAAAAACTGCCGGATGCACATTAGGAAGAAGAAAGCTGTCCACCAGATATTCTCCTGCCGTTTCTATGCCCATAGAAATAGAACTTTCCACAGCAGCTACGTCACCCTGGACAATCGCGATATATTTTCCCGGGCAGACAGGGGTTGCACTAACTACTTCAACGTAAGCTGTTTTTAGCATCAAATCAGTAGCATAAATGCCTCGGGCAATACTCGTAAGTTCGATCATGCCAATTGCGTTATACATGAGAAACCACCTTTATCACAATAGAGTTATCCGCTTGTTCAACTACTGTTCCGTCGCAGCTGGAATGAACAGCAGCGCCCAGACTGCCCTCCGGAACTTTTCCAATCAGCTGTCCGGCCCTTACCTGCTCACCAACCGCTACTACCGGTATGGCCGGAGCTCCGATATGCTGATTCAGAGCAACCCGGATATGGGAAGGCTCAAAAGAAACGTGTGTCATCGGCGCAGGTCTATCAAAAGCAGTCAAGCCAATTTTGGCGACCAACCGTTTACTGGGAATCAGGCGATACTCTCTTGCCGGCCGGGTTACCGCTTCCAGTTGAGAAGGCTGATACCTTATCCCCTGTTCAGCCAGCTTTTTTTTATAAAGCATAGTAACAGATTTCGGATGAAGATTAGCCGGACAGGAAAACAGCTCACAGGCATTGCATTCACAGCACAATTGTGCAATTTGCTGTTCCTTTATATCTGCCAGGTTATAGCTCAAAGCACGCATAACCTTATGAGGCTGAACATTATGCCCCAGAAGATAGCGCGGACATAAATCGGTACACATCCGGCACTGTTCACAGGCCGTTCTGCCGATAACTCTGGCCTGATCGACCCCTACGGATTTTTTCCGGATCAGAAAATGATCTTTTTTCAGAAGAATATAGCCTTTGCTTTTTTTGGTCACATACCCGTCAACCTGTTTCAAGACAGTTCCCATCATCGGTCCGCCGTCAATAACGGTGTAGTCCTCGATATTGGCTATGCCGCACTGGCTGATAACCTCACGGATAGCTATGCCTACCGGGACCTTGACGGTCATCGGCCGGGTAATATCTCCGGCAATTGTCAGGTACGTTTCTATAACAGGACTGCCTTCCATAGCACAGGATATATTCAGAGCTGTCTCCGCATTGATCACTACACAGCCAACTTTTAATGGAATGGAAGCCTCAGGGACCGTTCTCCGGGTCAATTCATGTACCAGAACTTGCTCATCGCCGGCAGGATAAAAATCTCTCAGTTCCATAATTTCCATATAACCGGCAAGTCCCAGTGCGGTAATCCTTTCTCGGAGGACAGCTATTACCGCCCTGTGTTTACCCTTAATTCCAATAACGGCTTTCTGGGCACCAACCGCTTTTCCCGCAGCCTCCAAACCTGTAATGATTTTATCGGGAAACTGTTCGAGCAACTGCTGGTCAACACGCAAGAGCGGTTCACATTCTGCTCCATTCAGCAATATATACTCCGCTTTGGAAGTCAGCTTAGCATAAGTAGGAAATCCGGCTCCTCCCGCCCCAATAATCCCTGCCGCTTTGATTACGTTCAGCAGATCCAAATTTCTCCACCTCCCCTTTGTTTAAAACATACAGTCTTCATCAATGATGCCTACAATAACAGCGTCAATAGGCACATTGTCCCTGTCCAGCATTTTCCTGGCTGAGCTGCCGGTTGAGACAAGCACACGTTCCCCAATACCGGCGCCAATCGTATCGGCAGCAATCAGCATACGGCCAGCATCTAAGCCGCCAAGAACTTCTACCAGCATAAATTTCAGTCCCACCAGCGAATCTGCTTTTCTCGTTGCCCAAACAGTATCGATGATTTTAGCAGCTATCATTTCGTTCACCTGCCTTGGGTCATTTCAGTTTTCTTTTTAATGTCTTCCATGGCCGCTTCGACTGACGCAGTATCACCAAAAATGGCAAGCATAATCAGATTTTGCGGACAATGCCCCTTTATATCTTCAACGACCACTCCTGCCGCTTTTTCTGCAATATCGGCAGCAACCACCATATCAATCAGCCGCCCTTGAACCAACCCTACCGCAGCATAGCTTCTGTCCGTATTAGTGGAAGGAGAACTCTTTCGCCGTAGCAGAATATCCATTGTTCCTGGTGAAGGAGATTTGATTATCCGGTACTCCATGTATAGACCCTCCGTCTATAGGATTTGCTGGGTACAATTCAATGCAATTCCCAATGGTGTTACAAATAAGGGATTGTGTGGTTTAAATGTAGGCACACCCGTTTGCCTGGCAATAATCTCTTCGATTCCACTCATGCAGCAGGTTCCGCCAACTAGATAAATTTCTTTTACCGCGTATGGGCTGATATGACGGCTGATAATCGACGAAACTTTTTCAATAACCGGCCTCAAAATAGGCAGCAGTTCCTTATGATTGTTAAAATCACGCTTATACTGGTCGGCATCCTCAAAACTCAGCTTGTAAGCACCTGATATAACAAGGGAAAAGTGAGTTCCGCCGGTAGCCTCATCGGCAACATAAATAACCTCGCCCTCTTTTAAGACCGCAATTCCTGTGGTACCACCACCGATGTCAACAATCGCACCATTTTGCAGCTTCAGTACGGCATTCGCCGCCGTCGGCTCATCAAGCAGGCCGGTTATTTCAAATCCGGCTCCCTGTACCACATGCCGAATCGCTCCTCCATCAAGGGAAAAAGTTCCCGGCGGCAGCGCCGCTGCCGCATAAACCAGTTCGGCGCCAAGTTTATGTTCAAGCTCCTGCTTCAGCTCTCTTACGATGCGCATAGCACCGATATAGTCCACAACCATACCATCTTTGATAACATTGGCAAACCGGTAAGCACCGGCGACAGGCTGGTAATTTTCATCAAGGACGGCCAGGACAATATACGCGGTTCCCAGGTCAACGCCCGTGTAGTACACTTTGGACTTTGTTACTTTGGGGGTGGCAACAGCTTGTTCAAAAGCGTGAACAAGTTGATTGCAAAATCGAAATGCTGAATTTACGGATTCCATTGCTGTCCTCCCAGACACTTTTTAATCATCCTAGTAAGGCTTGCACCAAGCAAATTTAGCGCATCAAGCACGTCTTGCCGTGTACAACCCTGCTGCCCTTCATCCCAGTAACATTCCAGCAGCAGCGGCTCAATTTCCTGGAGCGAAGCCCGCAAGTGATGGAGCAGGATAATTTCTTTGCCATTTTTCAGTCTCACATGAAACTCACCAATTTCCTCATGCCGGAGGTTGTTCCGGATTTCTTCTTCTGTCCAGTTCTGGAATTGAATCCGCCCCGGTGCAGTCTGCTCCAGTTCGGCCTTCTGAATAGTACGGAAATAGTGGGCCACATGCAAAACTTCTGCTGATAACGAAGAATCACCGGCTAAAAGCAGTTCAACAGCCGTAAGCAAAAATAAAGAATGAACTGCTTCGATCCTCCGGCGCAGCCTCTGTACACACCAATTACCAGCAGCCGGCAGGCAGGGCAGGCTACCAGGCCTCCTGTTGGCGAAGCCGGCAGACTGCTTTACAACAACTTGCCTATCTGCAAGAAATTGCCGCGCTCCTGGTGTAAGCTTAACAGCCGGTTCCAGCACATATACATCAAAAGAATTCTGCTTATATAAGCTGCGCAACTCCGACTCGGTAACAAACTTCATGCTTTCCCCTCCTATCCCAACCACCTGCGCATATTTCCCGGCAATAACGATAAAAGCCATAAGCAAAACAGTCTTCAGGAAGACACTCCACTTTCCATCGATATTTCCTGTATTTTAAATAGGCAGTTCATCAATTCTTTGATACCTGTACCGGCTGGTAAATCAATAGAAAAGTAAGGTTCATATACGCCGATTTTTTGCAGCTGACTCCGGCACCAGTCTTGATTATCCGTTGCTGTACCGGCCTTGGTAATGACACCAAAAACGGGGCAGGTAAAAACTTTTGCAAAGCCAGGCGGATATACTTCAACCGGCCGCGCTTGATCTACCAGGATGACCACACAAGCGGCCCCCTGAGCCGCTGCTATGAGGTATCTGTACATCGAAGCATTCTCAATATAAGCCCCTGGAGTATCAATCGTATATTTGCCATAAATGACATCCTGTGTTTTTTTTAACGGCCTGTCTGAATCATTAAGCACATTGCACAGGCTGGTTTTGCCCGCCTGACCGGGACCAATAACCATAATCCGCTTTTTCATGTCCGCGTAATCCTGGCAGGTGTAAACCCCAATAACGTTGCCAGTGTTTCATTAATAGCGAGCATCGCCGCTTCAACACTGGCCACATCACCGGCGATTACCAGCGAGCCCGTAAACCGATCCAGAAAACCAATTTCCACATTTGAGGTTTTTGTGGCAATATCTGCAGCAATAATCGCCGTTTCACTGGGAGTAAGCGTAGAAATTCCGATAGCCCCTCTTTCCTCGATCCCCAGACGCTCATAGAGTTCTTGCACGGGAGAAGCAATGATGTGAGCCAGCGTAACCTGCTTTCCGGGCACATATTCCTGGATAATGCGTTTTTTATCCCCATCATCGGCGCTCATAACACCCCTCCGTCCTTGGCTTGCTAATGCTGAATAATGTTGACCTGCAAATCAGACCGTCGAATTAGTTTCTCGATATTTTCCAGCTGTTCTTTCGTAAGACTGCCATCTTCGGCAAAGCCGTACTCCATATCCAGCTGCTTGTATTTGTTAACCCCCAATTTGTGATAAGGCAGCAAATCTATGCCCTGAAAATTCTTGTATTTCCTAAAGGCGTGCAGAAATTCAAGCGTGCGGCTGATCGTATCGGCACTGTCATTTACGCCCCTGATTAACGGCATCCGCACTTTTACGGTATACTTGCGGCAAATGAGTTCAGTCAAATTATCGAGAATACGTTCATTGCGCACTCCTGTAAATGCATAATGCTGTTCAGGGTCAATATGTTTCAGATCATAGAGGAATAAGTCGGTAAACGGTGCCAGCATCAGCAGCGCGTCCAGTCTCGCATAGCCGCAGGTTTCAATGGCGGTATGCATGCCCATACGCTTGCATTCCATCAGCAGGTTAGCGGCAAATTCGGACTGCCCGCTAACTTCTCCCCCGCCAAGAGTGACTCCCCCTCCCGAGCTAAGGTAAAAAAGCGCATCTTGCTGAATACGATCAAGCGCTTCCGAAATACTGATATCTGTGCCGGCAATCGCCAGCGCCCGTTTCGGACAAACGGCTTCACACTTGCGGCAGCCTGCACAGGCAATTCCTCGGTTGATTTGATGCACTCCTGCCTGCTGTCCGTTCAGTTGTTCTTGTAATGCCGTCTCCTGCGAACCGTGAATATTAACGGGACACACCGAGCTGCACTTGCCGCAGTTAATACACAAGTCGGCACTGAACATGACCTGATATTTGCGTTCCAACCCTTCAGGATTGGAACACCATTTGCATCTCAGGGGGCACCCTTTAAAAAACAGCAGCGTTCTAATACCCGGCCCATCATAGATGGAATATTTCTGGACATTAAATATGCGGGCTTTCCTTTCTAAAATGCTGCCGATCTCGCTATTCATCCTGTACCTTCCCTAACAACTGCTAGTGGAAATCGGACTTGCCGTATGCCAGCTTTTGGGGAGATATTTAGCAAGCAGCCTTTTTCCTTCATCATTAATGGAATAGTAGATCACCAATTCACCATTACTGTCCAGCAATACATCACGATCATCGATAATGAAATTTGCCTTCATATCTAAGAGATGTTCAGTAAAAACAGCTTTAGT
Organism: Anaerospora hongkongensis; assembly: GCF_004339805.1. GTDB lineage: Bacteria > Bacillota > Negativicutes > Sporomusales > DSM-15969 > Anaerospora > Anaerospora hongkongensis. The sequence continues at coordinate 259,247 of NZ_SLUI01000007.1, read as the reverse complement.
AAATTGCTTCTCCGTGCCATATTCCGCTTTCAGTGCCGCCATAATCTCCTCGGCACAGGTCTTATCAACAGTCGAAATATAATGCAGCATCCTAAAACGCAGCGGCAATAGAGCAGCCATCATTATGCCTCCCCACCCTTATTGAAAAATTCTTTGGGGTTAATTGCGACAAGCGTGGCACCAATTAGTACCAGAAAACTGCCAACAGCCAGATTGTGTGTAATCGGCTGACTCAGAAAAACAATCGACAGAATAACGCCCCACATGACATACGTTCCATTTAGCGCCATCCCTTTAGCAACACCACATTTGCTATTAGCTGTATACCAGGCCAGATAGGATACGCCTGCTGCCAGACCGGCAAGGGCAAATGTGCCGATTGTTTCCGGCAGCGCAACAATTTCAGAGATAACCGCCCAGCCGCCGACAAAAGGAAGAATAAAAATGGCAATACACAAACCGGACGTTAGCTCCCGGATATTGATTGCAATTTTCGGATCAATCATGGACATGCCGAATACGGCCAGCACAGCTTCCGCTCCCCAGCCAAAAGCAGCTAATGCGGCAAACATCAGGCCAAGATAGAAATTCTCATTATTGCCGCCTTCCGGCGGCACATAAGAAATGATAATTGCACCAATAACCGAGAGCAGCATCCCGACCCACACGCGGGGCAGAATGTGCTGCTTGAGAAAAATGCGGGAAAGAATGGCGCCGATGATAGGATATAAAGCGGTAATGGTCAGTGCATAGGCAGGCCCTGCCATGGATATCCCCAGCAGATAGCCGCTGTTTGCCACCGGCCCTCCCAGCAGGGCAGCTACGCAGACCATCAGCCCGGGAACAGTTTTCAGGCTGCGAATAATTTCCTGAAAACGACCGGCCCAGCAGTTATAGAAAAGCAGCCATACTCCGGCCAGCGTATCATTTAAGCAGGCCGCTGCCAGCGGTATCGCATACAGGGCTGCATTATCACCCATTGCTGGCACAAGCGTCAAAGCCAGTCCCAGAACCACATTGTTAATGCCCCAGGTACCGCCGCTGAACAGGCCGATTAATACGCCTTTCCTGTCAAAGTTGGCATCAAGCTTCCGTTTCATAGCAAGAGCCGTGTGATTTACCATTGTATTCATCGAGAAACGCTCCCCTCCGTGTATGCTCCGTATCAAAAGACTGCTGCCTTATGATACTGAGCCTGTTACAGGTTAGTTAAAAATGCTCCAGAATTGTTCGGCTTATGATCTCATCCTGTACTTCCTTGCACAGCTCGACAAAGTACGCACTGTAACCGGCCACACGGATAATCAGGTCTCTATACTTATCCGGCTCAATTTGAGCCTTTTTCAAAACTTCATTGTCCACATAGCTGAACTGCATTTGACCGTTCCCCAGTATGGATGCCGTTCTCAGCAAGGTAATCAAGCCATTTTCGCCTTCCTGCGTTTCCAGAATGCCGCGCAATAATTTAAAATTATGGACCATACCGATGCTCATCGACTCATTGCTCAGCTTACTGACAGATTTAATAATCGCAGTAGGTCCCAGCTTATCGGCTCCCTGGGTCGGACTGATCCCGTCGGATAACGGCATCCACGCCAAACGACCGTTGGGTGTGGCACCGGTAATTTGTCCAATCGGGGTATTATTAGAAATGGATAAAGTGCCATGACTAAAGTGGGAGAACAGCATCTTAAAGGTATTGTGGACTCGTTCCGTCCAGATCACAATATCGGATGCGATGCTGTCGACATAATCGTCATCATTTCCATATTTGGGAGCATTCAGGCAGTCTGTCCGCAAAGCTTCATAACCGGTAAAATTGACTTCCAATGCATCCCTGATTTGCTGCAGTGTATATTTCTTGTCATCAAAGACCAATTTTTTAATCGCAGCCATAGAATCGGCATAGGTTCCAAGCCCCGAAAAAATCAGGCCGGGACCACAGTTAACAAGAGCTCCGCCATTCGTAACATCCGTTCCTTTTTCCATGCACCCCTCTACCAGCAAGGACATAAGCGGCTTTGGCACAAGCTCGCGGTGCACCCGCTGACTGACTATCGTACCCACAGCGGATAACCGGATAATATGCTCAATCTGCTTTTTGCAAGCCTCGTCAAATTCGGCATACGTCTTGATATCTGCCAGTTCACCTGTATCAAGGCCTTGCATCGTGCCATGCCATTTCATCCTGCCACGGTTCAAAACAAATTCAATAGCAATCGGCCACTGCGTATAACCGGTAGATGTCCACTGATAAATCCGGCCTGACTTTTGTGGCTCGACGCAGCCCATCAGACAGTAATCCCGGGCATCCTCAATGGAAAAACCTTTGGTCAGCATCATTTTAATGTGAGTATCGTCAAAATGGCAGGCTGGAAAACCAAGACCGGCTCTCACAACATCAACAATTTTCTTGAGGTACTTTTGCGGCGACTGATTGTGGATACGACAGGCAAGTGACGGCTGATACATTTTTGTGAAGCGCACAGCATCCATAATCAGATACGTCAGCTCATTGGTTGCATCGCCACCGGTCCGCTTCTGCCCACCTATTGTGCAGTTAATAAACGGCTGGTAACCGGCGAAATATTTTGCGCCCAGTTCACTGGACAGCCACATGACTTCGGAGCATTTAATAATGAAGCAGCTTAAAAGTTCAAAAGCTTCCAGTTTGTTCATGCGGCCTGCTTCCAAATCAGCTTGAAACATCGGATAGATATATTGATCAAGACGACCAACGGAAATACCTGTCTGATTTTCCTCTACGACAAACAGAGATTCCAGCGTCCAGATTGACTGAAGAGCCTCATGAAAGGTACGGGGAGGATTAGCCGGTACATGCGTCAGGATAGCAGCAATCTGATAGAGCTCATTTTGCCGTTTTACGTCCTGCTCTCTGTCTGCCAACTCTTTTGCATAGACAGATAGTCGCCTGGCATAAGCCAGAATGCCGTCACAAGTTTCGATTTCCGCTTTATAAAAATAAATTTTATCAAGATCATCCGGATTTTCCATCGAGAGTTTGCTCAAATTCTCTGCAGCTTCCTGACGGGCACCGGCGATCCCCTTTTTAATCAGGATTACATCATAGCCCGGGCAGGTATCACCACCCCCATTGACCTGATGGTACGAAAGATCACTGACAAACGCCTCGCCGGAAAAAGACCATACGCCTGCCTCCTCATATTGCTTCTGACAGGCTTCATCCAGACTTTTCCCTTCCCAGTAAGGGAATATTTCTTCACGCAAAATCCGCTTGTCTTCTTCACTGATTTCAAACGGATCCTGCGGTCTGGAGGCCATTGTATCCAATTCATCCCTGATCCAGCGCCAGGCAATATCAGGCGATACGGCCCCTGCTCTCGGCTTGCCGCAGGGATGTCCAACAATGAGTTCATCTTTCTGAATAACGAGTGGGGCTGTTTCACACGCCTTGCGGAAGCATTTCGCCCTCAGCAGGATTTTAGGCAGCCCCATATGTTCTTTCGTTACCTGAGTAAAGGCTTGCGCCCGGAAAACACTAATACTGGGCCTGACTTTTAAGTAAGCTTCCCGCAGTCTCTCCAGGCGCGGCGTAAGCCCTGTAATCTCACCATCATATGCCGGCGATTTAGCCGTACTGTTTGCTTTTCGTCCATTGGCAGACAGCTCCCGGGAAATTCCCTGAAACAATTTCAGAATGGCAGCTGTTTCTTCTGGGGACAAATTCTTTGTTGCATCCGCAAATTTAGTGGTAAATTCTTGAATATTCAACTTTTTGCCCATCCTTTCGCCTGTTTAACACCTACTGGTTAGCCTGCTAAAATACTTCTTGCTAAATTGATCCTAGGTAAGCTGCTTGAGTAATTTGTTTAGCAGCTCATTTAAATCTGGTAAGTCTGCCGTCTGCTGATCCGCAAAGCACAAGGCATCGTAGCCGGTATCAGATGTCTGCAGCAGTTTGTCAGGAGCTATTTCCTCTATTCGGCGCACGCCATAACCAACTTTACGGATATTAATTAAATTCATCGGCGAAACATTGTCGGAAGTAATTCCTCCGCCAACTGCTCCGCAGCCTAATGTTAACGCTGGAAAGAGATTGGTCGTTGCGCCAATTCCGCCCAAGGTGGAGGGGGTATTAACAAGTAGTCTGGATACCGGTTTTTTTAAAGCAAATTCTCTGATTACCTGTTCATTATTCGAATGAATCACTAAAGTGTGTCCCCGCCCCTCGTTGAGCAAAAGCTCTATGCATTTTTCACAGGCATAGCGCCAGTCTTTTTCCACGTAAAACGCTAAAACCGGGCATAACTTCTCCCGTGCATACGGATTGGCGGCAGACGCGTATTGTTGTTCTGCAATAATTACTTTCGTATCAGCAGGAATACACAAGCCTCCATTCCGGGCAATCTCAGAAGCTGATCTGCCAACAAAGTCAGGATTCAAGCTTCCATCCGAGCGGAAAATGCTGCTGCTGAGTTGTTGTGCTTCCTGAGGGGACATAAAATAGGCTCCATTTTGCCGTAATTCGTGCCGAACTTCATTGGCTATACATTCTTCAGCAATAATGGATTGCTCTGATGCAGAGACAATACCGTAATCGAAGGTCCGGCTGGCAATAATATCCCGTACAGCTTTTTTGATATCAGCAGTACGTTCAATAAAAGCCGGTCCATTGCCGGGACCACTACAGATCACCGGCTTTCCCGAACGCCTTGCTAAGCGGACCAGCTTGGGAACGCCTGTAAGCAAAATCAGTGCCGTATCCTTATGGCTTATCAGCTCAGCGGTGCCACTTACCGTTACAGTCCGCAGATAAGCAATGGCTCCGGATGGCAGACCACATTCCTCCGCTGTTCGCATCAGAATATCGAGTACCTTTTCTATCGTTTTGCGTGCTTTCGGATGGGGAGAGAACACAATAGCATTGCCTGATTTGATTGCAATCAATGTTTTATAAATCGTGGTAGCGGCCGGATTGGTCGAAGGAATCAGAGCGGCAATAACCCCAACCGGAACGCCAATATCCATTGTTCTGTTTTCCTTATCTTCACTAATAATACCGACGACTTTCATATCCCTGATCTTCTGATAGAGAAACTCGCTGGTAAATAAATTTTTAATAAACTTATCGTGCCAATTCCCAAATCCTGTTTCTTCCTGCGCAAAAACTGCCAGCTCCCGGGCATGCTGGGCAATCTCTTCAGCCATGCAGGCAACGATTCGATCCAGCTTTTCCTGGGAATAGGCTGCCAGCAGTTTTTGCGCCTCCCGGGCGTTTTCCACAAGAATGCGAGCTTCCTGAATAGAGCGCAAATCATTGTCAATTCGGTTCATCACTCACGCCTACCAGTCAAGCACATAACGGGCAATAATTTTCTCAATATCGCCATGAGGTCTGGCAATAACATTGGAACTATAGATGGGGCCTACCTTGCTCGCTTCTTTAACACCGGCAGCAACAGCTGTTTTTACTGCTCCCACATCTCCCCGCACCACAACGGAAATCAAACCTGACGCTACATTCTCATAGCCGACTAATTCTACATCTGCCGCCTTGCACATTGCATCTGCAGCTTCCAAAACCGATACCAGACCGTAGGTTTCGATAAATCCCAAAGCATCATTTCGCTCCACACAGATTCTCCTTCCTGAATATGCAGCATTTAGTCGCCGTCGATATCATGTTTTGAGACAATTTTCCCCACCCGGCGGATAGGCCGCGGCATAACATGAGCTGCTGTCATTTCTCCGATGGCAGCAGCAGCAGCAGCGCCCTGTTCAACCGCTGAGCGTACTGCGGCAACATCGCCCTTTACCATAATTGTTACAAGTCCGGAACCTACATTCTCGTACGAAACAAGTACTACATCCGCTGCTTTTAACATAACATCCGCTGCCTGAATTGCCGGAACCATGCCTCTTGTTTCTACCAGCCCTAAAGCCTCTTCACCAAAATACTCCATAAAGCACCGCCTCTTTTCTTTTTTGATCTATTTTACTGACGTGTGCTGCTCGCGTTGTGTATTATTTTTCTTGTTAAAACCAATTAACTGATAATTTCGTTTTTTATAATACTACAGTTAAATTTATTTTTTTTGAAAAATCAATATATAAAATTAGCATTATCATTGTTACTACCAAGCGACTTATTGCACAAAAACGACTTACTTGTACAATATTGACAAACGGCATTTTCAGCGGCTGTCCAGCAAATCAGAGCTGGCATAAAACAGCAGATTATTGGAATATTTCCCTCGGCATAAGCCCGCTGGTACACTAGCCTGCACATTGATTTTGTTACTGTTTTCTGCTATAGTGAATTATTGAAAATTCGTAAAAATCCAAGTTTGCTATAACTTGGTGGAGCTTATATCCATGAATCTAGAAGCATTGGTACAGGAAAAACTGCGTGCAGTATTTCAGGATGAAAGTATACGATTTGATAAATCCCGTTTTGCCGGCGGACTTACCAATTATAACTATATACAGGAGATTAACGGAACCGAATACGTCATCAGACAGCCTGGCGGCATGACAGACCAGATTATTGACCGCAGACAGGAGAAAGTCAATAATGCTATCGCCTCGGCCTACGGTGTAAACTCCCACTGCATTTACTTTGATGAAGACAGCGGCATTAAAGTCAGCACCTATATAACAGACAGCAAAAATATGGCTTGCGCCAATCCCGCTTCTCCCCAAAACCTGGCCGCCGTATCAAGGCTGATGAAACAGATTCATTCCATTCCCCAGCATTTTGCTAATTGTTTTGACTGGCAAGTGGAATTGGCTAAATATGAAAAACTTATCCGACAGCTGGGCGGGGAACTTTTTTTTGATTATCCCGATCTGAAAAATCAGTTAGTCAGTTTTGTGCAAGATAATGTGAAAATTGCCAGCTTAGTCCCCTGTCATAATGACACCGTTCCGGAAAACTTTATCGTTGACAGTGCGGGCAGGACATACCTGATTGACTGGGAATATGCGGGCATGAACGATCCTTGCTGGGATGTGGCAGCGTACATACTGGAGTCTAAGCTGTCCGAAGATGCCATTCATGGTTTGGTCCAATACTATTTTGGCCGGCCATTGCAGCCTGCAGAAGAAATAAAGCTAAAAAGCTTTATGATGGCTCAGGATTTACTGTGGACCGCCTGGGCGTTAATCCGTCATTACAATGGCGATGATTTTCTGGAGTACTGCTGTTTACGGTATGAACGCCTCCGAAAAAACAGCAAACTTATAACCCAATCACCACACTGTTCTCTTGCTGATATGGTTACAAGCGGTTAAATGAAAAAATCCCCCTGTTCGCAATAATAGCGAACAGGGGGGATCTTTTGTTACCAGCTCATCATTTTTTCAGCAAACCGTATTTTTCCAGAATTGCTTTGGCATCATTGTGATAGCTATCAATATATTTCTGAAACTCTTCACCGGACAAATATTCACTCGGCTGTCCGATTTTTTCCATATCGGCCAAATATTCTTTGTTGACGGCAATCTTGGCAAAGCCATCCCGCAAGCGTTTAACTACCAGTGGATCGGTATTCTTAGGAACAGAAAATCCCCTGCGAATATCGGCCACAAAGTTTACATTCTGCTCTTTAAAGGTAGGAACATCCTTAATATAGGGATGCCGTTTATCAGCAGCAATCCCCAGAATTGTAAACTTATCAATATCCCGCATGACATCGTTCAGATTGCCCACCATAACATCAATATGTCCCCCTAGCAGGGCAATATTTTGATCCGCTGCTCCCTGGAAGGTAACTAAGGAATATTTTGTACCTGTCAGATCCATAAATTTTAAAGCAGCCACATGATGGCCCGAATAAGTACCGACAATCCCCAGCGTGAGCTTTCCTTCATTAGCCTTGGCCGCAGCAAGCAGTTCATTTAAATTTTTAATGGAGCTTTCCTTGCGGACTGCAATGATTTGCGGATCATTGACAACCTGTGCAATTGCAACAAAGTCATCTTTACTGAAAGTTGCCTGAGGACTTAATGCCTGGAGAACAATGTGAGGATAATTTACGCCCCCTACCGTATATCCATCTGCCCGTGCTTTCGCTAATTCGGTAAAACCAACCTGGCCCCCGGCACCCACTTTATATTGAAAAACCAAGGTATTGCCAAATTCCTGTTTCCAGTATTTCTCAACAATTCGTGCCTGAACATCGCTTGAGCCTCCTGCAGTAAATGCGATAATCATATCGACAGGCTTATCCGGATACTTACTCACGGCAGCAGTCTCTTTTTTGGCGCAGCCGCTGATTAAAGCTGCCACCAAAAATATAGCAATCAGCAAATAGCCCGTCTTTTTTCTTGTCCACATACTCTCTCTCCACCTCTTCTATTTAGTCCGGATCGGAGCCGGCTTTGACTATTCCCTGTACGGCAGCTTGTTTGCTAAAACGTCCGTATAATGACATACAAGTAAGAATAACGGCAAACAGAATCAACCCCAGTGTTAGCGGGCGGGTTAGCAGGATAAGGAAAGAGCCCTGCGACATGCTAAGGGTCTGCTTTACTGAAACCTCTAATAGTTTTGCCAAAATGGTACTCAGCACCAGAGGTGTAATCGGATAATCCAGCTTTTTCATCAAATAGCCCAATATACCAAATCCGGCAGCGACCCAAACATCAAACAGATTATTCCGGACACTGTAGGCCCCGATAAAGGAAAAAACCAGAATAGCCGGTGCCAGCATTGGATATGGAATCTTAAGCAGGTTGACCCAGAGACCTACAAGCGGCAAATTTAATATCAGAAGCATAACATTACCGATATACATGCTGGCAATCAGGGCCCAGACAAATTCAGGATTTTTTTCAAACAGAGCCGGACCGGGCTGCAAGCCGTACATAAGAAAGCCTCCTAATAGTACGCTCAGGGCCGGACCGGACGGAATGCCCAGTGAAATAAGCGGAACAAAACCACCGCTGGAGCAAGCGTTGTTAGCGGCCTCAGGCGCAGCCACCCCTTCAATGGCTCCGGCTCCAAAGCGTTCCGGCTGCTTCGACAGCCTTTTTTCGGCATCATAAGCTAAAAAGGACACTACCGCTGGGCTGCAGCCGGGAATTAAGCCAAGAAAAAAACCAATACCCGTAGATCGCATAATCGCCCTCCAGGAATCTTTCAGATCTTGCCTGGTCGGCATCAGGCCATGTAATCGCTGTGGAAAAACAGCAGCGCAGTTCTGCTCACAATTCATTAAAATTTCGGCTATGGCAAACAGGCCAATAATCACACTGATAAAATCAATCCCGGCGAGCAGATCGGTATTATGAAAAGTAAACCGGGCCACTCCGGTCATCGGATCTAAACCGATTGTTGCAATCGCCAGTCCAAGCAAGGCAGAGACAAACCCTTTCAGCAGAGACTTGCCGGATAAACTGATCACCACACTGAAGGCCAGCAGCATTAAGCCTACATACTCGGGAGGACCGAATACAAGTGCAAACTTAGCCAGCGCAGGCGCAAAGAAGGTCAGCCCGATTAAGCCAACCGTACCTGCCACAAAGGAGGCTATTGCACAAATGGCCAAAGCCGGTCCTGCCCGCCCCTGCCGGGCCATCTGATAGCCGTCAAGGGAAGTCGGGACGGAAGAGGCTTCACCGGGAATATTAACCAGTATGGCTGTCGTCGATCCCCCGTACATCGCCCCGTAATACAGCCCGGCAAGCATAATGATAGCCGGTGTCGGCGGCAATATGGTCGTAAGCGGCAGCAGCATGGCAATCCCCGATGTTGGACCAATTCCGGGCAATACACCAATGAGCGTCCCCAGCAGTACTCCCAAAAAAGCAAACAATAAGTTCTGTAATTCCATTGCGGTAGAAAAGCCTTGTAACAAATAACCTAACACATCCGGCACAGTTACTACCTCCACTCAATATCCCAGCAATCCGCCAGGCAATCTAAGATCAAGCCAAACCTGAAACACCAAAGTACTTAGTCCGGACGTCAGCAAGGCTGTCGCAACAGGGAGTGTCCATTGATAATTCCCTAAAACTTTCATGCAAAAAATAGTAAATAAAAAAGTAGTAAGCCCAAATCCCATCCAGGGTAAAACAAGTAAATATACAAGAATGGCGCTGCCAATTGCGGCTGCTCTCTGCCTGTATTCACCAGCAGGCCATGGTATTTTTCCTTGGGAGCTTGTAGCAGACCGGCATTCCTGAAACAATTGCAAAGTCCCCAGCAGCAAAAAGCCAATTCCCACCAAACGGGGAAATATGCCGGCATGCAGTTCCCCTGTGAACCCAATATTCATTTTACCTGCTTCTATGACCATAAATAAACCCAGTCCGATGGTCAACAGTGCTGCAACAAAATTACCTGCCCGCACGCCTCTTCCTCCTTTAATCTGAAAATAAAAAGGCTAAGGATTTCTCCTTAGCCTTCAGTTTTCTGATCAGCTAACGCAATTTTAAAATCACTCCTGCCGCATTTGGCACGGCCAGAACAGCGGCAGCAGGTTTTTGCTCCAAGGCTAGCTTTACAGCCTCTTCCAGAGAAGGAAAAACCTTTACTGCGATTTTCGTAAACGCCGCAGCATCCAGGCCCTCTGTAACGAGCCAGACCTGAACCCGTTGAGCCAGCTTGGCGAATTCATACGCTTTTGCTAAAGCCATGGAAAATGGGCCGTTTACTAATGCCGCTTCCATTTCGGTAATATTCATAGTGCTTAAGTATTGGGCAAACTCATCATTACCAATGCCGCCGAGACACTGAGCCGCTATAATCACAATGCCGCCATCCTTGACCATTGTACTGACAGGGCCAAGTCCCTTGCCTTCTGTCTGCCAGAACTCCCGGTCCCGCGGCGCACCACCGGGCGAAGCAATGATGATATCCGCTTGCCTGGAAACTTGAACCTCCATTCGCTGCTGAGCATATGCCACACCGGCACGGTGGGCTTTGACCGCATCTCCGGCCACAACATGGGCGATCTCCCTTCCACGAGCTAATATGACATTAATAATAAAATCCAGTTTCGCGAGTCTCGCCGCCTCTTCCAGCTGCTCCCGAAAAGGATTGCCATCCGTTATGCCCATGCCTGTTGCCGGATCACGCAAAAGGATATGATGACTATTAACCGTTTCTCTGGCAGCAATACCGGGCAAGATATTTTTCGCACCGCCACTCCAGCCGGCAAAACGATGGGGATCAATGCTGCCAACTGAAATACGTATATCTGCCTCAGCTGCCAGACGGTTAATTTTAACAGGGATTCCCCTGCTTGTCGTACCGACAAAGACTAGGTCCTCCAGGCTGTCGGCATTATGATTTACTACTTGATACTTCCCAAGCACAGCTTCGCCCAGCATCAATTTAAGATTGGCCTCCGATGATGGTTCATGCAGGCCGCAAGCTACCAAGATGATAATATCAGCTGTTTTAACACCGCTTTCAGCCAATTCTGATAAAATCGGTTCCAAAATGACACCCGAAGGAGTTGGCCTGGTATAATCACTGACGAGAATCGCAATTTTATGACCTGGCCTTACCATTTGGGACAAGCGGGGTGTACCGATAGGGGAATGCAAGGCCTGCCGGACTGCAGCCGCTTCATCAGCAACTGCAGCTAGGGGCTGAGATGGAATAGCTGTCGCCTGATAATTTTCCTCAGGAATTTCAACAGTAAGAGTCGTACCGCCATAAGGTATCGTCAGCGGAATCAATTGTGCCATCGCTCGCAAAATCTCCTTTACACACAAAAAAGGCTAAGAACATTGTTCTTAGCCTTCAGTATTTCTGATCAGCATGCAACTGTCCAAATGACATCGCCATCCGGATTTGCGCTATTTAATTGTACTGATGGTATCACAAACCAATCCAGTTGTCAATATAAACCACAAATGGTAAAAGCTTGTATGAGATCAGCAATGATATCATCTGCTTCCTCGAGCCCAACGCTAAACCGGAGGTGACCGTTTTGAAACTCGGCTGGGTAAAAGTGATTTCTCTCATCGGTGGGTCCTGTATAAACCATCAGACTCTCATCATGTCCGATCGAAACAGCGGGTACAATTAAGGTAAGAGAGTTAACAAATTGATTATGCGTTGCTACATCAGCTTTCAGGCCAAAAGCAATGACTCCGGAGAACATGGACATTTGTTTTTTGGCAATTTCATGCTGCGGGTGACTGGCAAGGCCGGGATATGCAACAAAGGCAACTGCTGGAGAACTCTCTAGAAACTGAGCAATCTTGAGCGCACTTTCGCTATGCTGCCGCATACGCAGCGGCAAGGTTACCACACCGCGCATAATCATCCAGGCATTAAAGGGACTAATCGCTCCTCCCAGATTGACCATCGCCTGGCGCTTAATTTTATCGACCAGTTCTTTGCACCCAATAACCGCACCACCCATTGCATCGCCATGGCCATTAATATATTTGGTTAGACTGTGAATAACCAAATCGGCACCACGAGCAAGGGGCTGCTGCAAATACGGTGATGCAAATGTACTATCAACAGTAAGCAAGGCACCTGCTTCTTTAGCGATCCGGGAAATGGCAGCAATGTCGGTTACCCGGGTTGTCGGATTTCCCGGCGTTTCAATGTGTATAAGCCTGGTGTTAGGACGAATCGCCTGCTTAACCTGTTCGGGGTCAGCCGTATCGACTAATGTCGTTTCTATATCATATTTATCGGGAAAATACTCTTGCAGCAGCCGGTAAACGGCGATATAAGAAACATTGCTGCATACAACATGAGCGTCTTTATCCAAAAAAGTAAAAAACACACCGGCAAGAGCAGCCACGCCAGTGGCAAGCACTACGCAGTCTTCGCCGCCTTCAAGGGCCGCCAGCTTTTCCTGCAAATAGCGCTGATTAGCTGAAGTATTTCTCGTGTACAAAAGCTGATCAGCATCGCTCCAGTTAAGAGTAGACGCGTCTTCAGGCAAGCGGTAACTGTTGGCCATAATCAGCGGCCGCCTAATGGCTCCCGTTTCTGTATCAATTCCATTACCTGCATGCACACACTTTGTCCGGAAAGCGATTGACGTTTTTTCACTCATTTTCATCCCAGCTTTACTGTTAGATTTACAATGAATATATAACGCCTACTGGCTATTGTCAATTATTGTAATACCTGGTAAACATCGCTATTTACAGTTTATACATAATTAAAATTAAGAAATACTATATAATTACAATTCTATTTAACTTTTTCTCGCTCTAATCATAAGAAAATGTGGTTTCGTCGTTAACTGTTTGTAATCTTCAGGATGTAATTCAGCAAACTGCCTGGTTGGGGTTGGTTCAAGGAACTTTTCAATAATCAGCCCGGCATCCAGTAAAGCAGTAATCATCGTGGATAATGACCTGCGATAGAATCGGACTTTTACTGTTTCCCCGTTCATCTCCCATTCCTCTTCTACTGTTTCCGTTCTAAAATAATTGCTATCAGGAAAGGCAGCAAAATCCCGTAAGGGATGATGTACAGAGAAAATCAGCAGTCCCTGCGGTTTTAAAATCCGATTAAATTCCGCCAGTACAATTTCCCAGGTCTTTAAATAATGCAATGCTAAAGATGAAACAACTATATCCATTGAACGATCAGCTAAAAATGGCAGCGGTTCATGTAAATCAGCTTGCCGCACAGCAGCTTTATTGCCCACTCTTTTCTTAGTCATGGCAACCATGTTCGGACTGAAATCTACGGCAGTAACATTAGCCCCTTGCTCTAATAGCCAATTACTATACCATCCGGCAGCACAGCCCGCATCGAGAACAGATTTTCCCTGTACATCCGGCAGCAGTGACAACGTAGCCGGCCTTTCAAAGTAAGCATTAAACGGCTTTATATCAACATCTTCAAAATAATACCCAGCCATTTTTTCATAGGCATCAAAAGAAACGGAATCACCATTGATATCATTTATCATCAGCTTATTACTGTCGCATTCCACTATACGGCAGACAATCCTCCTCCTTAGTCTCCGGCTGACTGACAGCCGGTCTTTGCTCCGGCGAATAAGACAGTAGCCGTGTCGAATTCAAGACTACTGCCAGCGTACTGGCATTATGCAGAACAGCAGCCCAGAAGGGTGATATCAGTTTAGCTGTTCCCAGGCCAAGCCCGATTATATTAGCACCGATTGCAAACAGGAAATTTTGTCTGATCACCGTTAAAGAATGTTTGCCCAGCCGGACAACTTCTACAATCTTTTCCGGATTATCCTCACGCAAAACGATTCCGGCAGTATCAATCGCAGCATCGGCACCGCCAACGCCCATAGCAATGCCTACATTGGCAAGTGCCAGGGATGGCGAATCGTTTACGCCATCGCCAGTCATTCCAACAATACGGCCTTGCCGCTGCAGGTCCTGAATCAAAGCAAACTTATCTTCCGGGAGCATGCCCGACCAAACTCGTTCTATCCCCAGACGGCGTGCCGTTTCCTGGGCTGCGGCGCTATTATCACCGGTCACAATTCCAATATCCGTAATTCCTTCCTCTCGTATGCTGCGGATCGCCGTTACAGCGTTGGCACGAAGAGCATCTTCAATTGCCAGAACTCCGATAACTTGTTTACCGCTTGCCACATACACAAAGGTTGCGGTTTGCCGCAAATCATCAAGTTCGGAAGTGGAAGGAATCGTCAGCTGCAGCTCTTTTAAATACCGGGAATTGCCTACATATACAGGAACACCATCGATCATTGCCTTTACGCCGCGTCCCACTGCCATTTCGCTATTCGGCAGGCAAGGCAGTGTAATCCCGGCACTTGCTGCAGCCTTTTGAATCGCACTGGCCAGTGGATGATTGGCATTCGCTTCAGCTGCTGCCGCAAGGGTAAGAATGGTTCTGGCATTATAATCCGGGTTCAAAGAAATTACTTTGCTGACCGCAGGATTTCCTTCCGTCAGCGTGCCTGTCTTATCGAACAACAGGTAATTAACTCGGCCTGCTTCTTCGAGGTACCGGCCGCCTTTCACCAAAATACCCCGGCTGGCAGCATTGCCGATAGCAGCGCTCAAAGCGGTCGGAGTAGCTAATCCGGCGGCACACGGGCAGGCAACAATCAGAATCGTCATTGTCCGCCGTATATCTCTTGTCAATAAAAATACCACAAAAGCCAGTACAAACGAAGCCGGAATGATGCGCGCCGAATACCGGTCAGCCGTCTTTTGAATCGGCGCCCGTGCGTGAGCTGCTTGCTCCACCAGATGGATGATGCGGGCAACAGAAGTTTGGTCACCTACTTTTTCAGCGCATATGTATAACGTGCCTTGTTCAATCGTAGAGCCTGCCAGTACCCGCTCGCCCTGCTTTTTGAATACGGCGATAGGTTCACCGGTTAGCGCAGCTTGATTCACAACAGCTTCACCCGCTGTTATTATGCCGTCAACTGGAATTCGGGCACCAATCTTGACGGAAACAATATCCTTTTGTTTTAGTTGATCAATCGCTACGCGCTTTTCCTGTCCGTCTGCCACAACCCAGGCATACTTCTCCTTTCCTTCCAGCATGCTGCGGATAGCCCGCCGTGACCGGTCCAGCGTAATCGTCTCCGCCAGGGTACTCACATTAACCAGCCAGACAACAACTAGTCCGGTAAGGCCTTCTTTCAATAGCAGCGACAGCACGATCGCGGTAGCAATTAAAAACTCATTATTTAATTTTCGCTGCAAAACCAGCCCCTCCAAGCCACTGCGTAAAATTGGCAGTGCTGTCAGCAGCGTAATGAGATTTGTCCACACTGCCAGCTGCATGGACAGTCCCTTGCGTTTTAGCAAATAAACTGCGAATTGGACCAGCAGCATAACCCCACCGGCAGCTACCAGTGCCGCCTGGGCAAAAATCGATAAATCTTCCAATTGGAAGGGGACCCTTCGTCCGCTCTGCTGCTCCGGTGCAGTCTCAGGACGGGGTCGAAGGGATAACTTTCTTACCATCGCAACGATGGATTGTTCCGATATACGGTTTTGCTCATAATGCAATAGTACTGTACCTGTCTTAGCATTTGCCGTACACTCTTTTATTCCCTCCTGAACACGGAGAAGCGCCGCAGTATGGGCAGCCCGTTCGGGCCTGAACCGGATTTCTCCAATATAGAGTCGCATCCGGCCTGGCAAATGGTGAACAATGCGTATTACTCCTGGGACCAAACAAGCTTACCTCCTTTGATCGATGGCATTAGAAAAGACTTGGCTTGGACCAAGTCCTCTAAGACGAAGTGGAATAAAAAAAATCCCAGGCTTTGGGATTTAAAAAAACATTCGGGTACGCCACAGCCTACAGAATGTATTATGCGAAAAGAATATTTTGATTATACTGCTTCTGCCGGAATATGCATTCTGGCAGAGATTGATAAAAATTGCTCTTTTATGGAACTAACCAGCAAGTTCTCCCATTCGTGCAAAAAGTTAATAATGATGCCTTTAATTCGCTGTATAATGTCCTGCCTGGCAATGGCCAGCTGCTGCTTAGGAGAGCATTCCAGTGTATCCAGCACCCATGTAGCGGCAGGGATATGCAACGGCAGGGAGGTTGCTTTCTTCAAAGCACAGTTCCATGCTTTGTTGCCCACAAATTCAATGCAGCGGGAAGTGCGTAAGGTAATCCGGTGTTCGTTTACTATTTCACGAAGCGGCTTTAAGGATAAGGTCGGGAAAGGTCCATGAAAAGCTAAATTGAACTCAGAAGCAATCCCATATTGCCGGACGCGAAACTGTAGATGCTGCAGCAGCCGCTCAGTCATACACCCATTTTGTAACTCCACTAATGCCATTGGCCATTGCAACGGAGCTTTTTCCAGTAATCCGTCGGCTAAACGCTCAATTTCCACTGTGCTTATCCGGGACCGCAGCTGATTACATTCACAGCGTATATCGGCAATGCACTCTATTGCGGCTAATTTTATTAAAGTATTATATCCTGACATACAAATCCGCCCTCCGACGATACCGATAATCATTATCATTAATTATAGTATAGAATCCTGTTGCTAGTCAATACCTGGACAATATTCTCAACGATCCGCATTAAAAAGCAGATAAGGAACGCATAGGGTGGATAAACCTGGCAATAATATTGCTGTGCAATCACCTTATGAGCAATAAAGGAGAGATACTATGCCAACTATAGAAGAACAGCCGGAATATAACACTGCCGTTTCTGCCGGCCCTAGAATAAACCGGGGCCAACGCATGCGTGACCGGGCCATGGATACAGGCGGCGATGGTACCCTGCTCAGCTTAGAACAAGTCTTTGAAGCCAAACTGGCTGCAATCCGTACCTATGAACAACGGCTGTCTTCCATTGCCGACCCCTATACCCGCAAAGCGCTGCAACAGCTGATTCACAAAGAGCGAAAAGAATTGCTGCATTTGGCTGAACTGACCGAGATGCTTGAACAAAGCCCCGAAACCAACACCTTTGCCCGATCACGGCGGCGTATCCGCCATGAGGTAAAGGCGCGAACCGGCCATGACTTAACATTTTGGCTGGGGTTGGCGGTTGTTGGCGCCGTACTGCTGCCAAGCGTCAGGGAAAAACTGCGTCCCCTTGCCGTTAAAGCGGTGCAAGGCGTTATGGGGTTTACCGAACATACACAGGGCTTATTCAGTGGTGTTCGCGAAGATATTGAAGATTTGGTAAGTGAAGCCCAGTTTGAGCGTTTTAAAAATTCGATTGAAGATGAACTGGACGATGAATTACCGCCGTCCTTTGAAACTCCAAATGAAAACAGCATAAGACCCGATTTGGCATAAGCCTTACATTAGGAGGACCTACGTGGCTACCATTGAGCTATTACGTCAGAAAATTCACAGTGCCAATCAGCAATTGATTGAAGCAATTGACTTAAGTATTGAATTGCGGCGCCAGTCCCCGCAAATGAAATCGGAAGTAGTAAAAATTTGGGAAACATTTCTCGGACAATTTTTTGGTTATATTAAACAAAAAAGCAAAGCATCTAAAGATAACTTGCTGGCAGGAGTATCCTGGGCCCGCTTAAATCTGTTCTAACATATCGACTCATGAAGCAGCAGGGATTCTTTCCTTGCTGTTTGGCATTTAAACTACCAGACCGGGAAGGAGCAATCGCCTTGACAGCAGCTGATATAACACGCAGTGACTATACTTTGATTCCCGGCCGGTTGCGCATATCAATTAAAGGCCTTAAAAATAACCGTCTGCTGGCTTGCCGGGTAATCACTTGTCTAGCACAGGAGAGAGGTATCCGAAGTGTTACAGCCAATCCACTAACAGGCCGAGCACTGATCTATTTTCATCCGAATTTGTTAACCCTGCCGGATATTAAACAGTTAATTGCCCGAGCGGCTGATCCGGTTCATAGCGTATCCCTCTTGGCGCTTAAGGCCTCAGCATTCAAGGCTCCCGCTTCCTTCGATCTGCTGCCTGCCATCTATCCATTGGCAACAGCGGCTGCTCTTGCAGCCTTGCTAACCAAGCGCTTGCTTTTTGGAAAGTCCTCCCTATCGTCATCACCATATATTGTCAGTCTGGCCGCCATTGCAACCATTATTGGCGGATATCCATTGCTCCAGTCCGGCTTCCACAACATGGCCAAGAAAAAAAAGCTCAATGCTGAGCTTCTCCTGTTTGGTATAACACTGCCCCTGCTGATCATGAGGGAAAGCATCGCCGGTCTGTCTGCCCTCTGGCTGGTTTATATGACAAATTTCTCCGGACAAACTCTCAAACGCCATACTGACCGTCATATAAAACAATTGCTGCGGTGCAGCAATTCCCATTCTGCTCCTGCCGCCAGAATATGTCAGCCGCTGCCAGATAGCACCCCTCCCTTTCCTTATAAAGCCAGACTGCTATTGTCCTTACTGCTTGCCGGTATTGTTTACCTGGCCAAGCGGAACATTATGAGCAGTCTCGCCGTCTTAGTTGCAGGCTGCCCGGTAACAGCAGCTATCTCCCGCAGCAGTGCTCTCGATGCAGCACTGGCCACAGCCGCCAGACGGGGTATTTTGATCAAAGACGTCCATGCAATTGAGCTTGCCGGACAAATAACTTATGATACCGATCAACTGATCATTGTCCAGGGCCATAATGCGCTTACCCATACTGGGCATACAGCTCACATTGTGATTGTTGAAGATGATCCAGGGAAAATGGCTGAACTCATTCACCTGAGCCAGCAAACGAGAGAGGTTATCCGGCAAAATACAGTTCTGGCTACATGGTTTAATACTGCAGGGATGGCATTGGCAGCTTTGCAATGCTTATCGCCTGTCGGTGCCGGCCTTTTGCTCAATGCCAGCACCTTAACCGTTATTCTAAATTCCCGGCGCTTATTGACTGATAGTACACTTTCCTAAGTCCGGCTTCTACCGGAACTTAGGAAAGCGCTTGCCTGTCCATGCCGTTTCTGTATTTCCAGGCAATAAACATAACTCCGATAACAGCAGTACTGCTAAGCAAATAACTTGCATAAGGGATACCGGCAAGATAGTCGGCAAAGATGATGTCTCCCGCAATCATGCCTCCTGCAGTCCAGGCTAAGATCGCTCCGCCCAGGTAAACAATAACAGGATAACGTTCTATTAGGCTGATAAATGCTGTACTTCCCCAAATAACAATCGGGATCGTAATCAACACACCGATTATGATTAAGGTCATATCCCCATGCGCCAGACCAGCTACGCCAATCACATTATCAATCCCCATAACTCCATCAGCAATTACAATCGTTTTTACGGCACTAAAAAGATTGTCAGAGGCACCAACCTCATGATTTTTCTTTTCAATCAACAGTTTCAAGGCTATCCATAACAGCAATACTCCTCCTGCAACCATCAGAGCGGGGATTTTCAGCAGCCATACCACCACAAGTGTGGAAAGCAAGCGAATGGCAATAGCACCAGCGGTGCCCCAGACGATAGCCTTCCTTTGCTGCTCAGCCGGGAGATTGCGTGCAGCCATCCCAATGACGATTGCGTTATCGCCGGCCAAGACCAAATCTATAAAAACGATTGAAATTAACGCCCAGAGAAACTCATTTGATAAAAATTCCATTTTGATTCACTCCTTCTTTTTTGTGTAAAAATGTCCTATTTCCACTTGATTCACACTCTGCATACAACTAAAAAACCTTCGGTATAATTTCTATACCGAAGGTTTTGTCTCTACTGATAGGGGAAATAAAAAGAGACACTTCTAGTATAGAACACTATACTAAAGGTCTCGCTGATTGGTATTTTGACCAACGATAGAACCAGGCGCGGGCCGTATGTTGATTCTATCTTGTTAGCTACTCCCCTTTAGGGTAATCTTTAATTACTGTTACTGTATCAGATCTTTTTCGAAAAGTCAATTAGATTTAATTGACTTTACTCCGTATCTTTTGCGCTACGATCTGTCTTTTATCGGATCTGTTTTGCACTTTGTGTTTTCCCGTCAATTGATACGGCTCATTTGGCAGCTCGCCATCCGTTGCCGCGCTCTCGTTATCAACGTTTTGTTCTTTCATTTTAACAGCAAGTTTCTTCACTTCATCATTAACTATTAAAATTCCCTTTGTTGTTTGCACCGCCAGGCGATGCAAACCCCTGCGAACAGGCTGCGAACACAAGGCAAGAGCCGCACCGCCAATCAGCAGCAAGGCTGGGGAGCTTTTCCCAAGCATTCGTGCTCCCCAATGGAAATAATTCATAACAGGCACCTCCTTAAACTAGTTTTAATTTACCCACCGGTGATCTGTTTATGTGCAAAAAAGAAAAACAGGCTACTTCTGATTCGAAGTACCTGTATGCTGCAACATCGTTAATCTGGCTGATTCGAAACTATGCGAGTTCTTCTGACTGGAATAATTCGCTTAAAATCCGGTTGGCTTCACGGAAAACCTCAGCAATCTCCTCTTCTGATAATTGAATAATCTCCTCACTCCTATTTTCCATACAACACACCCTCTTCTTGAGTAATTAATAAAAATTATCACCAGAAAACATTTCCTTATTTCTTTATATTTATTCTAATAGATTATCAGATTGATTTCAAGTGATAATTATAATTAATTAATATTTTTTCTTTTTATATATTTTTGTAATAATCAATTAATTATCTGTTAATAGCAGGAAGCCGTTCATTAATAGGGAACTTTTATACTATTACACAGGAAGGGAGATATGCACACATCAAAACCCAACCAGAACCTTTCTTTTAAAAATTTTTACCTAATTTCAAAAATGATGGTGTGAGGTGCTGAATATGGAATATGAATACAAGGAAACAGTAGACTGGGGCATGATTAAGCGGGAGTGGATCAGTGACCAGCCTGACTGTATTATTGTTCTTGAAAAGCATGAAGAAGACCGCTTTACCGTCGCCATCACCTATAAAGAGCTGGATTTAGAGTATTATTCATACTGGGTCAAGAGTGGCAAACTAACTTTTGCTGATTTGGAAGAAGCAAAAAATTTTGCTGTTTTAAAATTAACTGCAATTAGGCAAGGTGACTACTCTGGGTGCGCAGGTACTTTTGCGAAAAGACCGTAAGTGCAATTTAACCAAGAAAAGCTGGCAGACATCCATCTGCCAGCTTTTTGCCTGTTCGCCTCTATCAACCAGTTGCGCTTTGCAAAGACAGCTGGTACAATTTTTCTTGTATTCTTAAGCGATCCGAAAATGGACAAGGAGTATCCCATGAAAACAATTTTATTTGATTTAGATGGAACGTTGCTTCCTATGGATATTGAACAGTTCACCAGCGACTATTGCAAGCAGTTGAGTATGTTTTTTGCTGATATAATAGACGGAAAAAGCCTGATCAATCACGTGCTTACGGCTACAGCTGCTGTTCTACAGAATCAGGAAGAACGGAAAAATGAAGCCGTCTTTATTGAACATCTCGCCCAACTCGTTCCTGGAGATATCACGCTCTACCTTGAACGCTTTGCTGCTTTTTACGATTCTGCCTTTCTCAACCTGCAGGAAAAATTGCCGCCAAACCCCTTTATTGCCGACACAATACGGCTTTTGAAGGAAAAGAATTACCGTCTTGTTGTTGCAACCAACCCAATTTTTCCGCTAAAAGCCAATCTGCACCGCATCCGTTGGGCCGGACTAGATGCACAAGATTTTGCCTACATTTCCTCTTTTGAAAATAATTGCTACTGTAAGCCCAGCTCAGCTTATTTCCGGGAAGTTCTGACGACTATTAATGAAACACCGGAAAACTGCCTGATGGTCGGCAATGATGTACAGGAAGACCTGGCTGCCCGCAAATTAGGGATCAAAACCTATTTACTAGAGGATCACCTCATTCATCGCGGCGGTGAATTTACTACTGATTACCGAGGCTCTTATGCTGATTTCTACCAATTTGCCGCTGCCCTGCCACCAGTCAGCTTAGGTTAACGCTGTACTAAAAAGAACCTGCGAAATTCGCAGGTTCTTTTATTTCATTGGAAACAGCCAATTTACAGCCGCCGGAAATCGTCGCATGAAACAACGCTGGCCATGTGTATCACCTGCACTGATAGAATACCTGCAGTTTGCGGCAGTTATTCCCTGATTCAGCAATATTTGGTATACTTCACTGGTTTTGTGAAGCATTTCCCTTTGCGCTGTCTTCTTCCCTATTCCCTCCTGACTGCCTACATCCAGATAAATCCGGCTGTTTTGATACGGTAACGGCTGCTGGTTTATATACTCTACAAACCCTTCATACCAGAAAGATCCCGAAAAAGAGCCAGCTTTGCCGAAAACTTGAGGATACAGATAAAGCGCATAAAGCGAAATCAAGCCGCCAAGTGACGCACCAATGATTCCAGTATGCTCAGGACCGGTACGGGTGCGGTATTTTGTCTCCACATACGCCTTGACTTCATTTACCACAAAAGCAAGATACTGTTGGCCTCTGCCGCCGAAATCCGGGTATTTTTCTGTAAGTGCGACCGCTGGCCAGGGTGTGTAATCATCTAAGCGCTGCTCGGGGGCAATACCGACAAAAATAAGCTGCTCCATTTTACCGCCGGCCATCAGCCTCGAAATGGTCTCCACTTGTTTAAATACCAGTTCTCCCCCATCTTGCATGTAGACAACAGCAAATTCTTTTTGATTCACATTATAAGCCGGCGGCAGAAATATGGTAATATCCCTTGTACCAATTACTGTTTTTTCAATTCTTGCAGTCATTGTTCCACGCTTACAATTCTGGGAAGAGTATCATAGCTAAAACATACAGGCGCACCGTTTATATCATCAACCAGGACTCTCGCCTCAATGTGAAATACCTTACGCAGTACTTCCGGCGTAATCACTTGCGCCGGAGATCCCGTAGCAATGATTGCTCCGGCTCGCATTGCCACGATCTCGTGCGAAAAGCGGGCAGCATGATTAATATCATGCAGTACCATCACTATCGTGCAGTGGTGGTGCAAATTCAGCTGTTCCACAATTTTCAGCACTTCCAGCTGATGAGACATATCGAGATAGGTTGTTGGCTCATCAAGCAAAAGGATCTCCGTCTTTTGAGCTAAAGCCATTGCCAGCCATACCTTTTGACGTTCACCGCCCGACAATTGTCCGATCTCTCGCTGGCGATAAGACGCAACCTGAGTGATTTCCATGGCCCACTCGATGATTGCCTGATCATCAGCCGTAGGCTGCTGCAGTCTGCGGCTGTGAGGATAGCGGCCATAGGCTATCAACTCCTCAACTTTTAACTCCCCCGGAGCCGCCGGATTTTGCGGCAGCAGCGCAAGTTCCCGGGCAATCCGGGTTGTATCCATGCGGCTCAACTCCTGGCCTTTCAGATACACGGCTCCCTGCCGGGGCTTGAGTATCCGTCCCATTGTTTTGAGCAGCGTTGATTTGCCGCAACCGTTAGGGCCGATAATCGTCGTTATTTTTCCCGCTGGAACAGCTAAGTCGATTTCCTGAAAAACAACGCGTTTTTCATAACCTGCCTGTAATTTTTTTGTGGTTACTATTCCCATTATCTTGCTCCTTCAATTAGGCTTTTGCTTTATACAATAAATAAATAAAATACGGGATTCCCAGCAGCGAAATCACAATACCGACTGATATTTCCACTGGAGCAAGCAAATTTTTTGCAACAAAGTCTGCCGCTACGACCAGAACCACTCCCAAGATCATCGCCGTAGGCAAAACGTGATGATGTTGAATGCCTACCAGCCGTTTGGCAATATGGGGGATAACGAGCCCCACAAAGCTAATATTTCCTGCCACAGCAACACAAGCACCAATCAAGCCGGTACTGGCCAGCAATAAAATGATTTGTTCTCGTTCAACGGCAACTCCCAGACTGCGCACACTGCTTGTCTCCAGCTGAAACAAGTCCAGCACTGATGCCTTGTGTATCAACACAGGCACCAGCAGAATAAACCATGGTATGGAAGCTGCTATAAATTGCCAGTTTGCATTCCAGATACTGCCGGTATGCCACACTGCCACCATGTGAAAATCAGCAGGATTCATTTTTAAGGTTAAGTATAAGGAGATTGAACTCAAGCCTGCACTAACCGCAATTCCCGTTAACAGGAAGCGTTCCGAATTCAGTCTGCCACTCTCCCAGGAGAACAGCCATACCAGCAGCATTGCCCCCAACCCGCCTGCCAGGCCATAAAGGGGCATAGCCAGCGCAGACAGCCAGCTTATGCCGGTAAAGCTTCCCTGGACAAAAAAGAGGAAACAAACAATCCCCAAACCGGCACCTGCATTAATCCCTAAAATCCCGGGATCGGCAAGACCATTGCGGGAAATCCCCTGGAGGACAACGCCAGACATTCCTAAACCGGCCCCTACCAGACCGGCAATAATAATACGGGGCAGCCGAAAATCAAACAACAGCAAATCATATTCTCTAACAGGATCAATTCTAAGCAAGGTGGTAACCACATCAGAAACAGTGATCGAAAATATTCCATAAGTTAAACTGAAATACATGACTATAGCTAATAAGCATAATGACACGGTAATAACAGTCCTATATTGACGGTCTGTGTTAACCATTTTTATTGCCACCTCTTGTCCGTGCCAGATAGAGAAAGAACGGCACGCCGATCAGCGACGTAATGACTCCTACCGGCGTCTCAAAGGGATAATTTAAAAATCGGCTGCCAACATCGGCTAAGGCCAAAAATACTGCGCCCAGCACGCCGGAACAGGGTATAACCCATTTATAATCCACGCCAACCAAATAGCGGGCTATATGAGGAATAATCAAACCAACAAAGACTATTTTTCCTGCTAAGGCAACTGCCGCACCGGTTAGCAGCATAACAACGGCAGCTACAGCAATTTTGACTCTCCCGGTTCTTTGCCCCAGACTGACCGCTACTTCTTCGCCCAGAGCAAGAACAGTAACAGACCGTGCCAGCCACCAGGCTGCTGCCATGCCACCCAGAATCATTCCGCCGGCAAGGTGCAGATGCTCCGCATTCATTTGGTGAAGACGTGCGTTGTACCAGAAACTGATATCCTGGGAAATTTGAAAATACAGTGCCAGCACAGCTGCCATACTGCTTAAAAAAGTGCCGACGACTGCACCTAAAATTGCTAGCCGAACAGGAGACAGCCCCCGGGGAACAACTGCCCCAAAGCCAAAAACCAAACCGGCACCAAGTCCTGATCCACCAAAAGAGTAGAGCATTCTTTCCGTAAGTGTAGCATCAGGGAGTATAAGCATACTTACGGTAACCGCCAGTGCTGAGCCGTCACTGATCCCCATTAAGCCCGGCGATGCCAGGTAGTTTCGGGTAACCCCCTGCATCAATGCGCCTGAAACGGCCAAGGCACCGCCGATAAGCAAAGCTCCTAAGGCCCGGGGCAGACGGGAACTCATAATAATCTGATGATCAACATTCGCGGGATTGAAATCCAGGAATGCGGAAACAACCATTTCCGGACTGATTGTTTTTACACCGCAAAAAACCGACAGCACAATTACGCCAATAAATAAAACCGGCGCCACTGCCAGAATCAGGTAATAATACGTACTGTTTTTCATTGCAGCCTGTCAGCAAAAGCCTGTAAAAATTGCATTTTTCCGCCTATAGCCACTCCCTGAATTAATGGATCGACAATATTAACAAAGACCTGCTTATTTCTAACTGCCGTTAAATTGCGCCAAATCGCATTTTGCTGCAGCTCCTCCAGTGCCTTTGGCTGCGCCAGGTTTTCTCCTGCTGCGTATTGCAGGATGATCACATCCGGATTCATTTCGCTTAACTTTTCCAGCGAAATAATTTCCTGAGCCTTGGCGGCTTTTATTTCCGCAGGTACTGCCAACCCTAAATCCTGATAAATAATTTCATTAAAGAAAACATCTTCCGGATAAATATTCAGATTGCCAGCTCGGAATCGTACGGCAATAATTTTTTTGTTCCGTACGTTTTCCTGCAGCTGTGCTTGTACTGCTTTAACCTGCTCATGATACTTTTGCAGAATCTCCTGGGCTAAACTGCTCTTTCCGGTCAACTCTGCCAGTAATAGGAGATTGGCTTCACCGGCAGTAGCAATATGGGATACCGGAATGACAGGCGCAATTTTTTGCAATTGTTCAGCCGTACCTGCCGGAAATTTATCACTGCTTAAGATGATATCCGGCGACAGCTTCAAAATAGCCTCGAAATTAGGCTGTTTTTGCTCACCAATCGGGACCGTCTTTTGCGTGATACTTGCCAGCATAGCAGGAAAAGTTCCTCCAACCGTCATTGCGCCAACCGGTTTTACATCTAATAGCACGGCATCCTCGAGCGACTCAAGTGCACCGGTGACCACGATTCTTTCCACCTTTTCCGGCACAGTGTATACCTGGCCCCAATAGTGTATAGACCGGACTTGGCCCGAATTATTTTTTACGGCAGCTTTTGGTTCATTTTCCTGACCGCAGCCGCTTAGTATTGTCATCAGTAGCCCTGCCAGAACAACTACGATTGTTTTTCTCATTGCTTTTTGCTCCTTTGCCCTCTTGTAACGCTAGCGTCATGGTAACCACGCTGCAAAAAAAGTCTTGCTTCTTTGTCGTTACGAAAGTACTATTTTAGATAGACGTTTAGTGATATTAATTATCTTTATCAATTAAGGTACCACTTTTTCGCCAGCTTTCTTATCAAAATATTACTATTTTTATTAGCATATTTCGATCTTTTGCACTAACTCTGGGAGGAGATTATTTTGCAAGTAAAAGAACATATTCAAGAAACCATCCGCATGGCATTTTTATGTACTCATATTCCCATCTGTTCCTTTGAGTTCGACGGTACGCCGCTCTCCTCAGCCGGTTACAGCAGACAATTAGAAGAACGGCTCTACCGGCAGAATATCTTCGAGCAGGCCAAACAGCAGCTTTTAGCGGCAACTGAAGAACAGTCGGTAACCATCACGTGCAGTAATTCGCTTGCCTATACCGCTTTCTTAATTTGCGCAAAAAACAGTAACAGAGGCTTACATATCCTCGGCCCTTATACGACCTGTCCGCAGACAACGGTCCCCGGCATCTTGTATAAGCCCCAATGCTGTATCCCCCATATTATCACGTTAATCCGCAATATCGCTGCCGATAGTCTCTATGTAAAACAAAAAGTTACAGCATTTTATCAAATGCCCTACAGCCTATATGTAAAGAAAGCACTTGACTGCCTTGATGCCCGCTATCACGAACCGTTTACGCTGGACGACATTGCCAAGACTCTCTCCATCAGCAAAAGTTATTTTTGCAGCTTGTTTAAAAAAGAAACTGGAAAAACATTCTCCCGGTACTTAAATGAAATCCGCATTGAAAAAAGCAAAGAACTGCTAGTGAAAGAGACGGGCTCAATTTTGGATGTCGCTCTTGCGGTAGGCTTTAATAACCAGAATTACTATACAGTACTTTTTAAGAAATTCACCAAATTCACACCACTGGAATTTAGAAATAATCAGTATCTTACTCATGCCAGGTAAAGGAAAAAGCTGCTCTGTACATTTACAGCGCAGCTTTTTCCTTGCCTTTTATTCTTCATTCAGTTCATCCAAAGACAACAGAAAGCTTGGCATAAATACCTCCATAAAATAGTGGACTTCCGGCAAAGGTGAGTCAAGCAGCTCCTGCTTAACCGTTTTTTCAGCCGCTGCAAATTCCTGATTGCCAGCTTTCAATTCTTCGAGGCATTTTAAATAAGCACTGAGCTTGTCAGCCGCTTTTACCAGTATCCAAAGCTCTGCATCCTCTTCATTCCTGATCAGGAGATTCCGGTAACTGGATTTTAACTCTTGGGGCAGCATATGATAGAGCTTTTGCTGCGCTAAATCTTCAATATTTTTATAAACCGCTTTGATCTGGGGATTGAAATACTTTACCGGTGTCGGCATATCCCCGGTAAACACCTCTGATACTTCATGATACATCCCCAGGAGAGCCGCCTGCGCACCATCAACATTGCCCCCAAAATGCGTATTGCGGATAACCGCCAGACAATGAGCAATCATACTGACCTGCAGGCTATGTTCTTGAATATTTTCAGCTGCCACATTGCGCATCAGACCCCAGCGCTGTATCAATTTCATACGGGATAAAAAGGCAAAAAAATGACTCATCTTATCAACCTCGTTGTATACAAAAAAGGGGACTGTCCCCTTTTTCTTGTTATTTGGCGGTTACTTCCTGCAGGAGCTTTTTGGCCTGCCGCGATGCCCACTTAATTTCACTGGCCATAACTGCAGCTTCAATTAAGGGATGAATGTAGTAACTTCCTGTCAGTTTAGGCTGCCACTCTTCAATAGCTTTCGTTAATTTCTCCCAATAGTCTTCACTAATCTCTTCCGCTTCAATCGGCTGTTCTTCAATGATCGCCTGCTGCAATTTACCATTCAGCCGGCTGACTGACGAGCAGCCACTTTGCAGAATTTCCAGAATAACCTTAAACTCATTGCTGACCGGCAATGCTCCTGCCGCCTGCCTGCGTTCAAACCGCTGCGGTACCAGCTCATAAATTCGGTCAGCCTTTTCCGTTAATGTTTCGTTATAGTCAAGCAGCTTTTCCGCTCTGATAAGCCATTCCCGCTGCTTTAAAGGACCAAAGGACGATACTTCCCCTTCCCGCTTCAGCAGCACTGCCAAATGACGAACTTCCTGGTTCAGCTTATGTACTTTTTCCTTGTACTTTTGATCAAAAACGGGCCTGGCGTTTTCAATTTGAACATATTCCTGAATTGCCCGGCAGAAATACAGCACCACTTGTTCACTGCTTTCTTGCAGCTTAGTTTTAAATTGGTTGCTGTACCGGGGCGGCCAAAGCAGTATATTAACCAGCATTGCCGTAGTCAGGCCGGCAAAAATAACAGCTGACCGGTTTAAGGCATGTGGCAGGAACTGCTCCTGACTGGAACCTAAAACAAATACGGCGGCAACAATCCCCATGGAAATTCCGCTTTGCAAATTCAATTTTAAATACACAGAAATCATGATAATCGTTACGAGCCCCATCACCAAAGGATTGCCGCCAAGTAAATAGCCAAACAGCAGCCCCGCACCGACGCCCAGAAGATGCACCAGAATTTGATCCCGTGCCGTCTTTACCGTTAAGAAAATCGAGGGCTGCATATTAATAACAGCCGAAACAGCGCCAAAAAAAGCTGGTTCCAGATTCAACACCTTACAGATGAACATGGTTATGGTTACAGCAATTCCTGTTTTGATAATCCGTGCACCTATTCTCATTCAACTCACCTGCTTTTACCGGAATTGATTATAGCTTCTCTAAAGGCACAATAAATCCTTTTTGCGCTTGCCTGGTTTCCTCAAGCGATCTCACAAGGCCTGGAGAATATTCAGCTTGCCTGTAAACAACAAAATGCCTATGCCAATTAAAAAAATTCCTCCAGCTATTCTAATACAGCCAAAATAAGGGTAAATCTTCTTATAGTGGCGCAAAAAAACACTCGTAAAAAGTGAAATTGCTAAAAAAGGCAAACAAAACCCCACGGTATAAACAACCAGCAGCAGCGCTGCACTCATTGCGCCCCCCTGGGTTGCTGCCAACAGCAAAATGGAACTCAACACCGGTCCCACACATGGTGTCCAGCCAAAACTTACCGCCAGTCCCAGCATGTAGGCTTTAACGCAGCCCCCCTGCCTGCGGGAAAAAATCACTCTTCGCTCTTGCTGAAGAAAAGGCAGCTGAATTAGACCGAGCTGCAGCAAACCAAAAATGATAACCAGTACCCCCGCACCTTTGGCAAGCGCCGGCATAGCTTCTATCAGCAGATTGCCTAGGGTACCTGCCAAAAAGCCTAATGTGATAAACACCGTACTGATTCCTGCTACAAACAAAAGCACGTTCCATTGCAGGTTGCGCTGCCGGGCCTTATAGGTGGATTTATCCATATCTGGCATTGCGAATAATTCATTATCGCCGGCTAAATAACCTAAATACACTGGCAGTAATGGAAATATGCAAGGTGAAAAAAAAGATATTATGCCGCCCAGCAGCGTTCCAAAGAATATTTCGGCACTATTCATTTCACATCAGCCCCCTTCTTGCACGGATAGCGGTGACTAGCTGCAGCTTGCACTTATTCGCTATTTTAGTTATACACTAGTCTGTGACCAGTGAAAAGTCAATTATTTCTCTGCCGCTTTAATGATATTGAATATCATTATCATTTATGTTACAATAGGCAAGTAACTTTCATTCACTAGATATTTTATAAAAGGAAGGATTTATCACTATGGCTACGCGAAGAGAACCACGCTTTAAATTAAGCCGCCGCCTGGGTGTCAATATTTTTGGCCATCCACAGGCAATGAAACGGGCTACCAAGGATAACAGCCGGGCTGGCCGCAAACTTTCCGAGTACGGGCTGCAGCTGCTGGAGAAGCAAAAAATCAAGGCCTATTACGGTATTCTTGAAAAACAGTTTGTCCGCTATCTTGAAAATGCGAAGAAAAGTAAAGAAATTACCGGTGTTGCTTTGTTAAAAGCCCTTGAATGCCGGTTAGATAATCTGGTGTACCGTATTGGATTTGCTAATTCTATCCGTCAGGCCAGACAAATTGTTCGGCACGGTCATATACTGGTAAATGGCAGGAAAGTTGATATTCCTTCTTGCAATATAAAACCCAACGCGATTATAACGCTAAAAAGCGCCTCCAGAGAGAACGCAATGTTCACTTCTAATTTTCTTGAGCTGAAATCTTTTGATCTGCCCTATATTGAAAAGGATTTTGATCAGTTCAGCGGAAAACTGCTTCGCCTGCCTAACCGGGAGGAAATTCCTGTCGAAGTAAATGAAATTCTGGCAATTGAACTGTATTCCAAATAGTTCGTACCACTATGCATTAAAAAGAGGATAACCTGCATGTGCAAATACAATCAGTATCACTACTGGGAGAATCTTTTAGCCAACAAAAAGGATTTGTGGCAAAGCAGCTTTACCCCTGTCAAAGCTGCCCATGAATCACTTTTTGTTAATACAGCCATCATTGATTATCGGCGAAATACGCTTGATAATAATTGGGCCTGTTACCCTGATGTAAAATCCGTACTTGGCTTTATTCAATATATCCAGCTTCCCCTGGCTTTCTATTATACGTTGAATGGTTCCGATGATGCTTTGGCGTTTCCGGTATGCTCCAGTCAGGAGTTTATTGCGTATCTCCAAACCTCTGGTTCTATTCATGCCCAGGCTATGGAATCTGCTATTCTTGAGCTGAATACGTATTGGGATTTGGACAGCGCAGCCTGCCTGGCTAAGCTAAAAGACTTCTGCCAGCATTTTAATGCCTTCTGGAATAAAAACACCTCGGTTCTGCATATCGGGATTTTTGCAAGCACTTACGAAATCGCCCATTCCTTACTGGACAATAGCGAATTTCCGGAGGTTGTGGAAGAAGACATCGGTTTGACTGCAGCCCAGCTGTTTGAGATGTGCAAAAATTTCTACCACGATCAGTTTCTGCAAAAGAATTTTGTCAATATCTTGAACCATAAAATTGGCTGTGTGGTTTAGAGCTAAAAAGAGGGTGCCGCAAAACGCTTTAGAGAAAAGCATTTTGCGGCACCCTTTTAGTTCGACAGCCCCCCTTCACTTAGCAGGATTAGGCAGGCTGCTCACGAATAGGCATAAAGAAACGCAGCGAACGTTTATCAATCCTAAATATCGAAAATTAGGAGTGCTTCTTATGCCTATCATCCGCTGGCTGTTAAAGACTGACGATCGCATTGGTATGATCCAGGAAGTAACTCAGGTTTTTTCACTTAAGGGAGTTAGCATCAGGTCTATGGAAGTATCCACCGGCCAGATTTTTATCAAGTTCTCTTTAGATGGTCCTCCCGATGGTAAAAACAGTATTGAAGAAGCTTTAAAGCAAGAATTATTACAGCACCAGGATGTTCAAAGCATTGTAACCATCCCTCTGCAGCCTCATGAACAACGGGAAAAAGAGCTGCAGGCCGTTCTGGAATTTACGAACGAGGGTATTATCGGTTTAAGTTCAGAGGGAGCGATCCGCTATATCAATTCTGCAGCGGCACAGCTTTTACGTATTGACAAGGATAAGGTCATCGGCAGTCCCATTAGCTGCTTTACCGGACCAAACACACTATTCGATGAGCTTCTGACCGGAAAAGCATTTGAGCATCAGCAGATGTTCATACCTACGCCGCGCGGTACCCTGCACTATCTGTGTACCGGTCGTCCCATTCAGGATGAGAATGAGCAATTCGTTGGTGCCGTTGCTACCTTAAAGAGTATGAAATCTGCCAAACAACTTGCTAATTCGATCATGCACAATACCAAATTTGAATTTAGAGATATCGTCTATGTCAGTCCTTCCATGAAAGAACTAATTCAAATAGCCCAGCGGGTAGCTGCGACGAATTGCAGCATTTTAATCGGCGGTGAGAGCGGTACCGGCAAGGAAATGTTTGCTCAGGCTATACATCAGGCCAGTTCCCGCCGGCTTCACCCCTTCGTGCCAATCAATTGTGCCGCTCTTCCGGAGGCATTGCTGGAAAGTGAATTGTTCGGCTATGAGGACGGAGCATTCAGCGGTGCGAGAAAAGGCGGTAAAGCAGGACTATTTGCAGCCGCTCACCAGGGAACGCTTTTCTTAGATGAGATTAGCGAGCTGCCGCTGCCATTACAAGGAAAGCTGCTGCGCGTTCTGCAGGAAGGCATTTTTCGCCCGCTGGGAGGAAACCGGGATGTAGCTGTTGATGTGCGCATTCTTGCCGCTACAAACCGGAACCTGGAAGAAATGGTTATTGCCAAGCAATTTCGTCAGGACCTTTACTACCGCATTACTGTTATTCCGCTGCAAATTCCTCCACTGAGACAGCGTCCTGAAGATATTCCCATTCTATTACGGCACTTTCATATAAAATATGGCACAGAATTAAACAGACAGCTGGAATTTTCTCCGGCGGCACTGGACGCATTGCTCCAGTACGGCTGGCCGGGGAATGTACGGGAATTACAAAATGTCGTCCTCCGGGCCTTTCATCTAACTTCAGGCAAGGAAATTGATATTGAAAACCTATTGCTCACGCCCGACTGGGAAAACAGTGCATTTCATACGAAGACCAGCAAAAAAAGCCTGAAACAGGTGATCGGCAATACAGAGAAATTTCATCTGGAGCAGGCACTCAGAAAGCACGGAACCGCCCGGGGTGCGGCCCGCGAGATCGGCATCTCTCATACTGCGGTTTTAACAAAAATACGCCGATATGGCCTTGCTTACCTTCTTAATAAGGATTCCTCACTCAGGTGAGAAGCTGGCTTTTTCGAATTGCCTGGTCCAAATCAAGTATAATATCCTTCGGATCCTCCAGGCCAACCGATAAACGGATCAGTCCATCCGTAATCCCTGCTTTCATGCGTTCCTCACGGGGTATTGGCGAATGCGTCATCGAAGCCGGATGCTGAATCAGGGTTTCCGTATCGCCAAGGCTGACTGCCAAAAGGCAAAGTCTGACACTGTTCATTACTCTGCGCCCCGCTTCCACTCCCCCTTTTATTTCAAAACTAATCATCGCGCCAAAATGTGTCATTTGTGTTTTTGCCAATTGATGCTGAGGATGTCCGGGCAAGCCGGGATAATTTACATTTTCCACATCCGGATGGTCTGCCAGAAAAGCAGCAACTTTGAGGGCATTTTGACAATGTCTCTCCATCCGGACGCCAAGCGTCTTCAAGCCTCGCAGGGTCAGCCACGCATTGAAAGGGCTGATGCAGCCGCCGGTAATATCTTTTACACCAATTAAACGCACATCATTTATAAATTCCTGTTTGCCTAAAACAACACCGGCAATAACATCGCCATGACCATTCAAATATTTCGTCGCGCTGTGAACAACAATATCCGCTCCTAGCGCCATCGGACGCTGACAATAGGGCGACATAAACGTATTATCGACCATAAGCTTACAATTGTGCTTGTGCGCCAGAGCTGCTGCTGCTGCAATATCAATAATTGCCAGCGTTGGATTAGCAGGCGTTTCGATATAAATCACTTTTGTATTCGGGCGCACGGCATTACCGATATTGTCCAAATTAACAGCATCCACAAAAGTGACCTCAATGCCGAATTTCGGCATGCTGTGTGACAATAGGGCATGTGTGCAGCCGTACAAAGTCTCAGCTGCAATGATATGATCGCCTTTTTCACATAAGGTCCACAGTGCTGCCGCAATTGCCGTCATTCCCGAGGCAACTGCTAATGCTGCCTCCGCGTTTTCGAGCGCCGCCATTTTTTCCTCGAGTGCATGCTGTGTCGGATTGCCCAGGCGTGTGTAAATATAGCCCGCTTCTTCTAGTGCAAACCGGGCTGCGCCCTGTTCGGCATTAGCGAACACAAAGGTAGAAGTTTGATGAATCGGCGTGGCAAGCGCACCCGTAACCGGATCAGGTGACTGTCCGGCATGAATAATTAGCGTATCATAACCTGCATTGTCCTGTTTTTTCATTGACATAACCTCCTGGCATTGTATTGCCGTTTCTTCTCTAGATCAGGAGCAAGTTTTATGCCAACGTCTTTCCTAAGGCAAGTTGTTTGCTTCCTGCCGGTTCCAGCTGCACATAACAATTATTGTTTACTAGATCTGGCAGCATTATTGCCAAACCCGGAAACAATCTTGCCAGTATGTCATTTTTCTTTACACACTTGCCGCTATTGAAAAGAGAAGGTCACAACCAGGTTGTGACCTTCTCTTTATACATGGCCGGTATCCGCAGCCATTACTAATTTATACGCGGAATTTACCTACCGCTTCCCGTAAATCGGTTGCCAAATGAGCCAGACTCCTGCTGGAGGAAGCAATTTCTTCCATTGTTGCTGACTGCTCCTCTGTAGCTGCCGAAACAACTTCTGATTCCTCAGCGGATTTTTTACTTAAGCTGTCAATGCAGTTTACCGAATTCACAATTCGCTGGCTGCCTGTAGCCATTTGCTCAATAGCAGCCGAAATTTCCTTAACCTGATCCGATACCTGCGTAACCAGGGCTACGATCTCCTCAAAGGCTTGTCCGGATGCATTAACAACCTCTGCGCCTCTTTTTACTTCATGGGTACCTTCATTCATAGCGACAACGGCCTTATCCGTATCCCCCTGAATTTCGCCAATTAATGTGGCAATCTGTTTGGCGGCATCCTGAGACTGTTCTGCCAGTTTGCGCACCTCTTCCGCTACTACGGCAAAGCCACGCCCCTGTTCACCCGCGCGCGCTGCTTCAATAGCAGCATTTAGTGCCAGCAGATTTGTTTGACCGGCAATGCCCGATATTGCATCAACAATCTGCCCAATTTCTTTGGATCGTTCCCCTAGTTTTGCCACTACTTGGGCAGAAGCGGTAACGGTCTGCTCAATATTAGCCATTTGGGTCACTGCCTGGCTGACCGACTTATTGCCTTCCGTTGCTTTCACAGCTGCCTGTGATGATTGAAACGCCACTTCATTAGCATTTGCCGCAACCTGCTCGATGCTTGCAGACATCTGCTCCACGATTGCTGCTGTTTCACCGGCTGCCACCAGCTGTTCCTGCGCGCCTGCAGCCACATCCGTAATAGATGCTGCTACCTGGTTTGCTGCCTGCGCCGATTGTTCCGCCCCTGCCGTTAGCTGCTGACTGGAAGCCGCCAGCTGCTCTGCTTGGGAATGCACAGTTGTTACCAACTGGTGAAGATTGGTTCTCATATCCCGGAATCCTTTGGCCAGCTGGCCAATTTCATCTTCACTCGTCACACGGGCCTCCCGCTCCCGCAAATCCCCATCAGCCAAGAGCAGACATTCATCCCGTATAACCAAAATCGGTTTTACTAACTGACGGGCAATGAAAACAGTCAGCCCGGCAATAATCAGTAAGCATACTAGCGACAAGATCAGCATGGTCCTCGCCAGCGAGCTGGTAGCCTGGGTTGCTTCCGCTTCCGGAGCAGCTACGGACATAAACCACCGCTGTCCCCCCGGCAGCTCAATCGGTGTATACACGGCCACCCGCTTTACACCATCAACAA
This sequence comes from Anaerospora hongkongensis, assembly GCF_004339805.1. Classification (GTDB taxonomy): domain Bacteria; phylum Bacillota; class Negativicutes; order Sporomusales; family DSM-15969; genus Anaerospora; species Anaerospora hongkongensis. The sequence continues at coordinate 222,804 of NZ_SLUI01000007.1, read as the reverse complement.
ACGTATATACCCCGCGAGTCGGCTTACCCGACTGCACCGCTGCCGCAAATAAATTGATCAGATTATCATCAATTTCGTCCTGCTGCAGCTTAAGCTCAGGATTTACTTTTTTCTGGGAGATATTCAGCTTGCCAATGGTATCAGGCCGCTTGGGATGTGCCAGCAGCACACCGTTATTATCAACGATAGTCCCATAGCCGCTTTCTAAAAACTTCATATCTCTAATCAGTTCGGTCATTTTTTCCAGAGAATAGGTACCGCCGATTACACCAACCAGCTGTCCGTTGTTCATAACAGGAGTTGCTAAAACAACCGAGATTTTGCCGGTAGCTTTTGAAACCAGCATTTCCGAAACATACGCCTTTTTGGTACTCATTACTTTTTTAAAGTACTCACGGTCGCCATATTGACCGGATGTCCCGTCACCGCGGATTGCAGAGCCGTCAGGAGCAATAAAAAGAACCGTTTCAAATCCTACAATTTGCTGTGTTTCAGCCATAGCTGCCACAGCCTGGGCCTTGTCACCGCCTGTTCGAATTGCCGGTACCCGCGATAAATCATCTAAACGGACCATTACGTCCTGCATTTCACTTTTAATCCGATTGCCGTAATCCGATGAGACTGCCATAGCAGTTTCATTAACGCTCTTCTCCAAGGCGCGTTCTGCAATGTAATAGCTGGCCCCTGATAAAATGACTAATACGATGAAAATAAGAGGTAGTAAAGCAAGGAGTAAACGAGTTTGAATATTTTTAAATTTCATTACCACAACTCCCCTAGTATTAAATCCTACTCATTAGCTCTTATCCCTTATCCCAACGAATAAGTTTCGTCCACACTACCCTCCTATCCTCAAAATTCAAAGAAATAGCAGCTAATTAATCTATTTAAAATTTTATCACAAAATACATATTATGCCAAACTTCTACAAAATTTTTATTAATTTGTTTGTTTTTGTCGATTAAGCATACTAAAGATAAATGAAAAACCGCGTAAAAACGCGGTTTAAGCTGTCTATTTAGTTGGGGAGTTTTTCTCTTTAATCAAATCATTTATTTTTCTTACTAACTTTTCCGCTTCTTTTCCTTTTGCCGTTAATTCCTGCAGCAAACTGCGCAAGTGATACCAATCATCCTGTTTTATAACGGAAAGCTTTTCCGGGGAAAAAAGTATTGATTTTGTGTACGGCCACGTACTTTTTAATACTACGTAGGTTAAAAGCATACTCCCTATCGCATAAATACCTCCACCCAACGCCCTGATGAAAAGATACGGCCTTATTAATTCATTTGTTACGCCTATGTCTACCCCGATCACCCTCCAAAAATAACACTGCAAACCGCCTGCTACCAACAACCCGGTCGCCATAGTGATCAGCCCGGCATTTAACGCAAAAACCGCCAGCTGGCTGTACCGGTACATTTTTTCCGTAAAGACAATTTCCGTAAACAGGATATAGAAGCATACCGCAAGAACCAGAAAGCCGAATACCCCAAATAGTGCCAAATGGGAGTGAGCGGAAGTAATGTAAGTGCCATGGATAAAGCGGTTTATAGGCGGATAGGCCATAAAAAAGCCTAAAATACTGGCACCAAAAATATGGTAAAACATACTGCAGCCAATGAGTTCCACTGTGATCTTATCGCGCTTCGATAACGTAAAAAAACTGGCAAGCTTAGCAGTTTTAACGGTGGTATACAATAATACCATTGCCGGCAGGGCCTGCATTGCACTAAAAATGCCGCCGATCCAGAGCCAAAAGGACGGCACTCCTATCCAATAATAATGATGTCCTGTTCCCAATATGCCGGCCAGGGCTACGAAAGTGAGATCCAGGTAGATCGCGCTTTCTACAGCCTGTCGCTCTGCTTTAGCCACTCTGATAAGCAAGGCCGCCAATACACCTGTGCCGATAAGTTCCAGTGACATTTCCTCCCAGATATGTACCACTAAAAACTTTGCCATTTCATCTGCAGTCGGATGTTCATACGAAACCAGATTAGGTAAGTAAAATATAATTAAGCTTACACTTCCGGCTGCCATACTGATAAGAGTAGCCTTGCTTCTCGCCACACCTGCTTTCCGGTAGGTGCTCACCAAATTATAGCACAACAGTAAAGTAGAAACGGCAGTAGCCGCTTTTAGCGGCCACATTGCCTCCAGATATTCTCGGCCTGTAGTAAAGCCTAACAGCAGCGATCCCAATACCAGTCCTATGGTTCCCAGCAAAAGCCAGAAATTAGCATTGATGAGTTTGGTAGTGGCAATTTCCCGCTCGGCTTCCTGACTAAAGAAGAAATAAACGGCCCCAATCATGCCCAGCAGGGGCCAGTAAATACTAATGTTTAGATGAAAAGCCCTTCCGCTTGCATATGAAATAGGAAGCCCCAGATCCGGAAAGATTAATTCTACCGCTCCACCGCTTGCGACTAAGCCTTGTAAGCCAAACAATATATAGGCGGCCAGTGCGTACTTATAACTTGCCTGCTGTGATCGAAACAATTTGCAGCACCCTTTTGTGAAACCGATTAAACTTCACGTTGATTTACTTTTTTCTATTGGGTTCAGGAGGCCAAGTAAGATTATCAACCGAATTAACAAACTCTAAATAAGCAGCGACCATCGCTGCCTCCTTGTCATTCAGTTTGTCATGCCGCTTTTTCTTAGCTCCGCTAAGAAGCGGTGGATCAGTTAAATAGGCTGCTAAACCATCCCTGCCGAAGCGCGAGTAACTTTTCGTTAAGTCGCCGCCCCAGTATCCGCCATTGCCAAATAAAGTATGGCATTCCACACAAGCTTTTTCCTGATAGATAAGCTTCCCCTGCTCCGCTTCCGCAGGCAATTCCTGGCTGCTGCCGATGAGCGAAATATATAGCAAAAATGTAAATACGGCCAGTGAAGTAAGCAGCGTCAGGACAAATGCTTTTACTCCCAGTTTCACGGTGTAAACTCCTTGAAAAACCATTTTCTTTATTATGGTTTTTGTCCTAAGGGTTCTATACCTTTCCTGGGCACAACGCAGAAAAGAGCTGTTCACGATTCTCTTCGTGAACAGCTCTTTTGGCTACGGATTAGGCTGCCCTTCTCGCCAGTTCCTGCTCGATGCTGACTAATTTTACACACAGCACCACTAACTCCATTGCTTGCTTTAATTCTGACAGAGGCGGGAAAGTAGGAGAAAGGCGGATGTTTTTATCTTCCGGATCTTTACCATAAGGGAAAGTAGCGCCTGCCGGGGTCAGTAGTACACCAGCAGCAGCAGCTTTTTCCACGACCTTGCTCGCACAACCCGGCAACGTATCGAGACTGATAAAATAGCCCCCCTGCGGTTTACTCCAGGAAGCAATGTCTAAACCGCCCAATTCCCTTTCTAGTATACTCAGAACCATCTCAAATTTAGGTTTAATAACTGCTGCATGCTTGCGCATGTGCTCTTCAATGCCTGCTTGATTCTGTAAGAAACGTACATGACGAAGCTGATTAATTTTATCCGGGCCAATTGTTTGAATGGTAAGGTGCTTTTTCAGCCAGTTAACATTATTTTCGCTGGCTGCTACCATAGCAATTCCGGCACTGGGGAAATTTATCTTCGATGTTGACGCAAAAATGAACACTCGGTCAGCATGCCCCGCCGCCGCACAGGCCTTGCGAATATCCAGCAGTTGATCAGGTGTATCCGTTAAGTGATGCACCACATAGGCATTGTCCCAAATAATCCGAAAATCGGGAGCAGCCGTAGGCATTGCAGCCAATCTCTGCACAACACTGTCTGAATAGGTGATTCCAGTAGGATTGCTGTATTTGGGTACACACCAAATTCCTTTAATAGCAGGATCTGCGGCTACCAGCTTTTCTACCAAATCCATATCAGGGCCGTCATGCAAATACGGAATCGTTATCAATTCCATTCCCAAATGCTCGGTGACCGCAAAGTGCCGGTCATAGCCAGGGCTGGGGCAGAGAAATTTTACTTTTGGCAGCTTGCACCAGGGAGCTTCACTCTCAGGCAGGCCATGCAGCATAGCCCGGCATAACAGATCATGCATCATGGTTAAACTGGAGCTTCCTCCGATAATGATTTCCTGTGGCTTGGACTCCAGAAACCAGGCGAATAACTCCTTGGCTTCAGCAATTCCGTCCAGTCCGCCATAATTGCGGCAATCAGTGCCGTTAGCGGTTTTATAATCGGTTTTGCTAAGACAGTTGAACAAATCATTAGAAAGATCCAATTGTTCGCTGCAAGGTTTTCCTCTGGACATATCCAGTTTCAGCTTTTGAGCCTGTACAGCCTCATAACTTCCTGCTAAAACTGCATGTTGTTGTTGTAATTCCTCTGTACTCAGTGTTTTTAAATGACTCATATCTATCGCTCCTTCACATTCTCTTTCATTATATGGGAAGCTGTCAGAATTAATCAATACTTTTTGATTTTTTTGTTTACATGTATATTGAATACGCTGACACAAAAAGACATGGGCTGTACTGTGCTTTACGAAAAAAGCACAGTACAGCCCCTGTTTGTATACGGAAGTTTCACCCCTTTTTAGAGCAAAAGCCGCTTGTTTCTATTCAGCTTTCGGTCTCTCGGCTGAAGCATAGCCGGCCGAATAAAAATAGACCACTGATCCGCCGGTAAAGAGCATGCTCCCTCCAGCCTCAGTAGGGAATGCCGCCTGTTCCTTCAGCGTTCCTGACAACACTTCACCCGACTCGTTAAAGGTAAGCTTCTTTCCTTTACTGAACTGAATAAAGCCGGCAGCATCGTTTCTGTCAGCATGCAGCTGCCAGCCTGTTGGCCGCAGCAGGGTATCTTCCTCTAAAACTGCTGATAAAACGGCACCGGACGAGAAAAATTCCAGTACAGTTCCTGCTTTTACAGTAATAAAGCCATATCGGCCTTCAATCAGGCGAATGGCTGCCTTCTCTTTAAGCGTTCCGCTGAGTACATTTCCCTGGTCATCGAAAGTAACCTCCGTGCCCCCTTTATACAGCAAATGACCATAATCCGGTATAGCAATAGTAAATTGCCTGTCAACCGGCGGCAGGTTGTACCGGAAAAACCAAGGCCTCATATCGCTCGAAGCAGTAACATAATAGTACTCCTGCAGAATACGGTTCCAACCGCGCGGGGTAAGCCACGTATCCTTATCCAGTGTTCCTGTTACCACTTCACCCCATTGATTCAGCATGACAGTCGTACTGCCTTTGAATTCTACCAACTCACCAACACTCCAGCCTTGCGGATGCAGTTTGGCATCCTTGGGCAGCAGCCTGGTCTCAGCCGAAGCGCTTGACACTGTTAACAACACGCATAACATACCGGCTGCCACACCGGTAAGTACTGTATGAAACCGGCCCATCCTTCCTCCCCCTTTGCTCCTATTTTAGTCTTTCACCCAATAAGGACCCCATAAGTGCAACAGCCATTTTGGCAGTCGCATTCTGGTGGTCAAGCACGGTATTCACTTCAACAAATTCGGCACTGGTAACGATATTGGCTGCCGACAGCAGCTCCATTGCCAAATGACTTTCCCGGTAAGTCAGTCCGCCAACAACCGGAGTTCCTACTCCGGGAGCATGTAAAGGATCAACGACATCCATATCAAAACTGATATGAACACCATCTGTCCCCTTTGTTACAATGCTCATCGCCTCCTGCATCACCTTTGCCATTCCCAGTATATCAATCTCATGCATAGTATACACGGCAATCCCCAGTTCTTTGAGCAGCAGTTTTTCTCCCGGGTCCAAATCACGGATACCAATCATGACAAAATTTTCCGGCCTTAAGCGAACAGCGCTGCCACCGATGGCAAGCAGGCGTTCATGGCCAATCCCCAGACTGACTGCAGCGGGCATGCCGTGAATATTGCCTGTAGGAGAGGTCTCCATTGTATTAATATCCCCGTGAGCGTCAAACCAAATAACGCCAGGCTTTTTTTTGTGCTGCAGTACGCCGGAAATTGTTCCGATCGCAATGCTGTGGTCTCCTCCCAACACTAGAGGAAACCGGTCTTTCCCTAATTCTTCCCCCACTATTCGGCAAAGCTCACTGTTTACCCTTTCAATTTCATCCAGGTATTTCAGTGCCGGTTCTTCTACTTGCCAGCTATCCGGCCGGTGCGCCAGAATATCGCCCTTATCATCAATTTCATAGCCAATACGCTGCAGACGCTCTCTAAGCCCGGCATACCGTATTGCACTGGGTCCTATATCTACTCCGCGGCGATCCGCTCCCAGATCGAGCGGAACACCGATAATGGAAATTTGCCTGTTAACTGTCGGATTCATGCAAAGCCCCTTTCAGCAGCAATTGTTACCTGTATATTGATCGTTTTCTGCGAAAACTATCCGCTAAACGGGCTAACGACTGCACTTTAAGAGCAAAAAGGGGCGGGCACCAAAAAAAGGGCTGTCACAAGTAAGTTTAAAAACCTAATGTGACAGCCCGCTCGTAGCAAAAGGGGATAGCCCGGGTTCGTCCTTTTGTCATTGCCACAAAAGGACCAAAAAGTCTAGGCCCAAATCTTTCAATAGCCTTGAAAAATTGCCAGCTTACTAAAATTCGTAAACTCGCTACCGCTCAAACAGTACGAATTTCTTAACGTAAGCAGGCAATTTTTCATCCTTTGGACCGGCTATTTCCAGAAAGGCCAAAAGAACGGAAAATAGTTGCGAAGATTGCCATCTAATATTGTAAGCCAACTTGAATAGCAGAAAGATTCGTATCCCGAAGCTGAGGCTTCTTTTTCCCTACGACTTCGTCGATCGCTCTTTCAACGCTTGCCAAATTTGTGGTTTTCAAACGACTTAGCAGCGCTCCTAAGCAAATCATATTGGCCAGGCTGTGATTGCCCAGCTCGGTAGCAAGCTCACCGGCAGGAACGTTGACAAGCTCAATATCCGCACGTGCCATTGTACTGTCAACAATCGATCCGTTAACAACTAATGTTCCGCCGGGCTTAATAAACGGCAGGAATTTATCATAAGCCGGCTGGTTCAAGACAATACCGGCATCTGCACATTCGAGTACCGTTGAATGGATTTCATCATCAGAAATAATAACAGAGCAATTTGCCGTACCGCCGCGCATCTCCGGACCATAAGAAGGAATCCAGCAAATCTGCCGTTCATCAAGCATTCCGGCATAAGCAAGAATTTTCCCCATAAACAGAACTCCCTGGCCGCCAAAGCCGGCCAGCAAAATTTTATCGATCATAGGGCCTTAACCTCCTCCGCCACTTTAAGTTCTCCCAGCTGATAAACGGGAATCATATTATCTCGCAGCCACTTCAGGCTGTCTACCGGTGACAGCCCCCAATTGGATGGGCAGGTTGATAAAATGCTGACAAAGGAAAAGCCTAACCCCTGCTGTTGTACCTGAAACGCTTTTTTCAGCATTCTTTTTGTTTCAATAATCCGTTTCGGCGAGTCCACAGAACCTGCCGCTACATAAACTGCGCCGTCAAGTGTAGCAATTGTCTTAGGCAGGTCAATCGGCGGGCCGGAAAACAGATTATCCCGTCCGTAGGGACTGGTAGTAGTAATCTGACCGCCAAGCGTGGTAGGCGCCATCTGCCCACCGGTCATGCCGAACACGGCATTGTTCACCATGATTGTCGTTATTTTTTCACCCCGCGCGGCCGTATGAACAGCATGAGACATTCCAATCGCTGCAATATCGCCGTCCCCCTGGTACGTAAAAACAATGCGGTCAGGCCTCGACCGCTTAATCCCGGTAGCGATCGCCTGGGCACGGCCATGAGCTCCGCCTACCATGTCACAGCTGACCATGTCCAGCATAAAACCAGAGCAGCCAACAGGGGCAACACCAATTGTCGTTTCAATGATATCCAGTTCCTCAAGCACTTCCCCCAGCAGGCGATGAATAATTCCATGAGTACAGCCAGGGCAGTAATGAAAAGGAACATCCGTCAGCCCTTTTGGTCTGTCAAATATCTTTTCCATTACACTTCAACCTCCAGTTGAAAAAGTTCGCCAAAACGTCTCAGAATAGCGTTTTCACTCAACAACATCCCGCCTAACCGGTTATGGAGTTTTACCGGCACAGAACAGTTAACTGCCAGCTTAACGTCTTCAATCATTTGCCCGGCATTCAACTCAACCGTCATAATGCCTTTAACCCCGTCCAGCCGGGCAAATGCTTTGTCAGGAAAGGGCCACAGCGTAATTGGGCGGATCAACCCCAGTTTAATACCTTGCCGACGGGCAAGCTGAACAGCACTTTTCGCCACACGGCCTGCGGTTCCGTAAGCAACAAGCAGGTATTCGGCATCATCGGCATGATAATTTTCCCACCGCTGCTCAGTCTCTCTCATACGGCAGAATTTTTCCTGCAAAGAAGCTGCAGCAGCCTCGCCTGCTTCATTCGTAAGGTTGTACATGGCAATTTTGCGTTTTTTTCGTCCTTCACAACCGTCGGTAACCCAGTCTTTGACTGGCAGCTGAGAAGTCAAGCGTTCTTTACAGACGATAGGCTCCATTGTCTGCCCCAGCATCCCGTCAGCTAGTATGATAACCGGCGTACGGTACTGATCCGCTAATTCAAAGGCTTCCATTGTATAATCGTACATTTCCTGTCCACGGGATGGCGCCAGTACGATAACCTTATAATCACCGTGACCACCGCCCTTGGTACATTGAAAATAATCACCCTGGTTCGGTCCCAGCCCGCCCAGTCCAGGACCATTGCGGTTAATATTAACCACAACTGCCGGTAGTTCGGCCGCTGCCAGGTACGACATCCCTTCCTGTTTCAGACTGAAGCCGGGACTGGACGAAGCCGTCATCACCCGCACTCCTGTACAGGCTGCACCATAGCACATATTAATAGACGCAATCTCATCCTCACCCTGCAGTACCGTTCCGCCTGTTTCAGGCATATGCTTTGACAAGTATTCAATAATTTCCGTAGAAGGAGTAATGGGATAACCAAAAAACAGCTTGCAGCCTGCGCGGATCGCCGCTTCGGCAATCGCTTCATTTCCTTTCAGCAACTGCTTATCCATGAGGGATGCTCCTTTCTTCCTGCTATTTGTAAATCTTTAAGGCAATATCGGGACATACCATGCCGCATAAGGCACAGCCAATACAGGCATCAGGCTGAGCAGCCTCAACAAAATAATACCCCTTTGAATTGGCCTTGCTGCCAATCTTCAGTACTTTCCTGGGGCAGACTGTCAGGCAGATGCCGCAGCTTTTACAGCGTTCAGCCTCAATCTCGACTTTAGGCATATTCGCCACCGCCTTTTAGCGTGCTGCCGGCCGCAATACAGGCCAGCGCAATAGAGTATAGTTTGCCTTCCTGTGTCTCAGCACGGGATGTCATGACAATAGGATTCGTTGCGCCTAAAATAATACCAGCCATTTTAGCCCTGGCAAAATGAATAATCGTTTTCGTTACAGCATTGCCTGTTTCAATATTGGGAACAAGAAACAAATCGACCGATCCGGCTATTTTACTGGCAATTCCCTTATGCCTGCCCGCCTCGGGGCTCAATGCCACATCCATTGCAATCGGTCCTTCCAGTATACAGGCAGGAAAAGCCGCCTCTTCATTCAATGCTGCCAGCACCTGAGCATCTACAGTCGCCGGCATCTTGGGATTCACTAATTCATTGGCGGTAAGCAGGGCAACTTTCGGGCAGCGTATACCGATACTGTGCAGCGCCAACAGGGAATTCAGCAGAATGTCTTTTTTTTCAGCCAGTGTAGGGGCAATATTCATTCCCCCATCACTAAAAAACATCAGTTGCTCTTCTCCCGGAATTTCCAGACAAGCCAGGTGACTAAGCAGCCGGCCGGTGCGCAGACCTTCCTGCCCATGCAGTACCGCCTGCAAAAAGTCCTTGCTGTTCAGCAGTCCCTTCATCAGCACTTGTGCCCGGCCTTGCCTGATTAGGGCAACCGCTGCCAAACCTACTTTATTCATATCTGGTTCGTCAACAATAGTGGTTGCCGGGTCCAGAGCAAGCTCGGTCATTAATAGCCGGATAGCAGCCGCATCCCCTACAAGAATCGCCCTGGCCAGACCAAGCTCCTGAGCAGCTTTAACAGCCTGCAGCACATCGCGGTCCTGTGCCGCTGCCACAGCAATCGTGACATTCCTGCCCGCTTCCTTCGCCTGAGCTAATACATCCTGAAAGCTTTTGAGCACACCAGTTTCCTCCTACCTATTAGTTAAACTATTCGCTCTATTCTAATTGTAGTTGCCCTGCCGCTGCTTGAGAAAGGCGGCATTTCACTTACAGTGAGTAATAAATGGCATTAATCAAGTCCTGCCCGCTTCTGCAATCTCAGCTGTAGCTTGTTTGCGTAAATTGTTGTATAATTTTGTTAATTAGAGAGCACTTGAGGAGGAGCCATGGACATCCGTCAGTTACGCTATTTCAGCATGGTTGCCAAACATTTAAATTTCACGGCTGCCGCTAAAGAGGCTCACCTGGATCAATCAGCAATCAGCAAGCAAATTGCCGATTTGGAAACACGAATCGGGCTAAAGCTTTTCGTCCGCAATACCCGCTCCGTTCAATTGACAGCAGCCGGCAGGGAATTATTAAAATACGCTACTGAGATTGTTGCAAAATCTGAAGAAGCGATCAGCCGGGCCCATCTGGCCGCCTCCGGCGGTATCGGCATTCTCAGAATAGGTTTCACCGGCTCGATGGAACAGGAAAAAGATAAGCTGCCCTCCTTTATTAAACAATTTCATAGTAAGCATAGCGGAATTAAACTATCGCTGCTCCGTTACAATATGACCCCGCTCAGCCAGGCTTTGGAGCGGGGTGATGTGGATATTGCCTTTACCTTTTCCTATGGCCTCCATGAGACCTCCGGGATTAACTGGCGAATCTGCCCCTTCTATCCACAGTCCCGCCCCATGTGCTTTGTACTGCCTGTTGAACATCCCCTTGCCGTGAAAGATAAAATTAGTCTGCAGGAAGTGGCTCATGAGCCTTTTGTCATCATTTCACGCGATGAAGCACCCAATTTTGACCATATGGAACGGCTTTGTACAGCTCATGGCTTTTCTCCCAATATTGTCTGCGAAACACCGGTGCTGGAAACGCTGCTGCTGTTAGTGGAAACAGGAATTGGTATTACCATACTCGCGCAGCATACTGAGGCTTTCGCCGGGCCAAATGTCCGGTTTGTGGAAATAGCCAATTATGATTACCGGGTTGAACGGGTGATTGCCTGGAAAGAAGCAAATCCTAACCCTTTAGTTGCCATATTTCTGGATGCTATCAAGGCTCATTAACTACTTCTTTTTTGCCCCCCTGCTGCCTGAACATGCAAGAAAAGGGTGTCGCATTTGCTTTTCAAAGCGTTTGCGACACCCTTTTCAATACAACTGAATCATGCTTCTTTGAGTAGACCGGCAGCCACACAGGCATCAATAATTTCGCCGGCATATTCCCACAGAGATGGGGCTACACTTGCCAGAAGTTCATTGCGCTTAATCACTTTTGCTTTTGTTACGCCCGGCTTTTGCCAGGTATGTCCCTGTGTACGCCAGTTCAGCAAGAGCGGCTGCAGCCTGTCAAGACAGGCTGCAAAGCGTGCCTCCGGTGATTGCATTTTTTCAAATTCCTGCCATAATTGCCAAAGCTCTTCCTCTTGATCAGCCGGCAAAACAGCAAACAGCCGCTTGGCCGCTTTTTCTTCCCGCTCCTGTTTATCAAGATTGGCCGCTTCATCATAGCAAAAAGTATCGCCTGCATCAATCTCTACCAGGTCATGAATCAGTACCATCTTCACAACTCTAAGAATATCCAATTTCTTCGCCTCAGCGTATTCAGACAGCAAAACAGCCATCATTGCCAAATGCCACGAATGTTCCGCATCATTTTCCTGCCGGGGGCAGCCAATAAGAACATTCTGCCTTGTAATCTGCTTTAACTTGTCTATCTGAACAATGAATTCGATTTGCCTTACCAGCCTTTCTCTGTTCAAATCCGTCTCCTCCTTTAACCGCAAGCAAGAGCTGCGTTCCTGTTATATTACTACTTTGCCAAAAGTGAACTAAACCCTCTATGAGCCGCTTATCTTTACAAAGCCAGCTTATATTTAGGAATAAGCGAGTCGAAAAAAAGAAAAAATAGATATATAAGGTCAAAAAGTCAAAATAAATAGCTATGCTGCGTAACTGAGATATTTTCCTATAAAAACGAGATAATTTGACTAAATTTGCCTCTTTCCATTATATGTCTGACTTTTCGTTGATATTTATTATCTGTTAATATTGAATTAGAGATTAATTAAATCCAGAACAAGGTTAAAGGAGGCACAAATTATGGGAAAAGTAGTGGGTATTGATTTAGGTACTACCAATTCAGTCATTGCCGTACTCGAGGGAGAACGTCCGGAGGTTATTACAAATGTGGAAGGCGGCAGAACTACCCCGTCAGTTGTTGCATTCCGCGATAGTGAACGCCTTGTCGGACAACTTGCCAAACGGCAGTCTGTCTTAAACCCAACCAAAACCTTCTATTCCGTCAAACGGTTTATGGGACGCCGGTTTAATGAAGTAACGGATGAAATGAAACTGGTTCCCTATAAAGTGGATCAAGGGCCGGATAATACTGTTAAATTTACAGTAGACGATAAACAGTATGCACCTGAGGAAATATCGGCTCAAGTTCTGCGTAAACTGGTCGATGATGCCAGTAAATTTCTGGGAGAAAAAATAACCGATGCCGTTATCACGGTACCGGCGTACTTTAATGATGCACAGCGTCAGGCGACAAAAGATGCCGGTCGAATTGCCGGCCTTAATGTGCTGAGAATTATCAATGAACCGACCGCCGCCGCCCTTGCCTATGGACTGGACAAGAAAAAAAATGAAACGATTCTGGTTTTTGACTTGGGCGGTGGAACATTTGATGTATCGGTCCTGGAAGTGGGCGATGGCGTATTTGAAGTAAAATCGACGAATGGTGATACCCATCTGGGCGGCGATGATTTTGACAAAGTAATTGTCGATTGGCTGGCCGCTGAATTTAAAAAGAATAATGGTATCGATTTATTACAGGACAAGCAAGCCCTTCAGCGAATGACGGAAGCAGCGGAAAAAGCCAAAATTGAACTGTCGGCCGTACTGGAAACCAGTATTAGCCTGCCTTTTGTTACAGCCGATGCCAGTGGCCCAAAACATCTGGAAAGCAAGCTTACACGGGCAAAATTTGATGAATTAACCCGGGAACTGCTGGAGCGCTGCCGGATTCCGGTGGAAAAAGCGCTGTCAGATGCCAAGCTTTCCGCTAAAGATATTGATGAAGTCATTCTGGTTGGCGGCTCTACCCGCATACCGGCCGTTCATCGTCTGGTTAAAGCAATGACCGGCAAGGAACCCAACCAGAGTGTCAACCCCGATGAAGTCGTAGCTGTAGGAGCTGCCATACAAGGGGCAGTCCTAAGCGGCGACCTGAAAGACGTAGTCCTGCTCGATGTTACTCCACTCTCCCTCGGACTGGAAACACTTGGCGGCGTCATGACAAAGCTGATTGAGCGAAACACGACCATACCTGCCCGCCGCAGCCAAATCTTCAGCACCGCTGACGATAATCAGGCCGAAGTTCAAATCCATGTTTTGCAGGGTGAACGGGAAATGGCAACCGCCAACCGTACTCTCGGCACGTTTAAATTAAGCGGCATTCCTCTGGCTCCCCGCGGCACTCCCCAGATTGAAGTAACATTCGACATCGATGCGAACGGTATTTTAACGGTTAGCGCCAAAGATAACGCCTCCGGCAAGGAACAATCCATTACGATCAGCGGTTCAAGCAATCTGGACAAATCAGACATTGACCGCATGGTGGCTGACGCCAGGCAGTATGCCGAAGAAGACAAAAACCGGCGTCAGCAGGTTGAATTGAAGAATGAAGTGGACTCGCTCTCCTACCAGGCCCGAAGCCTGCTCACCGAAAAATCCGACACACTGCCGGTACACGTCACAGGCCGTTTACAAACTGCCCTGGAAGCGGCTCAACAGGCGCTGGAGACAGCTGCTCCCATCAGTACGCTTCGCCAGTTCAAAGAGGAATTGGAGCAGGCTTATAGCCAGGCCTGCCAGTGCAAGCCGGAGCCTAACCAGCAAAATCAGTTCCATAGCCCTAACGCATCCTCCAAACAGCATGACGATATTATTGATGCTGAATTTGAATAATCCTGTAACGCATCCAAAAGAAATAGGCAGGTGATGCTTATGCAATACATCGACTACTACCAGGTACTGGGAGTCAGCAAAAGCGCCTCGGAAAAAGAAATCAAACAAGCCTATCGCCATTTAGCCAGAAAACATCATCCTGACCTTCATCAGGGTGATGCCAAAACAAAGGCGGAAGAACAGTTTAAACAAATTAATGAAGCATACGAAGTTTTAGGCGATCCTGAGAAACGGGCCAAATATGACAAACTAGGCATGAACTGGCAAGCCGGTGATGAGGTTAACTTTGATCCTTCCGGCATGGGTGGTGGCTATAACTACAGTTATCAGCAGCCGCAAGATTTTGATCTTAACGGCTTTGGCTTCAGCGATTTTTTCTCCCAGTTTTTTGGTCAGGATTTTGCCCGAGCTCATCAGGGCAGCGGCCAGCAATACCGGTCTGCGGCTTATAAAGGCGAAGATATTGATGCTCAGATCAGCTTATCAGTAGATGAGCTGATCCGGGGTGTGGAAAAAGAACTGCAGCTCGCTGTCCCTAACGCCTGTTCGGCTTGCGGCGGACAACGTTTCACACAGCGGGGAGTCTGTCATGCCTGCGGCGGAACGGGCGTAACCGAAGACAGCAAAACGGTTAAAGTAACCATTCCTGCCGGCCTCTACCCCGGTGCCACCCTTCGCCTGAAAGGGCTGGGCGGTAAAGGCTACGGTGACGGTCCTCCCGGCGATCTCTATCTGCATCTCAAGGCCGGTGTCACTCGCGGCTGGCAGATAAACGGCAGTGATTTAGAAACGGAACTAACCGTTTTTCCGGAACAAGCCGTGCTTGGCGACAAACTACAGGTGCCCACGCCTCATGGTCAGGTACAGCTTAAGCTGCAGCCAGGAATTCATAACGGCCAGAAGCTCAGGCTGAGAAGTAAGGGCTTGCCTAAAAAAGATGGTTCACGGGGAGATCTTTATTTCAAAGTGCGCATTGATATCCCGGCTGTTCTATCGGAAGAGGAAACGTCATTATACCGGCAAATTCAGGAACTGCGCCTAAAAAAACAGTAACAGGGAGGTAACCCAATATGGCTCAAGATAAATTTACCCAGAAAGCTTCTGCTGCCATGCAGGAAGCCCAGCAGCTTGCAGCGCTCAACTACCACCAGGAATTAACTACCCGCCATCTGCTGCTGGCTCTCGCCAAAGACAACGAGGGAATTATTGCTTATCTATTATCCCAATTTGCGATCCAGCCCTATGTACTGCAGGCCAAAGCGGAGCAGCTCGTTAAAAATATTCCTTCCGTCCGCGGTCAGGATACGACACTGCGCATGAATACCGCAATGGTCCGGGTATTGGCAGTAGCGGAAAACCAGGCGGCCTCTATGAAGGACGAATATGTCAGTGTCGAGCATCTGCTGCTGGCTATTGTGGAAGACGGCGATGCGGATGTTGTCACCGCCTGCAAGGAATTAGGCCTGTCCCGCAGCCGGATGCTGCGGATTATTAACGAATTTCGCGGTGGCAGAACGGTCACCTCTGATAATCCGGAAGAGGCCATGCAGGCACTCAACAAATATGGCCGGAATTTGACCGACCTGGCACGCGACGGTAAGCTGGATCCCGTAATCGGCCGCGACGAAGAAATCCGCCGGGTAATAGAGATCCTCTCGCGCCGTACCAAAAATAATCCGGTGCTGATTGGAGAACCGGGCGTCGGCAAAACGGCCATTGTCGAAGGCCTCGCCCGCCGGATCATAGCCGGTGATGTTCCGGAAGGCTTAAAAAACAAAACGGTTTATTCACTTGACCTTAGCTCAATGGTAGCCGGTGCCAAATACCGTGGAGAGTTTGAAGAACGTCTGAAAAACGTGCTGGCTGAAATAACAAAATCAGACGGGAAAATCATTCTTTTCATCGATGAGCTGCATACCGTGGTTGGTGCCGGTGCTGCCGAAGGTGCGATGGATGCCGGCAATATCTTAAAACCGATGCTTGCCAGAGGCGAACTTCGCTGCATCGGCGCCACCACCCTCAACGAATACCGCAAGCACATTGAAAAAGATACCGCCCTGGAACGCCGCTTTCAACCTGTTATGGTTGATCAGCCTGATGTAGAAGACACCATATCCATCTTAAGGGGTTTACGGGAACGTTACGAAGTTCATCACGGCGTCCGCATCAAAGATGCGGCCCTTGTTGCAGCTGCCGTCTTATCCGACCGGTATATTACCGACCGCTTCCTGCCGGACAAAGCAATCGATCTTGTTGATGAAGCTGCCGCTAAGCTCCGTACAGAAATCGACTCTATGCCCAGTGAGCTGGATGACTCACTGCGCCGCGTAATGCAGTTGGAAATTGAGGAACAGGCACTGAAAAAAGAAGCCGATCCAGCCTCGGCGGAAAAGCTGCACCGGATTGGCGAAGAGCTTGCTAATTTAAAGCAGGCCGCCGACTCATTAAAAGCACAATGGCAGATGGAAAAACAGGGTATTTTACGTCTGCGAAATCTCAAAAAGGAGATTGAAGGAGTCCGTACCGAAATGGAAGCCGCCGAGAGAAGCTATGATCTGAACCGGCTTGCCGAACTGAAATACGGCCGCCTCCCGGAATTGGAGCAGCGGTTAAAAAATGAAGAGGCGCTGCTGACGGAAAAACGCTCCCATAAGGTAATGCTGAAAGAAGAAGTCGATGAAGACGACATCGCCAAGATTGTCAGCCGCTGGACAGGTGTTCCTGTCACTCGTCTGCTCACTGGCGAACGGGAAAAGCTGACCCATTTGGAAGACACGCTCCATAAGCGCGTTGTCGGCCAGGATGCTGCCGTAACAGCCATCAGTGAAGCAGTCATCCGTGCCCGTGCAGGTATTAAAGATCCTAACCGACCCATCGGCTCCTTCATCTTCCTTGGTCCTACCGGTGTCGGTAAAACAGAGCTGGCCAAAACACTGGCAGAAGTGCTCTTTGATGATGAACGCAGCATGATTCGCATCGACATGAGCGAATACATGGAAAAGCACACCGTTTCCCGCCTCATTGGCGCCCCGCCTGGTTATGTGGGATATGACGAAGGCGGCCAGCTTACCGAGGCCGTTCGCCGCCGCCCCTATAGCGTCATTCTCCTGGATGAAGTCGAAAAAGCCCACAACGACGTCTTTAATGTCCTGCTGCAAATTCTTGATGACGGCCGTCTGACCGACGGAAAGGGCCGCACGGTAGATTTTAAAAACACGGTTATTATCATGACTTCCAACATTGGTTCCCATGAAATCCTGAACAATGAGTTTGCAGCAGCCAAAGAGCGTGTTCTGGAAATCATGAAGCATCACTTCCGGCCTGAGTTTCTCAATCGCATCGATGATATTATTGTCTTCAACGCCCTGACGAGCGGACAGGTTGGCGAAATTGCCGCCATGCTGCTGAACAGTCTGGACAAGCGGCTCAAAAAACAATTGAACATCAGTCTCTCTTGGGATAATAAGACCCTGGCCCTGCTTGCCAAAGAAGGCTACGATCCCAACTTCGGTGCACGGCCGCTTAAACGCCTGATCAGCCGTCTTGTTGAAACCGAGCTTAGCAAAAAGATCATTAAAGGAGAAGTACCTGAAGGCAGCCATGTAGAATTAAGCACCAGCGGCGATAAAATCGTTGTAGGCGTCCTGCTCAAACCCGAGACAGTATAATTGCTCATTTAGGGTTATCACGAATATTATCACACACACTCCTTGCATCAAACAATGAGAAAGACGAAATGAGGATGACGCAAAATGCTTTTGAAAAGCAATGTGTCACCCTCATTTTCTTATGTTTTCAGGGCAAAGAGATGCGTGGCAAAAGGTCTAGGCCTGTGTGCTTATACTCTGCCAGCAGGCAGCTATTGACAGCCTCCCGGTAAAAGGGGCCGCCATGACCACTGTATAGGGTATGGGCACAGTCCAGCAATTTTTTGACGCTAGCAAATAATGCCTGTTCACTGACGGCAAAATAGGCCAAACAAGGCTTACCGCCAAAAGGATTTGCAACAATTAAATCTCCGGTGACAGCCTGGCCGGAGGCAAGAACTACCGAAAGGGAACAATCGGTATGGCCGGGTGTAGGGATTATTTTGCCTGGGAAGCCATAGGAACTTAAATCAAATCCGGCAGTAATGGTAATATCCGGTATTACAGGGACAGCTGCTGTCAGAACATCATGCCGGAGCAATTTACTTACCTTATCCCCAAGGGCGTTACGCGCTACTATGGCGGCATTCTGGCCGCTTGATAAATACATTGCCGCCTTTTCATGACACAGTATGGGAGCACCTGTAAGCTTTTGCAGCATCGCCGCCTCACCATAATGATCACTATGTCCGTGAGTTATCACTATCAGCTTAATGTCCTGCAACTCCATTTGCACTGCAGCTAACAACCTGGCATATTTTTCTGCTCCTACCCGAATGCCTGTATCAATTAAAATAGCATTGCAATCGGATTGAAGGAGTGTAGCCTGAGAAAATCCCAATTGCAGCACAGTAATCGTAATAACGGTTACCCCACCTTCACTCCGGGTGGCCAGTGAATGGCCTGACCTCGGACTTGCAAGGCTGCCTCTGCTATTGCTTCACTCACGGTAGGATGAGCATGAATGGTCGCTATAAGTTCATCCACTGTTGCCTCCAGCGTCATGGCCAGCACCATTTCAGCAATTAAATCAGTAGCGCGGGGACCAACGATATGCGCTCCTAAAACTGTCCCGTACTGTTCATCGGCAATAATTTTAACCAAGCCGGACTCACAGCCTTCAATCAGGGATTTCCCATTCGCCATTAAGGGAAACACGCCTGTCTTATAAGCCAGCCCCCGGGCTTGAGCTTGTTCTTCGGTTATGCCCACGCCGGCTACCTCCGGACTGGTATAAATGCAGTATGGAATGACCTCCCCATTATAGACTGACTGATGCCCCAATGCATGTTCCACAGCCGCAACTCCTTGGGCCGATGCCGCATGGGCCAGCATAATCTGAGCATTACAATCGCCTATTGCGTAGATATGGGGAACAGTAGTGGCGAAATGCTCATTAACAACGATTTTACCCTGATCTAATAAAACTCCGGCCGCTTCAAGGCCCATTCCACCAACACTGGCTTTTCGGCCGGTTGCAATTAAAATATATTCACCGGTTACCTCCTGCTGTTCGCTGCCCTGCCAAATCAGTGCCGTCAGCCCGGCAGCTTTTTTCTTAATTTCACTTAGACGCGCTTCCGTCATAAACGTCACGCCTAAGTTGACTAAATGCTCCCGCAGCCGTGCTGCTACTTGTCCGTCAACAGGCGGCAATATCTGAGGCATCATTTCCACTACAGTAACTTTTGTGCCAAAAGCATTATAAAGGGCAGCAAATTCGGTGCCAATAACGCCACCGCCGATAATAACCAGCGATTTGGGGATCTGCGGGAGACTAAGAGCGCCTGTACTATCAATAACACCCGCATGATTTACTCCCGGCACAGGGATTTGTACCGGAACCGACCCCACTGCCAGCACCACAATATCAGCTGTCAGTTGCACCGGGGTGGGTCCGGAGACCGCTACAGTATGGGCATCCTGTAAAACAGCCTGACCCATATGAAGCTCAACCTTGTTGGCTTTGAGCAGCCCGGCCACACCTTGAACCAGTCGTTTGACAATGCTCTCTTTACGCACCATCAAGCTTTTCCAGTCGATTTGCGCCTGGCCTATCGTGAGGCCGTGTGCCCCATGGCGCAGCGTATGATAAAGCTCGGCTGTGTGCAAGAGTGCTTTGGTGGGAATGCAGCCGACGTTCAGGCAGGTTCCACCAAGATATTCTTTCTCTACCAAATGCACTTCTGCACCAAGCTGTGCTGCGCGGATAGCTGCCACATACCCGCCGGGGCCACCGCCAATAACAACAATCCGTTTTTTCATCGTTAAACTCTCCGTTTCCATTTTAATAATTCCAGCTATTTGCAGCTTGCCGCTGTCGAGCGCAAGTTATTAAAAGAGCGGGCAGAATGATAAGAGCTGCGGACCATCGGACCGGCTACAACCTGACCGAAACCCAAAGCATAGGCTGCTTGCTCTAATTGCTGAAAGACGGCGGGATGAATATATTCTGCCACCGGTATATGCTGTCGGGAAGGACTCAAATATTGGCCCAGAGTTATCATCCGGCATCCAGCCGTTCTTAGATCCTGCATCACTTGCACCACTTCCTCATAACGCTCGCCCAATCCCAGCATCAGCCCTGACTTAGTAATACTCCGGCCGCTCTGTCCAGCACGATTTAGCAGTTCAAGCGATCGTTCATAAACAGCCTGCGGCCGTACCTGCCGGTACAGCCTAGGCACCGTTTCCATATTATGACTGAGTACATGAGGAGCAGCCTCCACGACCTGCCTGAGACATTCTTCCTTCCCTCGGAAGTCCGGCACCAATACCTCGATGGTAACAGCAGGGCATAGCTCACGAATCGTCCGGATGGTAGCGGCAAAATGACCGGCACCGTCATCGGCCAAATCATCACGGGTCACAGAAGTTACCACAATATGCTGCAACCCCAGCTGCCTGGCAGTTTCCGCCACAGCTTTTGGTTCATCTATTCGCAGCGGAAGTGGCAAACTGCTGCTGTTGACTGCACAAAACCGGCAATGACGCGTACAAACATTCCCCATAATCATAAACGTGCAGGTTTTTTGGCTAAAGCATTCGCCAATATTAGGACAATCGGCACTTTCACATACCGTATGCAGCCTTCCCTCTCCCAGCAGCTTTTGCATCCAGTCCAGATCATCCCGCTTAGGTGCGGGAACAACCAGCCAGGATGGTTTCCTTTGCATCCTCTGTCATCCCCTTTACACTATCAAAGCTGATATTTTTAAGCCGAATACGAAATAATTCTTCAAGCTGCCGCCTAAGTTCGCACCGCACTGCAGCGATGTCTGTCATTCCTGAAATATTCTTCATCGAAGTGACACCGAATTGACTGATGCCGCAAGGAGTTATCAACGAAAAGTGACGCATATCAGGACAGATATTTAACGAAACGCCATGCATAGTCACCCATTTGCGAATAGCGATCCCCAGCGCACCTATTTTAGCATCGCCAGCCCAGACTCCAGGATATTGCGTTTTTCGTTCGGCTTCAATGCCGAAGAATCGCAGGGTACGGAGCAAAAGCTCCTCCATTTTTCTGGCAAAGGCATGAACATCACGATCTTCCCCTTGTAAGGCAATAATCGGATAGCATACCAACTGACCAGGGCCATGATAAGTAATGTCTCCACCGCGATTCGTTTCATAGACCTTGATATTTTCCTGCTGCAATACGCTTTTGTCAGCTCGAATATGCTCCTGTCCGCCTTTTCTGCCAATTGTCAAACAAGGCTTATGCTCAAGAACCAGAAAAGTATCGCCGATCCGGCCCAGCTGCCTGGCAAGGTTAAGCTGCTGCTGGACGTGATATATCTCGCCGTAGTCACAAAGCCCCAGCTCCAAATAATACCCTATTCTGTTCATCTCAGACTCCTTCAAACTGCGCCTAAATCAATGCCGAAAAGGGATTCTCAATTAGGTTTATCAGCAGGGCTAAAAATTCAGCCGCCGGTGCACCATCAAGCACGCGGTGGTCGCAAACCAGCGAAAGACCCATTAAGGGACGAATGATAACTTCGCCATTTACGGCCACTGGTGTATCCACAGTCCTGCCAACACCCAAAATGGCTGCTTCGGGCTGATTGATAATCGGTGTGAAAAATTCTACTGACCGGTAGGCACCTAAATTACTGATGGTAAAGGTTCCTCCCTGAAACTCGTTTGGTGACAGCCGGTTTTCTTTGGCTCGCTGGGATAGGTCTTTTATTTCCCGGCTGATTTGAGAAACTGCTTTATTGTCGGCATTGCGCACAACCGGCACGATTAAACCGTTTGGAATGGCTACTGCCACGCCGACATGAACATCATGATACATTTTGATTTGATCGCCGGACAGAGCAACATTTACGGCCGGCATTTTTCTGAGGGCAATTGCTACAATCTTAACCAGCATATCGGTAACAGTAAGCTTTTCTTCGAGCGAAGCATTAATGGTTTGCCGCAGTGCCAATAGTTCGCTCACATCGGCGCGGCCATGATAATCGACTTTTACTGCCGTATCCCGGCTTCTGATCATATTATCACCAATTGCTTTGCGCATTCCTGTATAGGGAATAGCGGTATATCGGCCTTCAGCCTGATTGACTGCCGGCAGCGCAGCAATCTGGGGTAATGGTGCAGCCTGCTGCTCTTTCGCCTGACGGGCAGCAATTGCTTTTTCCACATCCACCCGGACAATCCGGCCTGCCGGGCCCGTGCCTGACAGGGTGTGAATAGCCAGTCCGGCTTCAGCTGCTATTTTTCGGGCTAAGGGTGAAGCTTTTGTCCGGCCTCCTGTCACAACCGGAGGCTGAATTGGGGCAGCTGCATCGGTCGCTTGCTTGCCAGTATAGGCTATCGATTCACCGGCTGCGCCGATAAAGCCTAATAGGCCTCCTACCTCCAGTTCCTCTTCTTCCCGAGCCACTATCTTCAACAAAATACCGTCACCAGGTGCTTCAACAGTATTAGTAAGCTTGTCAGTCATAACCTCCAAAACAGATTCACCCTTGCTGATAGCCTCTCCCTCATTTTTTAGCCATTTCACAACCGTACCGGTTACCATGGAAAGACCCATTTTCGGCATTGTAATTTCAATAGCCATTTACCTTACACTCCTTTGACATTCAATTCCCCAAGCGAAGTAAAAAAATTGTTTTTAACGGCGTCTGTCAATATCGCCTTACTATCCGCCACGAATGGACCCGCAAAAGTAAGCTGAATTGCAACCTCATCCTTCTCCGTTACTTCCATTTCCCGTTCCCCGTCCAAAGCCAGTAAACATGGTCCGGCTGCTATCTTCACATACGCTCCCACTTGTATTACCTCAAACTGCTTGATTGGTATAGGAAGAATCAATCCGGGGGCAATGGGCGCCACAACAGAGGTACCGCCTGTCCCGAAGCATAGCGATAATCCGCAGGGTTCGTAAGCCGCTACAGGATGTGCAGCACCGCCAATAGCCGAAATCCCCAGATTATCCGGTTCACCTCTCGTCAGTACTGCCTGGAGCATCCTTTCAGGATGCCAGATAGCCCGTGCTCCTGTAAAACTCTGATCCAGTACTACTGCATCAATGAGCGCGCTATCAACGGGACAGCCGTTCTTATAAACAACTAATAATTTCGTCTGGTTTACACCCGCCTTGTTATCAGGACCGCGCTTGGCGATAATCCCGGCTGCCAGGCCGGCAATAGTCCCTTCCACCATGACTGGAAAGACATTATTGGTGCCTGTCGACACCGGTACTAGTGGAATATCTTCGCAGCCCTTTGCTACCATCCGGTTGGTTCCGTCCCCACCCAGTGTCACCAAACAATCGGCTCCAGCCTGCCTCATCAAGCGGGCTGCCAGCAGGCTATCACGCTGGGTACCGGTTATTTCCATATCGACAGGCATGATTTTTAACTTCAGAGACTGACAACAGCTTATGCCCTGAATGGCCTTCGGCACAATTCCATAGTAATCAGGCATAAACAAAACCCGGTCCACGCCGGCAGCTGCCAGCCCTAGTAAGAGCCGGCGAACAATATTAACTTTTTCCTGGTTATCAAAAACAGTACCGTAGGCTACCAGCCGCCGTATATCTTTTCCCGATGCCGGGTTAGCAATAATTCCCACCGTAGCCACAAAGCGCCGCCCTCCTTGCTGCTAACTTGAATACCTGCGCGAGAAGCTAAAACAGTCCTTTTACCGCAGCAATAATTTTGGCAGCATTCGGTAAATACGCAGCTTCCATATTCGGATTAAAGGGAACCGGTGTATCCACGGCTGTTACGCGCACAATAGGTGCATCCAGCAGATCGAAACCTTCTTCTATTACAATTGCTGCAATTTCTCCCCCAAAGCACCCTGTTCTAACCGCCTCATTTACCACCACCAGGCGGCCCGTTTTTCCAACTGATTGCAAAATACTGTCTTTATCCAGCGGCACCAGCGTGCGCAAATCAATGACTTCCGCATTAATCCCCTCTTTGGCTAAAGCCTCGGCAGCTTGCAGTGCTTTATGTACCATCCAGGACCATGCAACAATGGTTACATCTGAACCTGAGCGCCTAATGGCCGCTTTACCAAGGGAAACGGCATAGTCCCCTTCGGGAACTTCGTCACTTAAGCTGTACAGCTGCTTGTGTTCAATAAACATCACTGGATTATCATCGCGAATAGCAGCAAGCAACAGTCCTTTCGCATCGGCCGGAGTGGCCGGCATAACTGTTTTAATGCCGGGAATATGTGTAAACCAGGCCTCTATACACTGCGAATGCTGGGCGGAGGCTGTCATCCCACCTCCGCATGGTGTTCGTACTACCATTGGAACCTTGGCCTTTCCGCCAAACATATAACGCATCTTTGCAGCCTGATTGAAAAGCTCATCCATGCAGACACCCATAAAATCAATAAACATAATCTCTACAACCGGTCGCAGGCCTGCTGCCGCCGCACCGACAGCGTGTCCGACAATGGCAGTTTCGCTAATGGGCGTATCCAGCACCCGGCCGGGAAATTCCCCAAACAAGCCTGTCGTAACCCCGAAGCAGCCGCCAAAAGGGCCAACATCCTGCCCTGCCAGGTATACATTTCCATCTTGATTCATTGCTACTCTTAACCCATCCCGAATTGCTTCAGCATATGTCATCTTCATGATCTTCACCCTTTCGTATCAAGTTTAATTAGGCATAAACATCAGTCAGGACGTCCCGGATATCAGGTTCGGGACTACTTTCAGCAAAAGCAACAGCCTCATTAATTTGCTGTTCTACCTGGCGCTCAATTTGGGTCAATTCTGCTGCAGTAGCCAGCTTTAGCGCAATAATTTTTTGTGAAAGCTTAACAATCGGATCATTATCCAGCCATTTTTCCTGTTCGGCCGGATCTTTATAAGCTCCCGGATCACCTTCAAAATGGCCGCGATGACGCCACGTTTTATACTCAATCAGACTGGGGCCGTCTCCCTTGCGAGCCCGTTCCACTGCTGCCAGCGCGGTTTCATAAACAGCGACTACATCGTTGCCGTCAGTTGACATTCCAGGTATTCCATAAGCCGCCGCCCTGTCGGACACATCGCCGACGTTCATATGATTTTTTTGATGATTCGAGATGCCAAAGCTATTATTTTCACAAACAAATACTACCGGCAATTTCCAAACAGCAGCCAGATTGAGCGCTTCATGGAAGGTTCCCCGGTTGGAAGCGGCATCACCAAAAAAGCATACAGCTACATCATTTGTCTTTTTATACTTGCAGGCAAAGGCAGCCCCTACAGAGATAGGCTGACCGGCTCCCACAATGCCGTTAGCCCCAAGGATACCTAAATCAATATCAGCAATATGCATGGAACCGCCTTTGCCTTTGCAATATCCAGTCGCTCTGGCAAACAACTCAGCCATCATCAAGTCTACTTTCCCACCTTTTGCAATCAGATGCCCATGCCCGCGATGGGTGCTGGTAATGTAATCTCTAGCGGTTAATGTGGCACACACTCCGGTAGCTACAGCTTCCTCGCCAATATACAGATGGACAAAGCCGGGCAGCTTGCCGGCACTGAATAGATCGACCGCTTTATTTTCAAAGTAACGAATGGTTAACATGGTTTTGTAAAATGCCAACAGCTCATCCTTGTTAGTTTTCATCTTGTCTCCCCCATATTTATTAGTTTCTAGCTCTTCTCCGGCTATTACATAAAAACAGTTTATGAAAACAGTCTGCCAACTGCTTCCTATCAACCTGCTTTACATTTCCTCCACCTCCTATTTCTTAACTTAATGAATTGCTTATCCTTACATATAGCAATCGGTATACCAACTTTCGTAATTTTAAGCTACTATCCAAATATTTTTTTAATTTTTCAGTAAAATGCACTTATCCGTTCGTTTTTACCCAAAAATCTGCCGCAATAACAGGCAAAAAAAAACACCGGTTCTTTATCCGGTGTTTCCTGCTGCCAGCTTTACGGGCTGCGATCTTAATAGATTGTATTGATACTATTGCACTGGTGCAGTGTGTCGCTACAACTACACTACATTGATACTACACTTTATGATTGATCTTCAAGTGAATACAGACGCATTTTGCGATAAAGTGTAGTCCGTGCTATCCCCATATGCTTTGCCACCTGGCTGATATTTCCGCCATACTGAGCCAATAATGCCAATACCTCCGCACATTCCTGTTGAGCTATCTGCCGTTGTTTTTTTTCTTTAAATAAACTGCGTCCTGTCAGGGGAGAAACCGACAAAGCCTGTATGCGAATATCAGGACGTAATATTTCAGCCGGCAGCTGCAGCAGGGTAATACTGCCATCATCATTTAAATGTACGGCACGCTCAACCACATTATATAATTCCCGCACATTTCCCGGCCAGCTATAATTGCGTAAGCAGTCCAGTACGGCTGTATCTACCGTATAGCTCCTGCTGTTTTCTTGTCCGGCCAATTCGACGAAATGCCTGAAAAGTAAAACACTGTCTTCACCTCGCTCACGGAGCGGAGGAATCGCTAAAGAAATAACATTTAAGCGGTAATATAAATCACGGCGAAAGGTTCCTTGTTCTACCGCCTGCAGAAGATCTTTATTGGTAGCACAAATAATGCGCACATCAATTGCGACTATGTTTTCACTCCCGATTCTGCTAAGCTTTTTCTCCTGCAATACCCGCAGCAATGTTACCTGCTGTTCTACCGGCATATCGCCAATTTCATCCAGGAAAAGTGTCCCTCCGGCAGCTAACTCAAATTTTCCTGGCTGTCCCCCCCGCTTGGCACCAGTAAAGGCACCCTCTGCATACCCAAACAATTCACTTCCTATTAATTCGCGCGGAATAGCACCGCAATTAACGGCAACAAAGGGACCGCTTCCGCGAGAGCTGTGCCGGTGAATCGCCTGAGCAAACATTTCCTTCCCGGTACCGCTTTCCCCTTGCAGCAAAATGCTCGAGGTACTTGCAGCCGCCAGTTTCGCCAACCGGATAGTTTCCGATATAGCCGGGCTTCGACCGATAATATCACTAAACTGAAAACTAGCCTGATAACCGGTTTGAACAGTTTGCTGCAATGGTTTAATTATGATGATTGCACCGTGAATCCCATTTTCATCCATAATGGCTTCCCCTGATACCAGGCAATGCTTTACACCATTTTTTGAAGGTATCAGCATTTTTTGTTCAAAGCAGCCTACCTGCTTATTCAGTACGTTTCGGGTGAGCGGTGCCAGCATGCTGTAAGCTGCCTCCACCGACTGCCCCATTACCGTCGAAGACGTTTTAAACAGTTTCTGAGTCGTATTATTGGTAGTTACGATTACCCCTTCTTTATCAACAATAATAATCCCCTCGGACATAGCATGAAAAACACCATTCATGCGTTTATGAGCAAGCAGTGCCTCACGGTGCTGTCGTTGTATCTTTAGCTGCATGGCAATTGCCTCCGCTGCCGCCACTACCATTCCCAGCGTATGAGGATAGGCAGCGCAGCAAGGACCGGAAATATCCAAAACAGCAATCATTTTGCCCTGCTCGTCAAAAATTGGCGCTGCCGCACAAGTCCAGCGATGATGCTCCATGCAGTAATGCTCACATCCGGTAATTTGTACCGGGATTTTGCCGGAAAGGACCAATCCAATAGCATTTGTACCTACCTGAAGTTCACTCCAGTTTGCACCCGGAACAAAGTTAAGATAGTGTGCATTTTTTAGGCATGTATCATCACCGAAGTTTTCCAGTATATACCCCTTAGTATCAGCTAAAACAACAATAAAACCAGAATTGCGAAAAAACTGATACAGATTCTGCATAAACGGCTTGGCGATCCGGATAATGGCTTCATTTTGCTCCAGAAAAGCCTGTAAGACGGTTTGATCAATGTCAATACAGCCTTTCCCTTCCCGATAATCAATCTTGTGCTCCATACAATACTGCCAGGACTGAGATACAGCACTGCTTACGCAGTCTGCTTCAATTTCTCCGCAGTCAATGAATTTTTTCCATGCTCTTGCTTTATCATCATCATTGGCACTCATGCGTATACTCACTCCCCGCAGCAAAATAAGAAACAGAATTATCTAATAAATAATCATTCCCCGTATATGGTTAAAATCCTGTTTCTGATATTGCTTGAGCATAGAATACAAAAAAATACCCGGTATGCTATCTTTCGATATACCAGGCATCTCCTGAACTTACTCTGCTGATAGGCGCCAAAGATACAAGGAAGCAATTGTGCCATAAGGGGAATAGCGCTTTTTATATCTTTCAAATTTCGCCTTATCCAGCTTCTTATGATGATACAACCGCATCATTCCCCGCCGGATAGCAAGGTCTCCCCAGCTTACCACGTCTTTTCGCTGTAAAGAAAAGGTCATTAACATCTCGGCAGTCCACAAGCCAATCCCATTTAGTGAACAAAGGCGCCTGCAGACTTCCTCATCAGACAGCTGCGAAAGCTCATTCAGGTTAAGCTCCCCCTGCGACACCGCTTTAGCAATGTTTTTTATCCAGACAGCCTTCTTCATGGTCATGCCGCACTGCTGCACATCCTCAACCGCCTGCTCGGCCATGTTTTCAGCCGTTATTTCACCAAAACGCTCCTGCATGCGCCCCCAAATGGTATCTACGGCCTTCATGGAAATCTGCTGCGCCACAATGCTATTTACCAGGGCAGTAAATAAGTCAGGAATAACTTCGCGCTCAATAAACCCGATACGCTTAATTGCTTCGCCCAGTTTTTTGTCCTTCTTTTTTAAATAGTCGAGCTCTTTTTGTCCATACTGAAATATCGCCACTAGCGTCGTCCCTACTTCCAACTTAGCTTTTTATCCGTTTTTCCAGCTCAAGCAAAAATTGTTTCCTATCTAACCCCCCCAGGTAACCGGTAAGCTCTCCCCGGGCTCCAATTACCCGGTGGCAGGGTATGAATAGGGACAGGGGATTTTTGCTGTTAGCATGCCCTACTGCCCTGGCGGCAGTTGGACTGCCGATAGCTTCAGCGATTTCCCGGTAGGTTCGCGTTTCGCCATAAGGGATCGTCAGCAAAGCTTCCCATACCCGCTGCATAAATACTGTTCCTTCAGGTGCCAGCGGAAGATCGAACGCCTGGCGGCTTCCTGCAAGATATTCCTGTAATTGCCGGCCTGCCTCACAGAGCAGTCCGGTTTCTTCGTATATCGCTTCGTGCGGAATAGCCCCCTCATCAAAATACAGATTCGTAACTGCCTGCCCATCTTCAGCGATAGCTAGCTTCCCAATACAGGTTTGATAAAAAAACACCGTTTTCATTAGCCTTGTCCTCCTGCGCAGACCGCACTCTAAACTCATTATACGGTCAAACCAGGCTGTTTGTCTTACGAAATATTACGATTTAATTCTGCTGCTCAAATAACTCTTTTACCTGCTTCAGCTCATTGCGAATGCCAATCCCCTGTGGGCAGTGACTTTCACATTTCCCACACTCGATACAGGCGGAAGCAGGCGATGCCATTTTGGTTATAATTCCATACCGCTGCTTCGCTGCAGGAGTTTCGTCAAAGACCCAATGGTCATTATAGGTTGCAAAACAGCCGGGAATATTAATGCCTGCCGGACAGGGCATGCAATACGAACAAGCCGTACAATTCACTCTGATTCTTTCCGTAAAGATTTGCTTCACTTCGTCAATAATTGCCGTTTCCTGAGCAGTGAACGAATTGGGCTGAGCATCTTGCGCCACTTTGATATTTTCAACAACCTGTTCCATTGCCGACATACCACTTAATACAACTGATACTTCCGGATGATTCCAGACCCAGCGCAACCCCCATTCGGCCGGTGACTTTTTCTTGTCAGCCCGGTCAATTACTGCTTTTGCTGCTTGCGGCAGATTTACAATGTTCCCCCCTCGTAACGGTTCCATAATGACAATCCCTAAATTCTTCTTCGCTGCATATTCTAAGCCTTCTTTGCCGGCCTGGTAGTCTTCGTCCAAATAGTTATACTGAATCTGGCAGAAAGACCAGTCATAATAATCGACAATTTCCTTAAACAACTCTTTTTGATCATGAAAAGAAAAACCGGCATATTTAATTCTTCCGTCTTTGAGCGCTGTATTTAAAAATTCGCTAATACCAGCTTCCTTCAATTTCGGCCAAACACCAGAATTTAAAGAATGGACCAAGTAAAAATCAATATGATCGGTTTGCAGCCGCTCCAGCTGCTCATTTAAATAGCGATCCATATCCGCTCGTGTTTTAATCAGCCAGCTGGGAAGCTTCGTAGCCAGCTTCACTTTTTCCCGGTAACCGTCTTGCAGTGCCTTGCCGACAAATGGCTCACTTGCTCCGCCGTGAGTAAAACCGGTGCCGTGATAGGGATAAGCAGTATCTACATAATTTACCCCATTGTCAATTGCATAGCGGACCATTTTCACGGCCTGAGCTTCGTCGATCTGGGTCGGATCGCCACCGATAACCGGCAGCCGCATACAGCCAAATCCTAAAACAGATACCATTTCATTCGTCTTACCAAACTTTCTGTACAACATGTGAATTCCTCCCTCATTCTCGTACTTTCCTACTTTTTAGTCCAAACTATTTCTTGACCGCATCCCATATGGCATCTACACCGGCATCAAGTGCAGCATCCGCTAATTCTGCTTTACCTGACAGACAAAGCTTCACCAGAGAAATCGTTGCCCCATAGGCAAGCGTACTCAGCATTTCCAAAGGCAGCTCCTTAAGCAGGCCCTCTTCCCTGGCTCTGATAAACATAGTATTGACCGGTGCAAACATGCGTAATCCCTCTGCGTGTGTTGCTGCGGTAATTAGCGGCGAATTGGCATACTGCTCCATAAAATAAAGTTCCTGCGGGTTGTCACGAAAGTAAGCGATTATATTGCGCAGCAGCAGGATAAAGCTTTCATGCACAGGCAAACTCTCCGTATAATGGCGAAGCGTGTGCCGGGCAAGCCGTGATTTTACATGAATATACAGCTCATTAATCAATTCTTCTTTGCTGGCGAAATAGCGATAAATTGTTCCCACACCTACATTTGCCTGTTGGGCGATTTGCGACATGGGTGTGCCATGAAAGCCTTGTTCGGCTATCAGCTTCAGCGCCGCCTGAAGAGCGGCAGCTTTTTTATCCGGTAATTTTTCGTCCATTACTGTCTCCCTATAAAATTCTAGTAACCGGAATGAACGTTCATTCCCTTATGGATAAAGTTACCAGGAAACAGTGTTTTTGTCAATTCCTTTTGCCTACTGTTTCCCTTTATATGCGGTTACCTTATTTCTAAATTCTTTGCTGGTATACAGTGCCTTATCCGCTAAATGCAGTAACTCATTGACTGAATCGGTGTTGCCGGGATAGACCGCCATACCTATACTTACCGTATATCCATTCAACGATTTTTCACACCGCGAGCGGATTTCTTCTGCCATATCAGCAACCTCAGCATCTGTACTGTTTCGCGTGATGACGGCAAATTCATCACCCCCGAAGCGAAATACGGCTCTGGCTCCTACGACCGACACTATGATTGCAGCAATTTTTCTTAATACTTCATCTCCGCATAAATGACCTTGGGAATCATTGATTTGCTTAAAGTAATCGATATCCATGATCATAATCCCCACATGCTGCAGCATATGGTTTTGAATTTCAGTTTCAATCGTATTTACCATTTTTTCAAAAGACCTGCGATTATATACTTTTGTCAATTCATCTAAACCGGCAGCTCCCTCTAATGTCGTATGGACCTCTTCCAGCCTTTTAACAGTATCATTATACACTTGAATCATCATGTCGAATTCCGCTGCATAACCCTCGGACGGAATTTGTTTATAACTGCCTTTTTTAATCGAACTGAACCCTTCTAAAAGCATAGCCAATGGCTTTGTATAGCGGCGAACGGTATATGTCCCGATGCCAATGATGGTTAGGATAGCAAATATAGACACAGCCAGCATTTCCAATATGATAATCCTGCGGGTTTTGGCAATTTCAGCTGTCGGTGTAATAACACTAACTGTCCAGTTTAATTCGGAAACCTTACTATAGCCAATATACTGGTCCATACCGGTATAGTTTTTCCCTATTTTTGCTCCCGACACACCTTCCACAAGCTCAGCAATTGCTCCCTTTTTCCCGATACGCTCCTTATCGGTATGATAAACGACAATACCTTCATTATCCAGTATCGTAATAAATCCACCCCGGCCAAAAGTCTTATTGTCAAACAGCGACGTTAAACTTGGGCCATGAAGTCGGCACACACCAACAACTACCCCGGAAATCTTACCATTTTCCCAAATAGGGGTAGCAATTGCAATAACCTTCCGGCCCCAGGGACTCGTAAAAACGCCGCTGATATAGGTTTCCCCTTTGATTGCCCGCTGAAAATAATCCCTATCTGATAAATTGAACACAGTAATATCATTTGTATTGCCGCTGACCAAAGAAATTGTTCCACTTTTGTCCAGAACCATGAGCATATCAATAGCAGGGATAAGCCTGTTCACTTCATCAAGCAGTTCCTGATCCTGTCTTATGCGGCGATTAGCTGCAACAGTCTTCAAAGAGTCGGCCGTGTTATGAAAGTAACCCAATAGCTGCTCAGCTACATTCATCGCTGCTTTTTCATTCGTTGTTAATAATAGCGAGTCTGTAGTGGTAAGAAAAAACCGATCAAAAACAACGAATTGTATGATACTGCTGATAATAACTAATCCACTGAGTAATAACGTTATTCTATGTAAAAACCGCATCAGATCACTCAACTTTCAAATTGGGGCATGATTTTCATTATTATAACAAATCTGATCTGTTGTGGGAACTGTTTTCCTTGCCACCATATGACGGACTCTTTAGTAGTACATTTGCTAGGCGTCTAGTCACCGTATAAAAGCACTGATGGTATTTATTTAACCAGGAAGCAGCCAAAATATGTATACCTAGAGATTGGCAATGCATCAATGGAACCGTCCCCGTGATATAAAAAAAGGAGCTACACCGGATTAAACCGGTAGCCTGCTCCCCAAAGAGTCTCGATATATTCGGGATTTGCCGGGTTCTTCTCAATCTTCCGGCGAATTTTTTGAATGTGAACCGCTACTGTTGCTGTGTCACCACAATATTCCTCGTTCCAGATGGTATCAAAAATACGTTCCTTGCTGAAAACAATATTCGGGTTAGAAGCCAAAAATAGCAGCAGCTCATATTCTTTTGTCGTCAGCTGTACTTCTCTCGTATCAACAAAGACTTTATGAGAGGCCGTATCAATTTCAAGCCCCTTGTATTGAATGACTTCGTAACTGGTCATATGCCCTCTAAGTCTCTCGTAGCGCTTAATATGTGCTTTGATACGGGCTGTCAGCTCAGCCGGACTAAAAGGCTTGGTAAGATAATCATCAGCCCCAAAGTCTAAGCCTCTGATTTTATCAATATCTTCATTTTTTGCCGAAACAACGATAATGGGTATTTCCTGGGTCTTGCGCAATTCTTTAATAATCTCATAGCCATTCTTGTGAGGCAGCATGAGATCAACCACCACAACATCATAACTGCCTGTTAATGCCTTTTTTAAGCCAGCCAGGCCATCGTGGACAATTTCTACTTTATATCCGTTCAGTTGCAGGTAATCCCGTTCAAGTTCGGCAATATCACAGTCGTCTTCGATAATCAGAATCTGTTTCACTCGCAGCGTTCCTCCTCGGCAGCTTGATCATAAACAGGCAGCAGAATGGTAAAGCAGGTACCCTGGCATCCGGGACTTACAGCCCGAATAGTGCCGCCATGAGCTTCAACAAGTTCCTTGGCAATGGCCAGACCCAGACCTGTACCAGCAATGTTTTTGGGCCGTTCCGTCTCAATGCGGTAAAAACGGTCAAAAATATACGCCAGCTTGTCTTCCGGTATTCCTGGTCCATTGTCCTGTATGTCAATGCCGATCAGGTTTTCCTGCCGGTAAAGCCTCACGTGCAGCACTAAACCGCTCTCCGGGCCATGCTGAACAGCATTGGTCAGGATATTAGTAAAGGCTTGCTGCATTCTCTTGCCGTCCAGCTTAACCGCCACGTCCTCACTCAGCGTATCCAGGTAGTGAAGCTGGATATTCTCTTCTGAAAAATTGAATTGAAACTCTTCCATCAGGTCGCCCATAAATTTGCCAATTGATACTCGCTCATACTGGAGACCAAGCTTTTGCATATCCAATTTGGAAAATAAGAAAAGATCATCAATCAGCTTGTTTAAGTATGTTGCGTTATTATAGATCGTTTTGAAGTATTTGGTCTTGCTTTCGTCCGCAACATTGCCCTCCAGCAGCGCTTCAATGTACCCCTGGATTGCGGTCACCGGAGTTTTGAGATCATGCGAAATATTTGCGATCAGTGCCTTGCGGTTCTCTTCATAAGCAGATTGCAATTTTTCCCCTTCGTACAGTTTCTCCGTCATGTCATTAAACGCATAGATTAGCAATTCCAGATCATTGGGCTGACAATATTCCACTTTAACATTGTAATTGCCTGTTGCCACTTCATCCAGGCCATGCTTAATTTTTTCCATCGGTTTAAATATCCGTTTCTCCAGGCGTAGGAGGAAGAAAAACTGCGCTATTTCTTTCGCAATAATCAAAGCCCCTACAATAACTCCCGTCTCTTTTATCCCTATCCAGCTAAACATTAAGTAAAGGATTAACAGAGAAAACGCCAGACCGACTGGCCGGAAAAAACGGAAATATTTATAGTGGTGCATAAAGTGTCTATGGCGCATTTCATGACGGTGGTGCCACCTGCCATGAAAGCTGCGCTGCTCTGGTCCGGCGGTATGGCGGTTAACTTTGGGGTGCTTTGGATGTCTGAACATACTCCTCACCTGTCATCCTTAATTCTTTGCTGTACGATATGGCAAATTGGGCGCAAATTGTCTTTGCGCCCAATTGCCGTATTAAAACCGCAGTTTTACACGGGTAGTAACAGCCCGGTGCTGGCAGGCTTTTTTGCAGGCACCGCAGCGCCGGCATTTAGCGATTTGGATTTCCGGTTTGCCTTGTGCCGACAATGTTATCGCTCCCACCGGACACGCAGTGATACAGTGCTGGCAGGAAGTGCACCGGTCCTCAAGAATTATATACCGCTTTAGCAGCATTGCTGTTCCTGCTCTTTATCATCAAAAATCACTTCAACACTGCCTCTAAGTGTATGACCTTGCTGGTCGTCCTTCCGGATGCCGCTCACAGAACCTGCTGCCTTTTTGATATTGCAGCTTTCATCGATAACTACTGACAAGGTAAAGTCAAGTTCTGTTAGTCCGCTGAATTCATGGATAAAGCCATGCCCGGAATGCCGGCAGCCGCCGTGTCTCAATCTTTCCTGCACGATTGCTTTTGCTTCATCAGGCAGGTTGACCGAATTAAGCGTTAACACAAGGGTATTGTCTTGATCCTCCGTCACTTCCAGCGCGTTTAATACCCCCAGCATAAACGTCAGTCTGCCGAATTTTTCGCGCATCGTGCAGCCTCTGCCGCCCATTCCATGACCCATCCGATGACCCATCCCATGATGAAAACCGTGTCCCTCATGGCCGCCAAATTTGGCATCCCCGACGGAATGCAGCGTTTTTCCGTCATAGTCCAGCTGTGTGTTTATTGTAGCCTTTCGCTGACCGGTCAGCACATTCTTGGCAAACTGGCTAGTCATCGTAAAAATGCTTGTTTCATCTTTTTTCACATCTGCAGTGAACACACCGCTGATCACTTCTTTGTTCTTGAAAGCTTTTACCACATCATAGAGTATTTTCATTTTGTTCATTATAACAACCTCCTACTCGATTTAAGGTCATTATAATCACAGAATTTAAACCGCCAATAAAGCATTTATAAAAACTTTATAAAAATCCGTAATCATTTTAGTAACACTATTTATTTTCTTTCAGTATACCACATATCGCTTATACGTATTGCGGTCCATTTCCTGCCCGAGCGCAAGGCAGGCAGGTTCTATAAGATATTTTGGCGAATAAACACCATAACAATACCGAAAGGAGCCTGATAATGCTGCAAGCAATGCTGAATCAACTATTTTTCCAAAACAGCGTCTACAGCTATCTGACTGCTTTACTTGTTTTTACGATTGCTGTTTTTACCGTAAAACTGTTTGATCACGCCGTTTTAAACCGCCTTAAAATATGGGCTGAAACCGCAACAAGCAAATTGGATATCTATTTGTTTCAAACCCTGGAAAAGACGCTTCTGCCCGCCTTGTATTTCGGCTCATTCTATGTAGCCGTCCGCAGTCTGACACTGCCTGCCTTACTAAACCGTTCCATTGATATAATCGGCATTATCATTGTAACAATTGCCGGTATCCGGTTTATTATCACAATGGTCGAATATACCCTGCTGTTTTCCATAAAATCAAAGGATCTCAATGACAGAGAGCACATCATTAAGGCAATCATTCCTTTTCTGCGGATAGCGCTCTGGGGTATTGGCCTGGTCTTTTTATTGGATAATCTGGGTTTTCAAATTTCGACCGTTATTGCCGGTCTGGGAATTGGCGGTATTGCCGTAGCGCTTGCCGCTCAGGCCATGCTCAGGGATTTATTCAGTTACGTTGCCATTGTGTTTGACCGTCCCTTTGAATTAGGCGATTTTATTACAATTGACGGTCATATGGGCACAATTGAGCACATCGGTATTAAAACCACCCGCATCCGCAGCCTGGGCGGCGAACAGCTGATTTTTTCCAATTCCGATCTGACAAACTCGCGCATTCAAAATTTAAAACGGATGGAAACACGCAGGATCGTATTCAAGTTCCGGATTCATTATCAGACTTCCAGTCAACAGCTGCGGGAAATCCCGCTAATCGTAAAACAGATCATTGAAAGTATTGCTGAAACCAGATTTGACAGGGCTCATTTCAGCGCCTTAGGTGAATCGGCGCTGCAGTTTGATGTAGTTTACTATGTTTTGGGCAGCGATTATACCTTATATATGAACATCCAACAGGAAATCAACTTAAAACTGAAAGAAGCCTTGGAAGAACGCAATATTAAGTTCGCGTATCCGGCCCAAACAATTTATCTGGAAAAGCCCGAAAGTTATCCAGGCAGCTAACAGTATCAGCCTTAGATGAATACTGTTAACAAGGTAACACCACCCACCCAGCCGCATATACTGGATAAACAAAGTCGTTAGGGGTGCCTGTATGAATAAGCTGAATCGGCAACCGCTAGGCATACGTCCTGATATCCGTGACCAGCTGGAAGTATTTCTGTATACTAATCTTAGTGCTATCGTTTCCAACGACCCGGTAATACTTACCCCCGAGTTTAAAGCATCACTGACTGTCGCCTTAAATAGTGTAGGCGAGAAACATCATCTCTCTTTTCCCAGGGACTTAATGGAACTTCTTGACGTCTTTGTTATCGAAAATGCAAATAAAGACATTTAACAGGCCTGGTGCCGCAAAATGCTTTTTAAAAGCGTTTTGTGGCACCCTTTTTTGTATCGGGCAAAGAAAACCTTGCTTTAATTTTTTTTGGACATTTTGTCTGTAATAAGGCAAAATAAGCTTAGAAGAAATTGACGTGATTTGCCAGTTTGAACGGCAGAACCAAAAAGGAGGAATTCGATGAACCGTCTATTTCGTGTATCGATCATTGCCACGCTTTCCCTGACTATACTGCTGGGGATGCTGCCACTTGTCTGCGCTTCACCGGTAACGACCTCTGCTTATGTAGTTCGTGTTGCTGACGGGGGCACCCTGCAAGTCTACTGGAATGACAATGCGGAAACGGTGCGGCTGATCGCAGTTGATCTGCCGGATAAAACCAGTCCCAACAAGCAGATAAAGGCTAACGCCCTGAAAGCGGAAAAATTTATACGCGAGCAATTAGAAGGCCGCACTGTTTATCTGCAATTTGATATCCAGAGACGGGATAAAGACAATCAGCTGTTAGCCTATGTATGGCTGAATCAGCCAACGGCCGATACCGATGAGGATTTGCGCAGCAAGCTGTTCAACGCGCAGTTGCTGCTGCAAGGGTACGGACGTCTCAAGCCTGAGTCTTATAATGGCAAGTACACGTCATTCCTACAGCGTTACCAGGCTGAAGCGCAGGTAGGCGACAAGGGAATCTGGGATTAATCGTATTTAAATACTGACAGTAACGAGCTTGGAGGAGCAATTTTGAAATTCATCGGCAACTATATACTTATTTTTCTCTTGTTTGCAGCATTTCTGTATTTCTTGCTGCCGCATCTCAGAAAAGACCTGACGAAAGAGCAGCGCCTCCAGAAAGCGCTTTGGGCAGGCGGATTATTTACAGCTTGCCAGCTAATACTCGATCATTTGTTCTAAGAAAAAATCCCCAAGAGCTATTCTCTTGGGGATTTTGAATTATTAATTTTTATTCGACAAGAACTGTGCTTTATTGTTCCGCAGTATGCACAATAGCGAGTGCGACTTTCTCCGGTGACAGCGGCAGATCATAGAACTGGATGCCTAAAGCATCATAAAGAGCATTGGCAATAGCCGAGGGAACGGAAATCATCGGATGCTCGCCGAC
The DNA here is from genome assembly GCF_004339805.1 of Anaerospora hongkongensis. GTDB lineage: Bacteria > Bacillota > Negativicutes > Sporomusales > DSM-15969 > Anaerospora > Anaerospora hongkongensis. Next base: position 183,961 of record NZ_SLUI01000007.1, on the reverse strand, counting down.
CCCACGAGCCCCAAAGGGTCCATCGAGCTGTGGATTTTCTATCGTGATAGGTACAAGCTCCAAGGGAATATCTTTCGCTGTTGGGATTTTGTTATCCGTAAACGAAGGATTTAGCAAACGTCCGCTAGCATCAAATTTAAACCCTTCGATTAAAGCGGAACCAATCCCTTGTAAAATGCCGCCGATGATCTGCCCCTCAATTAGCTGCTTATTGATAACCTGCCCGACATCAAAAGCGGAAGCTATTTTCAGAACAGTAACTTCCCCCGTCTCCACATCAACCTCAACCTCTACACCATGAGCGCCAAAAGTCCAGTCCAGGGCCGGAAGTCCCTGACCTGTCACCGGATCAAGAAACGTCAGTCCATCTGCCATATACGTACCACGGGCAACCAGCGGTCCACCTATACCATTACCATTTTCATAAGCATAGCCTAAGGCTATTGCCTTATAAGCAATTCGCCTGTGCGTATGCTGGGCATGGTAAATGTATTCGTTACCATGTACGAGATCCTCTACGGCACAGCGCAGAATCTGAGCCGCTGTTTCTTTCATCTGGGTGATCATATTCTGCGCACAGCGCTTGACCGCATTGCCACCCATAAATGTATATTTGGAAGCAACCGTGGACCAGTCGTAAGGATGGCGGTCCGTATCCGTTTCCCAAACCACTTTGACTTTTTCCAGCGGCATATCCAATACTTCGGCAGCAATCTGCGCCATAATAGTATTTGCTCCCTGACCCATATCCACGACCCCGATCATTAAACGGACAAAACCATCATCATCCATCTGCATAATCGCAGTAGTGGAGGTATTGGGAGGCATAGCCGGAGCTTTTTGTAAACAAGCCAGCCCTTTGCCGCGTGCTTTGCCTGTTTTAAGCGCAGCCCGTCTTGCTTCGCTGGACTGATAACCGCCCCAGCCGATTTCTCTGGCAACTGCCTCCAGGCACTGATCAGGCCGCCCTGAATTTGCATGGATGGACTCTCCGCTAATGGTTACCGATCCTTCACGTAAGATATTTTTCATGCGAAAGACATAAGGGTCCATTCCCAGCTTTGCTGCAATCATATCCATTTGCCGTTCAATAATCCAGTGCGTTTCCAAGTGGCCAAAGCCCCGGTAGGCAGTACTGAATACTTTATTCGTATACAGGGTGCGCGAATGTAATTCCAGGTTAGGGATCTCATAGGGGCCTGCTCCTGAATAAGTAGCTGCTTTTCCTACATTTACCCCATAGTCGGCATAAGCACCACTGTCCCAGTCATAATAAATTTCCACAGCCGTAATCATCCCGTCTCTTTTGACCCCTGTTTTAACCCGTCCGCGCATGCCGGCACGGCAAGGCAGCTGATTGAATTCTTCTTCCCGGGAAGCGGTAATTTTAACCGGCCGCCCCTTGCAGGCCCGTGAGAGTACAACGGCCAGCGGCTCAAGGTGAATCCCGGCTTTACCGCCGAAGCCTCCGCCTACATAAGGAGCAATGACTTGGATGTCGCCTGTGGTAATACCCAAAGCCTTAGCTAATAGCTTGCGAACGCCAAACGGCGATTGCGTGGACGACCAAATTTTCACCTGGTTAGAGCAGGGATCAGCCTGTGCAACCGCCACATGCGTTTCCAAGGGAACGTGAGCAACTGCCGGTAAGGTCAGTTCATTTTCTACAATTACATCAGCTTCGGCAAATCCTTTGATGATATCCCCCTTACATGCTTTATTCCAGCTGGCAATATTTGAATCAGGCTGTGGAAAAAAGACGCCTTTGAGGTATTCCAATTGATTTATATCTTCGTGGACTAAAACTTGGGCTGCCAGGGCTTCGTCAATGGTACTAACCAGCGGCAGCTGCTTATATTCCACTTTGATAAGGGTGAGCGCCCTCTCGGCGGTCGCTTCATCAACAGCGGCCACTGCTGCAACCGCCTCTCCCTGATATCTGACTTTGCCACGGGCCAGCACCCGTTTATCAATCATATACAAACCAACTAAATACGGAATATCTTCACCGGTAAGCACGGCCTTAACTCCTGGCAGGGCCTTGGCAGCAACGGTATCGATTGAAACGATTTCAGCATGGGCGTGTGGAGAATGCAGGCATTTCGCATATACCATTCCCGGCATTTCCATATCAAACGTATAGGATGCCCGGCCACTTACTTTTTCGTGTGCTTCTATGCGCAAGCTGGATTTGCTGACATGACGGTACTGCTTATCACTCACGGCCGCATCCCCCTTTTTCCAGTCTTGCTGCTGATGCAATAGCGGCAATAATCGGCTTATAACCCGTACAACGGCAGAAGTTGCCGGCAATCGCTTCTTTTATTTCCGTCTCGCAAGGATCGGGGTTCCGGTCCAGCAGCGCCCGGGCAGACATTAACATCCCCGGCGTGCAGAAACCACATTGCAGCGCATCATGGTTAATGAATTCTTGCTGTAAAATAGAGAGCTTGCCGTCTATACTTAAGCCTTCTACTGTTGTAATTGCCGCTCCCTGCGCCTCCAGAGCGAGAACAAGGCACGAATTTACCGTAACACCATTCATAATAATGGTACAAGCGCCGCACTCCCCTTCACCGCAGCCTTCCTTTGTTCCAAACAGGCTTAACTCTTTCCGTAAAAAAGCCAGCAGCGTCATGGTTGGATCGATCATTGCTCTTACAGCCTCGCCATTTACGACACAGGCCAAGGGCATTCTCGGTAAGCCTGAGTCAACATAAGCAAAACAATTATCTTTTGCCTGATGTACTTGGCACATTTTCATTCCTCCCCATAACAAGCAGTTCGGTCAGCGCCCGTTTGACCAGAATCCCGGAGATATGCAGCCGGTATTGGGCAGAAGCACGGACATCGGAAATAGGGTTAATAAGCTTACCGGCCTCGCTTCCCGCCTGTCCGGCAAGCTCAGCCGTTAATGGCTTGGCAGTAAGCATCGCCTCAAGCGCTTTCAGACGAATCGGAGTTGGAGCAACAGCTGTCATCGCTATCCGGTATCCGTTATCAGGGGTCCGGCGTATCGCTACTGCGGCAATTCCTAAATCATGCCCCTTAATCCGGGCCTGTTTCAGGAATATGCTGCAATCCTCAGTATCTGCAACATCAGGCAGCGAGATCCCGATCACCATTTCATCCTCTTGCAGAACAGTCTTTTTTACACCGGTAAAGAATTCCTCGCATGCCACTTGACGGGTTCCCCGGCTGCTGGCAATGTGAACGATGGCCTCATATACCAGAAGCGGTGCGGCCAAATCAGCACCGGGGGAGGCATTGCAGATGTTGCCTGCCAGCGTGGCCCGATTGCGCAGTTGATACGAGGCTAACGAATTAGCACCCTGTATCAACGCAATATACTTTTGCTGAATAAAATCAGCTTGCGCTACTTCATTAACCGTTATAGAGGCACCAATGTAAAGTCCGCCTCCTGGTGTATACTCTAATCGCTTCGTCTCCGGTATAGACTTAATATCCAAAATATGTTCAGCCATTACCGCATTTCTTCTAAGCATGACCATTAAATCAGTACCGCCGGCAAGTATTTTAGTGTTGGTGTTTTCCTGCAGAAAAGTGAGCGCATCTTCCAGAACCTGCGGTCGAAAATAATCAAACCTGCTTAACACGCCTCATACCCCCTTATGGTATTGTCTTAGGGCTATTTAAGAAAAAACGCTTAAAACCAATGTTTTTAAGCGTTTTTTCAGTGTTCATACAGCTTTTCTGCTTTTATTCCTCGTCGTAAGCAACAATACGGCAGATAGAAGATTCACCGCCTTCAAAACGCCAGGGGTAACAGCCGACAATTAACCGTTTGTTGAGTACTTTTGTAATTTCACCGCCTACATTTTCAGCATGGATAATATCATGGGGGAACAAATCAATATGCATCAATTGATAATGGTCGTCAGGGAAAATATCAGAGATACTTTTACCATACTTCTTTTGGAAATAGGCTTCACATTCTGCTGCCTGCCTGGGACACCAGTCCCTGATTTTGGTGTTCATCGGATGGTCGGCCGATCCGCAGTCAACGCCAATCCATTTCAATTCCATGTCGTAACACCATTTGGCAAATTCACGGGTAGGCCCGGGATGTTTGACCATGTAGCGGACTTCGTCGCCTTCCGGTTGATCCCAGCCGTATTTCGCATAACCGGTATGGATAATGAGAATATCGCCTTTGCGAACTTCTACCCGGTCGGTAATGTCCTTTGAAGTATAGATCCCATAGTCCTCTGCCATATCACTCAAATCAACAACTACGCCAGGCCCAATGAGATCGGTCAGCGGGATGCTGGCGATATCACGGCCATGTGTACAAAAATGCAGCGATCCGTCCAAATGAGTTCCCACATGGTTCGATGTGGTAATAACCTGCCCATTGGCACCATTGGAGCTAAGACGTTTGAAAAACTTAATTTGCAGCGGCTCATACGTAGGCCAGGGTGGAGTAAGATGACTAAGTTTTTGAGTGAGATCATACATTTTCACTTTATCCCAATTTTTCACCATATCAACATCTCCCCTTATTATTTCTTCATTATTTAAGCCTTGCCGCCAAAGCCAGTATGGCCTTTTCAAAACACTCGGCAGGCGGTCTTACAACCCCGGCGCCTACCTGGCCAATACCAGCTTCTTTATGAGCCATACCGGTATTGATAACAGGCAAAATACCGCTGGCAATGACCTTACGCACATCTATTCCCGTTGCCGTACCGCGGAAATTTAGGTTCGGAATCGAATAATTCTGATTTTCTTCTAAGGTAATTTCGTACATTTTTTGTGAATAGCCTAATGCATCTTCAACAGTACCGCCAACGAACTGTACAATCGCAGGAGCACCGCCCATGGCAAAACCGCCGATGCCGCAGGTTTCCGTAATAGCACTGTCGCCGATATCCGGGTTGGCATCTTCTGCGGTAAAACCAGGAAACAACAGTCCTTCAATCATCTGGGCCGGCCCGGTAAACCAGGTATTGCCGGGACATCCGCTCACTCTGATGCCAAACTCCACACCATTACGGCACATTGTTGTAACCACCGTACTGTTTTCAATGCCATGTGCAGCATCTAAAGCCGCCTTACAGGCAGGCATCGACAAGTTGAGGAAAAAATGGTCATTGGAATTAATAAATTCAACTACCCGAACAATAGCTTCCGGATCGGCACCCGTGCGCAACAGATAAGGCATTATTGCTCGAATAAACATACTGGTGCCCGCCTTGTTGCGGTTGTGGCATTCATCGCCCATATGAATAGCCTGGGCGATCAGACTGCGGATATCGATACCCCCGGAAAGCTGAATAGCCTTTTTTAATACCGGTCCAAGTTCTGTTTCGATCCATTTCAGCCTGTCAATAACTTCTTTACTGTAGGCCCCATAGCGTAATACTTTGCCAAGGCCTTCATTTAACGTACAATAGGCAAAATTGCCATGCGTCTTATTTTCAATAACCTGCACCGGCATTGATGCCGATAAAATACCGGCCATTGGTCCTACGGCATTGTGCTCATGGCAGGGTGCAAAAGAGATCTGGCCTGAAGCAGCCAGCTGCGCCGCTTCCTCCTCAGATTGCGCCATCCCCTCGTAAAGGAGCGCTCCAATAACGGCTCCCTTCATGGGACCGGCCATATTTTCCCACACTACCGGCGGTCCGGCATGTAATATGGTGTTTTGCGTCATTCCGGGAATAACGTTAATTGCTGTCTCGATATCAACCAATACAGGACGGGAATTGATAATGGCTGCAAGCGCCCGGGTATTAGCCTCTTCGATTTTTTCGCAATTTGATAATGTATCGAGTGCTGCCATGAGCTCTTTATTCCCACCGGCAGGCGGCTTCCAGTCCAGTTGCAGTACGGTTGCCCCCTGCGACTCCAGGTCAGCTTTAAAAGTTTCGGCACCAATAGTAATAATCGCAAGTTTGTCGCTGAATAATGCATCTAAGGAGCTCATATTCTTTCCTCCCGCTGTCTAGCAATCATTCCTGCCAAACGGGCTGCCTGCGCATTGCTCGGTGCCAGCGTCACGCCGGCAGCAGCGAGTTTTTGCTCCTGACTGATACGCCCCTGCAGGTCATGCTCAGTCCCACATACATACCCAATGATCTCCAAATGGCGTCCGTCGTACTGTGCAAGCCGCTTTGCTTCCAGAATTGCCGGCAAAGTAGCCCCTGCCGGATCACGATGTGCTCCATATCCAAGCACAAAGTCCAGAATAAGAACAGCGGTCTGAGGATCACGGGCCTCTTGCAGCAAACGCGCCAGGCGCAGCGAGGGCTCAATCATGGGGTGCGGTTTTCCGGCAGTAAAACAATCATCCCCTAAATCAATACAGGAATTTCCCTGGCTGTGATACGGATCATCCAGCCGCTGCTCCCGCTGTTTAGCGATATTTGAGTAGGTTCTCAGCCCATTTGCCTTTATGATTTGCATTGCCTCATCACACAGGGTGCCACCGCAAAACAGCCCCCTTATATAACGCTGTGACTGTGCCATCTTGCCAGCTTTACTTTGAGCCAGTTCCGCCAGCCTTTCTTCATTGCAGCTGGGAGATATATCTTCCCCTTTACTGATGGCAACAGCAACTCTGGCCGTTTCTTCAAGCGTTGGTGCAAAAATGGCTCCCGCCGCTTTCACCTGCGCCGCATCGCCCCCAATGAAACAAATCACTACCGGCTTTGTCAGGCTTTTCACCTGCTCAAGAATTACAGCTGCCACCGCTGCAGCAGGCGGCTTGGAGATCAGGACAATCACTTTTGTGGGAGTATGCCGTTCCAATGCAGCCAGCCCATCGAGCATGGTTATACCGCCCACCGCTTCACTTAAGTCCCGTCCCCCGGTACCAATGACCTGGGAAACGCCGCCCCCAAAGCGGTCAATCAGTACCGTTACTTCTTGTGTACCTGTTCCGGAAGCACCAACAATTCCTATATCTCCGGTGCGAACAGCATTGGCGAAGCATAGTCCAGTTGAATTAATAACGGCAGTACCGCAGTCAGGTCCCATCATCAGCAACTGGTGCTGATGGGCATATTGTTTTAGCGCAACTTCATCTTCTACACTCACATTATCACTGAACAGCATCACGTGAAGGCCATTTTTTAAAGCTTGCCAGGCCTCACGGACCGCATATTCTCCCGGCACGGAAATAATCGCCAGATTCGCTTCCGGCATAGCCTTCACCGCTGATCCGATCGTTGCCGGCTGAAGCTCACCCGCCTGCTTTCTGGCTGTCTGCTTTCTCGACAGCTCTTGTTCGGCAAAACAGACAGCCTCTGTGCAGCTTGCTTCATCTTCTGCCCTTACGGCAATTAATAAATCATTGACACCCGCAGCGCCGACTGCATCAGAATAGATTCCGATACGCTGCAGTAATTCTTTATTCATCTCTGTTGCCATCGATACAACGGCATCCCGTACACCGGCTAAGGCAGTCAGCTTACCTGACAACGACATTAATGCCACAGAATCATGATAGGAATCTTTTTTTACAAGTATTTTTACATCCACTGCATTTCCCCCTCACGGCCTATTTGGGCTAATGCTTTACCAATCTCCAGACCGGCTGTCAAACCTGCCGCCCAGTCAGTACCGGATGAACAGCCTGCTGCCATTACCTTGTCAGCAGCGCGCATCAGCGAATTTGTCGAGCTGCTGGTAAATTCGCGAAGAAATGCACTGATATTTTGCCTGGTTTGGCCGCTGGCTGCTAGTTCAAGCATCTCCTGACTAATAAACGTCGTCTGCTGCCGGGCGGCAGACGCGAGCTGTTGTCCCAGTTGACGGTGCTGCTCACCAAAAGGACTACCAGACATATGAAATACCGTTACCAGCGCCGCACAAAAATCGTCGCCTGACGGGGTAAGTCCATTGCCCAGCCCCAGTAACGAGCGTCCTGCCTGATAAGCGTCGTCCACGTTTTGCTCACGCAAAGCTGTCAGCATCCGCTTTGCCCGTTCCCTAAGACTGACTGCATAAAGGCTCTGCCCGCCATCGCAGGGTGTGCCTGAAATCCATAAATCCCGCAAGCCGCCGCTTTTGCCGCTGCAGCCTATGTAATTTTTCATAAAGCTGAGGCTTTGCTGAAATAACGGCCACTCATTCTGCATGGGAAAACCGGGAATCACCGACTGCCAGGGTACAATAGCAGTAATATCAATGGCTATTCGGCTGACACATAGAGCGCTGTTGCTCACCCAAACGCGGTCGCCGGTACGAATGCCCAGCTGAGAAAAAGGAAGTGCTGCAGCCACCCGGATACTGCGTGGGGCATCATCGTACTGTGCCGCCTGGATACTATATAACCGTCCGTCAGCGGCAGTGATATTTACGGTTCGGCTAAAGATGCTGTGAATACGTCCTGAATAATCCTGCTCAATTATCTTTTTTACAAACGAGCGGTCTCCTGTAAGAGCTTGTAACTGCGAAGCACATCACCTCCTACAGCTGAATAGTATCACAATTCGGAATATTTTTTCCATGGTACAACGCTATAAGCCGTCTGCTTGATTTGTTTGTTTTTTTGTAAAAAAATACAAAAGACCAGCGCTACTTACTCTTTTGCTATTTGCAGCAGCTTAAGCGCAATCTGCAGGTTAAGGCAGGCGGTGGAATCCTCGAGGCTGCAGCCGGTAATCTGCTGAATGCGGTCAAGCCGATACAAAATCGTATTATAATGAACATACATTTTTTCCGTAACTTTTTTCAGCTTGCCATTGCATTCAAAGTAAACTTCCAGCGTTTTTACCAGCTCCGCTCCTTTTTCCTGATCATAAAGCAGCAATTTCCCCAGCATTTCTTCAATAAAAAGATGAAGTTCCTTTTTATCCTGAATATTGCCCAGCAGCCGCCAGACTCCAAGGTCATCATAATAGCAGATATGCTCTTTCGGTGAAATTTTTCTACCAGTCTGGCAAGCCTGCAGCGCCTCCCGGTAGCTGTTCTGAAAGCCTGCCAGTCCGCTTCCCGGCCGGCCGGCACCGATATAGCCGCACTCCACGCCTGCTGCCCGGCCAAAGCGGCTGACCAGCCGCTCATAGATAGCTTTAATTTTTTCCCGTACTTTATGGATTTCTTTGCCGGACCAGCCTGGTGATAAAGGCATAAACATAATAATACAGTCCAGCTTATACCCTACGGCAATATCGGAAAAATGCTCCCGCAACCCCTGGATAATCCGTTGCGCAATAAGCTGATACTCTTCTTCTGTCTCATTGCTGCGGCAATAAAAACAAATGGCGGCCACCACATGAGGCTGCTGCAAATCAATTCCCCAGCCTCTGGCACGTCCTTTGAGATTTTTTTCCTCATGATGCGGGGCGATAAGCAGTTCATTTAAAAATTCATTATAATAACGCTGTTCAACGGAAGCCACTGCCAGCTGATTAACAAGCACCAGCGCCGCTACAGCTGCTGTCCGTTCAATAGTGCCTTCATCTGCGCGCAGCACGGGTGTCTGCGTTTCCAAAACGGTTATGGTGCCATACCATTTCTTGCCCACACAGATTGCTGAACGGAAATAACCGGTCTCCCGTCCGTCAATCCATACTTTGCCCCGCCCCGTACCCGTACCATAACTGCTGTTTTTCTCGATGAATTTTTGGATATCCCGATGCTCACTGTTATATTCAGCGGATGAAACAATCACATCATTAGAAAACGTTTGGATAATCACTGCATTGTTGTTTAAAGCTGCAACAAGCACGTCAGCAATATCCTGCATATTGCCGCCTTCCAGTACGACCCGGTTTAGATGAAGGTGCACTTCGTCAGCACGCTGGATGATTGCCAGCTGCTGATTGCTGATTTCACTGAGAACAGGGTTAATAATATCGGGGAAAGAAACATCATAGGGAATTTCCAGCAAGGGAAATCCATAGGCATTAGCCTGCTCAATCATAATGTCCGGTGTTCTTTCAATATACCGCCCGGGCTTTATGGCCAGACCAGCCAACTTGCGCTCAGCCAGTTCCGGAATAAGCCGGGATTGGGCATTCGTGTCATTACGGATGGAATACACTGTAGTCAGCAATAACTCTCCGGCCCGGGTCCATTCCATAATATCTGGGACCTCCATAATATTCACAGAAGTTACAGCTTTATCAAGACCGTTCGCTCCCGCAATCAGCCGCACATGCTGTAACCCCGGCAATGCCAGCATCTCCCGTAAACTAATCCCTGCACAAGGAATCACTATCGTCCACCACCAATCAATAAGATTAGCTGTTTGTCTCGATTATAGCATAGGCATTGCTAAACCTATGTCGGTTAATGTTGACGATTTTAAACAAAAGCCCGCTTTTAAGCGGGCTTTTGTCATGGCACATAATCTTGTTTAGCTGCCTCTTCCGTACTGTCATTCATCAGCGAAAACATTTCCAGCAGCTTAAACGTCAGGCTGATGAAGATGGACACCAGTGTTGCCAGTGCCATGCCTTTCATTTCTACTGTACCAATTGTAATGTGGGCACCGCTGATGCCGACAATCAAAACGGTTGACGTTAAAATCAAGTTTTTCGCCTTGCTGTAATCCACTTTTGACTCTACCAGCATCCGGATACCGGATGCTGCAATAACACCGAAAAGCAGCATCGAAATGCCTCCCATGACCGGCACCGGGATGCTTTGAATAGCAGCCGCCAGCTTGCCGACGAAGGAAAGAATAATGGCAATAACGGCAGCACCGCCAATGACATAGACGCTGTATACCCTGGTTATAGCCATTACCCCAATGTTTTCACCATAAGTAGTATTGGGAGTAGAACCGAAGAAGCCGGAGAGCATTGTAGACAGGCCATTCCCCAGTAAAGAGCGGTGCAGGCCAGGATCTTTTGTCAGATCCCGCCCGACAATGTTGCCGGTAACCAGCAGATGTCCCACATGCTCGGCGATAACCACCAGCGCAGCCGGCACAATAATAGCAATTGCATTGAACTGGAACTTTGGTGTATACAGCGTGGGCACAACAAACCAGGCAGCATTGGCAATTCCGCTCAGATCAACAAGGCCAAGCGACAGTGACAATGCGTAACCGGTCAAGACGCCAATGAGAATCGGAATAATTGCTAAAAAGCCGCGGAAAACAACAGATCCTAAGATTGTGACTGCTAAGGTAAACAAGGATACGGTTATTACCTGTGGATCAAGTGTTTTAGCGGTAAGACCAGCCATATCGGCAGCTACCGGTGCCAGTTCCAGACCAATAACGGCAACAATCGCTCCCATCGCGGCCGGCGGGAAAACAACATCAATCCACTTCATGCCGACAACTCCGATCAATACGGCCACTAAGCTGAAAACCAGGCCTGCCACAATAAAGCCACCCAGCGCTGCCTCATAGCCATATTGAGGCAGTACAACAAATACCGGCGATAAAAACGCAAAACTTGAGCCAAGATACCCGGGTATCCGCCCTTTCGTGATAAGAATATATAGCAACGTGCCAATACCGTTGAATAACAGAATTGTAGCAGGATTCACTTTAAATAAAATGGGAACGAGAACTGTCGCACCAAACATGGCAAATAAGTGCTGCAGGCTCAAGGGGATTGTTTCTGCTAATGGCGGACGCTCATCTACATCGATAATCCTTCTGGCCATCTCTTCACCGTCTTTTCCTTTTATTTTACTGTCAGTAACCCCTAATCTTGTTGAACATCACCTCCAAAGTGAGTTACAAAGAAAATCGCATAGTTTTTATCTGAATTTTTCAACAAATCATTAAACAACCCTTTGTGTAATTGCCACAAACCCATTCCCCATAACCCGGAGGATTTTGTATTTTTTTTCAGGGCCTTGCATTGCAGCCAACAAAAAAGCCTCAGCCCTTATCCAGGCTGAGGCCGCAAAACTTTACTTAAATTTTAAAACGCTGCACAACCGTTTGTAAATCTTGTGCTAATGTTGCCAACGCTTCACTGGAAGCGGCAATCTCTTCCATAGAAGCCGATTGTTCTTCCGTAACAGCCGAAACAGTTTGTGTCTGCCCGGCAGTATCCTTGGTGATGGAATTAATATCTTCAACTGCACTGATAATTTCTGCACCACTGTCGGCAATTCCCCTAATAGCAGTAGTCATGCTGCTAACCTGCCTGGATACCTCCTCAACCAGCGAAATAATGTCGGTAAATGACTTGCCTGCGGTATTGACAACCGCTGCACCAACCTTTACTTCCTGTGTTCCTTCATTCATGGCAAAGACCGCACTGTCTGTATCGGTTTGAATTTCACCAATCAATTGGGCGATTTGCTTAGCCGCTTCCTGCGATTGTTCCGCCAGCTTGCGAACCTCTTCAGCAACTACTGCAAAGCCGCGCCCCTGTTCCCCCGCCCGTGCCGCTTCAATTGCCGCATTAAGAGCAAGCAGATTGGTCTGGCCGGCAATGCCGGAAATGGTATCAACAATTTGTCCAATCTCCTTGGAGCGTTCACCCAGTTTGCTGACAACTCCGGCGGAATGAACGACTTTGGTCTCAATATTGGCCATCTGGCTGACTGCCGCCTCAATGGCTTTGCCACCCGCTTTAGCGGCATCTGCGGCTTGACCGGAAGTCTGCTCTACAATGGCCACATTTGCTGCCGTATGCTCTATTTCATTGGAAATACGCTTAACAATAGTCGTGGTCTTATCTACTGCCGCTGTTTGCTTCTCTGTGCCTGACGCCACTTCAAATATGGAAGTAGCTACCTGCGTCGCCCCTTGTGCCGACTGCTCGGCACTGATCGTTAGTTGTTCAGATGAAGACGCCACTTGTTCGGCAGCCTGGTTGACCTGCCGCATTACCTCACGCAGGTTACCGGTCATATCCTGAACGGCAATTCCCAGCTGTCCGATTTCATCAGCCGAATGATCGGTTACATCCTGATGCCGCAAATCTCCGTCTGCTACCTGAGCGACACGCTGAACCATCCTGGCTAGACGGCCGGCAATCTGATTGGCAAAATAACGGGTAAGCAGCACGACAATTACAATCGTTACAGCAATAATCCCCAGCATTTTTATGCGGTTGCTGTGTACATCGGCATATACTTCCTGCTCAGGCACCATAACGGTGGTAATCCAATTGCTGGAAGGAACAATCGAAGTGGCCCCAATCATTTCAATACCGGCAGCGCTTTTAAATGCCATCAGCTGCTTTTGCCCGCTCATTGTGGCCTTAATAATTGCGACTTCGCTTAGATCCTTCTGTTCTGTCACAAAAGACTTATCCTGATGTGCGATCGTTATCGCCTTGCCGCCTGCGTTAGTAACAACACTTGCAAATCCGGTTTCACCGGCTTTTACCTGAGAGCGCATTTTTTCCAGGGCATCCAGCTTGATAGCCTGCGTAACAATTCCTTTAAATTTTCCGGTATTATCTTTAATCGGAACAGCAATAATCACAATCGGTTTGCCTGTATCCTTGGAAATCATCACATCACTGATAATTGCCTTGCCTGTTTCCTTGGCACCTTTAAAATGCGGTCTTTCCGCTACCGATACACCGATCATTTTTCCGGCATTAGCTTCAGGTGCAAAATGAGTTAACCGCCCATCCTGATCAGAAATATTCACTGCTTCATACAAGACTGAATTACTTTGTTGTATTGAATTAATGAGTGCATTAATTCCGGCCGTATCACCGGCAACGACCTGCGCATTCGATGCAATTGCCTGCCCAAGCGAAATCTTTTCCTGCAGCATGGCATCAATATTTTCGGCAAAATTATTTACTTGATTCTGTAACTCTTGGTTACTGCCTGCAATTAAGCTTGCCTCCATCCCGGAAAGCATGACAAATCCGGTAATCCCCGTGGCCGCCAGTGTCAGTACTAAAATTAGTGTCACAAGTTTTGCAAAAACAGTTCTTCCCATTTCTGTCCTCCTGTTAGGCCCATTTTATCTTTCCTTTTCAAATTCGACATATTTTTCCAACCTCCTTTTTCACGCCATCCACAAGAAACAAGCAAATCCCTGCAGCCTTGAATCTGCAGGGATCCTATCAATCAGCCAAACATAGCAATTCCCAGTGGCGTAACCAGCAAAGGGTGCGGCGGCACGTGGACCTTTCGTCCAAAAGCTTTGCCGAACTCGCTTTCAAATCCCTGCAAATAAGCAGTGCCGCCAACAACATAAACCGGATAGTCATTAAACTCATCCTGTCCCTCGAGCATTGCTTTTACAACTGTCGCCATTTTCTCAATAACCGGCAGAACAACCGGAACTATTTTACGCTGCTCGGCGGGATTTCGCTTGAGAACTTCGGCTTCTTCAAAGGAAATTCTATAGGCGCCTGCCAATACCAGCGATATGTGTGTACCGCCAGTGGGTTCATCGGCAGTAAAAACCAACTCACCGTTTCGTAAAACAGCGATACCGGTCGTTCCGCCGCCAATATCCACGACAATTCCGTGGGTGATATTAAGCGCTTTTGCCGCAGCAACAGGCTCATCAATTTGACAAACCGGCTCTAACCCTGCTCCTGCTATAACATAGCTGCAGGCCAGGGCATTACGCCCCACCGTACCCGGTGGAATTGCCGTAGCCCCTTTTTCAAGGCTTACCCCTAAACGCGCTTCTACTTCCGCTTTTAACTCCTCAACAATTGCTGTGGCCCCCCGGAAATCAACAACAAGCCCGTCCTTAACGACAGAGGCCCACCGCATGCTGCCCGCAACCGGATTCCCCGCCTGATCAGTTACTACCAAAACGATATCCGCAGTCCCCAGATCAACACCTACTTTGAAGGGTCCCGGTAAATCGGCCACTGTTTTCGTTTCTATCAAGTCATATAGTTTGTATATCTTTTCATATCCTGCCATGACGATGCCCCCTTGTCCCCCATTCATCCATAACCGCAATACAAAACTTTCCCTAAATCGCAGGCAAAATCCTACGCTGGTTATGCTAAATATGTGCCAAGTTATTTTATTTTATTGCCAACTAATTGCACGGAGCAGTCGTTTCTTTCCCAACAGCGTAAATACGATCCCAGATAGGAAGCACTGTTACAGTTAAGAAACTGCTCTGCTTCCGGCGTATTCCGGTATGTATTGCCCTGTTTTTCCAGCAGACCGGCTAACACCAGCCGTTCTAAACAGTTTTTTACTTCGGCTGTATCCCAGTTCAAGTCCTGAGCCAGTTTTTCTGCATAAGAAAAGTCCGTAAGATAAGAAAACAAATTCATTTTAATCGCCATAAACAAAATCTGGGTTTCCTTATAGACCTGTACCATCCGCATAAGCTTGCGGGGACTGTTTGACAAATCATTCATGGTTTTCCCTCCTAAATACCTTGATACACGATCTCCACATTAAGGGGAAAATAAAAGAGCCTCCACGAATGGAGACTCCTCTTAGATACGATACGCAGCATCAGCAGCATAATCCCCTTCCCATCGCTCGTGGGTAAAACGGTGATTGTTAGACAGGCAGTTCTCCTGGCTCTGGATCCTTACTTACCCGAACCTTCCCAAGAAATTTTTCATCTCAGTGGCATACCTCGGGTTTGCTCCCCAATACAGTGGCGGGACCGCGCCGGCATCATACCGGACTTCCCTTTTAAGCCCTTGCGGGCACCTGTCCCCATATGCAATTTTTGACAGTTATCTACGGCAATAGTAGCATATTAAAATCAAAACGGTCAATAGCAAAAAACTGCTCTATTTTGTAATCTCAATACAACAGCGCTTTCCGGCAGTTGAGCGGCACAACCACCATTTAATAAGCGGCAATGCCACCATTAAAACAAACATGAGACGAAAGATCTGAAAGGCAACAACTGCGGATAAATCGGCATGCACCATCATCGCCGTCAAGCCCATTTCCGTCAGTCCTCCCGGCGCAGTACTAATGAACGCCGTTACAAAATCAAGTGCGCTGTACCGGGAAATCAGGTAATCAATGCCCAATATTGCGCCAATCACCAAAACAATACTGATAAAACTCGCCAGGAAGGCCTTCTTTTGTTCCACAAGACTCTCGACGTGAATGGCCATTCCCATCCGGATTCCCACACAAACCTGGGCGACAGCAATAACTGCTGGCGGCAGGGCAGGTGCATGAATGCCGTTAAGCACCAATGCTGCTGTTACAACCACAGGAGCCAGCAAATAAGGATTGCTCATGTTGATGCGCTTGCCGAGAAAAACTGCACCGCCAAGGCATACTGCAAACAAAACAAGCACAGGCAAATCACTGACGGCAAAGTAGTTGGCTGTTTTACTTACCGGATCTACCTTGTCGGCAAGACCGTGAAGCACCAAAAACGGCACAAGGAAGACCACTGCCAATACCCTGAGCGTCTGCATCAGTGTTACGGCCGCCGGGTCGGTTCCTTCCACATCTTCACAAACCATTGCCATTTGCGATAATCCGCCCGGCAGGCTTCCGAGCAGACTGGTTCCCAGTCCAATGCCGGTAAAGCGGGAAACGAAATACCCGCCTGTAAGGCAAAGTCCTACGCTGGTTAGCGTTAAAAGCAGCATCAGCGGCAATTGATGCAAAATTTGATAGCCAGTGGCAGGAGTAAACGGGCTTCCCATAATATACCCCAGAACAACCATAGCGGTATTGCGAATGTTGATGGGCCACCGTACACGTTTTTTGAAACCGGCCTGCATGATTACGACAGCGGCCAACGGTCCCAGTGTCCAGGGCAAAGGCATGTGCAGCAGATAAAAGAGACTGCCGCCAACACAGCTCCACAAAAAGGCTGTTAGATAATCTCTCACGCTAATCTTCATCCCCATCTCTGTTTCATCTCTTTATTATATCACGTACCGAAAAACTGCTGTAAAAAACAAAATGACCAAAAAATGGAGTCGCCCATTCTTTGGTCATTGCTTATTCCTGCCGTTTAGAATTGCCTAATATTTAAACCGGTAGCTACAATCGGGACACTCGCATTCATGTTCAAATTCCCAGCAGCATTGAGGACATACATGACAGTCTTCTTCACATTTGTGATGACATTTCGGACATTCGTGAGGAAATTCATGACAGCATTTCGGGCATTTATGGGAATGTTTCTCCTTACACTTCCAGTGAGAATGCTTTTTCTCACAGTCCCATTCAGAATGATGTTCCTCACATTCGCACTTAGAATGCTCTTCCTCATAATCCCACTTAGAATGCTTTTTCTCACAACCACAGTCTCTCTCTGACATACCTTCAAATCCTCCTTTCTTCCTTATTCATTACATAATATGTTTATCATTCACGAAATGTGCTTTTCTTTAGCTAATTGCCCAGCAGGCCTTTTTTGATCTGGGCCGCCACTACTTCCAGCCGTTTGCGCGTATTTGCACCACCGATTTCTTTAGCCGCAAGAGTCAATCGGTCAGGATGTTTGGCGACTGCTACGATCGGCTCCCCATGAATATCCCGGGCAATTTGATTAATGCTCTTCATTCCCAAATGATTAATAAACACAATCCGTACCCCGTCATGCAGCTGCTCGGCAGCAGCTAAGGCCTGAATCGCCAGCCGGGCCTTTTGACCGCAGCCTACAATTAATTCGGTCACGGTTTTAAGCTCTCCACCCAGGCGGTGTAAATTCTCCGGAGACAACACCTCTTCGTTTGTTGCTTCTGACCGGCATGTCTTCGCATCATATTCCACATTTGCCCAGGCATTTGTTATGGTAACCCTTTCCCTGGTAAAATGATAATCCTTCATTTTCATTTCATTCAGCACGACAAACAGTTTGGCCAGGTTAATCCCCGTCATTTTTGCGGCAGGATACCCCGCCTTTTCTTCTTCGCGGCCGGGGCAGGAAAAAACAAAAGCAAATTGGTTCTCACTGCCCTGTTGAAAGTGTACTTGTTGTTGCATATGGCATACTCCTATGACATCAATATCGCTAACAGCACGCTGCTGCGTATCCTACTATGTACGATATGCAACAGCAAAAATCCTTTGCTGCCGTACGGAGCCCGCTAGTGTTAAAATTTATACGTCACTCCGATATCGAGATCATTGCTGCCACCTTTGTGATTCAAGAACAAATAGGAGACATTTAAATAATTCCGGTCATTAATCTGATAGTTAACACCTACTTGCAGCTCCTGAAATCCACGGCCAATTGCCCCTATCGTATAACTTACCCATTCAGACGATAGCTCTTTTTGGGCAATTATCCCCAGGTAGGCACGGGAAGAAGCATCCAAATGCTTGGTCCCCAAAATTCCTCTCATGTCTTCCGAACCATTAAGAGTAAATTGGCCATACAAATTCGTGATATCGTAACCGTTTTTCCAGTTGGCCCCCTGAAGGCCCAACGTAAACGCTTCCCCGATTTTACTTTCAATATAGTAACTCTTAGTCTTATCACCAAAGGATACTCCGGCAGCACTCTCTCCTTCCTCTAAATTATTAACCTGCATAGCCCAGGCCGGCGTGGTACTAGCCACAGTAAGCAGAAATAGGATGAGCATTTTTTGAAAAAACTGCATACTCAACAACTCCTTTTTGCTTTCGGCTTTACCCGGCAAATTCCCCGGTCGGCCTGCTTAAGAAAACTCATAAACTGTTCCAGCTCATTACATGCAGGCACTTGCTGCCTCATTACGATCATAGCCTGCTCCAGACCAAGACCGGATAAATATAAGATCTTATAGGCTTGTTTTATAGATTGCCGGGCACTCTCATCAACACCGGAACGAAGCATGCCGACAAGATTTAACCCGGCAGCATGCGCGGGATTTCCGGCTGCCGTTATATAAGGTGGTACATCCTGGACAACTTTCGAGGCACCGCCGATCATCGCCTTTTGGCCGATTTTGACAAATTGATGAACCCCTGTCAAACCGCCAATTATGGCTTCATCTTCCACCTGGACATGTCCTGCCAGCATCACAGCATTCGATAAAACTACGCCATTGCCGATAACACAATTATGCGCAACATGACTGTAGGCCAAAAGCAGGCAAGCCGATCCAATCCGCGTTTCTTCTCCTTGACCGGTGGCTCTATTAATGGTAACGAACTCACGGATTTGGGTATTATCACCAATCGTCACATAACTTTCTTCACCGGAGTACTTTTTGTCCTGAGGAGTTGAACCGACCGAAGCATAAGGATAAATCCGGCATCCTTCTCCAATAGCAGTTGATTGGCTAATAACTGCATGAGCGCCAATAACCGTATTGCTGCCGATTATCGTATTGTTTGAAATGACTGCATAAGGCCCAACCTCTACATTTGCCCCTAATTGACAATGGGAAGAAATGACTGCAGTCTTATGTATTTTCGATTGTTTTGCTTTTGCGGAGTAGCTTTGCATTGCCGCTAAACACCTCTTTCTATAAAAATTGTGCTCGCCACCTGCAAGTATCCAGAAAATACATTGCCTAATAAGTATCAGAGGAAAACATAATATTCCATTGAGCCATTCTCGTCCGCTGCTCCTTGGATAATTTAGCACTGACGATTTGGAGTTTATTAATTCGGTTCAGCTTTTTGCGTTTTTCTTCCCATGAGCTGGATTTTCGTGAAAGGATTTCCCAGATTTTCTTCTGTGTTTTTAATAAGGACGTAACTACCAGTTTTTTTTGCGTATCTGTAAGATCCAACGACAACATCAAAACAGTCGACTTGTATGAGGCATCATTTACCTGCTGTAATTGTTTTTCAAACTCCAGTTTCTGCTTAGTATCTAAAACTTGCATAATACGGTCACTAGTACTTTTCCGTATATCATTCATTTTGCTTGTATACTGCAAAAGAATGAAAAGATTATTAAAATCGTATATATCATTGCTTCCTTGCTTTTTATGAAATTTTTTCACCTGGCTGTACGATTCGGCAATAATGGCATCAATTTGCTTTTTCTGCTGCGGCGACACATCCAGGCTTATCCATAACGTTTCTTCCGTGATATCCGTTGTAAAATTTGAGCATTGACCTGCAGAAACTCCCCAGAGATTGATTAGCAATAACAGGCATACCAGAAAAGCATATTTCACAACGTTTCTCGACATTCTCCTCCTCCTTTCTTGTACGAATTTTGATTAAATTTGTATTAATTTGTATTTTTTTCACGACCTGAGTCCTATTGTATAATTTCCATATTAAGATCTCTTTTAAATTTTGAATTTTTAATTATTAAATTTTACTATTATTTCCTATTATATTTCCAAGGACTAAAACGACAGCCGGACAGTATTAACTGTCCGGCTGTCGTCTCTATTCCCCTATTTCAGACAAAATTTCTACTGTGCCCCTATCGCCATTAACCCGTATACGCTCACCATCCTTGATTCGGATTGTCGCATCATCCACCCCTGCTACAGCAGGTATTCCATATTCACGGGCAACAACGGCACCATGTGTCATTAGCCCGCCAACCTCGGTAACAATTGCAACTGCTGATTGGAATAAGGGCGTCCAGCCCGGATCCGTTTGCGGAGCAACCAATATTTGTCCTTCCGTAAGCGCTGCATTCTCCGGTTTGAGAATAACACGCGCCACGCCTTCTGCAATACCAGCAGAAACCGGACTGCCAAGCAGCATTCCTTCCGGAATATCCCCGTTAGCAGGAGGAACATTGATGATCTCGCCTTCGCTGGTAAAGACACGGGGCGGTTTTAAATTCTGGTTTCGCTCAAATTCTGCTTTTCGTTTGCTTATCGTATCCCCGGGTGTACCCGGGCCTTCTCCGGCAGCCAGCTCAATCAGCTCTTCGAGACTTAAGAAATAGGCATCCTCAGCTGCTGCCAGTTTTCCGGCTTTTTCTAGTTCCTTGGCTTGTGCCATAATTGCCGCCTTGCATTCATCGAGGATGCGGATGATAAAAAACTTGTGATGCTCCCTAAGCCCCCCCATATAGCGAAATACAACAATCAGCCGGCTGGCCAGCTTTAACCGCAGGGGATTTGTTCTCAGCTTTGACAGAATGCGCACCGCTGCTTCATCCGCTTCCTTCTGGCCTTCGGCAAAACGCTGACGGTGTTCGCCCTGCTTTACACTTTGCATATGGCTGAATATGGCTGCTAACAGCAGTGTCGGCTTTTCGCGCCAGCGCGGCCTCGTCAGATCAATTTCCCCAGGACAGCGCATGCCGTAGCGACCGATAAATTGTTCAAACTGTTGTTTGAACATCGCTCCCCCTTGGGCTTGGGAAAGGCCTGTATAAAAGGTGGGATCAGCCGCTGTTTGCAAATATTCCCTAACTTCCGGCAGGT
This sequence comes from Anaerospora hongkongensis, assembly GCF_004339805.1. Lineage (GTDB taxonomy): Bacteria > Bacillota > Negativicutes > Sporomusales > DSM-15969 > Anaerospora > Anaerospora hongkongensis. Next base: position 162,803 of record NZ_SLUI01000007.1, on the reverse strand, counting down.
CCCGCAGCATATCAGCTAAATCTCCAAGCTGCAGCCCCATTTCACTGGTAACATTGCCGGGAAGTGCTTTATTCAGACTGGCAAGTTCCTGTGCATCGCCCAGCCAACGGATAAGCAGCCGTTCCAGCACCTTACCGGCAATAATACCGGGCACCACAAAGGGCATTATGGTAGTAAGGACATCCATGATCACACCGTCTAATTGCCGCTGTACTGTTTTTAAGCGCTCCGCTCCCTGCGCGCCGTTTATTGCCTTCCTTGCCTGTTCCACTTGCTGCTCCATATAGCTTTCAATTGCCGGACCGGCCAGGCGGGGATCTCCCGTACGCAAGAGCCGCCAGGCCTTTTTTACAATAGAAGCGGCTATCTTTGCGGCAGTACCGGTAATAGCTGAACGCCGATTTCCCTTAAAAAAGTCCGGTCGTTTAAGAACAGCAGTCAAAGCCCTGCTCATTGCTTCATCTGCAGCCGTTAGTACTTTGGGAAAAAGGGTGCGCACAATTGGCGAATGCAGAAAATCCGTAACATCAATAAAAATTCTGCTGCCCGCTTCTACAAATACCTGCCGGGGAAATACCGTTCTGAGTACCGATAATCCCAACGGCTTCATTGCATCAGGCATCATTTGAACATGGCCGAAAGACAGCAGCACGCGATGCGGTTGTGGTGATAAATCAGGTAATGGATACAGAGTGGTAATCGGACGGCTTTGGACGATAAAAAACTCTCCCTGGGCCAGGCAAAACTCGATATCCTGCGGCACCTGATAATGTTCCTCAATCTTTTTGCCTAAAGCAGCCAGCGTGATAATTTGCTCATCCGTTAAAGCCTGTGCCATTTGCTGGTCCGGCTCGAGTTCGGTAGTAACAGTCCCACCATCCGGCAGGGAAACCACAGCTAACGTTTTCTGAGCAATCTTTTTGTCCAGTATTTTACCTTCTCTCACCTTATACAAATCAGCTGACACCATTCCTGAGACCAATGCCTCACCCAGGCCAAACCCGGCATCAATCGACACAACCATCCGGTTTCCATTCAGTGGATCGGCAGTAAACAGGATGCCGGATACTTCCGGAATGATCATTTGTTGTACCACAATCGACAAGTACACACTGCGATGATCAAAACCGTTTTTGGCCCGGTAAGCGATGGCCCGGTCAGTAAATAAGGATGCCCAGCATTTTTGCACATGAGCCAAAAGATCATCCTGGCCTTTAATATTTAAATACGTATCCTGCTGACCGGCAAAAGAAGCATTCGGCAAATCTTCAGCAGTTGCACTGGACCGGATGGCATAGGCCTTCCTGCTTCCCTGTTGGTTTATAGCCTCTGTTATTTCCTCCCTTATCGGCAAAGGCATAGTAAGCTGCTGCAAATGCCTGCGAATACGCTCGCCCGCTTGACTGAGCTGTGTTTGATCTTTTACGTCAATATCGTTCAATTCTGCCAGCAGCTGTTCAATTTTAGTACTTGTTGCCAGAAAATCTTTATAGGCTTCTGTAGTAATGCAAAACCCACTGGGAACCGGAAAACCGTTTTGAGTCAATTCGCCAAGATTAGCCCCTTTACCGCCTACCTGGAATAGGTGGGAACGATCTACTTGATCAAAAAACAGTACATAAGGTAACGTCATGAAACATGCACCTCATTTGGCAGTAAGTTTGTGGTCTGCCAAGTATTGTGCCCACCACCGAACCAATCCTATGTACTTTTTGCATAACCGGCCAGCCCCTTGCGAAAGCTAAGCACAGAAGTACACATAGCAGTGTCCCGTCAAGGAGGTGATCCTTTGTCCATTGCGGTTGTCGTTGTCATACGCTCATTTGTTGCTTTTTTTGCCTTATTGCTGCTCGTACGCCTTATGGGAAAACAACAGGTTGCGCAGCTAACCTTTTTTGATTACGTTGTCGGTATTACAATCGGTTCTATTGCCTCCACGCTCTCTGTACAAGTAAATGAAAACCTCTTATCAACATTGGCTGGCCTGGCAACCTGGGCACTCCTGGCTATCCTGATGGCCTCTATCAGTATGCACAGCAAAAGGTTCCGCACCATCGTAGACGGCAGCGCAACCCTTGTCATTGCAAATGGAAAGATTTTAGAGGATAAGCTGCATCAAATTCGCATTCCTATTGAGCAGCTCTTATCCGAGCTTCGAACGCAGGGTATCTTTAACATTGCCGAGGTAGAATACGCCCTGTTTGAAGCTGGCGGAAAAATCAGTGTACAAAAAAAATCACAAAATCAGCCAGTCACACCCAACCAGCTCAACATTCCTGTCCCCTATCAGGGGATGCCAGTCAATCTCGTCCTGGACGGCATAGTCCTTCCCGAATCCCTGCATTCTCTTGGTATCAGCCAAGCCTGGCTGATACATCAGCTCGGCAAGCGGAACATTCAGGATATCAGCGAAGTGTCTTTAGCCCAATTGGATACCGCAGGAGTGTTGTACGTTGACCTAAAAGGAGATAAACCATGCTTTACAATACCCACAACAGATTAAAGAAATGCGTCCTTACTGCCGTGCTGCTCAGTGTCTTGCTGCTTTCCTGCTCGTGCACGCTGCTGACCAAACCCCTTGATAACCGTACCGGCTTTACTTCCGCTTTAGCACAAGTGGAAACAAGCATCAAAAATGATGACTGGCAGCAGGCCAAAACTAGTCTGGAAACCTCCAAAAAAGCCTGGAACAAAATGAAACCGCTTCTGCAGGTGGATATTGATCATGACTACATCAAGGATATTGAAGACGGTTTTGTCAAGTTAGATGGCTATGTAGCAACTAAAGACAAACCAAACTCGCTTGTGGCGGTACTGCTTGTGAAGCATACCTGGGGAAATATCGGTTTGTTCTAATAATCCCCGCTCTGTCCCTCGCTGGCAAACCACTCGGCCAGCAATACTTTCAGATCAAAAACATGAGCCTTCAACTGCAGATCAGGCTGCCAGTCTTTCAGCACTTTTACTAAAGCATCATCTTCCAGTGCCAGCAATTTGATAAGATATTCATCAACAAGAGTCTGTACCTTAGCTATCACCTCAACCGTATAGTGGGGATGGTACAACTGCAAAATCGCCATATTCAGAGCATCGGACAAGACTTCTCCCACCATAGCGCAAGCCAAATTTTCGGGCTGCTGAAAAGCCAGCCGGAAAAAACGTTCTACATGGCCGGACACAATCGTAATACCATGGAGCTCAGTTAATTCTGCCCGAACGTCCTCTAATTTTAGTAAAGCACTTTTTTCTTGTATCCGGTTAAAATCGCTAAGTCTGATGTACTCTTTTTGCAGCTTAGCAATTTTACGCAATGTTAATTCTGAGGTCATTTTCACCGTTCCTTATTATTCTTATGTATTGGAAAATATTCAGTATATGAGTAGTGAAATCCTTTAATAATACTAAAAAGGACTTACCGTCTCGGTAAGTCCTTGCTATTTCAATTTAAACCCAAAATGTCGTCCGTTTCTATGTCCAAACCTGCTTTTTTCGCAGGGTGGGTATCATAAGCCTGCTTTTGTCATCCATTCCAAGATGGCCCGACAGCCGCATAACTATCCGATTCCCAAATTTCTCATGTAGGTTGGACATATCAACTCTTACGAGCATTCCAGGCATTGTTGCTGCCAACAATAGATATCTTATCACAGGCAGCTCTGTAAGACAAATTCGTTTAAAGCCGGCTATCGGTGTAAACAAACGAATTCAACCGGCCTATTGGCTGGCCGCGTAAGTATGCTTTATTTTTCGTTAGGAATCACAGTGAGTTTCTTTTTCGATATGGTTGCCTGTTCCTTGCCGTCTGCCCCGCCATGAGTATAGCCAACAACATCAAAATGTTCACAAAGGCGCATCGCCAATTCTTCATAATTTGCTGCTTTGCCCCGCATACAGGATGATAAATGCACTACCTCTACACCGTTTTTTATCATCATCTCAATTTTACGTTCAATATCACCACCGGCATGCGAAAACGTAACTAGCTCGGCATCATTTCCGTATCCGTCAAAAGCATCCTTCCTCTGAAAAAATGCGTTCAGGCAACCTTTGCCCGTACAGCGCTGCATGGTTTCTTCTCTCACTAAAATAGCAATTTTCATAAGTCACCCCTTATAGCTATTCTAACATGAATCAGACCTAACAGAAAAGCATGTCCGTAATCACAAAACATGCGGGAATCAAAAAAGCCTAAGAAGCCAGCAGCTTCTTAGGCTTAAAAAACACTTATCTAACTATTTGAAATGAGCAACAGCCTTTTCAATCGCCTCTTCCAGCTCATCCCAGGCTTTTTCTGTTCCAGTCTTGATTTCATCCCAGGCCTGCTCGCCAGATACTTTCAGCTTTTCATATTTTACGGCAAGCTCTTCCCGTTTCGTTTCGAGGCTATCGATCTGCGATAAATACTCCGTTTTCATCTCTTCCCGAATATCCGCAGCTTTTGCTTCCAGCTCCGTCAGCTTTGCATCATATTCCAGCAGTTTTTCTTCCAGTTTCTTTATATATAGTTGTCTTTTTTCCATGTTTCCTTCCTCCCAGCGATTAAACTTTTTCTATAAAGATGGTTAGTTAATTTAAGTCTTTATCCCTAAAATACCGGATACCCCTAACGGTTAAGCTGGCTTCAAGGCCTTTATCAGTTAATTGATACATCCAGGTATCAGGTCCTGCTGAAACAGCTCCCTCCAGGGAATCCCCATTGACACTGTCAGTTGCCGCAATTGTAGCCTGTCCACCCAAGTCCCAGCCGCTGTCGGCAAAATCAGCAAGTGCCTTCTCTGTCTCAAACACAAAAAGTACGTTATATTTTTTTACTCCCAGCCCCAGGCCAACTTGTACTGCCCCGGTTTTCATAAAAGTCTCCTGGCCGGTGCTGTTGTTTACAGCCATCCCTTTGCCGCCCCCACCTCCTAAGAAGCCCAGTTTAACATCAGTAATGGAAAATGCGGCATAGCCTGCGGCATTAGCAACCACATCTCTGGCCTTAGGTTGAACACGATAAATTTCATCCAGCGTTTCTCTCGTCATATTGCGGATAGCCTGACGTTTTTCTCCTACCGTCGCTGCACTGACAGCGCCGGCCATCATGCTCAGCATGATCATAGCCACTAGAAAAGCTTTCATAAATATTCCCAAGCGCATAAGACTTACCTCCTTTTTCACTCTATAACCAGTTCTTCATCCCCCTCATATTTCCGAGATGTACAAAAGATAATAGGGTTTCATTATCAGTAACTTGCACTAGATTATAGTTAAATTATAGTGGATATTCCATTTTTCGTCAATGATATGTTTTATCATAAGATAGTCATTATCCGCTCGGAATCCGCACGATAAAACTCCTGCCCGATTTTACTTGGCAGGAGTTTTATTATCCTATGCCTTAGCAGGCAGTGCAAAGGCACTATAGTTAAATTCAGCAATTGCAGTTTCTGGAAACGCATTTTCCCTGTTTTCAGCCGCAGCTGCTTCTTCATCCTGATGAATGCAGCTGATAATTTGGTAGCCTTCCGGGGTTAAGTTATACCAGTTATGCCGGCCTGCTTCATAAGAATCTACCAAATGCCGCGCTTTCAAACTGCGAAGAATATTGCTCATTTGCTGCCGGTTATCTTTTTCTAGCCTCTTAAGGATCTCAGTCGGTGTAATCCGCGGCTTCTCAGCAATACAGGCTAATACCGACTTCTCCAGACCGGTTAAATTCATAATCGTTAAATCCAGCTGACACAAGGTAATTAGCTCTTCAATCAGGACAAGCAGCCCCCGTGCCATTCCGATATTATAATCTTTTGTCCATTCGGTTTCCCGTGTTCCGGCACCGGCTGTATAGTTCCGTACATCCCAGCCAGGCCGTTCTTTATGAGTTGAACGATGAATAGAATGGGCAAGCAGCTGAATGATACCAATCAAAGCCTCCTGAGCCTCAGGACTATCACTGCAGTCCTGCCATTGCCGTATATATTCTGCCAGTTCGGCTTCATTACAAGGCTTCGCAATGCTGATCGCATAACTCAGCCATACACACATACCCGTATGATACATAGCAATATGAGTAATTTCCTGTTCCGCGATACTTTGCTCCAGCGGCAGGCCGATATCATCTAATGCTTCGACCAATTGTTTTTTATTTGCTAATTTCCGGCTTACGCCAACTACTTCTTGGGTGAGGGAAAATAAAATTTTACCGGCCCCGGGGTCAACTGCATAGCTTCTTTGCCACTGAGAAAACCGCAAAGCTCTCACCTGCCTTCACCTCCACTGTAGTATATGTTCCATCCTCCCGATAGTTCACTAATTGTTCACTTTTTATTCACCCCGGTCTGCTCTTGTCTGGCCGCGCAGCATTTCTTCCAACGTATAGATTCGTGCCGTTTCGTGTGTCTTAAATACTTTCTTTATCAACGGAAAATGAGCAAGACCACGCAAATTTTCACCGCCAACTTGTGCTGAACCGGGATTATTGCACAGGAATACCACTGCGCCGCAGCCCTCACTTAGCTCTTGCATCTTCCGTATGAACTTGCCCCCGGCTGGATTTGGCGTCATGGAAATAACAAAAACAACATCAACCTGCCTGTCGATTAAGATTTCATCGATACTGAAATTAATGAGATCCACACAAATTAAAAATGCGATTCGCCCCAGCAAAGTATCAAACAGCACAATATCTCTTTTATCATATGCATTCTGTTCAGTCCCGCTCTTCTCCACAAACACAGGCAGCTCAGCCTGGTTTTTATCACTTTTATGAATAATAAAACGGTTCATTTTATACAGATCATAGAGCGTGCTGCCCTCATGATTGACAACTTGAGCGTAATTATAAATCCGTTCCCGATTCTGCGGCTGTGAACTGATATCCCCTTCACAAACATGAAAAGAACCGGTTATGGCAAATATAAGCTGCTTTCGCTTTTGCCGCTTAATGACAGCAATCATTTCTTTTTGCGCATCAATCGGAGTAGACAGCTCGGGCGCCATAATAAAATTGATCTCCGTCTTATCAGTTATAATCGTCCGGAATTTTTTTGTGTATTCACTGCGCTTATTGCTCCGTATATTGGCAAAGGAAAAAATGTAATTTCCATCATCACTATCTTTCAGTGACAGCACATAATCGTTAAGCAGAGAAAAGTTATAAGAGAAGAAGCAAAAACTAAGGTTGCCTACATAGTTATCAATATCTGCCCAGCGCTTTGATAAACTGATGTATTTATGGGTTACATTATAATAGGGGTACTCTTCCCGTACCAGAAAAAAATAGACCTTCTTCCTCAGCAATATATAATTGGGATCAACGATTGCTTCAAAGCGCTCTAAATAAGCCTTTATCGATGAATCGACCCGGTAAAGCAGCGGTCCCCGGATTGTAGGAATCGGTGCCAGATTTCTCCCGAAATAAGAATCATGCTGCTGCAGCTTTCTAAGCTCTTTCATCGTATTACTTAAAAAGAAGAGCCAGTTCACTGCCACCAGTAGAATATCATTTGCCGTTTGACAACTGGCAACCGTCTGCTTAAACAGCTTAATAACAAGCTGCAGATAATCGCTGGAATTTACCGGATACACCGTCAGTTCCCCTTCGGGCAAATGACGGAATAATAGATTGTCTACTTTATCCTTAATCTGTTCATCATTAAATTCATTGCAAATCGTTTCGTAATCGGCATAATTTACGTTATCAAGATGGTAGTATAAATTAGCATAAAAATCAAAAACCGAAGTAAAGGTAAGTTCCTCACTGCAGTCACATTCCGGCACACATGCCTGTAATTGCACAATACGAATCTTGTTGCAATTTTTGCATAAGAAGGATTTTTTAAGCTGTGCCAATTCCCTATTGCCCACGACTACTCCTCCGGCAGTTTTTATACCTATATGTACCGGGCCATAGAGATTATGCGTCAAATTTCATTCCATCCGTATTCACCCTGGGATTGCCACTAAGATGACAAAATAATCATAAAAAAGAGGCCGCATTGTGCTTTTTAAAAGCCTGCGGCCCCCTCATATCCTACATTCAGCGCAAATCATGCACCTTTACATTTTTTATTTGCTTACCCAAATCCTGCACAATTTCAATAGCCAAAAGCAGACTCCCATTCTTTGTATTGACCATTAGCTGCGGATATTCTGCGAGCAAAGCGTTTTCCACGACGGTGCGGTCTGCCTGCCCTTCTGCTTTTACCGTTATTTTGTCAGCCAGCCTCTCTTTTTCCACCACTACGGCTACCCTGCCGGTTGACCCAGGTACACGTCCTACGGCATCAGCAATCACACGCCCGTAAAAATTCATGTCGCCGGCAACAATCATATCATCAGTCCGCCCTTTTATCGTAACCGCCTGTAGTGGTAGCCAGCAGCCGCATTCAGCCCATTGTGCCTTATCACCTGAACGGTAGCGCACCAAGGGCATGCCTTCCCGGCGAATTGTAGTAAATACCAGTTCTCCCTCCTGGGACGGCTTACCGGAAACAGGATCAATAATCTCCGTTATCAGATGAAAATCATTCAGGTGAAAGGCACAACACTCCGGCATCGCAATCGTCTGGGCACCGCCAATTTCGGTAGAACCATAGCTGTCAAAAACAGCAGCCCCCCAGTATTGTGAAAACACGGCTTTATGCTCTGCCGTGACTAGTTCACCGGCAAGGATGATTTTATCAAGAGGCATGTGAAAACCGGATTGCTGCGCTTCCCTGGTCAGTGCGGTCAGATAAGACGTTGAGGAAAACAAGATATTCGGAGCAAAGCGCTGCATCCATTTGATCGTTTCCCGGGGATCATCAGCGCCAACGTTGAGCGGCAAACCACCTGCCCGTTCAACAGCGCGCTGCACACTGGCCCCGCCAATCCACAGTCCGTGACCGACAGGCATGGCAATCAGCGCAATCAGCCTGCCTTGATGAGCAAGCCGGACAGCTATTCCATACAAATTGGACAAAGCCTGTATTTCCCGAAAAGTGTAATATACCCTTTTCGGTTCGCCGGTTGTACCGGAGGTAGTATAAACAGCAGCCAGCTTTTCTTCCGGCACACAAAGAAACTCCTCCCACTGCCGCAAATCTCCCGCAGTGGTAAAAGGCAGCTTCTCTAAATCGCTGATTGAACGGATATCATCGGGGTGTATGCCCGACTCGGTAAACATACGGCGGTAAAACGGCGAATGAGTAGCGACGTACCGGATTGTATCACCCAGCCGCTGCTGCTGTATCGCCGTAATTAATTCGGGACGCAATCCGTTTTGCACCATGCGCCGTAAAAGCGGGCCTGCCTTTTTTATAATTCCCGGCTGTACATTTCTTGCTTCAAAGCGCCGTAAGGCTCGATCCAAAACCTCAGTTATCATTTGTATTCTCCCTAAAAGTCAATCCCTTGTTTATAGTTATTTCCGGGCTGTTCCCCCTTATACATTTGCTGAAACACCAGAGTATAATTGACCGTTTTTTCACCGACACTGTTAAAGAAATTTCTCTACAGGAGATCGCTTATGGACTACAACCTCTTACTTACCTGTATCTTTAGCGGTTTTTTTCTTGCAGCACCTATCGGTCCGGTGAATCTGATCTGCATCCGGCGCACATTAACAGACGGGTATATTGCCGGACTTACAGTAGGGCTGGGGGCAGCAGTCGCCGACACGGTGTATGGCTATGCCGCAGCCGCCGGGTTAAGCTTTATTACTGATTTTATCCTGCAATATCATACCGCTTTTCGTTGGGGAGGCGGATTGTTTATCATTTATCTGGGCTTCAGAACACTGCATGCCGTTGTGCAGGAAAATAGTGCCGATAAAACTGCCGCCACCGGCCTGTATAAGCTTTTTGCAGGCATCTTTCTATTAACTTTAACCAATCCCATTACGCTCTTCACATTTATTGCGCTGTTTTCCTCACTGGGAGTTGCCGTACTCGTTACGAATGCAGTTTCCGCAGCACTAGCTGCTTTCGGCGTATTTTGCGGCTCAGCGTTGTGGTGGGTCACGCTCACCTGTATCGTACAGCTCTTGCGCAAAAAAGTGACAGCCCGGGCTCTGACGCGGATTAACAAGCTGGCAGGCACGATTATTATTCTTCTGGGAATCGCGTCTATTATTAAACTGTAATTTAACAAAGCCTTTACATTCTGTTAAAACAGGAAGCCGCTTCCTGTGATACACTAAACGTAAAGTCGGCTGCGAAAGTGAGGATGGTTAGATGCTTACTAAGGTTAGCGCTGGACTAATGATGTATCGCTGGCATAAGGGAAACCTGGAAGTCTTGCTCGCTCATCCCGGCGGGCCGCTTTATACCAACAAGGATAATGGCTATTGGAGTATTCCCAAAGGCCATGTAGAGCCCCATGAAACAATCCCGGCGGCAGCGCTGCGGGAATTTACCGAGGAAACCGGTCGAACCTATACCGGAGAAAAATTATTTTCCCTGGGAAAAGTTACCGAACGAGACGGAAAACGAATTTATATCTGGGCATTTTACGGTAATTGCAATCCCGCTCTTCCGGTTAACAGCAATTTGTTCGAAATGGAATGGCCGCCGGCCTCCGGCCAACGGTGTTTCTTCCCTGAAGTAGACCGGTTAGGCTTCTTTACTGCCTCTGCCGCTAGAAATAAAATTGAATTGTCCCAGCGAGCCTTTATTGACCGTCTGGAACAATTATTGGGCCTTGAAACCCGCTACAGTAAAGCGACGAATAGCTAGATATGCCCCCACGGCATATCTTTTTTTATGGAGGGTATCATGCGTGTACTTCTGGTAGATGATTCAGAACTCTCACGGACTACACTAAAACACCACTTAGCAGAATTCTCTGGTATTGAATTTGCTGAGGCAGAAAATGGGATTGAAGCACTGGAAAAGCATCGCAGCTTTCAACCGGAGATTATTTTTTTGGATATTACGATGCCCGATCTGGATGGCTTAGGCACACTTAAAATTTTTTCGCTTATCGATAAAAAAGTGAAGATTATTATGGTATCTGCATTAGGCAATCAGCAGTATATCTCTGACGAAGCCATAAAATACGGCGCCTTTGCCGTACTGGCCAAACCACTGAAAAGAGATACCGCCTTACAAGTATTATCTGAAGCCAGCGCTTTAGTCAGGTAGGTGACCGGGAGTGAATGCATGCTCATTATATGAATTAAAGCCGGGTATGGTTGTGGGCCGCACCATCTGTGATTCTCAGGGACTTATTCTCATTGCCCGGGGAATAGTTCTCACCGAATCCTATATTAAGCGCTTGCGCAACTTCAAGATCCAAAGCCTGATGGTCGAGGTAGAAGCAAATCCTTCCCCTCCTCCTGTATATTCACCTGCCGTAAAACATACCATCAGCACACTTGCCGCATTGTTTCAGGCTTTATCGGAAGATAAAAAGATCAACATCCAGGCCAACACGGCTAAGCTTGAGCAAATTATATATGCCATCTTAGAGAGGCCGGCCATTCAGAGTTTGCTGGAGTCCATTTTGCAATGTGAACCCCTGTTTTTTCATAGCCTCCGTGCAACCCTCCTCGCTCTTAATATGGGACTGTCCCGTGGTTATGATTTTCTTAACCTCGAATATTTAGGAATGTGCGCGCTAATTCACGACTGTGGTATGGGTCATGCATTCCAGGAAGAAAACATACAGCATACCCATCTTGGCTTTGAAAAACTGCGCACCAATATGGACATAGACATGATTATTTCGCTAGTATGCCTCCAGCATCATGAATGCTTTGACGGCAGCGGTCCGCTCGGATTCCGCAGAATGCAAATTGCTGAGTTTGCCCGCCTGATTACTGTTGCCGATCATTACGACAGGCTGATGATGAAAAACAACAGCCCCCGACAGGCTATCATCAAAATAGCCGGCAGCCGCGGCTCGTTGTTTGATCCCCAGATGGTACAGCTATTTGAAGCAACGATCAAATAAAATGAATAGAAGAAGCAGGCGATTGCCTGCTTCTTCTATTCATTCGTTTTTTTGATTGTTTTATTGACGGCCTAAAACCAAAGTCATAGTGCCAAAGCCGGTATCAATCACTACCTGGCAGCCTAGCTCTGTTCCCAGGGTATCCCTCTTCTCGACCGACTGGGGGTGTAAATCAGAATCCAGCCCCAGGTTAGAAAGATTAATACAAAACAGTCCGTTGGCAACATTCAAAAACTCTCCCATGCTGTCAAGGGCAAGCTCATTGATTTCGCTCATCCGTTCCCCGCTATAACGGCTGGCAATCTCTAGCAACACATTATCCTCAACCCAAAGACAGCTATGTAAGGTAATATCACCGGTCATACTTTGACAAGCAGCCCAGCGTTCTTTTGCTTCTCCGGCTTCAGCCGCGACAAGCAGGGGGCTGGCATCTAGGAAACGGACAATCGCCCGCAGGAACAAAGCGACATAATCACAATACAAAACTGCATCCTCATCCGCTTTTGCAAAAGAAAGGTATTGAAAAAGCCATTCTTTACTTAATAGTAAATCAGACGGCTGCTCTAACTCGGCTGCCTGCTTGTACGCTGCGATAACGTTCTCCAGTGTTTCTAACGATAGAAAACCTTTATCAACCAGGGCCTGCCCAAAATTAAGGTAATCATTGCCCTGCTCTGCCAGCAGCGCAGCCAGCTGCTCTTGAGACAAATAATGCTCACTTACGGCAATCTCCCCAAACCGTTTATCGATTCTAAATTGCAGCTGGTGAATTTCTTTGACCTGCTCTGCTGTCAAATATCCCTGATTAATGGCTACTACGCCTAACTTTGCCTGCACCGTCCGCCTGCTCTCCAGTGCCTCCTGAACCTCAGCCGGAGAAAGCAGTCCCTTATTTACCAAATATTGAGCAAAAACCTGACTAATCATTTAGTACTCCTCCCGGCTGAAGTCATCCAAGGCCTTCGCTAATTGACTGCTGTTATAGGGCTTCTGAATAAAATCAATTGCTCCCAGCTTCAAAGCCTCCAGTAAATTAGCATTCGTTCCGGTCGAAGAGAGCATGATTACCCTGGCCTTATTATCGATTTCTTTGATTTCCCTTAATGCAGACAAACCAGTGGAATTGGGCATCACAATATCCATAAATACACCAGCGGGACGGTGTACAGCATATGCTTCTACAACTTCTTTTCCATCCTTGGCCTCGATGACCTGACACCCCAGCATTTCTAATTCATCACGCAGCTTTTTTCGTAACAACAGGGAATCATCGCTAATCAAAACTTTCAAAGGTCTGCTCAAAAAAATCCTCTCCTAGTCCTTTATATTGCCGAGTTGTATAATACAGGGATTTTTATCATGCCGAAATCTGCCAGCTTCTCAATAAGACAAGCTAAAACGTGGGTATCCAGCTGATTTGCCATTTGAAACACCATGATTTCGACTGCTTCCTGCGGCGAGATGCCTTTGCGGTAATACCGGTTACTGATAAGCGCATCGTATATATCCGCAACAGCTATAATCCTGGCAAGCATAGTAATCTCAGTTCCTCTCAAGCAGTACGGATAACCAGAGCCATCCAATTTCTCATGATGCTCCAATACTGCTTTTAGCACCACAGTCGGTACTAGCTCGGTCTGGGCAAGCAATTGATAACTGCAGGTGACATGATTTTTAGCAATTTTAAATTCCTCGGAATTCAGCCTGCCTGACTTGCTTATCATTTCAAACTGGATTCTTGTTTTGCCAATATCATGAACTAAGCCCGCTAACGTTAAGTTCCAGATATCCTGATTACCATAGCCAAGCCAGCGGCCAAGATATCCGGATATAAGAGCAACGTCCAAGGCATGCCTGTATAAGTAATCGCCTGCAGCAGCATAAACATGCAGTTGTTCAAAGGAATCATGCCGGGAGATACTAGGGTAAATTTTCTTATTAACCAAACTTATCATGCTCTCCAAAGGAACTGCGCCATGATAACGGGTAAGCAAAAAAATACGTTTTAATTCCGCCTCTATTTCCGAGTGCAGTTCGGCAGTAGTCTGTGTCTGCTTTGTGAGTACCTGATTATCAAACAAACCCAGCGTAACAGTAGAAATGATTTTTTCAATCTCTGCAAAGTCAAATTCCATTGCCTCTTCGGCAACCTCGGCACCTTCCACATTCCAGCCTTTTAAACAAGACAGAAAATAATCATTGACGACTGTGCCCTGACCAAAAATAATCTTGCCATCAGGACTTTCCACTTTCTGATTAAGAGTCATTCCTGCTTTCAACTCCGACAAATGCAAATAGCTCAAAAGGCTCCCCCCTTGTGCAATAAGTCCATACGATAAATATCCGTCTATGTAACTTATACCATAAAAAAGAAAATCAACTATTATTTCCATGTTAATATTGTGTTAAAGTTTTCTTTTTGACGTTCTAAATAAAAAAAGGCCGCAGCTGCAGCCTTTAATCGGAAGTTTCTTCTTTTGTTATTTTTTTTGCATACCGGTTAACGGAACCTGCTCCTTCTCGCTCCCACCACTGCTCATAATACCGGTCACTCTTTCCGTCATCGGTCTTATGCTGATTTACCGCTTTATGATAGCCATGACTGCCAAACAGCAGCCGACTAAGAATCACTAAGCCCACGCCCTGCCAATACGTAATTTCTTTCCAACCCCAGATATCAGGCAGCAAACCATTCCACAGCAGCATCACAAAATAGCCGAAGCCAAGCCCAAATAAACCTGACAAAATAAGGCCAAGCATAATCTGGATAAGAATCCGCCTTGTTTTGGTTACACAAAAATTACATTGTCCTTGCATATGCCACTTCACCTTTCTTGCATGTTATTCATTTTTCAGCAGCCTGCGCAGCGCCTTGGTTGCCCTTGCCTTGCGCGACAACAGCGTTCCGATCGGTTCCGACCATTTCAGCGATAATTCCTTGAAGGTATAGCCTTGCAATTCAGTTGCTACCCAAACGGCACGCTGTTTTGGCTCAAGGCTTAGCAGCGCATTTTCCAGGCGTACCAAGAACTCTTTTTCCTCAAAGACATCTTCCACAAGCATGCCGTCTGCCAGGTGCTCTCCTCTGGGCAGCCCAGTAACCTGCTGTGGTGCATCCAATGATACCGGCAGCTGCGGCTGCCGGAAATAATCCCAGATCCTATTCTTTACCGCTTGGTAAAGATAAGCAGCCAGGTTCTCTACAGGCTTATCAGCAGCTACCCGGTTATAAACATTAAACAACACATCGGCGACAATATCTTCCGCATCCATATCCGAAATGCCGCGCAGCTTCAGCCGAACATAACGAATTAAATTTTTCCGTTCTGTATGAAAAACACTGATGAACTCATTTTGTTGATTGCGCACGAAAAACATTCCTCTAATACAAAATCCTCGCTTCGGTGGTAAATAAACAAACCACCCTCTGCCGTTTGGTGGGCTTTTGCAAAGGGCGGCCTGCCTTATTTTACAGCATCATAATCAATAGTTACTCCCACACCGAAATGGACAAAAAACTCAGGATACCCGTCAATCGGCAGCCAATAGGAAATGATGTCTTTTTCCCCGTACTTGCCTTTTTTAAATACAGGCTGCCTGGTCGCCAGCGCCTGATTTGCCAAACATCCTTTATGAGCCTCCGGACTACCCAGCGTTGCACAGTTCGTGCCGATTTCCCTGCCAAGCCCTTTAGCAGCTTCGTTTACAGCATACACATCTCTGCTTTTATGTACAAGTGTAGCCGGTTCAGGAAAATGCCCCCACATCAAATGAAATGCTTCAATTACTTTCGGATCCAACACAATAAATCCTCTCCTTCGCTATGTGCGCTGCCTTCTGTATAGTAAGACGGAGCAGAACGGAATTTATTGCATCAAAGTCTAGTCCCCCAACAATTTTCTCTCTATATCTTGCGAATAAATCGCAAGTTCTTTCCTTTGAATAAAACCGCTTTGCTCCCAGAACCTCAATCCCTGTTCATTATCAGCAAATACGAACACATGGCATTTGGCAATACCTTCACGCTCCAGCGCTGTTATGCAGCGATGTACCAGTTCTCTGCCGATACGCTTATGCCTATGATCCTGGCGGACAGTAAGATGATAGATAAAGCCCCGCCGGCCATCATGGCCGCTTAACGCAGTACCAACAAGCTCACCACCGCACTCGGCAATAAAACTCATCTCCTTGTTCCGTTCAAGAAAACCCCTGATATTCTCCTCAGAGTCAGCATCACTTAAGCCCAAGCCGGGAGTTCTCATCCATAATTGGGCTGCCGCTGCATAATCTGCCAGCAGCATTTCCCGAATTTGCACTTCCTTCATTGCTCAGTTCCCTCCAGGTGTTTTCTTATTCAGCATAAACGATTTTCCCACCGGCGATCGTCCAAAGCACCCTTGCGTTTAGCAGTTCTTCCGGCTGGCAGGTCAGCACATTGTGGGAAACCAGGATCAAATCGGCCAGCATTCCAGGGATAAGTCTGCCTTTATCATGTTCGCTGAACTCGGCATAGGCACTGCTGGCGGTATAGGCCTTGAGACATTCGCTGACAGGCAGCTTTTGTTCAGGCACCCAGCCACCGGGATGCAATCCGTCCTGTGTCTGCCTGGTTACCGCAGTATAAATTCCCCTAAAAGGGCTCAGCGGGATAACCGGCCAATCAGTGCCAAACGAAACCGATACACCTGCCTCCACTAAAGACCGGAAAGCGTAGGTTGTCCGGCAGCGGTCGGCTCCAATCCGCTTTTGGGCCCAGCAGCCGTCTTCATATAGATGTCCGGGCTGAACCGAGGCAAGGATATCTAACCGTGCCATTCGCTGTATATCTTCAGTCAGAAGGTGCTGGGCATGCTCAATTCGGAATCGCCGGTCCCTTGTGCCATTCTCCTTGGCAACAGCCTCAAAAATATCTAACAGCAGCTGATTAGCCTTATCACCGATCGCATGCACAGACACGGGCAGGCCTGCCCGATCAGCAGCCAATATGCGCTCAAACATAATCCCGTCAGGGTACATTTGATCTGCCAGCAAGCCCGAGCTTAGCGGCAGATCTGTATAGGGCTCAACCATCAGCGCCGTAGCCGATCCCAGGGAACCATCCACAAAGCCTTTTACTCCCCCGAAGCGAAGCCAGCTATCGTTTCCCTCTCCTGCTGCCAGCAGCACCGCCTGCTTTTCCCATTCGGTAATCTGCGTACGGGCAGTGATTCGTACCGTAAGTCTGCCCTGCTGGCGGCAACGGACAAACGCCTCCCAGTCCTGCCAGTCCCGCCATGCCGTAATATCCTGAATAGAAGTTATCCCCAAACTTGCGGCATGGCGCATTGCGGCGGTCAGTGCCTCATCATACTGCTGCTCGGAAGGAGCCGGAATACACTGTTCTACCAGCTTCATAGCAGTATCCTTTAAAATACCGGTAGGTTCACCCGTTACAAGATCGGCTTCAATAACCCCGCCTTGGGGGCTAACCGTATCCCGGTCAATCCCAGCCAGCCGGAGAGCTGCACTATTGGCAAAAGCAATATGCAAATCACTGCGCGTGAGATAGACGGGAATATGCGCGGTAAAACCATCGATCCATTCTTTTGCCGGTACCGCAGGCTGCTGCCATTGATCATTATTCCAGCCGCCGCCCACAATCCAGCCGTCTTTCGCAACTTGTCCGGCCCGCATAGCAATCGCCTGAACAAACTCCTCCCTGCTTTTGCAGCCGCGAAGCTCCAGCGACAAAAGCTGAAAGCCGCCTAACATAAAATGAGTGTGATTATCAATAAAGCCGGGCAAAACCAAATGCCCGCCGCCATCAAGTACTTGCGTTTTCACTCCCCGTAAGGCTGCCAGCTCTCGGTTAGAGCCAACTGCCAGAATACGCTCACCTTGTATCGCAATCGCTTCCGCAAATGGCATTGAGGCATTACCTGTCCAGATACAAGCATTTACTACCAGTAAATCTGCAGTTCCCATTTCCAGCTTCCTGCCTTCCTCTGAGCACCCGCTCAAAAAAACTATACACCACTTCGCTTAACAAGAGCATAATTCCTACCGGATAATGCCCAAACAAAAAAAGGCTGCCGCAAGCTTTTTTAAAAGCATTGCAGCCCCTTTTGTTCGTAGAGCAACAGAGAAATGGCGGGAACACCATGTGATTTGCATTATTTCTATAAACACTACGATACTCTGTTAATATACTACTTTATCTCTATTTTCCTCATTTTAACCCCCAAGGCAACACCGAGTAAGATTATCATTACTCCTAGATAAACCAGATAATAGTATTTAAATTCGAATTTTATACCTTGTTCACTTAGAGGAATAAAAACAACATTAATAATTATTAAATGAATAATATACAGCAGCAAACTAGTACACCCGTATAATCTAAAAGGTATATATACTTTACAGTAATATGTCCTATCGACAATGAGAAATACAGAAAGAATTACTCCTACCGCTATAAAAACAAACGACAAGTCAGGCGGATAGAACAGCTCAATATATCCCGCTCTTGTATATCTTGAGACAGGAATAGTATTCCATAAAATTATACCTATCGTTAAGGTTAAAAAGGCAGAAACTCCTGTAATCTTATTCAAATAATTAGATTTATTTAGTCGTACATTTCCAAAAAAATAACCTAAGAATGCAATTCCTAGCCACGGAAATACTGGAAACCATCCATCAATAAAAAGACTTTTTAGTGGTAAACTATTACTTAACACCTCAGCGAAAGAGGTTTTAATGTAAAACGAATCAACAAATTCTCTGTATTTTATAATTTTGTGGAAAATTGGTGTAAGAAACAATATGGAACCGGCCACTAAATATTGAGCAAATTTGGGTATTTTACCTAAAATATAACATAATGGTATTGCTAAACCAATCAAATATAATATGTCATACGTCATGAATGGATATATTCTCCATAAGAAGACATCTATCAGGACACCGATTAGTAAAATGGCAAACCCTCGAGCCAAATAGTATTTAAAATGATATTCCTTTATTCTTCTTGTAATCGCAACCATCATGCCTGACAAAAAAATAAATATAGGTGCAGAAAATGTTCCGTAAAATCGGAACCATTCAGGATAGTCTGCTTGCAGAGTATCTGGGACCATATTAGCAGCCACCATTGTAAAAACTGCTAAACCACGAATACTATCAATACTCGAATCCCGATTTTTCAATGAAAGCTCCTACCTTTTTTTGAACTAAATTGTATTTGACACCAGTAGGAATAAAATTCATTTAATATGCATATAGTTTTAAATTTGCCTATTCAATCACATTAAATTCTTTCCACTTACCACTTAGAAAGCGGCTTGCCATCAGAAGTAGCATGACTACACTATAACAAACCAAAGAAACCCACAACCAAGTCAGAGAAATTGAAAACAAGTTGCAAAACAGATAGGGTATTATCGCATAAAATAAAAGAGGTACAATTGCATAAGTAATCATCATAAATCTTGTATCCCCCATTGATTTTAATACAGTGCCAATCATTAAATGAATCGTATCAAATACCAGCCACAGAGAAGTTAGTCTCAGCAACGGAGTAGCGATCTGGATGAACTGTCGTTGTTCATTACTAGTATCGGCATGAAAACTGGAAATCAGTATCTCAGGGAAAAAATTGCAAGCTATTAAGATAATAATATTAAAACAAAGCCCTAAGGTCATACCCTTCTTAAGAACTTCTGGAATATTACCGAGCCTATTAGCCCCTCTTTCTTGACTGGCAATAATCCCTATTGCCGTCGTCATTCCGTTTACCGGCAAAATAAAAACTGCCTCCATGGCAAAAACCACATTCACTGCAGCCAGATTACTTTCCCCCATTGCACCGATAAGCAAAAGAAAAATACTAAAGTAACCTGTTTCAACAAAAGATTGCACACCCGCGAACAAGCCATATCGTAATAAACTATATAGTTTTTGTCCATGCAAGCGACTATACGGTAGTAGTTGGTATTGTTGAATAAGTGCTGTTTGTCGCATCAAAAACAGATAACAAAGCAAGCCAACTGTACAACTAATAATCGCAGCTAGGCCTGACCCATACATTCCTAACTCAGGCATACCAAACTTTCCAAATACAAGTACTCCGGCAAGGATAATATTAACTATATTTGTCAGTAGCGCCACATACATTGTTGTTTTTGTCCTGCCAATACCGCAATAGAAGCTGTAAAAGGCGGTAGAAAAAAGTTGAATGCACTCGGCAATAGTAATAAGATAAAAATATTCTACTTCGTACATTAATAGTTTTCCACTGTGCCCCATTATCTCAAATACGGAGGCAGCTAGTGGGGAAATTCCTAGCAAAAAAACAGCAAAAATCAGGCTTGCATAAATTCCCTGCCACATGGAAGCTACACAGTCCCGGTAGCGTCCAGCCCCGTAATATTGCGCTACAAATACGGAGATATACCCAATAATTCCTGTAAAAATACTAGCAAAACCAATGGCAATAAAACTAGCTGGCATCATGGCGGCAAATTGTGTTAGATCATATTGCGCTACATACAGCCTGTCAACAAATACCATAGCATTAAAAGAAAGCATACTGAGAATTAACGGATAAGTAAGCTTAATAATCTGATTGCAGGAAATCATATTTTCGCTTTTAGATAACATTGTCAATTGCCGTAACACCTTTCTTTGCAAAGCCCAAGTCAATAACTACCATTATACAGAAATTATCGTAAAGTGAGTCGATAATATTTTCCTTCGCAATTCATCGAATTCAAACAACAAAATAGCTTCCCTCATACCGCTGTAGAGCAGCTTAGTTACGCCACTTTCTATTACAACGCTTGTAGCATTATCATAATTTAATTGTCCCGCGTGACCTGTTTGATTACAAACGCATAATACTAAGCCCGTTTCCGTAGAGCAGCGTTCCCAACAATCCGTTGGGTCGCATATTTCAGGCGGCCAAGCAGCTGGGACAATTAAAATTTCTGCACCTTGCTCCTTTAGCAATCGCGCATTTCTAACATACCAGGAGTCCGCGCAGATCAATATCCCAGCAGTTAATCCTTGACAAGAAATCGAATGCAGCGAATTACCTTTAGTAGCCCAATATTCACCTTCTTCATGCAAGTGCAGCTTGTGTTGGCGTCCCACCAATTCACCTTCCACACCAATTACCAAACAACTATTATATAGATTGCAGTTGCCTTCCTCCTGTTCAGCACAGCATAGAAAAACTGTCAATTTATTCAACTTAGCTAACCGAATAATGCCTTGTAGAGCTGGTTCAGGCTGTACCGGAATCGCAAGTTTTGGTTTTCTATCAGTAAAAGAATCTCCTTGCACAGCCATTTCCGGAGTTAACACCCAGTTTACACCAAACCTGGCAGCACGTTGTATAGCTAATTCAATTTTTGCAATATTAGCTTCTTGCGGTCCTTCGCTCAATTCCAAATGAAGTAACGCTATTCTCACGATCTTTCGCTCCTATTAGAGCTACTAAAAAGCTCAAACTTTATGATCTTTCAGTTTAGTCCAATATTTAAATGTAAATCAGCTACTAGCTACTGAACTTCCATACTTTGAATTTGAAGTTTCAAGATAAATTATATCTAATTTTTACTATGGTTTTTTAAATTTATAGGATTTTACTCCCAGCAAGTTCTAATAAAATATGTATTTCCAAATCTTTTATCTACATAATACTATATTTTACCATTTTTGTCATATTTATCTCCCCCGTTTCATTGGTTGTCTTAAACAACAAACCTCCACTAATACATGAAAAGTCTATGACCCTATGCATCAGTGAAGGTCGGTGAGGGGACTGTCCCCTTTTTACGAGCAGCTACTTCTCTCCGGCGATAGGCCAGGAGAACAGTCCACCCTCTAAAACCTTGACATTCTTAAATTCGAGACCTTCCAGTATGCCTTCCGCCTCGTAGCCGCGCAAACTGATTTTACAGAAAGTGACGATCTCAGCTTCCCGGTTGAGCTCCTCATAGCGGCTGCGCAGCTCACCTAGCGGAATATGCTTGACATTGGAACAACCTTTGAGCTGCTCTTCCTTAAATTCAGCAGTAGTGCGCACATCAAGGAAAATAGTCTTATGATCACGGAGCATTTCCTGTGCTGCCAGCGGCGGCAGTCCTTTCAACTTCCCCTCCAGCTTATTCAGCAAAGAATTCGCTGCTACTGCCAGATTATCAATCGGTGAATTATACGGCGGCGCATAGGATAACTCAATATCCGTTATGTCATCCACCGTGCTGCCCAGTGTTAACAGCGCTGCCGCAACATCAATCCGCTTGGCGATGTCTCCGGTGCCAATCGCCTGCACGCCAAGCAGTCTGCGGGTCTTTACTTCGGCAATCAGCTTGACTGTAATCAGCCTAGCATCTTCCATATAATGCGGCTTATCATGCCCGGCAGTGATAACGGTTATATACTCATATCCCAGCATTTTTGCCTCACGCTCGGTAAGACCAGTCTTGCCGACATTCAGATCGGCAACTTTTACAATTACCGTCTGTAACACGCCCTTAAACTGCCGCTCTCTGCCAAACAGATTTTCACCGATAATCCGTCCATGCCGGTTGGCCAGTGAACCCATCGGGACAAAAGCTGGTCGACCCGAAACCATATGGGTGCTCTCAATACAATCCCCGCCGGCATAAATATCGGGATCACTGGTCTGCAGCGTTGCGTCCACAGCGATTGCCCCGGTTATTCCCAGCTTAATGCCGGCCGCTTTAGCCAGTTCAACATTGGGACGGACCCCCAGCGCCAAGATGACCAGATCAGCCGGAACAGCCCGCTTCTCGGTCCGCACTGCCGTCACAGCAGTCTCACCTTCAAAACCGGTCACTTTCTCATTAAGGAACAGGGCAATACCCTGCTCCCGCAAATACTTCTCCACATTACCAGCTATTTCTGCATCCAAAAAAGCCGGGAAAACATGCTCTTTTTGTTCGATTACCGTTATTTTGACTCCCCAGATCGTCAATGCCGCCGCCACCTCTAAACCAATCAGCCCGGCTCCGATAATCACGACCTCATTAACTTTTCCCTGTTCGAGTCCCTGCCGAACGGTTTTCGCATCCTGTGGATGCCAGAACTGCAGCACGTTAGCCAAATGAGTCCCAGGCAATTCAGGTCTTACCGGAGCAGCACCTGTTGCCAGAACGAGCTTATCATAAGATAATTCGGTTTCTTCTCCATTGTCTAAATTAACAACAGACACCTTCTTATTCTCCCGGTCAATGGCAGTAGCCAGCATACGGGGTAAGACACGGATATCCTTAACCCGCTCAAAATATTCGGGGGTCCGCAGCACGCCTGCAGGCGTTTTCATCAAATCATTAAGCTCATCAACCTGCGCTTCCACATAGTAAGGCAGTCCGCAGGCACCATAGGATATTAAATTCCCTTTCTCCACAACAGTGATATCGGCATGCGGGTCGCAGCGTCTGGCCTTGGCGGCTGCCTTCAATCCTGCCGCCACCCCACCGATAATTACGATTTTCATACTAACACCTCCTAGAACTCTTCTTCCCAGGAAATAAAGGGCTGAGACATATCTGACATTGCATTCACCATCAGTTCCACCAGCCCGCCATAAATGATGTTGTATTTATCTTTAAAGCCAAAATGGCCCAGCAGGGAATCACGGGCCGCGCCTTTACAATTAGAGCATGGCGCACAATAGTATTTCGGTATGGATGGGTCCAGTACATCTTCAAAAGCTGCCAATACCTGGCGGGCCTTCATCCTGGAGGCTACATTATTACGCCATTCCGGGAAATTCTGCGAATTCATAATCGCAAACCCACTGCCACCGCCACAGCAGTAATTGTTTGTACCGGCATTCGGCATTTCCCGGAACATGCCCGGTGCCATAATCGCTTTTAATATATTGCGCTGCGGCGACAGTATGCCCATAAGCCTCACCATATTACAGGGGTCATGGAGCGTAACCGGAAAATTATTTTTCGCCGGATCAAACTGTATGGCGCCGCTTGTTACGATCTGCTCCAACAACGGCAGACAGGGTTCACGGGGAATAGCCAGATCCTTGACCAGCAGCCGGTCGGCGATTGTGATTAGCGCTTTGGTGGCATGCCCGCATTCACCGACCACTATTTTTTTGACATTCAGCTTTTGGGCAGCCTGAACCTGGGCCAGGGCGATGCGTGAAAACTGAATATCATCATACCAGACGCCGTAATTGACACCCTCATAGCCCATTACATCACTGGATAGTGTCCAGTTAAGCCCTGCCGCCTCAAACAGAATAGCAAAAGCTGCCGGATTTTCGGGCCAGGCCATATATTCGCCGGCATTATGGATCAGCAGAATATCGGCACCCTTTTTATCAATAGGTATTGTCAGACGTCGACCGGTTTTTTCCTCAATAATATCTTCTATGAATTCAATATTGTCTTTAAAAGCCAATGGCGTCATGCCTGTAGACGAGCCAGTTTTCATGTGCCGGATCGTGCCGGACTTATGGACAGGTTCCGGTGCAATTCCCATTTCCTGACTGAACACTTTGCGCAATTCGCGGGAAATCAACGCATTATCGACACCGATCGGGCATACTGACGCACAGCGGCGGCAGACACTGCAGCGATAAGCTAATTCCGCCAGACGGTAGACGACACGCCAGTTGAGGTCAAGATCGGCACCAGCCCATTTTCCCAGCAGCTTACCGCTGAGACTAAAGTAACGGCGGATAATCCGTCTGAGCACTTCCGGCCGGAAATTGGGCCGGTAAATATCGTGGCGACCGCTTTCCAGATACATGGGGCAGGCTTCATTACAGGTATTGCACTGCATACAATATTCATTGCTTAATGTCGTCGGCAGTAGAAAGCCCCAGTTATTTTCTTTCTGAAACAGTTTTTCCAGCCCGCTTAAAAACCGGTTAACGATTTGCGCCTCTTCCTCCGGTGTCTGGGGAATAGGCAGATTAAGAGCAGAAAACCCGTCGAGTGAATAATCATATTTCGCTTTGAGCTCAGGCTTGATTGCTTTAAACCGGCAACCTGCTTCCTCACCAGGCAATGCGGCTATATTCCCTGGATCAAGAGAGGCAAGCACCTCGCACTCTTTGCCAAAATCGCAGATAGGCACATTTTTTTTCATTTCTGCTCTCCCTCCTGTGGCAAGCCGCCGACTGCCTGTTCTCCCCAGGACCCTCCCGGACGAATGTGGGGAGCCGACCAGGTAGGATGGTAATCCAAATAGGCGGCGATATCATTTTCCATCTCGCTGTTGCCTTTCATCATGGCATCATCCCACATAATATTATGGTAAAAGAAATACTTGCCAACAAAATGCATCATTCGGCTGAAAGGCAGATAAATCAAAAATACGCAAAACAGGAACACCGAAATACTCGACAGGGATGAATTCAGCACAGTAGGCTGAAATTGCAGCAGATTACTAACATGAAGCCGTATATTGTCAAAGGAGGCATCAGCCAGCGCCCAGGCTGCCAATCCGCTCCCGAATAAACAAAGCATTAACGCCAGATTAAAGAAGCTGATATAGTCTGATATGTATCGTAAATCGGGATCAAAGGTTCTCAGCCAGAGCAGTACCAGGCTGCCATACAGTCCGGCCACGAAGCTGCCTGCACCAGTGAATACTGTTAGATAATGCAGCAGCATTACCGGTGTCGAAGCAGAAGCAGCAGTTACTCGAATACCAATAATCTCCAACACAGCTCCTGCCGTAAGCAGGACAAGCCAGCCTGTGCCAAGATACAAACCCACATGCAAAGGAAAACTGCCTTTCCATACCTTGGGATTATGGATAAAGGCCCTTTTGATGAACAACATTTCCTGACTCATTTCTTTTAGCTCATGATACAAAGAAACATGAGGCTTTAACTCACCAAAATCTACCTTCTGATACTTTGATCCCTCCGGTCCCTGATGGGGTACCGGATATAAATCCCAGCGCAAATGGCGGGGCATCCGGACAAAACGCAAAATAGTGGTAATGGTTTTATAGCAGAATAAAGCAATTGCAAAATACAGCAATGGACCTCCAATAAACCAGCTAATCACACACATTCACCCCACCTATATAAAGTACTACAACATGCCCCAGCCGCGGGTATACTCCAGATAAATTTGAAATTCACGGTCGGCAAAGCCGGCACTGATTAAATCCCGCTTCACTTCATAGGCCTCCACCATATTCGAATAAGCAAAAATCGTTTGCTTATCCTGCTCAAAAGAGAAACCCCTTTCCGCTAACATTTCCATCATGGCAGCCACGCGCTCCGTACGGTCTGCCATGATTTTCCCAACAGCCCTTACTGCAGCAGGCGTCGGTAAATGGGAATACAGCGCCTCCAATATCTGCGCTTCCGGCACCAGGGACAGCGCCACCCGTGTTATATGTGTCACTACCGCTGCTTTTTCTTTATTCACATTCATCACCCTTTATTTAGCGTAGCGTGGCCGGACTGCAAGCCGGGCCACGCTACAAAAAATGCACAAGCTTATTTAATTGCCATCCAATAGCCGGCAAACACCACATTGGACAGCCAGTAACCGAGTGGAACGTTAATCAGTACACCAATCGTAAATGCGGCTAACGGCTTCCAGCCGAGGCGGGTTAATTCCCCAAACCGGGTAGTAAACCCAATGCTGAGGAATGTAAAGGTAAAGGCCCAGCCTCTTAACACCTTTACTAAACCAAGTACTTCTTTAGAATATGCCGCGCCCTCTTTGGGACTGAGCATCGCAATAACCACCGTAGTAAATAACGAAGCGATAAAGAAGCCGATAACGAATTTCGGGAATCTGTTCCAAATTTCACTTACGTTGACGCGCTCTGCCTGATCGGCCTTCTTTCGCTCCCATACCGTAACAGACAAGAACGCGACTACCAAGGCCCAGACACCGACAAACATATCACGACCGACTACCTTCATGAGGGTGAAGGTTTTAATTGCCCGTTCATCGCCAACTGCCGCTGCTGCTGCGAATCCGGCCGCATCAGCGAATTCGGATGTGCCAATCCAGGCACCTGCCGGCCCGGCCTCCATCCCCAATGCCTTGGCCCAAATGGGTAATAAAAAGATCATAACGACTGCCCAAATAACAACCATCGAGATTGCTACAGAAACATGCTCTTTTTCGGCCCGGCAGGCGCCGCCTATTGCGATTGCCCCTGAGACACCGCATATGGACCCGCCTGCCCCCAGACAGGCACCAAAGCGAGGATCAAGACCAAACAGGCGGGTAGCAGCAAAATAGATGGAGCCAAACGTTACCACTGATACGATTGTGGCCTGCATAATAGCCAGCGGTCCTGCCGACAGGATGATCGTAAAGGGTAAAATAGCTCCCATGAGAATAATGCCTGTCTTTACGTAAAATTCCGTTTTCAAAGCCGCCCGGAACCAAGTGGGAAGTTTGATTAGATTACCGGCAATAATCCCTACCGCCAACGCCAGCAGCGGTCCCTCCATCCAGTTTTTCCAGGCATTGTTGATTCCCAGCAAGGAAATAAAAACAGAAAGGACAAACAATACGGTAAATCCGGCAATAAAATGCGGTACATGAACACCCATAACCCGTACGGCAAATCCGAATACAACAATAAAGAATAGATATAAGAAGACGATACCACCGAATTTTGAAGATATATCACCCAATGCTTTGCTAAAATCAGTCCAAGCAGTAAAACTAACCGCCATCGGTTTCAATAATCCCAGTGTATTGGAGAAAAACGCCAAAGTAGCAACGACAATCAAACCAAGTCCAATAATAATCGCCCAGGTATCTTCCCGCTTCATCATGGGAAGCGGTGCTGCCGGAACCGTTGGTCTCTGCGCTGAAAGTGGTGTCTGTGTAACACCGGCCATGTTAATCTCCTCCTTAATTTCAATGAAAATTCAGTCTTCTTCTCATGTCCTCCCTTCCTGATTGTTACTGTTACGGAAAACCGCGCTACCTGTCGTACAGGCAGCGCAGCTTCAGCCAATCATACGCAGCCGGTTGGTTTGGGAAGTCCGGCCAGTTTGCACGCTCCTTTTGCCGGGCCTGAGGGGAACAGCTCGTAAATTTCCTTAAGGGAAAAGCCGGTATCTTTACAAAGCTTACGGATCATGGGAGCAACACCGAATTTTTTAAAATAATCGCGGAGATAATTGATAACCTTCCAGTGATTATCTGTCAGATCGGCAACCTCTTCTACCGTGGCAAAATAAGCGGCCATCTCTTCGCTCCAGTCCTCAGGATCAACCAGAAAACCATCTTCATCAAGCTCGACTTGCGTGCCTTTTACCTGTACTAAGCTCATACTTTTTCCTCCATTCCTTACTTTCCCTCTACTTATTTCAATACCAAGGCCTTACCGACCAAATCCATTAATCCGCCCATTTTAAAATCATCTGCACCATAATACTCCATTACCGCCGGCAGCTGTGCTTTGCAAATCGAGCAGGGAATAACCAAATAGTCCAGATTGTCAATTGCTTTCACCTGTTCGGCTTTCTTTTTGCCCAGCTGCATACGAATCTCTTTCATTTCCTCCATCAGCAAGCCTGAGCCGCCGCCGCAGCAGAAGTTTTCCTCCCGGTTAGGCGTCATTTCCACGAAATCAGTAACCACTGCCCGGAGAATCTTCCGCGGCTGCTCAATGAGATCTCCGGCCCTGCCGTAATTGCAAGGATCGTGCAGCGTAGCGCGAAGCGGCAGTTTCTGGAGCGGCAGACGGTCAATGTACTCGGCCGTAAAATCAAGAATATGCCTGATTTGAAAATCGACCGGTCCGTTGGCGCCCTGTGTGTACATCTTAGCTGCCCGCCAGCCATGGCCGCATTCTCCCTGAATAACCAGCTTAGCCCCCAGCTGCCGGGCAGCGTCGCTTAAGCGGCGATTATGTTCTTTCATCACATCCAGGTTAAACAGCAAGCCAAAATTAGCGGCTTCCAGGATAGCTGTCGATATTGTCCAGTTTAATCCCAAATGATAAAACAGCTTTGCTGCACCAATCATCGTATCAACATTCGTGAAAAAATCCGCAGACGAGGGAATATACAGTACATCCGAATTCGGCTTATCAATCGGTATTTTAATAGTAAGCCCGGTCTCTTCCTGCATCTCGTCTTCCATAAATTCAGCATTGTCCGCAATCGCCGGTGCAGGAAGTCCCATATTATTGCCGGTTTTTTGCATATTGGCGGCAATGCCCTGCATGAACTTCGGCATGATACCGAGCTCGGACAGAATATGGCGTGCGGCAATCGTAATTTCAGCCGTATCAATGCCAAAGGGGCAAAATAGTGCACAGCGCCGGCATTCATTACACTGGTAAAAGTACGTGAGCCATTTTGTTAGCGTCGCACCGTCCAATTCCTCAGCGCCGGCAAAGCGGCCAAACAGTCTCCCCTGAAGCGTAAAATAACGCTTATATACCCGCCGCATAAGCTCCGCCCTGGCGGCAGGAACGTTATAGTAATCCTCAGTACCAAGATAGCTATGGCACTGTTCAGCACACCGCCCGCATTTCGTACAGGTTTCCAGCATGACCATTACCGACCGCATTGACTCCCGCAAGCGATCCAGCCGCTCGATTGCCCGGTCTGGCTGATCCGGCTCCGCGGTCAGGGGAAAGCCTATTGCTGCGGTCTCTTTTGCTTTAGCAACATGCATAGGCGGCTTTATCATAGCTCAGTGCCCCCCTTTACGATATGAGCAGGCTGAGAGCTTCTCCCTGCTGCACCGGAGCTTGCCGGATAGCTGGGTGGAGCTTCCACCAGCATGGCACGATTGACAAGAAAGCCTGCCATATGTACCAGTTTGGAAAATGGTAAGTATATCATTAGACTATTAACCAGAAAGAAATGACTCATGAAAATCGGTTCCGGCGGTATCGCTACCGGATGCAGCATGATCAGTCCGCCCAGATATTCGCGAATAGCTGGCAGGTTGATCTCACTTACCGTTCTCATATGCATGCCAGTGACTACAATCGCCAGTAATAACAGCAATTCAAAATAATCAGCAGGGTCGGACAGGCGCTTGACTTCCGGAATAGCTACCCGTCTGTACAACAGGACAATAAGGGCCAGCAGCAAACCGACACCGGCTATGGAGCCAATAATCGCAGAAGCTTGAGAACTCGCCTGTTCAGTTAAGCCGATCAGAGTAAACTGATGTGTTACATAATAAATACCCACGATATGTCCGGCGATAATCATGGCCAGCGCCACATGCATAACCCAGGCCCAAAACCATAAACCGGTATCCCCACGGCGTAAACTGCTAAACAGCAGCAGCTCCTTACCTACCGCGCTTATCCGCCCCAGCGAAGTACCAGGGGCGGGAAATATCGTAATTGGAAACGGCACCGGAACCTTCAGCCAGCTCCGCACCCGCCAGGCCATCCCTAAGATGAGTACAGCCATGGCAATGTAGGGAAATATTTGGCCGATAAACAACAGCATATTAACCCTCCTGCCGTTCTTGCAGCATTATTGCTAGAATTTGAATTGAGTAGTGGAACGGAACGTCGTCTTAGCGTGCGTGAAATCATCAATATGCTTATCGGTGAAAGGCAGATCCGCCAGCTTAAAGAAGCGTTCCCAGCCAATACGGCCAATCCACTCACCCATTCTTTCCCCGTCACGGGCATTCGCCGCCCATACTTCAACCAGATTTTTTACGGCAGCGGTTACGGTAGACCAGCGCGGCGGTTCATTCGGAATGAAAGGAATTGCCAGCCTGGAGAACATTGGCGCCGTACGGGCGTTGGAAACTTTGCCGCCCACCCAGATAGAAACGCCGTCATTAACCGGATCCATAATTTTAATGGCTGGGCAGACAACTGTGCAGTTACCGCACATCATGCATTTTTCCGGATTAATCTCGACACTCTTTAATTTGGGGTTCGGACGGATAGCTCCGGTAGGACAGGACGCAACGGTAGTCGGAATTTCGCAGATCCGGCTGGCCATTTCGTCATTAATACGGGGTACAGTGCGGTGAATGCCGACAATGGCAATATCCGAGCAATGACAGGCACCGCACATATTCACACAGCACGCAACAGCAATCCGCAGCCGGGCCGGTACTTTCTGTTTACCGGTGAAGTAGCCGGTCATTTCATCCATGATGCTTTTGGTAATGCCCGAAGCATCGGTAACAGCGCTCTTACAGTGTATCCAGCCTTGCGTATGCACCACATTACTGATTGAAAGCCCCACTCCGCCAATCAGGTAATCCTTCTCATCCAGTTCGGCAAGCAGCGGCTCAAGCTTTGTTTCGTCAGCTACGAGAAACTCCACATTATTGCGGGTAGTAAACCGGAGATAACCGTCACAGTACTTTTCGGCTATATCACAAATATCATGAATCCATTCACTGCTGACCAGACGAGGCGAGGCTACGCGCACTGAATGCAGTACGGCACCGCTGTTGCTGACATGCCTTAATACGCCTGGCCGGGGAACAGTATGGTATTTCCAGTCACCGTAGTTTTCTTTGATAATCGGTGGAACCATTTCACGGTAATCGGGTGGTCCAAAGTCAGTTCTAGCCACGTTTTTCTACCTCCTCTGCATTCCAGAAAATGTAGGGATTGCTCCGCGGTTCATGCACCATTTGCGGCAGAGGCTTAAGTCCTACTGCTTCCAGGAAATTAGCCAGACCCATGCGGACAATCAGTTCACTGACCCGTTCCCGGTTTTTGCCGTGATCAGCCCACCAGTCGGTAATTTTATCGATAATTTCTTTCAGTTCCGTATAAGGCGGCTCCAGCTTGATGAAAGGAACAAGCACCCAGCCCAGCATAGCACCTTTTACTACAGGCGCTTTACCACCGATCATCAGGGCTGCGCCCTGCTCACGGCCAATACTGATCGCTTTGGGCATCATATTAATACAGTTCATGCAGTGAACACAGTCTTCGGCGCAGACAGTCAGTTCTTTCTTTTCTGTGTCCCACAGCAAAGCCTCACTCGGGCATTTGCGGATAACCCGGTTAAAGATATCAAAGCCGTTGTCAACAGCGGCCCGCACAGCTTCATTATCGATACGGATCGCATCCCGCCATATGCCGATAATGGCTAAGTCGGACCGGGCAGAAGCTGCCGCACAGTCATTGGGACAGGCAGAAACTTTTATTTTGAACTTATAAGGCCAGGCTGGTCTGTGGATGGCATCCTGATAATGAAGTGTCAGGTCATGAATAATCTGCATACTGTCTATACAGGCCTTTTCACAGCGAGCTGCGCCTACACAGCAGGACAGTGTCCGCAAGGCCCCGCCGGAGCCGCCAAGATCAAAGCCGATATCCGCCAGTTCATCAACGCAGGGCTGAAGATTTTCCGTTGTTGTCCCAAGCAGAATACAGTCACCTGTGGAGCCGTGTAAATTATAAAGTCCGCTGCCGTATTTATCCCAAATATCGGCTAATTGACGAAGTTTCTTGGTTGTATAGAAAAAACCGGCAGGCTGGTTAACGCGAATCGTATGAAATTCCTTAATATGAGGAAACTTCTCCGGCTCATCCGAATAACGGCCCACCACGCCGCCGCCATATCCCTTTACGCCTACGATCCCGCCATGCTTCCAATGGCCAATATTTTCTTCGTAAGAAGATTCCAGTTGAGCCAATAGATCCGCGGCACTTTTGTTCTTTGCGGCTGCGCGCTTAATTTCGGTTACAAAACTCGGCCAGTCTCCCTTTTCCAATTCATCCAGCAAGGGTGTCTTTCTGTCATCCATGCAGCGTCCACCTCCATAAAATCGATTTAGTATTCCTCTACAGTAATAGCGCCCACCGGACATACCATTGCACAGCTCTGACAGCCTAAACATTCATCTGCACCGGCAATGGCTTTGCCACCTTCTACGATGAAAATATGGGCCGGACAGGATTTGGCGCATTCTTCGCAGCCAACGCAAAGCTCCTCCGCAACGGTTACCATAAACACATTTTTCACCTCCAAATAGTGAAAAATTTACCAAGGACCTAAGTTCATTCTAGGGGGCTGAGCCAGGCCTGTAAAATTAAAAAAACCGATGTTTGACATCGGTTTTTTTAATGCGAAAATTCGGAATATATAAACATGTCCTACTTCTTAGTGATAAAGGCACTGAACTTCTCCACAGCCAGTGTTTGAAACTTATCTCTGTGACAAAGCATCGTAAAATTACGTTTAATCGCGCCTTCTTGCAGGTCAATTATCGCTAATTCGCCCCGTTTGACTTCATTAGCCACCGCCAAACAGGACATTACTCCCAGGCCAATACCTGCTTTAACGGCATTTTTAATGGCTTCCGTGCTGCTCAGCTCCATCGTAATATTGAGGTCTGGCACATGGCTGCCATGCTGCTGAACAAACTGTTCAAACACGCGGCGTGTACCCGAATCCGTCTCTCTCAATACCCAGCGTTCGCGTAATATATCGGCCAGGGATACACAGTGTCCGGCTGCAGCATAGTCAGGTGAGGCAATAATCACCAGCTGATCTCCGCTGAAACAGTAATCAGCCAATGCGGCAACCGGTTCATACAAGCCTTCCACAAACCCCAGGCTTAAATTGCCATCCATTACCTTGCTAATGATCTTTTCTGTATTTTCAATGGTCATGGAAATATTGACGAGCGGATAGAGCTGGCTGAATTGTACCAGATTTTCCGGCAGCAGATATTCACCGATGGTAAGGCTGGCGCCAATAGCAAGACGTCCGCTGATTACATCCATCAGACCGCGGAGCTTTTTATCGGCATCCTGATAGAGGCGCTCTAATTCCACCGCATAAGGATAGAGCGCCCGTCCCGCCTCGGTTATCACAATCCGGCGGTGAAGCCGGTCAAAAAGTTTTACGCCGTAATGGCATTCCAGTGCATGGATTTGCTGACTGATCGATGACTGCGTCATATATAGTTCCTGAGCTGCTAAGGAAAAACTACCTTTATCGACCACACATTTAAAAACCTGCAATTGTGTATCCAGCATTTTTTCGCCTCACCTTACCGCACTTCATTTTCCCAGGCAGGATTGTCATTTATTGCAAATTTTCTGTGTAATTACCAGGAATTCCTGCAGCACAAGTGAAAAAGTTCCCACAGCTAAAATAAAAAAAACTGCCGGGCAGCAGCTTTTTTAGCTTATTTCATTTCCGATAAAAATATTTTAAAGGCGATTACAACACTGGCAACTGCCGTAAAAGTCATGATCCAGCCCCATAATGGCCGTATATAATGAACCGCAATTGTGGTGAACATGGCACAGTCAAAAAGCAAGGAATAACCATAGCACCAGCCATTACCATAGGAAATTCCATGAATAAAGTAATGATCGATTCCTTCAATAGCCCCGTAAAGGAAAACCCACAATGCAAGATACTTCCCTTGCCGGCCCCAGCCTTGACGGGGCCAATAGGATAAAAACAACAGTGTTGTTGCCGGTAAAGAAATATACGTATTTAACAGCTCCACCACCGTCTGTGTATCGACAAGAACATCGGGGTTAAAAATCCAGAAAGAATGATGATACCCCAGGTAGCTGACACTTAAATTGACCACCATGACAAATAATACAGATGGGTAATAGTTTTTCCAGTTTTTCCAGTCTCCCCATTTCCATACAGATACCAGAAAACCAGTCAAAAGACATATCCTAAATACCAAAATGAGCCACATATGCTCACTCCTGCCTGCAAAAAAGCTTTTTCTGATTAGTTTGCCCAGCTAGGAGGATTCCATCCTGAAAATTACTGAACTTATTCAGTCACATCTGTCTCAAGTATAACCTGCCTGGTTGCGATACGCTCCAGCAATGACTTGCTATGGGTAACAGCAATAAGACCAATATTTCTACGGGCGACCTCAGCCAACAAAAAGTTCCATATTTGACTTTGGGTAATCAGATCAAGCATCGTGCTGATTTCATCTGCAATGAGAAATCTTGTCCGTTTTCCCAACGCTCTGGCAATACAAAAACGCTGCAGTTCTCCGCCTGATAATTCGCCGGGAAAACGCGTAAACCAATCCCGTTCAATTCCTAACCCCGTCAGAATCCGTTCCTCAATCTCATCACCTTCTGCAATGACATCCCTCATCCGCAGCCGGGGATTGACGGATTTCTCCGGATGCTGCCAAATCATCTGAACGGGACAATACCCTTTCCTGGCATGAATATCCTGGCCATCCAATAATACCTGACCACTGACAGGTCTAAGATAGCCTGCTAAAATCTGACAAAGGGTGGTTTTTCCAAAACCGCTGGGAGCCACAATACCGACTCGTTCATGACTCTCCACTGCCAAGTGCACGTTAGTAAACAAATGAATTCCCTTTTTATAACCAAATGAGATACCTTTGGCTTCTAGCACTCTTACATTCACTCCTTACTCCGCATGAAGGCAGCGAACTTTTCCAAGGCGTATCATCCGCTCCGGAATGGTCCCTTCACATTCTGTTGTAAATTTAAGACAACGGGGACCAAAAGGACACCCCTGCGGCATATTTTTGGCATACGGCTGGTTACCGGAAATAGGCTGAAATCCATTCTGAGGCAAAGCGTGCCATAAGGCCTTTGTGTAAGGATGGCGCAGCGTTTCAACAGACTGAAAATCTGCTACCGGCGCTTCTTCAACAGTAGTCCCTGCGTAAAAAACAGCAATGCGGTCGGCTACTTCCAACGCTAATTCAATATCATGCGTCACAAGGAGCACGCCATTGCCTTGGTCGGCAAATTCACGAAAATGGCGCATGGCTTTTTTAGCTGCCTCCAGATGCAGGCCGGGAGTAGGCTCATCGGCGATGATCAAGCGGGGAGTTTCCATCATAGCGGTGGTAAGCAGCACTCTGCGTGCCATGCCGCCGGATAATTCAAAAGGGTACAGCTCAGCAGTCTGCTGCGGCAGTTTATAGAACGCAAACAGTTCTTCTTGTTTTTGGCGAATATCCGCTTCATTGCGCTCCCGCCTCACTTGCTTGCCGACTTTTTCTAACGGATCAAGGTATGTTACGCTTTGTGGTACCAACACAATCTTTTTGCCACGCAGCTCTTCAATGCGCCGGGGGGACAATAGCTCGTCCTCAAACCAGATATCGCCCTCAGCATTACAATTACGCGGTAAAATACCCAGCACAGCATGAGCCAGTAAACTCTTCCCCGAACCGCTGGCTCCTACTACGGCAACAAGCTCACCCTCATGAACAGAAACCTGCAAATCACGAATCACATTTAACTCACATTGCCGCAAGCCTTGTTCATACTGAGTAAACGAAACAGACAAATTTTTGATCTGCAAAATAGGTTTAGTATGCATATAGGACAATCATTCCCCTCATCAATCATGGGCACTATGCGGATCAATTATCTTGCGCAGGCTTTCGCCAATCCTATCAAAGAGAAAGACGGTCAGCAGTAAAAATGCGCCTGGAAAAAGTGCCAGCCACCACATCCCCAGCGCCAGATATTTCATACTTTCTGATAAAATAATGCCAATACCGGGCTGCTCCGGCGGCAAACCAAAGCCTAAAAAAGTAAGCGCTGCTTCATGTAAAATAGCATGAGGGAAAAGCAGTACTAACCCAACCAGAAACTGGGGAAAAACATGGGGCAGCATATGCTTCACCACAATTTTCAGCTTACTTTGCCCCAGCTTTTCTGCAATTTTAATATAATTGGCTTCTTTCAGCTGCAGGATTTCCCCCCGGATAATGCGGGTCAGAACCGGCCAGTGGCTGATTGAGACGGCCACAACAACGCCAAACGTGCCTCGCCCTAAAGCATAGGAAATCAATATCAGCAGCAGCAGATGGGGAATCCCCATTACTAAGTCGATAAACCAGGTTATGACTGCATCTACTTTTTTTCCTAAGGTGGCCGCAGCAGCTCCCAAAACAGCGGCAATAGCGGCACTAATACTGGAAGCAAAAAGACCAATATAAATACTGATAGACAGCCCTTTCAAAGTGCGGGACAACATGTCTCTGCCCAGCCAATCGGTACCGAACGGGTGGGACAATTGGGGTAACAAATTCTTTTGGGTAAAATCTGTGGTAATCGCTTTATCGCCCAGCAAAGTACCGAGCACCGTAATTGCGAATAAAAACATACTGGCACCAGCCAAATATACAATCGTCCGACTCCGTTGATTGAAGCCGTTCCGATGATATCTCTGCAAAACAGTTACAGAAACGGGTTTATTCATTGGTGCTTCCCCGCCTTATCCTAGGGTCAATGATCCCATATAAAATATTCGCAATAAAATTGCCGCTAAATACTAATGCTGCACTAATTACCGCAATTCCCAGTAAAAGCGGTGCATCACCGCCTAATCCGGCAGCAACAGCCGCTTTACCCAGGCCTGGATAAGAAAAAACCTGTTCAACCAAGACAGAACCGCCAAAAATTTCACTAATCGAGGCAAATTGCAAGGTTATTGCAGGCAGCATAATATTGCGGAGCGCATGATTGCGAATAATCGCAAGCCTGCTCTTGCCCCGTGCTTTGGCAAAAAGAATATAATCTTCCGCCATAATATCAATCATTTTTTCCCGGGTATGCAGTGTTATATTGGCAATGCCAATGACACTTAAGGTTAAAGCCGGCAGAATTAAATGTTTTAAGCTGTCAAAAACAGAAACTTCTGCGGCATTTACCCCAATCGGCACACTTAAACCAATTGGCAAAAGCTGCAGCCATACAGCGAACACCATCAACAAAACTAAAGCCAGCCAGAATGTTGGCGTACTGGCAATTAGTAATGCATAGCCTTTGATTACTCTGTCAATAAAGCGGCCGCGATAAAAACCAGCCGTAATTCCCAATGCAAAGCCCAATACGCCCGAGAAAATCCAGGCCGCCGCCATTAGGGCCATGGAGTTCATAAATTTGACATGAATAACACTGGCAACCGGCTGACGGTAAAACAGGGATATTCCCATATTCCCCTGCAAAAAGTCGGTAAACCAATTCCAATACCGCACAACCGGAGGCGTATCCAAACCAAAATAGGCCTCTAGTCTGGCCAGGTTTTCGGCACTCATATTAGCTATACCAACTTCGCCAATATAGGCGCGCACCGGATCGACCGGAGACATGGAAACCAGGATAAAAGAAAGAATGCTCACGGCAATTAACAATGTAGCTATTTTAACGATCCCTTTTCCGATATATTTAGCAATACCGGAGTACGGTCCTATATCCATCATTCATACCTCATTACTTCCAAGACCACTGATGAACATGATTCGCAATTGTCCAGCCATAGCCATGGGGATGAATCTTGTTATCAACCACATTTAGGTTTTCTTTGGCAAAATAGATGTGCTTGATTTCCACCAGCCACACCCAGGGGGAATCAGCCTGCGGTGTAACACCGGTCTGCCCATCCCATTGCGCCTTCTTCCAAAATTCATAAGAGCCTTCTACAGAATTCGCTGCTAAGGCCTGATCAATGTATTGATCTACTGTCGGATTGGAATAAGAAGCATAGTTTTTACCGGTATAATAATGGCTTCTCACGCCGGTAGGCGAGTGTAGTCCGGCACCAAATACATGCGGGGTTGCATAGCATAATGTCGAAATCTTGTCCCAGCTTGATCCTACGGGATTCACTTTAATGCCAACTTGCTGCAGCATTTCTTTGACTGCCATAGCAATACCGGTTCGCACAGAATTCGATGAAATATAAAGCAGATCAAACTCGGCTTTTAAGCCCTGCTTTTCATAAATACCCTCACCATTTAATTTCCAGCCGTCTGCCTCTAAGATCGCTTTGGCTTTTGCCGGATCATAGGCCACTTTCATCGCTTCGTTTTCCCATGGTTCATTAAGGCTGTCCGTATAAGCTACCGAACCATAGCCATACAGCACATTCTTGACAATGGCTTCCCGGTCAATCGCACAGGCAATGGCCTGGCGAATAGCTAAATTGGCAGTAACGTCATTGCCGGCAGGATAAGTTTCGCCATTTTTCCTGGCAGGTGTCTGCTTTCCCGCCGGAATCGCAGGGAGATTAAGCCCGCGAATATCTACAGAATTAAATGCTAGAATGTTATAGCCTTTAATCGGGTTCACAGTATAGGCCGGAGCCGTATGCGCCACATCGACCTGCCCGGCTTTAGCCGCTGCATAAGCGGCATCTTCGGACATAAACACGATGGTTACTTTTTTCATTTTGGGCTTTTCGCCATAGTAATTCGGGTTTGCTTCTAAAATAACTTGCTGGCCCTTATCCCATTGTTTGAGAATGTACCGGCCGGAACCAAGCGGATTTTTGCCATACGTTGCGGCGTTATAGGCATGAGCAGGCACAATTCCGACCACAGCAGCCGTATAGGCAAATGCCGAATAAGGCGTATTCAAATGAAAAACAGCAGTAGTATCATCAACTGCTTCCACGGATTGTAACATCGATAAATCCGTCTCAGTTGCCTGCTGCATTGCATGATTATAAGTAAATGCCACATCTTTGGCGGTCAGCGGAACGCCATCCGTAAACTTCACATCCGAACGAATTTTGAAAGTCCAGGTAAGGCCATCAGGAGAAATGGTATAGTCTTTCGCCAAGTCATAACCAATGGTAATGTCATCTTTGGTAATGAGCAAGGTGCTTTGAATTAAAGGATCATGCGTATGCTCACCGGCAGCCCAGCCCATAATCGGATCAAAGCCGGCCGCCGGCTCTGATTCGGCATCCATGGCAATCACAACACTATCTTTTACTGTCGTGGCAGCACTTTTATCAGCCTTCCCACACCCGGCCAGCGTAACTAAAAATACGAATAGTAACATGAGCGCTATTTTTTTATTCTTCATCCATTTCTCCCCCAGCTTATATTTTTCTATAACCATGAATTGCCACAAAAAAAGTGGCAAAAAGACCTTGGGCAAATAACTCGCCCCAATGGCTTCATACCACAGTTTCCTGTACCTATATTCTTCTACCAATCCTATGTAAAACACACCTATGGCTTCTGCCATAATAAAATCTTCATAATTTCATTATACAAATTATAACAATTAATCATTACTCTGTAAAGCTGACTGGCTATGATTTGCCTATGCCGGACATTGCGCTATTGGTGAAAAAAAAGTATAATGAGCCCTATAA
Source organism: Anaerospora hongkongensis (assembly GCF_004339805.1). Lineage (GTDB taxonomy): Bacteria > Bacillota > Negativicutes > Sporomusales > DSM-15969 > Anaerospora > Anaerospora hongkongensis. The sequence continues at coordinate 122,806 of NZ_SLUI01000007.1, read as the reverse complement.
GCTCAGATCCCTGGAGGAAATTACCTGTGCAACTGCAATTTATGTATATGACCCGGACTGCCGTATTGGCCGGTGCTGCCGTTATCCTCATGCTCATGGATTTTCCCATCGTATTTATGCCCGGTTTTTTAAAAATGGATTTAAGTGAAATCCCCGCAATCATCGGCGCTTTTTCCATGGGCCCGCTTGCCGGTTTGTGGGTAATGCTGCTGAAAAACCTGCTGCACCTGACCAATTCACAGACAGCAGGCATCGGCGAACTGGCAAATTTTTTGGTTGGCAGCGCCTTCGTCCTGACTGCAGGCTTTATTTACCGGCGCTATAAAAGCCGGCAAGGAGCCATCACTGCACTGCTTTCCGGAACAATTGCCATGACAGTGGCGGCGGCAGCGTTAAACTACTGGGTGTTGATTCCGCTTTATCAGGCAGTACTGAATTTTCCCGGCGAAGCGGTAGTCAACATGGGACATGCCGTTAATCCCTTTATCATTAACTTAAAGACCTTCATCCTATTTGCCATTATCCCGTTCAACCTTCTAAAAGGGCTGTTGGTATCACTGATTACCATCCTTATCTATAAAAAGCTGTCGCATCTGCTGCATTAACTGTTAAGGGCCTGTTCTCACGATTGGAGAGCAGGCTCTTTCGCTTTTATAATTCCCTGGTCATAAATACACTATTAGGATCTTCTTTGTAGTCGGCGAAAGGTTCACAATACTGAAAGCCCATGCTAGCGTACAGTCTTTGCGCCGGTTCAAAAGCGGCCATAGAACCGGTTTCCAGACTTAGCCGCTTATAGCCCCGCTGCCGCGCTGTTTGGATGATGTGAGCAAGCAGGCGTTTTGCCACCCCGCTGCGCAAATGTGCCGTATTCGTCCGCATGGATTTCACTTCCCCATGCCAGCTATTCAGTTCTTTCAGCGCTCCGCAGCCCAGCAGCTGGCCCTGTTCCCAGGCGCTCCATAATGTAACATCCGGCTGTTTCAGACCTGTCAGATCCAAAGCATGCCTGCTTTCCGGAGGGGAATGCCGGGCCAAATCCTGTAGATGACCTCTGATAAAAGCGGCCGTTTCCTCTCCGGTTAAATCATCAAGTTTGATTTCCATGCCAATCACCCCGCAAATTTCTTGCTTCTTATTCTATTAGGTATCCAGATGCTCCCATTCCTGCTCTTTAAATCCCACTAAGACTTTTGAGCTTGTTACGAACAGCGGCCGTTTGACGAGCATCCCGTCCGTCGCCAGCAGAGACAGCTGTTCGGCTTCAGACATACCGGGCAGTTTGTCTTTCAATTCCAGTGATTTATACAACAAGCCGCTTGTGTTAAAAAATTTGCGCAGCGGCAGACCGCTTTGGCGCCACCATTCCCTTAACTCAGCCTCTGTTGGTTTTTCTTCTTTAATATTGCGCTGCTCATAGGCAATACCATGTGCATCAAGCCACTTTTGCGCCTTTTGGCAGGTAGTGCATTTCGGATAACAGATAAACACATATTTTTTACTCAACCTCAATTCCTCCTCAGTGCGGACTGCTTAACAACAATGATTGTCTGTAAGAAACTACTTCTAAGCTCACAGCAAAACTCCTGCCAGTACAAAGACCGGCAGGAGTTTTGCTGTGAGTAGTTAGCATGGATTTTTCCCTGGCGACTATATATTAACTATAGCCGTTTTATCGAGGAGGTACCGGTCTTATATGTCTGCCTTTATCAGTACCTTGGTCATCAACTTTTTTATTGCCCTGGGCGTAATGGTCGGCGCAAGCCTGTTTGCCGGACTGGCAGCAGTAATCAGCCACCATCCGCCGGTTAAAACAATGGTGACAGTTGCCGATTCCCTCAAAATCTGGGCTGTTGCCGCTGCTTTGGGAGGAACATTTCAATCACTTGAGGCCTTAGACCAGGGGTTTTTTCGCGGCAATATCCGCTCCGTTGCCAAAGAGCTTGCCTATGTGCTGGCAGCGCTGGCCGGAGCCAATGCCGGTTTTAGCTTTATCATGCTGATTAAACGCTGCGGTCAGAGCTGGAGCGAATAATGGCCAACCGCAAATCTTATTTTATTTTTCTTCTGACCGGCTTTTTAGGCGGTCTGTGTGCAGGAGCTATACTCGTGACAGCGTATACCGGCCACGAACTCGATACTGCTTATCAGCATATCCATGCTCTGCAAACAGCGGTTAAGGAAAAAGATGCCCTTCTGGAAAAATTAGAAGTATCGTCAAAGAAGAAAGCAACGGTCATCAAAAAAATTGAGGTTGATCTCCAGTTGACAGGGGATCAAGCGGACAAGGACGCTTTAATGATCCATGTAAAAGAGCAATACTACCCGCTCTTCGGCAAAGAAGTCACCAACCTGAATCCGGATTTACTAACTGCCGTAATCGATAACCGGGTTATTCGTTTAGAAGACCGAGATTTCAGGCTGTCCGTGCGCAAAATGGTGATTTCCGATACATTGAAGATTTGGGTCACTGCAGTCTTGCTCAGCAGGTAAATCTCTATTCCAGCTCGTCCAAGCCTTCAAACTGCATATTATAATATTTGGCGTACAGTCCGTTTTCGGCCAGTAATTCGTCGTGACTGCCCCGTTCCTGAATGCCGTTGTGATTAATGACGATAATCTCATCGGCATTGCGGATCGTGCTCAGCCGGTGGGCTACGACAATTGTCGTGCGATTCTTAGAGAGGCGCTCCAGCGAGGCCTGAATATAGCGTTCACTCTCATTATCCAATGCGGAAGTGGCTTCATCCAAAATGAGAATCTGTGGATTCTTTAAGAATACGCGGGCAATTGCAATACGCTGCTTTTGCCCGCCGGAAAGACGGGTTCCCCGTTCGCCGACATAACTGTCATAGCCGTCAGGCAGACTCATGATAAAATCATGAATATTAGCGTTCTGCGCCGCCTCAATAATCTCTGCCTCACTTGCCTCCGGCTTGCCATAGGCGATATTATCCCGTACCGTTCCGGCAAACATATATACATCCTGCTGGACAATCCCTATCGCACTGCGCAGCGACTTCAATGTCACATCCCTTACATCATGGCCGTCGATTAAAACGGCGCCGCCGCTTACGTCATAGAAACGGGGCAAAATAGAACAAAGGGTTGTTTTACCACCCCCGGAAGGGCCTACCAGCGCAACTGTTTTTCCTGCCTCAATGGTAATATTCACACCATCCAGCACTTGTGTATCCTGATCATAGCGGAAGGAAACATCGCGGTATTCGATGTGGCCTTTTACCGCCTGCAAAGACAGGGCATGAGGCTTTTCCAGGATTTCCGGCACCGTACTCACCACTTCCATAAATCGCTTAAAGCCGGAATACCCTTTTTGAAATTGCTCGGTAAAATTAATCAGTACATCAATCGGATTCATGAAGATGCCGATATACAAGGCATATACCGCTAAATCGGTTACCTGCAGTGTCCCCTCAGCAACAAAATAGCCGCCGCTCACCAGCACGGCCATATACAATAAGCCCTGAAAGAGGCCGTTGCCGGCATGAAAACTGCCCATAATGCGATAACTGCTGACCTTGGAATCCAGAAACTGCAGGTTAGCAGTACAGAATTTGTCCCGTTCCAGCTCCTCATTGGCAAAGGATTTGACAACACGAATACCGGCAAGACTGTCCTGTACCTGTGAATTCACTCCGGCTATCCGTTTGCGGTTGTCCATAAAAACAGCTTTCATTCTTTTGTTCTTATAAATGCTGAAGCAAACCATCAGCAAAGTCACCAGCAAGAGAATCAGCGTCATTTTGACATTCAAGAACATTAATAAGGCAAACGATCCGACAATCTTCAGGGTACAGATAAAAATGTTTTCCGGCCCGTGATGAGCCAGCTCAGAAATGTCAAACAGATCGGAAACCAGCTTGGACATCATTTCACCGGTATTATTTCGGTCATAATAAGAAAAAGACAGCCGCTGATAATGATCAAATAAATCCTGCCGCATATCGCTTTCCATCCGGGCACCCATAATATGGCCCCAGGTCGTAATGTAATACTGACAGGCGTAGCGAAGTAGATACAAGGCAAGCATGCCGAAAGCTACCGTACCTAAAACCTGTTTGATTTCTACCGCACTCCGGGTAAAAACACCATGAGTAAGATAATAGAGAATTTGCGGAAAGGCAATATCCACTAAGGAAACGACTGATGCACAGGCTAAATCCGTAAAAAACAACCAGCGGTACGGTTTATAATATTGAATGAATTTTGACCAGATAGACATAAGAAACCTCCGATTTCCAAGAGACGACAGAACCTCTTTAGTAATAGTCATATCTTACCACAGTAAATCAAAGCCATGCAAAGTTTGTCTGGGTAAAAAAGCGCTGTTTGCTAAAAGAACGTGTAACTATTATCTTCGTTTCCTTTCGGCCCTTCTGGAAAAATGCGGTCCGCAGGATGGGAAATGCTTACGTTAAGAAATTCGGATTTTTTCTACTTTTGTTTCGATGAAAAAAGTAGAAAGCCGTACAAAGGAAGAAGGGGTGTCGCATTTACTTTTTCAAAAAGCATGCGACACCCTCTTTTTGCTTATTCCCAGCTCAAGCACTAACGAGACAGTTCCTTTTGCTGTACAAATACCACAATGTCACCATCTGCCTGGAAAGTCCGCGCTTTTTCGGACAGTCTTTGAAAGTCGTCCACATAAACAGGCGTAATGACCAGTGTTTTCAACTCCGGTGCCAGCGCCTGCAGCTTTTCCACAACGCCTAGCCGGTAGCGGCTGTGGAAATCTCCCTGATAATGGATAATCTTCCTGTCCGGATAGCGGCGGTGATGATCGAGAATACTTTCCGCCATTGTATCATCCTTTAGACACTGGGCACGATAAAAGGCTTCCATTTGCTTCTCCGTCACCGGCATTGCACTGTGTTTGTCGCTCATAGCCTGCATCTGACCGAAAAACCGCTGCCGGTATTCGCCGTCAGGAGCACTGTGTATGCGCGGCAGGTATTGCCGCATCGGTTCCTCAAGCGCCAGCGTCCCAGTGCGAGCATACTGAGCAGCTATAAAGCGGGGAATATTAGCGGCAAGGACTGGCAGCCCTTCGGTTTTCGCAAACTCGACAAGGGGGCGGTAGTCACTGCCATAATTCTTCCAGGGCCGCGACTGTTCCAGAAAAACCGCTTCCTTCACGCGGCCTGCCAGATACGCATTCAAGCTCGGCTGCGTATCCCGTTCGAACATTTCTAAAGATACGGCCACATTGGGATACTGCTCGTAAACTGCAGTCAACAGTTCCTTCTCCAGACGATGCAGGACGGGATTGTCGTGATATTCACCGAATACCACGACATCGTAGTCCTTACTAGTCCTAGTTAGGTTATTCATACTAAGGTCTTTGCCGGACCGATTATCGTATATCCGATAATCGGCTTTACTTCCCGCTTCTGTTATGGATGTGCCGATCAGCAGGGACGAACTCACCAGCAAAGCAACTACAATTGTATTCCATTTTATCATAAAGTAATATTCATGCCGATTTTCCACAAGCGTCCCTCAAGTACCAACTCATCAATCTTTTTGTCGAGCATATTATCGATACCGAAATAGGTGCTGTATTTGGCATTCCATTGCTTATTCATTGTAAAATTCAGAGTGTTGTAGCTATAATCGTTATTTACATACCGGTAATCCCGCACCCATTCGTGCCAGAGAATCCCGCTGATGCCTGATTTACCAGGATCTGCATAATGGAGCTGCACCGAATATTTATTTTTAGCCCGGCTATCCAATCGCTCACCACTGATTTCATTCTTCGCATCCAAATAGTTATAAGCGGTTTTTAATGTAAAGCTATTATTTAGCTTGCGACCGGCCTCCAGCTCAATGCCCTCGATTTTAGCTTTATTAACATTGATATATTTTGAAGTATAAACCATGCCAACCCGGGTGGTTTGTGTGCTGATCAGGTCAGTTACATCGTTATGAAAATACGTCAGTTTTCCGAAGTTAGCGCCCTTCTCTCCTTCGAGACTAAATTCATAAGTTTTTGATTCTTCCGGTTTGAGATCGGGATTGCCGATAACAATAACGGTCATGCTTGGAATAGGACGATGAGTCATCTTCATGTACAATTCACTAATGCTCGGCGCTTTAAATCCTTTACCATAATTAGCTTTTAAGCGGTAATTATTGTCAAGCTTGTATGTCATGCCAATTTTCGGGCTGATGCTATCACCAAACTTATCACTGTCATCATATCGCAAAGAAGGAATTATTAACAGCTTGTCATTCACTTTCCATTCATCCTGAATATAGGCAGCCTGATAGTCAATTTGTTTCTCCGATATAGGTTTGCTGATCCCATGCTCAATGATAGTCGAAGCATGATCCCCGTTATCTTCAAGCCGGGTTCCCCTGTAGTCGGCGGACCGATATTCTCCCCCAAAAGTAAAGATATGATCTGCTGACAATTGCATCGTATTCTTGCCGTCAATTACCCATGTTTTATACTTTGCCCGGTCGAAATCACTATAGGTCCCATCGGCAAGCAAGGTATCGTTATTTTTCTCCAGTTCATTGCTATACGCCCGTAATTCATAATTACCGCGAGAATTCGTTCCCCGATAATTTACTCCATAAGAATTACGTTTATTGGTATAAAAATCTCTGCTGTCGTCATCGAAATCAGATTTTAAATGCTCACTCATTCTTTCAAAAAATACGTCGAGATTCTTACCTTCAGCCATGTCATATGTACCACTAATATTGTAAAATTGGCGGGGCCCATACATATTGGTACTATCTGTTCGGGACTTTTCCTTAATGTCGGTAAAAAGAGTATCTACAGCCCATGCCCATTTTCCTTCTTTACCTAGGTCAAAGCGAAAGGCGGCATTCTGCTGCTTGCTGCTATTGGAAAGTCCAATCGTTGTTTCCGGTTTCTCCGGTTTGCGCGTAATGATATTAATGACTCCACCTAAAGCATCTGATCCATACAAAGAACTAACAGGTCCCCTTACAATTTCGATCCGCTCGACATTGTTGATATTGATACGGTTTAGTTCATAAAAATTCATTGTTGTTGCCGTATCTTCACCAGCCATACGCCGCCCATCAATCAAAATTAGAGACTGATTGGTATTCATTCCCCGTACACTTACCTGATTCCCTGTCATGCCTGCTTCAGAAAGATTAATATTCATTGCAAGCTTCAAGGCTGCAACAACACTATCGGCACCCATTGTTTCCATGTCTTTTCGCGTAATTACCTCTACACTGGCCGGTGTATCCTTGATTGCCCGCTCCGTTCTTGTGGCAGTAACTACCACTTCACTCAGTTGGAACTGTTCCTCTTCGGCATAGGCCTGCATGCTGAGAGCGGTCATGATGCTGAGGCTCAGTAAGGCAATCTTGCTTTTTCTCCGTTTGGCTATCATTCTCACATTACTTCCTTTCTATTTTGAATCACTGCCATAGAGCAGGCCGGACAATACTTCCATCGCTTTGCCAACCTGGGTACCAGGATTAACGGCAAACAGATTGTACGGCAGCTTGTGGACACGGTTTTGGCGTACAGCGGGGCTTCCCTGCCAGGCGGGATGGCTGGCCAGCTCATTTTTGAATTTTTCTTCTACCTTTTCATCTGAGCTGTGAGTAATAAATAAAATAACATCAGGACTTGCTTTGGCCACGAACTCCAGACTTAGGGGTACATATCCCGCCATTGCCCCGCTTTTGTCAGCCTGATCGGAAACATTAATTCCGCCCAGCCGCTTGACCAGATCACCGGTAAAACTGCTTGACAATGCCATGCTGAAGCTTTCGGTGGTCCCCCACAGAACCAGTACCTTAGGCGCCGGTTTGCCGGTAGTATTATTGACGGCTGCCGCAACCTGGTTTTCAATTTGACCAATCCGGGCTGCCGCTTTGTCCGGCTGCCCCGTCAGTTCACCATACAGGCGAAGCGTATCCACGATCTGCTGATAGCCGTCTATCGTCTGCAGCAAAATGGGGATACCGGCCTTTTCCAACACCGGAACCAGCGCATGGTGATAGGGAATATTGGCGGCCAGAACCAAATCGGGCTTCATCGCAACAATTTGTTCCATATCAGGATTGGGCGTAAGCCCGACAGTTGGAACCTGCTGCACTGCAGCCTTAACGTCCGGCGGCAGTGTGTCGGTAGCAGCCCGGCCAGCCAGATTGCCACCGGCTGAAGTAAACAAGTCAATGCTGGAAGCATTCAGGGCAACCACCTTTTTCGGGTGCACCGGAACGGAAACCTGGCGCCCCGCACCGTCAGTAAGAATGCGAAACGTCTCTTTACTTACTGCTTCCCGGCTTTCCTGACCAAACAGCATGAACCCGCCGATGAGCAGCAAAATGACAATGACGGCGCCTGAGATTCTGTTGATCATGCATCATAACCCTCACTTTTTCTAAAATGTAACTCTCCCCCGAAAACACAAAAACCCCGCGCTATTGTTCTTTAGCAACGGAGCTCTGGGCTCTCTGTGTTAATATTTCTTTATTGTTTCGGCCGTATGTCCTCATTATATGTGAGAATGATTATCATTGTCAACTTAAAACTTACGACATTTATTTTAATTCAGTTAGCCCTGAGCTGCTATTTTCTCCTGCTTCCATGATCGTTCCCCATGGAGCAAGGTATTGATACATTCCAATACAGATTGCGTAATGTTGCCGTACCAGAATTGTCCGGCAACCGTTAACCGGCTGATACCGGCACCGCGCTTGAGCAGGCCCCGCTGTTCCCAAAGTGCCAGCAACGCCTCCAGCTCGCTGATGCGCTGATCAAACCTGCCGGCAAGCTGGTCAATATCCAGATAGCCTAGTTTCAGCTGATTTTTAATGGCATCATGGAGATCTGCGGATGTATGGGCAGCCATCATCATCATGATTGGCTTTTCACCACTGGCGACTCGCTGCACGTAACGGCTTGTATCCCGTTCCTGCATCAGGGATAATCCGCCAACCTTCCCTCCGGCACCGGCGCCGAACGGCAGCATGGTATGCCCCTGCTGTGCCATAATATTGTACATATTGCGTTCCCGGTTGCTTTTTGCCCAATGGCAGACACTGATTTGGGAAACAGGCCAGCCCGCTATGGTGTCATGCGCGGCAGCAAACAGCTTAGCCTGCTCCCGGATTGTCGCCACCGCCGGCAAGCGTCCGGCATCAATTTCCTTTTTGAGCGCACTGTTCTCATACACATTTAGCTGATACAAATCCCAGCCATCCACCGCTGCCGTCTTCAGTGTCGCAATATCTTCCTGCCAAACCTCCGGGGTTTGATAAGGCAATCCATAGATCAAGTCTACAATAACGGCCGCCTGATTATAGGCAGATAACGCTTCCAGCCGCCGTAAAACCGTTTCCCGGTCATCTAACCGGCCTACAGCCCGCCGTACTTTTGTATCAAAAGACTGCACCCCAAGGGATATACGGTTAACACCGTTCTCCAGCCAGGCTTCCATCTTTTCCGGTATCAGATCATAGACCCGTCCTTCCAGAGTCAACTCACAATCATTTGCCAACGGCAAATACTCTTGCACCGCTTTTAGCATCCTGGCGGCATTCGCCGCCGAAAGCGAGCTGGGTGTACCGCCACCGATAAACACAGCGTTAATTGGATCGGCAAAGCCGGGGCTGGCGGCATTCATTTTCAGTTCTGTAATGAGATGGTCAATATAAGCTGTTTCCGCATCATCCTGACAGTAGTTTTGAAAAAAACCGCAATACAGGCATTTTTTTAGACAAAAAGGGATGTGAATATAGGCTGATCTTTTGCTGCCAGCGCCCCGCCGCTCCAGTGCGGCCTGCCACAGGTCAGGCCATTTGGTACGGTCAGGCATAGCGCCCCGGACATCAGCATGCAAAACCCGTTTCGTCGAAAACGCATCCGTTAGCGGATTGTCCGTTTCCTGACCAACGACCAAAGCAAATATATCCGGTTCCATCGTATCGAGAACTTCCCGGAAAGCACGTGTTGTCCTCATAGCGCAGTTCCTTGCAGCTTCCCTTTAATTTCACTGAAAACCGCTTTGGCATTGTTTAAATCTGCAGCATCGGGATGCTTGGCAGCTTCCTGGTGGCGGGCAAGACGTTCGGCATTCAAGCCATGCGGATGCCCTTCAGGCAGCTTTTTGAATTGTTCAATCAACCGTGGATCAACTTTCCCCTGGCAGATAAACGTTCCGACAACCTGATTGCTTTCATCAAGTAATGCTGCCGCATTAGCCATGCTTTTCGCAGCATGCTCCGAGTCCGGATAAGCACCCAGGGTTGCAAATAGGGCAACCTGCTGATTGCGCAAACCACCTAGATACCCTTGTGCTTTCTTATCGGCAGTTCCCCGGTCAACCCAGAAACCAACGGCAACCAGATCATAACCGTCTGCAGATGGAGCCTTTTCCACAGGGAATAAATCCGCTTGTTCGCCAAAAATCTCATAAATCGCTTCGGCTATCTGCCGGGTATTACCGGTTAAGCTGGAGTATACAATTAATGTTTTCATATAATCCTCTCCTTTTTTACGATCTCTTCTTATTCATTATAGGCGCTCAGCCTGCGTGTGGCTAGCAGCAGTATGAGGCAGGCAAAGCCACTCAAGAGCAGCATTTTCAGTATGGGTGCTTCATTCCAAACCGTCACTCTTAGCAGACTGTTTACCAAGCTGAGCGGCAATACCGTTACCACATCTCTGACCAGTGCCGGCAAATGCTCTACCGGGAAAAACGAACCGCCGAAAAAGATCATCGGCGTCATGATGAAATTGTTCACCAGCGATAATTCATCCGGATCATTTACCCATAGTCCCACTACTAATCCTAATGCCGCAAAGAAAAATGCCGCTAACACCATCGCCAGCACGGCTGCCGCAGATAACAGCGGAACAGAAAAGAACAGCCAGGCAACACCATAGACGAGGGCGCCCATCACCAGACCCCGGGTGGCACCGGCCAGCGTCAAACCGCTGGCAACCTGAAGCAAGGGAATCGGGCTTAAGATCAGGGTTTGCAATGTTTTAAAGTAGATCCGTCCTACACTGGTCGAGAGCGAAGTCTGCTGAAACGAATTGAGCATAACGGTCACACCGAGAATCCTTTTAGCCAGAAAAGGAATATATCCGCCGCTGATTTCCAATCGTGATCCCAGGCCCCAGCTAAAAGCAAACAAATAGATTACCGGAAACATCACCGACGAAAAAACATAGCCCAGTTTGCCCATTTTTTTTCGCATGAGAACCAGCTCCCGGCAAAAGACAACATACCACCCCATTATGCTTCCCTCCTGATCAAGCGCAAAAATGCTTTTTCCAGAGTAATTTCGCGGTCCCCGGCTTCATCGGCAAGCTGTTTCAGCATGACCGGCGTCCCGGAAGCAACAACTCTGCCTGCTTTTAACAGTGCCAGCCGGTCACAAAGCTGTTCCGCCTCATCCATATAATGCGTGGTCATAAAAATGGTTTTTTCGTCACTGGCCAAGCGGCGGATGAGCTGCCAGATATCCTGCCGGACATCCGGATCAAGGCCGACAGTAGGCTCATCCAGCAGCAGCATAGCAGGCTCCGGCAGCACTGCCCGGGCGATCAGCACACGTCTGGCCATACCGCCCGATAATACACCGATCTCTTTTTCGCCAAACTCCTCCAGATTAAACGCTGCCATAACCTGCCTGACTCTCATCCTGCCTTCAGGAACAGCATACAAGCGGGCATATAAAGACAAAGCTTCCTCAACTGTCAGCTCCCGCTCCAGATTGTTATCCTGCGGTACCCAGCCGATCAGGGGCTTAATAGCGGCATGCTCCCTGACGGCATCCCTGCCGAACACCCGGACAGTACCGGCCGCCGGACGGCTGAGCCCGGCAATGATTTTCATTAACGTCGTCTTACCGGCACCATTTGGTCCCACCAGACCGAAAATTTCGCCGCTGTTTACTGTCAGGGACAGGTGGTCGACTATCGTTTTGTCCTGATAATATTTGCATATCCTATTCAGCTCCAGGGCAGCATCAGGCACCTGGACAGCTGCAGATATCATGGGGCAAGCAGACAAGATGCACACTTCCCCCCTGTTCAATTGTCATAACCGTAGCCTCCACACCATAAAGCAGGCGGAAATTCTCGGTTGTAAGCACTTCCTGCGCCGTTCCGTCGGCAAAAATCTGCCCGTGTTTCATCGCAATGACCCGGTGGCTGAAACGGGCGGCATGGTTTAAGTCATGCAGCACCATAACAACCGTCAGCTGCATTTCCCGGTGCAGTTTCTCGACCAGCTTCATAAATTCCAGCTGGTGATGGACGTCCAAATACGTGGTTGGCTCATCGAGCATCAGAATTTGCGGCTGCTGGGCAAGAGCCATTGCCAGCCAGGCCCGCTGCCGTTCTCCGCCGGACAGCGTATCCAGGCGGCGGTGAGCCAAGTCACCAATTCCGGTTGCTTCGATAGCCGTCTGAACAGCAGCCTGATCGTCTGCTGCCGGACGTCCGAATAAGCCAATATAGGGGGAACGTCCGTTGCCAACAAGATCCTGTACCCGCATATCTCCCGGAGCCTGAACGGACTGGGGCAATACGGCCAGCATACGGGCCACTTCATTCGGCTTCATCCGGTGAATATCTTTGCCGTTCAGTACGATTGACCCTGCCTCAGGCGGCAGCAGCCGGCTGAGCGCTTTCAAAAACGTAGATTTGCCTGAGCCGTTAGGTCCGATGATCGAGATAATCTCCGGCTTGCTGATCGCGAGATCCAGGCAGGGGGAAATTATTTTCCCGCTGTAGCCCAGGGCTACCTGGCGAGCTTCAATGGAAGAAATCATGTTCTCATCCCCTTTCTCAGCAGATAGATAAAGAAGGGTGCTCCCAGGAAAGCCATAAAAATGCCGACAGGTATTTCAACCGGACTAAATACCGTACGGGCGGCCAGATCGGCTCCAACTATCGTGATTGCTCCCAGCAGGGCTGAGCAGGGCAGCAAATACTCAAAATCTGAACCGATGATCATTCTGGTAATATGCGGCACAATGAGTCCGACAAAGCCTAACAGACCGGCTACGCTAACCGCCGATGCAGCCAGCAGGGCAGCAAGGATCACCAGCGCAAACCGCACCGCCTGTACTCTTGTTCCCAAAGCCTTGGCCACCTCGTCACCAAGCTGGAGCAGGTTCAAGTACCGGTACGATATCATAGCGCCCAGGATGCCGACAATGCTGTACGGCAGGATCATACGAATATGCCCCCAGCTCCTTCCCTGCAGACCACCTGCCATCCAGTTAACTGTCCCCTGAATCTTATCGGAGTGAAAGATCATCAAGGCACTCATGGCACCGCCGAATAAAGCAGCTACTGCCACTCCCGCCAGTACCATCGGCAATGGTTCTATTCCCTTATTCCAGGCCAGGGCAAGCACCAGGATTAAAGCGGCAACTGCTCCAAAGAACGCGGCCAGCGGTACAAAGGCCGTTAATTCCGGCCACAATATCATCAGCACCATTGCAGCAAGACCTGCCCCGGCCGATACGCCGATGATTCCCGGGTCCGCCAGCGGATTGCGCAGAACGCCCTGCAGAATGCAGCCTGCCAGGGCCAGATTCATTCCCACCAGCGCCCCGATCAGTACCCGGGGCAGGCGGATATTGTGAATGATTTGATAGGCATCGCCGGCAGCAGTACCGGTAAGCGACTGCCAGGTTTCCTGCAGGCTGATAGGTACCGAGCCTAGCATGACTCCGGCTATGACAACCAAAATGAGCGCCGCCAAAGCAGCCAGGCTGACACCATTACGCAGCACAGCCTGCTTGTCACGTACAACATTAGTTACACTATTCATCAATGAGAACCTCGATACATGTAATCGGCTAACACCGTGATTGCCTCTTCCAGCTGCGGTCCGGGGTTTACGGCAAACAGCTGGTAAGGCAGCTGATAAACGTGGTTTTGCTGTACCGCCCGCATTGACTGCCATGCCGGGCCGTTTAATTCCGCGCGGAAACGATCACAACCGGCTGCATGAAAGCTATGGCTGATCAGCAGAATTACATCCGGTTCAAACCCGGTAATCAGTTCCGGCGCAACGGGAGCGTAACTTAAATTGGCATCAATCGGTGCTGCCACATCGGCTACATTAACGCCGCCCAGCCGTTTTACCAGATCGCCGACAAAGCTATTGGAAAGAGCAGTATACAATCCATCGGCAATTCCCCAGATAATCAGCACTCTTGGCGAAGGCTGCCCGGCGTGCTGATTGAGCACTGCTTTGCGCCGGTTCTCAATCGCCTGGATTTTTCCTGCGGCCTGAGCCGGATTGCCGCTCAATTCACCATATAAACGCAAAGTCTCCAATACGTCGGTGTAATGAGTTAAAGCTTGCAGCAAAACAGGAATGCCCGCCTTTTCCAGAACCGCGGCCAAAGCAAGATGCATCGGCACATGCATCCCCAGCACAAGATCCGGGTTCATTGCCATAATCCGCTCCCGGTCAGGGTTAGGCGGCATACCTACCGTGGGAATATTTTTGACCATTTCCCGAATATCAGGCGGCAGCATCTCGGTAGACGCCCTGCCAACCACTTTACCGCCTGTCGCATAATACAGCCCCAGATTGGAGGCATTTAAGGCAATTACCCGTTCCGGTCTGCCCGGAACAGCAACCAGCCTGCCGGCACTGTCGGTCACCTCCCGTCTGGCTATGCCAACTCCTGGATTTTGCTGTCTGCGGTTTTTGGGCAGGCCGTAGGGTTTCAGCCAGCTCTGCTCCCCCCGGTTCAGCACTTGCACGGCACCACACTTTGGGCACTTGATCTCAATTGTTTCAACAACACCGCGAAATAGTAAACGGTTGCAGCATTCGCACCTTACAGACGGCAGATCTCCCCGAAACTCCCTTACCACTCTTTCGCACCCGGTCATCTTGTTTCCTCACTCCTTTAAAAAGCATAACACTGCTGTAAAAATAAAAGCCCCGTGCGTTAAGGTTGCGCAACGGAGCTCTTGGCTCTCTTTTTTCTGTTTACTTTATTTCCAGCATTTATGAAACTAATCGTCCTCATCTATTAGTATAATGATAATGATTATCATCGTCAAGTGGTATTAGCCGGTCTAATTAAATTTTTTCCGTGTCTCTTTCCCCCTCACCCGTCCTCTTACAATGGACACTGTTTTTTATTTACAAAAAAGGACTTGACGAATATTGGGGTAGTAGCTATACTTTATCTAAAGTAAGTTTACAACTTTACAAAATAAAATAAACCAATAAAAGTGATGACGGAGAAAAGCGTATCGAGAGCGTTTCAGAGAACTGACGGATGGTGCGAGTCAGTACAAACCGGTACAGCCCAGTCCCTCCCGAACTGCACAGCCTAACAGCAAAGGAACTTTGCCCAGTAAGCTTCGCCGGCCTCGACTCAAACGAGTGCAACCGTTATTTGCTTAAGGTTGTTAGACCTGACGAGATAAACCGTTTATATCGAAACGGTTTAATAAGGGTGGTACCGCGAGATTAGCCTCTTGCCCCTTACACTTTATTCTAAGGGGAATAAGAGGTTTTTATATTTTTTAAGCCCTTTTACCAGTCAGCTCTCATATTTTTATTCAATTTAGGAGGTTTATTATGAACGAAAAGCCGTCTCAATTTCGCTGGTTTCTGGCAGTACTCATGTTCCTCATCTGTTTTATCTCTTATATGGATCGCGTAAACTTATCAGTGGCGACTCCGGAAATTATGAAAGAATTCCAATTCACCAAAATGCAAATCGGTCTTTTGCAAACAGCCTTTTTCGTTGGTTATTCCCTCATGCAAATCCCTGGCGGGATTATGTCCGAGTTATTTGGCCACCGCCGGGTCATTACAACAGCCGCAACATTTTGGTCGATATTCACTGCGCTCACCGCAGCCTGTACCAGCCTGCCGATGTTTGCCGTTGTCCGGACCCTGTTCGGTATTGGCGAAGGACCGTTAGCACCTTCTTTTACCCGTTTCGTTTACCGCTGGTTTAATGCAAACGAAAAAGCCCGCGGTTCGTCTTTCCTGCTGGGCGGGGTATTCTTTGGTCCCGTAGTCGGACCTGCCGCTACGGTTGCTCTCATGCTGGCTTTTGGCTGGCGTTCGGTATTTGTGATTTTTGGTGCAGTCGGTATTGTACTGGCTGCGGCCTGGTATTATTTTGCCACAGAATCGCCGCGGGGCAATAGATTTGTCAATGCCGCCGAGCTTGCCCATATTGAAGGCAGTGATACGCCAGCGCAACAAGAAAAAGAAATGGCCCCCTGGCGCAGCTTTCTTTCTTCCCCGCAGTTCTGGGCAATCGGTATTCAGTTCTTCATCACCGACTACATTATGTATGTATTTTTGGCCTGGCTGCCCTTATACCTGATGGAAGCACAAAATTTCTCCCTGCAAAAGATGGGGATAGCCGCCTCCTTTCCCTGGGCTGCACTTTGTTTGGTCACCTTCGCTACCGGATATTTCAGCGACAAGCTGATTATGTCGGGAGCATCCAAGCATAAAGTCCGCACGGTATCTGGCATAGTTGGCCTCGCCTTATGCTGTGCCGGCCTCTATTTAGGCGCAATTGCCACCACCCCCACCATGAACGTGTTCTGGCTGACACTGTCCCTCGGCTCGCTGGGCCTTACCTTCAATGCCGGCTGGGCAGCTTGCATCGATCTGGGCGGCAAATTCTCCGGCTCTGTTTCGGGCTGGATGAATTTTTGGGGCAACCTCGGCGGAGTTGTGGCGCCAATCCTCACCGCCTGGATAGCAACACAGTACGGCTGGCAGTCAGCCATTACAGCAACCTCGGCCTTCGCCGTTATCGGCATGGCCGCCTGGATTATGGTTAAACCGGAGCGTCCGCTTATTCCTAAAACGCTTGTTACTCCTGAAAATTCAGCTAACAAGGCAGTGTCACAATCCTAACTCCCGGTTGCTAGTTGTACGAAAATAGGCGGTACCCGCTAAGGGTACCGCCTATTAATTTGCTCGTATTTTGGAAGACAGGCCTAGACTGTTGGGCGATGCCAAAAGAGCACCGTATTTTCTACCGCACTAAGGCCTGAAATTCCGGCAGCTTACGCATTTGGGCAAAATGGTCCTGCTCTTTTGCTACGGCTTTTACCTCCGGGTCTAGCTTAACTGCCTTTTCCAAGTAGTTGAGAGACTCCTGCGTCTTCCCCTTGTCGGCATAAATGGTGGCAATGCCGTAGTAGCTCCAGGTATTTTGCGGATCACCCTGGATTGTTTTTTCAAACCAGCTTAACGATTGGTCCAGCTGATTTTGCAGCTTATAGGCCATCGCCATATCATACAAAGCCGGTACATAGCCGGGCTTTCGGTCCAGTGTCTTTTGAATCAGCGCCATGCCGCCTGCATAGTCACCCTCAAAGCACAGGGAAATCCCTTTGGCCGTATACACCTTATAGTTATCAGGATCGGCAGCAATCGCCTTATCAAAGTTGGCTGCCGCTTCTTTGTACTGATATTGCTCATACAATTTCAAGCCCTGCGCCCAAAAACGTTCGGACTCTTCCTTCTTCCCCGGATCAAGCGGAGGAGCCGCCGGCAGGGGCTGTATGTTTTGACTCTTATTATCCGGAACTGCCTTTTGGCTGCAGCCCGGCAGTAGCAGCAGTACTCCTAGCAAGATCAATAGAATGACTGTTAGTTTGTTGCCTTGCATGATTTCACTCCACATTATTTCAACTTATTTTGTATTTAACACACCGTTTGGCACATGACCCGTCGGTACAACTTTGGCGGCTTTGACACAATAGGTATGCTGATCATCAAAAAAGATATGCGGATTGAAGCTTTCCAAAATTGGCGCTTTATCCAGCCCCCCTAAGAAAAAGGCCTCATCCACGCTGATTCCCCAGGCCCGGAGCGTTTTGATCGCCCGTTTATGAGCTGGGGCATTGCGGGCAGTTACCAATGCCGTTCGTACTGGTTTAATCTCTTCATTTTTATAGATTTCCTGCAAATTATTAATAGCAGCAAGGAAATTCTTAAAAGGACCCGGTTCTAATGGTGTTTCACAGTTCTCTACTTCATGCTGCTGAAATTGTTCCAGCCCCTTTTCCTGGTAGACGATTTCGGCGGCATCACTGAAAATCACGGCATCACCGTCAAAGGCGATGCGAATTTCCGCAAGGTTCTCATCCTCTTTATAAAAAGTGCCGGGATAAATCGTGGCGCTGGCATGACCATTTTCGAGCGCAAATTTCACGTCTTCCGGATTAGCGGATAAAAATAAATCGGCATGAAAGGCTTTTAAATATTTATACGGCGTCCGGCCTCTGGTAAAGGCGGCCCTGCTGATTTGTAAGCCGTGATGCTCAATCGAATTGAATACCCGCAAGCCTGTATTCGGATCATTTTTCGATACGAGAATAATTTCCACCATTTCTTCCTTAGTCATTGGATTGCGCAGCCCTAACAGCCGCTTAATCAAAGGAAAGGCTATCCCTTGCTCCAGCATTTCGTTTTCATGCTCAATCTGATACTTCCGGTAGACTTCTTCGCCCTGCTCTTCAAAAATCGCATTGCTTTCATCCAAATTAAAAAGCGCCCGTGAAGAGATAGCAACAACCAGCTTTCCGTCCAATGAGACCGCCATACCAGCACCTCCCTCTAAGGAACTTGTTTACTGCTACATTCCCATACGGCCAGCAAAAATCCTGCAAACCAAGACCGGTTAGCAGGATTTTACAAGGTTGAGAATTAGAATTTGTATTTGTAGCTGAGCATGTAATTGATCGGTGTTGAATAATAAGCCGAGCTGGCATGAGTAATATTATCCTGGCGATCCAGTATATTGTCGATGCTTAAATTGATTTCACTCGTCTTGTCGACAGCATACTTCACGTTTAAAGTTGTCAGCAAAGAAGGCTTGGTTTTAAAGGAAGGTTTATCACTTGGTGTCAATACCCGTTCTGTCAAATAAGTAGCGGTTAAACTCGTTGTCCATTTCTCTTTTTGATATGTCGCTCCGCCGTTAAGCTGCAAGCGGCCAAAATATCTGTCCCAATATTGCTTTGCACCTGGTTTTTGCGAATTTGATTTGCCTTGTGGATCGCTATAAGTTACTCCATATTGATAAGACCAGCCGTCATTGCCTTGAATATCAGCGCTGATCTCTATTCCAGTGTTTTTCAAGTCCTCATTCACAGCATAAAAGTTAGGTTCTTTCTTTTGGAAGGAAATATTATCCTTAATATTATAATTGAACAAGGCTACGCGCCACTTATGATTCTCGTGATTCTTTTTCCATCCCAATTCATAATGCATCCCGGTCTGAGGCTTGAGATTTGGGTCGCCGATAACCGCCCCACTTGTAGCATACATTTGCTTAAAAGTCGGCATTACATAAGATTGGCCAATGCTGGCGTAGACACTTTCATTTTCTTTTAATTTATGAACGAATTGCCCCTGAGCACTAAAGTTATTGTAATTCTTATCTTCATCAGCACCGGTAGTCCAGCTTTTGCGCCCACTCAGCGTTAAAGTATCAACATTATTCAAAGGGTTTTCCCATTGACCGTACAGGGAATAGTTATTGCGCTCACGCGTTGAACTTACATTCACTTCGTCAATAAATTGTTCATTTTGATACGCAGTACCAAGGAGCCAAGTTGAACCCCTTTCTTTGCCCACTTTTTGCAGGTCAAAGCCATAAGTTCTATTTTTTTCTTCCGTATCTTTAATGGAAAACTCTTTCACAGGATCCTTTCCTGTCTCAACTTTATAATAGTCCTTACCTGTAGTATGCAGACTATTGGCGTTGTAGTAGACATTGCCTTTTACATCACCGTCTTTTATATTCAGTTGTACAAAATCCTTTGTATTGTCATACTTCCTGTCATAACGGACTTGATCAAGGAACGCTGCTGCATAGTTTTTCCCAAATGTATAAGTAAAGCGGCTTGCCGATTCATTGTGACCATACAGAAAGTCGACGTTATCACTGAACTTATAGCTAAGCGTAACGTTGTTTTTTTCGGAACCGTTAAATACGTT
The DNA here is from genome assembly GCF_004339805.1 of Anaerospora hongkongensis. Lineage (GTDB taxonomy): Bacteria > Bacillota > Negativicutes > Sporomusales > DSM-15969 > Anaerospora > Anaerospora hongkongensis. Next base: position 102,803 of record NZ_SLUI01000007.1, on the reverse strand, counting down.
ATACATTTCTTTGGCAGTGGGAGCAGACGCTTCCGTTAATGTTGAAGAGCTTTTGCCGGTATCTCCCCATTTGTCATAAGTATAGCTTACACCCAATTTATCTGCCTGTACCGTAAAACCATAGTTCTGCTGTCCGTAATTGCCGCCGCCGACAGTTACGGTATTCACCATTTCTTTTTTCATTATTATATTGATAACGCCGCCAGCAGCCTCACTGCCGTACAATACACTGCCGCCGCCTTTGACAATTTCAATCCGCTCAATATTTTCCAGGGGAATATCTTCTAAATTAAATAGGGTTCGTAAGTTTAAAGGTGTACCATTAACTAGTATCAGAGTTCCATTTTGCACGCCCCGCATGCTTACCTTACTGGTCATTGAGCCCATTGAACCCCCGCCCGGACCTTTTGCTTCATATAGCAGACCAGGCATTTTTGACAATGCTTCTTGCAGGTTTCTGGCACCGGTATTGCGCAGCTGCTCGTTTGTATACACATCGGTTGCCGCTGCAATATCAAGATCCTTCTTCTCATAACGCTGGGCAGTAACCACTATGGTATCCATGGTGTATTCCGTTGCTTCCTCGACGCCGGCCCAGGCAGTGGAAGTCATGGCCATCGCCGCTAAAACAAGGGCAGCCAGCTTTGTACATTTCTTGTGCTTTCTAACTTTCATTCTTACAATCTCCCCTTTTAAATGTAACAATATCTAAAAGCGAAAAGCCCTTCCTGAATTCAGGAAGGGCAAAGACTGCAAGCAAACAAATGCTTGTCAAATCCCCTCCCCATCGCTCGTGGGTACAACGGTGATTGTCAAGCAGGCAGTTCTCCTGGCTCTGGTTCATTGTTCCTTCGCGCCTTCCCAAAGCTAACCGCTTCAGTGGCATTCCTACGAATTCACTCCCCATTACAGTGGCGGGACCGCGCCGGTTTTACACCGGACTTCCCTATTAAGCCCTTTCGGGCACCTGATTGAAACGTTTTCTATTGTGTATATTTCGAATCCAAAATATTACTTTCTAGAGGATAGCATTGCTTGTCAGCATTTGTCAAATAAAAATAAATTTTTACGCGTTATTGCTTCGCCCAACGAATACCATGCCTGCCAATACCAGTACCGCTCCCAGCCACCGCTCAGCATCCGCCTGCTCGCCTAAGAACAGCACCGACAAGAGCAATGCCGTAACCGGCATCATACCGGAAAAAGCGGCAGCAACCGAGGCCTTGCAGCGCTTAATGCCCTCATACCAGCAAAAGAACGCCAACGCAGTTACGAACAGGCCATACCAGATTAAAGCCGCCCAGTCACTTGCCTGCAGCTGGCCGAGCCTGGCACCAGCCTGCTCAGCCAACGCAAACGGCACACAAAGCAGCATAGCCATTGCGCTTACCAGCGCGCTTTGCGCAACCGGTTCGAGGAATCGCTCCTGTTCTTTGGCAGCCCTTACATTTGCCAGACGGGAAAGCACGTTGAAGATAGACTCACTCAGTGCCGCACAGAGGACCAGCATATTCCCGGCAGCATGCTGAGCAGCGAAGGAAGCGCCGCTGTACCATAATCCCTGAATGACAGCGATGCCGCTTACCGTACACCCAATGCCGATTACCCGCACCGGCCCCAGCGGCTCTTTTACTAACAGCCAGGCCAATAGTGCCGTTGCTGCCGGAGTAGCACCCGTTAAAATGCCTGCTTCCCCGGCACTGGTTCCTAACAGGCCCTGCAATAAAAACATGCGAAAAAGAAAAATACCGAACAAGGCCTGCAAAAACAGTTCCAGCCAGCGGCGCACTGGCAGGTAGGGCAGCACTGCCCGCAAATTCGCAGCACAAAACGGCAGTAAGCCCACTACGGCCACCAGCAGGCTAACTGCGGAAATTGTGAACACTCCCAGCTTGCCGGACAACAGGCTGCCTGCAATGACCGAAGTTCCCGCGAGGCTGAAAGCCCCTGTTAGATACAGCATTCCGGTAAAAGTTGCCTTCATCTGCTCCCCCTCTTTTCCTTCCAATCCTCGTGGTATGTTATAATGGTAGCAAATAAACTGGTCTGGTTACAGAGCCAGTTAACCATATTTATAACAGTACCAGTTGGAGGAATTATGTGGGGAATCACGCTAGACCGTAACAAGGAGATCACCTTATCCCGTCAGATCTATCAGGCGCTGCAGCAACAAATGCTGCAGGGCGGGCTGCAAAGCGGCGATCCGCTTCCCTCAACCCGTGAACTGGCCAAACAGCTCGGCGTTTCCCGCAATACGGTCTATGAGACCTACGAAATGCTGGCTGCGGAAGGCTATATTATCAGCCGCCAGGGCTCCCCGACACGGGTAGCACAACAGCTTATACTGGCAGCGCCCCAGCAGCCAAGCCCACAGCTGCCGGTAATGCCAGCACACACTGCTGAGCGCTTCCAGGCTGATTTTCGCACAGGCCAGCCGGATTTACGCCACTTCCCCCGTCAGCGCTGGCTGCTGCAGGTCCAGCAGGCTGCTGCCCAGCTGCCGCCGGAATATTGGGGCTATTCGGGACCGGAAGGATTCATTGCTTTACGCGAACAAATCGCTGCCTGGCTGCTGCGCAGCAAAGGAATAGCGGTTGAGGCACAGGATGTGTATATTACTGCCGGTGCTACCCATGCACTGCATATCCTGGCCGGACTGCTGCCAACGGCAGAGAAACCGGAAATCCTCGTTGAAGATCCCTGCCATTTAGGAATGCTGAACGCTTTACGGCACAACAGGATTCCAATCCGGCCGGTACCGGTCGATGACCAGGGGCTGATTACCGCTGCCCTGCCATCAGCAAATGCCTGTGCCGTATACGTTACCCCTTCTCATCAGTTTCCACTTGGCGGCATATTACCGGCAGGACGACGCACCGCGTTGGTTCAATATGCCCGGAAACAGGATTTGTACCTGATTGAAGACGACTATGACAGTGAATTCCGCTATGCAGGTTCACCCATTGCCCCGCTTTATTCGTTAGATCCCCAGCGGGTCATCTATGTGGGCACCTTCAGCAAAATTCTCTTTCCCGCCCTCAGGATCGGCTATGTCATACTCCCCCGCGCCCTGCAGCCTGCCTGGCGCCGCCTGCGTTTATATACAGACGTGCAAAACCCGCCGTTTGAACAGGCGGCACTGGCAGAGTTTTTACGCACCCGCAAGCTGGACCGCCACATTCAAAGCATGCGGCGGCTGTACGGGCAGCGGCGGGAACTGCTGCTAAAAGCACTAACCGAACTACTGGGGACCGGCTGGCAGACGATAGGCGATGCAGCCGGATTGCATCTGGCCCTGGAATACCCAGGCAAATGTTTTGATCACAGCTTCGTCAACGTTTGCCGGCAGCGCAGCCTGCGCATTGCCGTTGTAGACGAGCATAGCATTGTCAAAGGCCGTCACTTGAATAAGCTGCTGCTTGGCTATGGCCATCTCGATGCCCGGGAAATCAGAGAAGGCATTCCGTTATTAGCCCACTGCCTTGACCAACAATAAAAAATGGCTTCCACCGCACATTCAGTACGGCAAAAGCCAGGGGGAGCGTATCCTGCTTATATCGTATATTCGGTAAACGAGGTATAGCGCGACAAAAACTGCTTTGTACGGCTTTCCTGCGGATTATTGAGAATTTGCTCAGGTGTTCCCTGCTCAACAATGACACCGTGATCCATAAAAATAATCTGATCAGCCACTTCGCGGGCAAAGTTAATTTCATGGGTCACCACCACCAGCGTACATTTCACTTCCCGGGCAATCTTCTTCATAACCTCCAGCACCTCGCCGACCAGCTCGGGATCAAGTGCCGAGGTCGGTTCATCAAAAAGAATGACATCGGGATTGAGCGCTAGTGCCCGGGCAATGCCGATGCGCTGCTGCTGCCCGCCGGACAGCTGATGAGGATAAGCATCCGCCTTATTGGCAAGACCAACCTTGTCCAAATAGTACAACGCTGTTTCTTTTGCTTCGGCTTTGGGAATTTTCCTGACCACAGTCAGACCTTCCATAATGTTTTCCAGGGCGGTCTTATTCTTAAATAAGTTATACATTTGAAAAACCATTGCCGTATGCTGTCGGATTTTATGAATCTCTGCATTCGACGCTTTTTCCACATTGATGTGGAGTTCGTTGAGAATAATCTCACCGTGATCAGCCTTCTCCAAGAAGTTAACCGAACGAAGCAGCGTTGTCTTACCAGAGCCGCTTGGTCCGAGAATAACGGTTACAGACCCGGTCGGAATTGTGCAGCTGATGCCTTTTAGTACTTCGGTTTTCCCAAAGGATTTATGAATATTTCTAAATTCAATCATGAAATCACTCCTTTTTTAAAGAGTGCCAATTTCTGCTCGGCAAAATGGAACAGCTTCTCAAAGCAAATGCTGATTCCCCAATACATGACCGCCACTACCAGATAAGTTTCCAGATAGCGATAATGCTCAGCGCAGGCAATCTTTGCAGCCCCTAAAAGTTCAATCACTGTAATCGTAAAAACAATCGATGTTCCCTTAATCAAGTCAAGAAACTGATTCGCCAGCAGCGGCATAGCAAACACTGCCGCCTGGCGCAGCACAATCCGGTAAAAGCCCTGCAGCCAGGTCATGCCGACAGACAGGGCCGCTTCCATCTGCCCCTTGTCAACAGACAGCAAAGCTGCCCGGAATATCTCCGCTAAATAAGCTCCCGTATGCAGCGTAAGCCCCACAATTGCAAAAACCATTGGCGGCACATGGCGGTAACCGGTCTCAATGCCTGTTCGCTCGGTAAACGCCATCAGCAAAACAGGCAGCCCGAAATAGACAAGATAGAGCATCACCATTGTCGGTATTGCCCGGCCCAGCAGCAAATAGGCCCGGGACAGCTGAGCAAGCACCGGAATACTGCGGATCTGGGCAATAGCGCATGCCAGACCGACGATGCTTGCCAGCAGCATACTCACGATTGCGAGAAACAATGTCACCGGCACATAGCTGAGCAGTTCGACAAAGGTCGTGGCCATGAAGGAGAACTCCAGGATATTGTTCATACAGCCCTCCGCTCCTTTTGCAAAAAGGCGAGTGCTGCCGCCGTAGTCACTGTCACACCGGTTTTCAGGGCTTCATCATCGGCCGTAAACCGGGGACTGTGCGCCGGTTCAATCCCCGCCGCCGGATTCGGATTCACACCAATCCGGAAAAACACCGACGGCACGGCTTTGGCAAACCGGTAAAAGTTTTCTGAACCATTGCCGGGAAATTTCGTGATTTCCACCTGTTCCTGCCCAATGGCAGCAGAGGCAGCGGCAATAAATTCCCTGGTCAGTGCCGGGTCATTATAAACGGCTCCCGACCCCAGACGGAACGCGGCAGCTGCCTTCACGCCCGTAACAAGTTCATTGGCCTGGAGAATGGTCGTAATATGTTCATGAATCTCCTCACGGAGACTGCTGTTTTGCGTGCGGATCGTCCCGGTAAACCTCAGTTCCTGGGGAATAATATTGCTGCGCGTACCGCTGTGAATGGTGCCCACCGTAATCACCGCCGGTTCAAAATGATTGATTTTCCGGCTGGTAATCGACTGCAGCTCCAGAATAATTTTAGCGGCAGCCAGGATAATATCATCGGTGCGATGCGGGGCTGAACCATGCCCACCCCTGCCGGTAAGCGTAATGGAAAACTCACTGGCAGCCAGCATCACTTCCTCCGCTTTTACCTGAATCCTTCCGGTCTGAACCTCTTCCGAAACATGGGCAGCCAAAAAAGCAGTGACCTTGGGCTGTTCCAATACCCCAAAATTCAGGATGTCCTGCGCACCGCCGCCCGTCTCTTCGGCCGGTTGAAACACCAGCTTGACCGTCCCGGCAAAGTGGTCCTTAAGTTTAGACAGCAAATAACCTGTGCCTAACAGATTCACGGTATGCACATCATGGCCGCAGGCATGCATAACGCCCTTGTACCGGGAGGCATACGTCAGTCCTGTATCTTCTTCAACAGGCAGGGCATCCATGTCCGCCCGGATGCCAATGCTGCCGTCCCCTTCCCGGTTACCCCGGATTTGGGCAATAATTGCCGTACTGTTCGGCAGCCGGGTGTAGGAAATACCCCAGCGGGTAAGTACCATTTCGACTAATGCCGCCGTTTCAAATTCCTGCTCACTTAGCTCCGGATTTGCATGAATCGTATGGCGAAGCATCACCAATTCCGGGTAAATCTCGTCCGCCAGCGCTTTTATTGTTTCATTAACTGTTGCCATGCCACTCACACCTGCCCGTTATATACTTACTCATGAGGCATAAAATAAGCTGCCTGCTTTTCCAGCAGAGCTCCCAGCCTGCCGATGATAAAGACCAGCAGGATATAAATAATGGCCACGTCGATATACAGCTCCAGGCTCCGCTGACTGTTCGCCCCCAGCAGGTCGGCTTTGCGCATCATATCAATGACGCCCACATTAAACACCAGAGCCGTTCCCTTGAGGGTAGAAATAATAATATTGCAAATCGCCGGAATAGCCATAGTAAACGCCTGGGGCAAAACGATGCGGCTATACGCCTGAACCGGTGTCATGCCAATCGAATAGGCCGCTTCAAGCTGCCCTTTATCGACGGCAAGTATCGCACTGCGAATCACTTCCGCACTGTATGCCCCAAAATGCAGCGAAAAGACAATGAATACATAAAACAGCGGTCCAATATCCCGTACTCCCTGGTAGCCCAGTTTCTGAAACAACTCAGGCAGACCAAAGTAGGCCAAAAATAATTGGACTAAAAAAGGCGTTCCCCGGAAAAATGAAATGTACACGGCTGCGATCCTATCCAGAACCGCTATGCGATGAATCCGGATCAAGGCAATCAGGCTGCCGGCTGCCAGCCCGAAGACAGCCGCAACCAGCGTAATGATCAGCGTTGTATCCACATACGACAAAATGACCGGGAAGGACTTGATCAGATAAGCCAGATCAAAATAATTTCCCATCCAGCGGCACTCCTTATTTTGAGGCAGTATAATCTGCACCTAAAAACTGTTCCGACAGTTTTTTCAGCGTTCCGTCTGCTTTCATTTGTTTGATAGTGGCATCAATTTTATCGGCCAGCTGCTGTCCTTCCGTATCTTTGCGTAAAATAAAATACGTAGGCACACTGGATATCACTTCACCGACGCTTTTCACATCAAGGCCCAGCGTCTTTCTGGCTTCTGTTACCGCCACCTCATAATCACCGCTGGCATCGGCCCGTCCGGTGGCTACCAGGTTCAATGTTTCCGCCGAACCTTTATCGGTAAAGATCAGGTTAATTTTCGGTTCTGCCGTTTCATTAAACTTCCTTACTACCCGCGCTACTTCGCTGGTCGGTACCAGTACCATGGTTTTTCCTTTTAGATCTTCCAACGTCTGAATATCATTGCGGTCCCCCCGTACCGTTAGCCGGGTCAGCGTATAGTTATTGACTTCTGTGGTGAAAGTATATTTTGCCGCCCGTTCCTCATTGCGGGACATCTGGTTGGCAATAAGATCTACCTGCTTGGAGCTCAAGCTGACAAAGGCACTTTCAATACTCATTGTTTTAAACTCAAACCGAATATCTTTATTGCGTTTCTGCACTTCTTTCAAAATTTCAATATCATAGCCGGTTAACTGATCTTTGTCATTCATGTAGGTAAACGGCTTAAAGGTTCCCCGGGTTCCCACATAATAGGTTTTCACCTGCTCTCCTGTAGCCGCAGCCTGGCGTTCACTGCCGGTTGAGCCGCAGCCAGCCGTAAACGCTAACCCCATTATTACCAGACCGGCTAACAGTACCTTGGCTGCTGTTTTCTTTATTACTGCTGTTTTCATTCTCTCAGACCCCTTTGCGTTTTTTCAAAATAAAAAGAAGGCTAACTTCTCTTTTGCCAGAGAAATTAGCCTTCAGCTTTCTGATCGGCTTACTGCTTTATAGAGATGCGCTAACATCGCTTTTTATATTAGGTTTATTATATATAGCTGTTTACTCACTGTCAAGGAGTAAAAATTATTGGATTCCATTATGGCTCGGACAAAGCTTGCGGCACAGGTTGCAGGCGTACACTCCGCCACCACCGCCGGTTTGTTTGTAAGATACTGCCCGGCATTGCTTCTGCACGATTGTAGTCCCATCCAGAGCTTGTGCCGGACAAGCCTTGAGACAAATGCGGCAGCCGGAAATACAGGCCTGATATCCTACCGGCTCATCGGCAGCCAGTTCCTGATCCACCAGCACGGCACCCAGCCACAGCATATTGCCCAGGCGGTCATTGATTAACAGCGTATTTTTCCCCATCTGTCCCAGCCCGGCCCGGACAGCTGCATGCTTTAGCGATAATATGCCCTGACCATGCCTTCTTTCCTCATCCCAGTATTCATAGGGATCAGAGGAAGGAATTGGTACTGCATTTCCCCCCAGCATTTCCAGCTCGGCTGCCAGCTGGCAGGCAGCGGCGTCCACTTTATCCATCACTTTATTGCGCACAAACGTATACGCCGCCGCTGACGGTGAGGCCAGCGAACTGACCGGAAAGCGGGCCGCAAGAACAATCACACTTTTACAGGTCTTATTAACGTCCGTGGGATGAAAGCCCTGGGGCGCATCGGCAAAACGCCCGACAGGCGCAATGCCGCATAAGTCCATTCCCAGCTCAGTTGCCCGAAGCTTAACTTCGGCAGCATCAATTCGATTCATTACTCTTCCTCCTCTTAACCCACCATTTTCGCTGGATCTTTGCTTGAAAATATACTATCATAGAGTTATCAATAGGTAAAATTGATAGTATTGATGAACATATTCAAATAAACTGATGGGTGATAATCATGGAATTTCGCCAGCTAAAAACATTTCTTACCGTCGTAAAATTAGCCAGCTTCACCAAAGCAGCCCATGAGCTGGGTTATGCCCAGTCGTCCGTTACCGGGCAGATTCAGCTGCTGGAGGAAGAATTCGGTACCATGCTATTCGAGCGGTTAGGCAAGCAAATCAAGCTGACCAAAGACGGAGAATCGCTCTTTGAGTATGCTTCGCAGATTGTAACACTTTCTGATGAGGCCAAAGCGGTCATTGCCAGCTCCTTTACCCCCAAAGGGGCCTTGACAATCGGTACTGCCGAATCACTCTGTCTGCACCGGCTGCCGGAAGTGTTCAACGCCTTCCGGCGGGACTATCCGCAAGTGGAAATTAAGCTGTATTTTGATGCAGGAGGAGATTACCGGACCTTACTTCGCAAAAATGTCATTGATGTCGTCTTCTTTCTCGACGCCCCCTGCAACGAAAAAGACCTGATTACGCACGTCCTCTTTGAAGAAACGATGTCAGTCATTGCCGCTCCCGGTCACCGGCTTACGCAGCAACACAGTATCTCCCCGTGTGACCTGACCGGTGAGACGCTTGTGCTAACCTCACCGGGCTGTACGTACCGGAGTATCCTGGAGAGCATTCTCACCCAGGCAGGTGTGAAGCCTGCCTCCATCATGGGCGTAAGCAGCAATGAGGTTATTAAACGGTTTGTCTGCGATGGCTGGGGGATCGGCTTTTTGCCGCAAATCGTTGTGCAGCAGGACCTGCTGAACGGCCAACTGGTAGAACTGCCCTGGCAAGGCCCGTCCTTCGGCATAACGGCCCAATTAATTTATCATAAAGATAAGTGGCAGTCACCCGCTTTAAAAGCGTTTATTGACATGGTACTCCAGTTCTTTAAAAGAGAAGCGCAGTTGTCCTGAATTGACAACTGCGCTTCTCCTCTTTTCTCTGTCAGCAGGAATACCGGTCCGGCTTTCGCCAGCCCGACAGCTTTCCCCACTTCTCCAGAACAGTAAATACCGGCAAAAGTTCTTTGCCGATTTCCGTTAAAGAATATTCCACTCTTGGCGGCACTTCGTTATATTGTTCGCGGTGAATTACACCTGCCTCCTGCAGTTCTTGCAGTGTCTGCGTCAGCATAACATTAGAAATACCGTTCAACTGCCGCCGGAGTTCATTAAACCGGATGACCCCCTGTTTTCCCACCTGCCAGATAACATGCATTTTCCATTTGCCGCTTAATAGCTCTATGGTATATTCAATCGGGCAGGGAATTGTTGATAACTCCCGCTTACTCATCGTAATCTCCTCACTAGCATGGTAAGTTTTTTGTTAGTATATAATATATTCCTTAGTACTTGTGCATTGCTAAGTACCATGATAGTATTATATTCAATAAAACGGATATTGTAAATGCAGAGTAGCATAGCCGTTACCCTGCAATAAATAAAGGAGCTGAATCATATGTCAAAATCATTCTGGGATGCCCTCAAAAACCGGCGGAGTATCTATGGCTTAAGCAATGAAAAAATAGTTGCTGAAGAACGGATCGAAGAAATCGTCAAAGATGCCGTCAAATACACTCCTTCATCCTTTAACTCCCAGAGCACGCGAGTTGTCGTACTCTTTGGCGGGCAAAGCCAAAAATTATGGCAGATTACCTTGGATACGCTCCGTAAGCTAGTCACCCCTGAGCAGTTTATTGAAACGGAGAAAAAAATAAACGGTGCTTTCGCTTCCGGCTATGGCACAGTGTTATTCTTTGAAGATCAAACAGTGGTAGACGGCCTAATGAAAGGCTTCCCGCTGTATGCCGACAACTTCCCCGTCTGGTCGCAGCACACCAATGCCATGCACCAGCTGGTAGTCTGGGCAGCGTTAGAAGCCGAAGGCCTCGGCGCCAGCCTGCAGCACTATAACCCCATTATCGACAGCGCCGTTCAGGCAGAATGGAATATTCCGGCCACCTGGAAACTGGTAGCGCAGATGCCTTTTGGCAAACCTGCATTTACACCCCCGGAAAAACAAGTAGCCGATCTTGACAGCCGGGTAAAAGTATTTAAATAACAACGGTCAGCCGTTAAAAGACAAGACCTGTGAATTATTATAATCAGATAATTCACAGGTCTTTTTTCATTGTTCTTACCCTTTCCAGTTGCACTTGAACAATAAATCCATATACATATATAAATTTGGATTTTCTTATTGATAACTTTAACCCGGAAAGGAGCAACTATGCCTCGCAGAAAAAAACCGAATGTGAATTATGAAAAAATTTGCAAAGTGATCTATGACAAATGCGCAGATCCCTCAAACAGTTGTGATGCATGTGAGGCTTGCGAACGTTATTGTGATCTTTGCGAGCACTATTGGAAGCTTTGCGAACAACGCTGTACATACCCTGGAACGGTAGGCACGACGGGCCCTACCGGTACTACGGGAGCAACCGGCATTACAGGTACAACAGGGGCCCCTGGCATTACTGGAGCTACCGGGTCCACCGGGGCTATCGGAACCACTGGCTCTACGGGAACAACAGGGGCCACGGGCTCTCCTGGCGCCGCAGGATTTACCGGAACTACTGGGGCTACCGGGGCAACCGGCCTCACTGGTGCCACCGGTTCTATGGGCGCAACAGGTGCCACTGGCAATCCTGGCGCTGCAGGACTTACTGGAGCTACTGGTTCCACTGGGGCAACTGGAGCCACCGGCGTTGCAGGGGCAATCGGCTTTACTGGAGCTACTGGCCTCACTGGCGCAACCGGTTCTACAGGTGCAACAGGAGCCACTGGCGATCCTGGCGCTGCAGGGGCACTCGGAACTACTGGCGCTACCGGAGCTACCGGCCTCACTGGCGCAACCGGGGCTACTGGTGCAACAGGAGCTACTGGCGATCCCGGCGCTGCAGGGGCAGTCGGCTTTACTGGCGCTACAGGAGCAACAGGTGCCACTGGGGCAACTGGCGATCCTGGTGCTGCAGGACTTACCGGAACTACTGGCGCTACTGGGGCAACTGGCCTCACTGGCTCCACTGGGGCTGCTGGTGTGACCGGTCCTACTGGTACACTTGCACCTGGTGATTTTCTGTTTAATGTAATTGGACCGGTGGGTAATGCGACCGTTGGCCAAGGGGAAAATCTCATATTCCAAACTTCTACGCTGGATATTACAGTTACGCCTGGTTCTACTATTGTAACGATCGATACAGCAACGGGCGCAACTGGCGACCCAGGTGATACAGGGGCTACGGGGGCTACGGGCGCTACCGGCCTGACTGGGGCTACCGGCGCTACAGGTGCTACTGGGGCAACCGGCGCTACTGGCGCCACCGGGGCTACTGGAGCTACCGGCCTCAATGGCGCTACCGGAGCCACCGGGGCTACTGGGGCAACCGGCGCTACTGGCGCCACCGGGGCTACTGGAGCTACCGGCCTCAATGGCGCTACCGGTGCCACTGGGGCTACCGGAGCTACCGGGTTTACAGGTGCAACAGGAGCTACCGGCGATCCTGGCGCCGCAGGACTTACTGGAACTACTGGTTTCACTGGGGCTACCGGAGCCACTGGCTCTACGGGTGCTACAGGTGCCACCGGTCCTACTGGCGATCCTGGCACTGCAGGACTTACCGGAACTACTGGTTTCACTGGGGCTACCGGAGCCACTGGCTCTACGGGCGCTACCGGGGCCACTGGGGCTACCGGAGCTACCGGGTTTACTGGCGCTACAGGTGCTACCGGCGATCCTGGCGCCGCAGGACTTGCTGGAACTACTGGTTTCACTGGGGCTACCGGAGCCACTGGCTCTACGGGTGCTACAGGTGCCACCGATCCTACTGGCACATTTGCACCTGGTGATTTTCTGTTTAATGTAATTGGACCTGTTGGTAATGCGACCGTTAGCCAAGGTGAAAACCTCGTATTCCAAACTTCAACGCTGGATATTACAGTTACGCCTGGTTCTACTATTGTAACGATCGATGCAGTGACGGGCTCAACTGGCGACGCAGGTGCTACGGGCGCTACCGGGGCCACTGGGGCTACCGGGGCTACCGGCGCTACTGGCGCTACCGGCCTCACTGGTGCAACAGGAGCCACCGGGGCTACCGGCCTCACTGGCGCTACTGGCGCTACCGGCCTCACTGGTGCAACAGGAGCCACCGGGGCTACCGGCCTCACTGGCGCTACTGGCGCTACCGGCCTCACTGGTGCAACAGGAGCCACCGGGGCCACCGGCCTCACTGGTGCTACTGGAGCCACCGGCCTCACTGGCGCTACCGGAGCTACCGGCCTTACTGGGGCTACTGGAGCCACCGGGGCTACTGGAGCTACCGGCCTCACTGGCGCTACCGGCCTCACTGGGGCCACTGGAGATACCGGGGCCACCGGAGCTACTGGGGCCACTGGAGCTACCGGGGCCACTGGCGCTACTGGAGCCACTGGGGCCACTGGAGATACTGGTGCTACCGGGGCCACCGGCCTCACTGGCGCTACCGGCCTTACTGGGGCTACTGGAGCCACCGGGGCTACTGGAGCTACCGGCCTCACTGGCGCTACTGGAGCTACCGGCCTCACTGGCGCTACCGGAGCCACTGGCGCTACCGGCCTCACTGGCGCTACTGGGGCTACTGGTGCTACCGGCCTCACTGGCGCTACTGGGGCTACTGGTGCTACCGGCCTCACTGGCGCTACTGGGGCTACTGCACCACAGGGCCTCGCCGCTTATGCTCATATTTACAATACAAGTGCACAAACAGTCCCAGTCGAAACCGATGTTAACTTTGAAGCGAATGGTATCATAATTGGCTTTACTCACTTGCCGGGCTCACCTACTCTTACCTTTGAAAGCAGTGGTACCTATTTTATAAACTTCTTCATCTCAACAAACGAAGAAAGCCAATTTACGCTTTTCCATAACGGCACCGCTATTCCTTCCAGCACCGTCGATATACGTACCTTTGACACGGTTACAGGTATGATCATACTCACTGTTGCTGCCGGCCATACCTTAACCTTACGAAATCACACCAGTAACACATTGGGTACACCTCCCGGAACAGTCAATTTACGAATAGTCCCACAAACCATCAATGCAGGCGTTAATGCCGCAATAACGGCGCTGAAGCTGACCCCCTAACCTTTGGCAGCACTTAAAAGGACCTGCAGCATTGCAGGTCCTTGCAACTTACCTATTGTTTTCTCCCTGGTTCTGTATTATAGTCATCGTATAATAACTATAGGGGAGGACAAACCGATGAAAACGATAATAATCCGCTGCCTTGCCAATATGCTGGGCTTCTACATAGCCGCCGCCTTGTTTCCGGCCATCCACGCCGCCTCCCTGGAGAGCTTTTTCTGGGCAGGTATCGCCCTGGGCGTGCTCAACTTGTTTATCAAGCCGCTGCTGGTCTTCATCTCGCTGCCGATCACCTTTCTTACTTTGGGACTCTTTACACTGGTGATCAATACGGTGCTGGTCATGATGACAGAGCACCTCATCAGCGGCCTTACTATTCCGTCCTTTGCGCTGGCATTTGCTACAGCGTTTATCATCTCCGTGGCCAATATTATCATGAACGGCTTATTTGACTAAAAACTGCCCTGCAGCTCATCCAACTCTGAACTGGTGGATGGCAAACAAACAGACTGGCTGAGCAAATCTCAGTCCAGTCTGTTTTCTTTATGTTTAAGACAACGGCGGAGTTGCTACCAGCCACTGCTGCTTTTGCTGTCCTTTGGGCAGCATATGCGCGTCAAACCACATGTAATAGAACTTCTCCACCGGATTGACCACATAGCCATCCTGGGAATGATCCGCCGTATCGTACGGATCAGCGAGAATGATGACATCATCGGCAGTCGTCTCCGTACCCATCGTGTCATAGCCGATAATAACGCGCCAGTGTCCGCCCCAGTCAATATTCTCCACCATAACAGGCGTATTAGCAGCCAAGTTGTGCAGTACGAAATTCTTGAAGTCATGGACGGTTGCAAAGGAACTCCCGGTCTTATCAGCACTGGTCAAACTGGAGGAAACCTTCCAGCCAATGTGTTGAAAGAAGCGGACCATCCCTTTCGTATCTGTCCCGACCTCCGGCTTCGTCTCCATAATCTTGGCGATTGCAAGCTCATCCCAGTCAGTATTGTGATAATGAGCAAGCACCGTTAACGCCGCCGCCGGACCGCAGGTAATCTCGGTCGTCTGCTGATAAGTCCGGTAATGAGGCAGCAGCGTCAGCGTCGCGGTAGACTGGAGATTGTAATAATCGACAGCCGTAAAATAAGGCGACCGGGCAACATTGCCAAGGCCGTTATAAGAAGAAGCTCCTTCTTGATCCGTCACATAACCGGCAGGATAGGGAATGACCGGACTGGTGCCCCCTGCATTGTCAACCGCCAAAGCCACATTTCCCGCACTAACACTGATGCTCAGCAAAGCACAAAGCACGAATTGAGTCAGCTTTTTCCTCACCACAACCACTCCTTTAGCGAAAGTCATCACACCTGATATCTTTTCTCATGAAGAGGAAAAAGTCCTGCTCCAATAATGGTGACAATCGTAAGCTTATAAAGCTCACTAGACAGAAAGAACTTTTTTACCATCCTTCAATAATTGCGTTAACGGGGTTCCCATCCCTTTGACATCAACACCCAGCTTCTTTAATAGCGGGGTAGCGCCAAACATGTCAGCACACGCTACACAGGCCTCAACATGGACTCCAACTTCCAGCATCTGCTGAATACGTCCCTGTATTTCTTCATCTTGAAGGACTAACTTTGTTGATGCTCCCCAAATGATCAAAGTAACATCTTCCCACCAGTTTCTAAGCTTTGCATTAAGCGTGTACATTAAGACCATACTGATCGCAGTTTCTCGGTCTCCAGTCGTCCATAGTACATAAAGCTCATCTGAATCGCTATTGGCTTCGCACATAGAATAGATCCCCTCCCAATAATGAATGAAACGAACACGCCCAATCAGATTACAGCTGGCTGGGACAAGGGGACAGGTCCCTTGTCCCAGGCTAAAAGGGTGTATGATCACCAATATAACAAGCTATTTGATGATCCAGATACAGCTCCTGCAGCTGGGCGAGCTTCTTATCGGTCACATCGCCCTGGTCACGGTAGGCGTACTCCTTGCCTAATTGGTTCCACTTTGTCATTCCCAGTTTATGAAATCTTAGGAGATTAAGTTCATATAAGTCGTGCTTGTTCATGAATGCAATTAATTGCCGGGCATTCTCCGCACTGTCATTGTAGCCCTTGATCACCGGCTGGCGGAGCACCAGCCTGCCCGGCCAGCCCGACTGGCGGAGCAGGGCAATATTGGCCAGGATACGATCGTTATCCACGCCGGTGCCTGCTTTATGCTGTTCCCGGTCCATATGCTTCACGTCAATAAAGGCAAACTGGATGTACTGCATAATGGCCAAAAATACATCCGCCTGGGCATAGGCGCTGGTTTCCATCGCCGTACCAATCTGCAGCGCATGACACTGCTGCAATACAGCCAGTAAAAACTCCGGCTGCAGGAGCGGCTCTCCGCCGGAAAAGGTTACCCCTCCGTCAGCGCCCCAATGATTGAAATCCCGGCGCAGGATGGCCGTAAGCTCTTCAACAGTAACCTCTCTCCCACATTGCTTCAGCGCCTGATTAGGGCACAGCGCTACACAGTCAAAATTCTCACAGGTTCGGCAAATTTCCCAGGAAATGATCGGCTCCCCTTCAGCGGGGAACTGAATCGAACCGCGCGGACACGCGTTTTCGCAAGCCCGGCAGCCTTTCGCCCATTTGCACACCTTAGCGGCAAATAGCAGCTGCTTTTTCCTTACCCAGCTTTCGGGGTTGGCGCACCAGCCGCACTGCAGCGGACAGCCTGCCATAAAGACCGTCGTCCGGCAGCCCGGTCCATCATGGACGGAAAAGCTTTGAATGTCAAAAACCAGGCCCTTGGTATTCATCGGGTTAACCGGCCTGATAGCCCGGGCAGGCAAAAGCACCACAGGTGGCATAAGCCCAGTTTTCTTTTTCCAGCCCCGTACAGGTGCCGATGCCGTATTTATCAGGCTTCAGGAAATGCTTGCAGTTGCCGCATTTCTCCGCCTGCCGGAAGGCAGGGCAGGCCGCACTGCCCTCGCCATCAATCGGCACAACCTGCTTATTTAAAGCACACATGCCTTTTTCACAATCGAGATTGATATAGTTCTTGCAGTCATAATGTCTCATCATTCAACCTCCAGTCTATGCCTCATCATATTCGGTACGGAAAATGACTTCGTCCTGAATCGGTTTGCCGATTTCGCACCAGTACTGGGTAAAACCGGCTACCCGCACCATCAGATCGCGGTGTTTCTCCGGTACATGCTGAGCCTCGCGCAGTGTATGGGAATCCACCACATTAAACTGCACATGGAAGCCGCCTTTGCGCATATAGGCCCGGACGACCTCCAGCAGCTTCCGGGTGCCGTTGAGGCCCCGCACTGCACTGGGGTGCAGCTTGAGGTTCATCTGCGAATTCTGATGCAGCGAGTGGTCATAAACGGTAGCCGATTCAAAAATGGCATACAAGCCATTCTTATCGGTGCCTGCTGCCGCCGACAGTGATCCGTCCGAATAGGTGGTACCGGCCAGCCTGCCGTCAGCCGTAGCCAGCGTAACAAAGCCCTGGGGACCGTGCGTCGATACCGAGATCTGGCACAGGTACAGCGGTTTGCCGTAATAAGACTCAAAGGATTTCACCATGTCGGCCATATAGTACTCATACTCTTGTAAAATGGCATCGGCATAGGGATCGGCATTGCCGTATTTAGGAGCTGTAAGGCATGCGGCAAAGATGTCCGCATACCTCCCGCTCGTTTCGGTATTTTCCCGGAAGTCAGGTGAGAATACACCCGTTTCATAGGCGGTCTTAAAACCATAATTATTCAGCATCGCCTCGGTCAATTCGGCAAGGGTAAACCGCTTATCGTCAAAGACGTTCTTCTTAAGGGAGCTTAAGGAATTGATCAGCGTAATCGTACCGCAGGACTCAAAGTTAATGGATGCGTTATAACGGGCCCCCATTGTGCCGAGATGCCTGCCTTTAGTGAAGCAGTCCGGTTTTAACAGCGAGTTGACCACAGGCATACAATGCTTGCGCCAAATATCCATCTGAATGTTGTTGCAGCGGTTGACCACATCGGTGGTGAGTTCCAGGTATTCCTTCCACTGGCCCAGCACCGCTTCATATGAGTCAAGCGGCCTGTTGTGAGCGGGATAGATTTGCTTACCGGTCCGCTTATCCTGGCCATTGGTTAACACCAGCTCCAGCACCTTCGGCAGGGCGATAAAATGCACGCCGGTGCCGCAGGTCGGCGAAGCCCCGCCGGGGATCATCGTCACCTTGCCGTCATATTCAAGCGGCTGGAAGCAGCCGGGAGCGGATTCGAGGCATCCGCCCAGGCACCAGGCCCGGGCATCAATGAGATCCATCCCTTCCGGACCGTAATTGCGCAGCATGAAGTTCATACCGGCCTGATTGTTCATCCAGGCCGGATAACCGAGGCCCAGCTTGGTACAGGCGGCGGCCTTCATCAAAAAGTCCTCCGGCGTCCGTTCATCGTACAGCACGCTTAAGGTCGGCTGCGGTGTCTGGTTGCGCATGCCTGCCTCAATAATCAGGTACTCCAGCGGAGTGACGGCAGACAAGCCATCGTGATTCAGACCACCCAGCGACAGGTTGTTAAAGGTGTTGCCTGACAGCACCCCGCCCGATACCCCCGCTGAGGCAAAGCACTCAATGCAGCTGATCTTAATCCGGTACAGCTCCAGCAGCTCGATGATCTCTTCATCAGTCATCACCCCTTCGCGGATATCCTTGGCGTAATAGGGCTGGAGAATCTGACCAAGCCTGCCGATCGACAGACCGGACATGGCGTCTTCATTGGTTACTCCCAAATGACAGCACAGCGTCATTTGAATGGCTTCCCAGAAGCTGGCCGGTTTCTGATGGGCAACCTTATGCATCACCTCGGAAACCTTTTCATAATTGGCCTTTAGGGCTGCATCCGTTTCAATGGAAGCTAAGTACGCCGCCTGGCGGGAATAGTTTTCGCACCAGGCGCTTAAGCCTTTGGTCATTTCCTTCATGGCCACATAATAGTAGGCCCGGCTCATGCCAAACTCGCCATCGCCACCTGCTTCGCCCATCAGCTCGGCAATCTTTTCGTCGCACAATTCGATAATCCGGTCAAAGCCATACTGGAGCGGCAGATAATAGTTGGCCACCTCTCGCCCCTGCGTAATGGCAAAGGAGTCAAACATACAGATAACGCTGTCCATGACATTCTTATACTGACCGTAGCCAGGCGTCATGCGCGAATATTTATCGCTCAGTTCTTCCACGGAAATTCCCGCCCAGGGCCGTGATGTCTTCACCAGCACGGGAATATCTTCCTTGCGCATGCCAAACTTCTTGGCAATGGAAACCACTTCGCCGTAGCTTTGTGTCACATTGCCGCCGCCGGCACCAACCACACTGACGGCATCGGCTTCACTCTCAGCAGGAGCATCCACCTCGGCCATCAACGCTTCGGCCTGGGCATTAAAAAAGCTGGCCGTCGTCCAGGGGAAAGGAAAACCGCCTCGCACATTTTTCGTTTTATTCATGACCAGCTTTTCATAAGGCTGGATCGTCGGCGTCATATGAGCCAGACAGGCGGCCATCGCCTTAGCCCGCCGGACCTCAACAACCTCACCTTCGTTTTCCCACCACGTCCGGTTGTACCAGTACGGCGCTTCCATATCTGCCGTAACCTTTAGGGTATAGTAGGTTTCCATCAGCCGCTGCGAGCTTTCCTTGGCTGCGGGGATATCGCTTTCGGCAAGCATCTCCACTTTGCCCATGGTAATGCCGCGCTGCTTTAAGATGTCCTGCAGCTTGCTTTCGTTCGCTTTCATTGCTCACCCTCCTTATCTCCTGTTGCTGTTTTACCGCACATAAACAAAAACAAACGTGTCCTTACACGCCAATAATCCATACCTAAATTATATACCACCTGCACAGACAAACAAGAGCAAGAGGCAATGTTATCCGCTAACATTCCCTCTTGCTCTTTTGTTACTGCTATTTTATCGCCCGGCCTGAGCTTACAGCTCCACGATCTTGGTGGCAATGTTGCTGCAGAACTCACTATCATGTTCGACAAATAAAAGAGTCGGCGCATATTCGAGCAACAGTTCTTCGATTTGCATCCGCGAGATGACATCAATATAGTTGAGCGGTTCATCCCAGACGTGCAGATGGGCTCTTTCGCACAGGCTGCGCGCAATAAGCACCTTCTTCTTCTGTCCGGCACTGAAATCGGCCATATCCTTCTCAAATTGCAGCCGGGAAAAATCCAGCTTGCGCAGGTTGGCCTTAAAAATACTTTCATCAATGCCATGCTCCCGGGCATAGTCACTTAAATTGCCTTTCAGATGAGCGGTATTCTGCGGCACATAAGAGATGACCAGCTGACTGGCTTTGCGCAGCGTTCCTG
This sequence comes from Anaerospora hongkongensis, assembly GCF_004339805.1. GTDB lineage: Bacteria > Bacillota > Negativicutes > Sporomusales > DSM-15969 > Anaerospora > Anaerospora hongkongensis. The sequence goes on along the minus strand of NZ_SLUI01000007.1, from coordinate 82,505 downwards.
TATACGTTAGCTCCTCACCGGTCAGCAGCTTGAGCAGGCTCGATTTGCCTGAACCATTTTTGCCGTATAACGCCACCCGGTCGCCCTGCTCGATGGTGAAACTGACATCCTTGCAAGCCTGCTTCTCTCCATAGAAAATCGCAACCTGCTGCAGCTCTACCAGACGGCCGGTGTAGAAGTCGGCCTGCACGATTTTCAGCTTATCGGCGCTCTCAATATTCTTGAGCAGCTTGGATTTTTCCTCAATCGCCGTCTGCTGCCGTGTTTCAATGGACTTGGAACGCTGCATCATCTTCGCCGCTTTGTGACCGATATATCCCCGGTCAGGCCGCAACCCCGAATCCCGTGTGCCAAACTTGGTCTTCTCTACCTGCTCAGACCAGGCAGAGGTACGTTTGGCTGCTGCTTGCAGGCGGGCAATGTCTTTATGGAGCTTCTCATTTTCCGCCAGTTCAAAGTGGTCCTGCCTTTGCTTGTTGGCCCACCAGGAGGAAAAGCTGCCTTTTTGAATCTCAATATTGGTTTTGTTAATCGAGAGAACGTGATCAATACAATTATCCAAAAACGCCCGGTCATGGGAAACGAGAATAAAGCCACGCTTGCTCTTCAGATAATCACTGACCACTTTTCTGGCTTCCATATCGAGGTGATTCGTCGGCTCATCTATCAGCAAGAAGCTGTTCTCTTTCAAAAACAAAGCCGCCAGCAGCACCTTGGTCTGCTCGCCGTTGGACAGCGTAGCAAAGGGACGGTACAGCACATCCTCATCTACCTGCAGCAGTGACAGCTCGCGCATCACCTGCCACAGCTCGTAATCGGGGTAAATGCTTTCAATGACATCAATCGTATGGTTCTCCGGCTCGGTTACCGCGAACGGGAAATACTCGAAGTTGGTTTTCGCGGCAATCGTGCCTCTGTATTCGTATTTGCCCAGCAGCAAATTCAGAAAGGTCGTTTTCCCTCGGCCGTTCCTGCCGGTGAAGCCCAGCTTCCAATCGGTATCGATTTGAAAACTCACGTTTTCGAAGATGTTATCATAACTGCCGTCATAGCCAAAAGTTAGATTGGTAACGTTTATTAAAGACATGATCGTAGCCCTCCTGTATAAAAGAAATGAGCTGCAAGAAAGCAATTCTTGCAGCTCATAAAATACAGCAAAGCCAAGCCCTTAGCGGGCACGACAAGGATATATTCCGTGAGTGAAAAGAATGTGTCTTTCTTGCACAGGCATAATAAAGCAAGAGGGGGTTTACCACTCTAATCTATTATGCTCAGAAATTAGCAAGAAAGAATAATCATCTTTTCAACTCCAATCATCTATTTGTGTCTAGTATATCATGTCTTGTTGGCAGACTCAATAGTCAGAAGCTGGAAGGGCAGCAACTGCGGCGGCAATCCGCTCTAAGGCCTCTGTCAGCAGCGAACGTGGGCAGGCGATATTCATTCGCATAAAGCCCGCTCCTCCCGGACCGAAAGTAGAGCCTTCATTCATGGCCACCTTGGCCTGTTCCAGGAAAAACTGCTGCAATTCCTTGGGCGGCATCTGCAGTGCCCGGCAATCCAGCCAGATCAGATATGTCGCCTGCACATTGCTAACCTTAATCTGGGGTATCCGTTCGGCAACGAATTCTTTGAGGTAGTTCAAATTGGCTTCCAGATAGGCCAGCAATTGATCAGCATAATAATCGCATTCGTTATAGGCCACTTCAATTGGCAATGTGCCAAATACCGTTCTGCCATAGGCTTTGTTGTCGGCCAGGGCAGCATAGAATCGGTCATGCTTGTGACGGTTCGGGATAATAGCCGCCCCAGTCCGCACCCCGGCAATATTGAAGGTCTTACTGGGATTCACGCAAACCACGCAGTTATTCGCAGCTTCCGGTGATAGGCTGCCAAAGGGGATATGGCGATTGTCACCATACACAATATCCGAATGAATTTCATCAGAAACCACCATGACATGATGCTTCAGACACAGCTCGGACATGCGGGTCAGTTCTTCTCTGGTAAAGCATTTGCCGACAGGATTATGAGGGCTGCACAATAGGAACATGGTTGTCCGCTTTTGACTCAGCAGCTGCTCCAGATTAGCAAAATCAATGGCATAGCTGCCGTCCGGCTGCAAAACAAGCTCATTGCCCAGGATGTGCCTGCCGTTATGGGGGATGATTTCATGAAACGGATGGTACGCCGGCATCTGAATGACAACATTGTCCCCCGGATTGGTGAAGGCCCGCATAGCATAGATAATCGCCGGGACAACTGCCGGAGTATATTCCACCCAGTCAGGATCAACGTCCCAGCTGAAGCGCTTCTTCTGCCAGTTCACAATCGACTGCTCAAACTTCTTATCATTGACCGGATACCCGTAAATTCCATGCTGCGCCCGTTTCACCATAGCATCTATAATTGGCTGAGGGCATTTAAAATCGGTGTCGGCAATCCATAGCGGCAGTACATCCGCTGCATACGTATCCCATTTCTTGCATTCCGTCCCTGTCCGGTCAATCCGTTCGTCAAAATCATGGTTCATCATCACAATCACCTCTCCCATTTCACTACCCAAGCTACACTTGTCCTTCCGGCTGAATCCCCAGCTTCCTGCGCCAATAGCGTGAGTACACAGCGCCCAGCGGGTTATGAGCAAGCACTCTGTCCTTTGCCGCTAAACAGGATACAGGCACCTGGCAGGCACCGGTAAACAGGGCATCATGACCGACGCATAAGCCCACCGTAACACAAAACTCAACGGCTTTAGCCTGCAGCAGTCTGGCCTGCATAAGCGGGTTGCACATCGTTTCGCGGGCACCGGCCTTGATCTGCTCCAGCACCAGCTGCTCTTTGGCGATCCCGCATACCTTGCAGCACACCGAATAGACCTGAAAGCTTTTGGCAAAATACGCTTCAATCAGTTTCGCTTCCTCACTCAGACCGATACAGAAAGCCAAACCAATTTTTGTATAGTTCATAAGCTTGCAAAACTCGGCTGTCTCCTCTAAGCGGGTTAGCTGATTATAAAACCGGGCTTCCGTGCAAGCCGCCGCCCGCATCATCGTCAGATGTTCCTCCGTATAGGCTGCTTGCACAGCATCAGCAGTCATTCCCGTACAATTCTGCCCGGCCAGATAGCACTTGTGGTGAGTACATTTCGCACACTTCATAGCAATAGCTCCTTATGAGTTGATAAAAACAAAGGCCACATTGACCAGTGCCGCAACTGCCATCGGAATGGCAGTCCGCTTAACCACCTGCACCGGTGATACGCCTGCCACCCCGGCAATCGCCACAATAGCGGCAGTAATCGGTGATACCACACGGCCAAAGCTGGTCATAATCTGCATCGGCAGCAGCAGCGTAATCACCTCAATATGCAGTGCCGCCGCAATCTTCGGAGTAAGCGCGGCAAAAGAGAAGAACGCCGCATTGCCTGACCCCATCAAAAAAGCACAACAGGCAATGACAATACAGAACAGGATAATGAGCGCATGTACCCCCAGGCCCAGCTCCTGTGCCCCTGCCGTCAGCGCATCAACGGCGCCGATCTTCATCAGACCGGCAGCAAATACTTCCCCGGCAACGATCAAGCTGACTACCGTCGCAAAGCTGTTGCCCATACCTTCGTATAAATATTTTAGGCTCTGCAAGACAGCACGGAAATCTTTCGTCCGTACATACTCGAAGGCCATGCTGATAAAAGTACTGACAAACATCGCCGTAACAACGTCCATCTTAATTTTGCTTTTAAACAGCGGGCTGAAGCCAAGGATGAGCAGCATGGGAATGACGGGCAAAATCGCATACAGTAATGGCGGACGGCTGTCCTCCTCCTTCCCGTAATCCAGCGAGGCATCATGACCGGTAAAGCCCTCTTTCTTGTCCCACCATTGTTGCACAAAATAGTGAGTAATCCCCAGCAGCAAGGTGGTGACAACAAAGATGGGCAGCTGGTGATTGACAAAGTATACCGCCGGATCAAGCTTACAGAGATTCGCGGCCAGAATGGCATTGCCCGAACCGGGGCCTACATCCATGTACTGCGCGCAGCCGATAACACCGAGTGCCGACAGCTTACTCACACCGGCCCGGATCAGAACGGGATACAACATGACCATGAGCAAGAGTCCTAATCCGGCATGACTGGGAATGAACAAGACCAAAAACTGACTCATAAAAAAGCTCAGTACCAGCAGCAAATAGGGTGATTTAATATGTTTAATCGGCGAGGCCACTACGGCAAATAAAGCTTTACTCGCCCCGATATACTCCATATACCTGGCAAACCCGGCAATAGACATAATGGTCAGCCCCAGCCCGGCAACGCGGGAACTGAGCAAAACACTGCCGGTATGAAAAATATCTAAAAAGACCGAACCGGAGGATTGTTTCCCTTCCAGCAGAACCGTATTGCTAAGCTGGCACGCTGCCAGCAGCAGGATCATGCCTGCCGTTAACAGCACCGCCTGAGGATAATACTTTTTGACAATCATATAGACAACCCAGGCAATGACGATTCCTGTAATGATCATCATGGTCATGTTCTCCCTCTGCCTCCCTTTGCTTGTAACATCATTTCAGCTCTCCCTGCCACTTACCGGTCACAGCAGCAGTAATGCAATCTGCTGTCGAGCCGAACCAGCATTGCAACCCAGGTAGGCCAGTCAGGCAGTGCGCCTGCTTGGCTGAATTGGTCGCCACTACCTTGGCATCTTGCGGTTTCACCCTGCCCTCGGCTGGACAGGTGTCACTTATTAATACTCCTCCCGCTTCGCTGATAATGCGGGTATAGCCAGTGCGGTCAGCCACCGTCTTTAAGGCACGGGGCGTAACGATCCATAACCTCACATTACCGTGCACTTTCCGACCTGCAAGCAGGCGGCAAATCTCGCCCAATTCTTCCAGCGAACAAGGGGGACAACCGAGAATCACCCAGTCCACCGTACGGTCATGGGCACAGGCATTGAGCATATCAAAGGCCAGCATGCGCTCAGCCTTACCGAAGCGCAGCACATCCAGCGGCTGTTTACCGCCAAAGGCCTCATTTAGATTGCGTGCTTCAGCGGTAATGCCAGGGATATGAAACAGCTCGCACTCACTCGCTGCTTGCAAGGCTGCACTCAGACCTTTCAGCCGCATCAGATTGGGTACATGTTGAATGCTGTAAAAAACCGGCTTGCCTGTTTTCACCAGTTGTCCGGTATAATAGCCTAACAACTCCCAGTCCAGCGCACTCTTTACTTCCCACTCAACATTAATAAGATGCGTGCCCAGACGATTTTCGGGAAGATGCAGTCCCCAGTAGGGAGTCTTACCGGTAAGCATAGCGGCTATCGTAATCTCGCTGCTTTCCCCATTGGTGCGGGCACCTAATACCGAGTTGATATACACCACCGCAGATGACTTTATCCAGGCACAATGCTCCCCTTTTACAGGTACATTGCCAACCAAATAAGGTACGCAGGTGCACAACTGATTGACGCCAATCGAAGCAGCAAAAGCTTCATCAGCTATCTGCTCTTCATACTGTTCTTGCGTTACGCCTTGGAGCTGCCACTGTTCAGAGTCTAAGCCAGTCCCCATTTGACAAGAATATGCCTTGACCGTTGGGAAGCCACTAAGCTCTGAAGGCTCCAGGTTGAACATTGGCAATACCGTAGCCAGCCTTATGTCTCCGCAGACATTGTTCGTGTCAATGAGTTTTTCTGCATCGACTGCCCCTCCGTAATGCACAAGCAATTCCATCGCCTTTTGCCTGACCGTACCTTCACTGCCGCCTACTATGGCTTGCTCCTCAATAGTTAACTTCATATTAATCCCTCCTCTTACCGGGATTTCCTAACAAAGGTTTACGTTTTTTTATTGTTGCGCTATAATGGAAATGGATTGTTCTGGAAACTCACACTCTTCCTGCACGCGCGCCAACGCATGCAGGGCATGACAAATAAACAGCATTCGCCCATAGTAATGCTGCCGATTCTTTGCAACGCCTTCACCAACTCCTTTATGTGGTTGTTGTGAACGATTCCGTTCGGTAAAAAAAACAACTCCCCCTTTCATACATTTCATTCTAATGCAAATGCTTTAAGTTGTCAATGTTTTTGCGTTAGTTAATCTGGAATTCCTTTTACCTATAATTGCTTTAGCGTTAATTGGAGGATATAATATGATGAATACTGCCAAACGCATTATTCAGTTGCGGACAGAAAAGAATTACTCAACCAACAAGCTCGCTCAGCTTGCCGGAATCGGCCAGGCTACATTGCGGGATATTGAAATCGGTAAAAAAAATCCTAACGTTACAACTCTGGAAAAAGTCTGCCAGGCCCTGGACATCTCTCTGGCTGAATTTTTCACGGAAGCCAAACCTGTACCAGTCATTCGCGAAGATAATGAGAAATATAACCTGCCCGAGGAAGTCAAAAAGGAAATTGCTTTGATTGAGGAGTTTGTGCTGTATAAGCATGGGATTCGGAAACGGGAAGAGATGGAGTAATCGGAATAAGGTCACTTGCTCTTATAAATCATCGTTATATATTCTAGTTCAACCCTCTTCCTACTTTATAAACCTTTTGTTTGTCAACTAAAAGTTGACTCAATGCCTATGTTTATTCTAGTCAACTTTCAGTTGACTGTCAAGGAGTATTCTAATGTTTTTACACGAAATTTTTTGTAAAAGATTAAGAGACCTGAGACAACAAAATAATTTAACACTTGAACAATTAGGAGCAAAATTTAGTGTCACAAAGCAAACCGTAAGCCATTGGGAGAAAGGTGATCGACTTCCTCCACTTGATATGGCTACGGCTTTAGCAGAGTATTTTAATGTGTCATTAGATTATTTAGCTGGCTTATCTGATAATCCGAAAAGAAGGTAAATAGGCCATTCGGGAGGATAATGAGAAGTATAATCTGCCCGAGGAAATAAAAAAGAAATTGCCTTGATTGAGAGGTTGTGCTGTATAAGCATGGGATTTGGAAGCGGGAAGAGATGGATTAAAGGATAGCTGAAAGAAAAGAACGCCTAAAGTAAGCGGAACTGGCTTACTTTAGGCGTTCTTTTATAATAAATCCTTTGTTAAGAAATTTTTAGAGCTTTTGTTAATCGTCATCTTCACAGATATCTACTATTTCATTATCCCACTCTCTTAATGCCTTACCGTTGTACTTCCATAATCTCCGCCCATTGGCAGCACCGCCCACGATTGCCGCTGCTGCGTAACTTGGGCTATTAAAGGTGGCATCCTGCATAAATGTATAAAGTTCTTCATCAGTCTCAACCATAATACCAGTATCCACCAGATCTTGACGAAGTTTAACCAGGAACGGGGCTATAGAACGCCGATTTTCGCGGACAGCGGTAGAGCCTTTGAGCACCACATACTTATTATTGATAACTGCCATACGGGCAAAGGCATTCTTATTTTTCAACTCAAATATGGTTTCCGATACGCCCGTATTTGCTTCGGTTAAGATCCTTGGTTCTAAAATATCTCGGCCTAGTGCCAATAGCAGCAGTTTAATGGCCTCTAGGAACTGATTGACTTCGGCTTTATCCACTTCCGAGATGTTCGGCCTGGTCGGTGCTTGCGTATTATCCAGTTTGGCCCTATATGCTTCCTTCGCTAGGGCATACAAGTCTGCCTCCAGATATTTAACCTGGGTTTTGGTTAGATAATCATCTTTCGAAGAAAAAACGATAGCCTCGGTCCAAAACTCCTTGTTCCGGGCATGATCCCGTAACCGTGGCAACACCGGGTCGCCTTGTCCAATGTATAAAGCAATAGTTTCCAGATCCTGCTCGTCCTGACCAATGAGCATATACACCCCCGGTTTATTAGCCGCCTCCCGCTTCATAAAACCCTCTAATTGCGTCCGGGGAAAAATCGTTCCATGAATGGTCATATTGGAAATTTCAACTGTCCGCAACCCATTGGGCTGACCATCAGTTAAGAATAAGCGAATTAATTTGCCTGACATGTGCATCAATCCTCTTCTACCAATTCCCTAAAATTATCCCCCACATACCTTTTACGGTTAAGCCTTAGCCTTCAGCACTTCTTTCAACAACCCTAGAGCGCTTTCTTCAGCAGGATTGTTAGTACCCAGCTCGCCTCGGAAAGCACGGGCTAGGATGGATTTTTTCATATGGTCAATTTTATCGATCACATCACACAGATCTTTGGCTTTTTGCTCGTTTTCCAGGAGGTTATCGAGAATACGGACGATTTCTTGTTGTTCTAGAAGAGGGGGAAGAATAAAATCCAAATTTCGGATTTTATGACAATTAAGTGCTTTTGGGCCAGAGCCGTTTCCTACTTGACGATTATTTTCATATTGATATTGCAACCAATACCAAACAAATTTTGAAATCACACATTTGTGACTTAAATCTATAGCTGCGATATTTTGATTAATAGTTGCATCAATATTTAATATCGCGGTTTGCCCCCGTGTTTTACCTTCTCCAATCATAGCAATAAGAATCGAACCTTTATTCAACATCCTTACTGATGATGCATTATATCCCTCAGTCGTGATTTTTTCATTTGTATAGTTTATAACATTGTTCCGGACCTCCCCAGAACTAACCCAAGAAATCTCGCCTCCCCAGTATTTTAAAACTTTTCGGGATGGGGTACTGCCATTACAAACTATTCCAATTGCCCCTATATGACACTTATACCATTTACTATTTTTAATGTTTTTAAGAACAGAGGCCTTTCCCTGAAACTCTTTAATTATACTTATATCTTTAAGTTTTGAAGAATTTGTATAAAATTCCAATATAACTTCCAATAACTTATTATGCTCTGAAGTATTCTCCTCACGCCACTTTCTGGTCAGTTCCCCGGTGAAGGCTTTATGCAATATAGCAGATTTTCTGTTTTCAAAGGAGTCTAGAGCGGTTTGGGCCAGTTCTTTGGCGCGGTTGAGCTTTTCGAAAAGAGATTCGATTACAGCAACGATTCGTTGCTGTTCGGGGAGCGGGGGAAGAACGAATGGCATAAATAAAATGTGCTCGTTCTTAATATTATTTATATTGACACCTTTTGCATATTTTCTAATTAAGCTTCTATACATTTCACTTAGAAAATAAAAGGCAACAAACTTTTGATTTAAATCCTCTTTAACTCTTACTAATGTAATAAAAGCTCCAAATGCAACATCTGCATAATTTTCTTCAGATATTGCCGCTTTTCCGATAACTTTAGTACTGCCAGTAGATGCAACAATAATAATATCGTTTTTTTTCAATAACTGTACTTCTTTTACTAAAGATTTACTCACATAAATATTATCATCGAATATTAGCTTTCCATCATTTATATTTCCACCACGTAAAATTAGACAAGTAGTATTTTCTTTTTTAAGTTTTGCATCATTCTTTGTGAATGAAACGCCTCTGTGTATATTTACCAAACTTGCCAACCTAGTCCACACCCAATTACCCGGCACAGCATAAGGCTGCTCCTCTTCTTTAACTAAAGCCTGCTCCAGTAGTTCCTCCGGCGACAGCGACAGCTTTTCTTTCTTCGCCATTACTTGCCACCGCCCAGACTTTTCAGTTCTTTGACGACACTCAGAATGAGGTCAACGGCTTCTTCCAATTGAGCAACTACTTCCTCGCCGCTTTCTATCGGGTCCTGCAGGTCTTCATAGTCGAGTACACTGTCATCACGAATTAGGCCAACATCCAGGCTGTTACCCTTTTCGGTGATCTGCTCCCTAGTGAACAGGTTCCAGCGTTCGTCCTGAACAGAGGAACGATCTTGGGCAGTATAGGCCTGCATGAATCCAGCAAAATGCTCCACTTTAAGCGGCGTGGTCTTGCCAAAACTGGGCATGTTGGTGCGTAAGTCATAGACCCAGACTTGCTTGGTATTCCCTTTGTCAGTAGCACCCCGGGTAAAGAATAATACATTGGTCTTTACTCCCTGGGCATAGAAAATCCCGGTAGGTAATCTGAGGATAGTATGCAGGTTACATTTATCCATCAGATCCTCACGAATATTGGCTCCGTCCCCGTCAGCAAACAGTACGTTATCGGGCAGCACCACAGCCGCCCGTGCCTGATTATCAGACTTTAACGAACGATAAATATGTTGGAGAAAGTTTAACTGCTTATTGGAACTAGGATAGACTAAATCGTCGCGGTTCGTGCGCTCGCCGCCTTTCTTGGTGCCAAACGGCGGATTGGTGAGCACGACGTCATAGCCTTTCATACTCTTACCTGCATTGGACAAGGTATCTCCCAATACGATTTCACCTTCGATATCATGCAGCATGGCATTCATAAGCGCCAGACGATGGGTGTCATGTACTAGTTCGCAGCCAGTGAAGGCCTTTTGTTTCTGGAATAGCTGCACATCTACCGGCAAATCCAGCAAGCCGTCAGTCTGATCTTTGATATACCGGTCAGCAGCAATCATAAAGCCAAATGTGCCACAGGCAGGATCATTGCAAACTTCGCCCACCTTGGGATTTATGAGTTTTACCATAATATCAATCAAGACTCGCGGGGTAAAATACTGACCTGCCCCGGATTTCTTTTCGTTGGCGTTTTTCTCTAACAGTCCCTCATAGAGGTTGCCAAGCCCCTCTTCTTTCGCCGAATACCAGTCCAGATCATCAATGGATTTAATGATCTTTTCCAGATTCTTCGGCTCTTCAATATTCGAGCGGGCTCCTGAATAAATCTCCCGGACTCTGCCGGTACTATTTTCTCCTAAATCATTCAGCAGCCTGTTATAGAATTTCTTTAGGTCTGTTCCTTGTTGTCCTGCCAACTTATCCCAGCGGTACTCGGCAGGAATTTGACTGTCGGTATCGGTCTCTTTAGCCATTTTTAGAAAAAGAATATAAGTAAGCTCCGTCACGTACTGATGATAGGTGATGCCATCATCTCGCAGGACGTTGCATAAGTTCCACAGCTTGGCTACGATTTCTTGATTTGTCACTCGTTATGCGCTCCAATCGTCATATAGATAATCATTAAGTTCTGCGATAATTTCTTCCAATTTATTGCTAAAAACTTTATTGATAACTTTGTACCCGCCCTTTGATTTGAATGCGCCGGTTTCAAAGGTGTCGACCGCCAGAATGCTTTCATGCAAAAGATGCTTTTCAATCCGTCCCAGCCAGTCCAGCTCCATTTTACTAAAGCGATGATTCTGCTTAAGCTTATTCACAGCATTTTTGATTCGCTGTTCGTGGCTAATCAAGGGTGAGCCCAGCGTTAGCCGACGAATAAAGGTAATAATATCAGCCGTAATCTCTTCATTCCGGATCTCTCTCCAGGCTGAATTGAGTTGAACCTCAGTAAATCGATTACGGTCAAGCTCCAGTTTTAGACTTTTTAAAGTCTCGCGTGTAAGCTCTTTGGGTCTGGTGCAGACAATATTCAACGCAGCAATTTTATCTTTATTGTCTTCAACAAAACGTTTGAATTCTTCCAAATAGTCTTGCGGTTTTTGGGCATTGCCATAGCCTCTGGTATGATAGAGCAGTTCGTCTTCCTTAAAGGATACAACTGTCGCTCTTCCCGGATGATAGCCACCTTCATTCAGAAGTTCGAACAGGCGTTTATGCTCCAGGATATGGTCTTGAGCCTTCTCGATGGTCAGCGTTTGCAGGGTTTCAATAAATTGGGCTGGATTTTGCCCGCCTGATAAGTCAATAAAATGTTCCAGCAGCTGGCTGTTGACTTTTCGTTTGGCTCGCTGCAGCTTAGCGATAATCAGGTCAAGCTGATTTTTCTTTTGGGCTTCGGTTTCCAGCACTTCCAGCCCGTTGATCAGATCGGCAAAGGTAGCACCTTTATTGGCCACTACCGGCTTCATGGTACTTAACGGTTCTAAGGATTCGTACACACCTACCGGGTCAAAGATTTCAAAGTGTGTCTTATCAATATCGGAACATAGGCGGGTTGCCCGGCCTAACATCTGTTCAAACAGAATTCTTGACTTTACCCGGCGCATAAACACCAGGGTGGATATTTCAGGAACGTCAATTCCAGTTGTCAGCAAGTCAACGGTAACAACAAGATTGGGATATTTCTCATTTTTAAACTTTTTAATGGCTTCCAGTACTTTCTTCTTGTTGCCGCCAGCCACCGAACCGGTGATTTTCATAATGGCATCCCGATCTACGCCATATTCCTGATAGATTACTTTCAGAAGTTTGACAATCAGATCGGCATGAGCATCATCCACGGCAAAAATTAAAGTTTTGCCCTGACCGTCCGGGTTGATATATTTGGCAATTTCCTCTAACACCGTTTTATTAAATGATTCGGTAATAACTTTCCGGTTAAAACTTTCAATATCAAAATTCAGTTCGTCTTCCAGTTCATGACTGTTGGTAATTTCTCCAGTAACCGGATCATATAAGGCAACAATATCACCTTTGCAATAACGAATGCCTTCCATGGCCAGCTTGGTTTTCAGGGTATGGGGGGCATCATGATCAACCAAATAGCCTTCAATGACGGCTTCACGATAGGTATAGTTAAAAACAGGAGTGCCGAAAATTTCTGTGGTATGGAGGGCCGGAGTTGCGGTAAGCGCTATTTTTACAGCATCAAAATATTCAATGACTGTCCGGTATTTACTGACATAATCCTCTTGATTCCGATACAACAGTTCCTCTTCGCCCATTTCTTTGTCCAGGATGTAGCCCCGGTGAGCTTCATCAATCACAATCAAATCATAGTCAGTAACAGCGGGCATGCTTTCACCATCAGCATACAGGATTCTTTTGACAAGACTCTGAACTGTGGCGACGTGGATTTTGGTTTCTTTGTCAATCTCCTTATCTTCCAACCCTTTAATATTATAAATTTCATCTAGGGTCATTAAGTCTTCCAATTTGACTTCCTTAAAGACATCCTGAGCCTGTTCCCCTAACGCGGTGCGATCAACCAGAAATAGCACTCGTTTAAAACGGCTAGTTTTGATTAAGCGATAGATCAGACCTAAAATCGTCCGGGTTTTCCCTGTCCCGGTGGCCATTGACAATAACACAGTCTGCTTACCTTCGGCTACGGCTTGCTCAGCCGACTGAATGGCTTTTATTTGATAATCCCGTAAGTTCAAGCCATCCTTATCGCTCAACAGATCATAGCTGGTATTGGCCAATACCTGATTGGCTTTATCTATATCCTGTGCCAAGAGTTCAAGCAAGCCCTGCGGACTTGGCCAGCCTTGCAGCGCTTTAGCAAGATTAGTGGGTTTACGGGCATCCAAAAACCAAATACCCGATTTTGTTTCCAGCTGTTTTAAATACTTGCGTCCATTGGTGGCAAAGAGAAACGGGACCTGATAGTCGCCCCATTGATGGATGCGATACCCGGCATGCTCGGCTTTTATCTTTTGGGCATACTCTTTGCATTGATAATCAATCACGGCTGGGACGTCTGTCAAATGACGCTTGGCCTCAACAACACCAACCAATTGAGTTCCAACAAATAGCGCATAGTCGACAAAACCTCTACCGCCTACCATTGAATCGGTCGGCCATTCAGCGATAGCCAGATTTTTGCCGCGTTGTGGTCTTATGCCCTTAGAGTAGCGAATATGAAGGGAATCGGCTTCCCAGCCAACTTGCCTGAGCTGTTCGTCGATGAGATAACGGGTTTCTTTTTCGGAAAGATTGATTTTTTCTGCTGACGAAATGCTTTGTTTTCGTCGTTCAGCAAGCGGTATAGGCTGCAGAGCAGCAACATCTTGCTTGATCTGCGTGGTGAGTTCTTTGATGCGCTCTTCTTGCTGCTTGCTGTCAGAACTGAGAGCAAGGTCATTCGCAATAGCATGAGGTTTTACAAAAGCTACTGGCTCATAATTCCAGTCTCCATAGGTCTGCATGAACCAGCCGCCAAGCTTATAGGCAAACTGAACTAAGAGCATGGCCTGTTCAGTTGATTCGTAGCCATCATGGGCCGCTTTATTGCGCGTCTGTCTGAGCACATAGAGAATATCATCAATATCTTTCGGAAGAAGTCCTTCATTTTTGAGAATTCTAATCCGGTTGGCATGCGTATTATCGACCTGCGGTTCTTCGATCTGATCTAATGTAAAGATCAACCGTACCATAGACTCGGCAAATAACCCCAGCTTGATAAAGCAGGAATTTGAGTCGGTATGGATATATCGTTCAGCCATCATCCCAATAGAAGCAAGAAGCGGCCATCGTCCTTCTAAAAAAGAAAAGTTAGATTTCAAAAAAGTCACCCTCCGAATGCAAATTAACATCAGATAAGCAAATTCATCTCTAAAAGATATATACCAATATCTTTATGTTTCGCTAAAAAGTGCCATCTTCCTGTGTTGTTACGTCGAGAAGCATAGAGGAAAATCATACGCTAAAGGTAATGATTGATATAATAAAAAAGACATCCAGCATCGGATGTCTTTTACCCTTTTCGTCCGACTTACACGGACTCATCAGTAGGCTTGGCCTATAAGGCGAGATGGCTAAAAAACTAAAGTAGAGCGAAAAATGGTTTAATGAGTGAACAAAGAAATTAATATTGATATAGCACCACGCTCCCTCACCAAGAACCTTAATAAGATTTTTGATTGATAATAAGCCTGTCATCATCAGTACAGGGTAGCCATCTCCTGTAAACATAGTATGTTTCGACGTATTTATATTACAATATCCTTTCAATTAATACAAGCCTCATATAGGCTTAATCAATTACACGTACTAATAGAAACCCTAGCCACATGGCTAGGGTTTCTATTATAAAATCAGCACTACCACTCTCCCTACTAAGGCAGCTTATCCAATATCTTCAACTCAGTTCCATCTGAGAACTTCAGTCTCTGAAACTCCATCGAAACAACCAATTGATCCGCTGGCGTGTTGAACATCAGATTATCGGCTTGGCTGAACATATTAACCTCTTTGCTCCAGGTCATATCGACTACTTTCCCAGGGGTTGTTGTTCCGTTTGCCTGAACAGTATCTTTGAGCAGTAGTTTCCCGTCCTGGGTCTTTACGGTTATCAGTCCCTGGAATTCACGTATGTCCTTTTGCGTTAGGAAAGTGATGCGGCTTGGGAATGCAACTACCTTTGCATAGCGATTGAGGCTTTGCTTGGTGATCGTGATACTTTCTAAGCGCATTGCACTATTGATTTCGGCGATCGTCTGTTTGTTGATTTCGGCTAATTTTGCCGTCTCCAGTTCCTCCAGTTTTTTCACAAAGCTGGCGAGATTGCTGATCTCGGCAATTTGCCAATAGCCGTCCATTTCCCGCATTTTTACTTCTAACACCGTCGTACTGTTTAGCTTAGGATAAAACATGTCGATACCAACGGTTGCTATTTTGCCGTCCTTATTAGTATAGGCAACGCCTTTAAATTCAGCTTTACCACTGCCGGTATTCAGCAATTCTTTCATCTTCGGATTATTGGGGGACTGACTATCAGGAAGCTCGGTCGTTCCTTTCTCAACAAACGTTTTAATTTCTTCTTTGGCAACGGCGACAAGCTGTGGTTTGAGGATCTTAATCAATCCTGCCGCAAAGTTTTTCGTAGTATCATCTTGCACGTCCTTAGGATCGTTCAATTTCAGCTCCAGCAATTGATCAATAGCCCGTGAAGTAACACTGTCAATATCGACATATTTATTGAATGCTGCCAAATCGTGTTTGGCAACCGATTCTTGCATTTGTTTCAAGGAGTACTGAGGCGTCTTCGTCCAATACCAGTACCCCAGCAAAGCAATGACGATTACAGCAGCCACCGCTGCCAGCACTATTTTTTTCTTGTTAGTTGTCAGCTTGCTTGCAACATCTTGATTTACATTAGGTTCCATGTGAATTCCTCCATCCCATTTTGTTTTATAAGCAGAAAAACTTCCTATTACTAGTGCGTATGCAGCATATGAGAGTGTGGAACAGCTCCAACACACCAAGAAAAACGATCCCCGCTGCTCTTATAAAATAGCAATTTGGTTGCCGCCTTGTTCCTTGACAACATACAATGCTTTATCAGCCGCGGCGAGCAATTGATCCAGGCTATTCCCGTCAGCTGCTGCCAGCGAGATTCCAATGCTAAGTGTAGATTGAACGGTTTTCTCTTCCCATGGAATTTTCAAGTCAGCTGCAGCACACCGTACCCGCTCCAGCATTTGCAGCAACTCTGCTTTGGTAACATTGGGAATAATGGCAATAAATTCATCACCGCCATAGCGAAATATCCGGCTGTGTACGCCCAGCTGCGTTCTGAATAAATTACTGATTTGTATAAGATAACGGTCGCCAGCCAGATGACCATGCTGGTCATTGATGGATTTGAACTTGTCCACATCAATCATCGCGATCCCAAATCCCCCTGTTCCTTCGGCCGTCAACTGCTCCAGATATTCGCCGAAGGCACGCCGGTTGTATAATCCCGTCAGCTCATCCGTGACCGCTTGTTTTTGGATCTCTAAGCCCAGCCGGTGGACAATTAACCAAAAATACCCCACAGCACGGCTAATATGGCAGGCGGAAAGAGCTAATACCAATACGGCTTGCATGCCACCTAAATGCAAATAAGAATTAACATAGCCACCTTGCCAGTAGGCCAAGGCAGCGCGCGCACCCATGACGCCAAATTGCAGAGTATGAGCTGTCGCCAGCAGCTTTATCGGCGCTTCGCTTATTTCATCGCTTTTAAATAGTGTATTGATAAAAATGACGGAAAAGATCATGGATACCAGACTAAAAACAATGATCCGGCAAGCCAGGGAGGGATAGATGTAGTTAAAAAACCACATCCCCGCTCCACTGGCTATTACAAGCAAAAAGAGTACCGGCCGCAAATAGCCCCGTCTTTTTTTAGTATAACGAAACAGCCCTTCCTGCTCGGCAACCATTCCGCAGGCTACACACACATTAGATAGAACTACGCCCCAAAATTGGGCAACCGTTCCCTGGAGGACAATGAGGTCATGCCAAGTCCCAGGGAAGCCTGTCCAATAAACCAGCAGCTGATTATCGGCCGCAGCTTCTTTTCCGAGTACCAGGCCAACGCAAGCACCAAGGCGTTAATCATTACTCCCATGATAGAGGTAATTAGTAAGGTTCTCATGTCCAATGCCATATTTCAATCTCCTGAAAAGATATTAGCTCTGCTATCCTGGCTGCCTTATGCAACGGATTAGATAGAAGAAAAATCGGTTATTGTTTTTGTCTGTTAAAAAACGCAATCGCTTGCGTGATGGCCACTTCGCTTGCCTCCGGGCAATATGTACCCGACAGTGGATTCGTAAAGCCATGCAATGCATTTACCTGGACGATGCCGGTATTGTCTTTACCTGACAGCTCGTGAATAAGATGATTTACGTCAAACGACTCTTCCCATCTCGGAAAGAACAGTAAAACAGGGCACTTAGGCACGACATTCGTATAGTCCCTGATTCGCGAACCGTAGAAGCCGACGGCTCCACTATACAGGCCTGCCTGCTGGCTGCATAGCCAGGCTAAGGTAGCACCTATGCTGAAGCCAATGATGAAGCGGTATTTGTAATCCTTCTGAATTTCCCGCGACAGTTTTTCAATCTGTTGCTGGGCAGCGCTCAAGCCGATATTTTGCATAAAGCTGCTGTAAGCGGCAGCCTCTTCACCGGGGTTGAACGTTTGATTCGGCAGTAGCAGATTCGGACACAGCACATCATTTTTACCATCAGCGAGCGTATTGCAAATGCCGCTGATATGACGATTAATCCCGTAGATTTCATGCAATACAAGGATGACCGTATCCGAGTTATTCTGTAGCTGTAGCATAACGCACCACACTTCATCGAGATACGAATACATTCTTGCTATCGAGTAGAATTACCTCTTTCCCAAATATACTCCCGATTGCGTACTGGGCTAAACTCTATCGCAAAATTCCTACAGCAATATCAGATTTTTTCTGATAGTCCAATTGCTGAAATAGTGCGATAATTCATGATGATATTAAATAAGGAGGTTTACTATGATAGAGTTATTTTGGAAGGTATTTGCCACCGGCCCGGACAGAGCGTTAATGTCCCTTAACAGCGAAGTCATTGCGAAAGAGTTTAACAAAAGACGCTGGCAGGTCTTCACTTCTATCACCTTAGGGTATGCATTGTTTTATGTTTTACGGCTTAATTTTTCTGTTATTAAAAAGCCTCTGATGGCTGCCGGTGTCTTGAATGCGCAGCAACTTGGTCTTATGGGTTCGGTATTTTTTATTACCTATGGTCTTGGTAAGTTTACGAACAGCTTCCTGGCTGACCGCATGAATAATAAGCGGTTCTTTGCGATGGGTCTGTTTATGTCCTCCATTATTACCGTAATCATGGGCTTTACCAATCAGTTTATGCCTTTAGTGGTGCTGTGGGGCATCAATGGCTGGTTCCAGTCTTTTGGCGCCGGTCCTTGCATCGTTTCCTTGAACCAATGGTTTACCAATAAAGAACGTGGCACGTATTATGGAATCTGGTTTACCAGCCACAATCTTGGTGCGGCCTTTACCTATTTAGCGACCGCCGCGATTGTCACTGCTTACAGCTGGCAATTAGGCTTCATCATGCCTGGTGTCTTCTGCCTGATCGGTTCTATCCTGATTTACTTCTTTATGCATGACCGCCCCGAATCCTATGGCCTGCCAAATGCGGAAGAGCATAAAAACCCCGAAGGTTTTGCACTGATAAAAGCGGAAAAAGAAAAATCCATTTCCGCCTTACAATGGTCGGTTGTGAAACGTCCCGCCGTATGGATTCTCGGTTTATCCAGCCTCTGCTGTTATATTGCCCGGTATGCTATTGAAAGCTGGGGCATCATTTATCTGACCGAAGCCAAGGGCTACACGACGATCGGCGCCAGCGGCGTTTTGAGTGTCATGCAGTTTGCCGGGATCTTCGGTGCTCTTACCTGTGGTTTGGTATCTGACAAGTTTTTCAACCACAAACGCAATATGCCTGCCTTGATTTATGGTGTGTTATATGCCGCTTCGATTGGCGCTTTCTTATGGGCACCTGCTAATCCCACTACTGATATGCTCAGCATGTGTGTGTATGGCTTCACGATGGGTGCACTGGTCTGCTACCTCGGCGGTTTGATGGCTGTTGATATCTGTCCGAAACGGGCTACCGGCGCGGCCATGGGGATGATCGGCTTACTCAGTTATTTCGGCGCCGCTCTGCAGGAAATGGTCAGCGGCTATCTAATCAACGCCCATATGACGATTGTGAACGGCAAAAAAATATATGACTTTGCTTTGGCCGGCGACTTCTGGGTAGGTTCAGCTGTTCTGTCCTTCCTATTAGCTGCTATGGTTTGGAATGTGAAAGCCGGAGATTAAGCTACGGCTACCAACTGTTAGGAGAGGTTGCTATGCCTGCAGGTTTACAACAGTTAAAGTACTTTGCTTTAGATATGGATGGCACGATTTATTTAGGTCAAAAGCTGCTGCCAGGCGCTAAAGAGTTTCTCGATTACCTGGCGCAAAGCGGTAGAAAGTATGTGTTTCTGACCAATAACTCCTCCAAAAACAAGCAAAGCTATGTCAACAAACTGCAAGCGCTTGGCCTGGATGCTACCATTGATCAAATCTTAACTTCCGGTGAAGCCACCGCTTTATACCTCAGCAGTATCAAACCGAACGCCCGGATCTTTTTATTAGGTACACCGGATTTGGAGCAGGAATTTCTCGCCCACGGCTTTACTCTGACGAATTCTACCCCTGATTTTGTCGTACTGGGCTTTGATCAGACTTTGAACTACGCCAAGCTGACCGAAGCTTGTCATTTGATTCGCGAAGGTGTGCCGCTCATTGCCACTCATCCGGATATTAATTGCCCGACTGATGAACGGTCCGGCTACATTCCCGATGTGGGGGCCATGCTGGAATTAATCTACTCTTCCACAGGCAAACGGGCGAAGATTATTGGCAAACCGTATCAGGAAATTATCGATGTCCTGGTGGCCAAACTAAACTGCCCGCGCGAAGAAACGGCCATGGTGGGCGACCGGCTGTATACGGATATCAAGCTGGCGGCAAACGCCGACATCTGCGGCATACTAGTCCTGAGCGGCGAAACAAAGCAAGCTGATTTAACCGGTTCCGATGTTCAGCCGGATTATGTGTTTGCCGGTGTCCGCGAACTGGCTGCCGCTTTGCAGCAAGAATAGCGCTTATAGAAAAAACGGGTCAATTCTCCAGGAGAATTGGCCCGTTCTATTTATGTATTTATCTTGATAATCATGCATCGTAGGTATTTTTTGCACAGACAATGGATAGCTTTGGTATCTGGAGCAAACCTGCGACGACATCACATTTGGCCATAAACAGAAAGAAGATATTGCCCCGGTCTATTTCGCTCAGGCTTTCAAAGTTCCCCTGCCCTTTGGCAATGATTACATCTGCCTGATAAAAAACTTCCCGAAAAGCCGGTGACGTCCTGGCTACAACCGTCCCCAGCGAACCGTCGCCGTTGCTGATCACCTCAGCTGCTTCGTGCATTTGTACCATCGCAGCGTCATCTTCTGTTACATCATTGACAATGGGCTTGCCTCTTACCCCGAAATACACTTTGATATGAGGATAGGCTGCTTTTATGTAGGCAATAAAGATCTTATCTATTGCGATCTCACCACAGTTATCCCCCAAATAGAGAAGCGTGCGGGCAGTTTTCAAGCTCTCCAGCAATGGTTTACTATCATCAATCGCCAGCTGCTGTTCGTTGGCGTCAGCGATTTTCTGCAGCAGCATCGCTTCATCCACAGTATGGTTAGCGGCAAAATCAATCAGATTGGCCGTGATCGCGATTTTGAGCGCCGTATCCAGCTTATCTTGTGACAGGTCAATCTGCGTTCTGATTTTAGCAGCCAGGTCCTGCAGTTTGGTATTGTACAAGCACTTGATCTCCCTGTAGGGATTAGGATCATTGATATGGCGTGTGATGATCTCCCAGGTCCCGCGGATCACTTCCGGATTCGACCGTTGATAGTTGGTTGAATGCAGATAGCCCAATACCTCCCGCATAATGCTTTCTTTGGCAGCGGCATCTAATTCAAGCAGATCGGTTACCGTTAGCACTTGCCTGATATTGCAAACAATGCACTCCAGATTGAGGTTCATCCTACCACTCTCCCTCTTTGGCATATATGCACTATTTACCATCCAAGAAAAGAGTTCCTGCAAAGCGGCATTTGCCTTTGCAGGAACTTCACTTTTCCTCTAGCTTAGAAGAAGCAATACATTGTCGATAAGCAATATACGCACAGCGCCTGTTCGGTGTCCAGCTTCCGTTCCACATAGCATTCTCTTTCTTTCCCACACGAATCACATACTCTGAGTTCCGTATCATTGCTGGCAGTCAGCATCTTAGCATTCCTTCTTACTCATCGAATTGGAGTACGTTCACGCTCCTATCTCCCAGTATGTCCGGAACGCAGCGGGATAAACAAAAAAATCCTAGCTTTACTAGGATTTTCTAGAAGTCGTTACCGCCACTTAGTTATCTATGCGCTCTAACTTATAAAGAACAGGATGCAGCCCGTCAGCACAGCAGACGATCTCGGTACCGGCTTGTTTTACCCAGGGATAATCATGCCCTAAAGCTAAAAAGACGACCTTATCCTGCACAGCCACCCAGGCCCAGGAGCAAAAGCCTTCGGGTTTGACAACGTTTTTACAGATATACTCATGGCCTTCTTTATACTTAGCACATTGAGTATGAACCCCCTCAGCAGCATACTCTTTATGAATATCTGGGACTTCCAGTTTTTTGAGCACCGTTATTTTTACATCCCGGTATGTCGTGCTTGCCATTATGTACTACCCCTTTTCTCTTCTTTATACTGATGTCTGAATTCTGAATATCTATTTCTTTGCTGACTACTGAAGCTCCTTCTGAACAAAAAAAGCGTCACCCCATCTGCGTACAGGGTGACGCTGCCCTGCTAAAACTCCATAAGCTCCGGCTTATAGCCCTCAGGCAATTCTTCTTCCTCTAAAAATTCGAACTCATCATCGTTCAGGGTCGGTAAAAATATTTCGTAAGGAATCATCGAGAATTCACAGGCATAGTTGCTGGCGCCAAACCACATGCCCGTTTTGCTGCTCAGATTTAAGCTTCTGGCAAACTTCGTGTAGTTTGAGCAGTCATGGACTGCTATATCCCAGTTTTCTTCTGCCGCTATTTTCATGAATTTCAGGGTCAATTCCCGACTCCAAATTGGCGATATATAGCCTTGGCGCGCAATATACATGTTCTCGCCATAGTAATTGTTGATGTTATTCTCATTTAAATGCAATTCCGCACAGTTGATAAAATCAAGCTTTGTTGCAAAGATGGCTTGCTGTTTCTTAAAAAACGCTTTGAAAAACTCAGGCGTCATCGGGGTTTCAATTCCTACGCTCTTAATGTATTTTTTCGCTAAACCAATATTCTCTATTACTTTGTCCGCACAGTTGGAAGCACCCAGGTTGAAACGGATCTCATCCAAACCGGCTTCGCCTAAGGCTTTCAAGGTTTCTTCGGTGGCTAATGTGCCATTGGTGTATAAGTGCTGATGAATGCCAGCAGCATGAAACTTCTTTATCATCGAATAGTACTTTTCAATTTCCATAAACGGTTCTAAGTAGACGTAAGAAATGCCGGTAGGCTTTTGATGAATGGACAGCAGCAGATCAATATCTTTCTCGTAAAACTTTGTGCCGCCAATTTCCCACATGCCTTCACCAACCGGATGAATGGCATCCAGTTCGCCGTAGTTATAACAGAACTTGCACTCTAAATTGCATTTGTTCGTTTTTCTGATGGCACTCAAACCAGTGCCCAGCAGACAGGAACGACAGCCCTGGGCGAATTTGCTTTCATTGCCCACATAGTAAGTTCGGTTTTCTAACGTCTTTAAGCCTTTAATTTCTGCTATTAGCAATTCATTTCTATGCTCAACTGCTGCTTCAATCTGCGCAAAAGTAGCGAAAATGATTTCTTCATGTTTTACGGTAATTTCCTCATCCTCAGGCATTTGGGAAAAATAATCAAACCAGATTAATGCATCATTCTTAGAAATTTTCATTATGTATCCGCCTATCTATTTAATATACGTAGCTAACCAATCTCTATAGCATTTTAAATTATACTGGGTTATGCAGCAGTTTTCAACAATGTTGCCAGTAATGTCAAAAAAGCCCCTGATTTGCCTGCAATTGTATAAAAAATGCTGCCAACCATATTCCATGATTGGCAGCAACCTACCTTATTCCTGTTTTCCTTCTAAGGCGGCTAACTTGCACTTCATAGTTTCTAATTCCTGCTGTAACCGGTTCATGTTTTCTTGCAGATTTTGCACTTCTGTCGTTGAAGAACTATCCGGTTCTGTCGTGGACGGATTCGATGATACAATCGCTTGGATCAGCAAAATGTTCTGCCCCACTGCTTCCACAAAGTTGCCCAAAATATTGAGCTGGTTTTCGTTAAGGTTTTCCGATACGATGATCGCGAGTAAAGCTGCGAGCAGTACCTGCTGTTCAGAGTCCAGAGAATAGAAAATTGATTCTTCCATGGCAACCCACCATAAACCGTTTCTATAACTATATGATGACTTACCCCAATGGATAACCTATTTTTCAGCACGGGAGCCAAGCCTGCCGCTTTTATTTTATCCTAACGTCTCTACATAGCCTTCAGATCCATTCACCCGGATGCGCTGTCCATCCTTGATCAGCTTAGTAGCATTTTCCACTCCCACAACTGCCGGCAGCCCATATTCCCGGGCAATAACGGCACCATGGGTCATCAGTCCGCCCACTTCGGTGACCAGGCCCTTTATCGATACAAACAACGGGGTCCAGCTGGGGTCTGTAAAGGCAGTGACTAATATATCGCCTTCTGACAGGTCAGCATCCGCTATGTTGACTATGACACGGGCCCGTCCCTCTATCACACCGGCAGAAACAGCTAGCCCGGCCAGCGCTTCAGCGGGAAGGTTTTCCCGCTTGTACTTACCGGTAACGACTTCCCCATCCGATGTGAGAACACGCGGAGGAGTTAGTTTCTCATAGCCTTGGTACTCTTCCTGCCGTTTGCTAATGACCTGGTAATCCACTTTCCTTGAGCGTACTGCTTCGCGCAGTTCTTCAAAAGTGAGGTAATAGCTATCTTCTTTTTCACGAAGGACGCCTGCTTGCACCAGTTGTTCCGCTTCTTGCAGCAAAGCCTGCTTATAGACGAAGTAGCGGTTAATCATGCCGTATTTGGGATATTCCCGATAGCCGATGAACGTCCGGATTAAGTCAATCATGTGTTTAGTTTCTTTGGCTTTCTGCTCCCCCTCCGGCAGCTGTTTCAGCCGTTCGACTAGCTCTTGTTCCTTTTGTAAAGCTTCCTGCCGCCCTTGCTCAAACTTCCGCTTGCTGGCATTAGGCGCAAAGTTTTTCAGGTTACTCAGAATCATAGGAATAAGGGTCGCTGGTTTTTCCCGCCAGCGCGGTTTTGTAATATCAATTTCTCCGGCACAGCGCATGCCGTATTTAGTGAGATAGGCTTCGATAGCCTTCCGGGTTTCCGGTCCGCCTTTAAGCTTATCTAATTGTTCTAAGAAGCCCTCTTCTTTTACCTGCTGCAAATAGGCAATGACTTCCGGATACGGACGAATCACATCTGCCACATCCAATAGCTCCAGCCCCATTGCCGACGTAATATTGTTCGGTACCGATTGGGAAAGCGTGTCTGCTGCGTTTTTTTCTCCCAGCCACAGGTGCATTTTTTCATTGATCCAGGTTGAAGCATCGATAGCCGCCATAATTACACCCAAATTTTGCGGATCTGTTATCCACTTCTTTAGCTGCTCCAGATCTTCCAGAATAAAATCAAATACAGCTGTTCCTGATTTTGTTTGGATCGTTTGTTTTACCTGTTCGATTGAAGCCTGGCTGCTTTCAATCAAATTCGCAACAATGGCCGGATCGCATTCAAACTGCCCCCGAAATCCCTCCGGCAGCATAATCTTTTTGCTTTTGCCGGAGTTCGGCGTTTTTTCCTCATGGGGGAGTGACTTGATAAAATCGCCTCGCTCCATGATGCTGATCAAAGCATCCTTAATGAGCGGATCGGATTGGCCCAAAACATTGATAATCATGTCCCGGCTGCTCGGTGAAGCCAGATTATAGGCGACATCGACAAATAACCGGCCACCGGCTTGCACCATAGGGGCAGAGGTAGTTAACAGGAAAAAAGACAGCCCTAACGGTTTCATGGCATCGGTCATCATTTGCTGATGGCCGACCGATACATAGACATGATTGTCCTCATCGTTCACTTCCGGAATGGGGTATAAAGTGGTGATGGGACGAGACTGAACGATATAAATACTACCATCAGCCACACACCATTCGATATCCTGGGGACAGCCAAAATGCGCTTCCAGCTGCCTGCCGATGCGCGCTAGGTTGAGAATCTGCTCCTCTGTCATCGCTTGCTGGTTCTGCAGCACAGGTGCAAGCGCCTGCTCGTGCGTACCGCCGTCCGGTAAAGGATAAACAGCCAGCTTCTTAGTGGATATCTTTTTATCGATTACCCTGCCGTCGCGTACTTTATAGGTATCTGCATTGACCAGGCCTGAGACTAAGGCCTCACCAAGCCCAAAGCTGGCATCGATGGATACAACTTTCCGATTGGAAGTGACGGGATCGGCCGTAAACATAATCCCTGCCGTCTCAGGGAAAACCATCTTTTGTACGACCACCGCCAGATGAACCTTCCGGTGGTCGAAATCGTTCTGAAGGCGGTACGTGACGGCCCGCTCGGTAAACAGCGAGGCCCAGCACTTTCGGATATGCGTAAGGATTGCCTCCTTGCCGCTAATGTTTAGATACGTATCCTGCTGGCCTGCAAAAGAGGCTGTCGGCAAATCTTCCGCCGTTGCACTGGAGCGTACTGCATACGCATTGTTTTGACCGAAACCCGCAAGATACTGGGTGATCTCTGCCTGCAGGTCTTGCGGAAGTGAAGCTCCCTCGATGACCTGGCGTATCTCACTGCTAAGCTTAACGATTTTATCCCGTTCGCCAACCGTTAGCAGCGATAACTGTTTCAGTAATTCCTTCATCGCCGGTGTTTCTTCGATGATTTTTTTATAGGCTTCTGTCGTAATACAAAAGCCAGCGGGCACGTGTAGCCCTTCGATGCTGGAAAGCTCGCCAAGATTGGCGCCCTTCCCTCCAGCAACCGCAAGTTTGGTTTTATCAATATCTTGAAAGCCAAGCACAAAGCTGCTCATTCATTTCTCTCCTCAGGCAATTTTTATTAATAGTTTCCCCGCTAGGTAGTTTTGTATAGCCATAAATAGCATAATAAAACACTCATAAATGCCGCAACGACATTTATGAGTGTTCCGTTATACTGGAACTTTGCTGCCGACCAACCAGGCTTCATTATTATCAATGTCATTTATGGACACTTGGGGACGTTCCTTTTTTGTCAACTTTTATATTATACACTATCTTTTATGTTCCGTTTTTGTCAAATCGCATTATTTCTGACATACTGCTTCAACAGCCCACTCGCACTGCTTTTATCATTTTGTAAAGAATCTAGGTTGCCAAATACTAAAAAGCTGTCTTTCGCGCGGGAAACTGCAACATTTAGCATACTCTTATTTGCATCAATGAAGTAACAGCCCTCTTCTCTCCCGTATGCCGTCGAAAGGATAATCAACTGCTTTTCGGCCCCCTGGAAGGCATGGACGGTTCCCACACCAACCGCTTTAGCAATATCTTCAGGTAATAGTTTCTTTATTTCGTTTTTAATGCAATTTACCTGTGCTTTAAACGGAGTTATAACCCCAATTAAATTTTGCTGCGCTACATTAGGATATGCCGCTTGGATTATTTGAAAGTTCTCATGAATCCATCTTGCTATTTCAGCTGCTTCCACTTGATTAAAGCGACTGCCGCCCTTTTTGCTTGAGTATTCAGTTGTAATTTGTCTATGCCCCATTTGGGGTATTGCTTGCAATTGATATTTTTTGTCTGCTGCACTGCACCCTCGCAGGGGTTCCAAGTTCCCTTGGTAGACAAGATCATTACAATACGCGATGATCTCATCATAACAGCGGCGATGTTCACTCAAAAACAGACCTCTCGTATGGAATTTCTTATATCGGCAGCTTTTAGCTGCAACCTGCATTACACTGGAATCAGATGAATTTAAGCCAAGCTCTTTGAGTTTTTCGAATTGGGATATGCTAGTAATGGCTCCGCAGCTTAGTGCCAGTGACTTATCTACTGTGTTGCTAACACTCCATACCGGCTCAATTTGATGAATATCGCCTACGACAACTGCATTTTTAGCTAGCGAAAAAGAACCTGCAGCGATTTCCGGCGAGACTTGTCCGGCCTCATCAACAATAAGCAGATCAATATGGTTATAGAGATATTCCTTTTCCTGAGACCGAAAGTTCTTTGGCAGCTGATAAAAGGTCATAACATAGCAGGGGGTAACCATACTTAAGCGATTGTACAATTTCTGCAAAACATTCTTGTATGTTTTGGTCTTTTGCTTCTCTGATAATGAATCTTCGCCTTTAAGCCATCTGCACTCATAGTAGTGAATAGCCAGCCAGAATGCTACATACTTTAGATTTTTATCCGTAGTTTCATTTAGGTGCTCTGCGTTCTTTACACACGTTTTCTTTTCTTGGGCAAATACGTCAATATGCAGCGCCTGCAGGACGTCTTTATTTTTTTCAAACCGTTCCTGTAACTGTTCAATTTTCCTAGAAAAATCCGTTACTTCCCCAAGCTTATTTTTATAAGTCTTATATTTTAGACTGTATTTTTCTTCTATTTGCGCATAGCTCATGCTTTCTTCGATAAAATCTTCTTCTATTGAAATGAACAATCTATTTTTAACAGCTATTTTGTCTTTAAAACTGGTTAGGAACGAGAATAGCTTATATAGCATAGGAATACTGTCGAAATGCTTTTTCCATTCGACCAACCGATGTTTGATCTGCTCTATCTCGCTGGTTAAGCATTTCTTTTCCTGTGCTAGATTAGCCAGCGCTTCCTGGAACGTTTCTTCTGGACGCTTAAATGAGCTGAATTCATGAGCAATTTCCAACAGATCTTTTCTAATATGGTCTACTTCGCATAAAGCGTCATAAATTTTCCCCTGACATTCATCGATAGTGCTAAAAGGTTGATTAAAATACAAGCTGCATTGTGTCACCATTTTTTCTTTTGATTTAGCCAGGTTTTCAGCAGTTTCTATTTCTTCGATGAAGTTACTGCCGGTAGCAGACGTATAATGATACCCGTTTTTTTCTGCAGCCTTCTTTTGTTTTTTTGAAGGAAAGTAGACGGCAAAACTCTTTACTCCCTCAATCCAGCGTTCTTCAAGGTTCCCATAGCCAATAACCTTAATCTTCCCAAAAGATTCAATAATGTTGGTAACTGCCTGATTATTGGTAGATGCTGCTACAATGAGTGGTGGTTTTGCTTTTCTTAATGCTTTCTCTACTACTAAATTAGCAACGATGGACTGTAGCAACGTTGTTTTACCTGTACCGGGAGGACCGTTAACAGCCAGGATTTCTCCATTCTCCATACAACTAAAATGATTGATACACTCCCTCTGTGATGGTGATAAGGGGTACTCTCCATTCATCTGACCGCAATGCTTTTGCATCCGTTCAAGATCGTTGCCAATCAACGAAGCTGTTGCTGCAAAGTCCGTCTGCATGAAAGTTTCGTACAGCGGTACTTTGCAATCCTTATTTGATAGATCATCGTACAGTTTTAGAATTGCACGTGTAGCATTGACCGTTGTATCCTCGAAGATGTATGCCCGTTTTTCTAATTCGATATCCAAAAGAAGCTCACTGAAAAAAATGGTTTTCGTTACATATTCATATAAATCTGTTGTAAGTTTGAAATAATCTGCCCAAGTTTCAATTTTATTGATCCGCCCCATATTATCGCTTAGAAACTTGTCATAATCCTGTATGTGACCAATTGATAAATCCGCTTCGACTAAGGGCTGAAGAAACTCTCGAGGTATCCATGGCACTTTTTCTTGTTCATATAATAAGGTCCCATCTCTCTTAAGGATCGCAGGCATGTAATAAATTCCTGTTAAGTCCTCTACACTACTATCCTTTTTCGCCTGATTATCAAAAATTGTTTTTATAGTCTTAAGGACAATAATGACATTTATGCTGTCCCGTTTTTTGCTCCTTTCCTTCTTACGATCTTCTTGTTCTTTTCTGGTCAGATTTTCAAAAATATATTCATCAAGTTTTCCTTCACTAAGCTTTGCTGGTTCAACATCATAATAGTCCAATGTTTTTAATTCAATTTTTCTATTTACACTTGCCGCAACAGTACTCCGAAAGTAGCTTGTTAAATCCTTGATTTTAGTATTCAAATTATCACCATGTTCCTCTCATCTCGCAGATATCTAAAACAACGAAACAAGCTCCCTATATTTATGCTTTCGTTTAGCATGTCTACAAATACATTCCAAAAAAATTTTAAAATATCCTGCAATCCTTACGTAATTTGCAGGTAATGATGTATTAATTACTAATAAAGCTCCTCGAATAAAAAACTTCTGTAAATCACACTGAATTTACAAAAGTTTCTTTGTTCATACAATTATATATATCCTTTACGTCCATCAGGATAAAGCTGGTAAACTCCTTTATCATCACCTATATGATTAAGGGGACAGGAGCATTGACTATAACGTCAATGCTCCTGTCCCTTAATCACTCTACTATTTCGCACCATCCCTATAGCCTTTTCGGTACACGACAATCTCAAACAACCTATTCCGAGCTTAATAAATTGGATTCACCTAAACAAATTCCAAATCAAACACTGAAAAAACTTGTTTCAAACAGTCCCTACATTCCGATCAATGCTTCCAGATAAACAAAAAACACATCCCGCTCTAGAACACGAACCACTCGACCACTTCAGAAACCTTGACTCTGAAATTGCTGGGCTGATGCTAGTTAGCTATAAGGATGGTGCTTACTTAAATAATAACATATGCAATACAAATCTTCAAGAACCAATAACAGTCAAACTATATACTAATGTTTTCTAGATATAGCAATATCAGCTTGCGTTTTTATTAAAAATACTTTTATTGACAAAAAAGGACCGTCCCCAAATGTCCAAGTTTGGTTTTATTAATATCTTGAAAGCCAAGCACAAAGCCGCTCATTCATTACTCTCCTCAGGCAATTTTTATTAGTAGTTTTCCCGCTAAGTAGTTTTGTATAGCCTTAACCGCATAGTAAAGCACCCATTAAATGTCGCAGCGACATTATGGATGCTCTGTCGTAATCTGGAAATTTACTGCCGACTAACTAGGCTTCGTTACTATCAATGTCATTTATTATTTGACGTAAAAGATCAATCGGATAAGCATATTTAACGCTTCCTACCGGAACTTCTCCTAAGCGCTTGCTTAAATCAACGATGCAAATCTCCTTAGATGGCAAATAATCTTTTATCCAGTGAGAAGCGATAAGCAGCATATCATTCATTTGTGAAATAACACTTCTGTCATGAGTTTTAGTAAATACCACGTCCTGGCAATTCTTGATATACTGTGCAACTGCTTTTTCACTAAAGCCTTCGGCTAAAAAGGTCCTCTCAATTGCAGCTAAAGCAATATGATTAAACTCCTTAAATTCCTTTGCTTTTAAGCCATACATTACAACAGAGTACCGAGTCTGATTATTCATCATAATAACACCCTTATGCCTGTTAAACAAAAACAGATTGGCATGCCATTCATATAATGGCTCCCGCCTCAAAGGTGTAATATCAGTCACTCGAATGTTCAACACGTCTATTAACTTCTTAGTGCATTCTAAAAACATAATGCCTCTCAATTTTTAAAGTCTTTCTGGCCAAATATAACCTAAAAAAGTGTAGCCTTCTTTATCTATTCTCAAATCGTCTATTCGCAGTTCTTCACTTACAGGATAAAGATTAGCTTTTCGTGTATCAATAGAAAGGATATTATTCTTCATACCTCTGACAATTCCTACCTTTGCCCAGTCTTTAGCAAAATTATAGCGAATTACCAATGCTCCAATCCGGGCATCTGAAGGATCGTTTTTTGTAATCCATCCCGCTGCTGCAGAATTTTTTACCCAGTCGCGTACGTTTCCCCTCCAGTTTACACCAGGTTCCGGGACTATTTTATCAAACTCTTTTAGTGCATATGCTGGGGCCCAATACTCTTTAAATCCTTTATATAGTGGTTCTTTACTATTCATTTGTTCTACGAACGAAATCTGATATTTAGCCGGCTCTTTCTCATACTCACTTTTTCGAACTGGCCAGATATACCCCATAAATTTCTTTGTATCCATTCTCAACATGTCTTCATACTTGATTGCCCGTATTGTCACTGTTCCCCAGCCACTCGTTACCTGACTGTTATAGTGAATGCCTTGAAACGTGTATTTCAGACTGCCGGTTATACTGCCAATATTCTGCTCTTCTACAATAATTCGATCTGACAACACTTTTCTTACGATAGCAACATGTCCTCCATCACGTTCAAGCCCCTGCCATTCTGCAATCGCTCCAACCATAACGTCACGTACTGTCGTTTTTACAACCCATCCTGCCGCTTCGGCTTGTATAAGCCAATCATAATTATAATTCAACCAATTAACACCAGGTGAAGGAGCAATTTTTGCAAATTCCTGAGCAGCATATCTGGCACAGATGCCATCGGGTAGGCTATGCCAATCTTCTGCAAATACATTATTAGAAAAACAAATAAAGAACAGCAACGTAAGCAGTACACTTTTCCTCATGATGACATCCGCTCCTATGCCAATGAATATACAGGCAGCCTACTAACTCCACTTTCTCTCGATGTTCTTCTTTTCCTTCTCAATTATCGACTCAAACAGATTAATATTGAGGACATTACAAAGCGAAATCAGCACAATTCCTACATCGGCAATCTCACTTTCTATCGCTTGGTAATTACCAATTCGCGTTCGGTCTATCGTAAGGGAATGATCCTCTTTTCTCAGAGCCTTTGCTAATTCCCCGATTTCTTCAGTCAGCAAAAGCATTTTATCTTTTGCGGTTTGATTATTAAAGCCTCTGAGTTCCAATATCTCTTTAAAATATTCCTGTAATTCATTGACAGTTGCCTCAGTTGTAAGTCCAGTTAGTAATTCCTCTTGTGTTTTAACAGTTTTCATGCTGAATCCTCCACTTATTGAGACAAAAAACGTTTAACCTTACGTTAGGCATTTGGGACACTTGGGGACGGTCCTTTTTGACACTTGGGGACGGTCCTTTTTTGTCAACTTTTAACAGGGTATGGGCAGCATACATTCTAAGTAAAAGTGTAAAATATTATCGCCTTCTCTGCGCGCAGAGCTTAATTTTTGCTGGGACAACAAACCTGTCCCCCTTGTCCCTACCAGAGCGTGCAAATAACCATTTACCTTTGCATCTCTCATAAATTCGATCTTTGCCGGTGTTGAATTACCGTCTCAGCAGCAAAAGACGTTTTTATTAAAAATGCGTTTATTGACAAAAAAGGACCGTCCCCAAGTGTCCATAATAAGGTTTCTCTAATCTAAAAAGAACTCCTGTAAATTACCTTTGAATTTACAGGAGTTTTTTAGCACTATTTTATTATGGCTGCAACCTTACGCTAAACTACTTTTTCCAAGAAGCTTTTTCTATGTTCACTTCCATTACCAAAATAGTTGGTAAGGTACCGTAAGTAGCTATTTCGAGAAATTGCTAAATATATCTTGTGCTATCCCTACTTCTTCATTGGTGGGGATGATGCCAACCTTCACCCGAGAGCGGCTCGAGGAAATAATCCTATCTTTGGCCCCTTTTATATTAGCAGCCTCGTCTAATTCAATTCCGAAATGAGCAAGACTGGTACAAACCTGGTGTCTGATGAGGGAGGAATTCTCCCCAATACCGCCGGTAAAAACCAAATAGTCCAAGCCTCCTAAAATTGCGTAGAAGGCCCCAATATATTTGACAATACTCTCGCAGAATACATCAATTGCCAGCTTTGCCCGTTCATTACCGTCTTTTGCAGCTTCCTCGATATCACGCAGATCATTGCTTATACCGGAAACGCCTAATAATCCGCCCTGCTTGTCAATTCCCTGGAGTATCTCATCGAGAGATACTCCCTGTCCCAACAGATACGGAATGATATAGGCATCTAAATCTCCGGCCCGGTTAGCATGGGGAGTCCCGGTTTGCAGAGAAAAGCCGAAGCTTGTATCTACTGACATACCATCTTGAATAGCACACAGCGAGCCGCTTCCCCCTAAATGACAAGAGATCAGTTTACATTCCCCACCTACCCGCTTTTGCACCTGACGGGCAATGTAACCATGGGAGGCACCGTGAAAGCCAAGACGCTGAATACCGTACTTCGTATACCATTCGTAAGGAATGGCATACATTTTTCTTGCCAAAGGGATCGTCGTGTGGAAGGCGGTCTCGAAA
Source organism: Anaerospora hongkongensis (assembly GCF_004339805.1). Classification (GTDB taxonomy): domain Bacteria; phylum Bacillota; class Negativicutes; order Sporomusales; family DSM-15969; genus Anaerospora; species Anaerospora hongkongensis. Next base: position 49,000 of record NZ_SLUI01000007.1, on the reverse strand, counting down.
ACTCCAACCAGCAGCCTTCCCGGTAAAATTTCTTTGAATTTTTTGATGGCTTCAATGTATGGCGGGTTATGAGCCGGTGCCACACGGTTATATGCTTCCATGGCCGCAATTACTTCACCGGTGAGTTCGTGTATCCCATAATAACCTTTGGCAATGACAGTTTTGAAACCGATCGCTTCCACTGCTTCCATACTTTGTATGGCACCCATTTTCGTATCAGTAAGATATTCCAGAAAGAGATTAATGCCTTCCGTGTAGCCGGGCACGCAAAGTCCGGACATCTCCTCTTTGGCTCCGTTTATATGGTTTTGATAAGTAAATACGGCACTGTCCCGGCTACCTACCCGCTCTATCTTAGCTTCGACCATAATAGTAGGATCGGGCATGTTAAACAGTTTATATTTTAAGGAAGTACTGCCAACATTACATACAAGAATGAGCACCAGAACCACTCTCCTTATTATTGGGTTATTCCAGGGAGCGTTCGCTGAAAGAACTGTTTGTTGTCACGATAAATCACTGCGATCCGGGCATGGTCCAGTAAGTATCCCAGATATGCCAGCATACTTAAATGCAAAACGTAGTATTGCGATAAGCTTTTTATCGTCACAGCTTTTTTTGCGCAAATTTGCGCCAATAAGTCTTCAACAGTAGCGGGCTTGTCAGTCATATTTAAAATAAGGGTTACTATATGATTGATCGACGCCTGGTTTTCGGCAATCAATGGACTGATAGTATCCAGAACAGGCCCATGGGAAGGAACAAAAATAAGCTCCTTGCGGAATTTTAATCTCTCGCAGGTCTGTAAGGCCTGCTCAATATTTGCATGTTTGAGAATACCTTGTTTGTGAATTTGGCCGGAAGTTGCTATGGAGTCGGCACAAAATAACACCTTCTCAACAGCAACCCCGACTTGCCCTAACGTATGCCCGCTTAAATCAACAACTTCTAATGGAAATCCCTCGATCTCTGCTCTGCCGGGTGAAACCGTTCCATGCACTGCAACCTTAGGTGCGTAAAAAAACTTACGCCTAAGCTCTGCTGGCGGATAAGCCCCGCCAAATAAGCTTACAGCCTCCAGTATGGGGGTATTAATTACTCCCTTTTCCACTTCACTGGAATATATCCGGGCCCCCAATTGTTCTGCGAGGCAGCAGGCGCCACCAAAATGGTCGGCGTGAGCATGGGTAATGACTATCCCTTTGAGCTGAAAGTTGCATTCCTCCAATACAACTTTCACCCGGCGGGCAGTTCGCTCATCAAGGCCTGCATCGATCAAGAGTACCTCATCCCGCTCATTTGCAATAACACCTATGTTCAGGATGCCGCTTATATAAAAAACGTTTTTCCGTAACGCAAGCAGTTTCATCCCCTGCCCTACAGCGGTATATTACCATGTTTTCTGCTTGGCGTCGTTTCATGCTTGTTTACCAGCATGGTGAAGGCACTGATGACGGCAGGGCGAGTTTCACTTGGTTCAATAATTCTGTCAATGTATCCCCGCTCCGCTGCCTTGTAAGGAGATGCAAATTCCGCCGCATATTCGGCAATCTTTTCTTTGAGGTTCTCAACACCGCGAAAGATTATATTGGCAGCCCCGGCAGCCCCCATAACAGCGACTTCAGCCGAAGGCCAGGCGATCACCTGGTCAGCGCCCATTTCTTTATTACACATTGCCTTATAAGCTCCGCCATAAGCCTTTCGGGTAATCAGGGTAACTTTGGGTACTGTCGCTTCGGCATAGGCGTAGAGCATTTTTGCCCCATGCCGTATAATGCCGCCATGCTCCTGATCCGAACCTGGCATAAACCCCGGTACATCCTCAAGATTCAGCAGCGGAATGTTAAAGGCATCACAGAACCGGATAAAGCGGGCCGCCTTATCCGATGCATTGATATCCAGGCAGCCGGCCATAAAAGAAGGCTGGTTCGCAATAATACCTACGCTTTGGCCATTCAGCCTCGCTAAGCCGATAATCATATTCCTCGCATAAAGCTCTTTCACTTCATAAAATAATCCATCGTCAACAATCGAATGAATTACCTGTTTCATATCATAGGGCTGGTTAGAATCATCCGGAATTACATGATTAAGCTCCCTATCAGTCCGGTTCGGGGCATCATTTGTTTCCTTTCTCGGAGCGCTATCGAGATTATTGCCTGGCAGAAAGCTTAACAGATCGCGCACCTGACTTAAACAATCCTGATCAGTTTCGGCTGCGAAGTCCGCCACTCCCGACACTGCATTATGCGTCATCGCCCCACCCAAGGCCTCATGGGTAATGGTTTCATTTGTTACCGACTTAACCACCTGCGGCCCGGTAATCATCATTTGGCCTGTGCCTTTCACCATAAAAATAAAATCGGTCAGCGCAGGTGAATATACCGCCCCGCCGGCACTGGGTCCCATGATTACCGATATCTGCGGGATAACTCCGGATGCCCGGGTATTATTGTAGAATATCTTGCCATAGCCGGATAAAGAATCTACTCCCTCCTGGATCCGTGCACCCCCCGAGTCATTGAGACCGATCATGGGTATCCCCGATTTCATCGCCAATTCTTGCACTTTCACAATTTTTGCCGCATGCATCTCACCGAGAGAGCCGCCAAGAACGGTGAAGTCCTGAGCGAACACGGCTACCGGCCTGCCCTCAATTGTGCCGTAGCCAGTGACAACACCATCCCCCAAAGCCTCTGTCTGGGCCATATCAAAATTAGTGCAGCGATGTCGGACAAACTGGTCTATTTCAACGAAGGATCCTGGATCAAGCAATAAATCCAGCCGTTCGCGGGCAGTCATCTTGCCGTTCGCATGTTGCTTCTCGATCCGCTTAACACCGCCTCCCAGCTTAATCATTTCCTGTCTCTTTTTGAAATCCTGAATTTTTTCAAGATTGGTAGCCATACATACACCTCCACATAATGATTTAGCTGATGCCATTTTCCTGCATCATGGAGATTTCCTGAGAGCTATACCCCAACTCTTGCAGAATTTCCCGGCTGTTGGCACCGAGTTCCGGCGCCGGACGGTATTCAACGGAGGTCTCCGACATCCTGACAGGGTTGCCCACGATTTTTATTTTTCCGGCCTTGCTATGTTCTATATCGATGATATCTCCCTTTTGTTGAAGAACCGGATCTGTAAAAATATCGACAGTGGTGCGTATCGGACCGCTGGGAACGCCGGCCTTCGTGAGGATCTCACACCATTTGGCCGTGTCTTTTTTCTGTAGAACAGGCTCCAGGATCTGGTTAAGCTGATCCCGGTTTGCCATGCGGTCCTTATTTTTTAAGTAACGGGGATCATCTTTTAACTGGCCTAGTTCAAGAGCATCGCAAAACTTACCGTATAAAGAGTCATTGCCGCAAGCTATGTCGATATAGCCATCAGACGTAGAGAACATCCGGTAGGGGGCAAATGCCAGATGAGCATTTCCCATACGGGGAGGATTTTGCCCTGTGCCCAAATATTTACTGCCCGGTAAATGAAACAGCGATATCATGGCACTTAACATACTGATATCGATATGCTGCCCCCGGCCGGTCTTATCCCTTTGAATGAGAGAATACAGTATCCCTTGTACGGCATATAAGGCACTCACCAAGTCACAAATCGGGACGGCAACTTTCATGGGCTCTCCATGCGGATCTCCGGTAACCGACATAAACCCCGATTCTCCCTGAATAACGGGATCATATGCTCCTCTTTCGTCGTCACTGCCGTACCCTGAAATAGAGCAATAAATCATGCGGGGATTTCTAGCCACTACGGCTTCGTAGCTAAATCCCAGTCGATTAGCAACACCGGGCCGGAAGTTTTGAACAAATACATCCGCCTGATCAATAAGCCGCCAAACCACTTCTTTGCCTTCCTGACTTTTAAGGTCTAAGGTAATACTTTTTTTATTGCAATTCATCATCATGAACCAAGTGCTTTCACCATTGATAAAAGGTGGTGTCGCCCGCGTGTCATCTCCCTTGCCCGGAGCCTCAATCTTGATCACTTCAGCTCCCATTTCAGCCAAATTTAGTGTACAAACCGGTCCGGCCACTACCCGGGTTAAATCAACCACTTTTATGCCAGTTAACGGTAACATAGGACTTCCATCCTTTCACAGTTTCGTTTTAGCTTGTAGTTCTTAAGCTCGACAAATTGCTCACACTAAAAAAGATGCATCCTCATTAGACTCTGCGTCAGGACTTATTTCCGGAAATAAGTCCTGCTCTATCTTTAGAGATTGCAAAATGCATGCCAAAAAAATGAGGGCTGCCAATACCCGTATTGACAGCCTTCGCAAGATTATTTTGTATTCATTTATTTAAGTAGTTCTAGAACTTTCTAGAAACGCAGAGAACAACGCCTATCCGGATTTCTAGAATTTTCTAGAAACTTATATATTATAGTGGCTGATTTTGTTATACAAAGTAGCCAGAGAAATCCCCAGTGATTTTGCGGCAGCTCTTTTGCCGGCAACCGTTCGTCCGAAGCAATTCAGTGCCCTTATCAACAGCTGCTCTTCACTACTAGCGACTACTTCAGAGAGCAGCCCTGCCTGACTTGTTGGATTATCCTTATAGCGGACAATTCGCTGCAGAAAACTATCCGGCAGACTATTGGCCGCAATCACAGGAGAATCAGTAATACTGGCAAGGAACTTCAGGGTATTCTCAAATTCCCTTACATTTCCCGGCCAGGAGTAACCTCTGAGGATGTCCATCGTTTCGTCAGCTAATGAAATTGATTCCATACCATATTTGTCAGCATTTTCTAAGAAATGCCTTGCCAGTATATCCAGATCACTACTTCTGTCTTTAAGTGGAGGAACTTTTATTTGCGCCACATTTAGCCGATAGTAAAAGTCCCCGCGGAAATTCCCCAATTCCACCATTTTCTCCAGATCGCGATTCGTTGCTGCAATGATCCTCACATCGACAGTACAAGTTTCTGTACTGCCGACTCGCTGATACTGTCCAAGTTGAAGAACCCGTAACAGTTTCGCTTGCAGTTCCAGGTCCATATCACCAATTTCATCCAAAAACAACGTTCCGCTGTCCGCGATCTCAAGTAGTCCCGCTTTACCGGATTTGCTAGCGCCCGTGAAGGCACCCGCCTCATAACCAAACAGTTCACTTTCCAGCAGATTCTTGGGAATGGATGCACAATTAACCACTACAAAGGCGTCTTGCCTGCGCTGACTTTCATTATGAATCGCATGGGCAAAAAGTTCTTTGCCCGTGCCACTTTCACCAATAATTAAGACATTTATATCCGAACCGGCGACCTTACCGGCCAGTTTCTTAGCATTCAGCAACAGCGGACTTTCTCCGATGATATCGGCAAATGTATATTTGGCCTTATGTCCTTCCTTTACGCGGCCAGTTAACGTATTAACCGTTGTCCGGTATTTTCTGAGCCGCTCCACCAGGTTTTGCAGCTCTGTGATGTCTCTTAAAATTGAGACTCCACCTGAAATAACCCCTCTAACAATAATCGGATGACAGTCAACAATATATTCTACCTTTCCGACTTTACGATGAATACCGTACATTGTTTTACCTGAAAAAACAGCCTGCGGCAATTTAGCACTCGGACGAGCCTCACACAAATTTCGGCCAATCATATCTTCGGGAGTAACCCCGGTCAAACGAGTATAAGCAGAATTAATAAACGTAACGGTATTCTCTTTGTCCACAACCATGATTCCGTTATGAATGGCATTGAGAATATCAATAAACCGTTCGGATAACAAAAATTCTTTAAAATAACATTCGACAAGTTGTCCCGCTGACAATGTCTCGTTTTTCCCCTTAATCTCCCGCCGATAGCTGGCCTCCAACTCCTTCAATGTAGCTGTTCCCGGTACACCGCCGGCAAAAGCCGCTAATACTTCTTTCTCGTCCAAAATCCCTTGCTTATCTTCGCTGCCGGGATAGTCAAAATAGAATTTATCCCTGCCACTTTGCAGCAGCAGCAACACAATTTCCTGCAGAGTAGCATTTATATTATGGCATAGATTATCCGTACGATTAATCATAGATTGACCTCCTGACCGGAGCGGATCATTGTATTCAATATCACTTGATCGCCACCTCTTTTTGTTTATTGCACATTATCTCTACGGTGCATATCTCGTGCCAAAAGCTAGGAGGCAAAAAGCATCGCTAAAGGCATGTCGATACAAAAACGCAAGCCTTTGTCCCTTAGCGGTCAGCTTGCGTTTTTTATGCCTGTAGTTTCTACGTTCTACCAAGCCTATGTTTGATTTTCTGCTAAATAAAGCTCCTGGTCTTGGCTGCTGCTTTCCATTCTCGAAATAGTTTCAAACAGCATTTCATAGACCTTGCAAATTTGCATTGCCATCAGTTGACTGCTCTGGAAAGTTCCAGCTTCGCTGGCTGCTGTTGGCAATTCGTCAAAACTGCCATGTTCAATCATCTTGACTACGATGTCCCGGGTTACTTCCCTACAGTTTTCCACTCTTTAGTTCCCCCTCTTTCCGATTTTTCAGTACTGCCGCGCTGCGCTTAAAATTACCTCTACCATTTCTTCATTCTCAGCCAAACAAGCATTTCCTTCGTCTGTATCAATATGCATTTCCGACATAAAATCATCACGTACCCGAATCAAAACATCTTCAAAAACTACGCAGCGTTTGCCCTTAATACGAGCTTTTACAAGGTCCTTATCTTTTACCTTCAGCTCAGCGGCAGTAGCGGTGTCAAGGTGAATGTGACGGGACGCAATAATAACGCCTTCCGAAATTACGACCTGACCTTGAGGGCCTGCAATCGTGACTCCCGGAGTTCCTGCCAGATCCCCCGAATCCCGCACTGGTGGATTTAAGCCTATTTTTCGGGCGTCAGCAGGTGCCAGTTCGATTTGAGTTTGTTGCCGGACAGGCCCTAATATTCGCAATCCATGGATTGCGCCTGTTGAAGTAAAAATATCAACTCGTTCTTCACTGGCGTATTGGCCAGGCTGCCTCAGAGCTTTAACTGGATGAAGAACTGCACCTAGTCCAAACAGCTTCTCAAAATCGCCTAGACTCAAGTGGATGTGGCGGGCTGAAATTCCCAATTTCACTTTGTAAGCCATACCATCAATACCTCCTGTTTATTCTATGAAATTAAACTAGTGCAATATTTATGCCAACACCAAAGCAAACTGAAACAGTAAAACCAAAAAGGGTAAATGACAAATGTCCCCCAAATTAGAGAATTTGCCAATGAGGAAATAGAAAAGTTGTCAAAAAAGGAACGTCCCCAAATGTCCACCCTTACATAAAATGAAGTATTACATTGTTAAAGGGGACAGGAGCATCGACTATACTGTCAATGCTCCTGTCCCCTTAATCACTCTACTATTTATTTCGCACCATCCCTATAGCCTTTCGGTACACGACAATCTCAAACAACCTATTCCGATCTTGAATAATTTGAATTCACCTAAACAAATTCCAAATCAAACACTGAAAAAACTTGTTTCAAACAGTCCCTACATTCCGATCAATACTCCTGGGTAAACAAAAAACACATCCCGCTCTAGAATACGAACCACTCGACCACTTCAGAAAACCTTGACTCTGAAATTGCTGGGCTGATACTAGTTTGCTATAAGGATGGTGCTTACTTAGATAATAACATATTTAGTGCAAATCTTCAAGAAAAATAATAGTCAAATTGTGCTCGAAAAGAGCATTTAGATTGCGTATCAAATCATTTTCTTCGCGCTGCTACCTTATGCCAGACTTCCTTTTCCAAAAAGCTTTTTGCTATGTTTGCTTCCATTTCCAAAAACATTTGATAAGGTACCGTAAATGACAGCATATCAGGCTCGATCATTGGTCGCACGGTAATATCGGTCAAGCCTACCACGGCTCTGGGGTTCTCCTTCTTAGCTTCAGCGTAGGGAAGCAAAAATAGCGATTGACAGCCTGAGCTAAATGGAATCATTACATTTTCCTTGCCTGGCCGGAAATAGTTTGCCAGTACGGTAAGCGCTGACAACTGATCCGTATTCACATAGAATACGACTAGCTCCGGTATATCCTGATGCTGATCGATTTGTGCTAACGGCTTAAATATAACGTACTGATACGGAATATCCGTTATTGGTAAACACTCCACAAATTCTGCACCTAGCTCTGGATTCTTTTTATACCCTTCTCCTTCGAATAAGCCGCTTTTGCCTACTGACAAGAAGTACTCAATTCCTCCCGGGTAATTCGAATAGTGACCAAACCCTAAGCCTACTTTACCACCTTTGCAGCCTGTTGTTTGCCGTTCAAAAACGGCTGTTTTCCCTTTGGCTGCCGCAATCATCAATGGAATTGTACAGCTCCATTGCCCCGCTTTGCTCTGCATTGCCCCTTCAACCTTGTTGTTGCTAAGCAAAACAGCTACTGGTTCATAACGCAGGCTCAATTCTTTTGCCAGGCGGCTTTCCATGTCGTTCCCCCACTTCCTTTATAATTTATCTGCAATTACAGTTGTCACGACAACTATAACTACAAAAACCTATTTAAGGTTATCGTAGATCTGATTCAGCAGCTTCTTCATTTCTGCCACTTTATGCGGTTCCATTCCTGCTGCGGCTTTCGCTAACAGCTGTTTAACTTGGGGGATTAGTTGCTCACGCAAGGCCCAGCCGCTTTCCGTTAAAAACATCTGAAACGCTCTCTTATCCACTGGATGAGCTTTGCGAACAACTAATCCCTTCCTAATTAATTTCTCCAGAATGCGGTTTGTGTTGGGTTTATCTTTAAAAGTCAGATCTGCCAGTTCTTTAGGCGTAATCCCATCTTTTTCCCATAAGCAATTTAATATCGCCCATTGCTCCGGCGTTACATCATGTTCTTTTAAGCGTTGCAGCAATTCATTTTTCAGTTTTGTATTAACTTTATTTAAGATGAATCCGAAGGAGTCATTCAACCTAAAATCCATGTAATCACCATCCTAGTTGTCTTGACAACTATATTATATTCCCACGACAATCAGCCAGTCAATCAGTTTTCACCAAAAGTAAAACAAAACTCCTGCATCACCTGATACAGGAGCCTTGTGGCGTATTAAGAAGAAATCGATTTATCAGCTACCGTTTCAGCCTCTTGCATCTTTTCAGTCTGAATGCTTATCCAAAAAGCAGCACCGGCTGCAGCTATCATATAGATTGCCAGAAGCTGGAGGGCTGGCAGGAAGCTTCCCGTCGCATCCTTAACGTACCCGACACCAAACGGCCCTACAAACCCGCCAAGATTGCCGATCGAGTTAATAAGCGCGATCCCCGCCGCCGATGCAGTACCGGTCAAAAAGCGGGAAGGCAAAATCCAGAAGATCGGGATCATTGCGAAAAAGCCAATAGCAGCTAGCGATAAGCAGGCTATCGTTAATACTGCATTGGTACTAACGAAGGTACTGGCAAACAGGCCCAGGCCTGATAAAAGCATAATCCCGCTTAAATGCCACTTGCGTTCCTGAAAATAATCGGAGCTATAGCCAACAGCTAACATGCCGATTGCAGCACAGACGTAAGGTATTGCACTAATTAAGCCGATTTCGGTGCTGGAATAGTTACCAAGCGTTTTGACAATTTGCGGCAGGAACATGTTCGTGCCGTAATTGCATAAGGCAGTACTCACATAGACAAGCCCCAGCATGAGCACTTTGGGATGCGTAAGTGCTTCCCAAAAACTATATTTGCGAACGGATTCCACCTTTTTATGCTCCTTTTCTATTTCCGCCTGGAGCCATTCCCGCTCGTGAGGCTCCAGCCAGGAAGCATGGGCCGGTTTATCCGTTAAATACCATAGGGTAAATATGCCTAGTAAGACAGATGGAATTCCCTCTAAGATGAACAGCCACTTCCAGCCCGCTATTCCCAGTGTGCCGTTTAAGCTTAGTATCCAGCCGGACAAAGCAGAGCCGATCATCAGGGCAATCGGCTGAGCAAACATGAAGCGGGACAGTACTTTTCCTCTGTGCCGCTCCGGAAACCAGTAAGTTAGATAGTAAACAACGCCAGGGAAAAAGCCAGCCTCAGCAGCTCCTAATAAGAAGCGGGTCATCAGGAAACTGGCGGTGCCTGATACCAGTGACATAGCAGCAGAAATAAGCCCCCACGTTATCATAATCCGCGCGATCCAGATCCGGGCTCCAAACCGTTCAAAAGCCAGGTTACTCGGTACTTCAAAGAGAAAATACCCAATAAAGAAAATGCCTGCACCCCAGCCAAAAATAGTGGCGGTAAACCCTAATTCCTGATTCATGGTCAGCGCGGCAAAGCCAAGATTAGTCCGGTCAATATAGCATAGTAAATAGGCCACAATTAAATAAGGAATCAGTCGCCAGGCCACCTTATTCAAGATTGCTTTTTCTAACATTTGATCGTTCATAATCTTCCCCCTCTTTTAGCTTATTTCCACTATTCTGTTATTTTTAGCAAGAATTAGCTGCATCCCTTACTCTGATTACTTAGACCACACGTTTCTTATATATCGTTGCGCCATTCCCCCCTCCCCAACTCCGAGCAATTTCCTTACCTTAGCCGGCACTGACAGGTTGCCAGTACCGGCGGAGTTGACTAGTTGTGTTCGGGATACAGCAGAACTTTTAGATTATCGGCCCCTTGCTTCATCAGATCCAACCCTTTTTGGGCCTCAGCAAGCGGGTATTTATGGGTGATTACTTTAGCAAATTCCGGATACTTTTCTACCAGCTCTACGGCAGCCGCGAAGTCTTTTTGGGTATAAACCCGGATACCAATCAGGTTAAGCTCGGCAAAGTTGACCCGCAGCAGATCGGTGTACACTGCTTTTTTAAATGAGCTTATGATTACGATCTGCCCACGAATTTTACAGTACTTAGTAGCAGCATCCATCGACGCCTGTACACCGGCAGCTTCAAAAACAATATCTGCTCCATCTGAGTTTGTCAAATTCATGATCAGCTCATGGTCAGGCTGAGGCAGCGCGGTAAAGCCCAGCTCCGTGATAATATTACGCCTAAACTCATTAGGCTCAATGACAATAATATTCTCAGCACCGGCATGCCTGGCAGCTAACGCCACCAGGACGCCAATCGGTCCGCCGCCGATCACTAGTACCTTATCGCCGATTTTTAAGGCCGAGCTGCGGATTGCATGTACAGCTACTGCCACCGGCTCCACGATGGCGCCGTGCTCCATATTCATATTGCCGGGAAGCTTAACTAACTGCTGAACCGGAACCTTGGCATATTCGGTGAATCCCCCATCCGTATCAATTCCGGTAAGCCCCAGTGTTTTGCAGACATGAGTATTGCCGGTTTGGCAAGGCGTACAGTGCTGACAGGAGATCAGCGGATTAATAGTAACCTTATCCCCCACCGCTAAGCTTCCGCTGTACCCTTGGGGCAGCGCTGCTATTTTTCCGGAGAACTCATGCCCCATAATCAGTGGTGCTTTTGCGCGTGGATGCGTCCCGGTATAAATAAACATATCACTGCCGCAAATACCGGCAAAGGCAATTTTGACTAATGCTTCCCCTGCGCCAACACTTGGCTTAGCAAGCTCGGTATATTGAATTTCTTCTTTACCACGATAAAGAATCGCTTTCATCGTTATCCCTCCAACCTTGTTTTCTTTTAACGACTTAGAAAACCGCCATCGACCGGTATGATTGCACCGTTAATATAGTCGGAATAGCTGGAGGCAAGGAAAATAACCGCACCTTGCATATCTTCTCCTGTACCCCATCTGCCGGCCGGAATTCTGGCAAGGATTTGCTCATTTCGAACAGGATCATTGACTAAAGCCGTATTCATAGCCGTATCCATATAGCCAGGGGCAACAGCATTCACATTCACACCCCGTCCCGCCCATTCATTCGCCAGCGCTTTGGTTAGCTGAGCAACGCCTCCCTTGCTTGCTGCATAGGCCGGAACGGTATAACCGCCAAAATAGCTTAACATGGAGGCAACATTAATAATTTTCCCCTGTCCCTGCTCCAGCATTTTTCGTCCTGCCAGCTGACAGAGCAAAAATACAGAGGTCATATTGATCTCGACTACCGCATCCCAATACTCAATGGGAAACTCTTCCGATTTGCTCCTTCTTTGAATACCGGCGCTATTAACAAGAATATCCAGCCTGCCTCCCAGCTTTTCTACCGCCAGATTAAAAGCAGTCTGCAAACTTTCCCGGCTGCCGAGGTCACCCTTAATTCCGTAAGCCATAGTCCCATTAGCAGCCAGTTCTTGTGCTACTTGCGGAACTGAGTCCATAATATCGATGATGGCAACTTCCGCTCCGGCGTCCTGCAGGCCCTGGGCCATCCCCAGCCCCAAACCACTGCCGCCGCCCGTGATAATTGCCTTTTTGCCTGTTAGATCAAAACTTTTTTTCATGTTAACCTTCCTCCTCGTATCTCTTTTGTATAATCAAATCCCCATTTATTTAACCGCATAGTGAGGCGCCTGACCGGAAAGCACTCTGACGACCTCACCTGCACCAATTAGGCCTGTGCGGATCACGCCTTCATGGGTGGCAGCACCGGCATGTGGGGTAACAATAATATTCTTCAGCGTTAGCAGCGGCGAGTTCTCCAGCGGTTCCTTAGCAAAGGTATCTAAGGCCGCTCCGGCAATAATCCCCGATGAAAGGGCCTCATATAAGTCCTCTTCATTGACAAGGTCACCTCGGGCGGTATTAATCAAGAAGGCCGTTTTTTTCATGGTCCTGAGGGTAGTGCGATTAATAATGCCAATAGTCCCCGGAGTCGAAGGAGCATGGAGCGATAAAAAGTCAGCCTGAGCAATTACTTCCGGCAGCGGCAAATAAGTTACACCATAGTTTTTAATGAACTCCGGGTTCGGATAAATATCATAAGCAATGATCTTCATATTAAAGCCGCAAGCCCGCTTTGCCACCTCTCCCCCGATATTTCCCATCCCGACAATGCCCAGCACTTTGCCGCCAACTTCATAGCCGGTTACGCGGTCCCATGAGCCTGCACGAATCGAGCAGTCCATTTGCGGAATGCTGCGGACACACGCTAGCAGTAAGCCAAAGGCCAGCTCGGCCACCGACTGACTATTGGCGCCGGGAGCCACGGTTACCGGGATGCCATACTGTTTGGCAGTACTTACATCGATATTGTTGTACCCGACGCCGTGCTTGGCAATAATCTTTAAGTCGGGAGCACCAGCGGCAATAACTGCGCCAGTAACATCATCATTACCTGCTACCAGTGCATCCACCCCGGCAATCATCTCAACCAGCTCTGCTTCCGTCATGGGACGATCATAGGGATTTAAAATCAGTTCATAACCTTGAGCTTCCAGTATGGCCTTTGCTTCCTTAGAGCGTGAAAATGACCGGGCGGCAATTAATACTTTCTTTGGCATTTGTAACTCCCCCTTTTCTTTATTTCCAAGTTCGCTGGATTTCGGCTATTTCGGCGAACTCATCCTGCAGTTTCCAATAAATCCGCTCATAGAGCGAAAACAACTGACGATATCTTGCATGATTTTCCGCTGCCGGCTGATAGATTTGTTTGATTGTTATGACATTGGAGATGCTGCTGATATCCGGGATCAGCCCAAGTGCGTACATACCTAGAATTGCGGCACCGAAAGCAGCTCCTTCCGGTTCATCCGGTACCATGATCGTCCGGCCAAATACATCCGCCATGATTTGCACCCATTCCGGAGACTGGGTAAAACTGCCGCCGACCCGTATCTCCTCAACATGGCCGGAAACCTCTTCCAGGGCAGTAAAGATGCTGAACATCCGGTAAACAATCCCTTCCAGCGTTGCCCGGATTATATGGCGTTTGCCGTGATTGAGGTTAAGGCCGAATAAAATACCGCGGGCATTGGCATTCCAATAGGGGGCACGCTCACCCGCGAAGAACGGCAGCAAAACCAATCCGTCAGACCCTACCGGTTTCTGAGAGGCATAGCGGCTTAAAATCTCATAGGTATTCAGCCCCAGCTTTTCCGCTACGTGCTGCTCAGGTAAAGCAAATTTATCCCGTACCCACCGTAAGGCAACGCCGCCATTATTAATCGCTCCGCCGAGCACCCAGTATTGGTCAGTGAGGTTATAACACCAGGTGCGTCCTTTGGGGTCAACGCGCGGAGCATCTGTTATTACCCGCACCGCACCGCTGGTGCCGATCGTAGCCGTAAGCTGCCCGGTCTTCACTGCACCTGCACCGACATTCGCCAGCACTCCATCACCGGCGCCAATTACCACCGGTGTTTGTGAATCCAGTCCGAGCTCAGCAGCTACTGCCGGTAGTATTCCTGTCTCAACATGAGTGGTAGGCACGACCGTTGAAAGCTTTTCGTCCGTGATGCCCACAATGGCCAGCAGATCCGTATCCCATTGGCATTTGTGAATGTTATAAAGCCCCGTCCCCGATGCCAGGGACCGATCAACGAGAAACTTGTTACATAACCGGTATAGGATGTATTCCTTGATGGAGATAAACTTAGCGGTTTGCTGAAAGACCTGCGGTTGTTCCTTGCGGAACCAGATGATTTTCGACAACCAATACATAGGATGAACCGGACAGCCCGTACTGGCGTAGATCTGCTGTGCATCTTGCTGCTGCTTTAGCTGCTCACAGTATTGCTGACTCCGGTTATCGGCCCAGATCAATAATCGGCTTATTGCCTGGCCTCGCTCATCTACCGCCACCATTGAATGAAACACGGAGCTAAAAGCGATACCGGCGATATCTTGTGGCAGCAGCTTTGCCTTTATGACTGCTCCACTGACAACTTGCCGGAAGGCCTGATAGATTTCTTCCGCGTCTTGCTCAGCCCAAGCCATCTGTGGCGTATACATGGGATATTCAGTGCTGCAGCTTGCCAAAGCCGTACCATCAGTAAGATAAACAACCGCTCTGCAGCCAGTAGTACCGATATCCACACCGACTATTGCTTTCTTCATGTTGCCTCCTGATCTAGCATAATTTTTAGTTTTAAATTTTAAGTTTTAGATTTTAGATCTAAAATGTGTTAAAAAAAAGAGCTAAGCTCGAGTGTTAAATAACTTTTTGTTTCGAATCTTAGCGTTCATAATATGTGCTTCCAGAGCATTGCGCAACTTCACTTCATCTTCATCCGCCAGTGCAGTAAAGATGAGTTCATGCTCTTGTACCCCCGGAATGATTTCTTCCTTGCTTTGCTGGCCATAAATGTAGTTACCGTAGACGTGAGTACCCAGGTTCTTGTATATTTGAATAATCTTGCTGTTTTCCGTACACGTAACAAGCATCCGGTGAAATTCCTGATCGAGCTGGTAATTTTTTAAGAAATCGCTATAACTGCCAACGTGCTGCGCAATATGCCGATGTTCCTTCAGATTATCCATGAGTCTCTTTTTCAGCTCACTATTCTTCTTCAAGTTTTGGATAATGGTTTTTGCATAATACGTCTCAATCATCAGCCGGATATCCATCAGTTCTTCGATTTCTTCCCACAATAGTTCTTTGACTTTCATCCCTCTACGGGGAACATTTTCTACCAGGCCTTCAATGATCAGCCGGTTAAGCGCTTGCTTAATCGGCGTATCACTAATGCCATAGCGCTCATGCAGTTCGCGAATGATCAATTTTTGTCCTGGCTGTAAGGTTTTCTCGGCTATATCTTTTTTCAAAGCCTCATATGCCACATCAACAAGCGTAAGGCTTTGATAGTGTTTTGTATCCAAATTGCGCCGCCTCCATAACAAAAATAAGTAGTGTGATGATGTCCATATATTCTGCATTGCCAAATATTAGGTTTAAAATCTAATTCCATAAAACTTTAGAATATCCTGCCAGGGAATTTATTTTTTTAATGGACCTTACATGGCAGTTCTTCCCCCAATGCTATATAATTGAACCTGCCAATCTTTATGTTATTCGAGGTGCAGGATGTTTCGTACGATATTTAAGCTTTTAACTTTTTGCTGGCTGACGTTCTTCCCCTTTACCGGTATCTTATATTTACTCTATATTGATTCTCCAGAGAAATTCCCCATGCTTGCTTTCCATAAAGCGGCAATTTTATTTGCTGAGCTGCTTTCTGCTTTTATCGCTTATGCGGCATACTTGAGTTTTAAAAACAGCCGCAGTGATTTTTTGCGTTATGTATCGCTGGGTTACATTGGCTTCGTTACAATTTATGCTTTCCATGGTATTCTTACCGATCATTCCACGCACAACCTGGCGCAATTTATTATCTTTGGTCCCATTTCCAGACTCATCATGTCTGGCTATCTTTTTTTCGGCCTTTCCCGGCTGCAGGTTCTGCCTGAAGAAGCAGTAACCACACCCAAGAATCTTTTCTGGCCTCATTTCCTCTTATTTTTCGGGATAGTCGCATTTGCTGCCATTTACACCCATACCAGCGGCTCTGTTCCGCTTATTCATATCAAATACATCGAGTTGGCAGCCATCCTGATTTCGCTTTGTTCTATCGGCAAAATCGTTCTGTTACCAGCCCGCAGTTATATTATGAAATTCCATTTGGCTGCTCAGTTTTTATTTGTTCAGGCCTCTACTGCCTTCCTGCTTACTACTCCCTGGACTTCCTTGTGGTGGTTCGCCCATCTGATCTCAGGCACCGGTTTCTTGCTGTTAGGTTATGCGATTGTTGTCAGTTACGAAAAAACTAACTCTTTAGCAGTTGTCTATGATGAAACCATTCTCCATAACCTGCTTAATCGCATCATTGACAATTCCCCCATCGGCATACTGGTAGCCGATGCTGCGCTCAGCTCGGTACGTTCCAACAAAGAACTGTCGCGTATTTTAAAAAGCGATAAGCATAGGATTGATCCCCGCAGCCTCTTTACCAGCATGAAACTGGATGCGACCGCATTAGCTTCACTGCATGCCGGCAATGTTGTCGAATGTTCCTTTCAAGTCACTTCAGGCGAGTGCAAACAATACCTGGAAGCAAAAGTCACCATGATAACTGATAAACATGCCGACTGCTACCTGGTCATCCTGGCAGACGTAACGGAAAAACATCTTGCCTCTGAGAGAGTCAATTACCTGGCTAAGCACGATGCTCTCACCGGCTTAGCAAATCGCACACTATTCCATGAACGGCTTTTTGAGGAGCTTGCCAAGCCTGACGGCACTCCTTGTGCATTACTCTTCATTGATCTTGATGGATTTAAAAAGATAAATGATACATATGGACATGACGCCGGTGATATTGTACTGAAAACAGTGGCACAAAGGCTGAACGCTTGTATTGGTAAAACCAATACCATTGCACGTATGGGTGGTGATGAATTCACCATTATTTTGACCGATGTCACCAGCAGGTGTGAAATTCAAACAATTGCCGAGACCATTATTGAAGCATTAGCAAAACCAATTGCGCTGACAGGTAAACAAGTAGCGGTCACCAGCAGCATTGGCATCAGCATTGCTCCCTTAGATGGTACAGAAGCAGATATCTTGGTAACGAAGGCTGACTCCGCCATGTATACGGCGAAGCACAATGGCAAAAACGGCTATTCCTTTCATCAGTCATCTGGTGAGGCTTATTGATATTCCAGCACTAATCCCACCCCAACCTCTTCAACCTTTGCAATTTGGGCCAGACTTATTTTCGAATGCAGGTCCGTACAATGGCAGGCGTGAATACTGCAAGGCTGACATTTCTTAAAATATGCAACAGTATTGCTAAGCTTATCTGGTGCAGGATTTAGCAGATGAAAACCACCAATAACATCATAAACGCGGTTTTCCTTGCACACTTTTTTCGCGTATTCGATAATATTGCAAATCCCCGCATGGGAGCATCCTGTGATGATTACCAGCCCTTGTTCAGACACATAGACAAGCGCAGAATCATCCAGCACAGTATCCACTTCCCAGGCGCCATTGCGCAATACCTGACCTATTGCATTGCCTGCTTCGAACGAGTGAATCCTGTCAATTTCTCCTAAGAATACAAGCTGAGGAGTCAACCAAACAGGATCTTTACTAAACTTGACGGAGAAAGTTTTCTGTAATTGATCGCCGGTAAGCATTGCGCCCACATTGATTCCATCCACATTTTTATCTAGGAATGCATCCGGGTGTGCCAGTAATGTCGGCTTGCCAGCTTCATAGCCTTCATAGGCTGCTTCATTAAACAACCTGACTAACGCCCCTAAGCCCCAAGTGTGGTCATTATGCCCATGCGATATAATAACCCCATCCAAAGTTAAAAGATTAATTCCCATCTTGGTGGCATTTTGCAGAAAAATATCCGAATATCCGGTATCAAATAAGTAGCGCTTATCTCCGCTTTCGATCAAATACGCTACTCCCGGTTCAGCATAAAAATACCGGTCAATCATTGTATTATTATCAACTAGCACCGTTAGCTTCATAATTCTCCTCCACCGTGCGCTCTTTCCTTAAGTTATTGTACTCGCTACAAACAAACTCCTGCCCAAATTGCCAGGGCCGTTTACAATAGCCAGAAATAAAAAAGAAATAACCGCCCCTGCCAAGATAGCGATTATTTCTATAGCTAGACTACCTGCCGGCTGACGTGTTAACGCACGTCAGCCTTTTCTCATATTATATCTGAGCATAATAATATGCAGCGTTTTACAGTACGAGTATTTATATCGTCCGCAGCGTGCCACCGTCAATAACATGTTCACAGCCGGTGATATAAGAAGCACGATCGGATGCTAAGAAAGTAACCAGTTCGGCCACTTCCTCGGGGTGTCCCGGCCGGCCGAGGGGAATACCGCCAAGTGATGCCATCATTTCCTGTCTTGCATTGTCATAATCGATACCCGAATGCTCGGCCAGCCGCTGTATAAGGCGCTCCGCCGCTTTCGTCTCGATAAATCCGGGAGCAACCGTATTGACACGGATTCCATAGGGTGCCATTTGATTAGCCAGGCCCTTGCTGTAGTTTGTCAAAGCAGCTTTGGCAGCTGAATACGCCAGCGTTTCCGTAGCCGGAAAGCGCCGGCGAATTGATGTGATATGAATAATAACGCCAAACCGGTTCTCGATCATTGCCGGTAAAAATGCCCGGTCCAGACGGACAGCAGCAAATAAATTAGCGTTAAATACCTGCATCCAATCCTCATCCTTCATCGCCAAAGCCCCACCTGCAGGCGCGGAAGAACCGCCAACATTGTTAATGACTATATCAACACTGCCCAGCTGCTCGTGCACTCCATTTACTACGGTATCAATTCCATCCTTCTTGCTGATATCCGCCTGAATAAAACGTACTGCTGGCAGTATTACCTCAGGGACAGTACGGGCCGTTGTGATAACTGTTGCCCCGGCGTTGGCAAGACGCTTCACAATAGCCTCGCCCATTCCTTTTGTCCCGCCGGTAACTAAAACTCGCTTACCGCTGAATTCTGTATGATCAATCGTTATATTCGCCATTCATGCAGCCTCCTTTTGCTTTATGTTTTTTATTGTACCCAAAGCAATAGGACAACAGTATGTCATATTATAATCAAGCTGCTAACTTACATAAACACGAAAAAAATCATTTTTTGAATTTTTTGGTATAAATTGAAGGATTTGGCTATTGCCTGGCAAATTATGCGAAATAGCAATAATAAAAGAGGTGCTAAGTTGAATAGTACGCAGGCAGATTCTATTGTTTCATTAATTAATCATGTTTGTATTATGGTTTTGGCTTATGCAGTAAGCCATTCCAAATGCTACTTGGAATGGCTTGACGGACACCGCACCCTTAGAAACAAATCATGTTTAGCGCTCATTTTTGGGCTATTCTCCCTTTATGCGGCTGCAGCAGGAGGCGTAGCTAACGTTAGAGTATTGGGACCAATGCTCGGAGGACTAATAGGCGGACCAGCAGTTGGTATCTGCGCCGGCATCTTTGGCGGTATTTATCGTTTTTTAGATTTGCGCTATGCTGGAGCTTCTGAAATGTCGCTTTCGGCTTTATTAGCAACAATCCTAGCAGGCCTGTCTGGCGGACTGATTTACCGTTGGCAAAAAGGCCAGTTGCCAGGGGTGTGGATCACTGCAATATTTGCCGTTGGTTTTGAAGTATTTCACATGGCATTGACAATAGCTATGGGCTATCAAAATGAAATCGTCATTAAGACAGTAGAAAATGTCGCCATACCAATGATCATTAGTCATGCGGTAGGAGCGACATTGTTTGTGTTTATAACGAAAAATATCATGAGTGCCCGCAATTTGGAGAAAGAGCTATTGCACTTCGACAGGCTTAATTTGGTCGGACAGATGGCAGCAAACGTTGCTCACGAGATCCGGAATCCTTTAACCTCAGTTCGAGGCTATTTGCAAAGAATGCAAATGAAGAATAATTACAATCTAAGCAAAGAACATTGTAATCTCATGCTCGAAGAATTAGATCGAACAAACCAGATTATCAGTGAATACCTGCTGCTGACTAAGGAGAAAGTATCTTACCGGGAAAACTGCTGTTTGAATAGCCTTATAAAAACTCTATATCCACTACTGGATACAAATGCACTTTCTGTTAACTCTACTATAACACTTGCTCTGGAAACTGTTCCAACATTGTGTTTAGATGAAAAGGAAATTCGTCAATTGTTGCTCAACCTAGTGAATAATGGTCTGGAAGCTATGCCGTTAGGTGGCAACATTGTTATTCGAACTTTCCTTGCTCATAGTACAGTTGTATTATCCGTTAGTGATCAAGGGCTGGGTATTCCAACTAAATTAATAGATAAATTGGGGACCCCCTTCCTTACCACCAAGAGTGAAGGTACTGGCTTAGGACTGGCAATCTGTTATCGGATCGCATTTAGACACAATGCGTCCATTAAGGCCGAGACCAGTTCAACAGGAACAACCTTTTCTGTAAATTTTGCGCTCCCCGTAAACTAATCAAACTATATCTATACCCCAAACCTCTACCATTGGTAATGCTGAAACTGGATTTGACTGAGCATATTTACTTAACAGCAATTCTCTGTCCTGAACCGCTGACATATCAAGCTTTCTTACAGCGCCTGGCAATTTTTTAATAGTCATCTCACTCTGATATTCATTTGCAGCCACAAAGCCAAACTTAGGATAAAAGTCCCGAACACTATCATTTGCGAACAGATAAATAGCATCACATTTTGCTTCCCATTCTGCAATGATTGTATTGAGCAGAAAACTTGCCAGTCCTTTATTCCTATATTCAGGGTCTGTCATAACGGTTCCCAGCTGAATATAGCACCTGCTTTTGTTTTGCCACACCGTATTGATTATATTTACGGCGGCATTTGCAATCACACGGTCATTATCCAAAAGCACGTGAGGAGTATAGCCGTCTCCCCAGTATCCATTCTGGTACCATTGTTCAAAACTCAACTCAAATGTCTTTTGAGCCAGTTCATTAAAGCTTCTTCTGATTTGTTCATTGTCGCGGATATTGGCATTATACATATAACCGGTACCGTTCTTATTGCATTGCATCTACTGATCTCCTTAATACGTTTAGCTACTGTACTATCGCTTCTAGCGCAGAAATAAAGATCCTGCCCCTGTTGCTTTCGCTTAAGGTGCAGGATCTTTTCTTACAGCAAAATAAACATTGATACGATGGTAGCGATAATCATGCCGGGCGCATTGCGTTTCGCCAATTCCATTGGCGAAACACCGGCAATAGTGGCACAAACAATCGTTGCTCCGGCAATCGGTGACATGGTTCTGCCAAAGCAGCCGGTTAAGGCAGCGATACTTCCCATATTAATGACTTCCAGGCCGAATTTTTGCGCGTGGGGCGTAACCGCTTCATTAAAGGCAAATGCCGCCGCGTCGCCTGAGCCTGCGATAACCGCTAGCAGGAACGGTCCAAAGGTTGCAGCATATTTGACAATACCGGTAGCATGAGTAAGCAAATCAATGAATGCTTTAACAAGCCCGATTGATGTCATGCCGCCTACAAATACACCTGCGGCAATAATAATCCCCATTATGTTGGCAAAAGCATTGCCCATGCCTTCAAAGAATGCCTTGGTTATTTCCTGCGGCTTTGTCCGGGTGACTGCCAGCGCAATAATCGCTCCAATCAGCATAGCATGGGGCACTCCGACTTTCTTCAGCACCGGGAGCGAACTCACCGTCCCCAGCATCAGCAATACTACAGGCAGCAGCGGGATAATCGCATACAGTAGATTAACTGAAATCTTTTTCATCTCATCTGCTGTTTTCCCCTGACCATATGCCTTGTCTTTGGTAAGATACTTATCGACAATGGCCAAACTGAAGGCACCAATAAGCCCGCCAATAATATCCGCTTTGGCATGTACTGCAATGACGTCCATCGGACCTACACCGGCTAATTTTGCCACAAAAGGATTATGGGACAGACCTGGATTAAGCATCGAGCCGAAGGTTCCGGCAAGTACGGCAGCACCAGCTGTTGCCGGATGCACACCTGACGAAATAAGAATGGGAATAAAGATAGCGCCAACAGCTGCGGCCGCACCGGCAGCGCTGGGCAAAGCAACATTAATCGCAAAGGTAGCCATTACTGCGGCCGGTACTAAAACCGGCCGAATTTTGCGCAAACCATTGCCAAATAAATTGACCAAATGTTTGTCGCACTCCGTCAGCTTCATTACGAAAGCAAATCCCATAACCGAGCAAATTGCCTGAATTAAGGCACCATTGACCATACTTTTAGAAAACGCATCAAATGCCGCCAACGGATCGCCTGCGATGGCTGCCATGGCAATCCCGGCTGCCAAAAGCACCATTCTTGACTCATATTGTTTGACCAGCAAATAGATAGACAGGGCAATGATCACCAGACCAATATAGATCATAACTTCGCCTCCTTACTCCTACTTTGCTAAAACAGCCTTCGTCACTTTATAGAGCAGCTCTGTCGCATGCAGCATGCTGCACTCATCAAAGTCAAAACGACTTGTATGATGTCCGGATGCCAAATCAGCGCCAACCTGGATATAACCGCCCCTGCCACCACGCTCCTGCACAGTGCTCATAAAATGGGCAAAATCCTCAGATGCACCAAAGCTGGAACGCTTCCGCACAGCGGTAAACACAGGCATAGATGCTGCTTCCCGTTCAACCAATTCCGCCATATCAGGACTGCTTTCTCCGCTCTTGGTCCCACCGGCAATTTCCATCCGGTATTGCACATCCCAGGTAAGTGCCGCTGCCCGGATAATCCGCTCCGCCTCCAGACGCATATACTCATCCAGTTCACTGGTAACGCCTCGCGTTTCCAGTTCAAAATAAGCGTTAGGCGGTGTAATATTACGCCCTTGTCCGGCTTTTAATGTTCCAACCGTTATGCGGGTTGCTCCACCGCTATGCCGGGGAATGGCATGCAAGTTTAATGCAGCAGTACAAGCAGCAAGCAACGCATTCTTACCTTTTTCCGGATAAGCACCGGCATGGGAGGGAACGCCCTCATACCAGACATTCAGCTTCGTTGTTGCCAAAAAATCACCAGTGCTTGCAACTAACACACCGGTTCGCTCCGCCTGAAAACCTAAATGAAAACCAAATATGTAATCTACATTATCCAATGCACCTGCCGCGGCCATTGCCCGGGCCCCCCGTACCCCTTCTTCGGCCGGCTGAAATATTAGACGAATATTCCCCTGCCACCGGCTTTTGTCTTTCGCCAGCAGTTCGGCCAGTACCAGGCCCACTGCAGCATGCCCGTCATGTCCGCAAGCATGCATTACCCCCTGGTTTTCCGATGCAAAGCCTTCCTTAGCCGGTCGGTGAGTGCTATCCCTTGCTTCCGTTATATCGTTTGCGTCAATATCGAATCTAAGGGCGATGGTCGGGCCATCACCGCAGTTCAGATCCGCCCAAAGTCCGGTATGCCCGCCTGTCATTTGTGCCACAATAGCTGCATCTGCTCCTTGGGCAATCGCCCGCTCCTGATGTCTGCTTAATGTGTTCGCATCAGGGACCCCCATCATTTCCGCTTTCCTGGTTGCCTGTTCCCCCATCGTAATGTGATAGCCCAGCTCGGTTAAGCGCTTCACGATTGCGGCAGTCGTGCGGAATTCCGTCCAGCCGCTTTCCGGATAGCGGTGAAATTCTCTACGATATGTAAGCAGTTCAGTAACAATTTGCTCTTCAGTTAAATAACCAATGCTATTCATTTCTCTTCCTCCTTCGCATCTAAATGATCAGAAAGATCTTTTTTCAATAGTCCGATTATTCTAATAATAAAGGAGTGTTTCGGCAGGTGTCAATTGTTATTTTAGGATCATTAAAGGATTTTTTCCGTATTTAAATACATAAATATGCGATATTACGAATAGTATATAGGTTCCTTTTTATTAGTCCCTAGTAACGCAGAAAAACAGCTCTATGTTATAATAGCCGTAACAAATACCGGTAAAGTTAGGAAGGAACCAGCATGAGAAAAGTCGGCGTCATTGGACCTGAAGACTCGGTAACCCGCATTCTGGCCGTCAACCAGCACGTTACTCCTTCGCTGCAGCTTATCCCCTTGATCTATGAGGATATTGAACAAGCCCCTCACTTGCTAAAAGAAAATGCTTCTCACATTGATTCCTGGCTGTTTTCCGGACCGGCGCCATATCTAAAGGCGATTCAGCAAATTAAGGACCCGGATAATGTGGTCTACTGCTCCTTTAGCGGTGACGGGCTGTACAGGTGTTTTTTGCAAATTGCCAATACACAGCAGCTTGTTCTCAATGAAATCTCTATCGATATTCCGGAAACGGAAAACCTCCAGGAGGCGATCGGCGATCTCGCTATCCCTTTGCGTGGCAGCCATATACACTCTTTTGGGGCGGACTGCAATGCTGAAAGCCTGGTTGCTTTTCACCTGGCCCTTTGGAAATCCGGTAAAACTAAGGCGGCTATTTCCAGCCTGGGCGCAGTATATAAGGCCCTAACCGCTCTTGGCATACCGGTTTACCGTAATACCGGCACAACAGCTTCGATCCGGAAAGCCCTGCAGGTTCTATCCGAAAAATTGACAACCGCCTATTTTAAAAGCACACAAGTGGGGTTTCAAATTATTGAAATCAGTAATTACGATCAACTTATTGAAAAAATGAACTCGCCTTACGAATTACAACTAGTAGAATTGCAGATTAAGAAGGACCTGCTGGGTCATGCCGAGAAACTTAGCGCCTATTTGCTGGAAAAAGGGCATGGTGTTTATGAGTTATTCAGTTCGCGCGGTACCATCGAGCTTGAATTACCGGCACTGCACAGTGTAATTCGTAAAATCACCAGTGATATCGGTTCCCGGCTGCATGTCGGCATTGGCTTCGGTAATACCGTAGCCTCCGCCCATTCCAATGCCAGCCGGGCCATTCTGCATGCGAAAAGAGGGTCTGCCGAAAAGATTATTATCATCCAGGAAGATGGCGTCATTGTGGAAGCTGCCGATGCCAGCGGTGAATTGTCCTATCCCGATCATTCTGATGATCCCTTATTACTAAATCAACTGCACAATGCCAAGGTCAGTGTTAAAACGTATAAACGCATAGCGGCTACCGCGGATCATCGTGGCTGGACTTGCTTCACTTCTTCTCAACTGGCTGAAGAACTATCTTCATCAGAAAGAAATATCCGGCGTATTCTTACCAGCTTATGCGCGGTGCATTTACTCGAATCAGCCGGTGAAGGTTATACCGCCACCCGGGGACGCCCCAGCCGCCTGTATCGCTTTTCTCCTCAAACTTTGCCACCTTCAGGTAAATAGCATGAATCAGTAATCCTGCACTTCTGTATTCGAAGTGCAGGATTTTTATTTTACTCACGCCATTGCAGATATACGTCATTACTGGTATAAACGGCGCATGCCATTCAGGGCGTTTTTTTTGCATTTGAGCGGTAAGTTTTATCATTTGAGAAGAATTGTCTCGCCTCTAATTATTGCTTCCCTTATGATTTTAACTGGTAGAATAAGACCATTGACCACCCCTCTGCCCAATGGTCTAAAGGTTATAAATGTTACATAAATTATTTTAATTGTATGAATAAGATGGTTTTATATAACTTACAGTGTTTACCTAAAGGAAATTTGTATTTTATCACTAATATTATCCTTTCAATATGATATTTCGTTACTGCAAGTCCAGCAGTGTTTGAAATATAAACAATAGAAAAGGAGTGTTTTGGATGCAAACAGCTCTACAACAACCCATTCAGCAATCCCCTTTTAAGCGTTACGGCCTTATTTTTGGTTTTCTTGCCCTACTTGGCATCATTGCCCTGCCTACACCGGAAGGCCTGCCGGTCGCCGGTCAGCGAATGATCGGTATTCTGATCTTTTCTGTTATTGTTTGGATGACCGACTCTATTTCCTATCCGGTGAGCGCCGCCGTCATTATGAGTCTGATGGCCGTTTTGCTCGGATTATCGCCGGATATTGCTAATCCGAAAGTATTGATGGGCACCAGCAAAGCACTGGGAATCGCCCTGGGAGGCTTTAGCAATACGGCTTTTGCCCTGGTAGCAGGTGCCCTGTTCCTAGCGGCAGCGATGACGCAAACCGGTCTGGATAAGCGCATTGCCCTCTTTGTGCTCTCTAAAATTGGTGCTAAAACCAACCGTGTACTGATTGGCGTTATTGTCGTCGGCTTTATTCTCAGCTTTTTCGTTCCCAGCACTACTGCCCGTGTATCCTGTATGGTGCCAATTGTCATGGGGATTATTATGGCCTTCGGAGTAGAGCTGAAAAGCCGTTTTGCCGCCGTTATGATGATTGCCACCGCTCAGGCTGACAGTCTCTGGAATGTGGGTATTAAAACGGCAGCTGCTCAAAACATGATTGCCGTGGGCTTTATTAAATCCCAACTGGGCATCGATATTACCTGGATGGACTGGTTCATTGCCGCAGCTCCATTCTCCGCTATTATGTCTGTCGTATTGTATTATGTTCTGATGAAGCTCATGCCACCGGAAAAAGATGAAATTGCCGGCGGCAAAGAAGCAGTACACCGTTTGTTAACCGAAATGGGCCCCATGAGCTTCAATGAAAAGAAACTGCTTTTTATTTCCTGCACGCTGCTGTTCCTTTGGGCAACAGAAAAAATCCTGCATGATTTCGATACCTCTACTACCACAATCGTTGCTATCGCCATTATGTTTCTCCCCGGCATCGGTGTAATGGACTGGAAACAGGCAGCCCCTAGAATTAACTGGGGTACCATCATCCTGTTCGGCGTTGGTATCAGCCTCGGCTCGGCACTGCTCTCCACCAAAGCAGCCGCCTGGCTGGCCAAAATCATTGTAAGCGCCTTCGGTATTCAAACCATGCCAGCCTTGATTATTCTGGCCATTCTCGCCGCTTTCCTGATTATCATTCACATGGGCTTTGCCAGCGCCACTGCTTTGGCAGCCGCCATGATTCCCATTATCATCTCCATACTGCAAAGCGTAAAAACACCGGGTATCAACATCGTTGGCCTTACTATGATCCTCCAGTATGTGGTCAGCTTTGGCTTCATTCTCCCCGTTAACGCTCCGCAGAATATGATTGCCTATGGAACAGAAACCTTTGAGGTAAGAGACTTTATCCGCACCGGTATCCCGCTGACAATCATCGCGTACGGACTTATCCTGCTCTTAGGTGCTACCTACTGGAAATGGCTTGGACTAGTCTAACGCTCTGCCCTCCTATACCAAAAACCGCCTGCATTTCCCAATGCAGGCGGCTTGTCATTTCAGACCCAAAATACTTTTCAGTTCTTTGATTTTATTACGGCTGACCGGCACTTCTTCCGAGCGGCTGTCCTTCATTCTCAGCAGATAGGAGCCATGAAACCAGGGGATAATTTCCCTGACCTTATCGAGATTGACCAGATACTGACGATGAACCCGGAGAAACTTCTGTTCACTCAGCAGCTTTTCGATTTCCTGCATGGTAAGAGCTGCCGCATACTCGCAGACCTCCGTCCGGACATACACATCCTTATCTTTCACATACACAAAGACAATATCCTGTTTATCAAGAGGGATAATCTTACTGCCCTGCAGCACACAGATCTTAGCAAGCGAAGGCTTTTCCGGCACGGCAGTCCGCTTGGTGATCGCGCGGATTTTTTCCAAAGCCTGAGCCAGACTAGCGTAGGTAACCGGTTTGGTAAGGTACCCTACCGCCGGAGTAGTAAACGCCTCCAGGGCATGCTCCGGAAAAGCCGTAGTAAAAATGATCAACGGTGGATGAGGCTGGTACGAAAGCATCCTGGCTAACTCCAGTCCCGTCAGTCCCGGCATCTTAATGTCCAGCAACACCAGGTCACAGGTCCTCTGCCGGATATTTTCCAATGCTTCCAGCGAATGGGAAAATTTACCGACTACCGTGATATCTTCCTCCGCTTTTAACAAGTATTCCAGTTCATCACAGATCGGGGCCTCATCATCGACAATGATTGTTCTAATTTTCATAAGCTGCCGCCTCTTTCGAACAGGGTATGCGAATAGTCGCCCAGGTTCCAACACCGGGCCGGCTGTCCAGGTTTAGTCCGTATTCCTTGCCATAGATTGCCTTCAGGCGCTTGTGCACGTTTTGCACACCAATCCCCTCTGCCGTCTCGGCAAACAAATGCTTCACCTTTCCCTCTTCCATGCCAATGCCATTATCAAATACCGAGATGCAGACCGAGTCTTCCTCTTGCAGCGCTGTAATCGACAAATGGCATTCAGACAATTTTGGAAAGAGGCCATGCTGAACAGCGTTTTCCACTAATGGCTGCACCGCCAGCACCGGAATAGTGGCAGACAGAACAGCATCCTGAATCTCCATGGCAATCGTCAAGCGGGACCCGAACCGGGATTTGACAATTTCCAGATAAGCCTTGATCTCTTCCATCTCTTCGGCAATGGTAACAAAATCACCGTGTCTGGCAAAGCTGTATTTCAGCGTAGTTCCCAGATGCCCCAGCAGTTCGCGGGCCAGTTCCGGATTGGTCCGGCAAAAGGACATAATAATATTGAGCGTGTTGAATAAAAAATGCGGGTTAATCTGGGCACTTAAGGCTTTTAATTCTGCTCGTTCCCGCATTTTCCGCTGTTCATCGATCTCGGCCAGCTCAATCTGAACCGATAACAGCTGCGCAATCCCCCGAGCCAGTTGAACATCCATTTCCCCTATTCCGGCCTCTTTGGCGCGGGAAAGCTTGATTGTACCAACCACGTCTCCATGGGCAAGTAACGGCGCTACCACGCCGGAACGCAGCGGGCAGCCCGGAATCGGGCAGCCCCGGTCTTCCGGCGTCCGGATGATAGATAACTCGCCATTATCGATTGTCCGCTTCGTCGAGCGCGTGATAATCGGCTCGCCCGCTTTATGATGGTCGTCTCCTTTACCGACAAAAGCAAGTACCTGCTCTTTGTCCGTTATCGAAACAGCATCTACCTTGGTCAGCTGAAAAATAATATTGGCAGTCTCCTCAGCGGACTTGGCATTGAGTCCATGCCTTAGATACGGTAATGTCCGGCTGGCAATCGCCAGTGACAAATCGGCCGCCTTTGCCCCATGGACCTCCTGCTGCACCTGAATATCCTTGAGAATAAACATAAACACCACTGTTCCCAGTACAGAAACCATCGTCGTAGGAAGCGCGATTTCACTTTCCAGTGCCCAGGCTGCCGCGAAGGGCTTTGAAAAAATCAGCACCATGCCTTTTTGCACAAGTTCGGCCATGATTGCGATTGCCCCAGCTGTTTTCCAGGTCATATTGCCAAGTCCTACCCGATCCCTGATCAAGCCTGCCAATAAGCCCCCCAGAGCACTTGCAACTCCACAAGCCTCTGCCGTAAAACCGCCAATTAAATAACGATGCAAGCCGGAAACCGCACCAACACTGAACCCTACCAGTGGTCCGCCAAGAATACCGCCCATCAAGGTACCGATCAGGCGGGTATTGGCCAAGGCACCTTCAATGGGAATGCCATTATATGTGCCAAACATGGATAGGACTGAAAAAATACTGGTAAGAACAAACCAGCTGCGAAAATGTAACGGTTGATTGACACAATTAGCAATCAGCCTGCTGCGCCCAATCAAATAGGCGGCTAAAGCAAGCAGCGCCATATCGCCTGATAAATCTAACACTAAATCAAATCTCATACCCCACCGCCCAGTTCCAAGACATATGATCCAAGGAATTATCCGAAAATAGTTCTCGTTGAAGGACGGGATTCCCTGCTGAAAGCAAAAAAACACCTGCAGCCCCTTACCGGCTGCAGGTGCGGCAGTTTCTTAACGAACTGCCAGTTCGTAACGCTTGGCAACTTCCTGCCAGTCGATTACTTCAAAAAAGGCTTTAACGTAATCGGCCCGCAAGTTTTTATATTTCAGATAATAAGCATGTTCCCACACATCAATCGCCAGAATCGGAGTCCATGTTCCATTGGATTCCATTAGCGGATTATCCTGATTGGGAGTTGAGGTAATGGCCAGCTTACCGGCGGCATCACTGGACAGCCAGGCCCAGCCCGAACCAAATCGCCCGATAGCCGCTGCTGATATTTTTTCCTTAAATTCCGCAAAGCTGCCAAAATCCCGTTCTAACTGCCCGTCCAGTACCCCCGCCGGCACTTTGCCGCCCTCAGGCGAAATGGTCGAGAAGTACAGATTATGATTGTAAAATCCGCCGCCATTATTTTGAACGGCTGTCCGTAGTCCCGCATCGGCAATTACACTTAAATTCGAAAGAATCTCCGCATCGGTTTTACCAGCCAGCTCCGGCAGCTTTTCCAGTGCCGCATTAAAGTTATTCGTATAAGTCGCATGATGCTTTTGATAATGCGTTCTCATTGTTGCTTCATCAATAAAAGGCTCCAAAGCCTCAAAACCATATTTTAATTCTACCTGTTTCATATAACAAACCTCCTTAAGTGCTATGTAAGCTACGTTTTATTTATTTATATCATACTATTCCGATCGGAAAAATTCAAGTACTTTTTACCAAAAAGATAAATTTTATTGATAATAATTATTTATTAAGACGCTTACTTGTTCTCTAACTAATAAAAAAACTACCAGCCAAATCATTGACTAGTAGTTTTGTGTAAAAAACCATCGCTGTAATTTTATTGCGCAACGATAACACTGTCCCCCTGTTTAAGCTGGTCAATATTGCTGGTAATCACCAGGCTGTCCTGCGGGAGCGGAGTAGTGATTTCCACTTGCTCGCCAATAACTTCTCCAATAGTAATCTGCTGGCTGACTGCTTTCCCTTCAACCGCCAGGAACACATAGTACGCCCCTTTTTCATCCTGGAGCAAGGCCGCAGCAGGCAGGGCGGCTACGGCAGCTTCCTGACCGGTCGCGATCCTCACGCTGGCAGCGGTGCCCGGAGTTAGACTATTTGCCGGTGACTGCAGCAGTTTAAGCTGCGCCATAAATGCGGCAATTTGTTTATCTTTTACTTCCGGATAAATACTGGCTACTTGTCCGGCCAGCTGCTGCTCACCTGCTTGTATAACAGCCTGTGCGCCCAGCTGAACGATATATAGTTCACTTTGTTCCAATGGCAGGACCACTTCCACATCCTGCCCGCTGCCAAGCGCCATAAGCTCCTGCCCTGACGAAATGGCACTGCCTGCAACTGCCACGCTGCCGGTAATAATGCCGTCAATCGGCGCTTGGACGGTAACCGGGCCGCTTGCTACGGTCCCTGCGATTGGACTGCCCTGCTGGCTTTCTATGCCAGCCTGTGCCGCCTGCAGCCGTGTTTCAGCAGCTTCGAGCTGTTTACGGGCGATACCGCCAATCTCATAGAGTTTTTGGTACCGGTTATATTCTTTTAACGCATTTTCATATATTTCCTTGGAGACAGTAGTGTCCGCCACCTGGGAACCGGGAGCTGCCGCAGCGCCATCGCCGCTAAGCTCCAGCTTCATCAGCGGCTCACCCGCTTTTACTGCCTGACCTGCCTGTACATAGACCTCGGTGACCTGCCCTGTTCCCTCACTATAGACAGGAACCTTCGTTGCATACACTGCCGAACCTTTCCGTTCAATAAAGAGCGGCTTATTCACTGTGCTGACAGGAGCCGCCGTGACTGTCACCGGCGTGCGCTGGTTCATTCGCTGCTGGGTAAAATGAATGGCACTGATCAGACAGCCTGCAAGCACCAGTACTGTGATTCCAATGATCAGCTTACGATATTGCTGTATTGATCCCTGCATGTTATCATCTCCAATCTAACGCCTTGGCCGTTATTATAGTCT
This sequence comes from Anaerospora hongkongensis, assembly GCF_004339805.1. Classification (GTDB taxonomy): domain Bacteria; phylum Bacillota; class Negativicutes; order Sporomusales; family DSM-15969; genus Anaerospora; species Anaerospora hongkongensis. The sequence goes on along the minus strand of NZ_SLUI01000007.1, from coordinate 16,818 downwards.
CACGTTTGCCCAGGATCGTCAAGTCTCGTAATTTGGCAGCGCTTTATCACCTTGGACAGCAGCTCTATTTTCATTTATAATGGTAAAGGCAGTTCCGTCAGACAACAATGAGATTATTTTGGATCACCTACAGCTGCCAAGGAGGTATCGGGTATGCTTAACCCTATTCAAAAGCTGAATCAATTCGTGCCACGGCACGTTTACCTATTATGTGCTATGCTCTTAGCCGCGGTAATTCTCTTCGACCAGTTCCAACTGCAGCCCGTTGGCAGTGCCCAGGTAGTACAGGCAACAGGAGCCTTAACACCTGCAGCCGGCAGTCTGGCAGCCCCGCTTCCCCGTCCGGCATTCGCTCAGCCTGCTGCCGCCCTGACGGCAACACCCTCGATCTGGCCTGCCCGGGGAACAGTCACTTCCAGCTTCGGCTGGCGCATCTCGCCGTTTGGTGACGGCAATGAGCTGCATCCCGGCATCGATATTGCCTATACGATGGGTGCTCCGGTTGTCGCTACCGCCGACGGAGAAGTTATCATGAGCGGACCGGCAGGCGGCTATGGCAATCTGGTGCAGATTAATCACGGCAACGGTATCAGCACCCTATACGGCCATAACTCACAGCTTGCTGTTAAAGCCGGTCAGACCGTTAAGAAAGGGCAGGTTATTGCTTATGCCGGCAGTACGGGAAAAAGTACCGGCCCCCATGTGCATTATGAAGTCCGTGTAAATGATACCGCAGTGGATCCAATGAAATATCTCGTACAGTACTAGAACGGTAAAAAAGCCAGCCTTGCGCCTCAATCCTTTGAGACCATGGCTGGCTTTTTCATATATTCATCATTTTTATATACTGGTCAGGGCGAACTAGCTCCATTTGCAGTTTTTCTTTGGTAGTGTCAGATACGGATTGACCACTGCCAAGCTCAAAACCCGCTTGCTTCACATAGCCTAAATATTCCTCGACAACAGCTTTCAGTTCCGGATTACTGGCTTTAAGAAGCTTACCGCAATTCCTGTATATTTCCACCACCGGGTTAGCGGACTTGAAGACTTCTTTTATGGTCGCGAAGTTATTCTCACCGGGAAACCCAGCGTTGGAGATCACCACTGCTTCAGGAAACTTCATTCTCACATTCATATCATACCGCCCCTCAGCCTGAGTGGCCACCGGACAGCGCAAAGGCACCAGGCGGTCGACAAAGTTCTTTAGTGCTGCCGTCATATTCCAAGTGTAAACAGGCGTAGCCAAACAAATTATATCGGAAGACATATACTTTTCCAGAAGCAGCTCCATGTCATCATTAAAAATACAGCGCCCCGGTGTTTTAAACCAGCAAGCAAAGCAACCGGTACAGTGATTAATATTCTGATTGATTAAAAACACATTATCAACTGCCGCCCCTGCTGCTTCAGCGCCCTCCAGAAACTTCTGCACAATCACATGCGTAGCGCTTTTCTCTGCCTGAGGGCTGCCGTTAAAAGCTGTTATTTTCATTGTCCATTCCCCTCTTTCTTGTTATAGAGCAATGCTGTTTTCAGCGTTAGCATTGCCGCAAATTCAGTATAAAGCACCATTCAGCGCTGAGCAATGAACGCACCGTAGAGTCAGTTTAAGGCTAAGGGTTACTTATGTTACGCCTTATCCTACGAGCTGAAAAGCGGTGTACAGCCAAAACCGCCGATACGTATATTTCAGAATCCACATTGATCCTACGGGCAAGGCACCATACACATAACTGATCATCTCGTAGAGCGGGTAGGTGGTTTCATTATTTTCCTTTATTTACTGTAGTATTAACCTGCATGAACCAAATTAATCTTAACCAAATCTGCCAGGAATAAAACAAGGCGAGCTGCCGAAAGCTATATATTAAGATTCAAACTCAGCCGAATTATGATGAGAAAACAGGAGGCGATACCATGTCTAAACCCGAAGCTTACCCTGTAGATCTGCCTGAATCTCCTAAACGGGAAAAAAATGATGACAGCAGTTTGACTGAGCCACTTTCAGGATCAAAAAAAGTCAAAAATAGAAACCACACCGGCCATCGCCACGGAGAAGGCTCTTAAGGTAAATGCCCTGCAGTTCTTACGCTGAACTGCAGGGCATCATTTTTTAATCGTCAAGCTGCTTACTCATTTTCCCGGTTTTGTTCTCCCCATTGATACATTAGTTCCAATATAGGGATCAGCGTTTTCCCCTTTGCCGTCAGCCAATACTCCACCTTGGGAGGAATCTGATTGTATTGCTCCCGGTGAATAAGCTTGCTGCTTTCCAGTTCTTTTAACTGATGGCTTAGCGTTTTATGAGCAATTGGCTGCAGCCGCTCTTTTAGCTGATTATAGCGAATCACTTCCGCTTGGAATATTTCCCATAAGATAATCCATTTCCATTTGCCTTCCAAAATGGACAGCGTATAATACATAGAACATTTTCCGTATTCCTTTTCAAAGCTGTTCATAACCGTGCTCCTTTACTTACCTAAAGGTTAGTATATAACAAACATGTGCATACTTACTTGTTTTCCCATAACAATATATAATACTAACAGGTATACAAGGTCAAGTAGTAAAGGAGGATATTTTCATGAATGTTTTAGCCATTAACGGCAGCCCCAGGAAAAACTGGAATACGGCAACCTTATTGAACAATGCCCTGGAAGGAGCAGCTTCTACAGGTGCTGCCACTGAACTCATTCATCTCTATGACCTCAATTACAAAGGGTGTATCAGCTGTTTTGCCTGTAAATTAAAAGGAGGCAAAAGCTATGGCAAATGTGCGTTCCAGGATGAACTCTCGCCTGTTTTGGACAAAATTGCAGCCGCGGATGCGATTTTCTTGGGGTCGCCAATTTACTTTGGGAACGTCACCGGTGAAATGAGATCACTGATTGAGCGTATGGCCTTCCCCTATCTGGTCTATGATAAAAACTACTCTTCACTGCTTGAAAAGAAAAGACCGGTAGGCTTCATTTACACCATGAACATTACCGCTGAAATGGTCCCCGAATGGGGTTATGACAAAACACTTTCCGCGACGGAAACCGCTTTTAAACGGACTTTCGGTGCTACCGAATCCTTGTATGTAACGGATACCTATCAGTTCAGCGATTACGATAGATATGTCGTTACGGCATTTGATGCTGCCGCCAAGGCCAAGCGCCGCCAGGAAGTCTTTCCCGAGGACTGTAAAAAAGCGTTTGAGCTGGGCGTCAAATTTGCAACGAAAAGCATTGCTGAATTAACTCAGTAATAATCGCATCCCACAAGATAAAGCAACAGCACTGTCAATATGACGGTGCTGTTGCTTTGCCCTTATCTGCTAATTCTGCTGCCATTAAACAAAAGGCGCATCATCATCAGTACTTCCGAAGGATTCATCTGTTCTGTATAACCTAACCCCTTGAACTCCGCCCGAAAGCCGTCTTTTTCTTCCTCGGAAAAATCCGGCAGGCGTTTTATCTCCGTAACAACAGCCCGGATTTCCGCATTATCCATTAAAGCAATAATGCTTTGGCCTCTTTCCTGATCGATGCTCATAAGAAAAGCAGCCACTTTTTTTAGTGGTAGCAACATAACATCTCCTAACTATATTGTAGTACTTGTTTATAATGGCTTGTCCATAGCCATCATGAGAAAGCCACAGAAGGCCGCATTGTCTACCTGCAGGGAAACGTCGACCGACTGCTTCATTTGCAGAAGCTGCTCCCGGTACGCCTGATAAAATTCGAAAGTTGGCGTAGAATTGTATTTTAGTCCGGTTAATTCAAAGTGTGCGATAATGCCTTTTGTCGTGGTAGGTTTAATGAAAATCTCTTTATCAGGATGATAATACACAGAACAGACCGTTACAAGAGGCCATTTTGCCAGCTTGTACTCTTGGAGAAGGCCCGTGATCAATCGAAATCCAAAGGCTTGATCACCATGCAAGAATTCCTTCAGGCCATGCGCTAAATGTTCTTTCTCATTGGCATTCAGGCTCTTTATCACATCTCTAAATTTGGGCTTTTCAAAGATGGAAATTAGAGAAGACTGGCTGATTACTTTTTGCATAGACTCAACAATCTGTTCGGCACTTGCAAATTGTTCAGGTGAAAAGCAATCCTGTGCTAGTTTCTTCATCTTCTCAATCTTATGTTTCTTGGCGATTTGGAGGATTTCCTGATTAGCAAAACCACCGGGATACCGGATTAAGAATCTTTCCTCCGCTTCTTTGAGCCTTACTTGATTCACATGTATCGCTCCTATCAAACGTGCTCGCCTTTCCTCTTCTTAAACAATTACCCCCAATTGCTAAAAATCCTGCTGCCTCGCGCCGGACGAAAAATTCTTGACAACAACTTCTGCTCTGTTTATAATTTGAACATCTTCAAATTTAGAGGTGTTACAATGGCTAGAACTCCTCAAGATCCACAAATTAGAATTACAGAGATTTTAGATACTGCAGAACAGTTGTTTTCTGACAAAGGCTATCGTGGCACCACCATCAGCGATATTGCTAAAATGATGGGTACTGCCCAGGGGATGCTTTATTACTACTTCAAGTCAAAAGAAGACATATTGGAAGCACTGATTAATCGCCACGCTGCTTCCATTCTGTCTGAGGCAAAAGATATTGCCTATTCGGAAACGATTGCACCACCTCGCAAAATTGAATTAATGGTCTATACCGGGCTTCGAGGTGTCCAATACAAGGACGGCTTGTTTCTTGACTTATTACATGATGAACAGCAGCTGCATATCAAGTATCGCATATCCCGGCATTGCAATCTCTCGCTTACCCCCTGGCTGCTAAACGTTATTGCGGAAGGAATCGAAAAGGATTATTTCCATGTACCCCATCCGCAAACTGCGCTTGATTTCATCCTGCTAATGCTGGATTTTCTAATTGTTTCGCTACCTGAGAAAATGCCTGCAGAACTTTTGGCCCTGCGCTTAAAAATGGCCGGGACTCTCATCGAAAAAACGCTGGGAGCGCAAGAGGGAACCATCCAAATATCGATGTAATCACACATGTGTTGAGCTAAAAAACTCGCCTACCAACCACGAAACTGGCTGGGCGGTTTTTTTAACCCTATTATTTGAATGAATTCAATTAATTTATTCTAAGGAGGATTTACGAGTGCGCACTACGATTCAAGGCATACCCGTTATGGTGGACCTGCCACTATCATTAACGCAAATCAATACCATTGTGGCTGAAATCATCCAGGACTGGGCCTGGGAAGGCCGCAATCTGGAAAGAATCGAGTTAATCAGCGATGGACAATTACTACATATTTGTTCGTATGAAAAACCATCTGTTAAGCTCATTCCCCTGGAAGGTTAAAAATTTTACATAAATAAAGGAGAGAAACCATGCATCCATTACAAATTCTAAGTAAAGTACCAAAAAAGAAACTAACTTATGCTTTAGCCACAGCAATCATCGGGCTCAGTATCATTGGCGGTATTGCCTGGAAAGTCCACAACAAGCCTGCTGCCGCAATGCAGCAAGTCACCATAGTACGTACTGCTGTCATTGACACCACAAACAACACGCAGGGATATACGTATTCCGGCGATGTTCGTGGACGTTATGAAACCCAGCTGGCCTTCCAGGTCAACGGAAAAATTATTAAACGAAATGTCCAGTTAGGCAGCACCGTTCATCCCGGTGAGGTATTAATGCAAATTGATGCCAAAGATATTCAGCAAACTGTAAACAGCAATTCTGCCCAGATCTATTCAGCCCAGGCACAGCTTGAGCTGGCGGAAAGCAATTTAAACCGCTATCGTCAGCTCTATGAACAAGGTGCTGTGGGACGCATGGTTTACGATCAATACGTCACTGCTTATACCGTAGCAGCGGCTGGTGTGCAGCAAGCTTCGGCCCAATATGAACAAGGTACTAATCAACTGGATTATAGTCTGCTTACGGTCGACAAGCCAGGCATCGTATCCGGCATATCTGCTGAAATCGGCCAGGTAGTCACCGCAGGGCAAACCATTATTACCGTAGTGCAAGACGGCGAGCGGGAAATAGAGATCAGCGTTCCAGAGAATCGCATTGACGAGCTGCGCCAGGCACAAACCATCAAAGTGACCTTTTGGGCATTAGCTAATAAAATACTGGATGGTAAAGTAAGGGAAATTGCCCCAATGGCTGATTCGGCTACGCGCACCTTCAAAGTACGCATCAGCTTGCTGAACCCGCCGCCTGAAATAAAACTGGGTATGACTGCCGCCGTAAGCGTAGACAGCAATGTGCAGCAAGCTGTCTATATCCCACTGACTGCTGTTTACCAAGCCGGCAACACTCCGGCGGTCTGGGTAGTAACAGCTGATACACTTTCCTTACGTCCCATTCAAACAGGTAATTGGGGCAATGGAACCATTCAAGTGCTCAGCGGCCTGCAGCAAGGTGACCGTATCGTAACAGCGGGAGTACATAAGCTCAGCGAGGGACAAAAGGTAAAAGTCGGTGGTGAGTCATTGTGAGTAAGTTCAATTTAACCGAATGGTCAATGAATCATAAACAATTTATCTATTTCTTTATTGGGCTTTTCTTCCTAGCCGGCCTCGTCTCATATAACAAGCTAGGCCGCATGGAGGACCCGAATTTTACGATTAAACAGATGGTAGTCACGGTTGCCTGGCCAGGAGCCACTGCCCGTGAAATGGAAGAACAGGTCACTGACAAAGTCGAAAAAAAGCTGCAAGATTTACCGGGGCTTGATTATTTGAAGAGTTATTCCAGCCCGGGAGTTACGGTTATTTACGTCAATCTGAAAGATACGGTTCCTCAAAAAGATGTCCGTTCCAGCTGGCTGGAAGCCCGCAACATGGTCAATGACATGAAAAGTACGTTACCGGCTGGCGTTACCGAGCCCATGTTTAATGACCGTTTTGACGAAGTATACGGTGTGGTATATGCGCTCACCAGCGACGGTTATACATATGAAGAGATGCGCGAAAAAGCGGAAAAAATCCGCCGCATTTTGCTGAGTGTTCCCAGCGTCAAAAAAGTACAGCTATTAGGTGTACAAACAGAAAAGATTTACATTGAGATGGAAAACAACAAACTAGCCCAGCTGGGAATTGATCCTGCCTTAATCATCTCCACCCTCCAGACGCAAAATACCCTGAGTGCCTCCGGTATGCTGGAGACGGCTACTGATAATATTTATTTACGGGTTACCGGTATGTTTGGACAGGTGGAAGATATCCGGAACATTCCCCTTGAGGCTAACGGGCGCACCTTCCGCCTAGGTGATATTGCCGGAGTAACCAGGGCTTATGCCGAACCAACCGATCCTAAATTTTTTTATAACGGCCAGCCAGCCTTAGGTATTTCCCTTGCCATGGAGCCAGGCGGCAATATTCTTACCCTGGGCGAAGATTTAGAGCAAACAATTGCTCAAATAAACCAAGAATTGCCTGCCGGTTTGGAAATTCATCAGACTGTCAACCAGCCTAAGGTAGTAAAAACCTCAATTGATGAGTTTATCAAGTCCCTGGCAGAAGCAATTATCATTGTTTTACTTGTCAGTTTTGTCAGTCTGGGCGTACGCTCCGGTATTATTGTCGCCTTATGTATTCCCCTGGTCATTGCCGCAGTGTTCACCTTTATGCACATCATGGGCATTGAACTGCAGCGAATATCCCTCGGGGCGCTCATCATTGCCTTAGGGCTGCTGGTTGATGATGCTATTATTACCATTGAGACGATGATCGTTAAGATGGAGCAAGGCTGGGACCGCTTCAATGCGGCTTGCTTCGCCTACACATCAACAGCCTATCCCCGCTTAACTGGTGAATTGATTACCTGCGCAGGCTTTATCCCTGTCGGATTCTCCAAAGGCTCTGCCTCTGAATTCACTTCCACCATCTTCTCGGTTGTTGCCATTTCCCTGCTTACCTCCTGGATCGTGGCCAGCACAGCCACTCCTTTATTAGGGTATCTGTTCATTAAGATTAAACCGAAAACCGCAGATGCTCAGGAACATAATGTTCATGATACGAAGTTCTATCGCCTGTTTAAACAGGTTCTTATCTGGTGCCTGACTCATCGCAAAGCAGTCTTAAGTGCTACTATAGCTGCGTTTTTTGCGGCGATTGCCTTATTAGGTCTCGTCAAAAATGAGTTTTTCCCGGCCTCCACCCGTCCGGAGCTCATTGTCCAGCTGCACCTGCAGGAAGGAGCTTCGCTAAGAAACACGGAAGAAATCGCTAGCCAGGTTGCCCAAAAGCTGGATGGTAATCCTCAGATTGCTTACTACACGTATCACGTAGGTGAAGGTGCTCCCCGTTTTGTTTTAAGCTTTGAACCTACTTTCAACAAATCAAACTTTGCCGAATTCATCATTGTTGCCAAAGATGCCAAAGCACGGGACGACCTGCGTACAGAAGTGAATCAGCTCTTAAACAAAGAGTTTCCCAGTGTGCAGGTACACTCTAAGGTTATCCTCAATGGCCCGTCTTCCGACTATCCGGTTATGCTGCGGGTAAAGGGCTATGACATTGATAAAGTCCGTGAAATTGCCGAAAAAATGCGTACTATTATGGCTGCCCATCCTAGTGCCAAAAACGTCAATCTCAATTGGAATGAACAAAGCAAGGTTATGCATCTGGAAATTGATCAGGCTAAAGCCCGCCAGCTAGGTATCACCTCTCAAGGCCTGGCTACCGCTCTTCAAACCCAATTATCCGGTGCACCTATTGCCGAATTCCGGGAAAGCGATAAAACCGTCAGCTTGGTTCTTCGCTATGCCTCTCAGGACAGAAACGACCCTTCCCGTATAAAGGACCTTAATATTCATATCGGCAATGGTAAATATGTACCGCTTGACCAAATTGCCAAAATCAGTTTTGAAGCTGAAGACGGTTTAATTTACCGCCGTGACTTAAAACCGATGATTATTGTCCAGGCAGAACTGGTTCCCGGAGCAATGGGTGATGATGTTGCCGAGCAAGTCTATAACAGTCTCGCTGAGCTGCGGGCTAATCTGCCGCCAGGCTACAGTATTGAGTACGATGGCTCGAAAGCGGACAGTATGAAAGCAGTCAAATTCATTACTGAGCCTGTACCTTTGATGATTCTTACCATTATGATTCTGCTCATGATTCAGCTGCAGAATATCCCTAAAATGGTGCTGACCTTACTTACTGCACCGCTTGGCATCATTGGCGTAGCAATCGGCCTCTTCCTAACCAACAGTCCTATGGGCTTTGTTGTACAATTAGGGATATTGGCCTTAGCGGGGATTATTATGCGCAATACCATTATTTTGATGGATCAGATTGATCAGCTGCTTGCAGCTGGTGAATCGTTATGGGATGCGATCATTTCTGCCACAGTCATCCGCTGCCGCCCTATCCTGCTAACAGCAGCAGCAGCCATTCTGGCAATGATCCCCTTGATCTCCAGTACGTTCTGGGGGCCTATGGCTGTAGCCATTGCCGCAGGCTTATCCGGCGCTACCGTGCTTACACTGCTGGTTTTACCGGCTATGTATGCAGCCTGGTATAAAGCACAACCGCCTGCAACTGTAGAGGCTTCTGCTAAAGTCAATGTCAGCAGTACCATATGTTAATAACTACGACAAAAAAACTCCCGGCAAATCTTAGCGGATCTGCCGGGAGTTTTTTTCTTTTCATGACCTCCGTACATCACCAGGAGCATTTTACCAAATAGAAACATATTATGTAATAAACTATAAGGTTCCTACAGTTGCTCTGGCTAATGAATATTTTGATAAGGAGAATACTCATGCATGCTTATCAGGCCTTATCTGAACTAATGCATGGCAACCGGCGCTATGTGACAGAAAGATACGCCTATGGCGATACCGGCGCTGACAGAAGGCGGGAATTAACCAGAGGTCACTTCCCCTTTGCCGCCATTATGAGTTGTTCTGATTCACGGGTACCGCCGGAAATCATATTCGACCAAGGGCTGGGCGATATTTTTGTTGTAAGAACTGCCGGTCAAGTGGTAGACAGCATCGCTCTCGGCAGCCTTGAATACGCGGTTAAGTATCTCGGCGTGAGGCTTGTCGCGGTTCTGGGCCATCAGGATTGCGGGGCAGTCGAGGCAGCAGTCGCCGGTTATCCGCAGCCCGGCCAGATCCAGGAAGTTATTGACGCAATACAGCCTGCCGTAAGAGCGGCGAGAACCCAATGTGGCAATCTACTGACAAATGCCATTGTTAATAACGTCTATCTAAGCATTAACAGGCTCACAACCAGTCCGCTTTTGCAGCAAGCCATCTCAACAGGCCGGCTTAAAATCATTGGTGCCATGTATTGTATGAAAAGCGGGAAAGTGCTCTTTTTCTAAACCCAGGCATCTTTACTTGAAAGCGGTATGAGACGAACTGCGTCTCATACCGCTTTTTCAAAACTTTATAGAGAGATCGGGCATAATCCCACGATGCTGCCAACTACAACATAGATAATGAAGATGCCAATACCGCCAATTAATGCACTCTTTTTCTGCCATTCCCACATATCAACATCCGTCATCCGCAGCAGGACATAGATGAAAGGAACCAGCGGACTTAATAAGTGAAAAGCTTGACCGTATAAAGACGCAAATCCCAGCTGCATCGGGGTAAAGCCGTAATTGTAACCGGCCTTCGCCAGGACCGGCAGTACACCGTAGTAAAAAGCGTCATTACTTAAGAAAACAGTTCCCGCACAGGAAATCAGGCCGGTAAACAGACCCCAGTATTTGCCCAGGCTTGGCGGAATAACAGTTGCCATGCTTTTGGAAATGGCATCTGCCATTCCTGTACCGTTGAGTATCCCCATAAAAATACCGGCACTGATAATAACCAGACTGACCTGCAAAGCATCCGGCGCATTCGCTTCAATACGGGCGCGCTGATCTTTAATATTCGGATAGTTAACCAGCAGGGCAAGCGTTGTGCCAACGAGGAAAATAATAACCGATTTAATGGATCCTTCGATCAGCAGGGCAATCGCTGCTACCACGATCAGCAAATTGATCCAAACCATTTTAGGACGGCGAATATCTTGAATTTCAGGATCAGCAATTGTCAGCATTTCATTAAGCTGGGCCTCACTAAGCTCTGTAACGCCTAAGCGTTTTCTCTCACTGAGTCCCATGAATACGGCAACAATCAGGACATAAATCTCGGCAACAACCATTATCGGCACGAGACCGCGCAGTACTTCCGCTTCATTCAGGCCTAACGCCACAATTACCCTGGCCGTAGGTCCGCCCCAGGGCAGAAGATTCATAATCGAATGAGCAAGAATTGTCAGCACAGCCAGATCAAGCATTTTCATCTTGAGCTTTTTATAGATCGGCACTAGTGCTGAACAGACAATAATCATCGTCGAAGTCCCATCTCCATTAAAGGATACGCCTGCCGATAACAAAACAGTGGCAACCATTACTTTCAACGGATCGCCTTTGGCAAAACGGATCATGGAATTGGAAAGGGGATCAAACAATCCCGCATCAATCATCGTTGTAAAAAACAGTACGGCAAATAGCAGCATAATAGCAGTAACAGAAGTTGTTTTTAACCCATCGAGGGCAAACTTGCCAATATCAGCTGACCAGTATCCCATCGCGGCACCAGCCATGCCAAAAAGAATAGGAACAACCGCAAGGGCAACAAAGGGTGTCAGTTTCTTTTTCATAATGAGAACCATAAAGACGGCAATGAGTGTATAGGCGATTGCAGTTATCATCAGTACTTCCCCTCCCTACTTGTAATAATTAATCAAACATCCGGCAGTGATAATTTCTTTTTCATCACTGGTAAGTTCCCCCACCGACAGGCTGCATTCCTTAACCGGGCCATCATCAATCACATAGGCTGTGATTTGAGCTGCCCCTTCTGCTATGGCACTGCGTAAGTTTGGAATAAAAAGATAGCTGTCTTTGGTAAATACCGGTTCTCCCGGCACCAGAAAAGGAATCATTCCCCAGTTGATGAGATTGGAACGGTAACGTTTGGTTGCATATTCTTTGGCAAGATTAGCCCATGCTCCCAGCACGCGCTGACAGGAGGCAGCCTGCTCTCTGGCCGAACCATCACCTGGCTTGTTGGCAAAAATGGTACTGCCAATCCCTACCTGGTAGGGATCGATGGTTTCACAGCCCGTAATCGTTTTAATTTTAGCGTAAACGTCCTGTAACTCACTGGTCAGAAGCTCTGCATTCTGTTCTGTTCTCAGCTGTTCATAATGCTGAACCTCTTTGGCTTTTTTTACATAGCCGGGATCCTTCCGGCTTAAGGTAAATTCAGCCAACAGCAGCGGGTTAGAACGGAAAGAGGAGGTTTCGCCCGAAGGAATTAGTTCATCTGTAGTCGTAACCGGGTCCGTAATATAACTGACTACCTTCAATAAGAGATTCTCGGTCAGTTGGGGAATCACCGGCCAGTCCTTGATATTGGGGCCGAATTGCAGCTCAACCGCCGGTTCTGCTCGTCCTACACCGTTATAGACCCGTTTGTCGTAAATGCTTTTGCTAAAGGTATATACCGGTGTGTGGTACGTAACGTCCAGTTCAGTTGCAGCTGTAAGTCGGCCGCCGTTTTTCGCTGTTGCAGCAATCGAGCGGGCGTCCATCAATGCCACATACGAAATTTGGCCTTCATTTGGTTTGGAGCCTTCCCGGTTAGGGAAATTGCGGGTTGTATGCCGAATGGAAAATTCCTGATTAGCAGGCGTATCACCGGCACCAAAACAGGGACCACAGAAGGCTTCACGAATAATAACGCCTGCATCCATCAAGGAGGCAATGGTACCGTTTTTCACCAGTTCGCTATAAGCAGGCTGGCTGCCAGGGTATACACTCATGCTAAACGCGCCATTACCGGTGCTGTGACCTTCCAGAATGTTGGCAGCAGCAACGACATTGTCATAGGTTCCGCCCGAACAGCCGGCAACTATACCCTGATCCACATAAATCTCACCGTTGCGTACTTTGCTAGTAAGATCAAAGGTCAAATTGGGATTGTCAAACTGCTCACGCGCTTCTGTTTGTACTTTATGCATGATATCTATAGGATTGGCTTTCAATTCTTCAATCGTATAAATGTTGCTGGGGTGAAATGGCATAGCAATAGTAGGCTTAACAGCAGCAAGGTCTACATACACTAAGCCGTCATAATAAGCAATAGCACCTGGCTCTAGTGTGGCATAATCTTCCGGTCTGCCATGTATGGCGTAATACTCCTGCACCTTCTCGTCGGTACACCAGATCGAGCTCCAGCAGGTAGTCTCCGTTGTCATCACATCGATGCCATTGCGGTATTCGATGGGAAGATGCGCGACACCGTCACCAATGAATTCCATAACCTTATTTTTAACATAGCCATTGGCATAAACTTTGCCAATGATGCTGAGGGCAACGTCCTGCGGCCCTACGCCGGGCTGGGGCTTGCCTGTCAGATAAATGCCGATTACTTGCGGTGCAGCAACATCATAGGTTTTCTTCAGCAGCTGCTTGGCAAGCTCACCGCCGCCTTCGCCGACTCCCATGGTACCAAGAGCACCATAGCGGGTATGGCTGTCAGAGCCTAAAATCATCCGGCCGCATTTGGCCATCATTTCCCGGTTGTAGGAATGGATAACGGCTATATTGGTCGGTACATAAATGCCGCCGTATTTTTGCGCAGCTGACAGGGCAAACATGTGATCATCTTCATTAATCGTACCCCCGACAGCACACAAGCTGTTATGACAGTTCGTCAGCACATAGGGTACGGGAAATTCGGACATACCGCTGGCCCTGGCGGTTTGAATAATGCCAACATAGGTAATGTCATGCGATGTTAAGGTATCAAATTTTAATTTGAGGGTACTTTCCTCAGCCGAGGTATTATGGGAGTTAAGAATTGAATACGAAATGGTTCCTTTTCGTGCCTCGGCCTGCGTAATTTCTTTACCTGTTTTCTGTTTAATAATGGCAGCAGCATGCTGGTCAGCGCGGACAACCTCTCTGCCATTCAATACATACACTCCGGTGTCATATAAGTTGACCATTTTATCATCCTTTGCATGGTGGTATTGGTGCTATTTTTTCGGGTTTTAGAATATTCTTGTTATTCTCCGACTCTGATTATATAATAGGGGTATCCTATAAACAAATACTTAATCCTTAATAGCATGTATAGCTTTTTTCTATATTCCATAATGCAAAGGAGCTGCACCGAATGACAGAGCGTGAGCTATTATATTTTAAAACAGTAGCCGATGAAAAAAGCCTCTCCAAAGCTGCTCAAAAATTATTCTTATCGCAGCCTTCTTTAAGTGTCTGTATGCAAAAAATCGAATTAAATCTTGGTACAAAATTGTTTAAACGCACGAGTAACGGCCTGCTGCTGACATTCGCAGGCGAGCGGTATTATCAAATTGCAACAGATATCTTAAAGATCTACAGTGATTTCGAAATTGAAGTCAGCGACATTAATAATCTCAAGAAAGGCCGCATTATTATTGGCATTACCGTGTACCTGGCCACGCATATCCTGCCCGTTGTTTTACCAGCCTTTAGACGGCGTTGTCCCAATATTGAGGTAGTTATTATTGAAAAGAATTCCACCGAATTAGACCGGGCACTGGCCTCGGGCGAAATTGATTTTGCCATTATGCATACCTTGCCCTTTCAGGAACATACTCATCATTTGACTACGGATATTTATCCGTTATTTAAAGATCCCCTGGTGCTGGTAACCAAAAAAGATCATCCGCTGCGTTCGTATGCCGTACAGCAGCCTGAGAAGGAATTTCTCAAAACCGATCTTCTGTTGTGGGCAAACGAACCCTTTATTATGTTAAATCCCGAACAAAAAATCAGGCAGATTACCGACCTGATTTTAAATAAGGCCAATATCAGCCCCAATATTGCGTTAACGACAAAAAGCTACGAGACTGCCAGACGGCTCGCTTGCGAAGGTATTGGTGTAACGTTAGTTCCCCGCCAGTATCTCGCGATATTTCCAGGCAATTATTATCCTGACTACTATTTTATCGATGAGGAATATTCCCCTTATTGGACGATGTGCATAGCCGTGCAGAAAAATGCCTACATCTCTAAGGCTGCTCAGTTATTTATCCAGATGGTAAGCGAAAAGTTTGCCTCCTCACCGGCGGACTTGCCCGATTTTTTCAGCTTTCCCCAGGATAAATAAGCCTGTTTTAGTACAACTAGCCGCATTGCCAGATCAACTCCCCTGTAGTATAGTAAATTCATCCAAATATAGTTGAAGGAGTTGGTCATACAAATGCAACATACCCCTTCTCCCTATGCGGGTAATACGAAAACTCTTGCCCTGGTGCAAAGCTTCTTTATGCAGGTGTACGGCTGGATGACCTCCGGCCTCTTGGCAACAGGCATTCTCGCGTATTATACCGCGCATTCCCCGTGGCTGCTGAGTGTGATCTTTGGCAGTAAGCTGGTATTCTATGGTTTGCTGCTGGCCAATTTGGGGATCGTGTTCGTGTTGAGCCGTTCCATTCAGTCACTCAGTGCAACGGCAGCGAGCTTTTTATTCTTTGTCTATGCGTCTTTGAACGGACTCACCCTGGCATCCATCTTCCTGCTATACACTTATTCTTCCATTGCCAACGTCTTCTTTATTACTGCCGGTACCTTTGGTGCCATGTCAGCTTATGGTTATCTGACGAAAGCCGACTTAAGCAGATGGGGCAGTATTCTCTTCATGTCGGTAATCGGCCTTGTCATTGCAACGCTGGTCAATGTGTTTTTGCAAAGCTCTACGCTTATGTGGCTGCTCACCTATGCCGGCGTGCTGATCTTCGTCGCCTTGACCGCTTATGATACGCAGCGGCTGAAGGAAATGGCCTATAGTCTTGACGATGAAGAAATGGTAGGAAAATTTGCCGTGCTTGGTGCCCTGACTTTATATCTCGACTTTATTAATCTCTTTCTTTATTTACTGCGCATTTTTGGCAAGCGGCGTTAACAAAAAAACACTGGTACGCCAGTGTTTTTTCTTGCCCTGCAAATGGTATAGCCGCAGGATTTTCCTGTATACTAGACCTATATTCCCCGTTAAGCTGTTCGCATTTTTCAACCGCACTCTACGGTTCGTTTATTGAAAGCCCTGGCATTATCCTTTAAACTAAGCTTCGGAGGTGATAACAATGGATTGCGAGAAAACCGGTAAGTTAATCTTCAATTTGCGCAAAGAAAAAGCGATGACCCAGAAACAACTGGCCGATGTAATGAATATCAGCGATAAAGCGATCAGCAAATGGGAGCGCGGTCTCGGCTGTCCGGATGTATCACTGCTTCCGGAGCTGGCACAAGCCCTTGGCGTCAACATTGAGGATATCCTGTCAGGCAAAATCGAATTAAACGAAACTGTTGGAGGAAATATGAAGAAACTAAAATTCTTTGTCTGCCCGCAGTGTAATAATCTGCTGACAGCAACGGGCGATGCGAATATCTCCTGCTGCGGTAAAAAACTGGAACCATTAACTGCGGCCAAAGCCGATGAAAATCATATGTTGACTATCGAGCCCATGGAAGATGAATTGTTTATTTCCTCTTGCCATGAAATGCATAAAGAGCATTACCTGTCTTTCGCTGCTTATGTAACGGGGGACAGAGTCTCCCTGATCAAGCAGTATCCGGAATGGAATATGCAATTCCGCCTGCCGAAACAAGGTCATGGTAAACTCTATTTTCACTGTTCCAAACACGAGTTGTTTTATCAATTGATTTAAGCACAATAGTCACTAACCACCCGTAAAACGGGTGGCTTGATTAAGCCCTAAAAGGGCATGTTACTAGCTGAGTCTCAAGACTCACTGAAAAGGTTACCGACC